>JAJDAO010000046.1 GCA_029261835.1 Deltaproteobacteria bacterium | reverse complement strand
CTCGGACAGGCGATCCTGGCTTTCAACATCGACACGGGTCGCTGGCCGGTGAACGGTGATGCGAACCAGAACGATGCGGGAGAGATCTCCCGGCTGGTCGGGCTGGTCGCAGCTCAGATCTCCGCAGCGAATATCCCAGGTGGCACTGGGGCTTCCGGTGCGGGGAACTGGGATGGTGGAGGCAGCGGCGGAGCCGCCGGCGCGCTCGAGGATCATCTCATTCGCAACCGAGTCGGGGCCGTGAATCCGCTCTATACAGCCAGCACCACGGCACCGGTGCCCCCGGGCTGGAACGGTCCGTACCTGAAGGAGATCCCGCTGGATCCGTGGGGGCGGCCGTACGTCTGCAACGTTCGCTATCTCGATGGCGGAGGGGTCAACGGGGTGACGGCGACTGAAGAGGATCAGCATGCCGTCTTCTGTCTGTCCGCGGGGCCGAACGGACTGTTCAACACGAGTTTCAACGATCCAACGGTGCTCAGCGCACCGGGGAGTGACGACATCGGTTGGCCGATTCAGGGCTCGCAGAACTAGGTCGGCGCGGTCGAAGTGCCAGAGCTCACTTGCGTTGAACGCACCATACTTGCAGCGGAGTTGCAGTTCCTGTCGGTTCTTCTACGTGGAGCGCGCGCTGCGCTCTCACCCGCTGCTCGTCGGCATGGCGAGCAGCGGGTGAAGCGTTCGACTGCGGGAGTTCGCTCACGACATAGGGCTTGCATGCGCGGCATTCAGCTCATCGCGTAGCAGCCCGACGAGTTCGCGTAGCGCTGTCTCGACCCTCGCGCTGAGTCCATCGCCCAGTGAGACACCCTCCTCCTCGACACCGAACAAGATGAGCTTCTTCGGGTGCCAGCCCATGACGCGGGCGAGTTCGACGACCTCGCTCGCGCCGAGGGCGAGGCTCTCCGGCGATGGCGCCTGACTGCTGCGCATTACCACAATAAAGGTATTTGGGATAGAATCCTCAATTTAGTCAAACTTACTGCATAGTTCTTTATAGAGATACAGAATATATATTGACAATCTCTACATAGCTAAATACTATGAGCATCCAATTGGATGTGACTATGGCCAAGAAGAAACGGGCAGCGGGTTCAGCGAGCGCCGCGAGGAATGGCAAGAAGCGCAACCCCGAGAAGGAGTTGGCCATACTCGAGGGCGCGCTCAGGGTCTTTGGCGAGAAGGGCTATGAGGCAGCGACCGTCTCGGCAATCTGCCAGACCGCCGGTGTATCGGAGCCCACCCTCTACGAGTACTTCGGCTCGAAAGAGGATGTGCTGTTCGCGATATCGGAGTTCTACACCCAGCGTGAGGTCGATCGGGTCAAGGCGGTTGCCCACTACATTCACCACCCGCGCGAGAAGCTGCGCGTCATCATCCAAGCCTACCTCGAATTCTACGAGGCCAATCCTCTCTACACATCGGTGGCGCTGCTGACCCTCAAGGGAAACCGGCGCTATGCCAGCACAACCGCCTACGAAGCAGTACGGGATGCGGCGCGGCCGATCGTGGAGGCTTTTCGAGAGGGCGTCGAGAGGGGTGTGTTCCGGGAGGATCTAGATCCGTACCTGGTTCGCAACATGATTCTCGGTTTCATCGAGCACCTGACCACCCAGTGGCTCGTGATCGGCCGCCCCGAGCGGATTGCCGACCAGCGTGATGCGATTTTCGAGATGGTCATGCGGGCGATCGAGAAGCCCGGCGACGAGGGGTCGATCGAGCTCAGGATCAGCCTCGATCCGCAGGCGGCCCGTCGGCTCTTTGCTGGGGACGGCGACCTGCCCGCCGTCGACGTTGGCGGCCGGGGGCGGTGATGGCGACGGGGAGCGGTCGGCGGGCACTGGTTACGGGCGCGGCGGGCTTTACCGGCCACCACATGGTGGTGCAGGCGGTTCGGGCGGGGTTCGACGTTCGGGCCACCGATGTGTCGAGTCGCTACTACGGAGCGCTATTCGAGGCACTGGGGGTCGACTTCGTGGCCTCCGACTTGACAGACCGAGGTAGTCTGGACGCCTTGCTAGACGGAATCGATGTCGTGTTCCACGTAGCGGGCATCCACGACTATTCGACGCCCCGTGAGGTGATGTTCGCCATCAATGTCGCTGCGGTGGAGAAGCTCTGCTCCGCTTGTGTGGCGGTCGGTGTCAAGAGATTCCTCCATCTCTCGTCGGCAGGTGTGTACGGCTACGACTGGCACGAAGGCACTCCGGTTGCCGAGGATGCGCCCAAGCTCACTGCGCCGTTGAACGCCTACAACGAGAGCAAGTGGGAAGGGGAGAAGGTCGTCCACCGCTATGGCGCGAAGGAGGGCGTGAAGGAGGGTCTGGAGACGACGGTAATCCGTCCAGCTGCCATCTACGGGGCTCGCTCCGAGTACGGCATATTCAACGCCATCAAACACGTCCACGCAGCTCGCGACAAGAAGCGTATCGTCTTGGTCGGCAGTGGTCGCTGCGTCGAAGGCTTCGTCCACGTCCAAGATGTGTGCCGTGCCATGACCTGGGCAGCGGGCAACGATTCGACCATCGGAGAGGCCTACAATCTGGCCGACGATTCGCGATTGACCACAACCGACTTCTTCAACTTCGTCTCCAGAGAGCTCTTTGGCGAAGAGAAGGGCCTTGTGAGTGTTCCGCTGTGGCTGTTGATTCCGGCTGCGATGGCTTCCCAGTTCATTGCAAAGCGCTTGGGTGTGCGACCCAAGCTGGAGAAGGACACGCTGCATTACATGTCTTGCCATCGCATCTGGGACAACACGAAGATCAAGCAGGCAGGCTTTCGCTTCCATCACCCGAATGTCGAGGTGGGAATGAGAGAGACCCTCAGCTGGTACAAGCGGAACGGCTGGTTGCGAGTCTGAGACGGGGAGAGATGACGAACAAGATCCTGACGAGCCGGCAGCTCGTTGCGCGGAATGCAAGCGAGCGGGCAGATGCGCGCTTTCTGGAGTTCTACGACGATGTCGTGACCTACGGGGAGCTCGCCGAACGGGCGAATGCCGTCGCCGACTATCTCGTGAGCAGGGGCGTCACGAAGGGCGACGTAGTTGCCTTCATGATGGGCAATACGCCCGCGTTCTTCTATGTGCTCCTGGGTGTGCAGCAGATTGGCGCCATCGCCGGGCCTGTGAGCTGCTGGTGGCAGTCGGCGGAGCTGGAGTATCTGGTCGGGGATGCGAAGCCGCCCATCCTCATCATCGATGCCGAGTTCGCCCCCCTCGTCTCGGCCGTCAAGGAGAAGATCGCACCCGTTCGCACGATCGTCGTCAACTCCGAGTCACCGATGGAGCTGGACTTTCCTCACGACTATCTACCCGAGATCCTCCGCGAGCACGCCGGCGCGAGCGAGCAAGAGAGTAGGCCGTCGCCCGATGACGTCGCCTCGGTGATGTACACCTCTGGCACGACTGGCGTTCCAAAGGGCGTGCTCCTGACACACAGGGGGATACTCGAGGGTGCACGGCTGAAGACGGGCGTGGCGCCCATCAGTCCCGGAGATCGCTCGTTGTGTGTGTTGCCCCTCTTCCACTCGGGCGGCTTGAACGATCTGGCATACCCCTGCATGTACGGGGGCCTGACCATCGTCTTGCGGCGTCAGTTCTCGGCCTCTGAGTTCTGGCAGTGCGTGGAGCGCTACCGCGTGAATGGCTTCTACATTGTGCCGACGATGTGGAACATCCTCCTCAGGGCCCCGGAGGCGGCGGCGGTTGACACGAGCTCATTGCGCTTCGGGTTGTCCGGTGCCGCGCCCATTCCTGCAGATCAGCTCGAAGAATGCGAGAGGCGCTTCGGCATCCCCATCCTCGAGGCCTATGGATCCACCGAGAATAGCGGTGGCATCACGGCCAATACCTTCGATGCGCGCAAGCGCGGTTCGATCGGCGTGGCCCTTCCGGAGCTGGATGTGCGCGTCTTCGACGAGCGGGGGTGCGAGTCTGAGCCGGGAACAATCGGCGAGATCGTCGTTCGCGGTGAGACGCTGATGCAGGGCTACCACAACGCGCCCGAGGCGACCGCGGAAGCCATCAGGAAAGGTTGGCTGTACACCGGTGACATGGGCTATGTCGACGAAGACGGCTTCTTCTTCATCGTCGATCGGAAGAAGGACCTCATCATCCGCGGCGGCGTGAACGTCTACCCGAAAGAGATCGAGACCGTCATCGCTGGGCACCCGCTGGTAGAAGCCGTCGCGGTGATTCCGGAGCCGCATGAGAAGTACGGGCAAGTCGCCAAGGCGTGTGTCGTGCTCAAACGGGGCCAAGCCCTCGCCGAAGAACCGCTGCGTCGATTCTGCCTGGAGCGAATGGCGCAGTACAAGGTTCCCGAGAGCTTCGTCTTTCGCGCGCGACTGCCCAAGAATGCAATCGGCAAAGTCGTGAAGAAGGACCTGCTCCGTGACCTGGCCGAGGAGGCCCACGCTGAGCCGGTGCCGGTCGCGCACCTGTTCGACGGCATGCCCGGGAGGTTCTTGCCCGATCGCGCCGAGGGCGTCGACGCGACGATCAGCTATCGCATCACGGGTGGCGGTGGTGGCGACTGGAGCGTCCGCATCCGCGACGGTCGAATGACCGTATCCGGTGGCATCCTGGAGAATCCACGCGTCTACGTCGTCGCGCGCGACAGCGATTATCACGACATCGCCACCGGCAAGATCGACGGGGTCACGGCGGTAATCAGCGGCAAGCTGACGATCGAGGGTGACGTCAACTTCATGGCTGAGTTGTCACAGATGATGCGGCCGTACAAGGCCAAGTGAGCAGCCCATTCGGGCATCGAGAAGGAAGAGAGAATGGCACTGCGTACGGCTGAGCAGTACAGGAAAGGACTGATCGACGGGCGTTCCGTCTATCTGCTCGGGGAACGCGTCAAGAACGTGACGGAGGATCCCTATCTGAAGGTGGGTGTCGAGACCGCCGCCTTCGATTTCATCATGGCACACGATCCCAAGACGCGGGATCTCGCCGTGATCCGCGACGCGCAGAGCGGGGAGTCGATCAGCCGGTATTTCGAGATTCCCGACTATCCCGAAGCCGTCTCCGCACGGCACGAGCTGATCCGGGCCGCCTGTGAAACGGCTGACGGGGCGCTGCCGTTCATCAAGGACGTGGGTAGCGACATCATCAATGGTGTGGCCGCCGTGGCGCGTATCACGGGCAATGAGACGTACCAGAGGCGAATCGAGGACTACCGCGCTCACTGTGCACGCAACGACCTGTCGCTGTCTGGCGCCGTGACGGATGTGAAGGGGGATCGCAGCAAGGGCCCAAGCGAGCAGGCCAAGCCGGACTACTACTTACGGGTGGTCGATGAGAGCGAGAGTGAGATCGTTGTCTCCGGCGCGAAGGCGCACATCACGGCTTCTGCATACACGGACGAAATTCTCGTCATCCCCACTCGGAACATGACGGAGGCGGATGCCGACTACGCCGTGGCGTTTGCGATCCCGGTCGACACGCCGGGGATCACGCAGATCTGCCGGCCGAGCTTTCGCTTCGAGGATACGGTCCAT
The DNA here is from genome assembly GCA_029261835.1 of Deltaproteobacteria bacterium. Classification (GTDB taxonomy): domain Bacteria; phylum Myxococcota_A; class UBA9160; order UBA9160; family UBA4427; genus JAJDAO01. The sequence goes on along the minus strand of JAJDAO010000046.1, from coordinate 12,412 downwards.
TTCCCCACGCCGCGGCCACGTCGGGGGCACGTCGAGGCGCTCGTCATCTTCGACAATGTTCGGGTTCCGAAGGAGCGGGTCTTTCTGCTGCGCGAATGGCAGGCTGCACAGGGCCTGGCCTATGCCTTTTCGGCCTTTCATCGCTATACCGCCGTGAGCTACAAGATTCCGATTCTCGAGTACATGACGGGCCTGGCGATGCTCGCCGCTGAAGCCAACGGCGTTCAGAAGACCTCCAATATTCGTGAACGTTTCGTGAACATGATCCGGTACACGGAGACCACGAAGGCCCTCGCGAAGGCGGCGGCTCTCGACCCCGAGGACTTCGGTGGCTCGGGCTTCTACGTCGCGAATACACTGAGCTCGAACATGGCGAAGCTGCACTTCGCCTCCGGCTTTCACGACTTCGTGCGCGACATTCAGGATATTGCGGGTGGCCTGGTGGTCACGCAGCCCACCTACAAGGACTGGCAGAACGACGAGCTTCGTCCCTACCTTGAGCAGTACATGGGTGGCGCCGCTGGCTTCGATGCTGAGCAGCGTCTGAAGCTGATGAGCATGCTGCATCATGTCGTGGCCAGCGATTTCGCTGGCTGGCACGAAGTCTGTACCATTCATGCGGAGGGCTCATTCGCATCACAGAAGATGATGCTGATGGCTGAGGCGCCGACGGAGCTCTATCGGAGCAAGGCGCGAGACATCATCGGGCTGGAGATCGCGTAGTGGACCGGGCGTCGCGGGTTGAGGCGAGGCAGCGGGCTCGGGGCAGGTGAGACGATGAATCTGCGGGGAAGGCACGTACTGCTGACCGGTGCCTCGAGAGGGCTCGGTCCCTACATCGCGCGAGCGCTGGCGCGTCGGGGTGCCGACCTGTCGCTGACGGCGCGGTCCGCGGATGGGCTGGAGACGACCGCCGCCAACGTCGCGGAGATGGGCGCGCAGGCGAACGTGATCCCCGCTGACATCACGCATGCGGCTGACCGGGAGCGACTGGTCGAGCAGGCGACGGCCGGCAACGGAGCAATCGACGTCTTGGTCAACAATGCCGGCATGGAGCAGGTGAGCCGCTATACCAGCCTGGCGCCCGACTACATCGAGAGCATGATCCGGACGAACCTCGTGGCGCCATTGATTCTGTCGCGGCTCGTGTTGCCCGGAATGCTGGAGCGCGCTCGTGGTCACGTCGTGATGATGTCATCGCTCGGTGGCAAGAAGGGCTCGCCGTTCTCGGCCACCTACGCGGCGACCAAGGCTGGCATGATCGAGTGGACGGGGGGGATTCGCGAGGAGCTACGGGGCAGCGGCGTGAGCGCTTCGGTGATCTGCCCGGGCTTTGTCGCCACGGCGGGCATGTTCGCGGAGTACGGCGAGCGGGCGCCCAGGATACTCGGCGAGACTACACCGGAGAAGGTGGCCGAGGCGGTCGTCCATGCCATCGAGCGGGATGTCCCAGAGATCGTGGTCAACCCGGGGCCGAAGCGGCTGCTGGCGGTTGCAGAAGCCCTTAGCCCGCAGGGTATCAGGTGGATCCTGCGCCGCTTCGGCGTTTACGAACTCTACCGGCGGCAGGCCGACGAAAACGAGCGCTAGACTCTCGGCTTCGCGGCACGAAGGCTGGATATTCGGTGGCGAATCGGTAGGTTTCGCCCGTGTCTCGATCGGAGCCGGCCCTCTTTCGTCGCTTTCCCGCTCTGCGTGAGCGTTTGGTCCGCTATCCGCTGACGGATCTGCCGACGCCCATCACGCGGCTCTCACTGCCCGAATTCGGCAGCCAGGGCCTCTTCGTGAAACGCGACGATCGCTCCTGCCCGCTCTATGGCGGCAACAAGCCGCGCAAGCTCGAGTTCTTGATCGGTCACGCGCTGCAGCTCGGCTCCCGTCGGCTCGTGACTTCCGGCGGTCTTGGCACACACCATGGCCTGGCGACGGCGATCCTGGGCAGGGAAGCCGGGCTCGAGACGAGTTTGGTTCTCATCTATCAGCCGGTTACCGAAGATGTGCGGCGTTCGCTCGAGCTGTGCGCCGCCTGGGGGGCCGAGCTGGTCTACGGCCGCAATCTCGCCGGCGGCGTACTGCAGAGCGCACGGGTGCTCGCCCGCAGCGCGGCGAGAGGTGAGCGGCCGTATCTGGTCTGGGCCGGCGGCTCGAGTGCGAGGGGCAACGTCGGTTTCGTGGCCGCGGGGCTCGAACTCGCCGAGCAGGTGAATGCGGGAGAGATTCCCGAGCCCAGCGAGGTGTGGGCAGCCGTGGGCAGTGGAGGCACGTTGGCCGGCCTGGCGCTCGGCCTCAAGCTGGCCGGCCTGGCGACACGGGTACGCGGCGTTGTGGTGACCGACATCTTGACGCCGTCGCCGCGCAGCCTGACACGCAGCGCCCGGTCCACCTTACGGCTGCTGCGCAGCGTCGACGCCACGGTTCCAAGAGTCGAGATCGGACCGGAGGACTTCGCGCTGGACTCCAGCCAGCTCGGTGCGGGCTATGGAGCCAGTACGCAGGCGGGCGATTCCGCCCTGGCGCTGGCCGCGAAGCACGAGATCCTCCTGGATCCAACATACACGGCAAAGTGCATGGCGGCGCTGTGCGCCCGTGTGCGACAGGATGGGCTGCCCGACGGACCTGTCCTCTTCTGGAATACCTTCAACTCACGGGAAGTGCTTTCCCGTGCGCCCGCCGATCCGGTTCGTGCTTCTCTGTCCCCCCGTCTGCGCCGCCTGGTGGGTGCTCCCGCCTAACCCCCCAACCCTCGCATGATCCGGGCTGAGGGTGTCTTCGCGCCCGTGATAGAATCAGCGCTACGGCATCGGATCGGTTCGACTGAAGGTCTTGGCTGAGGGTTTCAACTGAAGGTTCTAGCTGAAGGTGAAGAGATGGCAGGTGTGCTCGAGGGGATTCGCGTAATCGACTGGACGATCTGGCAACAGGGGCCCGTTGCATCCATGATGCTGGCTGATCTTGGTGCCGACGTCGTGAAGCTCGAGGAGAGCGGACGCGGCGATCCCGGGCGCGGCGTGGCGCGCGCTGCCGGCACTGATCTCTCGGCCGTGCCGAACTTCTACTTCGAGGCGCACAACCGCGGCAAGCGAAGCCTGACGCTCGATCTGAAACAGCCGGAGGCGCGTGAGGTCGTTCAACGCCTGGTGGCTCGCAGCGACGTCTTCGTGCAGAATTTTCGTCCCGGCGTGGCCGAGAGGCTGCAGCTCGATTACGAATCCCTGCGTCGGGGCAACGATCGCCTGATCTACGCCAGCGGAAGCGGCTTTGGGCTCAAGGGCCCCGATGCGAAGCGCCCGTGCATGGACTATCTGGGGCTCGCGCGCTCGGGCATCATGAATGCCGTCGGTGAGCCCAACGGGCCGCCGCTGGCGGTGCAAGGCGCGATCGCCGATCAAATGGGTGCCAGCATGCTCGCCTTTGCGATCATCACCGCACTGCTGCACCGCGAGCGAAGCGGCGCTGGCCAAGCGGTCGATGTCTCGCTGTTGGGGTCCATGGCGTGGTTGCAGGGGCTCTCTCTGGCGGCCAGTCTGATGCTGGGAAACGAGCTGCCTCGCTTCGCACGCACGAGCGCATTCAACCCACTCTGGAATCACTACCGCTGTGCGGACGACCGTTGGATCGCGCTCGCCATGGCCCAGGCGGATCGCTGGTGGCCGGACTTCGCGCGTGCTCTCGGCCGCGAGGATCTGGTGAACGACGAACGCTTCGCCAGCCTGATGCCGCGCGGTGCCCACGCAGCCGAGCTCATCGCAATCCTCGACGAGATCTTCGCCTCCCGCGGCAGCGACGAATGGGTACGGCTACTGGATGAAGGGGGTGATTTCATTTTCACTCTCGTGAACTCGGTGTCGGACCTGCCGGACGATCCGCAGATTCGCGCCAACGATCTGATCGCGCAGGTCGATCACCCCAGTCACGGCGGCCTGGAAATGCTCAACCTTCCCATCGGTCTCTCCGCCTGCCCGAGTGCCATCCGCGGTGGTGCGCCGGAGCTCGGTCAACACACGGAGCAGATCCTGACGGAGGAGCTCGGCTATAGCTGGGAAGAGGTTGGCGGGCTGCGCGAGCGCGGCGTGATCTGACCTGGTTGCGTGCCCTGTATCAGAAGAACGCGGTTCCTCGTTCGAGGCACCAGAACGCCGCGAGCGAGCCGACTGCGTAGCTGGGCACGCGGGTCAGCCACAGCGGTAGGCCGCCGAGCTGTGGTCGAAGCAGGCGTCGCGTATCGAGCACGATCAGCGCGAAGATGAGCTGACCCGCTTCGATGCCCAGATTGAAAGAGAGCAACGCCAGCGGGATCTCCTCCTGCGGCAGACCCACCTGGGCGAGTGCACCCGCGAATCCCATGCCGTGCAGCAGCCCGAAAGCCACGGCCACCAGCCAGGGCTTGCGACGCATCGGGCCCGGGGGCGCCTCGCGCGGGCGCGCACTCTCGACCGCCAGCATGAGGACGCTCGCGGCGATCAAGAATTCGACGGGTCGCGTCGGGATCTGCGCGACGCCGAGCGCCGCGAGCGTGACGGTGAGGCTGTGGCCGAGTGTGAAGGCGGTGATGGTCTTGAGAAGCCCGCGCGCACCGCTCACGACCAACAGCAGCGCGAAGACAAAGAGCAGGTGGTCGGGGCCGGTCAAGATGTGCTCGACGCCGAGCGTCAGGTAGTCGGTCAGCACGCGGCTCTTGGGCTGACGCTGTGGAATGGTCAGACCGGGTGCCTGCGCTCTGAGTATCCGGCTCACCACTCGGCCGTCGCTGAGCGCAATCCGCACGAGTACATCGATCTTCGCCTGCGGGAGCCCCTCTACCGAGATGTGGCCGCCGATTAGCCCCGCGGCCCCGCAATCGATCGTCCAGTGCAGCGAGATCCCGCTCGCTTGCTCGCTGGCAGTGGGGTCGGAGATCGCGCGGCACGCCTCGGGCAGCAGCGGACGCAGCGCGACGCCACGCGACTGGAGCCGCGACGTCTTCCAGGTGACCTCGGCTCGCCCGTCGCCGCTCTCCCGGATCTCCAGCAACGCGGGCGCCAGCGGGTGCGCACCGGCCGAGCCGGCGCACAGCAGCAGTGCCCCCACCAGCCAGTACGCCTGCAGCCGCCACATGAAGTCAGATTAGGCTGCCGTACCGCTCAGCGCTCGAACAGGTCCACCATTCTGCTGTCCAGGCTCGCTGGGCGAGCCCGCGTGCGGGCCCAGTCGCGCAGCTCCTTGATGCGGTCCTCGTAGGTGTCGTAGAGGGGCACGCTGTCGTGGATGGCCTTGGTGATGTCGGCCTCCGTCAGCTCACGGTCTTCGGCGAAGGCGCTGTAGAGGGCTGCGCCCACCACCTGCTCGAGTTCGGCGCCGGAGAGCCGTTCCGCGTCTGTCGCCAGCTGATCGAGTTCGAATTGAACCGGGTCGCGGCCTTGCTTGCGCAGGTGAATCGCCAGGATCTCCAGGCGTTCGGCATGCGTCGGCAGGTCGACGAAGAAGAGCTCGTCGAAGCGTCCGCGGCGCAGCAGCTCGGGCGGTAGATGGGTTACCTCGTTTGCCGTTGCCACAACGAATACCGGCGAGCGCTTTTCACCGAGCCAGCTCAGGAAGCAGCCGAAGACCCGGCTCGCATGCGCATCATTGCCCGACGATGCGAAACCCTTCTCGATTTCGTCGATCCAGAGCACCGCCGGTGAGATCGACTCCGCCACCGCCGTCGCCTCGCGAATGGCGGCCTCGGGGCTCGAATCCCTTCCCGAGAAGACCGCAGCCAGATCCAGCCGCAGCAGCGGAAACTGCCACTCCCGCGCGACGGCCTTGGCACTGAGTGACTTACCGCAACCCTGGACGCCGAGCAGCAGCAGGCCTCGTGGCAGCGGCAGGCCGAAGCGCCGGGCCCGCTCGCCGAAGGCCCGCCTGCGATCGCGCAGCCAGTGCTTGAGCTCGCCCAGTCCTCCGACCTGTTCCAGGCCATCGGCGTCGTCGTGGAAGCTGAGCGCCGGCGTGCGGCGAAGCGCCTGCTTCTTCTCGCCGATGATGTGGCCTGCCGTCTTCTCATTCAGACCGCCGGCGAGGCTGCAGGCTTTGCGCAGCACGCGCACCGCTTCGGCCGCCGTCAGCCCCAGGGCGGCGCGGACCGCGGCCTCCAACGCCGCCGCCTGAGAGTCCTCCTCGCCCGGTGTCACGACGCGGCGGAAGAGCTTCTCGAGTTCGTCGACTCGGGGCAGCGGTAGGTCCACGCGCCCGGCTTCGCGTACCAGCTCCAGTGGCAGCTCGAGAGTCGGTCCGAGCAGCACCACCGTCTGCCGCCGCTTGCCGCAGAGCGGTAGCCAGTCGCGCAGGCGCCGCACGCTGCGGGTGTCGTCCAGCTCCCGCCGCGCATCGAGCAGAACGAAGAGTGCCGGCTCCTCGATCTCCGCCATGGCACGCAGCCCTTGTTCGAGGCTTTCCGCCCCTCGGCCAGAGCTGTCGATTCCCGCAGCCACGCTCCACACCAGCAGGCGTCGCTCGCAGGACGCCGCCACGCGTTCGAGCACACGCAGCGCGCGATCCTCCTCGAAGCTCTCCAGGGCGACGAGTCGCCAGCCCGACTGGACCAGCAGCGTGAGCTCCTGCGTCGGGTTCGGGTTCACGTGCGATCCGCCGTAATGCGCACTACCTCCTCGAAGGTGGTGACGCCCTCGGCCAGTCTCCGGATGGCGCACTCGCGCAGGCACTCCATGCCCTCGATGCGCGCTGCCTGGGCGATTTCGTTGGCATCCTTGCGCTCTCGGATCAGCGCTTGTACACGGTGCCCAACATCGAGCATCTCGAATACACCGACACGACCGAGCAGGCCCGTGTGTCGACAATCCGGGCAGCCTTCGCCGAAGCGGACCGGGAGCTGCTCGCGCCGCTCGAGCGGAACCTTGAGCCCGAGCGTCTCCACCTGATCGGGGGTGAGTCGGCCGTCCACGGCACACTGCGGGCAGATCTTGCGGACCAGGCGCTGAGCGAGTATCCCGCGCAACACGCTGGAGAGTAGGAAAGGCTCGACGCCGAGCTCCGTGAGACGGGTTACGGCGCCCGCCGCGTCGCGCGTGTGAACGGTGGAGAAGACGAGGTGGCCGGTCAGAGCTGCCTGCACCGCCATGGAGGCGGTCTCACCATCGCGCACCTCGCCCACCATGATGATATCGGGGTCTTGTCGCAGAATGGTGCGCAGGGCACGCGAGAAGGTTACGTCGATCTGGCTCTGGACCTGTACCTGGCTGAAACGCGGGTCGACCAGCTCGATCGGATCTTCCACCGTCGTGATGTTGATCTCCGGCCCCGAGAGGTAGCGCAGCGTCGAATAGAGCGTGGTCGTCTTGCCCGAGCCGGTGGGACCCGTCACCAGAATCAATCCACTGGGCGAGGTGATCCAGCCTTCATAGCGTTCGCGCTCCTCGGGCGTGAAGCCGAGTTCGTGGAGTCCCGCCATCAGGACGTTTGGGTCGAAGACGCGGATCACGATCTTCTCACCGAATGCGGTGTACATGCTCGAGACGCGCAGCTCGACCTCGCGCTCACCCCGCCGTGTCTTGATGCGGCCATCCTGCGGCCGGCGGCGTTCGGCGATGTCCATGCGCGCCAGCACCTTGATACGCGAGGTGACTGCTCCGTGGACCGAAAGCGGCAGAGTCTCGATGTCATGCAGGATGCCATCGATGCGGAAACGGATCGTGGAGCGGTCGGCCTTGGGCTCGAGGTGGATATCGGAGGCCCTCTGGTCGAAGGCGTACTTGAGCAGGTAGTCGACTGCGGCGATCACGTGCTCGTCGCTCGAGGCCGCGAGCTGCTCGTTCGAGCGCAGCTCGACCAGCTCGCCGAGCGCACTGCCCGCCATTCCCGTAGTCAGCTCCTTGGAGGCCTGGTCGACCTGCGAGCGGAAGCCGTGGACGCGCTCGATGATGGAGAGGACGTCTCGCTTGCTCGAAACCACGTAGCGGACCGGACAGTCGAGCATGCTCTCCAGCGAATCGCGCAGCGCGCTGTCGAAGGGGTCTGTGAGCGCCAGCTCGAGCACATTTTCCCGCTTGGCGATCGGCACGACCACGTGCCGGTGTGCATAGGCGCGGGAGAAGGTCCTTGTGATGAGCTCGTTGTCGAGCCGGAGGGGGTCGAGCTTCTGGTAGGGGTAGAGACTCGCCTCGGCCAGACATTGCGCGATGGCGTCCTCGTCGAGCTTGCGCCTAGGCTCCCGGGCATGCGGCAGGTTGGCGCTTGCCACAATCTCGGCGGGCGACGTGTCGTAGCGCGCCGCGGCCTGGGACCGCACCGAGCCAACGCGGTCCCTCAGAACCTGGCTGCGCAGCGTCATGGTGCGCGATTCGATCTCCGCCGCCTGGGCCTGCGTGAGCAGCTCTTTCTTTGCCAGCAGCTCGACCAGCTCGCTCAGGCTGAACGGCGGGCGAAGTTCGTCGCGAGCGTGGACGTCCTCCGCATCCGCGCACGGAGACGCCGTCGATTCCCTCTCTCCCATCACACCGGCTTATCGGCGATTCGCGAGAAATCACGACCACTTCGGTGGTGGCTTCCCGAGGGAGCGGAATTATCCGGATAGGTGGGCTGGCGCCGCCATGCCCACCGTCCGCCACACCAGATATGCGAGGTAGAGCCCGAATAGCAACAGCCCCTCGTAGCGGATGATCTGCTGGCGATGCGTGCTGGCTGTGAGTATGAGAACCAGCGAGAGCACCATGGTGGCCGCCAGATCGAGCTGGCCGCCGGAGGGAATCGGCATCGGGCGGATCGTGGCGGTCGTGCCGGCCACCAGCAGGGTGTTGAAGATATTCGATCCGACCACGCTCCCCACCGCCATGCCGCTGTGCCCGTGTCGAATGGCCACCAGCGCCGCCACCAGCTCGGGCAAGCTGGTTCCCACAGAGATCAGGGTGAGGCCGATCACGACTTCGGGAATGGCAAGCGCGTGCGCGAGACCGATCGCCCCGCTCACCGTGAGGCTCGCACCGCCGACCAGACCGGCGAGGCCGAGGGCGCAGAGGAGGAGGTCTCGGGCCAAGCGGGGCGGGGCGGGGGGCGCCGCTGCGATGCGCACGTCGCTCAGCAGAGCCGCCTCGCGCTCGTCGGGCCTCTTCGCGGCGGCACGGCCTCGCAGCAGATCGCCGACGGTGTAATAGAGGAAGACGACGAAGAAGAGCAGCAAGATCAGGCCGTCGCCGCGCTGAAAGGCGTCCCGCGTGCCGCCCAGCCCGGAGTCGAGAGCGAGAATGGCCGCCGCGGTCGTCGCGAGCAGCATCATGGGCAGCTCTCGGCGCATCAGAACATTCTCGATCGGGATTGGGTTGAGGGCTGCCACCAGCCCAACGATCAGGCCGATATTGGCCATGTTCGAGCCGAAGACGTTTCCGAAGGAGAGAGCACCGGTGTCGCGTAGGGCGGCGCCGACGTTGACCGCGAGCTCGGGCGCGCTGGTTCCGAACGCGACCACTGTCAGGCCGATGACGAGCGGCGACACGCCGAGGCCGCGGGCGAGGGAGGCCGCACCCCGTACCAGTGCCTCGCCGCCGGTCATCAGGGCGACGAGTCCGAGCAAGAGCCAAAAGAGATCGACAAGCATGGGCGAGCGATGGTGCCGCGTTGCGCGCGATTCAGCGACCCGTCATCACGACAGAGGAGTAGAAGCTATCTGATAGACCCCGGCTCGGTCCGGGGTTTATGAGATAGCTTCTAGACTCCGTATCGAGGAAGGCCCTGGGAGGTGCTGGAAGCAGTGTCGGTCGCCCGGTTCTTCCGCGTCCAAGGATGGGCCTTCATCAGACTTCGTGAACAACTCGGTTCGAGCATGACGCAGGCTCAGAATCTGGCCCGACGAATCCTCCCGCGCGTATCGCTGCTCGTGGTGCTCCTCCTGCTCCTGCTTGTGCAGAAGCTGGCCTTCAATCCAGAGCCCATCGGCGTCGAGCGCGCCGATGGGAGCTTCTACTACCAGATCGCCCGACACGTCTCGGCCGGTGACGGTCTTCTTACGGACGTCTCCCTCTACAACAAGGGTCTCAAGCAGCTCCCCGCGCCCACGACAGTCTACCCCCTGTGGCCCCTGGTTCTGGGCCTGTCGGGCCGCTGGATGGGACTACACCGGGCCGCGTGGCTGGTTCCCGAGATACTCTTCTTTGTCGATCTGGTTCTGCTCTATCTGCTGGCAAACCGGATCGGAGCCGCTCTGGGCGGCTCCACCTGGCTGCGATTCCGCGGCGTACCGGTGCTCGATCTCGGACACGTCGCGGTCTTGATCCTGGGGACCAACGCGATCTTCTTCGTCTTCACGTCGGTCCCCTGGACCGAGGGGCTCGCCTTCGGGTTCCTCTTCGGCGCGCTGCTGGCTGTCGCCGAGGCCGTTCGGCGTCGTTCCATCGCCTGGGCGGCCGTGGCCGGTGCAGTCGCTGGGCTGGCCTATCTCACGCGATCACAGATGATCGGGGTCCCGCTCGCGGTCGTGTCCGTTCTCATTCTTGTCGGCCGAGAGCGCTCCCGAGGCCGGCTCGCGGGTGCGGCGTTTGCGGCGAGCGCCGCGACGATCCTTCCTTGGATCCTCTATCTCGCGTCGTTCGTGACGCATTTCCCACCGCGCATGCTCGTCGACTTCCTGGCGTATCGCGAGACGCCGCAGCTGCCTCCCTACGCGGGTCTCGTGACCTATGGCTCGCATGGCGAACGCCTTGCCGACTGGCTGGGCAGCTTCGTCTACGCATTCGATCCGACGCTGCCTCTGACCTACGTCTCATCCTTTGGAGCCGTTGTCTACCTGGTTCCCGTCACCGCGGGAGTCGCCTGCTGGCGCAGTCTGCGTCGCCCCCGCGCTCCGCATCGGGGACTCGACGCGCGCGGGGCGCTGGTGGCCGCGACGGTCGTTGCGGCACTGCTCTGTCTGCTGCCGCTCCACGCATTCCACGAGACGAGCGGCACACTCTGGCGGTTCGGTCACCGACAGGGGCTGCCGATGGTGCTCGGCCTGGTTCTGGCCCTCGGCGCCTGCTGGTCGTGGGGTCGCAAGGGGCGGACTCTGGTGATTCTCGTGCTCGGTCTCACCCTGTGGACTCAGGGGGAGAGGATGCGACGAACGCCGGGATGGGTTCGGATTCCGGCGCAGCCGACGGCCGCCGAGCTCCGTATGCTGGACTGGCTGGATGCCCACCCCGAGCCGCCGCTGGTGCTCGCTACGACGACACGGGAGCTCGCCGCGTGGCGAGGCGTCACCGGCCACGACATTCGCTGCGATTGGCCGGAGGTCCACACGCGCCAGCTACTGCGCCACCTCGACATCGACTACGTGATGGTCTACGCCGACGAACAGAGGTGTCCATTCACACGGGGCCTCGAGGGTCTCGCGGTCGTGCGCCGCTTCGGAAGGGGTGGAAACGCGATCCTGGTCTACCAGGGCAATTCACCCGCGAGCCTTGCGAAGGCAGAGGTAGATCACATCGAAGAGGTTGATCGGCACGCAGAGCGTATCGAGGCGCCGCAGGAACGGCGGTGAGTCCCGACGCAGGACGAAGTTCCAGAGGTAGCGAAGCAGGTATCCCACGGAGCGACGACGCCCTTGATGGGCGTACTGCAGCAGATCGAAGCCGATGGGAGAGGCGCATCGCATCAGGGAGCGCACGTCGAAGTACGAAAGATGATACGGGTTGTAGTAGTGCCAGCGCCGACCCAGCAGCCGCGCCGGCCAGCTCGCCACGTCGGGCGTCGAGATCAGCAGAATGCCGCCCGGCGAGAGAGCGCCCGCGGCATCCGCGAGCAGGGCCAGAGGATCCTCGACGTGCTCGATGACGTCCAGGACCGTGATGACGTCGAATCGCTCGCTCGAATTCGCCCTCAGCGAATCGAGGGTCCCGTGCACGAAGGCCGCGTCCTCTGAGAGAAAGCGATCGTACAGCGCGGCGGAGGGCTCGAGACCTCGCGCGTCTACGCCGCGTGTGCGGAGGTACCGCACCAGCTTTCCGCTTCCGCAACCCACGTCGAGTAGGGCGCCGCGTGGCAGCGGCGCGAAGCGTGCGACCCAGTCGTATAGGACGTCGAAGTTGGCGCGGTCCGCCGGGTCGGACTGCAGGTATTGCAGATAGGCCGGCTCGTAGTCCTCGATCCGGTTCGCGAGGTTCGGATTGCGAGCGGGCCGAGCGAAGCGAAAGCCGCAGGATCGACAGGCAAAGTACGGGATCTCTTCCTTACGGAAGATCTCCGTCGTGTCCGTCCCGCCGCAGATTCCGCAGCGCTGCGCGCAAGCCGGGGAGTTCGGCGTCACCTGGCCTCTAGCCTGCGTTTCTCTAGTCCCAAACGATCTCAGCGGGGTCGCGGGAGAGGTGGCCGAGACAATCCTGCCAGCGATAGAGGATGAGCTGGTCCATCAGCTCCGACGCCTGCCCGCGGCGTTTCTTGTCGAGCTCCGTGCGCAGCACGTCGAGTGCGC
>JAJDAO010000045.1 GCA_029261835.1 Deltaproteobacteria bacterium | reverse complement strand
TAACGCTGAGTTCGCAGAGGACACAGAGAAAAAAGATAAATAAAATAGGGATAGCGACTGTTTTTTTCTCTCCAACGGAAACACCTGCATTATTTATTAATTAATCTAAACAGTTTATCTGCCAGTTCAGAGTCAAGGCTTTTCAGTATTTCATACTGCTCTAAAGCAGAGTCTTTATCGTTTGATACATTATAAACAAAGCCAAGATTATAATAAGACATTGCATAGTCTGGATCTTTCTTTATTACCACCTTTAACGACTCAATCGCTTCTTCGTACATATATAAATTCAGATAGACATAACCGAGAGTTTTATGAGGCTTTGCATCATCAGGGTTGATCTTTGTTGCATGCTTTAATGACTCAATCGCCTCTTTATACATGGCTGATTTAAGATAAGCATTTCCGAGATTAAAATGAGCATTTGCATCATCAGGATTCTTAATTGCTGCCTGCTTACATGCCTCTAACGTCTCCTTGTCCTCGGCGTTTTGTGTCCGGGGAGCGCTAGAGTCATTTGCCAGAGATATACCGCCTGTCAATACCAGATACAGGGTTGCCGTTATTATTAATAGATATGGTCTCTTCATATGAAGATAATTAGAATGTTGTAGAAATAATTTGCAGTAACTGCTTCTTATTCATGGTTATTATAAAAGAGTGGGGTTGTTTTGCAAGGCAAAAGACTTTTCACCGCTAAGACGCGAAGGACGCAAAGAAAAGCAAAAGGAAAAAGATAAAGTCTAACCACGAAAATCACGAATTGACACTAAAAGAGAAAAACAGATCTTAATGCTGAGTTCGCAGAGGGCACAGAGAAAATAACATAAAGTTTGGTCACTCCTCCAAAATCACGCTCACCTGCAGGGTATTGGCAACGTTCCAAAGATGCTGTTCGAGTTGATGTTTGTTATTGTCGTTCATGGTTTTAATTCTGTAACTTACTTATCAAATAAAAACTAATATGTACAGGAATTGTTTTTTGGAGAGAATTTAAAATCAATAACCCAACCATTTTACTTGTTCTTCAGTAAACCCAACAAAATGTGCCACTTCGTGGCGGACCACTTTTTTTATTCTATTCTTAATCTCTTCATCAGAACGGCAGATGGCCTCTATATTTTTCTGGTATATGGTAATCTTGTCCGGCATAGCACCGGAATGCCATACACTTTTTCTCTGTAAAGGTATCCCCTGAAATAACCCAAGTAATATCCGGTTTGATTTTATTTTCAATTTTCCCATCACAAAAGAGTCTGGCCTCTCTTCTACCACTATTGATACATCTTTCAGGTATTTTCTTATTTTTTCAGGTAATTCATTTACGGAAACGACAACCAGACGATCAAAATTGCTGGAACAATGAGCATCTGTGTTGTCATGCTCCTGTTTGTCCGGCAAGTATTCTTCTATTTCGTTAACCGCATACTTACTCATATATATTTTACCGATCAGGTAAACAATCCCACCCAACATGGTAAAGGTGAACCAGACGCTCCAGCCATGCGCCATCATCACACCGCCCATTACACCTGTTAAGGCGATGATTGAAAAATATCCGAGGAGAGCATGAAATCCTCTTTTATCTACTTCAGATATTTTATCAAAGATCAAGGGTTGTATTTCCTTACTACACCCTGTACATACGATAGCAGTGTTTTGGGAATGATTACCAAGACGGTTAGTCTGTCCACAATTGAAGCACTTTATTAATATTGAATCATTTGACATGTTTAGAATATATAACTACTGAGGAAAGGGGTCAAGTAATTTGCAGCAACTGCTTATTGCCCGCTATTATAAAAGAGTGAGGGGCTTTGCAAAGCAAAATACATTAAACGTGAATTTCACGAATTTCCCCGGACAAAGGCGGCGAGGACAAGTATTGACTCTCTAAGCCCCTCATAATTCCTACTCTTTCCATATTATTGGATCAAACTCAACTGTTCGGTCGTTGTTGGCAATCCAGACATGCCTATCCTGAATAGTGCATTGCCATTCCATTGTCCGTTCTATCATTGAGGCCAAATCCTCCAAGGCTTGCGCGGGCAGGCTTATTACGGAGAGGTTTTTTAACAGGTTAAGCTTGGAACTTTTATGTCCCCACCAAATGGCGGAACTCCCTTCTTTATAGGTATAGAGAATGACATGTTTTGCACGGGAGCATGCTTTACGCGTGCGCTTCTCATCAGCTTCACCAATTTCAATCCACGTTTCAATAGCGCCTGTTAAATCTTTTTGCCATATGGCAGGCTCATGCTTTGTATCTGTTCCTTTGGTGTTTTCGAGCCTTTCATGTGCATTTAGAGCAAGCGCCAATATTCGGGCAATTATATATATTCCCGTCTCAGGTGGTTGATGAGCAATAGTATACTTGTGTTCCTGATAATAGTTACGGTCTAAGTCAGAAATGTTCAAGGTGACTTTCAATATATTTACTTTAATTCCCATAGTTATTATTTATTTTCCTAAAGACTCCAGTCCGTATATTGACGATCTTCGCGGAAGTTATGTAACATCAATTAGATATTCTTCTATTGAAGGGTTTTTAACTGCCGAAGGAGGGTGCTATTAATGGCTTAATAGAAACAGATTTGCATTTTAGCATAATTAGCTGGTAAACAAGAATGTTTTATGACGATTTAACAAAATTTTATTTTTGGCGTGTCAGTCCTGGTGGTAGGACGGCTTCGCAAGGCAAAAGACTTTTCACCGCAGAGACGCGAAGAGCGCAAAGAAAAAATTGGACGCGGATAAACGCAGATAAATGCAGAGATTAGAAGCAAATGAAAGAAAAAAAGAAAAACAAATCATAACGCAGAGAACGCAAAGGAAGGACAGCAAACAGTTGACAATAGGCAGCAGGCAAAAGACATCAGACACATATTTCACAGATAAACACAGAAGTTGTAGTAGAGAGGAAAGAAGATGAAATTACAGAATCTTCTTCCCCGTAGTCTTTATTTCTTCAGCCAATATGCTCCCCTCGTTAAAGTCTTCTGGTCGGAAAGGAATCGGTTCAATTCTGCTGTCTATTTTTCTCCTGAACGGTACAACCTTCCTGCGATCATCAAATCTATTACCGGTAAAGGAATCTGAAATTAGAGCAATATCAATATCGCTGCCCTCATGTACGACACCTTTTGCATGAGAGCCAAAAATTATGGCTTCATTTATCTTGATACCATTCTTTTCCAATTCCTCAATATATCTTTTACTTATCTTTATAATTAAATCTTCTGTGACAGCCATTCCTTCATCTCCTTAATCTTAGAAAGATACATTTCTGTGAAACTCTTAGTACATTTTATCTTGAAAGAGAATTTCTCATCGGGATACCTTGCTTCCATATTGAAATCTGTAATTGTTTCGAGAAGTTCCAATTGTTCATCTGTCAGCTTGAGTGATGCTTTTTCGGATAGATATACAAGCCTATGGGTATAGGGTGGAGTGTCTCCTTTTTTGTTTGCATAAATGGCCTTAAGAATCTTCTCTATAGTCAAATGTCCGAAAAATAAGGAATATGAATAATCTCCTTTTTCGAAGAGATGGTTTGAGACCTTCCAATCATCTTTAGAAGATTCAATCCAGAATGAGACTACCTTTTCCTTATCCAAAAGATTCTCCAAGTCTATTGTCACGAATATAAGTAAAAGTGAATTATAACTACTTATTACTAATGGATATTATAAAAGAGAGGGGTTGTTTTGCAATATAAAAGATTGTTCACCGCAGAGACGCGAAGAACGCAAAGAAAAAATTGGACGCGGATAAACGCAGATAAATGCAGAGATTAGAAGCAAATGAAAGGAAAAAAGGAGAGAAACGGGTTTCAACGCTCCCCGGACAAAAGGCGCCGAGGACAAGGAGAACGCAAAGGAAGGACAGCAAACAGTTGACAATAGGCAGTAGGCAAAAGAAAAAAAGAGTAAAAACACGTCTTAACTCAGAGATGCGAAGAACGCATCCGCCAAACAGCACGTCGGGCAAGAAGGAAGGAATAGAGGCTAGAAATAGATTACTGACAGGATCAAAATAGTTAACCTGGCTTGAGGGGTTCATACTGAATTTTGATTTTGCGGCGAAGTCTCTGTTTAACTTTTTCAGGTACACCTTCAAGGGTCTCCCCGTCCGGTGTTATCGTCAAAACCGTCTTTGAGCCGAAAAGCCACCGGAATTTCCTTACTTCCACTAGCACATATTGAGGACCATTTTTCACGGGCAAGGTTCGATATTGTATCATATGGGCCTTTCCGAAGATTCTGAGAAAGCCTTTAAGGGCTTTTCCTCTCAGTCCTTTTACCTGGTCACATACAACAAGATTGTCGTCTCTGTATTTAATTAATCGATAGGTAATTATTCTATCATAGATAATTTTCAGTGGTGGTTTTGAATCCAGGTCTTTATATGAAACACTCTTTTTTGCGGAGTCCCAGAATAGCGTAATATTAGCAGCTATATCCAGGTTGTCGGCATCAGATATGTTCCCGATTACTTTGTCCCGATTATAGTCGACTACCAGATTCTGTTCAAATTCGTTAGCTCTCTCTACATATTCAGGAACATCCCGGTCCTGGCAATGCACTCTCTTAAAAGCCTGGTACCACTCTTTATAACCAATAAGAAGAGGGAGTGTTTCTTCCGAAGATTCGTGATCTTGCCTTACCTCATTTTCTAACAGATAATCAATTATATCTATCTGGTATCTTACACCGTTTGGTGTGGCAGTTGGATCGTAAGCCGGTCCCGGACCGGTATCACTTTTCAAGACTGCTTTCATCGCACGCTCAAGGCTTTCCTGGTCTATCGTCTGGAAAGGCCCTTTCGTCTGTTGAGCAACCAATACTGATTGAACACTTAATAAACTCAGGACCATAAAAGATATCAACTTGATTTGCATACTTTCACCTTCTTATTATATTGCACCGCACACAGCAAAAGGCCAGGACTAAAAAAGGGATCCGCCAAACTAACCGTCGGGCAGGCAGCGACTGTTTTTCCTCTCCGTAATCTTTATTAAGATTAATTCTAAGCTGTCATTTCTGACTCATTATCCTGAGGTAGTCCTTTATCAGGGCATCATCTTCTGCATTTACCGACTCGTTGTATCTCCCGGGTTCGTGCATGGCTTTCATTACGTTTATCCAATGTTCATAGGAACTATAGGCATCAATGTCCGGCAGTGCATGACAGAGAGAACATTTATACCGGTAGAGCTTCTCACTGTCCGGTACTTCATTCAGTACTTCCTCTCTGCTTAACCCCTCCTTCTTCACATCATTTGCCGCCGTTGCCGTATAGCCTGAGATAATCTGCAGAGTAATGATGAGTGATACTGTAAGAAATATATAGAGATGGGAACGCCTGTTCATATTCAACTCTTCTTTCCAAGTCAAATCACCCTTGATTGCAAAACCTTTTTTGAAAGAAAATACTATTGGAGAAAAACAGAAAAATTTGGCCACAGACTTCCCCGGACAAAAAGCGCCGAGGACTTTTCACAGATAAATGCTGAGGTTATAAACAAAAGAAAGAAATTCTTATTAATACCAAGGGTCTAATTATCAGCTGCAATACTCGCGACACACGGTTTTACCAGCCTATTAAAATCTTCGTAATGCAGAGTGATCAGCTCAGTATAGGAACCCGCGTTAAAGACAATTTCAGTCTGTTCGGTAAGTTTTTCATCCACTATGACCTGCATATCATAAAGATTCCCGAATGGAGGAATGGCACCAATATGACACCCTGGAAACAGGTCTGTAAATTCATGTTCGCTGGCAAGTTCAACTTTACTCGCTCCAGCAGCTTTTGTTAAGAGGGGAAAGTCTACCTTGTCGAAAGCAGACAAA
Organism: Deltaproteobacteria bacterium; assembly: GCA_029261835.1. GTDB lineage: Bacteria > Myxococcota_A > UBA9160 > UBA9160 > UBA4427 > JAJDAO01. The sequence continues at coordinate 1,274 of JAJDAO010000045.1, read as the reverse complement.
ACGGCCATAGCCATCTTACCATCTATTTTAACCATCACTGTTTTGGCTATTTTTCTTCCCGGTATGTGCGCGGAAGCTGCAACTTCTTGTGCGGTGTAGGCATTCGAATGAAAAGATGATATATACTTAATGTTGTTAGTATCAAGAAACTCCTTTAATCTGTTGACAGCCATGACAATCTCCTTGTTAAGTTATAGTAGAAATTATTTTTCTGTAAAAGTTGAATGGGCTGCATGATTGGGTAGTTTTATGACGGTTTTACTATGTGTGAAAATCGCTGTTAAATAGGTATTGTGTTCCCCCTATCACGCATTTTCTCTTGCATCTCTTCACGCATTTTTTTAACGGCAGGATTTTTCATATATTCATCAAAGCTCATCTTTTTATCTATAACGCCATAAGGAGTAATCTCAATTATTCTATTAGCTATTGTCTGCATAAACTGGTGGTCGCGAGAGACAAACATAAGAACACCCTTAAATTCGATCAACCCGTCGTTTAACGAAGTGATTGCTTCGAGGTCCAGATGATTAGTGGGTTCGTCTAAAAGCAGTACATTGGCACCACTTAACATCATCTTTGCCTGCATAATGCGTACTTTTTCACCACCGGATAGTACATTAGCCTTTTTTAATGATTCTTCACCACTGAAAAGCATTCTACCCAGAAATCCTCTTATAAAGTTGTCTTCCTTCTCTTTGGAGAATTGACGAAGCCAGTCAATCAAAGTAACATCATCATTAAAGAATGCAGAGTTTTCTTTTGGCAAGAATGACCGAATTGCTGTTGAACCCCAGGTGTAATCACCACTATCTGCTTTATCCTCACCCATTAATATTTCAAAGAGTGCGGTTGTTGCCAGATTATATGTACCAACAAAAGCGATCTTGTCATCATTGTTAATAGTTAATGTTATATCATCAAGGGCTACTTCCCCATCCACTTTTTTGGAAAGATTTTTTATGGTGAGTACATTGTTTCCTATTTCTCTTTCGGGTACAAAACGGATATAAGGGAACTTTCTTGATGAAGGCTTAATCTGCTCAATGACCATCTTCTCAAGCGTTTTCTTTCTGGAAGTGGCCTGCTTTGATTTGGATGCATTTGCACTGAATCGGGCGACAAATGTCTCAAGCTCTTTTCGCTTAGCCTCTGTCTTTTTGTTCTTGTCTTTTGTCTGCTGCAGAGCCAGCTGGCTGGACTCAAGCCAGAAATCGTAATTGCCGGTGTAGATGGCAACTTTTCCGTAATCTATATCTGCTATATGAGTACAT
>JAJDAO010000044.1 GCA_029261835.1 Deltaproteobacteria bacterium | reverse complement strand
GTGAGCGCTACGTCGGGGGCGTGTTGTTTTCGGTGGGGTTTTGGCGAAGATTGAGCGGGGTGGGTCAGCGTTGTTTGCGCTGGATTTGTGCGAGGGCCTTGCGGCGGCGGGTGCGGTGGGCCCGTTTGCGGGCGGCTTTGTCTTCGGCCTCGGTCGCTCGCAGTTGGAGTCGGGATTCAGGGTGGTCCGCCAACCAGCGGTCCGGCAACAAGGGCATGAGTGTCGCCGCGTCGTTCGCATCGCAGAGCGGGAGTCGCTCGAAGACGTCCTTCAAGTACGCCTGGGGGTCGATCTGCAAGCGTCGGCAGGTGGCGGTGAGCGTGTAGAAAACGGCCGCGGTTTCTCCGCCTCGGGGACTGCCAAAGAAGAGCCAGTTCTTTTTGCCGATCACCGCCACCTTGACCGCCTGTTCCGTGGCGTTGTTGTGGATCGGGATGGCGCCGGACTCCAAGAATCGCGAGAAGCACTCCCAACGCTTTGTCATGTAGGCGATCGCGCCGCGCAAGGGATGCTTGGGGCGCGCCGAGTCGAGTTGTTCGTCGAGCCAGTCTTTGAACTCGCCGAGCAACGGACGGGCACGCAGTTGCCGTTGTGCGTGACGATCCTCGTCCGTCAGATCCCGCAGTTCGTCCTCCAGGTCGAACAATCGCTGAAAGTAGCCCAAGGCGGTCGACGTTTGGTGTGTCGGCCCCAGCACATGCAGTTCCTCGAACTTCCGCCGCGCATGGGCATGGCAGCCGGCAAGGCGAATCGCGCCTTGCGACCGGGCGCTGAGCGACTCGTAGCAGACGTAGGCGTCGCACAGAAGCACACCGCGGAAATCGGCGAAGAACTTGTCCGGCCCGGCACGCGTGCGATCCTTGGTGAAGTAGAACGTGGTGTAAGGACGGCGGCGGTCGCCAAGTACGGCCCAAAGGTAGGCGGTCGAGGCATGACCTTGGCCCGGAACGAGCAGCTTGACCGAGGTTTCGTCGGCTTGCGCGACCGGCGACTGCAAGGCCAGACGCCGCATCAGTTCGACCAAGGGGCTCAACTTCTCGGCCAGGCGTATCATCCAGCGGCATTGCGTGCCGCGGTCGATCGTGAGCTGGCTCCGCTGAAGGATTTCTTCCAGACGGTAGTAAGGCTGATGGTCGGCGAAACGGTTCACCGCCAAGCCGGCCAGTAGCGAGGGACCGGCGAAGCTGTTGAGGATTCGCGGCTGGCGAGGAGCGGAAAACATCCTGGTCTCGGTGGCGTCTTCATTGTCGACGGCCAGGGTTTCCAGGAATTCCTCGATCACTTGCAGTTGAGGCGGCTGCCACTCGACCCACTCGGCGACCTTCTTCAGGAAACGGCGTGCCGGCCGCCCTTGCAAGTCTTGGGGAATGTCGGACTCCTCCAGTTTGCGAACCCGCTGAACCCGTGGCAGACACTGGGGAAGCACTCGCCGCACCCGTCCGCGACGATGTCCGGCGGGTTTTTCATCTACGGTCGAATCCGGTTCGTCCTGGTTGTCGTTGCCGACTTCCCGGTCGTTGTTGCCGGCTTCACCCACCTCGACCGAGTCGAACAGCAGAAGCTGGTCGGGATCTTCGAATCGCTCACGCCGCCGGCCAAACATCGAGCGTTTCAGCAACGCCAAGTCACGCTGCAACGATTCGAGCAGCGTCTGCTGCTGGTCGACAGTCTCTTGCTGTTGCTCGATCGTCGCTTGCTGTTGTACATTGACGCCCTGAAGCGAAGCATGAGCCGCAGCCATCTCCCTCATCCAGGCGTGGCATTCGGCCAGCGTCGATGGGAGCGGAGTGGAATCGTCGACCATGACGTGCTCTTGCCGGCAACCGCGTGACGTCCAAAGCGATGCTCACGATTATACACATCACGGCCGTTTACCCTAGAGGGTCGAACGACTTTCTGCAAAAATGTTTTCCGTGTGGATCAACTCGCCTGCCGATAACGTCGCCGCCGCTTGGCCGAACGCAAGTCGATGCCGTGGATGATCAACGAAAGCTGAGTCACGTCGATTTCCATTTGCTGTTGACTCTCCTCCGCGGAAGGCTTTTGAAAGACTCCCGATTCGAGTTGCTTGTACCAAATCCAAAAGCCTTGCCCGTCCCATCCCAGCAGTTTCAGGCGATCGCGGCGGCGATTGATGAAGGCAAACCAATGCCCCGAAGCAGGGTCCTCTTTCAACACCGACTCGGCCAGCAGGCAAAGGCCGCGAAAGCTCTTCCTCATGTCCACCGGCTCCAGGAACAGAAAGACTCGCGTCTGGTGAGTCAAGTTCAGCACGGCTTGTCCTCCAGCACGCTCAGAAGCTGGCGGAGCGAGTCGGCGTCAAATCCCGCCGGCACCACGATTCGACGGCGATCCGGCAGCACGACCTCCAAGCTCGCTTGCTCCGCCCGGACTGGAGGCGGCAACTCGATCGAAACGAACTTGGCTGTGGAGTCCTCTCGCCGACACCGGCCAAGTTTGCGTCGCCACCTGTGAAAGGACGCCGCCGACACTTTACGCCGCCGACAGAACTCCACAATGGATAACCCGCTCGCCTGCTGATCTCGAATGGCTCCTCGCCAGTACTTCTCTCGCCCCAAACTTCGACCGCCCGTCATCGTGCACCTCCACATCGCAAATCCCAGGAAATACTCCCAGAATAATCGACGCGCCAAGACGCCCAATTACGTCACGCTCACTCCTGAAAAACAAACGCGGCCCCAAAAGACCGCCGCCCAAGAGAACCGGCGGCCTCAGAGCCAAGCACGTCTCCACCGCACGACTCTTAGCGCAACGAACCGCCACAAAGTGATCCAACTTGACACCTATAAAGGGGTGGCTGGTTGCAGGTCACCGACACTGGGCTGGAGCACCTGAAAGAGATGACCAGCCTCAAAACACTAAACCTCTTCGCCCTGCA
>JAJDAO010000043.1 GCA_029261835.1 Deltaproteobacteria bacterium | reverse complement strand
GCTCTACTCGGTTACTTGCACGGGCGCCGGTGGTGCGACCAGCGCCCCGGCCAATCAGACCATCACCGTTGGAACGGCTGTCGCCGCTACGCTGAGCGCCGACCTCGACACGATTCCGGTCGGCGGCAGCAGCCTGCTGACTTGGAGCAGTGCCAACGCCACGAGCTGTGTGGGTACCGGCTTCGATACCGGCAACGCGATCAGCGGCAGCGCTTCGGTTTCGCCGACGGTGACGACCGTCTACTCGGTGACCTGCACGGGCGCCGGGGGCGCGACCAGCGCTCCGGCCTCGCAGACCATCACCGTTGGGACGGCCGTGACCGCCACGCTCAGTGCCGACGTCGGCAGCATCCCGCTCGGCGGCAGCAGCCTGCTGACCTGGGGCAGTGCCAACGCCACGAGCTGTGTCGGCACAGGCTTTAGCACCGCCAACGCGATCAGCGGCAACGTCTCGGTCTCGCCGACGGTCACCACGCTCTACTCGGTCACCTGTACCGGCGCTGGTGGCGCGACCAGCGCCCCGGCGCAGCAGACCGTCATTGTCGGAGCGGCCGTCACCGCCACGCTGAGCGCCGACTTCGACACCATCCCGCTCGGCGGCAGCAGCCTGCTCACATGGGGCAGTAGCGACGCGACGAGCTGTGTCGGTACGGGCTTTGATGCGAGCAGCGCGATCAGCGGCAGCGTCTCGGTCTCGCCGACCGTGACGACCGTCTACTCGATCACCTGCACGGGCGCCGGTGGTGGGAGCAGCGCGCCGGCCAATCAGACCATCACTGTTGGAGCGGCCGTCACCGCGCAGCTTACAGCCACGCCGGGCACGATTGCGTCCGGGAGCACCAGCAATCTCACCTGGTCGAGCACGAGCGCCACCCTGTGTTCGGGCGTCGGATTCTCGACGGGCGGTGCGGTGAGCGGCAGCGTGTCCGTCTCACCGTCTGTCACGACGACGTACGTGATGTCGTGCACGGGTAACGGCGGCGCGCCCGCGCTGCTCGCCAGCGCGACCGTGACGATCGCTCCGGTCCCGACCGTCAGCCTCACCGCGACACCCTCCACCATCCCTGTGGGCGGAACCAGCAGACTCGACTGGCAGGCGAACGAGGCAACGAGCTGTACAGGCACCAGCGCCGAGGACACGAGCTGGAATGGAGCGAAGTCCCCCGTCAGTGGCTCGACGGACGTGAGTCCGGACGTGACGGCGACCTACACACTCAGCTGCGCCGACGACTTCGGCCAAGTGGCGGTGGACAGCGTCACCGTCGTGGTCTCCGCCGTGCCCGCCGTCGTATTGACCGCAACGCCATCCATCATCGCACCCCTCGGCACGAGTACGCTGAGCTGGACGGTCGGCAACGCCGTCAGCTGCGCCGCGTTCAGCGCCCAGGATCCCTCGTGGACGGGCCCCAAATCCGTGGGTGGCGGATCCGTTCCGGTGACGCCCACGACTGCATCGACCTATACGCTGAGTTGCACCGATAGCGTGGGGCAGCAGGGCAGCGACGAAGTTACGATCCATATCGAACCGACCGTCACGCTCACGGCCGACCCCGTCACTGTATCGCTCGGAGGCTCGACCGCTCTGGCCTGGGCGGCCACGAACGCCACGTCCTGCGAGGCCTCCGGGGCGACGGACTGGACAGGTGTCGTATCGACCGGTCCGGCCGCAGCGCTGGTGACGCCCGCCGCCAGCACGATCTATACGATCAGCTGCACGGGCCCCGGCGGCACCGCGGTCGACAGCGTGACCGTCACGGTCATCTCTTCAGGCGATCGACCACCCACCGTGATCCTGAATGCGAATCCGCTCGAGGTGGGCAACGGCGGCTCGACCACATTGAGCTGGGTGACGAAGGATGCGGCGAGCTGCGAGGCCTCGGGTGCCCCGAGTGCCTCGGACTGGGACGGCGGCGTTCCCATCGGCACCCGGAGCCGCGTCGTGCGGCCCGCGGCGGACACTGTCTACACGATCACCTGCTGGGGCCCGGCCCCCTTATTTCTCACCGCCGACGCGAGCGTCGCGGTTCGCGTCGCGCTCCCGCCAACACTCAGCCTCACAGCGAGCCCGTTGCAGCTTGCGGCCGGCTCGACGACCCGGCTCAGCTGGGCGCCGACGGACGCGCAGACATGTCAGGCCAGCGGAGGCTGGACGGGGGAGAAGCTGGCGACCGGCTCGACCGAGACGGTTGTGGTGCCCACAACCACGACGTTCACGCTGAACTGCACCGGGCTGAGCGGCAGCGTTGGGCGGAGCGTCACGGTGACCGTCGTGCCGGCGCCGACACTCACTTTGACGGGCCCGTCTGAGCCGATCGCCACCGGTGGGCGGGCTCTGCTCGCATGGTCGGTGACGGACGCGACGAGCTGCCAAGCCAGTGGAGGCTGGTCGGGGTCGCGCGGCACGACCACGCACCAGGAGTGGGTCACGCCGCTCGTCAACACCGACTACGAACTTAGCTGCACCGGGATCGGCGGCGTGGATACCAAGACGGTGCACGTCGAGGTCGATGAGGATCGCGGTGTTACGCGCCTCCCGAGCTGGGGTGAGGACGCCGAGGCGTACCGGGACGATCTCATCGTGGTGGCCAGCTTTGAAGACGGCGTGCACGTCTTCGATCGACAGGATGTGTTCGCCCCGAACCCGACCTCGCCCGTCGAGGTCTGGGACCCGCTCATCTGTACGGACCAGACGCCCTTCGGGCCCGAGGTCAGCGACTTCATCCTCGAGGATATCGAGGTCGCCGGCTCCCTCGCGTTCCTCTCCGCAGGCCCCTGTGGAATGTGGATCGTCGACCTCGACGATCTGGCTGCGGGCCCCCTCGCCGTCGTGGACACGGAGGGCTGGACCGAGGCCGTCCATGTGGAGGGCAGCTACGCGTACGTGGCGGACTTCAACGGTGGCGTGCTGATCTTCGATATCGCCGACCCCGCAGACCCGCTAGAGGTCGCGAACGTGGGCTTCAACGATCCGGCGATGGGGGCTGTGCTGAATATCGATGTGGTCGGCGACTATGCCTACGTGGCCGCGGAGGATGGGCTGCGGATTCTAGACGTCACGGACAAGCTCTTGCCCTTCGAAGCGGGACGCCACGCTACGAGTTCGGTACTGGGTGAGATCCCGCAGGACGTGCGCATCGTCGACTCGTTCGCGTACGTGCCGGTGTGGATCGGCGGCCTCCTCATTCTGGACCTGAACGTCACTGGGCCGGGCCCAACCCGCTTGCCCACGACGCAGGTTCCCACCCCCTATGCGATGTACGACGTGGAGGTGAGCGGCGACAGGGCCTATATCGCCGAGGGCCTCGAGGGCGTGCGCGTCCTGGACATCAGCGACCCCAAGAACCCGATCGACCTCGATCGCATCCAGCTGGGCAAGTTGGTCTGGGACGTCGAATTCATCGATGGCCGCATCGTGGTCGGCTTCGGAGACGAGAGCGACGGGAGCGGCGGGCTGCAGGTCGTGCTCGATCGCTGAACGCCGGATCGCGGCACCCGGGCGGGCCGGACCGCTTGAGGGGCGCTGCGCTCAGAACTCGACGACGCCGGTCTCGGCCGTGACCTCGATGAGCTGCTCGATCTGGATACCGTCCGGCAGCTCCGCGACAAAGCTGTGCAGACCCGGCTCCACGATGAGATCGGAGAAGGGGGCGACGCCGATTCTCTCGCCGTCGATCACCAGGATCGAGCCGGGCTCCAGCGCCACCTGCAGCCGCACGTAGGCCACTGCGCGCGCGCCGGGATGCTCCTGGCCGAGCGCTCCGACGACGATGGCAGTCGCGGAGCTGTCCGCGAGGGTCTGGGCATCATCCGGCAGCTCTGCCGGAGCCAGCGTCTCAGATGCTGGCGCAGCCTCGAGTGTGCTTGCGGCCGAGGCCTTCGCGGTGGGCTCCGTTCGGGGCTCGGGCGCAGGTACGGGCTTCGGCTTCGGCGTGGCGGCGACCTGCGGTGCAGCAGATGAAGCGCTGGGGAGCGCGAGCGTTGCGGCCACCGGTGCGGTCGCCGCCGGCACCTTCTCAGCCTCGACGGGGCGTCGCCTCTCCGGCTTCGCGGCCATCGTGTTGGATCTGGGGGCCGATGGTGCAGCCTTCTTCGCGACCTCGGGCGTCGACGTGGAGCCGGGCGGCAGCGGCGTGGATTCGCTGAGCGGCTTCGCGGGCGTGGCTGCAGTGGGCCGATTTGCGGCGAGGGCGTCCGAACGCTCGAGCGGACTCTGCGGCGCGACCGGGGTAGGCCGGATCGGCCCGGCTTGCGGAACCGACGTTCGCGTCTCGACCCGCCGCGACGACGACTCCGTCCCGCCGAGCTCGATGCGCCCTGCGAGATAGCCAACAACCGCTGCCATCACGACCAGCGCAGCGACAGAGAGCTTCGATCGCGCCGAACGGCCGGAGACGGCGTCCGCGGGCTCGGCGTGAATCGGAGCTCTGGTGCCCAAGGTCGCCTGAGGCACCGCCGGCGCCGCGGGCTCCAAGGCCGGCATGCTGGACGACGGCGGCGCGTCATCTGCGTTGTCATGCGCGTCGGCGTCGGCGTCGCTCGGTTCAGCGAGAACGGGCGGCTCGGTCTCAGCGCGGGCCTCGCGCTCCTCATCGGCGGTTTCAGAAGCGCTCGCCGAAGCGGCTGGCTCGCCGGGCGACTCGGGAGGTGTGTCCCAAGTGCCGAGGTATCCAGGCGGGAACCGCTCGCTGGTGTCGTCGAGATCCTGCGGCCCTCCGCGGTACCCGATCCCCAGAAGTCCACCGCCGAGGCTGGCGTCCGAACGCGTGGCATCGCCAGATGGCGTCGGGCGTGGCCGGGGCGGCCACACGTCGGGAGGCGCCGCGTGCCCTCGAGCGTCCAGTCCGGATGGCTGCCCCGCATCCTGCTCTCGGACCGGCATGTCCTCCCCGCTGTTCATGCGACGCAGCAGCTCGGACGCTCGCTCGTTGACGGCGCGCGGCAGGCCGTTCGCACCGTCGATCACCCAGCGGAGCGCTGCGGCGTCGAGACGAGTGCGCAGCTCCTGCGAGACGAGGGTGCGACCGAGCCGCTGCGTGATGTATTCCGAGGCCTCCTGCTCGTTCATCGCCGCGGTGAAGCGGACCGCGACGACGTCTGCCTGCGTGCCGATCGCACGCTCGAAGCTGTCGGCGTCGTCCTCCTCGGACACCGCAAACAGGACGCAGAGACCGGGGCTGACCTCGGCGGCCGCCCGCGCGAGCTGGAGGGAGGACGCGATGGGCGCAGCGGTGGCGTGATCGATGATGACCAGCACCGGCCGGCCCACCGCGGCGGATCGCCTGGCGGCGGCCGCCAGGCTACTCGGCGGATCGTCGTCGAGCGGCTCGGCGAGCTGGTCGAGGATCCGGTGCGAGATCTCGGCGGCCGGGGAGGGCGGTACCGACGTGTAGGTGATCCGCCGGTCCTGGGCGAGACGCTCCTGCAGAACGCGGAGCAACATGCTCTTGCCGATGCCGGCCGGTCCGCGCAGCAGGATGGCCGGTGGCCCGTCGCAGATGCGGGCCAGCAGGCTTCGAAGCGCCTCCTCACAGGCGAACCGCGGGATGTAGTCCCGCGGATCGGCGGACTCTTCGAAGGGGCTGACCGGACTCGGCAAGCTCATTCGTCGATTGCTCTCGTGCTGGTCCCGGTCCTAGGCGAGGGGATCTCGCAACGACAGAGACCAAGAACTCCGATCGGCATCGCACTGGGCGTGCGGATCGTTGGACCCAACAGGGTGCATCCCGCGACGGCGAATGACAAGCCGCAAGCGCTCCATCAAATGACGCGCATCGGCAGGCCTCCGGCAAGAGTCTTGGCAGCCACGCGCCGGTCATCGGATTAACTCAATGATCGTAATCACTTGGAGATTGGCATCCACGCGTCTCTGTCGCGCTGGGGTCCGCCAGCGTGGTGGGGATGAGCGGGGCCGACGTCAGCCCGGCCTGCCCTCGAAGGTCGCGACGCCTTCCGGCACTTGATGGAAGCTCTGCTTGTCACAGAGATAGATCGCCATGTCGGGCCCGCCGAACACGCTCGGATCGTCGAGCGTTCCCACCTTGATGAGCGCGGCCGGCAGTCCAACCGGCCGGCTCACGAGGTGCGTTCCGCACTCGGGGCAGAACTCACGGGTCACGGGCTTGTCGAGGTCACTGCGCTTGAAGCCCTTGGGCGCGCCTTTGGTGTACTCGAACCCGGCCACGGGCATGCCCATGACTACGTTGGGCGCCCCCCCAGAGATGTACTGACACTCACGGCAATGGCACTGCCCCTTGAAGAGCGCATCGCCCGCGGCCTTGTAGCGGACAGCACCGCAATAGCACCCACCTTCGATCTCCATCTCGCATCCTCCGGTTCTCGATCCGACTCTGGAGAGAGCCTGACGCCTAGAGAGAGCGGGATGGTATCAGAGTCGGGCGATACCGAGCCCGTGACGCCGTTCCACGCCTTGCGGGGGAACGCCGAGCCGCACGCTACGCTCGCGCCATGCCGGCCGCATCCAGCCCCGCGAGCGCCATGACTGTGCTCGCTGCGCTCATGGCCTACTGGGGCTTCGCAGATGCCGTGAACGGAGCCGCCGCGCCCTTCCTCGCACGGGAGTTCGGCCTCGATGACGTCGGCATCGCGCGCACTTACGGCTGGATGTCGATCGGGGCGCTCGGCACCTACGCCCTGGCCCGCGCGGCCGATCGTTCCGGGCGCCGTCGCATCCTGCTCGTTGCGCTCCTGGCACTCTCTCCGCTGGCTCTGGCGAGTGCCCTCGTCCCCAGCCTGATCGCCTTCATGGTGGTTCAGGTGGGCGTGATGGCGCTGAAGAACGTGCTGCTGGTGGTGGTGCCGGTCATGGTGGCAGAGGCGCTTCCTCTCGAACAGCGGGCTCGCGGCCAGGGAGTCGTGGGCGTCACGGGTGCCCTCGGCTCGGGCGCGGCACTGCTGCTCGTCGCCGCCTGCGCGGACCTTCCGGGAAGCTGGCGCTGGGGTTGGGGTGTCGTGGCGCTCGGCATCGCCCTGGTGCCGTTCACCCGCCGGACACTTCCCGAGAGCACTCACTTCGAACGAGCGGCTGCGACCGGCGAGACCGCCCGCGCCCGGGTTCGCGATCTGCTCGGCCGACGCTACCGCCGACGCACACTGGCGTCCGTGGCCCTCGTCCTTCTCTTCTCCCTCGCCATCAGCTCGACTCAATCGTGGCTCGTCTATTACCCGGTGCAGCACCTCGGGCTCGAGCCCCTGCTGGCGACCGTCGTTGTGATCGTCGGTGGCGCCTTCGGGCTCGCTGGCTTCCCGGTCGGCGGGCGTCTCTCGGAACGATGGGGACGACGCCCGACCTTTGCCGTGGCGTCCACGAGCTACGTGGTGGCGGTCTTCGCCTTCTACCACGTCCCGGCGGACTTCTCCCCCCATCCCGCCGTGGGACTCGGCTTCGCCTTCGCGGCCATGGGGCTCTTGAGCTCGGCGGCTACGGTGCCCCTGCGCGCGGCCACCACCGAGCTCTTCCCCACGGCGCTGCGCGCAACCCTGTCGGGCTGGGGTGCCATCGCCATCGCGGCCGGCGTCGTGATCGGGTACTTCACCACCTCGGCTCTCGCCGCTGTCTTTGGCGGCCTGCCCGCGGCGATCTCCCTTCTCTCGCTGAGTCTGGTCGTGGCTTCGCTCATCTTCCTGCTCGCACTCCCCGAGTCTCGTGGGCTGGAGCTGGAATCGGCGGACGAGGCGCATGCCCACGCGAACCCGGGAATGTAGGGCGAAGGAGCTGGCATGGTGCGATGGTGCTACGAGCACCCGTCATCAGAACCACTGTCGTGGACACCGACAACAGCGACGCGACGCGCGAGAAGCTGGGTCGTGTAGCGCGTCCACAGAATCCAGACATCTGGGCCCTCCAAGCCAAGAGACACTGCCGGGGGTAGGGTGCGAATACACGATCTCCGCGCCATGAGAGAGATCGGGCGATCTTGATTCTTGTGAAGTGGCGGGATCCCAGAGACTTGCGTCGCCGGGCAATACGCCCGAATGTGCGTTTCTAAGCCGAAGTCCCACCATTTCCGACGCCCGTTTTCACTATGCTTGTTCCGAGCCGTCACCATATGCGACTATCTCCTCAACTTGTGACGGGGAACCCATTGCGGATTTTGATTCTGTGCCTGTTTGTCGCGCCGTCCTTGTTCTTGCTCAGCCACCCCGGCTACGCCGAGCCGATGTTCATGGGCCTGGGCGACCTCCCGGGTGGGAGTTATGGGAGCTACGCCTACGACGTCTCCAGCGACGGCTCGGTAGTCGTGGGCTACTCGTCATCCGGCCTTGGCGGCAGCCTTGGATACGAGGCCTTCCGCTGGACCAGGAGCAGCGGGATGGTCGGCCTCGGTGGCTTCCCGGGTGTCGGGGGGAGCAAAGCCTGGGGTGTCTCCGCTGACGGCTCGACGGTGGTGGGCGAAAGCGCCGGGGTGGCTTTCATCTGGACGAGCCACAGCGGGATGCAGGATCTCGGGCACCTTCCGGGTGGGAGGAGTAGCCTCGCCAATGGCGTCTCAGCTGACGGCTCGACGGTGGTGGGGAGAGGCGTAGGCGAGTCCGGACCCGAGGCCTTCATCTGGACAAGCGACAGCGGGATGGTGGGCCTCGGCGATCTCCCGGGCGGCGACTTCGAGAGCGAGGCCTCGGGCGTCTCCGCTGACGGCTCGACGGTGGTGGGCACGGGCACAGGCGTTGGCGCATTCGGCATCGAGGCCTTCCGCTGGACCAGGAGCAGCGGGATGGTCGGCCTTGGCTGCCCATACTGGAGGGACTGCTACAGCGCTGCCTGGGCCGTTTCCGCCGATGGCTCAGTGGTAGTGGGCCATGGACACACCTTCTCTGGCACCGAACCTTTTCGCTGGACCAGTAGCGGCGGGATGGTGACCCTTGGCCACTTGTTTGGGGAGTTCGTGGACTACGCCGGGGGCGTCTCCGCCGACGGCTCGGTTGTCGTGGGTCGGGGTGGCGTTTTGTACCCCGGGTACGAGTTCGGCTTCGAGGCCTTCATTTGGGACACCACGAATGGCATGCGCGAACTCGACGTAGTGCTGACGGATCTCGGCCTTGATCTGGCCGGCTGGGAGCTCAGAGAGGCTTGGGGCGTTTCTGCCGACGGTCGCGTAGTCGTTGGGCACGGCCGCAACCCGAGCGGCCAGAGAGAGGCATGGATTGCAGCCCTGTCGGCTCCGGAACCCAGCGCGAACCTCCTCGCCGCCTGCGCCTTGCTGACGTTGGCGATGTGGAGGAGGCGAGTCGCCTAGAGAGACCGCTCCCCAGTGTGGTCGGCTAGCTCGCACCGCTGCCGAGCGGCCTCGGCTTGGCCTACTGGCCAGCCCCATTCGGGCCGACGCCACATTCCCGCCGCCGCTGAATCAGCGACGCCCTAAAGTGTCGCCAGGCCCCAAAGAAAAACCCCCGGAGTTTCAGCAACTTCCGAGGGCTTTGTCGTGGTAGCGGGGGTAGGATTCGACCGAAGCGAGTCAGCCCAAGATGGGATCGTGGTTCGGCTGATATTTGCAGCCTGATGCGTTCTGCTTCGGTATGCCGGAGACCAATAACGCTTGCGGTTGCATGTACTTACGTCCGAATATGCCCCAGTATGTCAAACAGAGTCCGGACGTCCCGAGGGCTTGCCGACCGACTGCGTTCGCTGACCAATAATGGCCTTCGGGCCCCTTATCATTGACCCGGCGACGCTGCGCCAGTGACTATGGGTGGGCGCTCACAATTGGAGGATTTGCCCGTGGTGGCGAGATTCGTCGTGGTCGGTGTACTTACTCTGTTCGCAAGCATCGCCTCGGCAGCACCGGATCTCTGGTACGTGAACGGGACGAAACTCACGTACATCGAAGTGAGTGCGGACGGCTCCTCGGCAACGCTGACACCCGGAGACATCTCGCCCTCGCTGAGTGGCGTCCAGTTCGGCCTGACACTCTTGCCTGACGGCTCGTTGCTGGGCGCGACACTCGAAGGGACGGCGACCAGCGGCTCCTCGACGATGTTCCACATTCCGTCGCCTCCAACAGACGGAAGCACGGCGTTGGTGATCGAGCTCGGGACTATGATCGAAGGCGTACGTCTGGAGGGGCTGTATACCGATTGCGCGGGGCGCGTCTACGGCATGGACACTGGTGTTCACACGGCGACGGCCGAAGACAATCGACTGATTCGTTTCACTGGCGATGTTCCTGGTGGCGACTTCAGCTACGAGGTGGTCTCGGACCTCTCAGCCTCGATCCCGGACATCGATGACTTGGGACCTGGCATTGACGGATCGGGCGACGTTGTAGACAACCCCGGTATCGCCATCGACTCGGGCTTCGTGCACCGAATCGACTACGACAGCGGTTCGAATTCGCCGGTCGGGGCCTCGTCAGGAACGTTTGGGATCCACACACTCGACGGCTCCGAATTCTCAGATGGTGTATCCCGGCTCTACGTGCTCCACCACGATGGCTGGCTCTACGAAATCGATCCGGATGACGGGAGCACGATCTTACTCCTGGGACAGGGACCAGGCGGCGCTTCCGGGACCAATGACGTCGCATCAGGTCTAACGGGTCCCTTGCCGCAGTGTGATTCAGGATTCCAACCGCCAGCGGTTCCGAGCTGCTCTCGAGGTGGTCTCCTCATCCTGTTCATCGGTCTTCTAGCTGTGGGAATGGTCGGGTCCGCGCGCCGACCAACTGGAGCTTCAGTCCTCTGGAGATAGCCCGCAGGGTTCTGTCGGCTCGGATTGGAACCCGTTGGCAAGTCATGGCCCGAGCCCATCGTTGGTGAGAGCAGCAGAATCTCCGTGACGACCGCTGAAGTCCTGACTCGCATCGCGTAGGGCTGCCGGAACAACACCCGGCCACAAGTCTACGCCGACGCTTCGAAGAGTTCCGGGATGTTCGCTCCGCACGCGAGCGCCCGGGGTCGAATCGGTCGATATCGCTTGGTGAGGTACACCCCTTGGAGCCCTTGACCATGTCGCATAACGTCCCTTATGCCTCATTCTGTTAGCCGAGACAACCTGTTACTGGGCGCGCGGGTCTGGAATGCTGATCCCTGGGCGTGCAGAACGGGGCGTGTGGGTGCGCTGGAGCGATGCGACCGAAGCGAGTCAGCCGTAGGTGGGATTCTGGTTCGGCTGACATTCGCAGCCTGATGCATTCAGCCCCGGTACCTGTCCCAACTAGAAGGGTTGGTTCGCAAGTCCACCAGAACGAGCCTCAGCCTCGAAGTCGTGTCAGACACTGGAAGGCCTTCACCGAGGACGCCGACACGGTCGTGGAGCCCGAAATTGTGTCTCTCCTCGATCGTGGGTCCCGATCCGAACACCGGCTTCAGGCTGGGTGTCAACCAAAGCCAGAGATTCAACGTAATCCTCTTCGGCAGCTTGATTGAGACGAGTCACTGTTGGAGATTGATAAGCCTTGCAATATCAAACAGTTGCGATCGATAAGGCATTCGATGTGTCAAGGCCGGATTGCACACACGCGCGTGTCTGCACTGGTATCCCCTCTATCGGTTGACAAGCTTCCGGATGTGCCCATGTCCTTCTAGAATTCCCTCGTGCACTCCGACTCCGGTCCCCCCCCCCACCGGTCCGAGGAGGCAGCACCTTACTGCCAGCGGCCGCGGTGAGGCCGCTCGCTCACGGATCGGCGTCGTGCGGTCGGAGGCATCACATGGGTTACGAAATCGATTTCTTGCAGGTCGGGGTTGACTCGTCGAAGAGCGGCGACGCCATTGCTCTTCGCTGGGGCGATCTCCACGGGCCGCGTGGCGAGCAGACTGTCGCGGTCATCGACGGTGGGTTTATGGACAGCGGCGAAGCGCTCGTCGAGCTAATCGAGAAGTACTACAACACCGATCGCGTCGACTACGTCCTCTCAACGCACCCTGACGCGGACCATGCCAGCGGGCTTCTGGTCCTCCTTGACAAGATGCAGGTCGGTACGCTCTTGATGCATCTACCTTGGTCTCACGAGCACACGAACAGCATCTCAGACGTCTTCAAGTCGGGGCGCGTGACCGACAACTCCGTGCGTGAGCGGCTGAAGAAGTCTCTTGACACCGCGTCAGACCTCGAAGCGCTCGCGCGCTCGAAGAGCATTCCCATCGTGGAGCCGTTTGCCGGCCTCGGCACCAAGGACGGCGTGTTTCGCATTCTGGGTCCCACCAAGGCCTTCTACGAGAGTTTGCTGCCCGAGTTTCGCGAGCTCCCCCAGACCGTGGAGGGCACCGCGTCCAGCATTCTTTCGAAGGCCGCGAGCACGATTACCAATTGGCTCGACGAGACGCTCGATATCGAGACCCTCACCGACAAGGATGATACGTCTCCGGAAAACAACTCTAGTGCGATCGCGATGCTGACGGTCGATGGGCGATCGGCGCTCTTTTCTGCTGATTCCGGGAAGCCTGCGCTCACGGCAGTCCTTGACCGTCTCGACAGTGAAGGTTTTGACTACTCCTCGCTAAAGTTTGTTCAGGTCCCACACCACGGGAGCCGGCGCAATGTTGGCCCGACTATCCTGAATCGCCTCCTCGGCCCGAAGCAACTCGCCGAGGAGAGGACGCGAACGGCTTTCGTTTCGGCAGCCAAGGAGGGCGCGCCCAGCCACCCCTCAAAGAAGGTGGCCAACGCCTTCCGTCGTCGCGGGGCGCCGATCTACACAACCGCGAGCGACGGCGCGAAATGGCATTCCCACGACGCTCCCGACCGCGAGGGGTACTCGACAGCCACGCCCCTCCCGTTCTACGACCAGGTTGAGGAATAGACCCGGCCTATGAAGGCGCTCATGGACGCATACACCTTCCGGGCTCGCCTTCAACCGGCGCTCGTTGCGGCCCTGCCGATTGCCCTGGCGGTTGTCGCTTTCTATCCGGATGGCATCACAGTGTGGACGCCCATCTGGGCGCTCTTTAGCGGCGCCGGAGGCGCCTTCCTGCTCGCAGAAGTAGGGCGCCAAGGCGGCAAGAAGAAAGAGGCGAAGCTCTGGGAGAGCTGGGGCGGTGCACCTACGACACAGCATCTTCGTCACCGCGACGCTCAGAACCGCCTCACGCTCGCTCGGCTTCACGAGAAGCTGCACCAACTTCGTCCCGACCTGAAGTTCCCCAGCCCGGAGGAAGAGACCGCGAACCCGGGTGCTGCGGACCGAGTATACGAAGCTGCTGCTCAGTACCTTCGTGACAGCACGAGGGACCGCACGAAGCACCATCTTGTGTTCGAAGCTCTCTGTGAGTACGGGTTTCGCAGGAATCTCTGGGGCCTGAAGCCCGTTGGTCTCTTGCTCTCTCTTGTCGCACTCCTAGCAACGGCCGGAGCCAGCTGGCTGTACGTCCAAGGCTCCGCCGCGCCGCCAGCGGCTCCACTTCTTGCCGCCACAACGTTGAGCGCCGCGTTTGTTCCGCTCTGGATCTTCAGGGTGAACCCGGACTGGGTGAGGAGCACGGCTACTGCCTACGCGGAGCGCCTTCTCGGCTCGGTCGAGAGTCTCGGCTGACTTGCGCGCCAGGGCCACGACGCGGCCAGAAGTTGAAAGCCTCTCGGGTGGTGCGAAGCGCTGCCAAGCATGCCGACGCGGGAGCGAGAATCGTTTGAGAGGGTGTCGTCTGACTTGATCCCCAGAAACTGGCCGAATGTACAATCGTAGTTCTCCCATTCAGAGGGGAACGAAGAGGGTAAGGAATGAGAAACCATGAAGAGGCCAAGGTCGGCGTGAAAGGCCTGAACAACAACGCTCGCCTCGATGGCGAAGACGAGATCGACATAGATGATCCGAATCTTGGATCTATCCAGTGGTTGAAGGACTGGGAGGAAGACCAGAAGGGTTCGCCAGAAGATCCGCGGGCTGCCGCTTACTACGCGACTGTCCGCCTGATCGATCTGGTGCTTGAGCAGGAGATAAAGCGGAGACCCAGGCTGAGAGTGGTGGTTGAAGATTTTCACCGTCGCCGCCGTCAAATCCTGGAGATGGCAGAGCATGGCGAGACACTTGCGGCGCAGTTTGACTCTATGCAAGAGGCTGCTCAGGCAGCGCTGTACGAGCCTGTGGATGCTCGGAAGGGCAAGACAGGGAAGGGACCGGATAACGCTGGTCTGCTTTCCGAGTGCATCTCGCTCCACCCGGTCGTCAAGGACGTTCTGCGCCTGCGCGAGTTCTGCAATTACGACACAGTGGCCGCGAAGCTGCGAAGTGAGTTTCCTCAGCTGACTGGGGACCAGGCAAGAGAAGCGAGCTGCCTGAAACCATCCATGGCAGTTTGTATTGTGCTCGGCGCGAGGCACGATCTTTCGGCGGGTCAGATCAAGAAGCGCCTCACGGCTGCCAGGCGCGAGATGAATGATAGGCAGCCGAATCGTGATGCTGGAAAGGCCGACTCCACAAGAGAGGACTCCTAACTCCTCGACCCACCAGAGCAATTTCGGGGGTCGTTGAGTTTTCCCACAAACGACCCCCGACCGGTGCCGCACCAAGTGCTGAATTCTCCGCTGATTCAATCAGTGGAGAACAAGCCAATGCACGAAGTCGCACGATACGTCTCAGTCTCACAGTTCGCGAAACTGGTGAGCTTGTCCGAGCGCACCTGTTGGAGCCTGATCCGGGCAGACCTGATTCCTGTGTACCGGGTGGGGCGCCGCACCCTGATCGGGAAGGAGGAGGGCTTCCGCGCGCTTGAACGTCTGGCGGTTAAGACCGGCCGGCGGCGGGCACGCAGGAAGGCTCCCAAGCGCTCACGCCGGGGTTGATCTCGAATGGGATCCCGGCAGCCCGCATGCAGTGCGCCCGACGCTCGAATTCGGGCGTTCTGTGACGCACTTGCCGATGCCGTGGCATCGGCGCTCATTGCGGAGCTGGGATCGGCGCGTTCGAGTACGGCGCTCGGGTCCAGGGAGCGCGGACCCGGCAGCGGGAAGGTGGGCGATCCACAGTCGCAAGAGGGGAAGGGGCGTTGACGTCCGAGACCTGCGGAATCCTCGACGATCTCTACCCCGGCGAACTGGCACTTCGCCTAATTCCGCTCTGTCCCGCCAATCAGAAGCACCAACATGGAGCCCGGGCGTGCGAGAGTCGAGGCAAGACGCCCGTCGAGCGCAACTGGATCAAGAATGCCGACAGCCGGTGCTGGGAGGGCCATTCGCGCGAGCAACGTTTGGCGGAAATGGCCGACCACCTGGACGGCGGGGGGAACGTGGGGCTGGTGCTGCCAGAAGGCGTGATGGCGCTTGATGCCGACTCGAATCAATCCAGGGCCTACCTCGCTGTGGCTCTCCCGGATGCACCCCAACAGGAAACCAGCCGGGGTGGGCATTTTCTCGTGAGGGTCCCGAAGTCCGCAGGTGTAAAGAACACCGTCAAGGTGGATATCGGAGACGGAATTCAGGTAGACATCCGGGGATACGGCGCCCAGATCGTCGTCGAACCAAGTATTCACGCGTCCGGGCACCAGTATGCTTGGAAGCAGGGTCTTCCGGCATCCTTCAGCGATCTGCCTGAGATCCCGGCAAGGATCCTTGGCTCGCTGATCCTGAAGGCTCGCTCGGAGCCTGCCCCCGCCGCGCATGAAGGCTCCGGGCATCACGTTCCGGAGGGGGAGCGGAACAATCGCCTGACCCAAACTGCTGGACGAATACGGCGGCATGGCGCCTCGAATGACCAGATCGCAGAAAGGCTCCTCGAAACCAATGCGAAGGTCTGTTCTCCCCCCTTGAATGAGACCGAGGTTCGCGAAATCGCTTGCTCGGTTTCTGGATATCCGCCCGCAGTCGGCCAGGAGTCGGCGGTATCACTGACCGAATTCGAAAATGCCAGGCGCTTGGTTGCGCACCATGGCGATGATCTTCGCTACTGCGCCAACTCCTCAGAATGGTACGTGTGGGATGATAAACGATGGGCATTGGACGAATCCCGCGAGCGCGACCGTCGCGCGAAAGAGACGATCCGGAGCATCCTGTTTGAAGCCGGTAACTCTCCTGATGAGGCGAAGAGAAAGGCTCTCGGGAATTTCGCCGTCAAGTGTCACAGCGAGAAGGCGGTGCGAGCCATGCTCGAGTTGGCGAAGACCGAACCGGAAATCATCATGCACACACGGCAGTTCGACTGCGCCCCGAACTTGCTCAACGTTGAGAACGGGACACTCGATCTTACCACCTTCGAGCTGAATCCCCACAGGCGAGAGGATCTTCTCACCAATCTCGCACCGGTCACCTTCGATCCAAGTATTCGAAGTGAGATTTGGGATAGCTTTCTCAAGGACACGCTGCCCGACCCCGAGATACGAAGTTTCCTACGAAAGGTCGCGGGGTACGCGTTGCAGGGGAACGCAGATAGAGACGTCGTGTTCATCATTCACGGTCCGCCGCGAACCGGGAAGGGCTCCTTCCAAGGCGCGGTGGCGGCAATGCTGGGGCCTGATTATGTGAAGACGATCGGTCTCACGGATCTAGGGCAACGAAAGCACCAGGATTCGGGTCCGCGTCCGGAGCTGGTGCGGCTAAGAGGAGCGCGTTTGGTGAACGCCCACGAAACTAGTTCGCACTTCCGCCTCTCGGCATCGCTGCTCAAGACACTGACGGGGGGTGACACGATTTCGGCGCGAGGACTTCATCAGGCCCCGATTGAGTTTCGCGCCGAATTCGCGCTGATTATCGCTTCCAATTTCAGGCCGCAACTTCCAGACGACGACGACGCGATCTGGGAACGGGTGTGGGAAATCCCATTTACTCACCGGCTGGATAAGGCGCAGCGCGATCACAAGCTCCGCGAGCGACTTCAAAGCGATCCGAAGATCCGGTCCGCGATACTGAACTGGGCACTGGACGGGCTGCGGGCGTTGCGGGAGGAGGATTTCTCTCCACCGGAAGCGGTCCGTCTGGCAACGCGTGCTTACCGCGAGGAGATGGATCCAGTTCAGGATTTTCTGGCGGATCGGTGCCGGGTGGAACCGGAGAAGGGTGCACTGCTTGTCACGGCCTTCAATCTCAGGCAAGCCTACGAGAGCTGGTGCAACGAGAACGGACGGTCGCCAATATCGGCCAAGGCGATGGGTCCTCGGCTGAAGGGCAGGGGGTGCAAGCGCGAGAAGGCAACGGTCGCCGGTAAGAGGCAATGGATCTGGCGGGGCATTGGACTCGTTCGAGATGACGAATCCGGCCCGTAGTTCGCCGAGGCCCCATGGCCCCATTGACCCCATGAAGTTGGTTTCTGCTCATGAAGGGCGAATTCAACCGAGAAAGGGCGACCTGTGCGCGCAAAGGGGGCGCGAACTAGAAAAGGCTCAACGTTCCGATGAGTTACGGGTGACCCCTTTCGCACTGTGACAGACTCCGAGCTGAGCGCGAACTCGAACCACCGGGGGAGGGGATTCATGAGAGCCGCCATCTACGCGCGCATGAGCACCGACAAGCAGAGTGCGGACTCACCGGCTGACCAGATTGCCCGCTGTCGGGACTTCGCGAAGGAACGCGGCTGGTCAGTGCTGCGGGGCCTGGTCATCGAGGACGCGGGCATCTCTGGCGCCTCGCGGCACAACCGCCCAAGGCTCCTCGAACTGATGGATCGGATAGAGGAGTGGGACGTGCTCCTCTGTTTCGACTTTTCCCGGCTGGCGCGCGACTCGGAGGACCTCGGCTGGATTCGGAACCGGCTGCGTGCGCGGCGGCGATCCGCCTTCGAAGCATCGACTGGACTCGACGTGTTCAACGTCGGCGCCAAGGTTATGGGCATCCTCAATGAGGAGTACCTCGTAAAGCTCCGGGCGGATGTCTACCGGGGCCTGCGTGGCCGGGTGGAGCGGAATCTGTTCGCGGGCGGCACTCCCTATGGCTACCGGACGGAGCCGGTTCCATCCGGACGACAGGATCACCGCGGTAACGACATCCCGGCCGGATACGAGTTGTTGATCGATGACCAGCAAGCGGAGGCAATCCGCCGGATATTCGACCGGTACAACCGGGGAGACGGGTTCCGGTCGATCGCACACGATTTGAATGCGGATCAAGTCCCGCCTCCGCGTCCCAGGAGCCAAAAGGGAAAGGGTGCCGCATGGTCGATCTCCGCCATCCGGTCCATGATTCTCAATCCGATCTACCGGGGCGAATACATATGGGGCCGGTCGGAATGGATAAAGGACCACGAAACGGGAAAGCGGCGCCGGTACGAGCGGCCCGAATCAGAGTGGGTCCGGAAATTCGATCCCGCTTGGCAAATCGTCAGCGAGGAAACCTGGAACAATGCCCAGGCCGCAATGAGAAAGCGGGCCCGCGGTTATGGTCGAAGCGGAAACGGAACGTTCGGCGGGCGGGCCAAAGGGCAGCGGACGCATTCTAAACAGCTGTTGTCCGGATTCCTGGAATGCGCGGAATGCGGCGGCGGTTTCTTCGCGGTCACGCGCGGGACGGACTACGCCTGCGGCTGGAGACGGGACCGCGGGCCGGACATCTGTGGCAACGAGGTCCGGGTCCACCGGACGGACCTGGAGGACCGGATACTTGGTGCGATCCGGGAGACGGTCCTCACCCCGGAAAACGTCCTCTACACAGTGGACCGGGCGCTGGAAAAGGTCCGGAGGCAGCTGGCGGAGCCCACCGAGCTGACCACCGACCGCGCCCGCCTGGCAGAGATCGACGCCGAGCTGGAGAACCTCGTGGGCTTGGTGGGGAAGCTCGGGGATCTCGATGCATACGCACGCGTGATCGAGCGACTGCGCGACGAGAAGCGCGAGATCGAGAATCGGCTTCACGCGGACGTCACCCCGATCGAGGCCTCGCCCCAGCGCCTGCGACAGCTCGTCACGGAGCGCGTACTGGACCTGCGCAAGACATTCGAGGGCGAATCGCAGGGAATTCGCGCGGCGCTCCAGGAGCTGCTCAGAGGGCGCCGACTGCGCGTGAGCCCCGACGCCGAGCGAGGGTTCCGCGTGGAGGGCCTCTTCGAGTGGCTCCTGCAGGCGAGGCCCCCAACGAAAGCCGCCCGCCCTCACTGGGAGAACGGGCGACTAGCTACGGTGGTAGCGGGGGTAGGATTCGAACCTACGACCTCCGGGTTATGAGTGAGCTTGGGCGTGTTGAGCGAAATCGCAGAGAGCGGTGCAATTCAGAAGAAACGACGCAGAGTTAGGGAGTTGCGTGATTCTGGCAGACGGAGGGGGAGGGCGGGAAACAGAGCTAATCAAGTGTTTTCGTGCCGAAGTAACCCCAGAGTAACCCCAGTTGAGGAGCCCTTAGTGTAGCGTGCTGGTCATCCCCACTTCCGGGGAGGGGCTGGCCTGAACTCGCTTGGAGATCCCTCATGTCTGTGATTCTCGGCGGCGTCCTGGGTGTTGTCGTGTACCTCAGCTTTCGATGGCTCTCTGAGTTCAGGAAGATACGCCGTGAGGCTCTCGCAACTGAGTACTGCCAGCGGATGCGGCGCCTACATGACCACCCGTGAGCGTTGGATGTGGACGGACAGCCGAACCGCTGACTCGCTGGTCGTGTGCCCACCTTGCTATGGAGCGCTAACCAGTCGCTGAGGAAACCGGACCCGAGCAGGTAACAGGGCCGAACCCACCACCGCCCTTCTCCTCGCCATGGGCCTGCTGGGGCTGGCGCTGAAGGGAAAGCGCCTCGCTTAGATCCGTCGCCGGCCGACACCCTTGCTGCGCGGTACACTGAAGCCTGCACCTCCCCCAGGCTGCAATCCCCGACGCAATCACCGAGAAGTTTCGTCCCGGGCCTAGGCCGCTGTTGATCGCTGCGTCCGAACGGCGGGCCGCTCCGCTCGCCTGGCCCGGGGCTCCCATCGGAGTGCCGTGAGGAGCAGCGGGATGGGCGACAGCGAGCAGACACAACCGCAGCTTACGGAGATCAGGCACAATCTTGAACAGTGGCTGGCAAGTAAATCGGAATCTGAATCGGAGTCTGATGAGTGGTGCGAAATCCGCCTCGATGAGGTGAGGCTACTGCTCGACGCGCTGAAGGCTGTTGCTCCAACGCCTGACCACGCTGAACCGGAAGCTCAAGTGCAGCCTACGGCCCGCAGCGTCGGGGCTAACGAAGGGCTCGCTGCCTTTTGGGGAGCATACGAAGGGCCTGTTGATCTGGTACGGAGCTGCGACGAGTTCATTGCCCTAATGAAGAATGGCTCGCGCGAAGAGCTTGTCGAACGGGCGCGAAGCATGCTCGCCGCCGCGTGGACGCAAGAAATAGCATTTATGGTGCGTTCGAAATGCGCGGCCGATGCTGGGTTTGTCGAGCTGAAGAGAGCCTGCGAAGATTTTGTCGACTTGGCAAGGGACGGCTCCCGGGAAGAACTTGCCGAACGGGTGGAAGCGATACGACTTGACGCACAGTCGCAAGAGACACGTCTTGCCGCGTCTTCGGGAGGTGAAAAGCTCCAAGTATTTGCCGACCGGGTGGAAGATTGCAGGGAGCCCTCTGATGTCGTGAGAGCCTGCGAGGGGCTTCTTGATCTGCCGGACGACACTCTTGAAGAACTTGTCGAACGGGCGCGAGAGATAGGGTTTACCGTACTGGCGAAAGACCTACGACGTAGCGGGCTAATGGAAGTCTGTCTAGAGCGAGAGAGATTCCTTCATGAACTCCGCGCCAGAGGCCGCGGGCCAGACAGATTTCGTGAAGAAGACGAGCTGGAGTCTATTATCGAGCTGCTCTACGAGCTGCCGGGAGCCGAGGAGACGCTTGGCCGCGGTGCGGTATTCGACGAACACGGCCACCTCCCCATCCCCATCACGAGACGGGTAAACATGCTGGAGGTCTTCTTTCAGCAGGTGGTCCTTGCATGTGGCAAAGCAAACAAGAGGATCTTGCTGAGCTCAAAGGGCGCACAACGCGAAGTGATTCTAGACTTTGCCGCAATGTTCGGACTAGAGACAACTGACGGCGGGCTCACGAAACAGTCGCGTATACTCGGCGGATACTTGAACATCCTCGCTGAGGCCGGTTGCGGGCGTGAGTTGGTGGATGCCATTGAGAAGGACGAAAAGCCCAAGCTTCCCATCGAGGCCCTAAGGGCGGCAGTTGCGCAGGTTCAGCACGATCTGGGCATCTCCGACTGGGGCAATACGCGCAAACAGCTGACAAATGCGCGAGCCGCGCTGAGGAAGGCAGGCCCCCAGTTCTCCTTCGTCGCGCACATCCCGATGCCCGGTGGAGATCAGGCGGAGAGCTAAGAGGCTCTTTAGGGAGACTGGGAAAGAACCGAGCAATTTTTCCCCACCCCCGGGTTCTTGGGAAGAAACCACTCCGTTCCTTCCCAGCGCTGCCATTCGACGTCCCGCACTCTGTGCGACGTGGGACGAGAATCCACAAACGCGCACGAATTACTGACGCTGCCTGAATTGGCGCGACGCACCGGGCTATCGGCGGGGCGTCTCCGTCGCGCGGCCAAAGCCGGCGAGCTGGTAACCTACGCATGTGGAACGTCATGGCCGCGCACGACCTGGCCCGACTTTGACCTCTGGCTGCGGTCCACCCGCGTCCGCCCCACGAACCACGCACGCGCGCGTGTTGCCGAGATCCTTGAACGAGAGAGGTCCGCCTAAACGACGACGCCCCAGCCGGATAGGGCCAGGGCGCCAATGGAGGTCTTACGAATGCAACGCAGATACTACCGCAGAGGTGTCGCTGTCACCACCCGGTTTCACGACCGGGTTACACAATGAGTGCGGCGGAGGACTCGTTCCGCGTTCTAATCAGCAAGATCGCGAAGACAGACAATTGTCCGGTGCCGCAATGCGAAGCGGAGTGGACGCTCGCCGAAGATTCTGGTGAGCCGCGGTGTGAGGCTGGCCACGAGTGGCGCGCTGACATGGTGCCAGCGCTGAGCGCCGAGCAGGATGCTGACTCGATCGACGACCAGATTCGCATTGAAGACGAGCAAAAGCGGCGTGACCGCGAGCTGGGCCTGTCTCTAGACGACGGACCGGAGTGCGAAGGGGCGGATACTCTTGCCGAAAGGTTCGCGCCGTCCGCGACGCTCATTGAAGCGTTCCTCAATGAACCGCCCCCGCCCCGAGAGTGGGTCGTCGACAGGATGATTCCCGAGCGGCGGGTGGGGGCCCTCGTCGCCAAGGGTGGAACGGGCAAGGGGCACGTGGAAAACGCCCTTGCGATTGCTGTCGCTCTTGGCGGTGCGTTCGGCCCGTTCAATGTGTCGAGGCCTCGCGGCGTGATCTTGGTGTCTCTCGAGGATGATCGCGCCGAGATGCATCGGCGCTTCGCTGCGGCTTTCGACGCATCGGCCGGTGAGGACGCGTGGTCTCCGAGCCTACGCAGGGACATCGTGGATCGGGTCCGAGTGGTCGATCTGGTGGGCGTGCCCCGGGCCGTGCTCGGGGATGAGCTGCGCGGGCACATCGCACGGCTCGCGGCGACGCTCGAGGATCCGGGGCTAGTAATCATCGACCCGATGGGCAAGGCGATACCGCCCGGACGTGGACTCAACGACCAGGCCGACGCTGGCGTCATCGTCAAAGAGTTCGACGCCATCGCGAACCAGACCGGCTGCGCTTGCCTGTTTGCCCATCACGTGTCGAAGTTCGCGATCCGAGCCAACGGTGAACTCTCCGCCGGTGCGTCGACTGGGTCGCTGCAATTTGAGGACTTCTCGCGGTTCGTGGTGGCCATGAAGTCGCTCGATAGCGAGGAGGCGAAGGGGTACGGCCTCGAGGAGAAAGCGGGGCGCTACGTCGAGCTGACGCTAACCAAGACCAACTACTCGCCCCAGCTCACAGAGCCCGTGGTCTTCGAACGGGTCGAGGGCGGAGCCCTGCGCCATGTGCCTGCGCGGATGCGGAGCGAGGTCGCCGACGAAGAGGTGCTTGTGGCGCTTGCGTCGGCCGGTACGTGGCTCACCCGAAGCGAGTGGGAGGACCGGTGTAAGGACCGCGGGATCGGGGTCCGGCGCGCCAAGGGGGCCCGGACGAGGCTTGTCGATTCCAGCCGCGTCGAGCGGCGACGGAACACTCAGAGCAAGAGCGACAAGCGTGACTACTTCGCTCCTCACCCCGACACACGTGCGAGTTCTTTTCCTGTCGAGCCGGGCCAGGAGGTGGCGGCATGAGACTCCATTCTGCCGGTACCCGGTACACCCGGGACACTGTCCCGGCAGAGGCGCCTGTCCCGGATGAAGCCTTTCAGAATCGGGGAGTTACACCCGGTACACCCAAGACCCGGTACAGCGGGGGGTGTACCGGCACAAGTACCTGGAACTGCTGCGCTTTTTTGCCGGGACACCCGGTACCCCTAAAGGGGGGGCCGCCGCCTGCACCGGCTGGCGGCGTCGACCCCCGTTTCGACGGTCTCAGAGGCGGGGTCGGAGGGCTTTCATCATGAGCCTCCGAGACCCTCACGCCGTAGTCGCCGACATCGAAGCTCCCGCCGAAATCCGAGAAGACGCACTCCGGCTTCTGACCGAACGGCTCGGCGCTTTCGTCTACGGCGAGCGCGTCAACGGCGTGCGCTGGTACAGGGTGAAGTGCGCGCTGAGGGACTACATCGAGGAGCACGCGATCCCGCGAGGCCTTGGTGCAGAGATCGAGATACGAAGACTCACCGCGGTGTTCCTGGCTGCCGCAGACGTACCCCCCGGCCTTCCCGAGGAGGCGTTGGTGCGTGCGCTCCGCAATACCGCGCAGACCGCCTTCCTGGCCCATGTGTTCGGCAACAAGCAGCGCCGAATACGGGAGCACCGGTTCGGGGAGCCCTATCAGCCCGCGGAAGAGGCACCGGGCGGTTGGCGGAGACATCCCGACGTCGAAAGCTCCGACGCGGCGCCTGAGGGCAAGATCAGCATCGCCCAGGCACAGGGAGCGGTGACCAGCATTGTCGAGCGTCTCGAAGCACGAGCAGAGTTTGATCGCGTGCTTGACTGCGCCGAGCTGACGCAAGAGCAGACCGCTTTGGCGATGAAGGTCGCGGTAGGCGAGCGGCTGGCGGACGTGGCACGAGCCCAGGGCGTACCGAAATCGACGGTGCGGAGCCAATGGCGAAAAATTCGAGAAAAATGCAAAAAAGCTTCGTCGCTTTCGGCTCCTCAATGTCAGTAGGGAGTATGGAGGCAACGCAACATGACAGTCAAAGTGATGGCATTCGACATACCCGAGGACCGGCACGCGAAGCCGCAGCTAATCGGAGAGCTTCATGACGAGGGCGCAGTCGAACTCGTGCTGTGTCGTTTGCACGAGCAGCGAGAGGCCGAGAATGCGCGGCTAGAAGCCCACGTCTCGGCATTGAATCGAGACAGATCAAGCAGCGGGAGGATGCAGTGAGCAGCAGCCAGCCCCAACCCGCTCAGTTTCGCAATCTCCCGCGCTCCCGTAGGAAACAATGGCGGGTTAGCGAGAGATACGATCCTCTGGGTACCTGCCCCGCCCCCCTCCGCTACTTGTACGCTAAGCCAGCAAAGAATGCAGCGGCCGGAAGCTTGCCGGCCATGGTGAAGCTCAAGTGTTTGGAGTGTTGCTGCTGGAATCGCGAAGAGGTGAAGCGGTGCGAGCTGGTGGGCTGCGCCCTCTACGCCCGTACTCGCCGAGAGCCGGTCCAGTGAGCGGAGCCTTGCCCGAGTGGACACGTGAACGCTGAGCACCCGGCCGGACGTATTCGAGGACGCTGCGGCGTGCCTTCGTTTCGCTGCCGGTGAGGCATGAAAGACGGCGTGCACGGGGCAGCACAATCAAGCCCCGGAGGGCTAGGCTTTGAGGTGGGAGGGCAGGCCCGAATGTGGCAATACGCCAAGGAACGGTGGCTGGGCTGGGCAACGGTGCTGGCCGGGGCGGTGGCCATCAGCGGGCTGATCGCAGGTGCGGGTATCTCCCTGAACAGACACGTCGCGGGCGTAAGCATGCCACCCGCTGCAATCTGCGGTGCATTCGCGTTGGTATGGCTCAGGCGACAACGCGGATCGCTCGATATCGGCCGCCTTCGTTTCGGATACGCAGTTGCGGCCCTTCTTCTCGGCTTTTCGCTTGTGGGTTGGCTTGCCGCCGCCAACCACGATTCACTTGAAGATGAGTACCTCTCTGCAGCGTTGATTGTCGGATCCATCTTCGCCGGGATCGCGTACGTGCTGTCGGATCCGGCAAGGCCGCGATTCTCGCGGCGAGCAAAGATTGCGAGCGTGTCGATCGTGGCAGTAGGTGTTTGTTCACTCGCTCTTGCGGCGTATATGGTGGTCATGCTGGAGCAGAGGGAGCGCATGCAACGGGCACACGATTCTGCCCAGAGGGAACTCGAGCTGCGCGCATGGTGCGCTCGCGCGCGTGCGGCCTTGTCCACGGATGATCCTGCCGATCGGGACCTCGTGGAGTATGCCGAGCGTAGATGTGGACGCCGGCACGATGATGGTCTCAACTCAATCGGCTTACGGATTGCTAGGAACGTCCTCCTGGACGGAGAGAACGAAGCGTCCATCGACAAGCGAATCGCGGAGCACGAGTCTGCGGATTCGGCGAAGCAGCCGCTTGACTGACCGCCCCTCACGCCGCCTGTCAGATCTTCCTTTGCACGCACGACAGCACCGCCGGTGTGCGCGTGAGCTTCCGGGTGCTGCCTCGGAATCCCCACGCTTTGAATCGGGGATGAATTCAAGCGCCTCACGCGGCGCGGTTCTCGCTGAGTTGTTTGCTAGCACAGCGGTCCCGGAGAAACGCACTTGACGTCGCAGGTGTGTCGGGGCTGCCGCCTGCTAGCAAATGATAACCTTCGCGAGCTGTTCGCCGTGGGTAGGGGGACCGGCATCTCCACAGCCTGTGCCCTCCAGGACCGCGCGGGTGGTCAGACAGAAACTGCCGCGAATTGACCTCCCCGGGTCTGTCCTCCCGACATCTACCGCCGATAGCTGCTGCTGCTCGTCGGGAGTGCGCTCTTCCGCATCCTCCCCCTTTCCTGGATGGCTTGTCGGGGGTGCCATGAGATTTCCGGACCTATGCGGAAACAGGAGTTGACATCGAGGCCGCTCCCGGGTTTTGGGGGTCCCCCCCTGCTGCGTTCGTGTGGGCGTGGAGAAGCTCCCTTGTCGGCCTATTCCGCAGCCCTGCTCTGCGTACACTGTGAGGGACAATGACGCCTGAAGAACTCCGCACCTGGCGCCGTGAGCACGGCCTGTCCCGCCGAGCCTTGGCTGAGAAACTTGGCGTCAGCTCAGGAGCGCTCTACTGGTGGGAGACCGGGCAGCGCAGAATCCCGGGCCCGCTGGTGCTTGCACTCCGATACCTCCACGGGTGCGACCTGGACGCGGCCAAGAAGCGCCGTCGCCGGGCTGTAGAGCGTGCTCACCGTGAGAGCCTCCGGCCTCGTATGCCGTACGAGGATAAGTTCTGGTAGGCGCCAGCACCGCCAGGAATGCCCGCATGAGGGTACTGGGCGGCTCTAGCGTGTGGGTTGCCGGGTCGCCCTACGCTGCCGCGTGCCTTTGCTTCACTGCCATCGCTACGAGGCCGATACCGAGGAGCAGGGCCGTACCGGGCTCGGGGATCATTGCGACGCGAAAACCGAAGCTGTTGTTCTCGTTGGTCGGGCTGTCGCTGACCCGGTTCGACGCGGCGAGGCCGACCGGGGAGCCGTCCCAGCTCCCGCCCCGCAGGCCGCGGAACGAGCCGCTGATGATGGCCTCGTTCCACTCGTAGACGTTGCCGCCCTGGTCGAAGGTGCCGTAGTCGCTCGGCGAGGTGGTGTAGGCGCCCACATCGGTGGTGTTGCCCACGGCAGATTGGCAGTTCGCGGAATGGGTCGTGGTGCCCGCCGGACCCTCGCACGCCGCGCCGTTGAACCCGTCCGCGAACGGGTACGGGTTGTAGCCGGTCGACACCGCGTCGTAGTAGGCGGCCTTGTACCACTCGTCCTCGCTGGTGAGGAAGATCGTGGCACCCGCGTTGCGCGCGCCGACGCTCGTCGTGCCGCTGAACGTGTAGGCGCCGTCCTCCGTCGTCGTGCTGTCCTGTGCCCCCGTCGTCTGGCCGTTGTGCAGCCAGTTCGCAAAGCGCAGGCTGTCGTAGAACGACACGTAGTTCACCGGTTTGTTCTCGCGGCCGGCAATGGTGCTGTACGTGTAGCTCCCCGAGCTGCCGATACGAGTGATTCCGCCACGACCCGAGGGCACCGGGTTCGGGTTCGCCATATTCGCGTTGTAGAGCGCGTTGGTGTCGGTGTCCGCCACCGCATTCAGAAACTCGGCGTACTGGGCGTTGGTCGTCTCGTACTTGCTAATTTGGTAGATGTCCGCCACCGCACCGTAGCCCGTGGTGTCGGCCGCATTGCCCGCGCCCCCCACAGTGACCCACTCGATCGTGACTGCCTGAGCGTGGCCTCCGCCAGAAGCAGTCAGCACCAAAGCCAGCAGCACAAAGCGACGCATGAGCAACCCCTCCCAGGAAGCGAGATTGTCTCACGCGGAACGACATATCTTCAAGCAAAGAGTGCACTGCGCATACTCAAGTCTCCCGTTGCAAAACGGGCAGGAGCGCGCGTGAGGAACTGTCCCTCTCCTACTCACCCAGCCCCGACCGCAGCCTTTTAATGATCCGCAGCAGGCGAACGCAGAGCAGACCTGTCTTAGTCACCCCGACACAGAGTGTTTGAGTTCACATCTTGCGGACGGGACTATCGGCCTCGTCGAGGGGGGTGGGGGGGGCGGAAGGGGGGGC
This sequence comes from Deltaproteobacteria bacterium, assembly GCA_029261835.1. Lineage (GTDB taxonomy): Bacteria > Myxococcota_A > UBA9160 > UBA9160 > UBA4427 > JAJDAO01. Next base: position 61,280 of record JAJDAO010000043.1, on the reverse strand, counting down.
TCAAGCTTTGCGAGTTCGTCGTCGCCACATCCATGCTCCCGCCGTCAACATGCCTACGACGAGCGCAAGTTGGAAGTAGCGGGAGAGGGTGGGGATCGAGACCACGGTGCACACCGAAGGCTCACCCACGCAGGCCCAGCCCGATTCTATCTGACAGCTTGCGTCGCAGCCGTCGCCGGGTGTTGCTCCACCGTCGTCGCATCCTTCCGGGGATTCGATGAGTCCATCACCACACGTGGGATAGTAGACCACATCCCAACCTCCTGTGGCCGTAGTTGGCGTACCGCAAATATTCGCGAATTTCCATGATCCGCTCTGCGAAACCTCCTCGCAGCAAGTCATGGGAATACAAGCCAAGTCACATATCAGTGTGCACTCAACAGTGTTACACTTATGAGGAGTGCCTCCACAGGAATAATCTGGAACTCCAGCTGTAAGGGCCAAGAGCATTTCCTCAGTCGCCTGCTCTGTTCTTGTTGTTTCGTTTGTAGGCTTCCAACCATTGTAGTCACCCCACCATGTCAAGTAATGACCCGACGCAACCGGTTGCGAGAAGGCCAGTTCACTGATTTCGGGCTCAGAAAGAGCGCGGTTGTAGATGCGTATTTCATCAAGACGTCCATCAAAATAGGCTAGTTCAGTACTCTTTCTCCACATCCCGATGCGGATGGAAGCATGAGTCTTGTTGTACCCACTGCTGCCGCTAGCATTCTGTAGAATTCCATCGATATACATCTTTATGTTTCCGGATGAATCATATACAGCAACGAAATGGTGCCACAGTCCGTCATTAACTGATTCATTAGAAGATATACTGGCCCAATGCGCTCCGCAGGATGAAGATGGATCGATCCAGAAATTTGCCGAGCCAATCGTGCGTAGATTGTATCCATGATTACAGCTGACACCATTGGGGTCGGTGCCAATTAGTTGACCTATTGTTGTCATCTGAGTATTAAACAATACGGAGACAGTGAAGATGTCCGGTTCGATATCTGATTGGTAAGGGATGTCGATGTAGTCATTAACGCCATCGAAAGCGTAGGCGGTATCCGGACTACCATAGATGTCTTCGCCGGGGGTGGCTCCATAGACCGTTCCGTGATGCCCGTTCCCACTCTCGTCATTCGCATTCCCGTTGAACGGGTAATACGCGACAAGACCATCACTCAGATCGGCGTAGGCGCTACTGCTGCCAAACAAACACACCACCACCAGAAGCCCCACAAGCGCAACTAGAAGCCTTCGCATTTCATGATCCTTCCAGCGGAAACAAACCTTGCTGAGATCGCGATCGAGGTAGGAGGGCTTGCCGCCGAGCCCATGAACGTCGCCCGGCCCGCGTTTCTTGAGTGACAGCCAGAGCTAGAACGGGAATCAAAAAAGACCGATACGCGCATGAGCCGTCCCCTTCCGAGGCGGGTGGTATGACTCACACTCTATGCTTATCTCGCGGCCGTGGCTATCGAGTGTATGCCAGGTGGGGATATTCAAGGGCATCGTTTCGGAAGGGCTGCTAAGCCGCCTTCTCCCGCCGCTCGATGTGGTGGCGCCACAAGCTCGGGAAGTCTCGGCCCCAGCTCTTGCGCCACGCCTCTAGGTGAAGCTCGACCAGGCCGGGCACCGTCTTGGCGTTGCGGTGCAGCTCCCGGTAGCCGATGCCCTCGTCTGCGGCGGCACGGCGGTAGCTCTGGCCCTTGAGCACGCGGACCAGGCCCCGCTTCATCGGCTCGGAGAAGTGGCGCTCTCGGATGGCTTCGCTGATGGTTTCGGCTGTCTGCTGATTCATATTCTTCTTCCTTTTCAGGACCTTGGGGGTAGGTGTCTGTCCCGACATTGTAGCAAAGCCAGCTATACCTGGCAAAGACAGCACAGCCGGCTATAGCCATGTCCGCTGGCGATGCCTTGCCGGTGGGCGTAGGCTCTGGCTTCGAAGGGGGTGCCTATGTCGGTTGTCACGTTTCTCAAGAGAAAAGGCGGCGGGGGGAGTTCTACGCTGGCCGTGAACCTGGCCTGCCCTGAGGTGGCAGAATGACTGCCCGCAAGCGTTCTGGCCGCAAGAGCAGCTCCAGCAGAGCCTCCGTGTCTAAGAAGAGGGCCCGCAAGCGCCAGGCCCAGAAAGAACCCGAGAAGGCCGCAGAAGAGACTCCAGCGCGTAGCAAGGCCACCTTTGATCTGCCCGCAGACCTACTCCAGGAGCTGCGTGTGGCGAGCATCTCGGTGCCGCTAAAGGCTATCGGCGGCAGTATGTCGGGCCTGACTGAGCGGGCTCTGCGCGACGCCATCGCTGAACTCCGCAAGGTCTACAACAAGGGCAAGCCGTTCGAGGCTGACGAGCCGGTCAAGGGGCGGAGGGGGAGACCGCCGAGGGTGTAAGCGCTTGTACTCGTCGGGGTAGAGTCTTCGAAACAGCGACAGCGCGCGCCATGAAGGACATTGTGCGACATGGTCAAGGGGCTGTGAGGGGAGGACTCCACGCCGGGCCAGATGGGCCTAATCGGCAGACTCTTGCACCCCGTTCGTTCCGCAGGTTGTTCTCAACCTCGGCTGCGTAGACTGGTGGGCAGGTCCTCTTCTGAGAGGCCGGCTCCCACGCGAGCCAGATCTCTTGACACCGTGACAGTGCTTCTGGTGTGGTGGCCGTCAGGGGTACGGGCCCCTAAGAGAGAGCGGGTAGTTGACCGCTTGTCCCTCAAGATGCGAGAATCGGCCAGTGCATACTGTCCAGACGAAATCTCAGTCGTGTGTCGGGAAGAATCCGAGGCGCCCATGATTCGCTCGAACTTGCCGCTAGCTCTCATGCTTTGTACAGCCGTCTTCGGAGTGGCCTCGCCAGCACGTTCACAATCGCTGCCACCCGATGCGGACGCCTACATAAACGCCGGAATCTATGCCAACACCAACTTCGGAAGTACTGGCCATCTGGCTGTCAAGAATGACGGAGCCGGCAGCGACGCCACGCGCAAGAGCTACATCCGGTTCGACATCTCTTCGATCGCCAAGCCAGTAGCCCCTGTTACGCTGCATATGCCCATTGGGTTCGTGTCCTCGGGCGGATTCGTACCTGCAACTACCCACTTCGTCAACGTGTATGGGCTCAACGACGGACACAGCGGCGAGGCGTGGTCAGAGTCTGGAATCACTTGGAACAACGCACCAGGCAACAACACGTCTAGCGGTTCAGGGGTGACATCGGCGTCGTTTCTGGGGACCTACGGAGTGCCACCAACAACCACCGTCGGTGATGCAATTGACTTCTCCAGCGCCACCCTGCGTACATTTCTCGATACAGATACCGACGGGTTGGTGACTCTGATCTGGACGGACGCAACAGGGGTACGCACGGGCGCGTCCGTCGCTTCCGGTGCCTCTCGACTAGTGGTTGGCGAGGTTTGTGGGGACGGGTTCGTTACAGGAACAGAGGAGTGCGATGACGGCAATCTCGTGCAGAACGACGGCTGCAACAACTTCTGTACAGCCGACAAGGTATGCGACGCAAGCGATCCGAATACCCTAGGCCCACTGCAGTCTGAATCCACCGCAAATACGACCTTTGAAGTGGAGTGCTATCCGGCCGGAATCCGCGTAAGACTTGGAACGGGTGAATGGGCCTGTGGCTGTTTTCTCAACGATGCCGAAAACGACGTTTTCGCGGGTGACCAACAAGATCCTCCGGTGCCGTTTGATCTCTACGTAAACTGGGGAACCCATCCGACCACCGGCAACCCTGTGATCATATTCTTCGAGTACCACTATGGTCGGAATCAGATCGACATATACGTCTATGAGAACCCTCCGGGAGCTGGACCGATTGCACAGGAAACTGGGATCTCACCCTACACGGATCTGCAAGGCCTTGAGAACAAGGTAGGAGAACTGCTTGCCCAGGTGGCCGTCCCCAGCATGAGTGTCGCGACTGTATTGACTTCGACTTGCAGCATCATTCCGCCCGGACAGAACAGCTCGGAGGGACAGACAATGGTGGATGTGCACTTGAGTTCGATGCACTTCGTTCCCCTGCTACTACCCTTTTCTGCAGCGATCTCTTCTGTTCTACTCGGCCTCATCGGCTGGCGAAGGCTTCGCGGCTAGGACGGTAAGCGCGTCCGAGCCGACGCCGCTCAGATCCTGGCTGTCGGTATTGTGCTCCTAAGAAGAAGCCGATCGGCGATGAGATGGGCTGAAAGAGTTGGCGACCACTTGGGCTCGAAGCGGGCCGTCACGGGGTAGCCCCCCAGAATGCTTATATGCCCAGCAACGCCATGTGTTGCCATAAAGGCTGGCTTTCGATAACATGACTTCTCAGAAGCTAGAAACCGCCCTGAGGAGTGCCTCCCATGACCGCCGCCGAACTCGTCCCCTTCGTCGATTCTGCCCCCACCATCCCAGCCGAACTCACGGACGTGATGGCCTACGTGGCCGAGTCTCTGGCTCCCAGCACTCGCCGCGCCTATCGCACGGGCCTGGCCGACTTCGCCGCCTGGTGTGATGGGCAGCGGCTGGACTCGATGCCCGCCAGCCCCGAGACCGTGGCCCGCTACCTGGCTGCGGGTGCGAAGGCTGGGCGTAGCGTCTCCACACTGGGGCAACGACTCGCCGCCATCCGCTGGGCTCACGAGAGCCAAGGGCTGGAGAGTCCAACCGCGGCGAAGGGTGTGCGTGCCACCATGACCGGCATCCGCCGCGAACTTGGTGTGGCTCCGAAGCGAAAGGCCCCGGCTACCGTGGACCGCCTGGCTGGCATGGTGGCCCACGCCAAGCCCGACACGATGAAGGGGCTGCGGGATCGTGCGCTGCTGCTCTTCGGGTTTGCCAGCGCCATGCGACGCAGCGAACTCGTGGCACTCGACCTGGCCGACATCGAGGAGACGGAGCGAGGGCTACTCGTAACGGTGAAGCGTTCGAAGACGGACCAGGAGGGCAAGGGACAGCAGCGAGCCATCCCCTTCGGCCGCAGCCCCGAAACCTGCCCGGTCAAAGCCCTGTTGTCGTGGGTAACCGCTGCGGGCCTGACCTCTGGGCTGGTTTTCCGCTCTGTAGACCGCCACGGCAACGTGGGTTCGAGCATGAGCACGCGAGCAGTGGCCGACGTGGTGAAGGCTCACGCCAAGAGGGCTGGCTTCGACCCCGCCGAGTTCGGAGGCCATAGCCTGCGGGCCGGCTTCGTCACCAGCGCAGCCGAGCGGGGAGCTGCTGCCGAGCGGATCATGGACCACACCGGACACCGCTCTGTGGCCATGGTGCGCATCTACACCCGGCGTGCGGATGCGTTCGCAGACCATGCTGGGGAGGGGTTGCTCTAGGGCGCACCGCCTTTTTGGAGCAATGGCACCCGGTATCGGGGTAGGGGATGAGGTATTCACGAAAGCGAGGTAACTCCACCAATGGGGCGGTCCGGTCGCAGGAGCCCGGATTTGCCAGAAGAGGGGCGAGACGATGAGAAAGAAACCCCGCGGCCGTAAGTACCGAAACCTTTTTGCTCGGGATGGCGTGATCTACTACCAGCGAGTGGCGAACGGTCGGAGGAGTCGTTTCTCCACCAAGACGAGCGACTGGGACGAAGCTGCAGCAGTTCGCGACCTCTACGAACAGCGAAGTGGCACGGAGAGCGGAGTCTCGTTGCTGGATGTCCCGCGGTTCGGCGAATTCGCAGGCCGATACCTGCGTGAGGCGATGGGCAGCCTGGCAGAGACCACAAAGGAAGATCGCCGAAGGCTCCTCGGCGCTCGTGAGCCTGACCCGAGCAAGCCCGACGCAGAGCTTCGTGGCCGCGTGCTCGCCTACTTCGAGAATTGGCGACTCGACGACATTACAAAGCCGGTGCTCCTCGACTGGTGGGGGAAGGAAGTCGAGGCCCGGGAGCGCTCGCCCAAGACCGGAAAGAACTACCTCGACGTCCTGTCGGCCGTGCTCTCCTACGCCGTCGACCTCGAGGTCATCGAGGCCAACCCGGCGGACACCTTCCGCGCCACTCTCCGCCGGCGCAACCGGACGCAGCGGGGTAGGGCGCAGTCCGACCCCGGAGCCCACGTGAACCCCATCGAGGAGCCCTCACGGATCCGAGCATTCGTGGAGGCCAGCACCGCCGAGGGCGGGGACGGCTACCTCTGCGACATGCTGCAGCTCGACGCGGGCCTCCGCTTGGGCGAGGCGATCGGCATACGGTGGTCGGACGTGTGGTGGGGGAAAGGCGCAGCCGACACGTCGCGGTCCCTGAGCATCGAGGAGACCCGGGCGCGGGGCAGGCACATCGGGCCGACGAAGAGCGGGCGGGCGAGGCGGGTAGCTCTCTCACGCCGACTCCGGGGGCTCCTCATGGAACGCTGGCTAGCAGATGGGCGACCGGAAGAAGACGTTCGAATCCTCCCGACCGTCGACCCGAGCAACTACCGCTCCCGCCACTTCAAGAGGGTCTGCAAGGTGGCGCGACTCGCCGGCCACAGCCCGAAGGACCTGCGCGACACGTTCGCGTCGCAGCTCATCACGGCAGGTATCCAGCTCGGCTACGTGTCAAAGCAACTCGGCCACGCCGACGTAGCGGTGACGGCCCGCCACTACGCCCGGTGGGCTGGGGGCGATGCCTATCGCCGGCCGCTCGGCGTGGGGGAGGACGAGGTGCCTGCCGACCTCTTGGTGCGACTGGAGACCGAGGAAGAGTCACCCCACAGTAACCCCAGCACTGAGATATCAACTCTCAGTAGTGTCAGCACCGGAAAAGAAAAACCCCCGGAATCTCAGTGACTTCCGAGGGCTTTGTCGTGGTAGCGGGGGTAGGATTCGAACCTACGACCTCCGGGTTATGAGCCCGACGAGCTACCTGACTGCTCTACCCCGCATCAAGGCGGCCCATTAAATACAGATCGCGAGAATGGCTGTCAACTCTCAGGTTATCCATGCGATCTGCATGTGCAACTACCCGGAAGATTGAGCTTTTCGTGACTTCCGCACCACCTATTGGGACAGGAGGCATCTCCCATGCTGTGGTTCAAGAATCGAAGTCGTGCCGCGCGGGCCGCCATGTCGGCGGCGCTTTGTCTGGGGCTCGCCACCCCGGTGATCGCGGGCACGGTCTACTCGTGGCGAACCGAGGACGGCACCCTGTCGTTCGCGGATGACATGAAGCATGTCCCTTCCCGCTACCGGGCTGAGGTGGAGAAGAAGACCACCCGGCAGCTCGAAGGCTACGAGCGCTACACGCCGGGCGGCAAGACGGCGAAAGGCTCGTACGCGGAGCGGCTCGACGGACGCTTGAGCGATCTACAAGAAGACGGCCAGCGGCCGGTGATCGTTCTTCCGGGAACCGGGGTTCGCGCCACTTCGCTGATCGTCGGTGGCACGCGCCGAGGTGATTCGGCGGTCGTCATGCCGCTCGAGCAGGATGGCTCGGGTGAGCCGGTGGTGATCCGGCACGAGCGAACGCAGGACGACGACAGTATGGCGACTCGGCATCGCACCGTGGTCAAGCAGGGCGATCGGGTCATCATGGTTCGCGAGAACGAGTCGAGCCAGCGCAATTGGCAGGGCGGCTGGGTTCCGGCCACCGACGACTGAGAGTTCCCTCCCGGCTGGTCCGGGTGGGTCGTCGCAATCGAGTCCGATGCTCTCCGTGTCGCGGGCGACGCGGAGGGCCGGGCTCGATTGCGTGCAGACGGCAGTCCGCGGCGGGACGCGCTGCTAGCGCATTCCCGCGCTCAGTTCGGGAAGAGTCGGCTTGGGCGCGCGCAGCGGCAGGCGTTGGCTGATGAAGTCGTCGATTGTGCGCATCGCGTCCGAGTCGACGGTGAGGAATCGCATCCCTATTCCGGCTAGATGCTGTTCAGAGGTTTCGCGGCTCCACACCACCTCGGCGATGGGCGAGATCGGCCGAATCGAATCCGGCAGTGTCAGATCCAGCGCAACTTCGCTCTTCGGAGTCAGATCGCAGTCGGCCTCGACGAAGATGCCGCCTCGGGAGATGTTGCGCGTAGCGCCCCACGCGTGGAAGAGGCTGCTGCGGAGCTGCACGGGTGTCGTGATGTCGACCCGCGGCAGGCCTCGCGAGAGCCCGCTCTCCAGGAAGTGATTGACTGCCTCGACCAGAGCCTGCCGGGCAATCGGCTTGCGCAGCATGTCGTCCGCCCCCGCCCGCACGGCTCGCTCGCCGTCCTCGTCGCAGTCGGGCCGCAGCAGCATCAGCACGGGCAGGTGAGCGAGCCGGGTGTCGCGCTTGATTTCGGCGCAGAGGTCGGCGCCGTCCATACGGCCGGGCATGTGAAGATCGCTGATCAGCAGGGCAAGGGGCTCGGAGCGGGCGATCTCGAGTGCCTCGACGGCATCGGAGGCCGTGATCACGCGAGCCGTTCTCGCCAGAAAGAGGGCGACGAGGTCTCGGAATAGCGGGACGTCGTCCACCATCAGGATGGTTCGGTAGTCGCTCATTCTCGCGTGTCCTCGCCCGCTATCCGTCGTGACGGCTCAGTTGCCCGCCAGACGATCCAGGCCGCTGAAGCTCGAACGAACACTCCAGCTATTCGCCCGGCCCGATCGAGTCCAGTGCTGACTCTCGTGCACGTCGACTTCGATCGGGGAGGTCAACGAGTAGCCCTTGTACGTGACTTCGATGGTGGTCTCGCGCAGGTCTTCGTCGAGCTGCCAGGCGTCCGCTCGCCAGTCGGTGAAGCGCACCTCAGCGAAGTCGGGCATGGCGGACAAGAAGGCATCGCGGCTCTCGCCGTCGACGAAGGTTGCCGCCTGCTGGAACTTCGACCAGCGCACAAGATCCGTGTAGCTCTTGTGGCTGGCCTGCAGGCTGTACTGGCGATCGAAGGGATCCTTTGGTCGCAGCTCGCCAAAGGCGCAGCCGAGGTTGCCGGCCGCAAGAAGCAGGCTCAGGGGAATCGCGAGGAGGAGTGTCTGTCGCATTCTGTCTCGTCTCCACTCAGGGCCGGCGCGTAACGCCGGCAGAAAGCGCCGCATGCGGTCGTGACTGCACGGCTTTTCTATCGGTCGCTTTGGCCTGGGCCTGAGCCCTGACGTGAGATCTTGGTCGCCGCACTCCAAAGCAGTACCCTCAGCGACCTGCAAGATCTGCTGCAAGCCCTTTAGATCGCGAGGTTTTCTTGCTCCTGGGGATCGACATTGGTGGCACCAAGACCGCCTTCGCCCTGGCGGACCGCCAGGGCCGGTTGGTGGCTCGCTCTCGGCAGTCGACGGCTCCGAGCGGGCGGCCTCGCGAAGATGTGGCGCGCATGCTGGAAGAGGTGCGGCGCCTGCTCTCTGAAGCCGGGATCGGCACCTCGGCGCTGCTCGCCGCTGGCGCATCCGTGCCCGGCCCGTTGGATTCTCGCCGTGGCGTCCTCATGCATCCACCGAACCTGGAGGGCTGGCGGGAAGTGCCGCTCGGCGAGTGGTTGGCAGACGAGCTCGGCTGTCCGGTCCGGCTCGAGAACGACGCCAACGCGTCGGCCCTGGCCGAGTGGCGCTTCGGCGCAGGGCAGGGCTGGTCGGACATCGTGTACCTCACGATGTCGACCGGCGTCGGGGCGGGGCTGATCCTGGGAGGCGCTCTCTATCGCGGACGTGATGGCACAGCGGGCGAGCTTGGCCATGTCCCGCTCGAGTGGCAGGGCGACCCCTGCTCGTGTGGACTGAGGGGTTGCCTCGAGGCGTACGTCGGCGGCGCGAGCTGGGCGCGCAGACTGCGTTCGAGCGCGCCGCGGGCGTGCCGCGCATTGGCGCTGGCGGGCTCCCGTGAAGCGCTTCGGCCCGAGCACGTCGTGATGGCCGCTCGCGAGGGGGATCCGCATGCCCTCTCGGAGATGGCGCGCTTCAACGCTTATCTCGCCCGGGCCATCGTGCAGATCTGCTTCAGCCTGGCGCCCGAGGCGGTGGTGCTGGGCACGATTGCGGTCGCGGCGGGCGATGAGCTCTGCTTCGAGCCGTTGCGCGCGCTGGTCGCGCAGCACACCTGGCCGCACCAGGCGCCCTACATGCGTATCCTGCCGGCCGGCCTGGGCGATGAGCTGCCCTATCGCGCCGGCGTCTGCGTGGCGCTCGAGAGCCTCGAGAGCTGAATCTCAGTCGGCGAAGCCGATGCCGCTTCCCTCGAAGCGGGCGAGCTCGGCCACGATGCTCTGCGCACTGTCACTCAGCTCCCGCAACATGGCGTTGACGTCGGAGACTCTGTTGCCGGATTGGCGTGCGTTGTCGAGCAGGCGCGTCACCGCCTGGGATACCGAGTCACTCGCCTTGGCGTGACTGGCGGAATTATCTCGGATCAGACGGATCATGTCTGTGATGGACGAGATGCTCTCGGCGATGTACCGGCCGGTCTGCCGCTGCTCGTCGGTGGAGCGGTACACGTGGCGGCACAGGTCGAGTGCCGCCTCGGAGTTCTGGAGTAGCTGCTCGCTCACCTTCGACTGCTCCGCCATGGCGGATGAAATCTGGCGCACCTGATTCGATGTTTCCTGGGCCGCCCCGGCAACGAGCTTCGAGCTGCGAGACTGCTCATCCGTCGCCCGTGCGATGCCCTCTACGCGGTCGAACGCGGCGCGCGAGGATGTGAGGATCTCACCCAGGGCCTCGCCGGCCGCCTGCGAGCGCGCGACGCCGGTCTCGATCGCCTCGAAGCCCGCACCCATGGTCGAGACGGCGGCGTCCGACTCGCTTTGGATATCGCGAATCAGCCCTTCGATGTCCTCGGTGCTGGCTGCGGTGCGCCTGGCGAGCGTCTTCACGTGGTTCGCCACCACCAGGAACGCCTTGCCCTGCTCGCCCGCCTGCGCGGCGATGATGGCGGCATTGAGTGAGAGTAGATTGGTTTCGTCGTTGATCTCGCCGATGACGGTGAGGATGCCGCCGATCGCGGAGACTCGGCTCACCAGCTTGCCGAGGCTGTCCCGCGCTTCGATCGTTCGGTCGTGAATGCGTTGAATGTCGGTGATGGTTTCAGTCACCGCTTCGCTGCCGCGCTCGGCGCCCTCACTCACCTTGCGTGTGAGCTCCGAAGCCTCTCGCGTATGGCCGCTTACATCCTGAACGACGCGATCCATCTCCAGCATCGAGGAGGCGGTCTCCCCTGCAATCCGTTCCACATGTTCTGCGCTCTCGGCGACTTGGCGGATGCTGGCCCCGATCTCGTGCACGGACGATGCACTCGCCTCGACGCTCTCGTGCAGCGTGGCGGCATTGCGTGCGACCTCGTCGACCGAGTCACCCATCTGGAGGATCGAGGAGGCCGATTCGTCTGCGGCCTGCTGCAAGCGCTCGATACGCTCTCCGATATCGAGCATCGACTTATTGATGTTGGCGAGCAGGGAGGCGGTCTCTTCGACCGCTTCCTCTTGCCCGCTCGCACTGGCTTCGATCTGACTCAGGACCTCGGAGATGCGGTCGGGTAGCGAGCGGACGCCGTGCACGATCGCAAGCACGCGATTCGCGACCTCGCTCATTACGTCGAAGATGCGGTTGAAGCAGCGAGCCGCTGATGCGAAGGAGGAGTCGAGTCGCCGCTCGTCGAGCCGGGCGATGCGGGAGCCATCACTCAGGCTGTCCACCGTTTCGTGGATGGCATCGATGAGCGCGAAGTCACGACGCGTCCTGCGGTGGGTCCAGTACGCCAGGCAGATCGATGTCGCCACGACACCGGCCAAGGCCAGCGGCCAGCTCGCCGTCTGCGCGTGCAGTAGAAGGGCGGCTGCACCGGCAATCGACGCGCCTACGAAGGAGCCCGCGGCGGCTTCCAGCGACAGACGTCGGGCATTCGACCCCCGGCTCGGCTCGTGCTGCTGCATCGAGAGTCGCATCGGCCCGCTCCGGGCTACCCTTGAGCATCACTCCGGGATATCTCGGATGGCCAGAGATTCCTGAAAACGGGTCTTTCTCCCTACTGCACCCGCCGTTCCGCGATCTCTGCGATCTCTGCACGAAGCGTCGCGAAGCTTCCAGCGGTGATCGCTCGCCGTGCTCGCTCGAGCAGCGACAGGTAGAAGCGCAGGTTGTGCAGAGTCGCCAGTCGGGCGCCCAGGCTCTCACCGGACTTGATCAGGTGCCGCAGATAGGCGCGCGAGTAGTTGCGGCAAGTGGGGCAGTCGCAGTCGGGGTCCGGCGGTTCGGAGTCGCTGCGAAAGCGCGCGTTGCGGATGCTCAAGATACCCCGGCTCGTGAACAGAAGACCGTGGCGGCCGTTGCGGGTCGGCACCACGCAATCGAATAGGTCCACACCACACGCAACGCCGTCTAGTAGATCGAGAGGCCTGCCCAAGCCCATCAGGTAGCGCGGCGCCTCGGCGGGAAGCGCCTCGTGTGCCACGCTGACGGCTTCGTTTCGTTCTTCGCGGCTCTCGCCGAGGCCGAGTCCGCCGTGGGCGTAGCCGTCGAAGCCAACGGCAACCGAACCCTGCGCGCTGTGACGGCGCAGCCGCGGTGAGACGCCGCCTTGAATGATGGCGAAGACTGCCTGGTCCCTGCGGCTGCGCGCCGCCCTCGCGCGCTCGGCCCAGCGAAGCGTCCGCTGCATGGCAGACTCCAGATGGCGTTCCGGTTGCTCGTCCGCTGGGATCTGCCCCGCTCGGGGCGGTGCCAGGCACTCGTCGAGCATCATGGCGATGTCGCTCCCGAGAGCCTCTTGGATCACGATCACGCTCTCCGGCGTCAGCCTGCGCCGGAGGCCGTCGAGCGGTGAAGCGAACGTCACGCCCTCTTCGTCGATCTGCATGCGGTCGGCCAGCGACGTGACCTGATAGCCGCCGCTATCGGTTAGCCACGGACCGCGCCAGCCCGTGAAGCCGTGTAGCCCGCCCTGTTGTGCGACGACGTCCTCTCCGGGTCGCTCGTGCAGGTGGTAGGTGTTGGCCAGCAGGATCTGAGCCCCGATTTCCGCCAGATCGGTTGCGCCTACTCCGCGTACGGCGCCATAGGTGGCGACCGACATGAACGCGGGGGTCTCGATCACGCCGTGGGGCGTGGTGAATCGCGTCGTGCGCGCCGCGCCGTCGCGGGCCGTGATCTCGAGCTGAAAGCCTTGTGCGAGCAAGTGCATCCCCGATTGTCCGAGCGAGGTAGCGCGCGTCGTGAGTACGCGCGACGTCAGATGATTAGCATCGCATCGCCGTACGAGTAGAAGCGATAGCCGTTCTCGACGGCCTCCCGGTAACTGCTGAGGGTTGCCTCCCGCCCGAGGAAGGCGGTGACCAGCAACAGCAGTGAGGATCGCGGCAGATGAAAGTTCGTGACAAGCCCGTCCACCACCCGCAGCTCGGAGCCGGGTCGCAAGAAGAGGTCGGTCTCGCCGACGCCGGGGGTTACGCACCCATCGCGCTGGGCGCAGGTCTCGAGCACGCGGACGCTCGTGGTGCCGACCGCCACCACGCGGCCGCCGTCCTCACGGGTTTGCTTGATGGCGGCAGCCGTTTGCTCTGGCAGCTCGTAGTGTTCGGCGTGGAGTCGTGCGGCGGCCAGGTCTTCTGGGCGAAGTGGCCGGAAAGTGCCCGGTCCGACGTGGAGCACCACCTCGGCTCGCCGGACGCCGCTCTGCTCGAGCTGTTCGAGCAGGGCGCGCGTGAAGTGCAGGCCTGCCGTGGGTGCCGCTACGGCGCCCGGTACTCGCGCATAGACGGTCTGGTAGCGCTCGAGGTCGCTCGCACGGAGCTCCCGCTCGTCGCCCTTGCGGCGGATGTACGGCGGAAGCGGCGCCTCGCCAAGCGAGTAGGGCGAGGGGCCGGGTGCGAAGGCGAGCACGACCTCACCGTTTGCCTCGATTCGGACGAGCTCGGCCGCCAGGCCCGCGCCCCGCGGACCGAACTCGAAGTGCTGCCCGGCATGCAAGCGGCCGGAGCTGCGTACAAGGGCTCGGTATCGACGGCCCGTGGCATCGGCGAGCGGTTCCAGCAGCAGGGCCTCGGCTCGACCTCCGCTGCTCTTGCGGCCGCGTAGTCGGGCCGCCAGCACACGAGTGACGTTCAGCACCAGCAGGTCGCCCGCCCGCAGCAAGTGCGGAAGGTCGCGGATCTGATTCCGGTGCTCTCGCGAGGCAATCACGCCGCTGGCGCGGTCGACGTGCATCAGGCGCGCGGCATCGCGCGGTGAGACGGGTCGTTGTGCGATGCACTCCGCCGGGAGATCGAAATCGTAGGACGCGAGGTCGAGCGCGTCCGGCGTTTGAGGGTTCACGGGGCCGGTGGCGGCGCGCTGCCACGGGTGAGAGCCGCCCGAAGGCCGGGGGCTTCGACGATGGAGTCGTAGGAGAAGAGTACTTCCGCCTGGGCACCCGCCTGCCGGGCGAGTTCGATCTGGTGCAGTGCCCGTTCCGGCTGGCGGGCGAAGAGCCACACGCCGAGGCCCGGCCAGATTTGCTCTGCCTGCGACGCCCGCGCGAAGCTCTCGAGCTGGTATCGCAGCAGCCTGTCGTCACGCGTGTATGCCATCGGGATGGCGAGATCGATCAGCCCCTGCTCGAGCCAGCGCCTCCAATCCTGCGCGAGGCTCAAGTAGGCGCGATCGGTATAGCTGTTGACGGCAGCCGAGAGCACTAGACCGGGTCGAGCCTCGAGCACGGCTGCGCGGATCCCAGCGACGAGCTCCGTTACTTTGTCACGTCGCCAGCCATCCCAGGCGTCGGCGTGAACGAGCTGGCGACCGTTGGGCTGCAGCGGGTCCCGATAGGGACCCGTCAGGCCGGTCTCCCTCTGAAAGCGCAGGCGGCTCGGCTCACCATATCCGAAATCAAGTCCGACACCGAAGCGCGAGCCGGGCACGAAGGGCAGGGCGCCCGGGTGCCGGATATAGTCGAGGTGCAAGCCATCGAGCCCCGGATAGCGTGTCACGAGCTGGCGAAAGATGGCCACCAGCCGTTCTGCGACGCCGGGTGCCGCCGGGTCGAGATAGATGCCACGAGTCCCCATCCGGTACCAGTCGCCGGCTGGCGGCGGCACGTTGAGCCCGGGGTAGTCCAGCAGGGAGCGGCCGTTGCGATCGACGAGCACCGCATCCGTTCCCAGCTCGCCGAGCAACGACGCCTCGCGGTTCTGGCTGAGTGAGAGCACATTCACCCACGCATGCACGCGCAGGTCGGCCGCATGGGCCAGCCCGATCAGCTCCGAGAGCGTGTCGCTCCCCGTCCGGGCGAGCAGCTCACGATAGGGCGCCGGGTCCGCCAGGGTCGCGTCATACCAGGCACGCCCACCGCGATAGACTTGGACGAATAGGTCGGTTACGCCGAGCTGCCGGGCGTCGTCGACGAGCTGCGGTATCCGGGCGCTGTCCTCGAGCACG
The DNA here is from genome assembly GCA_029261835.1 of Deltaproteobacteria bacterium. Lineage (GTDB taxonomy): Bacteria > Myxococcota_A > UBA9160 > UBA9160 > UBA4427 > JAJDAO01. The sequence goes on along the minus strand of JAJDAO010000043.1, from coordinate 46,028 downwards.
CGCTGGGACCCCTCGGCCAAGACCCAAATCCCACGGGGGCGCCGCGCCTCGACGGGCGCTTCGAAGTCGCTGTCGCTCTCTGGGCTGACAGGAGACGGCTCTGCGCTCGCGATCGTGCTGGGGCTGTTCTGCGGCTCGGACGTGCATCCGAGCAGCAGGCAGGCGGCAAGAAACGGACTCAAGTGTCGTCGGAGTTTGGCGATGACGGACTGGCTGGACACGGCGCTCGAACCCTAACCGAGGGATCGTGGCACTACAACGAGATGGGCGGAACCATCGGGTTCCGAGTCGGGAGAGCGACCCGAGATGGCGCAGATCGTCCACCGGCCTGATGGAGCGGCGGGGCAGTCGATGCACTGCGCCAACGCACCCGGTCTCGCGTGAATCGGGTCGGCACGATGCGGATCGACGCTACCCCGAACGAGCTGGATCGCGCACAATGGCTGCGTATGGGGGAGGTGTGGGCCAGACTCGATGGCGGCCACTCACGGCGGTGCGTCGCCGCGGTCGGTTGGCTGCTCCTCATTCTGTTCTCTCTGGCGGGCGCAGCGACCGCTGCTGACCAACAGCCGCGAATGGCAAAGGCGGACGAGGTCGGCGAGTCGGAGAGCGCGGGGCCGCTCGTGTCCGAATTGCTTGGCCCGGCGGCCGATCGAGTGCTGCGCGCGCGCAGTCAGGGTTACCTGGCCGACCCCGGACGTACGCTGGCGGCGGCTGTCGAGGCGCTTCGCAACGGCGATCGCGCCCATGCGGTCTGGCTCTTCGAGGAGGTCATCCGCCGCCACCCGATCGTCGACGATCATGCGGCGCTGCTACAGGCGCGCGTCTTGCAACAGGACGGGGAATTGGAGGCCGCCGAGGCGACGCTGAGGAGAGCCCTCTCGCGCGACGCGAGATCCGGCGTGCGAGCCGATCTCTATACCTTGTTCGGCGAGGTGCTGGCCCAGCGCCACGAAGAGGAGGGCGCGTTCGCGGCCTGGCGGGCTGCGCTGAACGAGACGCGCGATGCAGAACGCCGAGCTTCGATTCTGCTCTCCATCGCAACGACCGAGGAGCGCACCGGTCGCGACGAGGAAGCCGCCACCACCTACAAGCTGATCTGGTACGCGCACCCCACGACCGACGAGGCCCGCATCGCGAGTCATCGGCTCGAGGTGCTCGAGGAGTTCCTCGGCCGTTCACAGCGTGACGGGATCGATTGGCGTCGGCGGGGTGATCGTCTGTTTCGCAGTCGTCGAAACCAGGAGGCTCTCGACGCGTACGATCGGGCGCTCGAGTCCGGTCTGTCGCGCGCAGAGCGCCGACGCGCCGAACGTCAGCGGGCTCATGCGTTGTTTCGCGAGCGGCGCTATCCGGAGGCGGTAGAGGCATTCGGCAAGCTGCCGCAGCAGGAGGACGTGCCGATCTGGCTGGCGCGTTCGCGGGCACGCGCGGGCGATGTCCCGCAAGCAATCCGCGAGTTCGAGCGGATCGCCGAGAAGAAGAGGGGCACGATGTCCGCGCGCGGACGCTTTCTGGCGGCGCTCTTGCTCGACGGGCGAGGCTATACCGAGCGGGCACGCCAACACTACCTCGCGGTCGCCGAGAGCAGAATGAGTGGCGGCATGGGGGATGCGGCGAGCTGGCGCTTGGGCTGGGCGGCCTATCGAGAGGGCCGCTACGAGCAGGCGACCGCGCACTTCGACCATTTGATTATTCGCAAGCAGGGCGACGGCATCGGCCAGCTGCGACCCCGCTACTGGCGCGCGCGCGCGCTCGAGAGGCGGGGCGACGAGCGGGCCGGCAGCGAGTTTGCCGCCGTGGCTCGTGAGTATCCGGTCTCCTACTACGGCTGGCGCGCGCGCGAGCGCGCCGCGCCGAGCGATGAGCTGCCGCCTTTGAACGGAGTCGTTGGCGAAGGGCGCGCCGTACTGGGTCCGCGAGATCTCGCTCGGCCGCGCATTCTGCTGCAGGCGGGGTTGGTCGAGCAGGCGCGCGAGGACCTGCGTCGGCTCGTCAGGCGGGCCCGCGGGCTCTCGGAACGGCTCGAGCTGGCGCAGCTCTGCACGGAGGTGGCTGACTACTACAGTGCTCAGCGTGTCGTGGTCGATCCGTATAGCGAGACGCTTGCGCGTGGGCCCCGTGCCGGGCTCGAAGAGCTGTGGTGGTACGCGTGGCCCTCGGCCTATTCGCAGATGGTCGATGAGGTGACGCGCGGGTCCGATGGTGTAGAGCCGGAGCTCGTCTATTCAATCATGCGAGAGGAGAGCGGCTACCGGGCCAAGGTCGTCTCGCCGGTTGGCGCGCGTGGGCTGCTGCAGATCATGGCCGCCACGGGTGAGCGGCTGGCGCGGAGCAAGGGCCTGGCGAGCTTTGCGCCGGACGATCTCTTCGAGCCCCGCACCAATATCGGCCTCGGCTCGCACTATCTCGGCGAACTCGCACGGCAATTCGAAGGTCGACTGTCCGCCTCGATCGCGAGCTACAACGCGGGCCCAGCGGCCGTGGAGGAGTGGAAGCTCGCTTCGGCGGATCGCGACGACGAGTGGGTCGAAGCGATTCCCTATGATCAGACGCGGAGCTACGTGAAGCGCGTTCTGCGCAGTCTTCACGCCTATCGCGTTCTCTACTGAGCGAGAATCTCCGGTCGCCGGCACACGGGGGAGGCATGCGTCAGTCCAATGCGCCTCTGTGGCGCGCGGTGGGTGGTGCGTCGGACTTCGATGTGGTGGGACTGGGCGAGAACTCTCTCGACCACATCTGTCTGCTCGATGAGTTGCCCGAGCCCGGACAGAAGTGCGAGCTGGCCCACTACGACGCGAGACCGGGCGGACAGGTGGCCAGTGCCCTGCTCGGCTGCGCAAGGCTGGGACTGCGGGCGAGCTATATCGGTGCTGTTGGGGCTGACGCTGCCGGGGAGAGGGTTCTCGAGCCGCTGGAACGCGCCGGGGTGGATCTAACCGGAGTTCGCGTGCTGCCGGCGGCCGGTACGCGAACCGCAGTCGTGCTGATCAGGCGGCGAGACGGTGAGCGGACGGTGCTGGCGCGCCGCGACCCTCGTCTGCGCCTCATCGCGGCGCAGCTCGAGGCGAAGGAGGTCGAGCGGGCACGTGTTCTCCATATCGACGCCAGCGATCCAGATGCCTCCGAGTGGGCGGCTCGGGCGGCCCGCGCAGTCGGGATTCCGGTCGTGCTGGATGCGGATCACCTGTGGCCGGGTGCGGAGCGGCTTCTTCGTGTGACGGATTTCCCTGTTGTGGCTCGGGAGTTGGCCGAAGAGTTGGGGGGAACGGGCTCGGCCGCAGATGGCCTGCGGGCGCTGCTCCGCTGGGGGGCACGTCTGGCCGTGGCGACTTGTGGTGACGAGGGGGCGCTGGCGAGATCGAGCGAGCGATCCTTCTTGTCGCCAGCCTTCGAAATCGAGGTTCGAGATACGACTGGGGCCGGGGACGCGTTTCACGCGGGCTTCATCTGGGGACTGCTCCGGGGCTTTGATACCGAGCGGGTGCTGCGAGCAGCAAACGCGGTGGCTGGACTCAGCTGCATGGCGCTCGGAGCTCAGCAGGGCCTGCCGCGAAGCAGCGAACTCGAGGCTTTTCTGCGAAGTCGGCGAGACGTGAAGGCGAAGAGCTCGGCGAACGGAAAGGAGTAGCTGATGGCATCGAACCGACGGGCGGGTGGGGCGACTGTGCCGCTCCTGTTCCTGGTCCTCCTACTCGGCTTGGGCGCGTACAACTATCACCGGAACTGGACCGCGGAGTCCGCGGCTCAGGGACCGCGTCCATTCGAGAGCTACGCCACCGGAGACTTGGAGCAGCTTCGAGATGCCTACAACTCGGAAATCGTGCAGCTCGAGCGCCATTACTCCGCGCAGGAGCGGCGGCGCGTTCGCGCTCGCAGTGAAGGGCTGATGATGGGCGAACGGCTGGATGAGTTCGAGCGTGTCCAGCGCACCAGCGGCAAGCTGCGTGAGATTGGGACCGAGGTAGCCGACCGCCAGGCGCGCCTGCGAGACGTCGAAAAGGAGCTCGAGTACCGCGTCGCGCTCAAGGCGGGTCTCGAACTGCACCTCCAACGACTGACCAGCATATAGCCCGGATCATTCATGAGAATCCGAGCCATATGCCTTTCGGTCAGGTGGTTGGCTAGGGGACGACCTCGTCCGGGTCGGCGGGTTCGGCGACTGGGTCCGTCGTGCCGTCGACCTCGTCCTGCACGTCTACCACGTTGTCGAACATGACATCGGCTCCCGCGTGCGCCCCGCCTGGCGCGCGGTCAAACTCAGTTGGTCGGACCACGATCTCGTCATCGTCATCCAAGAGAGGAGCCATCGGTTGCACAGACGCGCGCCGGGCGGCCTTTCGCGGCTGGGGCAGAGCCTCGACTGGGCGCTCTCGCTGATCTGTGCCGCACTTCGGACATAGCGGCTCGGGCTTGTTGAGATCGTAGAACTTCGCCTCGCAGGAGAAGCAGACGTACTTGTATCCCAGCCTCGGGTGACGCGGCCCGGTCGGCAGGACGACGCGCGTTCTGGCTCGCTGACGTTTCTTGGCCGCCGCCGCCTTCTTTGCAGCTTCCGCCGCCGCTGCTTTCTCGGCCTTGGCTGCGGCCTTCTTCGCCGCGTCTGCCGCCGCCTTGGCCGCCTTGGCGGCCGCGGCTTTGACCGCCGCGGCCTTCTTGATCGCTGCCTTCTGCTTGGCCGCCGCCGCCTTGGCCGCTGCCTTCTTCTTGGCTACTGCCGCCTTGGCTGCTGCCTTCTTCTTGGCTGCCGCCGCCTTGGCCGCCGCCTTCTTCTTGGTCGCCGCGGCCTTGGCCGCTGCCTTCTTGACCGCGGATTTCTGCCTGGCCGCCGCTACCTTCGCCGCTGTCTTCTTCTTGGCCGCTGCGGCCTTTGCGGCCGCCTTCTTCTTGGCCAGCGCTGATTTGGCCGCGGTCTTCTTGGCTGCGGGCGCCGCGGCTACCGACTTCTTCTTGGTCGCCGCCTTCTTCTTGGCTGCACTCTTCTTCTTTGCGGCGGTCGATCTGGCGGTGGCCTTCGCGCTCGTGCTCTTCTTCCTGGTCGGGCTCATGAATCCACTCCTGTCGCGACTCGAACTATGTCACCAGCCTCGGCGAGGCTCTGGAAGCCGGCGCTTGCCGCTTCCTCGGCCGAATCGATATAGGCGTGATCGATCTCGACCAGATCCACTTCGGGTGTCAGCTCGACACCGGTCTTTGCCAGCCACGCCCGATAAAGTGTCACAAGATCTCGTCGGGCCGTAGCGGCCGAATCCTTTCCAACTGCATTCTTGATGGGCGAGAACTCCTCATCCGGTCGCACCTCCAGGATGCAGACACGCTCGGCCGCTGGCAGCGCGTCGAAGACGAAGCGCTCGAGCTTGTAGCCGTTGGGCTCAACGACCGTGACCGGCTCACCGTGCTCGTCGATGGTCGGGATTTTCTTCGCCGAGGCGTGATACGGCAGAAGCCGGTCGGCATCTTCGGCCACACGACGGACGAAGTCCGTGTTGAAGAGGTGAATCGCGATGTTCCCTGCCCAGTGGACCAGATTGCCGTCGCGGTCTCTCTGATGCCGTTGCGCATCGGCGAGTTCGGTGTACTCCAGCAGGCCGACTCGCCCCTCGATTCGGGCCACGACACCCACCTTCTCCATCGGGTCGGTCTTGCGGATGACCTTGCACGACATCTCGGCGTCTCGCTGGTCGTGGAAGCCGAGATAGACCGGATCGCCCATCTGGACCAGTGGATTGTCGACTTGGTAGTAGAACAGCCGGTCGATGCCGCGAGACTCCATGTCGCACAGCGCACCGGAGGACGCCAGCGCCACGAGTGAGCCTCCGTGTCCGTTGGGGCTCTCGGAGATGTGTCCGGCTCGCTCGAGTATCAGGCGCTCGTTGAAGTCGCAGGCCGGCACGGCTTGCTGACTGAAGATGAAGACGTTCTCCGGCTCCAGTCCGAAGCATCTTTCTCGCTCGAAGAGGGCGCGGGTCTCGGCGTCCGTGGCGTCGCTCGTCATGACATACCACGGCACGACACAGCCGCAGCGGCGAGCCAGACCGCGGATCTTCTGAGCCTGGAGCTCGAAGAGGCTGCGCGCTCCGACGGGACCCACTGGGAAGCTCCCCTTGGGGCCAGAGAAGCCGAGTCGGGTTCCCTGGCCACCGGCTACCACGAAGACAGCCACGCGCGCCTGGCGAAGGATCTCCAGCCCGCGGCGTCGCGCCGTCTCGAAGCGGGTCGCGTCGCCTCCGAACTCCGGCAGCGTGACCGCGTCCACTGGGGCCAGCTCATGTTCTTCGGCCGCAGTCAGGGCGACGACAGCACGGCGCTGGCTCGCGAGCAAGTCGCCGAGCTCAGGCCCAATTCGACTTGCCTGCTCAAGCAATTCCGCGCGACCGGTGTCCCCGAGTTGATCCCAGAACGCGAAGACATGAGATTGGCCATGTGCGCGGAACTGTCTGCGTAGCTCCTCGATTTTGTTCGGCGTCGGGTTCGCCACGGCTCTCCCTTAGCAGCGGTCCCGGAATCGAGGCGCGTATAGCACATGCCGGGGAAGCTGGGGAAGAGGCGTGCCGTGATGGCGGGAAAAGCGTTTTCAGAGCAGGGGGTTGCGTAGCAAAGAGGCGAGATGGCCGAGCTGTCGAGCAGCGCCAATCAATCATGGGATCCTATTTGACATAATCTATCTTATCGGACGTGATAACGAGGGGGCGTCGAGCGTACTCTGCCTATGGAGACGCAGGCTTCGCCGGCGTATTTGGGAGCCAGAGCGACCGGCTCGGGCTTGCTCCGTCGCTCTCACTCACGAGCGGAATCCGGCTCAGTTGGACTCGAGTGAACTTCGCAGCTCGCTGATACGGGCCTGGAGGTGCGGCGCCATGCGGTAATCGGGCGCCTCACTCTCGATGGTGGCGTGAGCGGCCAGTGCTCGTGCTGCCTCGCCCGCCTCTGCGAATGAGCGCGCGGCGTCTGCCAGAGCTTCGTATCGCAGTGGGTAAGTGCCCACGCCCGCTGCTGTTTCGTATGCTTGGCCCGCGTCAGCCCAGCGCCCGGCCGCTTCGTACAGCGAAGCGAGCTTGATCAGCAAGAAGGGTCTCACCGCAGAATCGGCTGGGATCTCCTCGAGCCCACGCTCCAGGGTCTGCTGCGCCTGATCGCTCTGCCCGAGCTCGTGCTGGAGCTTGCTCGCCTCGAGCAGAGCCAAGGCTGCGACGGTGCCTCCTGGGTGCGCGGTCGAGACTTCGAGATATTTCGCCACGTACTCGGTGCGCACGCTGCGCCCGGTCTCCGGGTTGGCGGGTTCGGGAATCACCAGGCCGCCCGGTGTGGCCCCCATCGCGACCCGATAATCGCTCTCCGCCTTTGCCAGCGCTGCTGCCGCCAGGTCGCGGCGGGACTCGCGGTGCTGAGCCGTGAAGCCCCAGACGCCAGCTGCGAACAGGATCGCCACTGCCGTCCCCAGGATGAGCAGTGGGTTCTCGCTAGCCCACGTCGCAATCCGGTCGCCGGTCGACTCGATCTCGTCCAGCGTCTGGGCGGCGGAACTGGGCTGGCCTTTGCGTTTTTTCGTGCGAGCCACGACTGCTCCTTGAAGTTGGGAGTCGCTCTGGGCGCGCATTGTATCGGAGGCTCGGGCAAGTTCGAGGGAGAATTTCCGGCTTCGCCAGCGCCGCGCAGGCCGACGGACTTTCGCCCTCAGTCCAGATCGCCGGCTGCGCGTCGGCGGCTTCTGAGGTAGAGCCGGATGGGTGTGCCATCGAAGCCAAAGGTCTCGCGCAGTCGGTTCTCGAGGAAGCGGCGGTACGACGGCAGAATCGACTCGGCATCAGTGCAGAAGATCACGAACGCCGGCGGGTGGACGCCGACCTGGGAGGCGTAGAGGAACTTCAGCGGCCGCCGCGAGTGGCCTCTCCGAGCCATCCCGGGGTCATGGCGCGCCACGACGTCCGAGAGCCAGCGGTTGAGCTCCGCTGTGCCGATACGCAGGCCCGCTGCCTTGGCCACCCGGGTCAGTAGTGGGAAGAGCTTGTCGATGCCGGCTCCCGTCTTGGCGGAGAGCGAGATCGTCGGCGCGTCCGACATGAAGCGCAGGCCGTGTTCCACTTGCGCCAAGACGTCGCGTCGCTGCTCGCGGCTCACCAGATCCCACTTGTTCGCCACCACGACGGCCGCGCAACCCATATCGCGGATCAGCCTTGCGATGTGCGCGTCCTGATCGGCGAAGGTCTCGGCCGCATCGATCACCAACAGCGCCAGCTGAGCCCGTTCGAGAGAGCGCACGGTCATCAGTGCCCCCACCCGCTCGCCGGTTCCCGCGCGTCTGCCGGGGCGGCGCAGGCCGGCGGTGTCGACCAGTATGAAGCGTTCGCCGTCCCGCTCATAGGCGGTGTCGACGGCATCACGCGTCGTGCCCGCGGTTTCCGAGACGACGACGCGCTCCTCGCCCAGCAGGCGATTGAGCAGCGAGCTCTTTCCGACATTGGGGCGTCCGACGATCGTGATGCGGATCTCGTCATCCTCGCCAATCACGTTCGACTCGGCGGCTTCCGGAAGCGCGTCGACGAGGGCTTCGAGCGCGTCGAAGGCCCCTCCCCCGTGCTCGGCCGAGACGCCGCTGATGCGATCCAGGCCCAATCGGTGGAACTCCATCACGCGCTCGGCGTGATGGCTCGGCTGGTCGATCTTGTTGACGGCCAGCGCCAGTGGTTTCTTGGTGCGTCGCAATGTGCGGGCGATCGCCTCGTCCTCGGGCAGCAATCCGGCCTTTCCGTCGACGACGAAGAGGATCGCGTCCGCGTCTGCGACGGCCGACTCCGCCTGCGCCTGGACCGCTGCGGCCAGGCCTCGTTCGGCCGCGGGATCGAGACCGGCGGTATCGACCAGCAGGATCCGTCGGCCGGCGATCTCGAGTTCTTCGGCGATGCGATCGCGTGTGAGGCCGGGGGTGTTGGCGACCAATGCTCGCCGGTATCCGGCGTAGCGGTTGAAGAGCGTCGATTTGCCGACGTTGGGTCGCCCGACAATGGCGACGATGGGGAGGCGGGCGCTGGTTGACATCGAACCGCGCAGGATAGCCTCGCGTGGCCCAGGAGACAGACAGAGCGGGCTGACGGTGCGTCAGGCATGCTGCCAACTGCCCGCTATCGCGTTGTTTTCGCGTAGGCTTCTGCTTGACAAGCCCGTCTCGCGCCCTCTAGTCTGCTCCGGGTTGGCCGCAAGCGCGACCCGGCCAGATCGTTCGAACGTTGTGCTGCGGTGGGGCGAGCCAGCGCGGCCGGAGGAAGCTGACGTGATTCGCTTGATACGAGAGGTGCGCCCCCTTTCCCCCGCTCTCGCGACCGCTGCACTGGCTCTGTGTCTGGTCGCGTTGGCACCCGCTCCCGCTGAGGCGTCGCCGGAAACGCTACGCCGGTCCTTCAGCAACATCATGAACGGACCGTTCGACATGGCGCTCGCGCCGGTTGTCGGAGGGCTCACGCTCGCGAAGAACCTGCAGGACATCGATGACACGCCCGGCGTTCGTGTCGCCTACGCCGTGCCCGGGTGGTTCTGGCTGACGGGGCTCAATCTGGCCGGCGGTGCGATTCGGGTCATCACCGGCACGCTCGAGCTGCTGCCCGGGATAGGCCTCTTCGCCTTCGAGCCGGACATGGACCCACTCTTCGACCCGGTCGAGAACGCCCCGGCGCTGGTGGAGTGGGACAATCCGCTGGCGGACGTCGAGAGCCCGTGGGTCTATTACAATCCGCTGTTGACGCCCTTTTCTATCCCGCCCAAGTTCGGTCTGGACTACACATCGGCCGAGTACTGAGCCGGGCTGCGGGCTCGCCGAAGCGCCTTCCGGCCGGGCTGCGTGAGCGCAGTTCGCCTCAGGCCTGATGTGGGCGCTCCGTCAGGAAGCGCTCGACCGCGATGCTGACGACACGCTCGGCGCGAGGGTCCAGCCAGACGAGCTCGCGTACCTTTCGCAGCCACGTACGCTGGCGCCTTGCGAAGCGGCGCGTGTCGGCCTGCATGGCCAGCAGTGCGTTCGCGAGCGTGTCGCCGCCATCGACCACGAGATTGAGATGGCGGTATCCGATGGCCTGCATGGGACGAAGCTCCGGCCCGTAGCCGCGCCTGCGAAGCCCCCGCACCTCCTGTAGCAGCCCGGCGTCGATCATCGCCTGACAACGCTGGTCGATGCGTTGGGTGACGATCTCACGGCCCGGGTCGAGCGCGATCTGGAGTGAGTCGAACGGGCGATCGGCGAAGCCGTGCTCCCCGCGAAGTTGCGACGCCTCGCGACCCGACTGCGCAATGATCTCCAGGGCGCGAATGGTCCGGCGCAGATCGTTTGGGTGGATTCGGTCCGCCGTCTCCGGATCCAGCTCACTCAGACGGCGATGAAGTCGCTCCGGATCGTCCTGCTCGATGGCTCGTTCGTGCTCGGCCTCGAGCCTCTCGCGCAGTTCGGGCTGGGCTGCCCCAGTACCCACAAGGCCTTCGAGAAAGGCTCGGATGTAGAGCCCGGTTCCCCCCGTCAGAAAGACCGGCCGGCCGCGCTTGTGGATCTCACGCGCGACGCGGCGCGCATCTTCGGCGTAGCGTCCGGCGTTGTAGTCCGAGTCGGGCGTCACCACGTCGAATAGGTGATGCGGGACGCGAGCGCGCTGCTCCAGGCTCGGCTTCGCACTGCCGATATCCATGTAGCGGTAGACCTGCATCGAGTCGGCGTTGATGATCTCGGCGTCGAAGCGTTCAGCCAGAGTGATGGCGAGCGATGACTTGCCCGCCGCGGTCGGTCCGGTCAGCACGATCACCGGACCGCGACTCGTTTGATTGTCTCGTCCGCCCACCGTCTTGCCCTGTTCTGTCGACTCGCCCGCGTCAGCGACGGGCAAAGCGGCGCTCGATTTCCTGATTGCTCATTGCCACCGCCACGGGGCGTCCGTGAGGACAGGTCGGTGCCCAGGGGATGTCGTCCAAGCCCGCCAGGATGGCGCGCTGCTCCCCCGGCTCGAGGTGCTCGCCAAAACGCCGGGCGCTGTGGCAGGCCAGCGTCGCGAGCGCGCGGTCAGCCGCTCGGAGCAGGCGGGTCTGGTCTGGACTTCCTTCCGGCTCAACCCCGCTGCTCTCGATCTCCTGAGCCAGACTCTGTACCAAGCCGACTGGGTCACTGTCGGACAACAGTGCCGGAACGGCTCGGACCACAACGGTATTCTCCGCGAACGGCGCCAGCTCGAAGCCGAGTCGCTCGACGGTCGCGGCCGCTTCCACGAGCGCGCCGACCGTGAGCGGCTCGAGTTCCACGGTAGTCGGCATCAGAAGCCCCTGCCGCTCGACGCCGCGCTCCAGCCAGCTGCTCCGCAGTCGCTCGTAGAGCACACGCTCATGGGCGGCGTGCTGATCGACCAGCAGCATTCCCTGCGGTCCCTCCAAGACGAGATAGCTGGCCAGCATCTGACCCAGCAGGCGCAGCGAGGCGAACTCGAGACGCCCGTTCGCATCTCCGCCGTGAGGACGCCCCGGCTGCGGAAGCAGCTGCGAAGCGGTATCGCGGCTGATCGCTGGCGGCGCGGCCATGGGCCGCCCTGGCGCGAAGGCCCAGTCGCCGCGCTCTGCGACGATGTCAGCAGCGCCCCGTTCCGGCCCTTCCCGATGCCCCCGCGGCGCTGAACGCGCTGAGCCGAGCCAGGCGCGGCCCGCCATGGCATCGCGGACGGCGTGCTTCACGAGCTGGTGAATTGCACGGGGATCCGCGAAGCGGATTTCCCACTTCGCCGGGTGCACGTTGACGTCCACGTCGGTTGGCGGCACAGCGAGAAAGAGCACCGCCGAGGGGTAGCGGCCTCGCGGCAGAAGGTCGCGATATGCGTCCAGCACCGCATGTCGCAGCAGCCTGTCGCGTACGGGCCGGCCATTGACGAAGAGGTACAGACCGCCGGCACTGGCTCGCGTGCGATCGGGCGCCGAGACGAACGCCTGGAGATGTGCCGCCCCCTCCTCCAGCTCGACGGCGAGCAGAGCCGCCGCCTCTTCCTCCGAGAGCACAGCGGCGATCCGGTCCAGTGCGCTTGTCGTTGCGGGCCAGATGAGCGGCTTCTTCTGCTCGCGCTGCACTTCGAAGTGGACCGCGGGCAGAGCCAGCGCGAGTCGGCCGAGCCAGTCGGCGATGTGTCCCCACTCCGTGATGGGTTTCTTGAGAAACTTGCGACGTGCTGGAACGTTGCCGAAGAGATCCGCCACCTCGATGCGCGTGCCCTCTGGAGCACCGGCTGTTCTCTCGAGGCCAATCTTTCCCGCCTCGGCCCGCACCTCGTGTCCTTGCTCCGTCCCGCGCAACCGGGTCAGAAGGCGCATGCGCGAAACCGAAGCAATCGCGGGTAGCGCCTCGCCGCGGAAGCCAAAGCTCGTGATGCACGACAGATCTGCGGACGTTCGTAGTTTGCTGGTGGCGTGACGCTGCAGTGCCATGCGCGCGTCGTCCGGTGTCATGCCATGGCCGTCGTCGGTGACACTTATGAGAGCCGCCCCGCCCTCGCGAACCTCGACGCGGATACGTTCCGCCTCGGCATCGAGCGAGTTCTCCACGAGCTCCTTCACCACCGATGCCGGGCGTTCGACGACCTCACCGGCCGCGATCTGATCCACGGTGGTGTCGGGGAGGAGATGGATTCGTCCCCTCCCCTCCCCGTGGCCCGTAGCGGTGTTTTGCACCCGCATATTTTCCCCTAATTTTCTCGCAATTTCGTCCTGCGGCGAGTTACCATCGTAGCTACCTGGATTTTGCGGTATCTGTCCCAAGGGGAGCAGACCCGCAAAAAGCATTGACAAGATTCCGAAATCTAAATACTTCTGGTTCAGACATCAACGCACCTGGGGGCTTTGTGCCATGTCGGACAATCAAACGTCTCTCGAAGCGCCTGGACCGGGGATCCTCAACCCCGTCGGTGTCGCCGCCATCAGCAGCCGTCCAGTGGTGGAGCATCGGTCGGGTCGCCGTCGTGGCGACCGGATCATCCTAGCGAGTGGCGTTTCGCAGAGGGCGGTCGATCAGGCGAGCGCCCTGGCTCGATCGGGCTCGGCGCTCCTCATCCTGGGCCCGAGCGGCAGCGGCCGTCAACACTTTGCACGAGCCATTCACGAGTGGAGCCAGCGCGCTGGCGGACCGCTGGTCGTCGTGCCGGGCGGTGGCACACCCGAGGGTCTCCAAGCGCGCGAGATCTTCGGCGCGACGCCGGAGGCCGACCCACTCTCCACGGGAGGCTACGAGGGGGGACTCGTGCACGCGGCCGAGGGCACCCTCGTGATCGAGCGCATCGATCTCCTCTCGCAGGCCGTTCGCCGACGCGTGGCCGAGGTGCTGCGCGATGGCGTATTCCGGAGAGAGGGGAGCAACGAGACGACTGCGCTGCGCACCCGGATCATCGGTACCGCCGACACCCACGCCGAGAACGCTTTGAGTGGGATCACAGCCCAGACACTGAAACTGGCCTCGCTCGCCGAGCGAGCCGAAGACATCCTGCCTCTCGCTGCCCACTTTCTGGCAGAGTTTGCGGAGGAGGCGGGTGTGTCGGCAGTCGGATTCACGGTGGACGCTCGTCGCTGGCTGGTCGAGGAGAGCTGGTTGGGGAACGTTCGCGAACTCCGCGAACGAATCCGCCAGGCGGTGCGCCTCTCGGGCAGCGGGTCGGTCTCGGCAGAGGCATTGATGCTCTCCACGGAAGGCGACGAGGTGCCGTCCTTCAAGGAGGCCAAGCGCGCGTTCGAGACCCGCTACGTCGAGGGCTTGCTGCGGCGCTGCTCGGGGAACATCAGTCGAGCGGCACGGCTCGCCAAGAAGGACCGCAAGGACTTCTACGACGTCATTCGCAGAACGGGTGTCGACCCGACGCAGTTCCGTTCTTAGGGGATTGCTGCGGCCGAGCGGGTACGAGCGGCAGGTGGGGGCATTCGCGAGGCCGCTCCTCGAAACTCGCTGGCGGTGATACGCGCTGGGTTACGCGAATGAGGGTTGCGGTCGTCCAAACCAGCTCCAATGACGATCTGGCAGCCAATCTCGCTGCGGCGAGGAGCGCCATTTCTGCGGCTGCCGATCGAGGCGCACAGTTCGTTGCCCTGCCGGAGAACTTCGCCTACATGCGCCGTGAGGGGCAGCCTATTCCCCACGCTCAAGGACCGGCTGGCGAGATCGTGCGTTTTCTGCTCGAGATTGCGCGCGAGAAGTCCGTGTGGCTTCTCGGCGGAACCTTCCCGGAAGAGATTCCCGGCGATCGCCGTGTCTACAACACCAGCTTGCTGATCGCCCCAAACGGCGACGAGGTGGCGCGCTATCGCAAGATTCACCTCTTTGACGTCGATCTCGGCGGAGCGGGTGAGGATTGCTTCCGCGAGTCGGAGCACTTCTCGGCGGGCAGCGATGTGGTGGTGGCGGAGACGCCTTTCGGCGGCGTGGGTCTGTCGGTCTGCTACGACCTGCGCTTTCCGGAGCTCTACCGTGCCCAGGCCGAACGCGGTGCTCGCTGGATAACCGTGCCCAGCGCCTTCACGCCGCAGACGGGCAAGGATCACTGGCAGGTCTTGCTGCGGGCGCGGGCGATCGAGAATCAGGCCTTCGTCGTCGCGCCGGCCCAGTGCGGCCGGCACTGCCCGGATCGAGCCAGCCATGGACGATCGATCATCGTCGACCCGTGGGGGATCGTTCTTGCCCAGGCGGGCGATCGGCCCACCGTGATCTTCGCCGACTGCGACCTGGACGGCCTCGAGCGAGTCCGGCGGGCGATTCCTGCCCTCAGCAACCGGCGGCTGCGCTGAGCCGGCTACCGGGGCCTCTGGATGCCCTGGAAGCGGCACCAGCGGCTCGCCTGCCGTGTCTCAAGCCCTGCTTCAGCAACGCCGATAAGCTCGCCGTTCGACTCGGACATTTCCGAGTGCATCCACCGACTTGGTGAGCGGCGATGAGTCACACAGGAGCGAGCGCGGTTCGTGGGCGGCTACTGATCCTCAACGGAGGGTTCGAGGGCATGACCTACGACCTGATCTCCGACGAGACGCTGATCGGGCGCAATCCGACGACCGACATTACTCTTCTCGATGAGGGGATCAGCCGCGAGCACGTGTTGATCCTGTGGGATAGCGAGACGGGTGAATTCGCCGTTGAGGACCTGCAGTCCACCAACGGGACCAAGGTGAATGGCAAGCGTGTGAGATCTGCCACGCTCGGTGACGGGGATGAGATCCAGATCGGGCACACTCGCTTCCAGTTTCGCCTCGGCACCGGGTCCGACTCCCGGAGCGGATGAGCCCAGGCCGGGCGCGCTTGGCAGATCCGCTGTGATCGCGCTGCCGCTCTGATTTGGCTGTCGCGAGGCAGGTGGGGCGGAGCCAAGGCTACCTATCGCTACCTTCGAGGGTAGACTCGAGCCGACACGAGCACATGCGTGCAGTCTGGAGGGGGCGGAAGTGCGACGAGAGACGGCAGTCGTCAGGAGTGAAGGAATCACCAGCGGGCTCACCGTGGTCTGTGCCATCGCGCTGATGGGCCTCTGCGCGGTGTCCTGTGCGACACGTCAGATGCCGCCTCCGGTCAGACCGACTGCCGCGACGTACGTCGTCGGCTCGCCGGATCAGCTGTTCGTCACGATACTTCCCGACCCGATCATCGAGCGCACAGCCGTCGTTCGGCCGGATGGCAAGATCTCGATCGATTTGATCGGCGACGTCGCCGCGGCGGGGCGTACGGTGGAGGAGATCGCCCAGGATATCGAGGATCGAGTGAGTCGCTTCAAGCGCGATGCGCGCGCGACAGTCGCCGTCACCGCCTCGCAGAGCATATCGGTGACCGTCTTCGGAGAGGTTCGCGATCCGGGCACATTTCCGTTGACGACCGAGACTCGGGTTTCCGAGGCGATCGGGCTGCGCGGCGGTACGACGATCTTCGGATCGAAGAGGAAGGTCCGGCTGATTCGCACGAACGGAGAGACGACGGAGGTCTTCGTGGTCGATCTGGCCGGCATTCAGAGCGGGGATCTGAGCAGTAACATGATGATGCGCGGTGGAGACATGTTGGTGGTGCCGCCGAACGTGCTGGCGCGGGTTGGGTATGGACTTCAGGTGATTCTCTTCCCGTTCCAGCAGATCCTTTCGGCTGGGACGGGGCTCTTCACCGCTGCGGCAATCTTCTGATTCTGTCGGTGCTGCGCCTCGCTCCCCTGGGGTCGATGCGAACCGCGTGAGTGGAATTGGACTATCATCCCTACCCGTCAGAGAGCCGATAAGGACGCCGATGTACGAGACATTCTTCGGCTTCCGAGAGTCGCCGTTCTCACTCACTCCCGATCCGCGCTTCCTGTGGCTATCGGAGACGCATCAGGAGGGGCTGGCGGCTCTCGTCTACGGTATTACGCGCCACAAGGGCTTCCTGCTCCTCACAGGAGAAGTGGGGACGGGCAAGACGACGCTCCTGCGTGCCGCCCTCTCCCAGATCCCCCCCGACACGGATACGGCCCTGGTCCTGAACACGATCGACCTGACACCGCTGGATCTCCTGAAGCTGATCGCGGCGGAGTTTGGCATCGAAGGGGAGTTCCGGACGACGGCCGATCACCTGATCGCGCTCAATCGCATGCTCCTCGAGCGCCTGAGGCTTGGTCGCAACACGGTTCTGATCATCGACGAGGCTCAGAACCTGGACGAGGAAACGCTCGAGGAGATTCGCCTCCTCTCCAATCTCGAGACCGACACCGAGAAGCTGATGCAGATCGTGCTCACGGGGCAGCCGGAGCTGATGCGGAAGCTCTCGACACCCGCTTTGCGGCAGCTTCGACAGCGGATTGCCGTCGAGCACCACATGGCGCCACTCAGGCCGGACGAGATGCAGCCCTATCTCGCGCACCGCATTGGTGTGGCGGGCGGTCACTTCGAGGAGGTCTTCGAGGGCGGTGTCGAGTCCACATTCTTCTGGTTCTCCGGCGGCTGTCCTCGACTCATCAGCTTGCTCGCAGACCGTGTCCTGCTATCGGCTTACTCGAAGGGTCTTCGCCCTGTTCCGCCTGAGTTCGTGGAGGAGAAGGCAAAGTCGATGGGTGGCAGTCGCGAGGCCGGGTTCGCGGATGCCCTCGGCCTGGAGGACTGAGTGGGCGAAATCGCGGAAGCACTGAAGAAGGCAAACGCAGAGCGTGAGCTAGGCGGTCATGGGCAGAGGCCTCCGCCGGACAGCGCTTTGCCGCCGTTGCCTGATTCGACATCGCCGACAGCTCCCTTCCGCACCCTGGATCACGTTCTGGTTCATGTCGAGCGCCACCGGCATCTGGCGCTGCGCATTCGCGGAGAGCTGGAGAGTCGTGGAGTTCGCAGTCTGGCCATCGTGAGCGCATTGCGAAACGAGGGCAAGACGACGGTGGCCTGCAATATCGCCGCGGCGCTCGCGTCACTGAGCAACGAGCGCAGCGTGGCCTTGGTGGATCTCGATCTGCGCAACCCCTCGTTGGCCGGTCAGCTGGGAGTTGCCGCCAGCGTCGGTGTGGAATCGGTTCTGCTGGGCCGAGCCACGCTCGAGCAAGTGCTGCTCTCGTTCGCTCATCCCGCCCTCGACGTTTATGCGGGTGTCGACGCGCACAAGGCGGCCCACGAACTGCTCGTTCTGCCCGCCTTCGCGGAGATGCTCCGCCAGCTGGAGGCGCGCTACTCAACGGTCATCATCGATACACCGCCGACGCTCATCGTTCCCGACTCCACGCTGATCCTGCGGCGGGCGGTGGCCTGCCTTGCAGTCGCCCGTGCGGGTGAAACGCGTGTGAGCAGGTTCCAGGAAATGCTCGACCTGCTGCCGGACGGGCAGCTCATCGGCAAGATTCTGAATCACACCCCGGCGCCGAAGCATCGGCGCGATGCATACTACTACGACGAATTCGAGGAGGAATCCTCGTGAGCGGTGGAGTCAAGGTTCGCGGATGAGTTTTGAACCCGTCTGGAAGACCGACGAGGAGGGAGCCGATGCCCTGATGACCCAGGTCATGGCATTGATCCTCAATCCGCTTGGCATCTTGCGGCGACGTTGGATCTGGATGCTGCTCTCACTGGTTCTCGCGCTTGGCGCTACAACGGGCATCTACCTGACGGCAAAGCCCGAGTATCGCGCGCAGGCGACGGTCTTGGTCTCGAGCCAGCAGATTTCAGAGGAGTTCGTACGCTCGACGGTCTCCGGGCTGGATTCGCTGGCGAACATCAACGCCCTCGTGGGCGAGGTGATCTCTCAGCAGAACCTCGCGGCACTCATCGAGAAGTACGATCTCTACTCCGGGCTCCGCGAGAAGCTGGACCTGGCCCGGGTCATCGCGGCGATGCGCGAGAAGATCACCATCGAGCCACAGCGTGCAGTCGAGGATCGCCGTCGCCGGAGTACTGAGACCGCCTCGATCTTCCTGATTCGCTACGAATCCGAGAATCCAAGTGCTGCCGCCAGTGTGGCCAACGATCTCGCCAATGGTTTCATCAATGCGAGCATCGAGAAACGCAGTCAGCAGGCGCGCACGACTACCGAGTTTCTGCGGCGCGAGCTGGTGCGGGCCGAGGGGGATCTGAGGGAAGCCAACGCCGAGATCTCGGAGTTTCAGCGGGCTCACCCCGGTGAGATGCCCGGAGACCAGGAGACCCTGCTGAGGAAGCTCGAGCGTCTGGAGCTGCGGCGTCAGGGTCTCATCGACCGGATTGGTGCGGCCGACGAGCGGCTCGTGCAGCTCCAGAATAGCGAGGGGATCGAATCGAACCTGAAGGAAGTGCTCGGGGAGCTGAGAATGGAGCTGGCCATGCAGCTGGGCATGCATACAGAAGAGCATCCCAACGTGGTTGCGTTGAGAAGTCGCATCCAACAGGTCGAGAGCGAAGTAAGTGCAGTCAGCGAGCTTCTCGAGCAGTCGAGCGACTCACAGGAGGACCTCATCCCCGGGGCGCAACGTTCACTCGACAGTTTGCGGGAGACATTCGCAGTGACGGTCGAGGAGATTCGGGAGCTGGACGCCCGGGCATCGCACATTCCGAACAATGCGGAGGCACTTCAGGTCCTCAACGAGCGCGCCACGGTGTTGCGTGAGACCTATCTCGAGTTCCTGCGAAAGGTGCAGGACGCGCAGCTGGCCGAGACGCTGGAGTCCGCTCAGCAGGGTCCGCGCGTGAGCCTGCTCGACCACGCCGAGCGCCCGAGCGAGCCCGTAGAGTCTCCTATGCGTCTCCTGATCATCGGGTTGGCTGCCAGCATCCTGCTCGCCCTCACTACCGGGATCGGCCTCGAACTGATCGACCCGGTAGTCCTCAGCCCAGAGCACCTCGAGCGCGTCGGCAGCCCGCCCCTGCTTGGTTCGATCTACACGCTCTCGTAACACAGGCCATGGCGGGCGTATCTCTGAAGCGTGCTCGAATCAGCTCGCGCCACGCGCCATCAAGACCTCGGGAACCGTGCGGGCCATGATTCGGAAGTCATTGGTCAGCGACCAGCTGTCGATGTACTCGATATCGAGCTTCATCCACTCCTCGAAGTCGATCTCGTTTCGCCCACTGACCTGCCACAGGCAAGTCAGCCCGGGCCGCATCGACAGTCGACGGCGATCGCTACCGCGATACTGCGCGACCTCATCGGGTGTCGGAGGGCGTGGCCCTACGAGGCTCATGTCACCGCGCAAGACATTGCACAGCTGCGGTAGCTCGTCGATGCTCCACTTGCGCAGCACGCGTCCCACCGGAGTGATGCGGGGATCGTTCTCGATCTTGAAGACGGGTCCACTCATCTCATTCAGATGCAGCACGCTCGCCTTGCGGACCTCGGCATCTGCCACCATCGTCCGCAGCTTCAACATTTCGAAGGGCCGGCCGTTGATGCCGGATCGAACCTGCCGGAACAACGCTGGCCCGCTCGACGTCACTCGGACTGCGAGAGCGGCGGCCGCGATCAATGGAGCCGTGATGGCGAGCCCGATCACCGCGCCGACGATGTCGACGCCTCGCTTCGCCAAGAGCTCGACTTCGTTGTGATGCACTGGAGCAAAGCTCAGGGTGCTCATCTCGGCAAAGCGGCTGATGCGCGGCGGCGGGAGATGATCGCCGAAGAGATCCGTGAGCATGGTCAGCGGGACACCGATCATTGCACACTCATTCACGATCGGCGCCAGAGAACTCAGCATCGAGCGCGGGCACGCGACCAAGACTTCGTCGACGGTGTGATCCCGCAATATGTTGGGAAAGTCAGAATACTTGTAGATACGATCGGCTGGGACCGAAGGAGTGAACTCGGACGCTCCGTCGTCGACGAAACCGATAATGCGGTATCCCCAGTCGGCATGGCTATCCATGGTCTCCATCATCGTGCGCGCCCGCGGACCCGCACCGATGATCAAGATGTTGCGGAAATTCCGGCCGGAACGGCGCAGCGCGTGGAGAATGTAGAAGACGGGCAGCTGCAGGCAGAGATGGAATAGGAAGAGCACGCCGCCTAGCAGCAGCGGGAGAAGTGGGGTAACGGGCGCGCCGAGAAGCAAGGCGAGTGCGGAGAGCAGCAAGGCGCCGAGGGTGTTGGCCAGAAAGAGGCGGGCGATCTGGCTGCCGAGCCCCTGCCGCCGCTGGCTCTCGTAAACCCCGAAGCGGCCCAGAATGACTGGCCAGCCGAGGGTGAACAGCACACCGATCACTCCGAGTGTGGCGAGATCGGAGCTTGACATCGCCCCGCCCCGCCGCAGCTCCGGGACGGTCGCCAACAGAGCAAACACCACCCCGCCGATGATCGCGTAGATCACCATCCAGATTAGCGACAGTCGCTTGCCAAACTCCCTGAGCACGTCCAGCCCCTCTCGATCAGTTTCTCAACGAGTAAGTGGGCAGCTCGCAAGAAAAAGTGATCCGAATCTTCGTCGTCCGGCAATGGAAGGGCCATCCCGAACCATCGCGCTCTTCTTCCCCGGCTACCGGCTTTGCGCTGCCGGCCCCGCTCTGTCATGCGGCTTCCGTTTATCGAACGCGCTCGCGGTCTTGGGCTGTTTTCCTCGAAGCTTTCGCGGCGCCGGCCTGAGTGGTGTCCGTCAAGGCATGCGGATTGGTCATCCCCTCGGGTGAGAACCGAAGGCCGGCATCGCTCTGGCGTTTTCTACTGTCCGTACGGCCAGTATCGTAGAAATCTCATCCTATTCAAGCGAATTAGTAGGGTTTTTTCCCAAGGCGAGTACCCCACGGTCCGATCTTGGGTCGAAGTCGGCCCATCGTCGTGATCGCGGTCACTGAACACACCCCGCCCTACCGGCTATGGATTGTTGGCGTAGGGGCTTGATCCCCGATACCGGGGTGGCCCACCATCCTTCTGGGGCTGGGAGAGGGGGGGCAAATGGCCATCATGCTTGGGGTGGCGGCGTACATCGGTGCTGTGGTGTGCGTTTGTGCGCTCGTCGGAGCCACGCGGGCGAAGCGGGAGCGCTGTATTCGCGCGACCAGACGGCGGGGAGACGGGCTGCCGTTTGCGGAGGAGGCCGGGATGCTGTCCGGCTCCGTCGTGTCAGCCGGGGCGATGCGCCGGGCGACGCGAGGCTGAGGGTACACCCATGATCGTGCCGTTCGGCCGGGTCCAGAGGCGGGACCCTCGGACAGCTCGCGTCAGAGGGACGAACGCGGCCGTTCCCGCGGCCAGTGCTGGCGCAGCAGCGGGACGATCTCGCGGCTGAACGAGATCAGCCGAGCCCGCGCGCTCGCTTCCTCTTCGGGACCCGCAATGGGCGCGCTGAGCCTGACCAGGGAGCCGTCCGCCCGGCCCTCCAAGAGCTGGTTGCGGAGGCGCTCGAGGGCCTGATCGAAGCCGCCGAGCATGCCGGCTCTGCGGTATGACTGATACCAGAAGTGGACCAGGCGTCGCTCGCCGCCCTTCTCGACGACGATTTCGCTGGCGCGAAGGCGCTCGTCGCGTCTCAAGGTTACGATGTCGCGCCGCATGATCTTCCAGCCGTTGCTCGGATAGCAGAGCCAGGGCGTGTGTTCCGGGCGCCCGCCTCGAGTGGTTCCGTAGTACCCGACGTAGAGCCACACCACGCCGCCCAGTGGATGAACATAGGTTCGCTGCAGGTTGTAATCGGCGTCGAGCATCTCCTCGATGCCACTGCGCAGAGGGATCTCCTCTCCCCGCCAGAGATCGATCTGGAGAGGCAGCTCGGCCAGGCTAGTGGCTTCGACCTCGAGCGGAGTCCGCAGATGGATCCGCCATGAGACGACACCGACCAGCAAGAGCGCTAGCGCCATCGCGCCCGTCATCCATCGCTCGCGGGTCATTGCTCGCTCTTCATCTGGGCTCACTCCTCGCGGAGAAGCTGTTTCATGGTCTTGCCCGACTCGTTCTTGGGCAGATCGGCGCGAACGATGATTTCGGCGGGCACCTTGTAGGGGGGAAGCCTCTTCTTGAGCGCTTTCTCAAGTGTGGATGGCTCGAGCTCACAGCCTTCTCGGAGTACGACAAAGGCCCGAATCTTCTCGCCCAGGATCTCATCCGGGACACCGATCACGGCCGCCTCGTGGATCTCCGATCTCTCGAGGATCGTCTCTTCGATCTCCTTGGCGGAGACTCGGTGGGCTCCGGCCTTGATGAAGTCCTTCTTGCGTCCGACAACGAACATGAAGCCGTCTTCATCCCGGTACGCCAGATCGCCGGTGTGATACCCGCGCTCATCGAGAACCTCCGCCGTTCCATGGGCGTCACCCCAATAGCCACGCATCAGGTTGGACCCGCGCGCCACGATCTCACCCTGCTCGCCGACGTCGGCCTCCGTGCCGTCGGGGCGCAGGACGCGCAGCTCGACATTGGGGATGGCCTTGCCGATGGAGCCCACCTTCCGGGGCAGGTCCACGGGCGGCAGGAACGAGAGCCGTGCCGAGGCCTCTGTGGCCCCGTACATGATGAAGATTCGCTTGTCCGGGAGCGCGCGCATCAAGCGCCGAGTGAGCTCTGGGCTCATGGCACCGCCGGCCTGCGTCACGTAGCGCAGGTGTGCGAGTTCGCGTTCCGCCAGATTCGACCGGTTGAGCAGAATCGCGAAGGTCGAGGGGACACCCGAGAGCCCGGTGCACTCCTCTGCTTCGAGCGTATCGAGGGCCACATTCGGGTACAGAAAGCGGTTCTCGATCACCACGGTTCCGCCCGCCAGCGCATGGGTGTTGAGCAGGGACTTCCCGTACACGTAGTAGAAGGGAAGGATCGCGAGAACGCGATCCCGCGCCTCCAGCTCGAGGTAGCTCACGATGGAGCGCGCGTTCGAGACCAGGTTGAGATGCGACAGCGTCGCTCCCTGCGGAGTCCCCGTGCTCCCCGAGGTGTAGATGATCGAGGCCAGGTCCAGATCCGTCAGCGTGAGTCGCGGTGGCTCGCCGGATTCCGCCGCACAAGCCTCATCGAGGGAGAGGCCGCGGATGCCTTCCGGAAGCGCCGCCGCCCGCAGTGCGCCCTCGACCGCCAGCACCTCGAGCGGCGTCTCGTCTGCAATCGCCGCCCGGGTCACCTTCTCGAAGCGCCGCCCGGCGATCAGCATCCGGGCGCCGCTACTCCTCAGAAACCTCGTGAGCGTTGGGCCGTCGGCTGCCGTATTCAACGGCACGGCGATTCCGCCCGCCTTGAGGATTCCGTAGTACGCCTCCACGTAGAACCGCGAGTTCTGGGCCAGCAGCGCCACACGATCCCCGCGCGAGATGCTCTGGTCGATGAGAACGCGCGCCACCCGGTTGGCGCCCGCGTCCACGTCTCCGTAGCTGGCCGTGGCGCGATCGTGAATCAGGAAGGGACGATCGGGGTTCTCTTGTGCGGCCCGTTCTGGGAAGTGATGGACTAGATAGGTGTTCGTCATCCCGTGCTACGCCCGCCTTCGGCCATTCGAGCCAGCGCCGTGTACGCGAAGGACTGCAACACTAGACAGGTCGGGACAGTTGGGCAAAAGTCTTGAGAGGCCCCTCGGAAATCGCAGACGGCGAGTCCACGTGCTGTAGCCCATCACCTCGCATGCATCGGATCCGATCGTTCGAAACTGAACCCTCACAAAGGGACACTCGCTCGGGAGCGTTGTGAGCGGGAGGGTCTGGCAATCCTCTGATCTCCGCAGCGATCTATCGTGGACTCATCCGGCGACACGGTGTCTCCTGAGGGCTCAGGAAGGCTTGCCAGTCGGTCGATGAGTCACATCTCAGACCGGTTCCAACGAACTCTCTCCGGACGACGGGCCATGGCCGTGTCGTCCTGAATGCGGGCATTCTGGGTCGATGTGTGGGATAGCGGGAATCTGCAGTCTGAAAGGGGCAGCCATTGAGGCGGCTCCTCTCGAACGCATGGTGGCGTCGATCAGCCATCGGGGCCCGGACGCTCGAGGAATCTGGGCGAACGAATCGGCGGGATTTGGACACGCGCGTCTCTCGATCATCGACCTCGAGGGCGGTGCCCAGCCGATGTCCAACCCTGCGGGAACCCTCCAGATCACCTTCAACGGCGAGATCTTCAATTATCGCGAGCTCCGAGAGGACCTGATCGCGCGGGGGCATCGATTTGCCACGCACTCCGACACCGAGGTGATTCTCCATCTCTATGAGGAACGCGGCGAGGCATGCGTGGAGGAGTTCAACGGCCAGTGGGCGTTCGCCATCTGGGATGCTCCCCGCAAGAGGCTCTTCCTCTCCCGTGATCGTGTGGGGATTCGCCCGCTCTACCACGCCCGCGTCGGCGACCTCTTCGTCTTCGCATCCGAGATCAAGGCGATCTTCAAGCACCCCGCGGTGAGCAGGCGGCTCGATCTCAAGGCATTGGACGAGATCTTCACGTTCTGGTGCAACATTGCGCCCAGAACGGTCTTCCAGGGCATCGAGGAGCTGCCGCCCGGACACTGCATGAGGGTCGAAGGCGGTCGCGTCCAGGTCTGGCCCTACTGGCAGCCGGACTACTCCGGGCGCGACACAGCTCTCGGAGATGAGGAGTGTGTCGAGCGGCTTCGCGAACTGCTCATCGACTCGACCCGCCTGCGTCTTCGCTCCGATGTTCCGGTGGGCGCCTACCTGAGCGGTGGCCTGGACTCCTCGACCATCGTCGCCATGATCCAGCGGTTCACCGACACGCCGCTCAAGACGTTCTCGGTGGCCTTCGAGGATCCTGAGTTCGACGAGAGTCGCTTCCAGAAGGAGGTGAGTGGCCATCTCCACACCGATCACCGGGAGGTGCGCTGCTCGCACAAGGATATCGGTGGCGTCTTTCCGGACGTCATCTGGCACGCCGAGTCTCCGCTGATCCGCACCGCCCCGGCCCCGCTCTACATGCTCTCCGGCTTGGTGCGTGAGAACGACTTCAAGGTCGTGCTCACCGGTGAGGGAGCGGACGAAGTCCTGGGTGGCTACGACATCTTCAAGGAGGCGAAGATTCGCCGCTTCTGGGGAGCCATGCCCGACTCGAAGCTGCGCCCGCTGCTCCTGAAACGTCTCTACCCCTACATGAAGAACATCCAGTCCCAGTCGGACGCCTACCGAAAGGCATTCTTCCACGTGACTCCCGAAGAGCTGGAGAGCCCGTTCTTCTCTCACCTCCCTCGCTGGGACCTGACCTCCGGCATCAAGCGCCTCTATTCCAAGGATGTGAAGGCCGAACTCGATGGCTTCGACGTGTACGCCGACTTGCGAGCGTCGCTTCCGCGCGAATTTGCGATCTGGGACGCCTTCGAGCAGTCCCAGTATCTCGAGACCACGATCCTCATGCCGGGCTACATCCTCTCGTCGCAGGGTGACCGCATGGCCATGGGGCACTCCGTGGAGGGGCGATTCCCCTTCCTGGATCACCGAGTAGTCGAGTTCGCCTCGTCGATTCGCAGTCGCATGAAGATGCGCGTGCTCGACGAGAAGTTCGTGCTCAAACAGGCCATGGGAGACCTGATCCCGAGTTCGGTGACAAGGCGCCCCAAGCAGCCCTACCGAGCTCCGGACGCCGTGAGCCTGTTGGGGGACGTCGAGGGCAGAGGCCGCCCCGGATACACGGACGAGCTTCTCTCGGCGGCGCGAGTTCAGGCCGATGGACTGTTCAATCCCCTGGCGGTCGAGAAGCTCATGCGCAAATTCGAGAAAGCGCGAGCCATCGGGGTCCGAGACAATATGGCGCTGGTCGGTGTTCTTTCGACCCAGCTACTGGTCAATCAATTCATCAACAACACTTGGAGCTGAGGGAACGATGCGCGATGAGGATGTTCTGAAAGAGGTTCGGGAATACGTGATCGAGAACTTTCTGTTGGGAGACGAAGACGAGGCGTTCTCGGATTCCGAGTCCTTTCTCGAGTCGGGTCTCATCGACTCGACCGGAATCCTGGAGGTTATCTCCTTCCTGGAGGAGACCTATAGGATCGAAATCGCCGACGAGGAGATGATTCCCGACAATCTCGACTCAGTCGAGCGTGTGGCACGATTCGTCGTGTCGAAGAAGGCGCTGTGAGCCAGGGAGTCTACTGGTTCTTCGCCTGAAGATGGGGGAGCGGCCTGTGAGCACTGATTCGAAGATCTCTTTCGATCTCTTGAAGATCGATTGCGAGAAGGTTGCGCTGGATATCGAGGCGAAGCTGCGCCGAATCGTCTTCAAGCGTTTTCGTAAGAAGGGCGTCGTGGTCGGAATCTCCGGTGGTATCGACAGCAGCTGTGTGGCGGCCCTCTGCGCTCGCGCGCTTGGGCCCGAGCGAGTTCAGGGACTCCTGATGCCGGAGGGAGACTCCACCGCCTCCGAGGAGTCCACTCAGCTCGGAAAGCTGCTGGCCGAGAGACTCGGCGTGGCCGTCATCACAGAGGACATCACCGCAGCCCTGGAAGGCGCGGGTTGCTACCGGCGCCGAGACGAGGCCGTGCGTGCAGTGATTCCGGAGTACGGCTCAGGCTGGAAATCGAAGATCGTGCTGCCGAGCGTCGTCGACACGGACCAGTATCGGATCTTCTCGGTGGTGGCCGTCTCGCCCGAGGGCAAAGAGATCAAGACCCGCCTGAGCCCGGCTGCCAGCTTGGGGATCGTCGCCGCGACCAACTTCAAACAGCGCGTGCGCAAGATGATGGAGTACTACCACGCCGATCGACTGAACTATGTGGTGGCAGGTACGCCGAATCGGCTCGAGTACGACCAGGGCTTCTTCGTGAAGGGCGGGGACGGGCTCGCGGATCTCAAGCCCATCGCCCATCTCTACAAGTCCCAGGTCTACGCGCTGGCGGAGCACCTCGGCGTACCCCAGGAGATCTGCTGCCGGCCGCCCACGACCGACACCTACTCGCTCCCACAAACTCAGGAGGAGTTCTACTTTTCCCTCCCCTACGACAAGATGGACCTTTGCCTCTGGGCAAAGAACCACGACGTGCCGGCCGGCGATGTGGGTGAGGCCCTCGGCCTGACGGAGGAGCAGACCGAGCGGGTCTATCGTGACATCGAGGGCAAGCGGCGGGTGGCCTCCTATCTTCACGCCGGACCGGTCCTGATCGAACCGATCGAGGGACTCGGGTGATCGCATGAAACAAGCCGCGGAGACAAATCGCCTGGGCGAAGAATCGGAGCTGGAGCGCAATCGGCGAGAGGGTCGAACTGCACCGGTACTGGGCGAGCTGCTGTTTCGCGTCTACGGGATGACGAAGCGGCGAAGTATCCGCTCGTGGATCCGCAACCTCGTTCCCCGTTTCGAGGGTGGCGAGATCTACTCCGTCACCCTGCGCAGGATCTTCGCCGTTTACCACGGCGTGCAAATCGGTATGTACAGTGGGCAGGGGTGCTTCACGACGGGAAACTTTCGCAAGAACACGAAGATCGGACGATTCACATCGATCTTCTCGACGGCCCGCGGCTTTGGCGCCAACCACCCCATGAACACGAAGTCGACTCACGCCTTCTTCTTCAATCCTTCCATGGGCTATGGGAAGGAATACCTGCCACCCGAGACCCAGCTCACGATTGGGAGCGACGTCTGGATCGGCCACAACGCAATCATCTGTCCGTCTGTAACCGAGGTCGGGCACGGTGCCATCATCGGAGCGGGAGCCGTCGTGCATCAGAACGTACCGCCCTATGGCCTCGTGGTTGGGAATCCAGGGCGGGTGGTTCGATACCGGTTCGAGAAGGACGTGCGAGAAACCCTGCTGGAGTCCCAATGGTGGGAGCGGTCCATGGAGGAGTTACTGCCCGAGTTCGAGAGCTTTCAGAAGCCGCTGGAAGGTGAAGAAATACGTTAGTCACTCGCGGCTGCCGTGTGGACCGTATGGAGAGGTAGAGATCGTGTCGGAGAAGTCGGCCAACAAGCTCGAGGAAAGGCTGCATCAGTTCATCCGCGACAACTTTCCGGCGGCGCGTCAGAAGGACGTCACGCCGACAACGATGCTCCTCGAGGACGGCGTCGTCGATTCTCTGGGGCTGTTGCTCATCGTGGAACACCTGGAGGACGAGTTCGACATCATCACCGATGACGACGAATTGCAGATGGATAACTTCGGCTCGATCGAGATGCTCGCACGCTTCATCGAGAGAAAGAGCGCGTGCTAGCGGCCCGGGCTCGCCGACGGTGCGCCCCAACTCGATATTCCTTCTGAGGAGACGACGAATGGACTATCTGCTGCATCACCCGCTTGCGCGCGCGGCCCAGCAGGTTCCCGACAAGGAAGCCGTCTCCGACGGTGTGACGACGCGGACCTACACGGAGCTGGCTGGTCGGGCCGGACGCGTGGCCGAGCGGCTCACGGACGCAGGTCTGGAGCGCGGAGATCGGGTGGCGCTCTTCCTCGACCACAACGTCGAGTTGGCGGAGACGATCTTCGGATGCTCGGGAGCCGGCGGCGTGTTTGTTCCTGTGGGGCAAACGCTGTATCCGCAGCAGGTGCAGCACATACTGCGCGACAGCGGGGCCAGGGTTCTGGTCACGACCGAGGAGCGTCGCGAGGCCCTGGGCGACGTTCCGGACTCGTGCAGCGACCTCAGAGCCGTCTGGACGGCGAGCGACTTCGAAGGGATGGGCGCCCTCCCCGACTCGTGTGCCAGCATTTCGAACGATCTGGCCGCCCTGCTCTACACCTCCGGTTCTACCGGGCGCCCGAAGGGAGTCATGTTCTCCCACGGCAATCTTCTGGCGGGCTCGCGCATCGTCTCGGACTATCTCGAGCTGGGGTCGACCGATCGGCTGGCCGGTGTACTCCCCCTCTCCTTCGATTACGGCCTGAACCAGCTGATCACCATGGTGGACCACGGTGGCTATTTCCGCTTCCTCAACTTCGTCTTCCCACGAGACATCGTCAAGGTTCTCGAAGAAGAGCAGCTGACAGGCCTGGCGGGGGTTCCTCCGATGTGGGCGCTGCTCGCCCACTCGTCTCTCGCGAAGACCCCGCTGCCGAAGCTTCGCTACATCACGAATTCCGGCGGTGCCGTGCCCACCCGCGTCCTGGAGCTCCTTCGCAAGGCGCTTCCGAACGCCGAAGTCTACCTGATGTACGGACTCACCGAGGCCTTTCGATCGACTTATCTGCCACCGTCGGAGCTCGACAAGCGCCCCACCTCCATGGGCAAGGCCATCCCCGACACGGAGATCATGGTCGTATCCGAAGATGGCACGCCCTGCGCGCCCGGGGAGATCGGAGAACTCGTGCACCGTGGCCCCACGGTCGGGCTCGGCTACTGGCAGAGGCCGGAGGAGACGGCGGAGCGGTATCACCCGCATCCCTTTGCGAGGGGCGACGGTCACGGGGCGGAGCGGGTCGTTTACTCGGGGGACCTCGTGAAGCTCGACGAGGACGGTTTTCTCCACTTCGTCGGTCGACGCGACGCCATGATCAAGGTCTCCGGCTACCGGATCAGCCCTTCAGAGATCGAGGAGATGGTCTTTGCCTCGGGTCTCGTCAAGCAGGCGGCGGCCATTGGCATCCCCGACGAGACTGCGGGGCAGGTGGTCAAGGTCTTCGTCGTGGCCTTGGAGGACGAGCTCGGCGACGACACCAAGCTGCAGAGCGGTATCGTGGACTACTGCGCTGAGCATCTTCCCAACTACATGGTGCCGCGCTTCGTCGAGGTCATCGACGCCGTACCGAAGGGGGCCTCGGGGAAGGTCGACTATCCCGCCCTCAAGGCCAGAGGCTAGGGGTGGACCGCACGCCTCAGCTGGTGGCCAGCCACTTCGGCGTGAAGGGCGACGTACTTCAGCTGGGCGGGGTGGCGGCAACCGAGCTGGTCGAGCGCTACGGCTCTCCGCTCTACGTCTACGCGCCGGCCGTGTTTCGCAGCAAGTTGGAGCGCCTGCGACGGGCCCTGCCCGACTTCGAAGTCCACTACGCTGTGAAGGCGAACCCGACGCCCGCTGTTCTCGACTTCTTCGTGCAAGAGGGATGCGACCTGGACGTTGCGACCTGCGGCGAGCTGTCCCTTTCCATCGCGGTTGGCTGTCCGCCCTCGCGCATCATGCTGGCGGGGGCCGGGAAGACGCAGGACGAGCTTCTCGCGGCAGCCCGGGCGGAGATTGCCGAAATCCACGTCGAGTCCGTGGATGAGATCGAGCGTCTCGCGAAGTTGGCCCCGGAGTTGGGTCGACGCATCGCAGTGGGGCTCCGGCTCAATCCCGGCCGGGTGGACTATGGAGAGGAAGAGAGCATCGAGGCGAAGCCTGCCGGCTACGGCTTCGACGAGGAGATGCTCGAGGAAGCCACGCGGGCCGTTCTGGCCGCCGACGGTCTCGAACTGACGGGCCTCCACGTCTACTTCGGGACCCAGCATCTGGACGTCGATCTGATGGTCGCCGCCTGGGGCCACGTGCTTGCCCTCGCCGAGAGGCTCTGCGCCCTCGCGGATGAGCCCCTTCGCACCATCGACTTCGGTGGCGGCTTGGGCGTGCCCTACTACAAGAACGAGAGCGAGTTCGATGTCGAGGAGTTTGGCAGGCGTCTCGCGCCCCTGGTCGCCCGGGCCCGTCGGGTCCCCGGTCTTGCCGATGCCAACCTGGTCACGGAGCCCGGTCGCTACCTCACGGCCGAAGGCGGCGTGTACCTCACCAGGGTCATCGCGCGCAAGCACAGCCGGGGCCAGGAATTCGTCGTCGTGGATGGCGGCATCAACCACCACCTGGCCGCAACGGGCAACCTCGGTCATGTGCTGAAGCGAAATTTCCCGCTCGCCCTCGCGAATCGCATGGGGGCGGAGCCGAGCTTACAGGCCGAGGTGGTGGGAAGACAGAGCACGGCCCTCGACACACTGGCGCGGAAGGCGAAGCTTCCCGCGCCGGAGGTCGGCGACATCGTGGCGTTCTTCCAGTCGGGGGCATATGCGCGGTCCAGCAGCCCACTCCAGTTCCGTAGTCAAGAGGAGCCCGCCGAAGTGTTCGCCGAGAACGGGCAAGCCCGTCTGGTGCGCAAGAGATCGGGCGAAACGGATCTTCTGCGCGGCACGATCCTGGACCCCTCTTTCTGACACAGGGAGTCGGAGATATGGCAAGAGCCCGCAAGAGGCCTCCTCAGGGACAGCTCGTGCAGAATCCCGATCGCCGTGAGGTCTGCGAGCTGATGGCTCGCATCTGGTCACCGCCGGGCTGGGAGTACACGCAAGGTCTGCTCTCGGCCTACCTGGATCGCCCTACCGGTGATACTTCACTCACCGTGGGCCTCCACTACGAAGATGAACTCGTGGGATACGAGGTGCTCATTCCCTATACCCTCGTGCACGAAGGCGTGGAGCGGCGCGTCGTGTATGCGACGTTCTGGACCAGCGATCCCGACTCTCCGGTCAAGAGTGTCGCGCTCAAGGTCCACAAGGAACTCCTCCGACTCGCTCGCGAGAAGGGCCACTCGGCCTTCCTCTCGGTGACACACGCGGATTCGCATGCCGACAAGGCCCACCAGGTGAGTCTGCGCTGGCTACAAGAAGAATTCAGCATCCTCCGGCGATTCCGTCAGCTCATGTGTCGGCCGTCGCGCATTCAGAAGAAGGCTGGAGAGGGGCTCGCGCAAGGCAGCGTCGTGGACTACTCGGGAGACCTGAGAGCTGGTTGCTTCAAGCTTGTGGCCCAGATGCCCTCGCGGGTGGAGCTGGCCCGCACGATCCCGGAAGCCGATCTCGACTGGATTCTGCGAAACCGGCCGGGGACCCGGAGCTGGGTGCGCCGTGAGGATGGTGAAGTTCGCGGGTTTTTCAACGTGATGGTCAAGAAGCTGCTGGGCGAGCAGGAGACGGTCAACGCCTATATCGAGCACGCGATCTTCGGTGAGATGAGCCAGCAAGA
Source organism: Deltaproteobacteria bacterium (assembly GCA_029261835.1). Lineage (GTDB taxonomy): Bacteria > Myxococcota_A > UBA9160 > UBA9160 > UBA4427 > JAJDAO01. The sequence continues at coordinate 13,824 of JAJDAO010000043.1, read as the reverse complement.
GCAGAAGGCCTTCATGGCCACGATCTTCGCCGATCCCTTTTGGGAGGGAATCAACGGGGTCTACATGCCAGACATCGGATACTGCGACCCGGAGACCTTCAAGGGCCTGGGCTTCATGAAGGCGCCGGCAGAGTTCAATCTCTATTTCATTCCGCTCGACGGATCTTTCAGCGTCGCGACGGCGTCGGGAATCTACTTCGATGTCTTCTGAGACACGCACTTGAATTGCCATTCGGGTTGGGCGTGATACGTCGCTTGAGAGGGATCCTGAGCTCCGACAGCATCCGGGCGCGCGCAGCTCGAGGTGGTGCGGTGCTCGCAGGCGCAACGATCTTCGAGCGCGCGCTGCGCCTTGGGCGCAACATGATCCTGGCCCGCATTCTCGCGCCCGATCAGTTCGGCCTCATGGCCATCGTCATGTTGGTGAACTCCCTCTTCGAGGCCATCACTGAGGTTGGCGTACGGCAGTCCGTGATTCAGAATAAGCACGGAGCCAGCGATGCCTTCTTGAACATTGCGTGGTGGTTCAACGCTACGCGCGGCATCGTGATCTTCGGATTGGGCTATATGGCCGCGCCGTGGGTCTGCGACTTCTACGAAGACCCCTCGCTGCTTCCGGTGCTTCGCTTCGGGCTGCTCGCCTTCCCGCTGGCGAGCTTCGTGAGCACGCGGATGTTCGTCCTGCAGAGGGAGCTTCGAATTGGTCCCTATGCGATCATCATGCAGGGATCCGGGTTATTCTCGACTCTGGTCACCCTGGTTGCGGTCCTCTATATCCCGAACGTGTGGGCGTTGGTGATCGGCTTCGTGGTAGAGCCCGCGTTTCGGGTCGTCGCCTCGTTCGTTGCCTGTCCCATCAAGCCAAGCCTGCGGTTCGATCGGGAGCTCGCGGGAGAGTTCTTTACCTTCGCCCGCCGCATGGCACTACTGGGCCTGATGTCCTTTCTTGTGGGGCGAATGGACGTCTTCTTTCTCGCCAAGCTCATCTCGAAGGAGGAGCTGGGCATGTACTCTCTCGCGTTGTCGTTGGCGGACATCCCCAGGTTTGGAGTGAGTCGCGTAATCGGCCCCCTGCTCCTGCCCATGCTGGCGACGGTGCAAGACGATCTACCGGCGCTGAAGCGCGAGCTGCTGGCGGTCACCCGAGCCATGTTGGCCCTCCTGACTCCCTTGGCGGCTGGCCTGATCGTCCTCGCAGCTCCCCTGCTGAGATTGGTCTACGGCGAGCCCTATGGGGTCATGGCTATGACTTTCCGGTTCCTATGCGTCTACCTCCTGGTTGCGATTCTCGGCCGAACTATAATGTCGGTCTACATGGCCATCGGCCGACCGGATTATCAACGTGGCTTTTCGCTCCTGCGCCTGGTCCTGCTTGCGAGCGCCATGTACCCGGCCATCGTTACTTGGGGCACCGAGGGAGCGGCGGTTGCTTGTCTGTGCAGCCTGGTCGTGACCTTCGGTCTTCAGCTGCTTCATCTGAGGAGCATTCTCGGCCTCGGGATTCTCCGATACTTGGCAGCTGCGGGAAGTGGCCTTGCGCTGGCAGTCGTCGTGGGGCTCCCGGGGATCGCCTTAGTCCGCTTCTCGGGCGGCAGCGACCTGACGTTGCTCGCCGGAGTGGGAGCCCTCGTGGCGTTGGCTTTGGGGACAGGCGGCTGGCGCATTCTCAACAAGACCCGAGTGCGAGCCGCGGCGGCAACCTCAACGACTTGAGAGCAAGAAGGAAGCTATGGTCATCGATCACATCGGGATCGTGGTAAAGAATATCGAAGAGGGAATCGAGCACTGGCGGGAGGTGTTCGGTTATCACCAGATGACCGATGTCGTGGAGAATACGCGCCAGCGCGTGCGGGTCGTCTTTCTGAGCAAGCAAGACTCTCTCTTGGTAAAGCTCGTCGAGCCCGTCGGCCCCTCCTCCTCTGTCTTCGCCTTCGCCAAGAAGGGAGGGGGCCTGCACCACCTCTGCTTCAAGACCGACGGCATGTCAGAGGAGCTGGAGCGGCTCAAGGGTTTGGGGCTTCGCGTGCTCGCCCCGCCCGAGCCGGGCGAGGCCTTCGAGAACGAGGACATCGCTTTCGTGTACGCCAAGCACGGTCTGAATGTCGAGGTAATCGAGACGGACAAGAAGGCCGCGCGACCGCCCGAGTAGCGCCGGGGAGCGTTCTTATTCTGAGTGAGACCCTCAGCGCCCTTGCTGCCGAGCCTTGGATAGCAGGGCCCAGCCGCCGGAGCCGAGCATCACCATGACGAGCAAGAGCTATCCGCCCGCCACGGGCAACGCGGGGACCGCCACTGGATCCGGTTCGTCGAAGAAGAGGAAGTCCGACGGGTCGCGCGCGACGTCGCTGATCCGGATCTCATCGATGTTGGCACCCGGCAAGGCGCCGCCCTCGAGCTTTCGGAGCCGGTTCCCCACGGTGAAGTAGTTCACCTCATCCGTGGGGATGTCGTTGGGCAGAAGAAACGATCCGACGTGGGCGAGGCCCTCGGCTTGACCGAGGAGCAGATCGGGCGGGTCTATCGCGATATCGATGGCAAGCGGCGTGTGGCCTCCTACCTCCACGCCGGGCCGGTCCTGATGGAAGCGGTTGAGGGGTTCGAGTGACCGCATGAAGCAGGCCCGGGGCAAGCCGACAATGGCGAGGTCGGATGCCCGGTCGCTCAGCGGGGTTGACTGCGAATCTCGTACACGCGCGGTACAATGCGCGACTGCCAGAACGTCATGGCGGAAGTGGCGCGGTTTTCGATCTTGACCGCGCCCACGCGGAGACGCAGGGAGCGGATGGGGGGCGATCATTCTCGGCGCACGCCGACGAGGGGCCCTGCCCTCGGCGAACGAAGTGATGGAAGCGGAACCGGCTTGGCCTTCGGAACAGGAGGGTTGGGCGCAATGCAATCGCCCTCCCTCTTGCGTTCGAGACGGGCGACGGCACGGCGGTCTCGGCCAGAGCAGCGGTGAGCAGGAATGATCTGCTGGCGCGGTCGGGGTCGGCAATCCCGGCCGAGCCCTACCCTACCGCTTCTCCAGGGACCTGATCGAGGAGCTGCTGGAAGAGGAATGGTGGCTGCGACGCATCTAGGAAGTTGCCGAGAGACTCGCGGATATCCGACGTTCGCTCGAGGGCAAACAAGTCCGGCAAGGCGCGGAAGCTCATCGCAATGAGCATCCGAAGCAAGCTGTCATCGGGGCCGGCCGTTCTTGCGTTCGCGCAGATAACAAACCAGGCCTGCGTCTTCCTCCGCAATGTGGTCATCGTCCGGACGCTGACGAAGACCGACTACGGCATTGCGGCCACCTTCATGATTGCGATCGCCTTCGTGCAGGCGAGCACCGACCTGAATGTTGGCAAGCTCCTGATTCAAGCCCCGGATGGCGAGGAGGAATCCTTTCAGCGTTCCGCCCAGCTGATGCGTTTCTTGCAGGGCTTGTTTGTGTCGGCAATCTTGTTCCTGCTGGCGCCGGTCATGGCTCAGGTCTTCGACGTGCCGGGAGCGCTCTCCGCTTATCGCATGCTCGCCGTAATCCCACTGATCCATGGCTTGACGCACATGGACGCCAATCGATACCAGCGGAACAGCCGCTTCGGACCGATGGCACTGATGGAGTCGGGCGCGCAGCTCTTTAGCCTCGTGCTCGTCTGTGTCCTGGCCCAGGAGATCGGAGACTACACACTCGTCGTATGGTCCCTGATCTCCATACCGGCCAGCTACGTGCTGATTTCCCACCTGCTGGCGAACCGCAGCTATCGCTGGGCCATCGAGCCTTCATACGCCCGCCGTACGTTCCGGTTTGGTTGGCCGCTGCTGCTGAACGGCTTCTTCATGGTTCTCATCACGCAGGGCGATCGGGCTTTGCTCGGATCGGCTGAGAGCCTGAACCGCCTGCTGCTGGAGTGGTTCAGCGACATCTGGGAGGCGACTCGAACCTTCGACAAAGCCGATCTGGCCGTGTACTCACTGGCGCTCTCCCTCGCCATCATGCCCTGGCAGTTTCTCGTCCGAACCCTGGGAAGGTTGCTCTTTCCGGTCATGTCCCGCCTGCAAGACGATCGCGCGGCATTGCGGCGCATCTACATCTCGAGCGCTGCTGTCTTCGCCGCCTGCGGCGTGAGCGTGGCCGCGGTCTTCATCCTGGGCGGTGGATCGGTCATCGCCATCATCTATTCGGAGCAATATCGCGCAGCGGAACCCATCATCGCTTTTCTCGGCGCGACGCAAGCCATTCGGATGATTCGGCTGACCGCGACCAGCCTGCTCTTGGCGCTCGCAGACACCGAGGTCCTTCTCTACGCGAATATTGCACGGGCCGTTTCTCTTCTCGGCACGCTCGGCGTGATCATCTCTCGCATGGATCTCGTCTGGGTTGCGGCGAGCGCCCTGTTGGCAGAGGCCGTTGCCCTGAGCGTCTCGCTTGCTCTGCTGCGCCGACGGCACGGTTTCGAGATCAGCCTGCTCTTCGGACCCGCGCTCTTCTCCGTTGCGGGGATCGGCGGGGCGTTCGCCCTGCGGCAGGTGGGGCTGGTTTCCGAAGATCTGGCGAAAATCGCCCTGGCCGGGCTCTACGCCCTCCTGGTGCCAGCGGTGGCCAGCGTAGTGCTCCCGAGGTTCCTGCCCGGATTGCGGACCCTACTCGGAGCCAGGCGGAGTCAGCCGTGAACGAGATCGCCGCGCCGGCCGCCTCGGGTGAACGCAAACAGCAGAGCTTCGCGTTAGAGCCTGCAGTAGCGGGCGAGCCTTCCGTCTCGCTCTAGGCGGCTGTAGATCTCCAGATCCTCGACGGTGTCGACTTCGAGCCAGGCACCGTCGATGGGCACCGCCCGAATGGGTGTCACATGGTCTATCCAGTGCTGGAGGAAGCTCGTCATATACATGTTATCGAGATCCTTGCCGTCGTAGTTACCAGCGGGGTCCAGCCCGCGATAGGTCTCGGCGATCTTGGGTGTCACCGATGCAGCAAACTTCAGCAGACCCATGTACTGCCCTTGAATTTCGTCGTACGAGTTCGGCTTCTTACCCAGCTCGATCACGTCTCCGGAGCCGTCCAGTATGAGGGTCTCGGCGTCGGAGAGGGGATCGCTCATGCGAATCTCCCACAGCTGGCGCCAACGTGTGTTGACCGCGAGCGAGACGGCTGCGTCACTTCTCACCAATGCGTCTATGGCTCCCACTTCGTAGATGATGTCCGCGTAGCTCACGAGAATATCGGCCGTACCGTCGAATAGACTCTTGGCGGCCATCAAGCTGGTCACCATGTTGGTGCGGTCGAAGCGTGGGTTGTGGAAGGTCGGGAAGCCTCGCTCCTCGATGCGGTCCGAGCGATAGCCCGTGACGATCGAGATGTCTTCGATGCCCGCGCGTTGCAGCGCATCGATCTCGTAGTCGAGAATGGGCCGCCCCGCGACCTCGACAAGACACTTCGGTCGATCTTCCGTGTGGGGTCGCAGGCGCCGGCCCTCCCCGGCAGCAAGGATGACAGCCTTCAACTGGGTCTCCCTGTGCCGTCGGGCACGAACAGCTTCTTCAGGATCTCGAGATCTCGCGGGTCGTTGGGAGCGCGCTCGGGATGCCACATGATCCCCCACTGCGGAAGGGACTCGTGGACTGCTGCTTCGATCAAGCCGTCAGCTGAGACGCCCACCACCTTCAGACAGGACGGGAAGCCCTCGCTACTCAGGCCAAAGTCGTGGTAGCTATTCACCTCGTCTCGCGCTCCCAGCGGCATGGGGCCCGGCGAGTCGACGTCGAGGCGGTGTCGAACGGCGACGTGGCCCCGAACGCGCTGCAGCATCGCTCCATAGCGAACCGCCAACTTCTGGAAGCCGCGGCAGACGCCCAGCAGAGGCAAGTGGGTCGCCGCTGCAGCGCTGATGAGTTCGGATTCGAAGCGATCGCGCTCGAGGGCGACGCTCCGGCCCTCCGCGAACTCTCCGAGATCATTGCCGCCCGTGAGAATTACGCCGACGAGCCTGAGCTCTCGAAGCATCTCCTGGGCCCCGCCCGGAGCGTCTGGGAAGTTCGGCAGGAGGACGGGGCGGCACCCGAGGCCGGAGAGAAGCGGATACCAGGCCTGGTCGATGCAGTCTCGGCGCTCGCGGCCGTCTTCCACCCTCGTCGTCAGTCCAATGTTGATCATCGATACTCTACCGAACGATCCGTACCTGACGTCCCGCGCAGTCCAGCTCCGCAACATGCGCTCGACAGAGCTGCTCGAACAGCAGCTCTCCAACACCCGTCACGCCTGGGAGCTCGAACTCGGCCATGCGTATTGCCATGTGCGAATTCGCGCCACCGTACATCGTAATGAGCCCCGCGATGCCTCTGGCGAAGATCCAATCGAAGCCGGGATCCGCATTGGAGATCACCACGATCTTGTTCTCCAGGTTGGTGTTTGGGCTCGAATCCTGCCCCAGCACAACGATCTCGCAGCGAACCTTCTTCCGAGTGACGAAGTTCGGTGCGGTTTCGCGGTACTCGAAGCACGCGATGTCCTCCGGTTCGAAGATCTGACCTGGCAGACAGATCGCCTGCTGAACGCGCGAAGCCCTCTTCCCTTGCTGGGCGAGTTCGAGCAGGCTGCTCGAGATATCCTGAGAGCTCGCCCGCCGCATTCGCAAAATGTCGCCGATGCGAATGCGGGACATCTTCTTGCGAGAGATGAAGTGCTCCGAGCCGAACTCTGCGATGTGTTCGAGGGCCGCGCTCAGATCCCGTGTGAAGACGAACTTTCCGTGCTCCCGACCTTCGATGCCGAGGCGCAGGAACTCCTCGAATCCGGCGAAATCCACACCCAGATCCGCGTCTTCCAGGGCCTCCTGGACGCGGGCCGTGGTCTCCGCCGACCAGGTAAAGGCGGGCGGGGATCCCGCGGCCTGGGATCCGACCTGCTCCACCACCGGCCGCAAGAACTCCTCCGGCGCGCTGGCGTAGTGGGCGGAGTTGATGTCGTACGTTCCGGGCCGGAGATGACCGTAACGGTCGATGAACTCCTGCCAATCGAGCCCGCCCCGCGCCACGCGGGCCGCATCCTCCTGCATGGTGCCCGACACCGTCTCCAAGGATGCGAGGAACGCCTCCTGCTCGTCGGAGCTGATCACGCCGCGGCTCACGAGGGAGCGCAGCAGGATCACTGCGACGAAGCCCGCGCGCGCCAGATGTGAGAAATGCAGTGCGCCGTACTCGCGGGCGTTCTCGAGGTGCAGGAAGGCCCGCTCCAAGTGGGAGAGGTCCGTGGCCGCGATCCGATCGAAGCGTCGGGCCGTCGCCGCCAGGGCATCGTAGTCGTTGCGACAGCGTTGGATGCCCCGCTGCGTGATGTCGTGCAGACCCTCGCGGATCTGTCCAAGCTCCTCCCGAGAGAAGCCCGCCTCGCGCCCCAGGGCTTCGAGGCGCTCGTCGATGTCAAAAGACCAGCAAGTCAGCAGAACATCGAACTCGACCTTGTCGTGCAGCTCGGGGCGGGCGGCGAGCTTCGCGAGATGGTGCTCCAGCAATCTGCGTGCGAGATCATCTTCGATTGCAGCCGGAACGAAGGAATTGAATGTGGCACGCACGTCCACATAGGGATGGCTCTCGATCTCGACGAGGAGGTTGCAGGGGCGAACATCGCGGTAGCCCCACTCGACGCGCTGCCTGGCCCAGGTCTCGTCGGTGATGATGTAGCGATAGAGGGAGAGCGCCAGGATGCCTGGCTTGGTGCCTACGATCTCGGCCGGATTCCAATCAGACATGACGCTGAGCTGCGTCGACTCACCCAGCAGGAAGGGCGAGGGTCGCTGGAGCTCGCGGAAGAAGCGCTTGGCGTCGCGAATGCCATCCTGTACGGCCTCGTCGCTCGTGATGTAGTTCTCCTGGGTCGTCACGATGGGACGGACCTGGAGGATGTGGCTGACCCCCTCCGCGTCAACCGCGAACTCGATGTCCAGAGAATCGTGCCCCACCACTTGTTCGAGCTCGCGCACGGTCTCCATTACCGCGTGAAGATCGCTGGAAAAGGAATCTCCGAGAACGCTGCTGCGGTGGACGAAGAGGGTCTTGACGTGTCGGCCTTCACCGGAGGTGACGGAGTCGGTTCCTCCCGAGATGTCGTCGTAGTTGACGACGTAATACGGAGCGCCGTGTTCGTGCGTTCGCGTCATCACGACGCCGCTCATGCGAACCTTCGTGAGCATCTCCTGGATGAGAACCTGGTTCTCGAGCCGCACATCGCCGTAGGAAGCGAAGACCTCGTCCACTACCTCCGCGAGCCGCCCAGGGTCGTCAGTGGGAACGTCGGGGATGCTCGTAAACGCGCCGGCCGCCGATGCGGACCAGCCGTCCTCCAGGAGCGAGCTACTGCGCACGATCACGCAGGTGTCGTCGAAGGTGTCGTGGATCTTCTGAAGCAGCCCCGCACGGTCACTCTGCCACTGGCCGAGGGTCAGGCGAAGGAGCTCGCCGATGCTTCCCGACGTCAGGAGGGGCCGCAAGCGCTCGAGGGATTCGGCCTTCGTACCGAGGACGAAGTGTGCGAGATCCTGCGGCGCATTGAGCTCGGCCCATTCACCGTCCACATCGACCGTGTTCGCCACCACTTTGTGACGCAGGAGAAAGCTCAGAACGTTGGGGAGGCTGTCCGTGCTTCGGAAGGTCGAGGATGTGAGGACGTTTTCGAGCCTCTTTGCCGTGGAGCTCGAGAGCTTGATGATGCCACAGAACTCCGCGTCGGCTGAAGACACGTCGACGTCCTGACCGATCTCCACCAACCGCTGATCGTCCAAGATGACTTTCTCGGCTGCGACCAGCTCCGACTCCGAGCGGCCGTCGTAGCGCACCTTCCAGGCGCGATCGATCGCAACCACGAGCTCCGCGTCTACCTCCCACAGTCGGCGAATCGATTCCTCGCGGAAGACCACATCCGAGTAACAGATGAACGTGGCGACCTTCGAGCTGAGGGGAGCCAGAGACAGAGACTTGGCGGGACCCGTTTCTCGCCAGTCGGGATTGTGGTGAAAGCGAATCTCGCGATAGTGGCGCATGACCTCCTGAGCCATGAAGCCGCTCACGAAGTTCACGTCGGGATCGGGCAAATGGTCAAAGGCCGTCAAGAGCCAGTCCAGCAGGCGCCCCCGATTGCCCACCGCCACGAGTGCGGCCGGGAGCCCGCCGCGGGTGCTCTCTCCGGCGCCCAGGATGATGACGCGATAGTCGGGGGTCTCCATTCCTACCTCATGACTCTGGACGCGCTGTTCGTCGAAGCGATCTGCATCAGCCCGCCGTTGCGATCTGAGCGCGGCGACGCCACCAGAAACCGAGCGTCCTCAGCCCACGCTGTGCGACGAACCCGACGAGGGCAGCCAGTAGACAGGGGAATACGTAACCCGTCACGGGCCCCAGGACCAGCCCCGTCATCAACCACTCGACGTCGGCCACGGGCCACGGCGCGAGGCGCCAGCGCGCTACGAAGGCCACGTATCGTTTCAGGAAACCCTTCTTGTGGTTGCTGGAGGCTTCGGGCTCCGCCTGTCTGATCTCGGCCACGTTCTCGAACTTGGGGGCAATGGTCCTGAGGACCGTCTGATTCATGATTCCGAGGAACCAGGTGGTGAGGAACGCGAATGCGAGCACCGCCGTTGCCATATCGCCGGCTCGCAGGTAGTAGCCCGCCAGGCCGAAGACGACCAAGGAGGTCCCCAGACGATCGGTGAAGAGATCCAGCCACTGTCCGAAGCTCGTGCATCGATTGGTCAGCCGGGCGATCTTTCCATCGATGCAGTCGATTGCGTACCAGAGAAAGAATACGACTCCGGCCACGACGGTATGGCCAGCGTAGAAGAGCCAGGCGTTCAACAATGAGGTCGCGAAGCTGAGGACCGTGACTTGATTGGGCGTTGCTTTCAGGCGGAGGAAGCTCGGCAGGACGATGCGGATCAGAGGGTCGACGAGAAAGACGGTGACGACCGTGTCCTTCTTCTTGATGGCCTTTATCCAGTCCTCTTCAGGAACCCAGAACAGGTTGGAGTGAGTCGACTCTCTTTCCATTCCAGCGCTCATTCCGAAGCGACCTTTCTCTTGAGCGCGCACGCCCGATGCGGCGTCCGGCAATCGCCGAGTCCTACGAGAATGCTCTCTCCCGCGACCGAGATGACTCGGCCGCTCCATGCTCTCTCGGCATCGGGGGAAGAAATTTTAGGGCTCTCTTGCAGTTTGAGTGAGTCAGCGGGATAGGGATTTCCCCCCGCTCTTCTTGCCTCACCGGGCCGCTGGGACTGAGCGGCTGGGGAATCCTAGCGGTGTTCGCTGTGCATGCTGTGAAACCGACATGGGCGGGATGGGGGCAGGCTGTAACCGGTGCCCGGGCAGCCGTTGCCGACCAGCTCAGGAACCACGTCGCTGGGAGGGCGCTGCGACGCCCTGCGGCGGTTCGATCGCGCGCAGGATCAATGTGGTGACAATGGAGCCGCCGATGCGCACGAAGTGGCCGATCAGGGCGTCTCCTCGGGTCGCGAGCGGCCCGAGGTCGCGCGTGGGGCGCGCAGCGAACTCGCCGCGCGACTCATCGAACGTCAGCTCCAGGTCGTGGAAGCCGAGTTCGACGCGCGCCACCGGGAACTGCGCCTTGTAGACGCATTCCTTGGCGCTGAAGATCAGGCGTGCCAAACGGCCTGGTGGGTGGCAGGGCTGATCGCCGAGCCAGCGAAGCTCCTCTGGCGTGCAGAACTCGGGCCAGAGATCGGGCTCCAGGTCGGCGTCCTCCTCGATGTCGATCCCCAGAGCCGCCACGTCTCGGCTGCGGGCGACCAGCGCCACGCACTGCTCGCGTGTGTGCGAGATCGAGCCCAGCACCCCGTGCGGCCAGCGTGGAAGGCGATCCTCGCCGCGCAGCAGGGGGGCGGTGGGCACGCCCAGCTGCGACAGCAGTTCGCGGGCGCAGAGCCGGCCGGTTGCAAACTCCCGCTGCCGCACCGGGCGCGCGGATGCGAGATGTGCGCGCTCGCCCGGAAAGAGGTCCTCCAGTGCGTCAGCGATTGGTGCCATGATCCCGAGCACGCCCGGCTCTATCAGCTCTGCTGGCAGCGGCTCGTAGAAGCGCCGGTGCAAGTCCGCGCCAGCACAGGCGGCGGCGCGACTTGCAGGCCCGGTCTTGCGCGGTTCCATCATCGGGGTCTCAACCGTTCTAGTCTGAGGACTTGATGAAGCCGTAAATGCTCACATCTCCCACCCTTTGCGTGAGCGTCTTCAGGCCAAGGCGATCCAGCGAGCTGTTGAGAACGTCGTTGATCTGGACAGACAAACGACCAGGCAGAAGGCTTCGCCCGTTGACGGCCAGAGGACCGAAGCCGAAGCCCGCGAAGTAATCCAGCCTATAGCCGCAGCGACTGACACCTCGAATCAGAGGACGGGGCTTTTGCAGAATATCAATGCTGAACTGTGGGGGGCGCGTAGAGAAAGGGTTCGGCGGTGGTTCAGACTCGGCGGAAGCGGAAGACACCGAGCCAGAGGCGGCGGACTTCAGGATCTTCCAAAGCTTTGGCCAGGGCTCTCGATAGACGGAACGGAGCACACGAATGGGGTCGGAGATCAACGAGTTGGTTGGGTTTCTCACGCTCATTAGGAGAAGGCCCCCAGGCCGCAGAACGCGGCGAATCTCCAACAAGGCTCCCACAACATCGTCGATATAGCCGAAGACCCCGACGCACAGGACTGAATCAAACTGCTCCGCCTCAAAGGGCAGGTCTTCACAGGTTCCCTGATGAAGCTGATACTCCTCAGGCGGAAAGCCTTCCAGACGCCTGCCGGCCAGATCCAACATGTCTGTGGATCGATCCGCACCTGTGACTCTGAAACCACGCTGAAGTAGTTGCTCCATGACAACCCCGGCCCCACAGCCGAGGTCCAGGATCTCTGCATCGGGGGAGAAGCGATCGGTTACCAACTGGCAAATGCGATCACGACGCAGTGCCATATTGCGATTGAACACGTTGGAAGGGTCGTCATATAGATCATTCCAGAGATGGGCTCTCCTTTCGGTGGAAAATAGATCTCCGTAGAGCTCTTCTTTGGGCCTGCTGGAGGACATGAGATTCTGTGACCTTCTTCTAGAGTTGTCCGGTTCCGCGGACGGTCAGACATGCGGCCAGGGAACCGGGCGAGCTACGGCGGGGCAACCACTCGCAGCGCTAGTGGATGCGCTTGCCTTCCAATGGCACCATGAACTGTTCTCTGGCTCCGTGCAGCTCGCTGAGTGACGCCTCCCACCATTTCGACTCGAGCAGCTTGGCGATGATCGGTCTGGAGAACCGATAACGGACCACCTGAGCCGGGTATCCTCCGACGATCGCATAGGGAGGCACGTCGCCGATTACGACGGCGCCTGCAGCGATCACCGCGCCGTCGCCGATCTTTCTCGTGGGAAAGAGGATCTTGGCGTCATGCCCGATCCAGACGTCATTGCCGACCTCGATTCGCGATCGTTCGAGTTCGTAGCCTGGCGTGAAACCGAACGCAGGATGGTAGAACACGGCATGAGTCGCGACGGTGTTCCGCGGGTGATCAGCATTCTGGAATCTTGCCGTGCGAAAGATCGAGCAGTACCTGCCGATCTTGGTCCCCTTCTTCAATACATTCGCATCAAAGCGCACCGCAGTGAAGTCTCCCACCTCAATCTGGTGATACTTCGAGAACAGCTTCCTGAGCGTCACCGTGAAGCTCGATCCTCCTTCCAGCTTCAAGATCAGCTTCACAATCAGACGCCGCAAGCTGCCGCGTCGAATGGCGTAGAGAGGCGCGAGGAGACGCTTGCACAGCAATGACTCCCGCATCTCCGGGCATGAACCCAGACCGCCGGATCCCGCTGGCATCGTATTCGCTGTGATTGCGGACACGATTCCCTCGATCTTGGCGGCCTCCTCCGGGCTCATCTCCGACGACGCGAGCTCGGGAAGTATGCTCTTCCCGACGCGCTCTGCCGAGAGAAGAGCTGCTAGCGCCTTGACGCTCGGGTGCTCGAAGAAGACCATCGGCGGCATATCGCAATCAAAGCGTTGGTTGATGGCAGTGATGACGGACAGCGCCAGCAATGAATGCCCGCCGAGGTCGAAGAAGCTGTCTTCCGTTGAAGTGACTCTCGCTCCCAGCACCCCTTCGAAAACTTCGATGAGTTCCGTCTCGATCGAGTCGCGACTCGCCAGGGTTTCCGTGCGCTCCGAGGTGTCGACTTCGCTTGGTGCTGGCAGCACCTTTCGATTGACTTTGCCGCTCGGGGTCAACGGAAACGAGGGCAGAGATACGAAGGCGGAGGGCACCATGTATTCGGGCAGGGACTTTCGCAAGTGCTCCCTCAGGACTGCCGGCTCGGGTGCGGGCGAGGCATCCGAAACGAGGTACGCCACGAGTCGCTTGTCCCCCGGTGTATCTTCCCTGGCGATGACGAGGCTCTGCCTGACTTCGGGATGAGCCTCCAGGTGGGCCTCGATCTCACCGAGCTCGATCCGGAAGCCGCGCAGCTTCACCTGGTTGTCCAGACGCCCGAGGAATTCGATCGCGCCGTCGGCTTGGCGGACCACCAGATCGCCCGTTCGGTACAGACGCTTGTCGGGATCACGCGGGTCTTCGATGAACTTCTCGCGGGTGAGCTCCTCGCGCCCCAGATAACCGCGCGCCAGACCGTCGCCGCCGATGAGCAATTCGCCAGGCACGCCGATCGGTTGGTGGCTGAGATGCGGACTGAGGATCTGGAACTCGGTGTTCGCGATGGGCTGCCCGACAAAGGCGGCGTCAGCCTTCGAACGCACGCGCGATGCCGACGACCAGATCGTCGTCTCGGTGGGTCCGTAGAGATTCCAGACC
>JAJDAO010000042.1 GCA_029261835.1 Deltaproteobacteria bacterium | reverse complement strand
CAGGTGAGGTGCGCCCTGTGATCGATCGACTGCGACCAAGTCACTTTCAAACGCCCAGTCAGGGCGGGGCAAGCCCCTTCATCCCCGAACCCCTCTCTGCCAACGGCCGCTGTAAGGCCGCCTGTGCAGAGGTTCCCTAGCAAGCTGGCGAAGAACCCCGGGCCAGGGCGGGTGGAGCGGCGGGCATTTTTGACAGGTCTGCGTGATCTCTCTAGCCTGAATCGCATGCAAATCCTGGCGATTCAGGAGTACGGGCTTCGCTGCCTCATCCAGGTTGCATTCAATCCCTCGTCGGAGCCGATTACCGCTGGCCAGATCGCGAGCAGGGAAGGGCTGGGGCCGGAATATGTTGCCCGCATCATGCGGACGCTGAGAACCGGGGGCCTGGTCTCGAGCACCCGCGGCGCAGCCGGCGGCTATCACCTCTCCCGGCCGGCGGAGCAGATCAGCATCTGGCAGGCCATGTGCGCACTCGGCGGCGAGATGTTCGGCGAGGGGTACTGCGAGTGTCGCCGCGGCCGAGAGCCCGAGTGCGTTCATATCGCTGAGTGCTCCGTTCGAGCTCTGTGGCGCGCAATCGAGACCACGCTGCGCTGCTCTCTGGAGCGCGTTTCGATCGAGGACCTGAGGCGGGACGAGGGCTCGCTCTCGACCTGGCTCGAGGCCGCTCGCGTCGCAGGAGCCGTGGCACCCCCCCGCCAGTAGCGCATCCCCTGTAGTTGGCGACGCCTTGGTCCAGCCCGTTCCCGGCACATCGCGAGAGAGCGGTCCAATAATACATACAGATCTGTATTGAATTGACCGAACAGATGGGCTACCGAACTCGATGGGACAATTACCAGCGAGAGCCAAAATGGCAGGCAATTCAGCGGCTTACCTCGACTCTGCGCCCGGCGGCGGGATCCCTTCGGGGCGGCATTCTCAGGCAGCACGGAGCCTATCCCGGCCGGACCTGCACAACAGCCGGCCGAGAGTGGCGGAGGAGCCCGAGTCGGCCGCCGCCGGATCTTCGCGCTCGCTGACCAGCTATACGGCTGAGGTCGGTTCCGTGCCCCTTCTCAGCCGCCAGCAGGAGGCCGCGCTGGCCAAGGTCATCGCCGGCTGCGCCGCAGAGCTTCATCGAACTCTCCTCAGAATCCCCTGGACGGCTCGCTTCGTGCTCGCGCGCTGGGAGGAATCTCGTCGCGCGGCGGCCGAATCTCAGGTGACTGCTGGACGCCCCGACACGATGGCGAGACTTCGCGTGCTGCTGCGCCAGAGAGGGCAGCTCGACGCCACCGGCGGGCCGGACGACCGAGAGGCGCGCCAGCAGCTCGACAAGCAAATCGAAACTCTGCTGCTGGACGCCGATCTCGAGGCGAAACTCTTCGAGGAAATACTGGCGAAGCTTCGCGACTACCGAGGGGATTTGGCTCGTCGCGCGCGCGGGACTGCCGCGCTATCGAGAAAGGACTTGGCTCGTGAGATCGGCCTGCCGACGAGAACGTTTTTCAGGCGGATGCGCGAGGTCGAGGTACGCGTTCGAGCGCTGGACGAAGCCAGGAATCGATTCGTCGAGCACAACCTCAGGCTGGTGATCAAGGTCGCCAGGGAGTTCTCGGGGATGGGCGTCGCTTTCGCCGATCTGATCCAGGAAGGCAATCTCGGCTTGCTGCGAGCGGTGGAGAAGTTCGATTATCGACGCGGCTTCAAGTTTTCCACCTATGGCTGCTGGTGGATTCGACAGGGTTGCATCCGCGCCATCCAGAATCACTCTCGCACCATCCGTCTGCCGTCACACCGCTTCGATCGCGTGCTGCGCATCCACCGAACCGAGGCACAGATGCTGAGCCGATTGGGCCGAAGCCCGAGTTCCAGCGAGCTGGGTCGCGAGGTTGGCTTGAGTCCCGAGCAGGTCGAAGATCACCTCCAGCTCGACCACAAGGCGGTCTCGCTGGAAGCACGCTTCTCCGAGTCGGACGATCGCACGATCGGCGATCTGATCCCGGACAGTACGGAACATGACCCGATCGACGGCATTCAGCGCCAGCGGAGCGTGAGTCAACTCGATGCGCTTGTGCTCGCTCTGCCGACGCGCGAACGACAGGTCGTGCGCTGGCGATTCGGCCTCGGGGGCGACGGACCCTACACGCTCGCGGAGGTGGGGAAACGGCTGGGACTGTGCCGGGAACGTGTCCGTCAGATTGAAGCCGGCGCCTTGGCTGCGTTGGGGGAGAAGTTCGAAGGCTCGCATTCACTGGATGATTGGTCCTGCGATTCGTGAGGCCGAGATTCACGCGAGCGTTGCCACCTGCTGCGTGTCCAGGCCGGCGCTGAGGCGCCCATGTCCGATCAGCCCGTCGACAACGATGCCGAGGAAACCGAGGAGTGGCTCGAGGCACTCGCCTCGACACTGCGTTGCGACGGCCCGGCGCGCGCTCACTTCCTGATCGAGAAGCTGATCGACAAAGCACGCCGCTCGGGCGTCCACCTGCCTTATCGAGCGACCACCGCCTACGTGAACACGATCGACGCGAACAGTGAGCCGCCGATGCCGGGCGAGCCCGGCCTCGAACATCGCATCCGATCCATCATCCGCTGGAATGCCATGGCCATGGTGGTCCGCGCCAACCGCGACAATGCGGAGCTGGGCGGCCATCTGGCGAGCTTCGCGTCCGCGGCCACGCTCTACGAAGTCGGGTTCAACCACTTCTTTCGCGCGTCGAGCGAGCGTTTCGGCGGTGACCTGCTCTATATCCAGGGACACAGCGCTCCCGGCATCTATGCTCGCGCCTTTCTCGAGGGACGACTGAGTGAGGCGCAGCTTCACAACTTTCGCCAGGAGGTGGAGCGGGACGGTCTGGCCTCTTATCCGCATCCGCACCTGATGCCGCGCTTCTGGCAGTTCCCGACGGTCTCGATGGGACTCGGGCCCGTGATGGCGATCTACCAGGCGCGCTTCATGAAGTACCTCGAAAACCGGGGTCTTCTCGCTGCAGAGGGCCGAAGAGTTTGGTGCTTTACGGGCGACGGAGAGATGGACGAACCCGAATCGCTGGGCGCCATTGCGATCGCTGCGCGTGAGAGGCTCGATAATCTGGTCTTCGTCGTCAACTGCAACCTGCAACGGCTCGATGGACCGGTTCGTGGCAACGGCAAGATCATCCAGGAGCTGGAAGGCACCTTCCGCGGTGCCGGCTGGAACGTGCTCAAGGTGATCTGGGGGAGCCGCTGGGATCCGCTCTTTCGAAACGACCCACACGGTCATCTGACCGAGCGCATGCAACAGGCCGTAGACGGCGATTACCAGAACTACAAAGTGCGTGGAGGTGGCTACACGCGAGAGCACTTCTTCGGAACGCATCCAGAGCTGCGAGCGCTCGTCGCCAACATGACCGACGAAGACATCTGGCACCTCAACCGCGGCGGTCACGATCCCGTGAAGGTCCACGCCGCCTATGCCGCTGCCTCGAGTCACGTGGGCCAGCCCACCGTGATCCTGGCAAAGACGGTGAAGGGCTACGGCATGGGGGAGGCGGGCGAGGGCCTGAACTTCACTCATCAGCAGAAGAAGATGGGCGAGCGGGCGCTGAAGGTATTCCGTGATCGTTACCGCATTCCCGTCAGAGATGAAGATCTCTCGGAAGCGCCGTTCTACAAGCCGCCGGAGGACAGTCCCGAGATTCGCTACATGCACGAGCGCCGCCAGGCGCTTGGCGGCTACCTGCCGCTTCGGCGAGAGGCGGCGCCACCCCTCGAGATTCCGGATCTCGAGATCTTCTCCGCACATCTCGAGGGAACCGCCGAGCGCTCGGTCTCCACCACGATGGCCTTCGTACGTATGCTCGCCAGCCTCGTCCGACACGAGGAGATTGGTCGTCGCGTGGTTCCGATCGTAGTCGACGAGGCTCGCACCTTCGGCATGGAGGGTCTCTTCCGCCAGCTCGGTATCTATGCCTCGGAGGGACAGCTCTACGAGCCCGTGGATCACGACCAGGTGATGTACTACCACGAGGACAAGAGCGGCCAGATTCTGCAGGAGGGCATCTGCGAGGCCGGCGCGACGGCGTCCTGGATCGCGGCCGGTACCGCCTATGCGAACCACGGCATCAACATGATCCCGTTCTACATCTTCTATTCGATGTTCGGCTTCCAGCGAGTGGCGGATCTGCTATGGGCGGCTGCGGACTCGCAGACGAGAGGCTTCCTGATCGGCGGCACCTCTGGACGAACCACGCTCGCGGGCGAGGGGCTGCAACATCAGGACGGCCACAGTCACATCTTCGCGTCGACGATTCCGACGTGCGTGGCCTACGACCCCAGCTACGCCTACGAACTCGCGGTCATCATCCACGACGGACTTCGCCGCATGTTCGAGGAGCAAGAGAATGTCTTCTTCTACGTGACAGTCACGAACGAGAACTACCCGCAGCCGGCCGTCGTCGCGGGTGCTCAAGAGGGCATCCTTCGCGGGATATACCTGCTGGAGGAGCAGGATCGCGACAACGAGCAACGTGTTCAGCTCATCGGCAGCGGCGCTATTCTGCGCGAGGTGAGGGCAGCCGCCGAGCTTCTCGCGCGAGAATTCGGCATCGCCGCTGACGTTTGGAGCGCCACCAGCTTCACAGAGTTGCAGCGCGACGGCCAGGCGGCAGAGCGCTGGAACATGCTTCACCCGCTCGCCGCCCCCCGGCTCAGCTACGTGGCGGAGATGCTGCGAGGTCGCTCGGGGCCGGTGGTCGCGGCGACCGATTATATGAGAGCGCATGCCGAGCAGATCCGCCCATTCGTGGGGCGGACATACCGGGTGCTCGGTACGGACGGCTTCGGTCGCTCCGACAGCCGCGCAAGGCTGCGTCACTTCTTCGAGGTGAATCGCTACTGGATCACGGCTGCCGCACTGTCTGCACTCGCGGACGATGGAGGCGTGTCGCGCGAGTTCGTCGCGCGGGCCCTCGAGAAGCTCGGTATCGACAGCGACAAGCCGAATCCGGTGGTGGTGTAGCGCAATGGCTGTCGTACGAGAGGTACTGCTGCCCGACATCGGTGACTTCGAGGATGTGGACGTTTGCGAGGTCTTGCGCAAAGCCGGTGAGCGCATCGCGCGCGAGGACGCTCTCATCGTACTCGAGAGCGACAAAGCCATCATGGAGATTCCGGCGCCGTGGGCTGGCCTGCTGAAGGAGATGCGGGTTTCGGTCGGTGACAAGGTGAGCCGCGGGCAGGTGATCGCCGTGATGGAGGTCGAGGAGACCGATCTGGCTGCGGGCGAGGACATGCGCCCGCCGAGCGAAGCGCCGATGGAGCATCGCGATGCGGAACCGGAGCCGCGTGATCCGTGGGCCAGCGCAGCCGCCCCGAGCATCGACTCCCCCGCAGTACCGACCAGCCCGGAACAGCGGGCAGGTCCGGCTCCGCACGCCAGCCCACTGGCCCGCCGCACGGCACGCGAGCTCGGCGTCGATCTGTCTCGGGTACCGGGCACCGGCTCGAAGGGGCGCGTGCTCAAGGAGAATATCCAGGCCTACGTCAAGACGATGCTGGGCGAAGAGGGCCAGGCCAGTGCTGTCCGCGTTGGGCCAGCTCCCACGCGCGAACCCGCGCCGGACTTCTCGGCTTTCGGCCCCATCGAGCGGGTTGCAGTGGAGCGCATTCGTAGGATCTCCGCTGCGAACCTTCACAGGAGCTGGGTCACGATCCCGCACGTGACACAATTTGACGAGGCGGACATCACGGAGCTGGAGGCGTTCCGCCGTTCACAGCCGGCGGGTGACGAGGCGTCGCACGTCAAGCTCACCTTTCTGCCATTCATGCTGAAGGCGGTGGCACACGCACTCAAAGAATTCCCGCGCTTCAACGCCTCTCTGGATGAGGCGGACGAGAGCCTCATTCTGAAACGCTACTACCACATTGGCGTGGCGGTCGACACGGCCAACGGACTCGTCGTACCGGTCGTGCGTGACGTCGACCGCAAGGGCATCGGCGAGATCGCGGTCGAGCTCAATCGTCTGGCCGAGAAGGCGCGCGAGCGCCGACTCGGACCCGCAGAGATGCAGGGAGGCAGCTTCACGATCTCCAGCCTCGGCGGTATCGGAGGAACCTGCTTCACGCCCATCGTGAACCACCCCGAAGTGGCCGTGCTTGGCGTTTCCCGCATGGCGTGGAAGCCCCGCTATCTGGACGGAGCATTCGTGCCACGGCGCATGCTGCCACTGTCGCTCTCCTACGACCACCGCGTAATCGACGGAGCAGAAGCGGTACGCTTCACGACTCGCCTTGGCGAGCTACTCTCCGAGCTCAGACTGCTGTTGCTCTGACTCGCGCTGCCGCGGACCGGCGCCAACAGCATCAGCGCTGGCCTCCGGCCTGGCTCTCACCTTGGAACGAGGATCGATGTCGCTTACCACGAGTGATTCAGACATTTTGCTGCTTCACAATCCACGCTGCTCGAAGAGCCGCGCCGCCCTGGCGCTGCTAGAAGAGCGTGAACTGCCTTTTCGCGTTCGCCGGTACCTCGACGAACCGCTCTCGCGGGCGGAAATCGACGAGCTGGCTGAGGCCCTTGGCAGACCGATCCGCGAGTGGCTGCGCAGCGGAGAGGATGCCTTCACCCAAGCGGGACTCGACGCGAATTCCAGTGACGCGGAGCTGGTCCGCGCACTGGAGTGCAACGCGATCCTGCTGGAGCGACCAATCCTGCTGAGGGGAAGACGCGCAGTCGTAGGACGGCCGAGCGAGAATCTGGAAGTGCTGCTCTGACCATGGGCCAGTCGACGGCCCGACATTCTGCCAGCCGACCCCGGCGTGAGGCAGTCCGCGGGCAGACAGCGGTGAGGCGCGGCGAATGAGTGATGGCGGCCGGCGGCGTTTCCGGCTCGCAGTCGGCTTGGCCCTGCTGCTCGCAGTGTTGGCACTCTGGTCACAGCGTCGCACACTGGTGGAGCAAGGGCTGCGGCATGTCGCCGCTGGGCGAGGAGTTGACGAGCTCGAGTTTGCCATCGATCGCCTCGATTTCGGCGGACTGTCGCTGCGGCGACTTGCGATCGGATCACCACCGGAGCTGTCCGCCTCTCTCATCGAGATCGCCTTCACGCCCGCTGGACTGCTACGGGGCGAACTCGAGCTGCTGCGCATCGACGGGCTACGCGTGCGCGCCGCACTCAAGGGAGCGCGGCTCGAATCGCGCTTGCTCGAATCGCTTCGACGGGCGCAGCGAGAAGACGCTGCGGTCGCCGGTGAGCCGGAGAGGAAGGACTCATCCATCGCGCCGCTGCCGCTCTTCGCTGCCTTTCTCCAGCCACCGATCGCGCGACTCTCGTTGCATGATGTACGCCTCCAGATCGAGACGACCAGCGGCCAGCTCGAAGTCATGATCGAGCTGGACAGGCGCCGCACGGGCTCGCGAGGAGCGAAGGCGACTGGCGATGTGCGCATCCAACACCCGCTGATCCATGGGCGAGCGACCCTCGACGCCTTGGCATCCGAGGTTGAGGCCACCGGAGGCTTCGCGCTGCGGCTGGAGGGGACGAATCTCGCGCACGAGACCTTGTCCGCCCAGCGGGCACTGCTCGACCTGCGCGCCGAGTGGCGGGCTGACGAACGTCGGGCGGAGCTGCAGATAGAGGAGTGCGCCACGCTCGAGTTGGCGGGACTCGCAGTTGCGGACCGACTTGCGCTACGTCGACCGACCGGTCTCTGCATCACGGGCGGGGCCGATCTCGCGATCGGGCGGCGGGGGGATGGCGTGGCACCGCGTGAAGCGACCCGCCTCGATGTGGATCTCGTGCTCGCGCCCGCCGAGTTGAGCGCGCTCGTCGGGGGTGGCGACACAGCGCTACGGGTCGATGCCGAGCTCCCGAAGCTGTCCCTGCATGTCGAGACAGACGTCGCGCTCGAAGACTACCGCGTTGTGCTGCAGAGCAGCGGTGGGCGCATCACGGTTCCGCTCTACGAGGTGGAGGTTCGTGGTTTGGGCCTGCGTGGCTCGTTGCCGCGCGGCGAGGTTCACCTGCAGCAGATTCTCAGCTCGAAGGAAGGCGCCGATCTTCCCATCCTCGCGCTCTCCGGTGAGTTTGCGCTCGACCCGAGCCAAGAGGCAAAGCGTCTCGACTTCTCCCTGCTCCTCAATGATCCGCTGAAGATCGTCCGCCTGCACCTCCGCGGATCCCACGAGATCCAGAGCGCCACCGGACGCGCGCAGCTCGAGCTGGAGCCGATTCACTTCACGCCGGACGGGCCGCAACCAGCCGACGTCATACCGTCTATGGCGGGGATTGCGACGCTTACGGCGGGCAGCTTGGAGCTGAGTGGAGCGCTGCAATGGGATTCGCAGAGCGGTCTCGAGGGCCACGCGGACATCGGATTGCGCGCTCTGAACATCGAGAGCCAGGCAGCCTCGTTCGAACGCGTGAGTGGAGACATCCACTTGCTGGGCCCGTTCCCGCCCTCGACAGCGTCTGGACAAAGGCTGACGATCGGGCGCCTGGATGCCGGAGCCGAGCTCTCAGACGGAGTCGTGGCCTGGCGACTGCACCCGGACGGCAGTGTCGATCTCGAGTCGATGAAGTGGGGTTTTGCCGGCGGGACACTGATGGGCAGTGGACGCTACTCGCCGCTCGACGAGCAAGTCGAGCTCCTGCTCGAGCTGGGATCGGCAGAGATGGAGGGCCTGCTCGAGCTGGTCGCGCTCGACGGGCTGACGGGAACGGGACGCGTAACGGGCAAGCTACCGCTGCGCTATCACGACGGTCGCCTGCAGATCCTCAGCGGCACGCTGGCGACCGATCGCGTCGATCGCTTTGGCGGCTGGATTCGCTACCGACCGGCGTCCGGTGCTGCGCTCGCGCGCGGGGGGAAACAGATGTCGATGTTGCTGGATATCCTGAAGAACTTTCACTATCAGGAGCTGGCGGTCGACCTTCACGGCGATGCGCTCGAGAGCGTGCTGGTCGGCATCCATCTCGACGGCTCGAATCCGGACTACCAGAGCGGCCAGCCGGTCCAGTTCAATCTCAACGTGGAGGCGGCTCTGACCGACCTGCTTCAGGGCGCGGCCATCGCGTCACGGCTGCCCGACGTCGTGTCGGAGAAGCTGCAGCGGCAAGTCGACGGACGGGTGGGGGGGCGGTAGCCTTCGCCCGTCCGCGCAGCGGGTCATGCTGGCCACGGCAAGCCGCCGCAGCTGCGGGGAATCGGCTGGGAGGAGTGACATGGGATTTCGGGGTCAGCACATCGACCGGAGCGAACCCTTTCGAAAGCGCCTCGGCATCGTCCTTGTCGCGTCTGCGATGTTGGCGGCTTGTACGCCACGTGTAGTGATCGAGGCTCCCAACGAACCGATCGTAATCAATATGAACGTGAAGATCGAACACGAGATTCGCGTCAAGGTCGACAAAGAGCTGGACGACCTCTTCGAGGGCAACGAGGATCTCTTCTGAACCACTGTCCGGCCCGCGGGTCGGCGACACGGCTTCCGGCCGACGATGACGAAGACCAACGCGTTGGCCGGGAGCGCGTCTGACTGCCAGGAGGTCGGCAACCATGACCAGACATCGAGTCTCTCCCTCGCAAGGTCGACACAGCGGAGTTTTCGGGCTGAAGACATACGCGACATCTTGGGCCCTGCTCGCTTGCCTACTGCTCCTGAGCCTCCCGGCTGCGGCGAGCCCACTCGACGACGCCAAGGCAGCCGGTCTCGTGGGGGAGCGACCGGACGGATACATCGGTCTCGTGAGCGACGGCGCTCCTGCCGACATACGCGGCCTCGTGAGCAGCATCAACGAGAAGCGTCGAGCGAAATACGAGACGATCGCCAAGAAGAGCGGCGCCTCGGTGGGAGCGGTCGCAAAGCTGGCTGGCGATAAGCTGATCGCGCGTACAGCGAAGGGGCAATACGTGCTGGACGCCGCCGGCGTCTGGACTCGCAAGTAGGCGGGCCCGACTCACCGACGCCGCCTCAGGCGCGCAGTTGGTATCGTCTGACGTAGCCAGCGCTCAGGTTGCTCATCGACAGCTCGATCGCGCCATTCGCCGAGCACGTGTAGCGCTCCTCGATTTCCTGCCCACCCAGGTGATCGACGGGGACGACTTCTTCACAGCGAAACTCGGAACGTCCCTCGAGGCTGGGATCGAAAGGAAACGCCACCTCTTCCCACGGCGTCACACCCGAAATCGGCAGACCGTCCTCGCGCAGCTCGCCGCAGTCGAGATACCGCATGTAGCCAATGTTGTGGCTGGGCCGGTAGCGCCGCGTTACGACGAGCGGCTCTTCCCCGCGATCGGGCAGCCGAGTGCCTTTGTGGAAGATCGGGTCGAAGACCTTTCTGCCGCCGCAGTCCGCCTCGCGCCACATACCGAAGTGGCGATCGAAACAGCCCGATCTCTCGCCTGCGCGGCTCCGACTCGCCGCGATGGCCAGTCCGAGCGCACAGGTTGCCCCGCCATCAGGCGACCGGCGCACCCGCCGACCAAGACGCTCGCGAAGTGCTCGTGACACGGGCGGAAAGTTGCTCGCGCTACCGGTCACGTAGACGCAATCGAGCGAGCTGCGGCGCGATTCACCGGCTTCGGGGAGGCGGCTCAGCACCGATTCTGCGGCCTCGACCGTCTGGTTCACGATGGACCCACTGCGCTCGAAGTAATCAACGCAGGCGATCTTGATCCTATCGAGGCCCGATACGAACTCGCCGAGCGGGATGACGATCCGCCGCGTATTCGGGTGCAGATTCTCACGTCGCTCCCGGCAACACCGCAGCAGACGACTCTCCACATCAGTCGGCAAATCGAAGCCCTGACTGGCGCGCTCCAGGACCATCTGGAGCAAGACGCGATCGAACTGCTCGCCTCCCAGCCCGACGATTTCCGCTGCGGCGAGGACTTCCCGTTCGTCCTCGGCCACACGGGTAACCGAAGCGTTGAAACTCTCCTCGCCGAGGTCGTAGACGAGCAGCCGCCCCGTCTCACCCACACCTTCCCAGCTACGCACGCACTCCGCGCGTATTGCATCGGACTGATCGACCATGTCCAAGACACGGAAACCGGCATCCTGGAATGCCTCGAGCGTGAGGAAGCGCTGATTCCCGTCCGCACTCGCAGGGATCGAGATGGCGGCATCGATGGGCTCTTCCGGAGATAGGTCCAGAGCGGTCCGCTCGATGAGATCTCGCCGCAGCCCCGACAGGTAACGGATGACCCACTGCAGTGAGGTCTGCGTCGCCTCGCCGAGCACAATCGACGCATCCGCCCGCATGCCGGCGAGTAGCCGTCGCGGAGCGCGCAAGTAATCCCAACCGTCCTCGAGCTGCATGCCCTGCGCCTGCAGGCCCGTCGTGCAGGCCGCTCCCTTCGCGCCGATCAACGCCGGATGCCAGGCCTGGACCTCTCCATCGGGCTTGACGAATTCGACGAGAAACGGGGCACCCTCGCGCGTGGCCGCAACCACTGTTTTCGCGACTCCGAAGTCGATTCCCAATCGTATCGCGGGCATGGCGATGATCCTCTAGTGCTGGCCACGCAGCCTGGAAGTCGCGGCGTGCTGCGGCTTAGACTACCGCGCTCGCCCGCAATTGCAGCGGGCGAGCGATCTCTTTTCGTCGCGACATCCAAGAGCGAACGTAGCGACAGGGCCTTTGCTCCACGATTCATGAAGTGTTCTGCCGAGCTGCCCCGATGTGTGTTCTTCCGAGCGGATTCAGCCGCCACTGCCTCGCGTGGCGCCCGTTCACACTCCGTCGGCTGAAGAGTCACGGCAAGCCGCCCGGCGGCGCCCGAGATGGTGTTCCGGAACACGAGGGTATACTCCGCCGGCGGACGGCGGGTGGCAGCCGGGCGAAACGGAGGCGGCAGGTGACGGCTGGGGACTCGAGACAGGGCCATGGCTGGTGGCCCTACGTATTGCCCTACTTTTCGTTTCTCGCGGCGGTGGAGGTAGCACGCCGGCTGCCCGAGGAGCTCGCCCCGGTCATGCTGCTGCTGAAGCCAGCGGTGCCGCTGGCGTTGCTCGTCTACTTCTGGCGGCGAGGGCGATATCCGGAGCTGTCCCGCAGCCGCGTCGACGCCGCGGGAACACTACAGGACGTCATCGTCGGCATCGCTCTGGCGCTGCTCTGGGTGGCGCCTTTCCTCGTCTTCGATCGACTGAGGCCGAGTCCATCTGAAGCGTTCGATCCGGCTCAGCTCGGGGCGGATCTGATTCCCCTGGTACTGGCGCTGCGGATGCTCGGCTACGCGCTGGTGACGCCGCTCTTCGAGGAGATCTTCATCCGCAGCTTCGTCATGCGATACGCAGACGTCTACGGCCGAAGCGGAGATTTTCGGGACATTCCGCTGGCCCGCTACAGCCTGCGCAGCTTCCTGACGACGATCGTCGTCTTCACGGCGGGTCATGTGCCCTGGGAATGGTGGGTGGCGGTGCCCTGGGTGGCGATCAGCAATCTCTGGTTCTACCACCGCCGCAGCTTGACCGCGCTAATCGTGGTTCATGGTGTTACGAACGCGGCACTGCTCGCACTCGCGATCTGCGCACAGGCGTTTGGCTGGCGGCTCTCGCTGTGGTTTCTCGTGTAGCCGATCCGCCAGGAGGCGCGATCAGGCAGCTCCGCGATGTCCCCGGCGGATGAGCAGCGAGATTTCGGTGAGCTCCCTCAATGCCTTCTTCGCCGCGGCGCGATCCCCCTTCTTGCAGGCGATGTCGATACCCTGTGCTGCGGTCTCGAGGAGCGGGTAGCCGAAGTGGTCGGCCTGCTTGGCCAGGAGGGCGGCCAGTCGCCCGAGCTCCCGCAGATCACTCGCGGCCTCAGCATCCTGCAATGCGTCGACGAACTGAGCGAGATCAATGACGAAAACACTGATCTCATCCAGGAGGTCCAGCTCGTTCTCCAGAGCAGAGTAGATCGGGCTCTTTCGTTTGGGCATGTAGCGCCCGTATCGGCCCGTCGAGACCCCGACTGAACCGGCAGCGGCACGCTGAGGAGACTCAACGAGGGGCGGCGATGAAGATCGGAAACGACAGTCGGGTCGTGTCTTTCGCCTGCAGCTCCAGCAGAACCTTGCGGGGACTCCGGAACTCCGCCAATTCGCGCGCGGCATCGGTCGCCGGAAAGACGACGCGGAGCCATGCGCGTCCGCCCCGGAAGTCCACTGTGCGAGTGGAAGCGGGCGTCGTCCCGACCACGTCCAGCCTGAGCGCGCCGTCTACGATCTCGAATTCGAACCCGCGGTCGCGGCGGATTGCCAGCTTGAAGTCTCGTGCCGCGGTCTCGGGGTGGGGGCGACCCGGCAGCCGCATTCGCACGACTCCGACGACGTTGGGGATGCTCTGGCCCACGGTATTGAAGCAACGAGACGCGTCGTCCACCTGCATGTCGATGAAGCGAACGGCAGTGACGCGCTCGCGGCGCGCCGAGGTTTCCGGCGTGACGAGAATGCGTCGGATCCCGCGAATCGTATTCCCTGCAACTTCGCACAGCACCGGCGACGCATAGTGGCCGCGAGCCCATTCGATCACCAGGGCGTTGAGATCGGGGGGACTCTGTCCCGTGGCTGTCGCTGGCAGGAGAATCGCGAGCAGCCCTGCCATATGTCGTTGATAGATTCTCACCGCCAGCCGATTCCCCAGGTGCTCGCCCATCATCTCTGCCACTCCGAGCGTCCCGCCGTCTGGGACGAGCCGGAGAGCCCGCCCCAGGATGGACCGCATCGCCCAGCGCGTCCAGGCTACTGGACGCTCCGATGCTGGGAAGGCTTGACCCGCCTCCGGCCGTGACGCACGCTCAGCGAATGCGCTGCTTCTCCTGCGATGCCGCCCTTGCCCTCGCGGCCGGGGAACGTGTGGGCTTCCGGCAGGCCTGTGATCGCTGCGGTGCCGACCTCCACGTCTGCCGAAACTGCACTCATCACGAGCCGGCAGCGTATAACGAGTGCCGTGAGTCGAGTGCCGAGCGGGTGCCCGATCGCGATCGAGCCAATCGCTGCGAATACTTCGCGGCGGGCGGGCACGCGGGTGGAGACTCGACTCGCGCGAGGGGCGAAGCCCTCGCCGATCTCGAGTCCCTCTTCAAGAAGCCTTGACTCAGGACGCACCGCGCTTCAGGGAACGGCCGGTCAGTCCGATGGCGGAGCTATGGATCGACATCTGAAGGACACCTGGACCGTCTTCAAGATCATGGGCGAGTTCGTCGAGGGATTCGAAGCGCTTCGCGATATCTGGCCGTCCGTCTCGCTCTTCGGAGGTGCTCGAATCAAGCGAGGCAGCCCCGACTACAAGAACGCCGTACAGGTGGCCGAATCACTTGCGAGAGCAGGCTTCGCGGTCATCACGGGAGGCGGACCCGGGACGATGGAAGCGGCCAACCGCGGTGCCGAGCTCGGGGGCGGGCGCTCGATCGGGCTCAATATCAGACTCCCCGACGAGCAGGCGGCGAACTCCTACGCCGATACGGTGGTGGACTTCAAGTATTTCTTCGCCCGCAAGGTGATGTTCGTCAAGTACGCCTGCGGCATCGTTGGGCTGCCGGGAGGCTACGGCACGCTCGATGAGATCTTCGAAGCCCTCACGCTCGTCCAGACGCGAAAGATCAAGGGAATGCCGGTCGTGCTCTACGGTACGAGTTTCTGGCAGGGGCTGATCGAGTGGATCGAACAACAGCCTCTGGAGCGGCGCATGCTGCGCAAGCGCGACCTGCAGCTCTTCCACCTGACCGATGATGCCGACGAGGTGGCCGACGTCATCAAGCGCCACTTCGTGCGCCAGCAGCGATCACAGGGGATCGACATGGTCGAGGGGCGCGAGACGCCCTGATCGCCCGATCGGGGCCGCGGCTATTCCGCTCTTCTCGCTCTTCATCGGTCGCAGCGATCGCGTCGGGTTCAGGATCCGCTCGAGAGAAGCTCGTCGAAGTACGCGATCGTCTTCTGCAGCCCCGAGCGCAGCTCTATCCGAGGCTTCCAGCCCAGCTCCTGCTGAGCGAGCGAGATGTCGGGACGTCGCCGAACCGGATCGTCGGGCGGCAGCGGGCCGCGCTCGATTCTCGAGCTCGATCCGGTGAGCTCCAACACCAGATCGGCAAGCTCAACCATCGTGAATTCGGTCGGGTTACCCAGGTTCACCGGTCCGCAGAGCTCGCGTGGGCTTGCCATCAGTCGAATGCAGCCGTCGATCAGATCTTCGACATAGCAGAAAGATCGCGTCTGCTCGCCATCGCCGTAGAGTACGATGGGCTCGTTCCGGAGTGCCTGGACGATGAAGTTGGACACCACCCGCCCATCGCCGGGGTCCATGCGCGGCCCGTAGGTGTTGAAGATGCGCGCCACCTTGATCTCCAGACCGAGCTGGCGCCTGTAGTCGAAGAAGAGTGTCTCGGCGCAGCGCTTTCCCTCGTCGTAGCAGGAGCGAACACCGATGGGATTGACGTAGCCCCAATAGCCCTCCTGCTGTGGATGCACCTGCGGATCCCCGTAGACCTCGCTCGTGGATGCCTGGAAGATGCGAGCTTGCAGGCGCTTGGCCAGGCCAAGCATGTTGATGGCACCGTGAACGCTGGTCTTCGTCGTCTGGATAGGATCGTGCTGATAGTGCTGCGGTGAGGCGGGGCAGGCCAGGTTGAATATCTCATCGACCTCCAGGTAGAGCGGAAAGGTGATGTCGTGGCGTATGAGTTCGAAGTGCGGCCTTTCCAAGAGGTGAAGAATGTTGCGTTTCGACCCGGTGTAGTAGTTGTCGACGCAGATCACCTCGTGCCCTTCGTTCAAGAGGCGGTCACAGAGGTGCGAGCCCAAGAAACCAGCTCCACCTGTTACAAGCGTGCGTCTGCGTCGATACTCGTTGGCACCCATTCTCGTATCCCATCCTCTCCGTGTGAATTGCCGAAGGATTCCTATAGCTCGAGACGTTTGAAGATCCGATCGGGCAGCAGTCGTATCGGCAGCATGATGATCGCCCAGAACCACGGGGTGTAAACCACCGCACGATCCCGGCCAACGCCCCGCAAGGCGTCTCTCGCCACGCGCGCTGCTGACGCGACCAAGAACAGGCCGGGAAGTCCGTAGGTCATGCCCGTGTCGACGAAGCCGGGTTTGACCGTGACGACCACGACTCCGGACTTTGCCATACGCGCCCGAAGCCCAGCGAGATAGGTGCCGAGCGCCGCCTTGCTCGAACCGTAGAGGTAGTTGCTTGGTCGTCCGCGGTCACCCGCCACCGAGCCAACGGCACAGATCCACCCCCGGCCCCGATCGGCGAGGTAGCTCGCTGCCCGCTCCAGGATCGACACCGCTGACGTGTAGTTGACATCGATCATCCTGCGCGCGACGGCGACATCAGCGCGGGCTCGGTCCTCTGCTGGCATTTCTCCGTGGCAGAGGACGATACCGTCGAGACCGTCGCCGAAGCATTCACAACAGCGCTGAAAGAACGCCGCATGCTCATCGAATGCCAGGGCGTCGAAGGAAAGTGCACGCGCATCTGCACCGAACCGCAGTCGACAGTCGCCTGCGACGCGCTCGAGTTCCTCGAGGCAGCGTCCTGCCAGGATCAGGTGGCTGCCCCGCGCGGCCAACTCGCCCGCCATCGCCCGACCGATCCCGCTGCCGGCGCCGAGAATCACGACAGTCTCGGTCTCGCTCACGCTGTCTCCTCCGTGATGCGGAGTCGACGGCTCAGCGAAGAGCAAAAACGCTGCTCTGGATCATACTTGGACTTGATGTCTCGAAAACGATCGAGGTTTGGGTACATCGTCGCGAGGTGCTCTGCACGCGTGCAGCAGTCCTTCGCGAGATAGACCCGGCCACCGTAGCGAAGCACGCGCTCGTCGAGCGAGTGCAGCATCTCGAGCAGATCCGGGCCGGTGAAGGGAAAGTCGAGCGCCAGAGTCGTACCGGGCATCGGAAAGGAGAGCAGTCCGGCATTGGCCGGGCCGGTGCTCTTCAAGACGGCGAGGAAGGAAGCACGACCGCTCGCCGCGACGCGCTCGAGGATCTCCACCAACGCCTCTCGACTCGTCTCCAATGGCAGCACGACTTGATACTGCAGGACACCGCGCTTGCCGTAGACGCGGTTCCACTGCTGAATCGCGTCGAGCGGATAGAAGTAGCTCTCGTAGTTCTCGATCGAATGCCCCTGGCGGCGCGCCAGGTAGAAGGCCGTATTGAAGACACGCATGTTGAATGGATTCAATGCGAAGCGGGGAAGGCCAAAGGGGACCCGCAGCCAAGAGCGAGCCGAAATCGACAGCGGCGCCAGGCGTGCGCTCGGAGAAAGCTCGTCGAGTCCAGCCGGGTTGGCCCGAAACAAGAGCGAGCGTCCCAGCGAGCGGCGACGAGCGAGGCAGTCGATCCACGCGACCGCGTGGGCGTAGTCTCGATCACCTTCGAGGATACCGTCGAGGGCGGCATCGAGATCAGGAGCGCGCTGCGTCACCGCATGTACCCAGGCGGTCTCGACGCGCCGCAGGCGCAGGCGGGCATCGAGGATCAGCCCCGTAAGCCCCATCCCGCCGACTGTCGCCCAGAAGAGCTCGCTGTTCTCGTCGCGCGAGCAGGTGAGCACATCCCCGCCCGCCGTCAGCAAGCGGAAGTCGAGGAGCTGACTGCTGATCGTGCCGTCCCGATGGTGGTTCTTTCCATGCACGTCCGCTGCGATTGCACCTCCGACACTGATGTGTTTCGTGCCGGGCGTCACGGGCAAGAAGAAGCCTCGTGGCAGGAAGTGATCGATGATCTCCGCCAGACTCACGGCCGCCTCGCAGCGCAGGGCAGCGGCTTCGGGATCGAAGGAAAGCAGTCGATTCAGGCGTTCATGGAGTATGACCGCGCCGCCGCAGTTGAGCGCCGCGTCACCGTAGCTGCGACCGTGCCCACGTCCGATCAAGCTGGTCTCGGGAGCGGCCGTCACGATGGTCGCCAGCTCGTCCAGTCGCTCCGGTCGGTAGACCGCGCATCGCTCAACCGGGTGGTTGCCCCAGCCGGCCAGCGGCAGCTCGCGGGATCGCGGCAGCTTCACCATGTCGCGGCCATCACAACGGCACCGATCAGGGCGCCGGCGAAGTAGCTGTTCCGGTCCGTGGTCGCGAAGAGCACAGGGTCGTCGTGCAGCTCGCCTCGGCGTGCCAGGAGCCATACGCGCGATATCCAGTAGAGCATGATCGGGCACATCAGCCAGAGAAGGTCCGGTGTCCGGTAGAGCTTGCTGACTTCGTCGCTGTTGACGAAGAGACAGAGCACGAGGACCGAGATGTAGCCGCACGCCACACCCATCGTCTCCACCAGGCTGAGGTCACCGACTTCGTAGGCACGCCGGCTGACGTTCTCACGCTCTCGTGTTCGAGCGGCGAGCAGTTCGACATAGCGCTTCACCAACGCGAGGCTCAGAAAGAAGAAGGTCGAGAAAGCCAGAAGCCAGGGGGAGAGCGGAACGGCCGCCGCCACACCACCGGTCAGCACGCGGTGGGTATAGAGGCCGGCCAACAGCAATACGTCGAGCATGAGACGCTGCTTGAAATAGAACGAGTACGAGAGCGTGAGAAGCAGGTAGGCGGCCAACATGGCAGTACAGGCCGACGGCAGCAGCAGGAGTGACGCGCCGAAGCCGCCGCCAAGGAGTCCGACGATCAGAAGGATGGCGAACGGAATCGGGAGCATCCCGGAGGCCAGGGGACGCTCGCGCTTGCGTATGTGTTGTCTATCTGCCTCGATGTCGAGCAGGTCGTTCAGGAGATAGCCCGCGGAGGCGGTGGCACAGAAGCCGGCGAACGTGAGCAATACGTCTCGCAGGCGGGCCAGATCACCGAGCTGGTGGGCGAGCAGCAGTGGGGCGAAGAGCAGCGCGTTCTTTGCCCACTGATACATGCGAATCGCTCGCAGTGCGGCTCGCCAGGGAGACTGCTGCGTCGCGATGATCTCGTGCGGTCGCCCAGTCGCCGCGATGCCGCGCTGCGCCGCACGGCTCGGAGAGACCAGCGTAACAACCTCGGCCCGTCGCCAGATAGGCAGATCCGCGCGGGAGTTTCCCATGTACTCGAAAGTCGTCGCAGCGCGACCACTGCCGGCGTCGGCCTCGATGCGAACGCGCTTCTCGTCGCCGGACAGGTTCGTCGATCCGTCGCTGGCAAGCACGCCATCGAAGAGAGCCAAGTGATCGGCGACCGCTGCCACCAGGACTCGATTGCTCGCGCTGGCGAGCACGACGCGCCGCCCGTGTCTACGTTCGGACTCGACGTACGCGAGGACCTCTGGGCGGTAGGGAAGGGTGGCGGGGTCGGGCGCGACCTGGCTAGCCAAGCGCGCCTTGAAGCCGGCCTTGCCCGCCAGCAGCCAGACGGGAAGCCGAGCCAGCAAGCTCGGTCGCTCACGAGCGAGGAGACAGAGCGACTCCCACAGAAGGTCGCTCCGGATGAGCGTCCCATCCAGATCGACGTAGAGCGGCAAGTCCCTGTGGCCGGCTTCGAATCGGTGTGCGTCTTCGGGAGTCGTCACGGGTTCACGGCTCATTCTATTGCATTCGGCGCAGTCCGCGCGATACGCCCGGATTTCAGCCAAGTGGTAATCCAGTAAGCTCAGCGCCAAAGACCCGATCGACACGTTTCTTCGCGCAAAGGACACTCACTTCCTGCGTGCTCGGCGTCAAGGGCTCGGGCCGGACAGCACCGAAGTGCCTCGGAGCGACTCGAATGAACATCCTCGGAATCTCGGCCTACTACCACGACAGCGCCGCCTGCCTGGTTCAGGACGGGCGAATTCGGACGGCCGCTCAGGAGGAGCGCTTCACACGTAGAAAGCACGACCACGCGTTTCCGCAGAACGCCGTGGACTTCTGTCTCGAGGAGGCCGGTATCGCAGGAGCAGATCTCGATCTGGTCACCTTCTACGACAAGCCGCTGCTCAAATTCGACCGAATACTCGAGACCTACATCAGCTACGCCCCGAGGGGATTCAAGCTCTTCTCGATGGGGCTGCCCCTCTGGCTCAAGCAGAAGCTCCACACGCCGCGTGAGCTCGACCGCGGTCTGCGCGGAGCCTTCCGAGGGCGATACGTCTTCACTGAGCACCACGAGTCGCACGCCGCGAGCGCCTTCTTCCCTTCGCCCTTCCAAGAGGCGGCGATCCTCACGCTCGATGGTGTCGGCGAGTGGGCAACCGGCAGCATCGCCCGCGGGCGGGACAACCAGATCGAAATGCTGCAAGAGATGCGCTTTCCGCACTCCCTCGGACTGCTCTACTCGGCCTTCACGTACTTCACGGGCTTCCGGGTCAACAGCGGCGAGTACAAGCTGATGGGTCTCGCCCCGTATGGAGAGCCGATCTACCGGGACCTCATCGTCCAGAAGCTGCTGGATATCAAACCGGACGGATCGTTTCGAATGGACATGTCCTACTTCGGCTTCTGCCACACTGACGTGATGACGTCGCCCAAGATGGACGCGCTCTTTGGCGGTCCACCTCGCCGGCCCGAGTCCGAGATCACTCAGCGCGAGATGGACATTGCCGCGTCCATCCAAGCGGTCACCGAGGAGATCGTCCTCAAGATCGCTTGTCACGTCCACGAGCAGACCGGGGCGCGAGACCTGACGATGGCCGGGGGTGTCGCGCTCAACTGCGTTGCCAACGGACGCGTACTGCGCGAGGGGCCCTTCGACAACATCTGGATCCAGCCGGCTGCGGGGGATGCGGGTGGTGCGCTCGGAGCGGCGCTCTTCACATGGTATCAGCTGCTCGACAAGCCAAGAGAAGCCGAGGCCGCGGACAGCCAGCGCGGCTCCCTGCTCGGCCCGTGCTTCGACGAAGAGCAGATTCGCCGGGATCTGGATTCGGCCGGTGCCGTCTACCATCGCTGCGATGACGAGAATGTGCTGGTCTCGCGCGTTGCCGACCTGATCGCCGAGCAAAAGGTCGTCGGCCACTTCGCCGGTCGCGCCGAGTTCGGCCCGCGAGCACTCGGCAGCCGCTCGATCCTTGGGGATGCCCGTTCCAGCGACATGCAGTCCCTGATGAACCTCAAGATCAAGTTCCGCGAATCGTTCCGCCCCTTCGCTCCGGCAGTGCTGGGAGAAGACGCGCACGAGTTCTTCGAGATGCGGCCGCATGAGAGCAGCCCCTACATGCTTCTCGTCGCTCCAGTCAGCCAGTCCAAGCGATTGTTCAGCGAGCAGACGGGAGACGTGAAGGGTCTGGACAAGCTCAAGCAGGTTCGTTCGACAGTCCCGGCCGTGACGCATGTCGATTACTCGGCTCGCGTGCAGACGGTCGACAGCCAGCATCACGCCCGCTTCTACCGCATCATCAAGCGCTTCAAGGAGAAGACCGGAAGCGCGGTCGTCATCAATACGAGCTTCAATGTGCGGGGTGAACCCATCGTTAGTTCTCCTCACGACGCCTATCGCTGCTTCATGTTCACCAACATGGATGTGCTGGTTCTCGAGAACCTCATTCTCATGAAGGAAGAGCAGCCAAACGCCCGGGAGATCGACGCCGAGGCCTATCTGGCCGACTTCGCGTTGGATTGATCAAGGAGCCGAAGCAAACCCGTATGAGCAACATGATCGAGATCAATCTGAAGCCCGACGAGCGAACGCTGCGCCAGTTCGGCCTGATCGCTGCCGTTGGTTTCGGTTTGCTCGCGGTCATCGCGTGGCTCGAGCTGCTGATCTTCGCCTGGGGCCTCGGAGAGAGCAGGCCGCTCGTTAGCGGCACGTTCTGCGGACTGGGTCTGGTCTCGCTGCTCTGCTCACTCACGTATCCGCGGGCTAATCTGGCGCTCTACCTGAGCCTGACGGTCGTTTCGTACCCGATCGGCTTCGTACTCTCTCATCTCGTGATGCGCGTACTCTTCTACGGGCTGATCTCGCCCGTGGGCCTGTTCTTCAGGCTCATTGGGCGCGATCCGCTCGAGCGAAGATTCGAGGCCGATGCCAGCAGCTATTGGCGGCCAGCGCGGCCGCGCGATTCGAAGGAGAGCTACTTCAGGCAGTTCTGAGCCGCATCTGCGGCAACCGGGAGATCACAAATGTCCGAGACGCAACGGGGGCAGCACCAAGACGACTTCGCCAGTCAGGCGAGCCAGAAGCGCGTCGGGCTGGTGTGGGAGTTCGTCGACTTTCTGACGGAGAACAAGAAGTGGTGGCTCGCGCCCATCATCATTTCCATCCTGGGGCTCGGGCTGCTTGTGATGCTCGGCGGAAGCGCAGCGGCGCCGTTTATCTACACACTCTT
Organism: Deltaproteobacteria bacterium; assembly: GCA_029261835.1. Classification (GTDB taxonomy): domain Bacteria; phylum Myxococcota_A; class UBA9160; order UBA9160; family UBA4427; genus JAJDAO01. The sequence goes on along the minus strand of JAJDAO010000042.1, from coordinate 19,138 downwards.
CTAGCGGACTGCGGGGCGGCGGTTTCTCTGGCTGAAGCGCGGATATCTCGCGTTCCAGGAGGACTTTGATGAACAATCCGGGCTAGTGTCCTGCCCCGGAATCACAGGGAGGTAGGTTCGTTTGGCAACGAGGAAAGTACTCGTCACCGGGGCGTGTGGCTTCATCGGCTCCTGCTTTGTGCGGACGCTGCTGGCACGAGATCCCGATGTCCATGTCGTGAACCTGGACTTGCTCACCTATGCGGGCAATCCGAAGAACCTGGCGAGTGTCGAAGGCTCGTCGCGCTACCGCTTCGTCAGGGGCGACATCCGGGACGAAGCCCTCGTCACGGAGCTGGTCGGCGACGTCGACTGTGTGGTGAATTTCGCCGCCGAATCGCACGTCGATCGATCGACGACAGAGAAGGCGGGCGCCTTCATCGAAACCAATGTCTACGGCACGTTCGTGCTGCTGGAAGCTCTGCGCCTGCATCGACCCACAGCGCGCTTCCTGCAGATCGGAACCGACGAGGTCTACGGAGACGTGGAAGCACCGGGCTTTCCGGACGAGCACTCGCTGCTCGAACCCTCGAGCCCGTACTCGGCCTCCAAGGCCGGGGCCGACAATCTGGCGCTGGCCTTCTCCCGTACGCACGGACTGGATGTCATCGTTTCGCGCTGCACAAACAATTACGGCCCCTACCAGTACCCCGAGAAGCTCATCCCTCTCTTCATCACGAACGCCTTGGACGAACTCGAGCTCCCGCTCTACGACGGGGGCACGCAGATCCGAGACTGGCTGCGTGTCGAGGATCATTGCGAGGCGCTGCTGCTGCTGCTGGATCGGGCGGAGACCGGGGAGATCTACAACATCGGCGCCAACCAGGAGCCGGAGCGCAGCAATGCCGAAATCACGGAGATGATTCTCGAGTGTGCGGGTAGATCGAAATCCTTGATTCGTCCGGTGACGGGGCTGCGCCCGGGTCACGATCAGCGCTATGCGGTTTCGACGCAGAAGCTTCGCGCTCTCGGCTGGGCGCCACAGGCCGACATCGAGGAGGGGATCGCTCGAACAGTCGGCTGGTACGCGAAGAATCGGAGCTGGTGGGAGCCGATCAAGTCGGGCGAGTACCTCGAGTTCTACGAGCGGCACTACGGCTTGTCCGCGCGCCGCTGACAAAGGCGCTCCCCGGTGCGCCACTGCCGGTCGCTGAGCCGCAGTTTTTTGCGGGGGAGGCTCAGCCGGCGGAAGCGCGGTGCCTTTCCTCGGCAGTCGGCCGGACTCGCGTCGCACCAGCCAGCCCTCTCACTCGCAGAGAGGACGAGACCAGGCTGGTACGCTTCTTGCTCCCCTGAGCCTAAGCAACCGTGCCCTCTACACCCGGTTCGTATCTGAACCAGAAGGATACTGATGCTCAAGGCGCGCGAACGACAGATCCAGCTCATTGCCGCCGCGATGGACAGCACCGTCGCGGCGAGCCTATTCCTGCTGCTGCTGCGCTACGACGGTGTGCAGCTCGGCACGCCCGATCGCCCGATGCAGTCGTGGGTCGAGCTCGGGCTTGCGGTTCTGCTCGGGCTCTGCTGGTCGGCGATGCTCGCCCGCTTCGGCATCTACGAGTCGCAGCGCCGCTGGGGCATGCTCGAGCGGCTGCAACGTCTGCTGCTCGGCTGCGCATTGGGTGGGCTGGTCCTATCGACGCTGGCCTTCTCGTTCAACGCACCCGTCGATCGCGTGTTCCCCCTCCTCCTCGGCAGCGGGATCTTCGTGGTCCTCGGTAGCGTACGAGTCCTCGTGTACTCAGTGCTCAACGTCGCCCGTCGAGCGGGTAGCAACTACCGGAACGTCCTGATCGTTGGCGCTGGGCCGCTCGCGCGAGCGGCCCAGGACAGGGTCCTCGCCCACCCGGAATGGGGGCAACGGATCGTCGCGTTCCTCGACGACGGTGAAAGTGGCTTCGACGGTGAAAGTGGCTTCACTCCCGCGGTGCCAGCCGATCAGATCCACAAGTTCATGGATCTGCCGCTCCTGCTTCGGAGCGAAAACGTGGACGAAGTTCTGGTCGCATGCCCGCGCACCATGATCGGGTCGCTGGCTCCAGTCGTGAGGGAGTGCGCGCTCATCGGCGTGCCGCTGACACTGCTCTCCGATCTATTTGGCGACGTGCTGCCGCCGCCGCGTGTGGGACGCTTCGACTCCCTGAGCACTCTGCGATTCGCCCCGGTTCATCACAGTGAGGTGGCGCTGGCGGCCAAGCGCGGCATCGATATCGTGGGGGCAACCCTCGGACTCTGCCTCTCGCTGCCCGTGATTGCTTGCGCCGCTCTGGCGATTCGGCTGACTTCTCCCGGGCCGATCTTCTTTCGCCAGCTTCGCTGTGGGCTCAATGGCCGACGCTTCGAAATGCTCAAGCTGCGAACGATGGTGGCCGACGCCGAGCGCCGGCGAGCCGATCTGCTCGAGCTGAACGAGATGGACGGTCCCGTATTCAAGATCTCTCAGGATCCGCGCGTGACCCCGGCCGGGCGTTGGCTGCGCAAGTGGAGCGTCGACGAGCTGCCTCAGCTGTGGAATGTACTGAAGGGTGAGATGAGTCTCGTCGGACCCCGCCCCCCGACGCCCGAAGAGGTCGTCGAGTACCAGGGGAGCGATCGACGCCGTCTCTCGATGAGACCGGGACTCACCTGTGTGTGGCAGATCAGCGGCCGCAACGAGGTCTCGTTCGAAGAGTGGATGCGGCTCGACCTCGGGTACATCGATGGCTGGTCACTCGCTCATGATCTCCGCATCGTCCTGGCAACGATACCAACCGTTCTCTCGGGCAGAGGCGCCTCATAGCCCGCCTCATTCGGGCAGTGCCTCAGCGCCATCCGAGCCCGTCCACTCGACACCTGCGATGTCGAAAACGGCTGGCGCTGGAGGATGTTGCAGATAAGACTTGGAGCGGGAGCCCGCTGTGGGGCGGTGCGTGATCGGGCGGTTGCTGCCTGATCTGGATACTCCCGCCAAGGAGTCGGGCGCCGCCATTGACGGCGCGGCGAAGAAGCACCGGCGTTGCCTGTGCCGCGAAGCGCGTAGCCGGGAGGAGGAATGGCGCTGGTGAGGGAGCCGCGAGCACAGCACGAGCGCAGCAGCCATCTGCGGTGGCTCGGAGAGACGGCGCTGTGGCTGGCTCTGCTGGTGGCGCTCTCCCCGACCCTTCACGATCTGATGGGCCACTGGCTTCTGCACTCGTGGTCGCGGTACAGCCTGGGCTTCGTGCCGCTCTTGATCCTGGCCATCCGAGCCGACTCGCCCGGCCGTCCCCTGCGCGGCCCCGCCCTGGCACTCATCGCTGTCTGTCTGGTGGGACAGATCCTGGCCTCTCTCGCCTCCGTGATCTACGTCGCTCGGCCACTCGCGGGCGCGGCCGTGGCTGGACTCCTGCTCTACCTGGGCCGAGGCCGCCCGCGCAGCGCGCTGCTGGCCCTGTGCCTGATTCCGGTGCCGAGCATGTTGATGAATCGCTGGCTGGGGGGTGCCGAGCTTGCCCGGAGCGCCGCGGAAGCGGCGGCCAGCTTGGTGAGCACGCTGGGTGTCTCCGTCCAGGCCGTGGGTCCAATCCTCACAGCGGGTGATCTGCAGCTCAGGGTGGAGCCGCAATGGGGCGGGGTGCTGCTGGCGCTCCAGGGGCTCGGCCTGGCGTGGTACTACAGCGTGGCTCGCAATCTCTCAGTGCGCGCCACCGCCACAGCCCTGGTCGCTGCGGCGATTCTGGCCTTCCCCGTGCAACTTGCAGTGCTCGTGTTGAGTGCCCTGGCTCTCGGGGCCGGGCAGCCGACCCTCGCCGCCGCGCTGATCGACCCGGGCTCGTGGTTGGCTCCGCTCTGCGCAGCGCTCTATTTGGGCGAGGTTCGTGCGACGGTCTAGCGTCGCCTTGCCAGGGCGGCCACGCGCTGCGTGATGGGGCTCGTGAGGAGCGGGCGGAGGGCCCCTGGCCGGATGTATCTCATCGCTTGCCCGGCCGCTTGATGAGGGCGCCGGCGAGCGAAGGACCCGGCACCCCGTTTGCCTTCGGCTCGGGAGCCCCGGGCGAGCGCGCCGTTCGCGGCCGGCCGGAGCGGCGACGTGCGGAGATTGGCTCCGCTACACCTTCCGGAACGCCCTCCCGCTGCTGTCGCAACATGGGAACCAGCGAGCCCATGGTTCCGATCATGGCGAGCAGCAGATACCACGCCAGGTAGGTCTGACCGAAGTAGGACACGGCCATGAACATCACCGCATGGCTCAAGAGCGAAACGCCGAGAGCCCATGAGAGCACGAGATAGCGCCTGTTGCTTCGAAACACATCGCAAAGCTGGCCGACGCACTGGAACGCGAGGGCCATGCAGACGATGAAGATCACCATCTGAAGAAGGCCACCGCGAACACCCTGCAGAACGTATTGGTTGGTGATGTCGAACATCTGGTGGCCCCAATGGGCGGTTGAGCTCGTTCCCAAGAACCACCACTCATCGAAGTTCTTGACCATCTCGTTGATGAGGTGATAGCGATGCCAGCCCGTCGAACCTCCGGCCAGATCGATACGCGCAAACAGGTGCCAGACGGGGGCTTCCATCACCATGTGGAGCCCCACGAGCGTAGCCAGGAAGCCCCATCTCATGTGTCGTGTGTACTTCCGAAAGAAGAAGAGCCCGCCGCCCAACAGGCAGACTCCGACACCCCCGACAGGCGTGCTGGATGCGCAGAAGATCACGATGAGGAGCATGCAGCCCGCACCGAGAATCGGCAGGACCTTGCGAGTGCTCCCGTCCCACCAGAGCGCTGCCACCATCGGGAGCTGTGCAGCCCAGAAGCAGCCGGCCAGAATCGCGTGGGAGAAGGCACCTTGGCAGCGAAGTCGGCCCTCCCGAACCACGGTGAACTCGCGCACGCCCCCGAAAATCGAGAAGATGTTCCGTCCCGTGTTGTGCTCGAGCGCGAATGCGGCGGCGACGACGACAGACACCAGAATGAATGCGTGGGTGACGATCCGGACGTCCCTCCAATCTCGGATCAGAAAGCGGAAGAGAAAGTACATCCCGATGGCGTCGAAGTTAGAACCGAGGCGATTCGCGAATACACCGAGCGTCTGCTCGCGGGCCGTCATGGCCAGGATGCTCACCACCGCCAGGGCCAGCATCGCATAGTCGAGCCGGATCCATCGCAGGCTCGCGTACTCGTGTCGAGCGACCACCCGAATCCAACCAAAGAGCACCATGATGCGCAGGAGTGTGAAATCCAAGCCGCCGACCACAACGCGCTGAGCGGAGGGGATCATGCACGCGAGCAGGAGCATGGGGATCACGGCGTAGCGCCGGGGCAGGGCCGTCATCGCAATGCCCAGGATCAGAACGGCGGCCACACCAAGGGGGTGGATGGTGGTCTGATTTGCCCAGATGGGATCTTCGTTCATCAGAATGCCCTAGACGATCTTCGGCCGGTGTCGGCGCGCGACGATCCGTTCCGCCTTGCCGACACCCGTCACAGGTAGCGATTCGTCAAGAGCACCGGTAGCTGCATCAACGTGCTGGCAAGGGACCAGCCTCGGCTCAGGTTCAACTCGCTCGCCTCGTTCCGGACGCTCACTACCTCGAGATGTCGGATCCGGTTCGCCTGGAAGACATGTCCCACCTCCAGGTCGTCAAAGTCGTGCAGATCGTCCTCGATGCCAAAACGGTCGGCGATCTTCTGCACCGCGGCATCGGGATCGCGAGTGAAGTCCTCGTAGCGCACCTTGATCCTGCGCGCCGCGGGAGTCGAGAGATAGGCGATGAGGGATAGCAGCCAGACCGTCAGGCAGTAGATGTTTGCCTTGAAGGGGTGCATGGGCTGCGATCGTTGTGTCTCCTTCTGGAGGGCGCTGATGACCTGACGCGGATCCCGAACCAGGTAGATGACGAAGACGTCCAGGGAAGGGATCTTGCGCAGCTTGACGAGGCGCAGCGGATAGTGGGAGGAATCGACGATGACCTCAGCTCCGCTCTCGGCTTCGATTCGCGCGAAGAACTCGGCGTGGTAGCGAGCGTGGTCCCTCGCCAGCTCGGAGCCCAGGAACACCCATGGCCGCACGAGGGCACTGGGGTGCTCGAGACGCCGGTGGTAGGGCGCCTGAAAGTGCCGTTCACGGTCGGAAATCCCCTCGCCGACCTTCTTCCAGAATGCCAAGGTCGGCTTCTTCTCGGTCTTCGGCTTGCCTCCGAAGAGGGGCCACGCGAATAGCTCCCCGGCGTAGAAGACCGAACCGAGGTTCCCCAGCGCGATCCCGAGGACCGTACTTCCACTGCGGCCCGCACCCATGGTGTAGAGAACCTTCGTCACACCGCCGATCCAACCCCAGGCCCCGTCAGCCAGGTGTGAAGAACCCAGCCCAGATGATAGGGACGGCTCTCCCAGTCGACGGTCGTGGGAGGCAGCAGGGTGTCGAGGAAACCCAGCCGCCGGTCCGGGTGGAGGCGGGAGAGTACCGCACGGAGCCCCCGCGAGAGCTTGCTCGGCTCGCGGCGAGCGACCTTGCGCCAGATGAGCTCGAGATCATCGTCGATGAGCGAATGGCCCACTTCCCGGGCGCTCTCCATCCAGAGCAGCCCGCGCCGGATGTTCTCCGAGTAGTCGTCACCGCCCGCATCGATGAGATCCAACAACGCCATGGGAGCCATCGAGTCCTGATGAACGCTGTAGACAGGGTAGCCCTCGATCACCTTTCCCGTGCGGGAATCGTAGTGCCACCACCATTGTCCAGCGTCGCCCTGTACCCGGCAGATCTGTTGTGCACAGCGGTTCGCGACCTCCAGAGCCTGCGCGTTGCCCAGGGCGGCGTGAAGACGCGAGAGCGCCTGGATCGGATAGACCTGATCGGCAAAGCAACCGACGTGCGCTCGATACCAGGGCGCGCCGCCAGGTCGCGTGAGATGGGGGAAAGAGCCCGCGTGCGCGGGGAAGGCTGAGACCAGAAGGTCCCCGGCCTTTCGGGCCTCTTGTTCCGAATCGATGCTCCGAAGGGCGGTGCTGAGGGCCGACACCACCCAGGCTTGCTCCACCACGAAGGGGTTCGAACTCGCTTCCGTGAGGTTCCGCAGTCGCTTGAGCGCCAGCTTGAGCTGCGGGTGCACGAGCTGGGCCGCCGCCCAGGTGACCAGGGCGACATCGCCCAGGTTTTGTACGTCGTCCAGCTGCGAGATCAAGCGCCCGCAGAACTCGTCCGCAGATTCCCCACCGAAGATCGGCCGCTGCGCCTCCTCGGGGAGATAGCAGGCGCCGAGCAGAACGATGGCGCCATAGCGAAGACTCCGGCCGCTGAGTTCGACCGCGCCCGACCCCCTGCGAAACCGCGTATACGAGAAGGTGTGCTCGTCGCTCCGAAACATGTGCGGCAGGCCCCGCACCGACACGAAAACGAGTCGCTCGATCAGCTTCCGCATTCCTTCGTCGCCCGCGGCGATCGAGTCCATTCGAGGTTCCGACATGGTGTTCCTACGGGGTGGATCAATCAAAGTGGTACGGACTTCCGACGTCGTGCCACCCGCGTCTCGGGATCGAACTGCAGCGAGGTGGCACCCTGAAGGAATCGGAAGTGGGGCGGGCAACCTTGAGGCGCAATTCTAGCGCAGCTGGATCCTTCGACCCGAAGCAGACGGCGTTCTCATGACGTCTCGGCGCCGAGTTCCCAGCCGGCTACGGAGAAACGCCGTGCGCAGGTGCGAGGATGTTGGAGCGAGTCTGGCACGTGACGGCGTTCACGAAGAATCGAGAGCGGCCGCTGAAAGGGGGCGATTGCGCCTGTCGGCATCGTACTTTCGCAGCCTGCTAGACTGCATCAGACGCCCGCCTCCCCAGAGACGGGCTCCTGGAATCGACCTCCCGCCGACGGGCGGAGCCGCCAAGAAGAAGGACACGATGGTGACACCCGAGGCCGAGCCAGTCTCAATCGATTCCGACGGAGCCGCGCAGCGGACATTCGACGGAGTGATCTGTTTTGGCGGAAACGACTGGTGGTACCACAACCGCGGCCACTATGACCTTCAGATGATGCGCGAGCTGCGCGAGCGGGTCCCCGTCCTCTATGTGAACTCCATCGGCATAAGGGTGCCCACACTCGGCGAAGGAGGAATGTTCTTCACCCGCGTCCTCCGGAAGCTCAAGAGCTTTACCAAAGGTTTCGTACGCATCGAAGAGAACTTTGCGGTCGCGAGCCCCATCACCATACCCGGTGCGGTCGGTATGCATCTTTCGAAGGGAATCCTGGCTACCCAAGTCCGCCTGTCCGCCCGCACCCTCGGAATCCACCGCCCCCTCATCTGGGTCACCTGTCCGTCGGCAGTGGAGGTAGTCGACTCCCTGTCGCCCGCCGCCGTCGTGTATGAGCGTACGGACCGCTGGGAGGCCTTCCCCGACGCAGACCCGGAGCTCATCACCGGCTATCACCAGAGGCTGCAGAGCCGAGCCGATCTCGCCCTGTACTGCTCGACTCAGCTCGTGGAAGAAGAAGGGGCGGACTGTCGACGGGCGGCCTACATCGATCACGGTGTCGATTTCGATCTCTTCGCCTCGGCGGGCAGCCGCGAAGGCGACGAGCCCGCGGATCTCCGACCCATTCCGCGACCCCGGGCGGGCTTCGTGGGAGCGATCGATGCCTCCACTTTCGACCCCGAGCTGTTCGTTGAGCTAGCAAGACAGGTGCCCGAGGTGCAGTTCGTGCTCGTAGGCGGCTGCTCCTTGGAGAGCGGCTGGGTGGACCTTCCCAACGTGACCTTGCTCGGCCAGAAGCCCTACGAGGAGGTGGCCCGCTACATGGCGGGCTGCGACGTACTCCTCATGCCCTGGAACAAGAGCGATTGGATCGCGGCCTGCAATCCCATCAAGCTCAAGGAGTATCTCGCCGTCGGGCGCCCCGTCGTCTCCACGCCCTTCCGCGAGCTCGACCACTACCGGGGCTTCATCGAGAAGGCCGCCAATGCCAGCGAGTTTGCGGCGTGCGTGCGCAGCGCGCTGCGAGAGCCGACTGCGCCCGAGCATCTGCGGGCTCGCGTGCGAGGCGACACGTGGCGAGCCAAGGGCGATCGGCTCCTCGCCGAACTCGCTGCGCTGTCGATCGTGCCGGAGGCGCACCGGCGCTCAGCGCAGGGGGCGGGGAAATCCGAGCAGCGTGCGTAGCATCAGGTACGCGAACTGCGTGTTGGTGGCGAGATAGCGTTTCCACATGCGACGGGGCTCCTGGAAGACCCTGTGGAGCCACTCGAGGCCGAGGCCTCTCCAGGCCTCGGGCGCACGTGTAACCTTTCCCGCCAGCACGTCGAACGAGCCCCCGACGCCGTGGCAAACCGGCACCCCGACCTCACGGCCATACTTGGCCAGGAAGAGTTCTTTGCGGGGGACGCTCATGGCCACGAAGAGCATGTCGGCCTGCGACTTGCGGATCTCATGCGCGACCGCCGCCCCTTCCTCGTCGCGGAAGTAGCCGTTTCGGCGTCCAGCGACACGCGCTCCCGGGAACTGGGCCGCCATCTGTTCCACTACGCCGTCCAGGACCTCCTCGGTGGCGCCGAGCAAGTACACCGAGTGACCACGCCGGTCGGCGAGGGCCAGGAGCTGCATGAAGAGGTCGATGCCGGCGACCCGCTCCGGCAGTGGATTCCCGAGGATGCGGCTCGCCCACACCACCGCCATGCCGTCGGCCAGCACCCGGTCACAGCCCACCACGGCGTTCCGAAGCACCCGATCGGTCTGCATCTTGACCAGCTTGGCGGCATTCACACAGCCGATCACGAGGCTCTGGCGCTCTGCGATCCTGGCGCCGCAGAGTTGCAGGGTCTCGTCCATTGTGAGGGCGTCCGTTTCGATATGGAGGACGTTGGAGCGCGCCAAGCTTCTCTCCTCACAGCCAGGATAGCGGGCCTACCCTTCGCGCTAGGCTGCATTCCTCGGCAGATCGCCACCGCGACGGTACTCCTTCCTCGAGAGGAAAGGAGATCTGCCCGGCCTCGCTTCCTGGCGTGGTGAGGAATGCAGTCTGGGTAGGTGCCGAGAAGTGGCGATAGGTGACGTGGCGATGAGAGCCCGCCCGAGTGCGCCGGCCCCGAGGGGCTCGATCGTCGAGGGCGCCGCCCCGGCCCCCTCGACGCGGACGGGCCAGAGCCGCCCGACTTACTCGCCGTCGAGGAGAATCGGAGGCAGGGGGCGGGCCGGCGGGGGCGGGCCTGCTACAGATCGCTCCAGTGCCCCCAGATCGAGGCCAGCGCCCTGGGGCCGCGGGGTGCCCAGGGCGTCGCGGGTCACCACCAGGGAGGCGCCAGTGCGATCCAGCATGGCGCTGGCCTCGCTGGGGACGAAGTCCTCGATCTTCACGCGCAGCTCCGCCGCGTCGCTCTGGCGATACCCCGAGCGATCTCCGAAGTCTGCGACGCCCGGGATGTTTGCGTAGCCGGGATCGAGCTCGAAGACGTTGCCGCTGCCGACGTCGAAGAAGTCCGGGGTCCGCTGGCCGGAGGTCCTGCTCACTATGTTGTTCTTGTAGCGGTGCTCGCTGGGATTGTGCGGCTCGTTCATGTGGTTGTAGTTGACGGAATGAACCACGTTGTTCTCGAAGTCCATGTCGGTCACATAATTGCCGACCACCACGCCGCCATAACGCCCCCACCAGAAGGTGTTGTTGTAGACCTGCAGGCCAGCGGTCTTGAAGAGATACACCACGAACCCGCTCTCGGGCGTCATGAACACGTTGTTCGTGATTCGGATGTTCTGGCAGTAGCTGCTTGGGCTGCTGGCCCCGTTGCGGAGATAGAAGGCTGACGTCCCGCGGACATCGAAGATCAGGTTTCCGTCGAACTCGCTGTCGTCGATGTTGTAGAGCTCGATCGCATCGCTGTGGCCGTTGTAGCAGGGACCGGGCGGGTTCGAGTCCGTGCCGTAGCCGACCAGCCGGTAGATCGAGTTCCCCCCCACCGTCAGGTGGTGCGAGTTGCTGAACTCGAAGCCGTCGTCGGCGATCTCGTGGATCTTGTTGTTGCGGATTGTGAGGTAACTGCCGCGCTTCAGGGAGATCCCCGTGCAGGCCTGCTCGTCCCCCACGATGTCGTTGTTCTCGAGGGTGATGTACGACGAATCGCGAATCTCTACCACCGACGCGGCATGGCTGATGGAGAAGGTGGCATTGCGCACTGCGATGTTGCTCGAGTCGTGGATGATCAGACGGTCGTAGGTGCCGCCGTCGATGACACGATCCTGTACGTTGTCGAGCACCAGGTCCGCCGCCGGGGCCGCGCCCGCGATCAGGATCCCGACCAAGACGGCCAGTGCGCGCAGAGGACACCCGCGACGCCGGGAGCCCTCGGGTACTTGCGTCTCCCTCATGCTGGTCCCTCTCATGCTATGGCTCTGCCATGCCCACCCACCGATACGGCTTCTCGATGAGACTTAGCTCGAAGGCCGATGGTGGACCCATCCCTCCTATCGGTTCCATGCGTAGGGGGGTGGCGTGACCCGGGTCACACGAGCAGGGCGCGGCGGCCCGAAATCTCGCCCGCGGCGGCCACTGGCCGGAATACCGCGCTAGCTCGGAACATCCTGACAAGCGGGCGCGGGCACGAAAGAACTCGGGCGGGGGGAAGCTCCGCTGCTGATTCCCTACGGGGTGTGCGATAGCGCGCAATGAGGGCTAGAAAGCTGGCACGCGATGCTCACCCACGCAATCAATCTCACCTTCCACGGAATCGGATCGCCCCAGGTCCCCCTAGAAGCGGGCGAAGAGCAGGTCTGGACCAGCCAGGAGATCTTCGAGAGTGTCCTCGAGAGCGCTCGCGACGAGCCGAGGGTGCGGATCACCTTCGACGACGGCAACCGCTCGGACTTCGACATTGCGCTCCCCGCCCTGGTCGAACGCGGTTTGACGGCGGATATCTTCGTGGTCGCGGGCAAGATCGGTGAAGCCGGCTACCTCTCGCAAGAGCAGATCCGCGAGCTGGCCCGGGCCGGAATGCGCATCGGCTCCCACGGCATGGAGCACCGGTCCTGGCGCCAGCTGGATGCTGCGGCCCTCGAGAGGGAGGTCGGCAGCGCCCGGAGCAGGATCGAGGATGTGATCGGGGGGCCCGTGGTGGCGGCGGCATGCCCCTTCGGCGCCTACGACGGCCGTGTGCTTCGATGCCTCAGGGAACACGGCTACGAGGCGGTTTTCAGCAGCGACGGCGGGCTCGCCAGGAGGGATGCCTGGTTTCAACCTCGGACAACGATTCGAGCCGACGAGGACGGCCGAACTGTGGCCCGCCTGCGAGTCGCGAGGCCCCATCTGCCGAGCGAACTCTTGCGCCGCCTGAAGATCGCGATCAAGAGCCGTCGCTGAGGACCGACCGTCCGGGATGCGAGAATCTGTCATCCACTGCGCGACCCGGGGGAACTGAGGAGCGTGGGCAGGGATCAAAGGAGAGGGGGAGCCACGTGCGAGATGCCGGGCCGCAGCCAGTTTGCAGGTTTCTTGGCAACCCCCTATCGATTCACCCGAATCTCGTCGGCATCCCAGCCCGGGGCGCCGTTCGGCCCAACTCGATTGTGCTCGATTTGCTTGCGCCCGGTGACCGCCATCACGCGCTATCGGACCCGAGCGAACGATGATCCGACGGAACAGTCACTCACTCACTCGCGCGTGCGATGCGTGCGACGGATGAAACCGAGTGCACGTGGGGTCCCCACGCAGTGCGCCGGTGGCAGGACGCGTCCAATATGAGAAGAATGAGCATGCGCGGGATCAAGGCAGGCGGTCTTCTGGCCCTGGTAATGGCTTTTGTGGGCCACCCCCTGGTGGCGTGGTCCGACACGTCAGTGACGACCAGCGGCATCACCTTCAACTTCGACGGTGACTACCAGACCGGTCGCTTCGTTGATGGCGAGCCCTGGGTGGTGGAAAACACAGCGGGCCAAGGAGTCCGCATCGTCTCGATGAATCCACCCTACTCGAACGGTCACCACGGCTACGACGTGAACCGCACGGCCGCCGAGCTCCGCGGCCAGAGTCTCGACGATCGGATCGGCACTTCCTTCAGCGCGCCTCCGTCATTGCCTCGCACCTTCGCCGCGAATGACTCCATCTTGAAGGTGATCTCCTACGACATCGATACTGGCGGCTGCGATCGCAGCACGTCGTACAAGACCTGCCTCAAACAGGCCTCTGTGCTCACCGTGTTGGCAACACGGCCTCCCACCAACTCCTTCCGTCCACCGTATTTTGGCACGGACAAGCCGATCTTCTCCGCCGATATCGACCTCGGCGTCCTCCCCAAGGTGCCAGAGGTACCGGGGCAGGTTTCGATCGCCAGCGCAGAGGCCGTCTTCAACGGCGTCTGGCTCGATCACATCGAAGGTTCGAGGAACCGCTACGGGCATCCCGGGGACGCCATGCGGACGCCCGGCGGGGGAGGTGCCGCCGCCTATGGGACCCGCCTCGCCATCTCGATCACGGTGGCCATTCTGCGCACAATGCACAACGACGCGAGCGAAGAGAAGCGCACGCTCGTGAACGAGGCCGTCCAGTTCGGAATCGATACGTACTATCTGGCGATCAACGGCAAGACCTGGCCGGCCAACGGCGGCATCCACATGGGCCGAAAGGCGCCGATCCTGTATGCGGGCTTTCTGCTCCGGAACCAGGACATGCTGAACATTGGGAGGACCCATGGAGGCAACATCTTCCAAGAAGACGGCATGACGTACATCTCGTCGGTCCACGGTGAGGCACTGTGGGGAGAGCTGGACTGCTCGAGCGGCAAGTACGACAGGTGGATCAATAGCGGCTCGGGCGGCAAGGCATGTGCGGACCCCGCCGAGCTGGTGGACGGCAGCCGCTGCATGGCAGGCACGTACTGCTCCGCGCATGGCGGGCCGGGCATTCCCCAGCCGAGCCTGAGCGTGCAGCGCAGCACAGGACTGATGTCAGTCGGAAACTACCAGCGCTATACGTCCATGTACTTCGGTGTAGCGGCCATCGGGCGACTCCTTCACCTCGAGGCGGACTGGAACCACCCTGCCTTCTTCGCGTACACCGACCGGATGGGCTCACCTCCGTGGAACTACTACTGCGGTGCCTACTGCAACACCTACCTCGCCGAGATGCACAAGGCCTACGGCGGCCCCGGCGAGGCGCCACCGCTGCCCGAACCCGGTCAGCCCCCGGCTGGGCAAGTGCCTCCGCCCATCCTGCTCTCCGAGTGATCGAAGCACGTAGAGATCGCAACGCCGACTGGATCGCCCACCGAGAAGAGTCGCAGAACGCCGCGAGGATCGTCTCTCTCAGGCCGCTGAACAGTCAGCGACGCCGGGAACGAACGGCCCGGAAGAGCTTCTCGCCCACTCCGGTGACGCGGGCCTTGAGACCCCGGGCGCTCCTTTCGAATGGGCCGGCGGGGCGGACGTCGACGCCCCCCATGCCCTTCTTGAAGTGGTAGACGCCGGGGTTGCCCTCGGGATCGATCCCTCCGAGGTCGTACCAGCGGCAGCCGGCGGCCTTCGCGGTCTCGATCACGTACCACTGGAGCAGATACGCGGCGTAGGTGTCGAGGCCCGCGCCCTCCGACGCGCCGAGCAGATAGACCGCGGTGTCTCCGGCGAGCGACGAGACGTGTCCTGCGACGGGTTCGCCGTCCAGCTCGGCCAGTGCGACGAGGAACGGCGCGCCGGGAGCGGCCTCTCGCTGGACGTCCGCGTAGAGTCGCGGGTGTAGGTTCACGCCGAAGCCCTTGCGCTCGATCATGTGGTCGAAGAGCCCGATGAAGCTCTCGAACAGCTCGGGATCCCGGCCTGCGCGCACCTCGAGCCCCGCCTTCTCGCTCTTCGTCAGGTAGTAGCGCCACTTCTTCTTGAACCCCTTGCGGAGCTCATCGAGCGGGGGCTCGAGGTCGATCAGGATGGTCCCGTCCGGCGGCTCCATCAGCTCGAATCCCCGCGCTACGAAGACCTCCGTGAGGCGTTCCGCCCAGTCGGCCGAGGCCGGGGCGGGAGCCACGCGAAGCACCAGGCCGCGGCGCTCCACGTACTCCTCGGTCAAGGCGCCGAGTGCCGCATCCAGACGGCTGCTCGCGCCGTCAGACCTGCCGACCAGGGGCCCGCCATTCACGTAGGCGATGCCCCCACCGAGCACCGGAACGGTCTTCACGCGCACGTCGGCGAGCGCGACGATCTCGTCTCCGTCCAGCACGGCGATGTGTTCGCTACGCGCGCCCACCTGCTCCGCGCAGGCCACGCCGAAGTCCCAGCATTGGCGGTAGTTCAGGTCGTCGAACTCGGCTGTGAGCTCGAGCCAGCGACAGCGGTCCAGGGGTTCAACGCGCATCGGCTCTCGCCTCCTGCGTTAGGGCATGCGGTGCTCGCCGTCTAGTGTGCTGCTGGGTTCGGCGTCTGCGCGGGTTCACGGTGTGGGGGCCTCTTGGCGCCGCCCGAAGAAACGGGACAACGCCTCGCGCATGTGGGCCTCGCTCTCGTCATCGAGCGGGCGGTCGCCGTGGCGTTGGAACTTCTCGGGGACTTCTCCCCGTTGGCGGAGGTCGACACCGTGGGACGCCAGGAACGCGTGCACGCTGTCGAGCGCTCCGCGAGGGTCCGCACACACCTCGCCGTATTCGAGCGTCAGGAGCCGGTGGCTGCCGATCTCCCGTGCCGCCTGCTCGATCGCATCGCGTACGCCTCGAATCTGGAAACAGGCCTCCACGATCGGTCCCTTCCCCTCGTGGTGCTCCGCACCGTCGGGACGCACGGACCACCACTCCCCGCGGTTCGGACCGCGACCCCTCTCTCGCGCCCGCACGATAGAGCGAACGTTGGCCGCCGGATCCCGCCGGACCTCGATGAAGAGGCAACCCGGCAGCAGGTGGTCCAAGAGGCGCATCTGGACGCTGTGCATCACGTTCTTGTTCAGGAACGGCGCGCCGAGCACCCGCGCAATGCCGTTCACGGTGCGGGCGATCAGGCGCCGTGGCATCCGGTCGGCCGCCCCAGCGTCCAGTGAACCGGTGCTGTGGATCCAGCGGTCCCACACCCAGCCGCCCTCGTTGGGCGCTCCCCATCCTGCGATGTGGCCGTACTGACTCTCGAATTGCCCGCGCCACGCGCGGATCGTAGCGCGGCCGAGCCAGGAAGCGGCCACCGGTGTGCGGTAGAGCCGGTGGGCCAGGTTCGACAGGTAGGCGAACTCGAAGCGATGCACGAGCAGTTCGTAGACCAACGTAGTGCCCGAGCGAGGTGGGCCGATCACGAAGCACGCCGGGGCGGACGAGTTGTCGGAACGCGTGCGCAGCACGGCCTCGAGCGGCCACAGAAGACCCATCGCGAGGGCGCGCAGCGGTGGGACGAGCGCATGCTTGATCAAGTTCTTGACCATTGGGTTACACGAGCGTACGGACGCTCCCTCCTCAGGAAAGGCGCCCTAGCGTCCACTCCCTGCGATAGAGCCCTCGAAGAAACATGGGCGTTCGGCGTACCGACATTTCGAGCGCGCTCACGAATTCCGATCTGCGCGCACCGGGTATCCCGGCGAGCAGAAGCCACAAGATGCAGCGTGGAATCTCCCGCAACAACATCATCGCGTTGGCCGCGTAGGCGGCCGGCCAGCCTCGAATCTTGTCCATCAACAGCAGCTGGCTTCGGGCCATGATCATCATCATCCTGGGGCGAACCTTCTCGGTGGCTGCACCGGCGATGTGGACGATTCGAGCGCCTGGAAAGTACAGCACCGAGAAGCCATTGGATCGGATGCGATGGCACCATTCCGACTCTTCGCCATACATGAAGAAGTCGGAATCCATTCCCCCGACCACCTCGAGCACCCGGCGCGGCACGAACATGAAGCAGCCCGCGATCACGTCCACGTCCTGGACCTGATCGAAGTCTCGGTCGGAGTAGCGTGCCTTCCAGAGGAGTTTGCTGCGCTTTATGATGCGATGGGGGATGAAGAGATTCAACGCGATATCCCGCAGACGAATGAAGCGAAAGATCGAGGCCGCTTGGTTGCCGTCCGGGCGAAACACGCGGCATCCCGCCGCTCCCAGGTCAGGGCACGCGTCCGCGAACTCGAGGGTCTTCGCAATAGCGGAGTCTTCGACTTCCGTATCGGGATTCAAGACGAGCACATACCGGCCGCGTGCCCTCTCGAAGCCGATGTTGTTGGCGCTCGCAAAGCCCAGATTCTCCTTATTCGCAATTACGACGACCCACGAGAACTCGTCTCGGATCTTCTGAACCGAGTCATCGTCGGATGCGTTGTCGACGACGATGACCTCGAGGTCGCAGGCCGCGCGCTCGCGATCGATCGACCGGATGCAGCGCCGCGTCAGCTCGGAGGTGTTGTAGCTGATGATGACGACCGAGACGTCGGGGATTTCGCGCGGGTCGCTCTTGCTGATCGCTCGCGTCATACGTCACCGAGACAGTGGAAGAGCCTCAGACTATGCTTCGGCATCCTGGTGCCGGAAATCGAGCAGTCGCTGCATGTTGCCGGGGACTGCCGCTCACCGCACCCGATCGCCTTCTACTGGTCTGATGAACTCGTCACGAATGGCTTCCAGATGCTCCAGCGAGGCCTCCCACCACCGGGACTCCTCGATCTCGCGGATCTTGTCTTTGGAGAAGCGGTAGCGGATGACCTTCGCCGGGTAGCCAGCGACGACCGCGTAGGGTGGCACATCCTCGGCGACGAGGGAACCCGCCGCGACAATGGCTCCGTCGCCGATTCTCCGCGTCGGGTGGACGATGGTCACGTTGTGTCCGATGTGGACGTCGTGGCCGATTTCGATGCGGTTTCTCGGAATCGCGTAGCCCGAGGAGAAGCCGATGGCCTGTTGGTAGAAAATTCCGCATGTCGAGATCGTGTTCGACGGGTGATTTGCCGTCTCGAATCGTGCCGTTGGTGTGACCGAGCAGTAGCGCCCAAAACTTGTCCCGGGCTTGAAGTTGCCCGCGTCGAAGCAGAATCCACTGTAGTCGCCGATTTCGATACCGTAGTGGGCGAGGTACAGCTTGCGCAGCGTGCGCGTGAACATCGGGCCGCCCTCGAGCTTCAGGATGATCGTCTGTACGGCCCTGCGGATGCTCCCGCCTCCGATCCCGAACAGAGGCGCGAGGAGCCACTTGCAGATGAGCGAATCGCGCATGCGGAAAGGACGTCGACCGACTCCGGACAGCGCATGCTTGCCGATCGCCTGCGCGACGGCGGTCAGATCAGCTCTCGGACCAACCGCTTCGGGTTCGTCGATGCCGGCGGTATCAGCCGGATCAACACCAGAGCGCCCGTCTGCCAACCGAGCCACCAACCTTGCGATGGTCCTGTCGACGAAGAACTCCTCGATGGTGAGATCGCTCCAGAGCCGAGAATTGATGCTGTTCACTACCTCGACAGCGAGGAGCGAATGCCCACCCAGGTCGAAGAAGTCATCGTCCGGACCGAAGCCACTGCAGCCGAGCAGCTCTTGCCAGATCTCCATGAGTCCGGTCGCGGTATCCGCTCCGTGCGAGGCAGGTCTCTCGATTCGTGCTTGGGCCGGCTCCGGCAGGCTCTTGCGGTCGATCTTGCCATTCGGGGTCATCGGCAGCGACTCGAGCTGTACGTAAGTAGCCGGCAGCATATAGTCCGGAAGTCTCTTCCGCAGTGCCTCGCGAAGTACCCGCTCTTCGATCTGATTCGCGTTCCTCGTCACCAAGTAAGCGACGAGTCGCTGGTCTCCTGGAACATCCTCACGCACGATGACCACGGCATCCTGGACTTCGTCTCGTTCGTGAAGAAGGGTCTCGATTTCACCGAGCTCGATCCGGAAGCCGCGCAGCTTCACCTGGTTGTCCAGACGCCCCAGGAACTCGATCGCGCCGTCGGCCTGACGGACCACCAGATCGCCCGTTCGGTACAGACGCTTGTCGGGATCACGCGGGTCTTCGATGAACTTTTCGCGGGTGAGCTCCTCGCGCCCCAGATAGCCGCGTGCCAGACCGTCGCCGCCGATGAATAGCTCGCCAGGCACCCCGATCGGCTGGTGGCTGAGATGCGGACTGAGGATCTGGAACTCGGTGTTCGCGATGGGCTGCCCGACAAAGGCGGCGTCAGCCTTCGAACGCACGCGCGATGCCGACGACCAGATCGTCGTCTCGGTGGGTCCGTAGAGATTCCAGACC
>JAJDAO010000041.1 GCA_029261835.1 Deltaproteobacteria bacterium | reverse complement strand
ACGATTGCCAGTTTCTTCTCCTTTACTCTGTTACCATAATACTCTAATGCCTTTTCTACCTGATAATCAACATTCAGTTGACTCAAATATGCAAGCTCTTTCTTTTCGTCATTAATCCTTACTAACTGCGCAATTCCTCTTTCAATGGGAATCGTCAAAGGAAGCATTTCACGCTGGACCTCACGGCTGACAGCAGAAAAATCTGATTTTCTCAGGTTACTTATAATCTTCGACTCTCCTTTAGAGGTGGCAAGTTGAATTCCACTTTTTTTTATCTGTTCACCGGCAACAGGTTCAACCGAGTGAGTCTCATTTGATTTATCCAGCGTCCTCACATTTGCAAGGCTGGCACCGGCTGCAAAGTTTACCGCTCCACAATTTGTGTGTCCCAGTATAAATAAAATCGGAGTATTGAGAGCAGTCAAAGCGTATGCAAGACTACCCTTATTCCTGGCAACTTGATTTCCCGCATTACGGACAGTAAATACCTTATTAATAAGATCCATACCCAGAATTTCTCCTTGTATACGAGAATCGGCACAGGTAAGCATTGTTATGGGAGGGTGTTGATGGTCTTCGTAAGCCGAGAAGTCCGTATCCTCACTTTTATCTGCAAATTGCTCGTTGTGGACTAACAGATCATAAAAAAAATGTCCAAGTTCCATTCTTACAAACCCTCCTTATTAACTATTCTATACGGCACTGGGATTCAACTCATCATAAGTTTCAAAAGCAACATCTATTGATTCTTGTGATTAGCTATCAGCTCCTCCAAATCCTGTATCCTTTTTTGCAAAAGATCCTTTTCCGTTTCAAATTTTGCCTTTGTTTCCTTTAGTACCTTGCTTAGCTTGCCCATTTGTTCATGCCGATCTTTACGCTTAGAAAACCCATATGCCGCCATACCCCGAATCTTTTGCTGCAAATAATCCTTTTGCTCTCTGTTTTTTAATTTTGCATCCTTGAGGTCCTTATATGCCTTGCTCAATCGTTTATTTTGTTCCCTGACAGTTGATGTCAATTTCTCAATATCTACCTTTTGATCTGCAAAATCAGTGACAATTTGGTCCATCTCTTCCACTGAACCAAAAGACTTCATTACCCTTTTTCGAACCTGCTCCTGGACAGTTCTCTCCCTGATGTAACCAACCTCTTTTATGTGATGATATTGTTTAATCTTTTTATAAGCATAACCAATATTTAATAACAACAGTATTAAAATAATGGTCTTCGCGTTTATAGATAACCTGAATTCATTATTTTCCATAATTTATAACTCCTCATTCAGTTATATTCTATTTCTAAAATCATGGAAACGTCACTGGTCTGTCATATCCCTGAATATACCTTCAATCATAATCGGCTTACCTGTATCATCACGTACAAGACTGCAACTAACTTCGTAAATAAAACGTTCCCCGTTTTTCTTTTTACAAAAAGCAGTAAAATCTTTACACACCCCTTCTTTATCCAACATCTCAATTAATTCATTTCTGTCTTGAGCGTTTACATAAATATCCACTACGCGCGTGCCCACCACCTCTGTCGGAGAATTATAGCCAAGTATTTCCGCCCCGGCCAGATTTACGTAAGTGTATATACCATCCTCACCCGGTTTACATTGGTATACTCCATCACTTATCGAGTTTAGCAACGCTCTATGTTGCTTCTCCGATGCATGGAGTTCTTCTTCAAGTTTCTTACGTTCCGTAATATCCCTGAAAACCCCAAAAATGAGAGTAGGTTTTCCATTCTCGTCTCTCACCATATTAGAAGTACGCTCCATGTAAAACTGATCACCATTCTGCTTTTTACAATGGGATACAAAACCCATCCATACACCATCTTTCTCAAGCCTTTCAACAAGTCTTTTACGGTCTTCCAAGTCAACATATATAGTTTCTACATTTTTACCAATTGCTTCTTCCGGTGTATTGTATCCGAGAATTTCAGCTCCGGCCTGATTAATCCAGGTAAAAACCCCGTTAACACCGGGTTCACATTCGTAAATACCCTCCTTTAATGAATGGATTCTTCGTTTATATCGTTTCTCCGAAGCTGAGAGTTCTGCCTTTTGTGCCTCCAGCGAACCAACCATCTTATTAAAAGCATCCGCCAATCCACCAATCTCATCATTCTGTTTGATGTCAATTCTTTGAGAAAGGTCCTCACCGGATGCTAACTTTTCAGTAATAGATCGTAGGCGAAGGATAGGATTCGCTAACTGTCTACCCATGAGGTATGCCGCGAGGATAACGGGAAACGCAATAACAAAGAGAATAGCATTAACGATGAAATGGAGATTGTGTGCCAGACCATATCCTTCATCCAGATCAATCTCCGTTATAATACCCCACTTAAATTCAGGAAGCCAATGCCATGCTCCCAGTACGGTAATACCGGTATAGTCTCTATACCCTCTGGCATCAAAACCATTATTACCTGAAATACACTGCGCAACACCATGAGTCAGTTCCCCGGTTTCCGGATCTGTTACTTTTAATTCCAGTGAACACCTTTTTTCGACTATTCCCTTTTTTCTTAAATTATCTGAATATCTGGACTCGGATACCATATACCCCTTTTCATTTACAATATATGTTTCTCCCGTCTGTCCAAATTTCAGACTATGCATCATGTTACTTAAAGTAGCCACATGTACCCTTAATGCAACAACACCGATTATCTCGTGATCTTTGTTCTTAAGTGGAGTCGAAACAAACATTGTCGGCATTCCTATCTCCTTCTCATCAAACTCATTCATAAGAGGAACTTCAGATGGAAAGATACTTGTTGCCAACGTTTTCCCCAGCAAAGTTTGCTTAAAATAGTCCTTTTGTGATATATCTCTCCCTACATTTTCTTCGATCGTTGCTATTGTGACCAATCCTTTATCATCGCATACAAAAGCGCCCATGTAACCATACTCAACCACAACCAACTCTAAATATCTAAGTTCTTCGGAATACTCTGCATCCTTACTCGTAAGATTTACGCTATTAACCATATATGGGTTATCTGCAATAACCATGACATCCGTCATCCTTTCACGCATCCAGTTAGATACCAGCACTGCCTGCTTATGCCCGGCACTACTCAAATGGCGAATTTGCAATTTTTCTACATCAGCTTCTACTTTAGGAAAAGCAAGAATTTTTAAGACAACAAATGGCAGTAACGTAAATGCAATTAACAATACAATGATTTTATTTTGAATCGAAATAAACATTTTATTCTCCGTAATTTAAGAAAATTGTAATTACTGACATTTTTCTTGAACCAGATTTAATGACTTTTCAACATATCCAGACAATCAACATTTTATAAATATAACACTATGTTGCAAACAAATCAATAGAACGATAAATGTAACAACAGTGCTAAACGTTTTTTGAAGTGCAATATAGAATCACTTGTTGATTAGTGATTAAGCCCGTTTCTAACAAATGTTCACTAGCCGCTTTTTTACAAGCACAAAGACAGGTATTGATGATGGAAATTAAAGATTTTCAGTTTTTATCTACATACTTATGTGCAGTGCAACCTTTATCTTCTCCAACAGCATCATTCCCTTTTTACGACTGTTATTTCCCAATTAGAAGTGTAAGCGTGCTTACTCACTCTGCAGTATAGTTTGTTTTTCTTCCTTTTTGATTGCTATAGCCGCGGTTTTAGGTGAAAATCCTGCATCTATTAACTCCCTGATTAATTTATTTCGATGTCTCCATTTCCTCAGTTCAATCTCTAATTTCATTCCCTCTACTACTTCATTAAGTATTATTCCTTCAGGCTCAATGAGTTTGGCATATTCTCTTATTTCTTCAATGCTGTACACTCCATCAGACAATATATCCTTCGCAAAAACATATCCGAGCGCATGGATAATTTCATCCAACTGCGGCCTAGTCAGTCCCTTGGATTTAGTTACTATTGCTACGTCATTTACACTGTCTAAATATAACTTTAATTTTCTCTTGAGAGTGTCTAACGATTGTATTTCAAAAGCCCTCTCCATGGCAAATCTTATTGCCTGATTCCTGCTTAGATCAGGATTCATACTTTTGATAAAATCGTCCGTAACATCAGCCTTACTGCCATCCGTGTAACTAAGCAAAACAACCAACACAACAATTAATCCAGTATACAGTTTCATATTATATCTCCTGCTTGAAATTTGAGCTGTAATGAAAATAGTAAGACATATACAAGCCTTATTTGATAGATAGTTGCTTATCAGCACCATCTTCAGATTGTGATATCTAAGACTATGGATTTGGTGTATTAAAAAGTCAAGATAAAAAGTTTGGTGTGACAGGTTGGGAATGTGTCAATGGAGATTGTTGTTTTGAATATTACGTTTAATGAGGGTTTTTTATTTAAATATAAGTGGTTGGAGTTCCTTTACTGCCCTACCCATCATTTCAATTTAATCTACGACTGCAGAAACAGAGATTGATCGTATTTTAAAAGACTTCTCTTTTGTCTAAGTTTAATACGGTTATTTTTATGCCATCTCTATTATTATGCTTTCGCCTGACCTCCTTGTTAATACAAGCATTTGTCACCCTCCTTGATTTTGCTCTGTGGAATATGATTTGTATGATGTGTAATGCGGTATATTTTACTCGCTCATTTTACTAAAACTCTTCTATCTTCTCCTGATCTTCTGTTTTCCCAATCCCTCTTATCCTGCCCTTCAAATTTAAATATATCCTGGTGCCGCATTATAAACCGTCTGCGATCAAAAGTTATTCTGCGTACCATAAGCCTCCTCATATATTCTTTGTCTGGTTGCTCTTTTTTTTTCATAAGAAACTCTTATTCTATAAAAAGCTATTATAAAGTTTATTTATTTACCTCCCTGTAAAGACAAACTTTATTTATGAAAAGCATCCATCAAATGATGGGGTATATCTGTGTGGAATGATAATTCGGTAGATCGTGTAAATATAGAGGTATGATATAAGGGTTAGTGTCTAAAAGCAATAGAAAAAATGAGCTTAAACATCAGGGTACAAAGGGATATTACAGGTGAGATATGGATTGGGTGGAGTAGAGATAAAGTTCCTTGCAAATTATATATTTCTCAGTTTTGTAATCTGTCACTCTTCCCTTTTTTCTCTCGTAGATCGTAAGGCCCAAAAAAGCATATAAACTTTTTGAACAAATCTATATCAAAACAATTAAGCATCCCATACTTCATCTCTTTAAGAGCATCAAATGGTCTTACTGCATCTCTATATGACCTATTAGCAGTTAGCGCATCATATACATCTAATATGCGAGCAATCTTACCACAAGGGTGGATTTCATCCTTTTTAAGACCGTATGGATAACCGCTACCATCATCGTTCTCATGATGTTGTAAGGTTATTATAAGCTCCTCTTTAAATTCAATCCCTGTTTCTTCTAAAATTTCTACACCTAATTCAGGATGCTTTTTTACTATGCCAAACTCTCCTTCTGTCAACTTTCCCTTTTTGTTAAGAATATCAGTGCTGATCTTAGTCTTACCGACGTCATGCAAAAGTATCCCTGCACAAAGACCTTTTAAACCCTTTGGTCCTAAGCCAAGTTTCTGTCCAAATAAGGTCCCTATGGCTACAACATTAACCGCATGAGTATAGGAATCATATTCGTGTACCGCTATTTTAAGCAAGCTTTCCGCCGCTTTGCTATCCTCAATAACGTAGTCAACCATATTGTGCGCAAACGCCTTAATCCTTTCTATGTTTCCCGTACTTGGATCAGCAAAGAGATCTTTAACCAGATTAGTAGCGGCTCTATGTACGATTTTAGTTCTCTCATCGGAAGGAATGTTTGTATCGGATACGATATGTTGAAAATTATTTTCTAGATAATCAAAAAATGCCGGCTGTTCCTCTTTTTTTATAAAAAGGCTTTTGATTTTCTGTACCACAAGCATTTCTTTTTTAGCTTCATCAAAGACGGCATCTCTCTTGCAATATAGTACAAATCGAACTTCAGCCATCGTCCGTGTAAGTAAGTAAATGTCACAACCAACCGTAGTATTCGTTTTTAAACTGTCTGGGCGGATTGGTAAATAAGATATTTCGTATTCCATTATATTTTTTCAATTAAATATATTTCCTGGGAAACTCAATTTACAATCACGACACACATTAGTTTTGAAATGGTATGGTTATCATAAGCCGTATATATATATAGTCGGTTAAAATCATTAAAACTTTAGTCATAATTTCTTTATTATTAGCGCTATAATCGTTTGGTCATTAGAAACGAGGTAATGAAAAAGCGTAGTTAAAATATCATGAAGTAATAGAGAGTCTGATGCAAAGAGACAGTATGATACCTTAGATTTACAACCCATTACGCTTGACATATGAATAGTGTGTAAGAAGCAGGCATTAAAAAAGGCCTATACAAATACTCACATAAGCCTTTTAGTATATCAACTGGGAAGTACCCAGATCTTAACTTTCCGAGGAGAGGAAAAACAGCTAAGCTCTTAACTCCTTAACATCCCTTACTGCCTCCCAGACTTTAATCTTACTTCTCTCTATTTGTGTTATAAATCACACTTATAGAACAAAAAGTTGCTAGTTCGCAGATAAGCAATTGATATAACTACAGTTACAATATATTATGCAAAGTATTTCAACCTCTTTTTTCGGCAATTGTAGTCGAATTGTAGTCAACTATAGCATCTGTTTCTAATATTTCAACTCCATCTCTCAAGCTGTCAGGACAATGGTGTGCATAACGCTGAGTCATTTTGATATCTCTATGTCCTAGAAGTTTTGAGATTTTGTAAAGATCAACACCACGTTGAGCAAGCCGTGTTGCAAATGTATGTCGCAAATCATGCCACCTGAAATTATCAATTCCTACTTTTTCCGTCACAAGGTTAAAAGCCCTTCTAAGGTGTATCGCTGTGATCTTATTTCCTTTTGCGTCAAAAAATACATAATCATTTTTGATACACTTTACCTTTGATCTTTTACAAATCACATCTAATGCAATTTTGTTTAGTGGCAACATCTTTGGTTTTCTACTTTTCGTATCAGAAATAAGAATAGTTTTACGAAATAAATCTACCCGTGACCATTCAAGACAAAGTAATTCTTCCTGTCTTAATCCGGTATGCAAGGCAAAAGAGATTAAATCCCGAAGCCACTCAGGAGAATTCTCAAATAGTCGTCTTTCCTCATCTCGTGAAAGCCAGCGATCTCGTTCATTATCCACTTTTAATTTTTTCACCTTTATAACAGGATTAACCTCAACCCATTCCCACGATTTAACTGCGAGAGTGAAAGCCATTGACAACATTGCTAATTCTAAATTAATGCTAGCCGGTTTTACTCTCTCATTCCACCTTTGCACCTGATAGCGTACAACCATTTTAGGTGTTATAGCAGCTAAACACGTTTCACCAAAGAAAGGTCTTAGATGATTCAATGAAGTATTATAACTTACCTGTGTATTTCTCGCTTGCTTTGTTGCGTGTTCCAACATTAACTTTTCCATTAAATCTTTGAATGTCTTTTTACTTCCGATAGGTTTTTCGTAGTACTTACCCTCAATAATTTCAGTCCTAATCTTTGCTTCAATAGCTTTCGCAAGTTTCCTATCAGTGGTCTCAAGGCTCTTCTGAATCTTTCGACCATCATGCCTTATACACGTCCACCAGACACCGCTTCGTTTAAACATGTGTGCCTCCCCTTCCCAACGAAGCCTGATTGCGTCTGTATGTCGCTATCTGGAGTATTATATATTATTTTCTTTGATGCCACTAACAATTTTATCAACAACCTCCTCGCACTGGTTATTAGGACGTTTTAAGCTTTCCATTACTTTATCTATATCGTATAAATCAAAAAGAATCTTCCTGCCTAACTTGATGGAAGGTATCCTGCCCACTGAAGACCATTCATAAAGTGTTTTAACTGGTATTGATGTGTATTCAGAAACGTCTTTAATATTTACATATCGTTTAGTCATAATCGGTTTTATCGTTTTCAAATCTAGTCTATTGATTTTGATATTTTTATTAATTTCAAATCTTGTTTTCTGGTTTTATTCATAGTGGCTAAATAGGAATTCGTAAAATTGAAAAGAATAGCATAAAAATATTCCTTAAAAGGATAAATTTGATGCCTTACAAACCATGTATTTAGGGTGTATATATTTCATATTGTGCAATATTACTCTATAACAATCTGCTTTTCAGTTTTACTACATATAGTCAATTATTTTCTCTAAGATAGTCTGTATCCCGGATAATCATCCTCTTTGCTTTTAATGAATCTTTTCCATACTTTGTTATTCGTATTCAAAATAGATACATTAGCTCCCTCTAACCAGTTCTGATACCCTAACCAATATATATATTCTTTACATATTTTAAATGTCGAACCTGCTTCTGATCTTATAATGTACACCTCTAAGGACTCTTTTGGAATGTTCTTAACAAATTCCTCTATTGTTTTTATGCCCCTAATTAATTTATTTTTATCACTGTCTTCAAAATTGTCCTTCATTTGATCAATAAGATATTCAGTTGTTTTAAGATTAGTATCTTTTACTCTTACTTGTATAGGTTTGGGAGGGTTATACAGAGCTTGTAAAAACCAGGAAGATTGAAAATGAGCACTATATAGCATTTCTGATAATGAACCCACTATTGCTTTATTTGTTGGAGGATAACCTTCTCGCAAGTATAAAGTCATTTTATTAATTATTTGTTGTATTTGTTTTGAAGTAAGCTTTTTCATCTTGGAAGGGATTTTATTTATTCTTAACATATCAGGATTAAAAACTTTGTTTTTAAGAAATGTTCCTTCTTTGAGTTGTTTAATATATTTCTCTATATTTTGAATAACCTTAGTTCTTTTGGTAAGTGAAACCTTTTTTGTGTTTTCTCTTTTATTCCAATCTTTGATTATTTTTTTACTAAAAGAAGATTTTATTAATGGAGAAGCTTCAGCTTCATAAGTATCTTTAGATACTTTATGTTTTAGTTTACTTATATTAGTATTCTTATTATCTTTATTTGAACAAAGAGGATCTTTATTGGAAATGGGCACCCCCTCTTTATTTAAAATAGGTATCCCTCTAAATTCTGTTATAGATGCAGCCTTTTTAGAAATACAACAATATACACGGTTACACTTCATTTTATCTGAGGCGGGTTTTTTATATTTGTGTATAAGTCCTAAATCGTGAAGTTTGCCTAATCTATTTGAAATGGCTGCAATATTTTTTATTTTTAATAACGGCATTAATTTAATAAGGTGTCTAAAATTTATCCAAACGAGTTCTTGACCATCTCTTTTTATTCTTTCCATCTTATATCCTTGCTGTGCCCTTTTAATGTAATCCAATATAGCCCAGTCCACCAAGTCGGTCTTTAAGTGCAGGTTGTATTCAACTACCCCTAATTGATTTATTGTAATTGTGTAATTAATTATTTCTCCCCTTTA
The DNA here is from genome assembly GCA_029261835.1 of Deltaproteobacteria bacterium. Taxonomy (GTDB): domain Bacteria; phylum Myxococcota_A; class UBA9160; order UBA9160; family UBA4427; genus JAJDAO01. Next base: position 2,834 of record JAJDAO010000041.1, on the reverse strand, counting down.
CTCACAACCAAATCTGTTATTTATCATATTCATTTTGAACTATAACTACTCATGTGTATAAAATAATTACGATAAAGACAATATATATACCTAAAAGCACTTTGCGTCGTTTCTAGAGCAAAAAACGTCGGTAAATTCCATTACTTTTGAACAAGATTATTGACGTTTCCCTTGCCTTTGTGTCCTGGAACCTTACCAAAGCGATATGGATATAAGGAACAAATCTTACTTGTACATCTTTTGACCTCAGATGCTGACCAGCACACACACTCAAGACATTGATATCTGATTGCTTTCAGCGGTGTTATTGAAATATTCTTGTCACCACCATCTTTTGACCGTATTACATGTTTAATCATTTTTATTATTCTCCATATTGTTTTTTTTATTTTCATGGAGTTTATGAGACCAAAAATGATACGTCAATTTAGTGGTTCTAGTGTGCTCCTAGTCTATGGAAATGGCTTCGAAAGGCTTTAGAGGAATGAAACAAGGGGGTACTGCGTAATTCTAGTTTTTCTAGTGTGTATTTAGACTAGCTCTTATTGATAATGTAAAAGTGTTTAGCTTCGCTTGGGGGAGAGTATGCATCTTCGGCACATTGTGGCATGTTCACATATATCTCCTTGAGAATATTTCTTATGTCCGAGATATCGTCATGCACACCCTGAGGAGTTTTTTTGGTAGGGTCTTTTACTATTTTATTTAGTAGACAAGGTTTGCCTTTCTGCCAGCATTCCATAAGTTGCTCTGCTATCTTCCTTTTTCTAGCTCTGGAAGTTTTTGAAACTGCTTTTGAGTCAGTCCCTCTAAATCTGAATTTGCCTGTAGTTTTATCATAGGACAATGTCTTTTCTATAGATTTTGTTTCCTGTGGTTTAATAGCAGAATCATTTCTTTCTTTTCCCATGCCCTCCTTATCCTTCAAATCAAAAGGGTCATCGTATTTAATCTCCTCCAATAAATCAGGTAAATCATTTTTTCTAATACGGAACAATTTAGATGATATAAGAAATTCTTTTGGTATTTCTGGACATTCAGGGTAATTACCAAATTCATCAGGCTCTCTTACATCGTAATAAATGTTGCTAAAGGTCTTATTAGCATCATTATAAAACAATAGTTTTTCTATTTTTACTACTGCACGAGGTTTTCTTACAAATCTGAGCAAGTCCTGACTGGTCATTTTAACATCTTCAGTCCAATCTCCACATGGAACTCTGACATAAAATTTATAATTACTATCAGCAATATAATCAATAAGTTTGGATTCAAAATCTATCATTTCAGATTCGGAAGCTTTCATTTTATAATGACCATTTATCAGCTTTTTAACTACATCTCTAAATTCAGAATATTTCATTGTCGTTATTCTGGCTACAATTGTTTGGCATGATTAATTACGCCTTAATTAGAAGACAACGCATCTCCAACTTGACCTTCCTTTTATGCTTCTTCTCTGTCTATATGCATACTTTCTGGTGCATTAATACCTAGTTTGGCTTGGGTACCATTTATTTTTTCAACACTTATTTTTACGCCATCCGCAATTATTTTACTTTGCCATTTGTCTATTGTAATACTTTCCGAATCATTAATGCATAACTTGACATGACTAGAATTTATTTCTTTAACGGTAAGCACTATGTTGTTTTCGATTAATAAACTTTCGCCTTCTTTTCTAGTCAGTACAAGCACTTCTAACCTCATTGTTTTTGCTCTATGGGATATGATTTGTGTGGCATTAATATTTATTGAATTACATGATAGCAGATAATAAGTAATTGAATAGGCATCAATAGATATTAGGTTGAATTAGTAACTCAAAGTTTGAACTTTCACAATACTCCCTAATTTAAAAGTCTTTCCATATGACGATAGCTATTTCTCAACCATTTGATATGGGCTATTTTAGACCTATACCCCTTTATCATGTCAACTCCTTTCCAATATCCCTTTGCATACATTGGAATAGAAAGATTGTTTAACACATATTTTTCTTCACGGAAGGCATAGTGCTTTAGGTGAGAAGGGTTCTCCTTCACCCATAAAAAGGTTTTGTTTACAGCTTCGTCCAAAGGGGTAAATTCCATTCCCAACTCTGATTTAACTTTACGACAATCGGTTACAAAATCATATGATGGTGCAAATGAAAGTCCAACATCAAAGCCTTTATATAAATCCAAGTTATTAATAAAATGCAAAATAGGTGAATAGGTGCAAATTTTACCACATAATTCAATGAATTCAAGAGGAGACGTAATGTCATCGCCTGCCAGTCCGTATATCTTTCCGTAAGAAATAGGATTATTCATAGCTGACAAAAAAGCAGTAACAAGATCCTCTACAAAAAGAAGATTAACTCGAAAATCATTTTTGGGCAGGATAAGTATGGGCAGCGAATTTATTAGTCGATAGAAAACGAATCCTACTTGAGATGCACCATATGGCCCAAAAACACCTGAGGGTCGAAAAATAGTTATGGGCCATTGGTTTTCTTTATGATGGTCCAATAACAAATCCTCTACTAAGGCTTTATCACCACCATAAGTGTTTTCATCAAAAATTCGAGGAACATTTTCATTTAGAGGAGAAGGAGGAGGCACCTTGTACACAGAAGGTGTACTGCAAAAAATGTAATGTCCGATACGAGAACGATATTTTAGGGCAATCGGTTCAACGTGTTTCGGTGTATAACCACTAATATCAAAAACAACATCAAATTCTTTATCGAATAACCTCCTTAAATCCTCAGGATTATTGCGATCTCCTTTTATCAACTGAGTGCCCTTAGGATAAGGTACAGGAGAACGGGTAAAATTCCGATTATAGAT
>JAJDAO010000040.1 GCA_029261835.1 Deltaproteobacteria bacterium | reverse complement strand
AAAATGTGCTCAAGCTTGTCCTGGGGAATACCAATGCCTGTGTCCTGCACCAATATTTCTAAAGTCACGCGATTCTCAGCAGAATCGGTTTGTTTGACGGAGATGAGTACGTTCCCTTTTTCCGTAAACTTGATGGCATTTCCCGCAAGATTGGTTATGATCTGCCGGATCCGACCTGGATCTCCTATTAGCCTTTCAGGTAAGTCAGGCTCGTAGCGTGTCACCAGTTCAATCCCTTTTGCGTCTGCTTTGGCGTTTGTCAGCAAAGTAACCTCTGCCAGGTTTTGCTTCAAGTCGAATGGGATCGGTTCAATTTGCAGTTTACCGGCTTCAATTTTGGAAAAATCCAGAATGTCATTGATGATTGCCAGTAATGAATCGGAAGACCTCATGATGATTTCTGCGTATTCCTTCTGTTCATCTGAGAGATCGGTGTCGAGTAAAAGTTCGGTGATGCCCATAACGCCATTCATCGGCGTACGGATTTCGTGGCTCATATTGGCCAAAAAATGGCTCTTTGTCTGGCTGGCAGCTTCGGCGACTTTTTTGGCCGCACGAAGCGCCTCCTCCGCCCGCTTACGCTCGGTGATATCCCGGACGATGCTGAGCCATGCTTGTCTACCCTGATACTCCATCTCATTAGTTAGAATTTCGACGTGCAGTGTTCGTCCGTCTTTTGTGATATGCGTATAAATGTTAGGCATATCAATGTTTTTTACATTGATATGCCGTTTAACTCTTTCATGATCCGTGGGTGGATGGAGATCCGACGGCGTCATGGATTTTATCTCGTCCGGTGTATAACCATAATTTCTGGCAACTGCATCGTTACAATCAACAAATTTGTGTGTTTCCTTGTCAAAGATAAAGATGGGGTCAGCGATTTGATTAAATAAAGTACGGTACATGCTCTCGCCTTCAGGTAAGGCATTCTCCACTTGCTTACGTTTCGTGGCCTCCCTGACCGTGATCTGAAAAACCTGCCTGCCATCCAGATTCATGCTGGAGAGCAGTACCTCTGCCGGGAAATCCACGCCCGTATCGTATCGTTTAAGAACCCATTCGTAACGATGACTCCCTTCCTTTCTGGCCGTTTTGATCTGCTCATTGGCTGCTGTCAGGGAGTTCGCGCCGTCAGGCTGCCGGGCCGGTGACAGGTCTGCCGGATGAATAGAGCAGAATTTTTTTTCGGTGGTGACTCCGAACATTGACAAGGTCGCTGGGTTGCAGGCGAAGAAGCCTTTGTCATCAAGCATCATGATGGCGTCGCTGGTGGATTCGCAAAGTGCACGGAATCTCATTTCAGACCGTCTGACCGCTTCCAACAGGTCGTCTGTTTTTTTAATTCGTACAGCGGACCACACACGGGCCGCGACAATTGGAAAACTAAACGGTTTTGTCACGCAGTCTTGGGCCCCGGCGTCGAGACCCTTAATGATGGCATTGTCGGCCCCGTGCGCCGAGACCATGATGACCGGAATATCCTGAAGTCTTTCATCTGCCTTGAGTCTGCGGCACACCTCAAAACCATTCATTTCCTGCAGCTTAATATCTAGCAAAATCACATCCGGCAATTCTCTTTGCACCACTTCCATGGCTTCCTGACTACTGTCAGCCATCAAGACATCATAACCTTCGTCTTTGAGATAGTAGCCCAACCGTTTCACACTATCAGGAATATCATCTACGATGAGCACTCTGGCCATATTATCCTTACGGTCCTTCAGGTTTGCGCCCATTTAATTTATGCCATAATTATTCGTATAATTCAGGTTAATTCTCGGCATTAGCTGCACTTGCCATTCAAATGCTTGTTTTTATCAAAGTTCGACTCTGGATTCGGCTGACTCGTAATACGCTGTTACCCATGCAATTATCGACTGTTTACGCCTGAACCTTGAGATGCAGACGGGAGAGAATTACCAGAGGATATTTCCGGATCTTGCCAGCCTGCCGAGGCGTCGCCGGGGTATCTTTCTATCCACCATTTTTGAATACTTGCGCACAGACTTCTGTTTGTAACGTAGTATTGTTTCTAAAAAGCTGGGTTGGTTCGATTTTTTGATCAATTAAACAAGGATGCTCGCACGCAGCAAAGCTTGCAAATTCTGACCATTGCCGTTGTCAGCGCAGGCGACGGCAGCAAGATTTGGTACGGGGTCTGCGGCCTTTTGACTTCAGTCCTAATGTTTTTACCTTAATTTAAGGCTGGAAACTGAGCTTTCATTAACGATGGTAATCTCGTTTTTTACAGAGTTGTATTCTGACTCATGTGTCCATTTTTCCACAATCTCCCGCAATTTTTCAGTATCAATGGGTTTGGAAAGGTAATCATCCATGCCGGCTTCAATGCATTTTTCCCTGTCTCCCTGCATGGCGTTGGCTGTTAACGCTATGATGGGGATTCGAAACTCTGTGTCAAGGGGTCGTTTTTTTGACTCTTTGGTATGCTTTTCCCATTCACGTATCGCAGCAGTAGCCTCAAAACCATTCATTTCAGGCATTTGGCAGTCCATAAGAACCATGTCGTATTTGATAGCCACCACTGCATCGACCGCTTCCTGGCCGTTGGCCACACAATCGACGCGGCAACCCAATTTGGTGAGCATCTTTGTCGCTACTTTCTGGTTGACAATGTTGTCTTCAGCGACGAGAATCTTGGCGTTGAGCTTCTTTTGCTCATTGAGATTGTGTTCGGTGATGATGGGGTGTTTTTTTCCCCCACTTTCTTTTTGGCCGAGTACAGTACTCAGGCAGTCGTAGAGCTGCCCTGGTTTTACCGGTTTGTTCAGGTATGCCTGGAATCCGATTTCATGCATTTTCCAGGCGTCACCACTCTGCCCCATGGAGGTGAGCATGATAAGAATCGTATCTTTTATGGTCGCATCTTTTTTGATTGTTTTCCCGAGGGACTCGCCGTCCATTTCCGGCATTTGCATGTCAATGATAGCAACATCAAAGGGTTTTGCTTGCTGCCGTAAAAGTGTCAAAGCGGTGGCTGCATCCTGCGCTTCTGCAGTGGTGCAATCCCTGGATTGCAATTGCAGGCGTAAAATGTCACGATTGCTTTTATGGTCGTCAACAATTAGAATTCGTTTGCCCGCCAGTTCAACCATTGGCAGCGTGTGCATTCTGCTTTCCAGAGGTTGTCTTTTTAGTGGCAGGGTCATCATAAAAGTTGCGCCTTTGCCTGCTTCACTTTCTACGCCAATTTCACCGTCCATCATTTCAGCCAGTTGCTTTGAGATGGCCAACCCCAAACCGGTGCCGCCGAACTTGCGCGTTGTGGAGGTATCGACTTGTGAAAACGAATTGAAAAGTTTTTTTTGCGCCTCTTCCGGTATACCGATTCCGGAATCTATAACGCTGAACATGACCCGGATTTCCTGCTCATTTTCATGCAGCAACTCACCTTTAATGGCGACTTCTCCTTGTTTCGTAAATTTAATGGCATTGTTGGTGAGGTTGATGAGGATCTGTCTTATTCTGCCCGGGTCTCCATTAACAAAAGGGTCAATGTCAGGATGGAGAAAACTTGTGAAATGCAATTTTTTTTCTTCAGCTTTAAAGGCAAGCAAGTCTGCGACTTCATCCAGCATGGTTTGCAGGTTAAAGTCTATGTATTCGAGTTCAAGCTTTCCAGCTTCAATTTTGGAGAAATCAAGAATGTCGTTAATAAGCGTCAGCAGGGCATCGGCTGAGTTGCGCACTGTTTCTGCATATTCACGCTGTTCTTTCGACAGGTCGGTTTCGAGAAGAATACCGGTCATGCCGATGACGCCGTTCATGGGCGTGCGGATTTCATGGCTCATATTGGCGAGGAATTCGCTCTTGGCTTCACTG
>JAJDAO010000039.1 GCA_029261835.1 Deltaproteobacteria bacterium | reverse complement strand
TATTGTGCTCGCGGCACACATCTCGAATGTTCCCCGCCGACTCTGCTGCCTTCAGAATCCCAATGACCTGCTCTTCAGAAAAACGCGCCCGCTTCATCTCGCCTCCAGTCGATTCCCGGCCGGGAATCTAACTCAGAGGCTGGTACCAGTATGGAGGGGCCGGCCAGACCGTCGGCCGCACTGAAGGAGAGGAATCGGAACATCCGCTCAATTCGCAGATGCGGCCGACGCGAGTGGCACAAACGATCGGCCCGCAGTCATCTTCGAGCCATGCACCAACGCCTCCTTTCGAAGCAATGATCTTGCATATCACTCGTGTGGGTCACGCGGCCAGGCCAGCGTACAGCCCATGGCCATGGTCTTATCAGTGCAGACGGTCGTTGCTTCCTCCAAGCCTATTCTCTTGACTTGCACCACGCCGTCATGACACGATGCTCGCGCCTTGGGAAGGGCCGCGCGGCTCTGCTGCGCCGGCTTCCCTTGGTGCACAACAACACTTAAAGCCAGGGGAAGTTTCAGATGCCAATCTCCACTGCCCTGCTCCTGCTCTCGTCAGCCGCCTGGTCGCCCGTCCACTCGGCCTCGGCGGTCACCATCGACTGGGTCACCGTGGGCGACCCGGGCAGCGCCGGATCATGGCGAGGGGAGGGAGCATGAGGACCAGGATTCACTGTATCACCGCTTGTATGATGGCGGCCGTGGGAATGGCCGCCACGGCTCAAGCCACACTCGTTGACAACCTTGACGGCACCGTCACCCAACTTAGGAACGACGGCTCGAGCCTGATGTGGCTCAAGGACGCGGATACTGCCTATACAACGAACTATGATTCCGACGGATGGATGACGTGGGCGCAGTCACTGGCCTGGATTGATGATATCAACACCAACAACTATCTCGGTTACAGCGACTGGCAACTACCGGAAACACTTCCTGTCAACGGAAGCGCTTATAGCTATCTCTATGATTACGATGGTTCTACTGACAGGGGCTATAACATTACCAGCCCCAATAGTTGGTTGTCCTACATGTTCTATACGGAGCTGGGGAATGTGGGCAACTTCAGCACTTCCGGTGTTCCTGATCAGCCCGGTTGGGGACTGAGCAACACTTCCCCATTTGATAATCTGCAAGCGTACGTGTACTGGTCTGAAACAGAATATGGCGCGAATGACCTCTATGCATGGGCAGTTGATTTCGGATGGGGTTACCAGGAACGTTACGGCAAGGGTAACTACGGCCGTGCATGGGCTGTTCGTCCAGCAACAGTGGTGCCCGAGCCAAGCACCGCCCTGCTTCTAGGCATCGGAATGGTCGGCCTGGCAGTCAAGAGGGGCGTTGGTGCATGAATCACAGGTCAGAGGCGATCAACGTCGGGCCAATTGGCGAAGCTGGGGGTGTTGGATCACGATCTGGGCATGAAGTCGAGAGTGCATCCCAAGTACAAGACGAAGTACCGAGTCGGAAACTGCGCTGAGTACGACCGAACTCTCGTGCAGCGAGGCACCGTCACACCATGGATCGAAACAGGCGCGACGGACGCCTGGAAGCCCGAACCATCCGGCAGACGAGGCGGGCAGGTGCTGCCGTTGCACGGCAGCACCGTGCAACGTGACGAAGTCCACCAGCAGCGGAAGTTCTCCGACCACGCGATCGAGACAGCCTTGACACTCCGGCTCGTTTTCAAGTTGCCGCTTCGCCAAAACGCTCCACGAGACCAGGCAACTCCAGGGCCCTTTGCAGCAATGCTACCCGGTATCGGGCCGGAGAAGAACGGGGCGAGGGGGGCGCGGCGCCTCGAAAGCGGCCCCAACGCGGGCCCGGAAGACAGAGCGGTAGGCCTCGCGTCGATCGGCGCCGGGTCTTAGATGGGATTCTCTACGTCCTTCGAACGGGCCGTCAGTAGAATGTCGAGCGGCTCGTCGAGCCCACTCTGAAGAGCTTCGCGATTCGGCGCCCTAGCCCGAAGCCCCCCGGTGGGAGGGGGAGGAAGAAACACGTCTGTGTAGACAACGGCTACGACTACGCCGACACACGACTCCTGGTTCGACATTGGGGCTACACGTTGCACACCAGTCGCGCAAGGACGAGACGAAGGCGCTCGTCGTCGAATCGGTTCCGACGACTTCTGATCCGATGGCAAGAGGAGGCCGTCAACTACGAAGCCATGCGGCGAGAATACGCTGCTTCGCCCCTCCGAAGAACCAAGAGAAGAGAAGCGAGCGTATCCTCACCGCGATGACCGACAGAGGTCCAAATGGAGGGATGGTTCCCACGATCCTGTGGAGAGCACAGCCGCTGACAGCTCGCGATGCGACCGGCTTGCCCTCGAACCGAATCCTCAGACCGAGCAGCTCGTACGGATCCCGCCGATGCTCGGCTGGAATCACGAGCTCGAAGTCTCAACTCGAGACCGCCCAGCCAGAACGGGCAGACGCTGCCGTCTCGCTGCGGTCTTGCCGGGCGAAGTCAGGCCCGGGGCGATTCCCGCGACCGCATCGCCAGAACCACCGTCCCCGCCAGAAGCAAACCGCACGCGATCGCCCAGAGTGCCAGCGTGCCAGTTGACGGCACAACAAGATAGGGGTCGGCTAGCTCGATGGCCTGGGAAGTGGTTTCGATTTGTGCTTGAGAGGAGGGAACTACCATCGTTGCTGAACCGAAGGCGTGGGCGTTGATGCTAACGAAGCCCACGGCTTCCACGTGGACGTTGCCCTGGAAGTCGATGGCTCCCGTGGCCCAGTCGACCGATCCCGTACCGGACAGTACGGTGACGGTGGAAGAGGGGATCGAAACGGCATCCCACAGGTAGGAATTGAACTGACCGGTGCCCGACGTGACCGAGAAGTCGGAGAAGCCAGCGACGTTGGGTCCAATCGAAACGGTGACGGTGGCGGACGAGGCCTGGACACTGCCGGCGATCGGATCCTTGTCGAGACTGATCGAGGGGGTGCCCTGCAGTGTGAACTCGTACGTGTTGCCTGCCGAAATCGTACTAGTGGTATTGAAGATGATCGGGGCGGAGGGCACGGCGCTGTAGACAGGTTCCGGAGTGATCTCGAAGGCGTTGTCGCTGGTGTCCCCGACCACATAGACGTTGCCGCTGGAATCCACGGCGACATCGTAAGGTCCTTCCAAGGTGTTCCCGGCGCCGTCACCGGTCTCATCGATGATCTTTGTGATCGCGCCGCCGGGATCGATCTTGAAGATGTTGTTGCTATAAATCCCGATCACATAGACGTTGTCATTGTCATCCACTGTGATGTGTAAGGATCCATCCAGGGTGCTCCCGCCGCCGTCGCCGTCCGAGTCGATGATCTCCGTGATCGTGCATGGCGTGCCGCCCGTGCTGCACGTGCCCGGTAGGTCGATCTTGAAGGCGTTGTCGCTCTGATGCCCGGTCACATAGACGTTGCCAATGACATCCGCGGCGACACCGTAGGCTGTATTCAGGGTGTTCCCGGCGCCGTCGCCGGTCCCGTCGATGATCTCCGTGATCGTGCATGGCGTGCCGCCCGTGCTGCACGTGCTCGGCGTCGCAATCTTGAAGGCGTTGTGGTGTGTGGTGTCCGCCACATAGACGTTGCCGCTAGAATCCACGGCGACTCCTATGGGGTTTTCCAAGAAGTTCCCGGAAGTGTCGCCGCTCCACTCGATGATCTCGGTGATCGTGCACGGCGTGCCGCCCGTGCTGCACGTGCTCGGTGTCGCGATCCTGAAGGCGTTGTCGCTATCGAGCCCGGTCGTATAGACGTTCTCGCTGGAATCCACGGCGACACGAAGAGGTGTGGCCAGATGATTCGTGCCGTCGGAGTCGAAGTCGATGATCTCCGTGATCGTGCATGGCGTGCCGCCCGTACTGCACGTGCCCGGTGCGTCGATCTTGAAGACGTTGTTGGACCAAGACCCGGTCACATAGACGTTGCCGCTGGTGGGATGCACGGCGACACCCGTTGGGTGATTCAACGGGTTTCCGAGACCGTCGCCGGCCCCGTCGATGATCTCCGTCATCGTGCCGCCGGGCGTGATCTTGAAGACGTTGTCGGTGTCGCCTCCGGCCACATAGGCGTTGCCGCTGGAATCCGCGGCTGCACCATGGGGGCCTCCGAAGCCCATCCCGATGCCGGCGCCGGTCGAGTCGATGATCTCCGTGATCTCGGCTGCGGCGCCCCACGAGAGTGCGAACACGAACACGGATGTAGTAGTGACGCAAGAGACGAGCCGAATAAGCGCCCGAATGGGCTGTGTAACGGGCATTCTGTCACCCTCCACGAGTCAGAGAGCATCCCCACACCCATCGTACGCCCATCACGAGTGAGAAGCATAGGAGATTCGGACTGCGTACCGGCTCCTGTCAGTCCGAGATAGAAGTGTCGGGTTCTCGGCTTGTGACAAGTCGATCCGTGTGGTGGGGAATAGACCCACGGCGGGCCAACGGCTCGACTGCCGCGGGCCCGTCGTCGCCCCCGGCCCCTCGCCGAAGTCGATTGTCCTCCGAGTGGTCCTGGCTCACCGGGGCTGAGGCGCGGGGAACAGGTCACAGGCCGGGCACCGTCTTGGCGGAAGCCATCTCTTGTCCGAAATGTCTCGCCGACGTACACGAGGCGCTACGGGAGAAGCTACGCTAGTCAACAACTTCTGGCTTGATTCGTAATATCACACTTCCAATCTCAGCCTTCTCACAAAGCCGCTTCTTCCTTGGCTTCGAGATCATCGTCGGGCACGCATCTTCAGGATGATCAGGCCCACCCCCAACAGGAGTACCGTGCTCGGCTCGGGTATCGGCACCGCGGCTGTTGCGAAGTAACCCACCGATGAGCGCACCATGTTTGTGGCGTATTCGTAATCGATGTAGCCCGGCGTATCAACGGTGTCACTCAGCCTGTGGTAGTGGGGGTTGCTCCTCGCCGAAGCCTCTATCAACAATGCGGCCTGAAACCCGTATTGCTCAAAGGAGGCGTGGTCACTCCTGCCCATGCGCCCTCGGATGTCTGGGGATAGGCCATTTCCGTAGAGACTGATTGCGTCTGCCAGCGCGCTCTTCAGCGGCATCGAGCTATCCCTTCCGGCGATCCCGGCCACGTTGTAGTAGATGTCGCTGTTGTAGGCGATCATGTCCATCGAGATCATGCCGAGGATATTGTCGTACTGATGAGCGCTCGCGTACAAGCTGCTCCCCTGCAAGCCCACTTCTTCGCGGTCGAAGGCAAGAAAGATCAAGGTAGCCTCGAACTCATACTGGCTCAGGACGCTGGCTGCCTCGAGCACGCCAGCGACTCCGCTTGCGTTGTCGTCTGCCCCGGGGTTCGAGACGGAGTCGTAATGCGCGCCAAGGATGTAGATGTCGTCGGGGCGGGTCATACCGTAGTGGACCCCAACTACATTGCTTATGTATCCAGAACCATCGGTAGAGGACTGCAGACTCGTTTCGAGTCCAAAGCTCTCGAGCTCCGAATAGATGCTTGCGCGGGCCAGATCGTGCTCCGGCCCCGATCCCCGGTTGTCTCCGGTTCGCGTATAGAGCCTGTCGTCGAGGTAATGTTGGTAGTCTGTCTGGCTAACCTGATCGACGATTTCCAGTGGGCTGGGCAGTAGCGAAGCTGCGCTTGCGGGCGTGGCAAACACATAGCTGGCGGCGAGTATGATTGAAGCCAATATGCTGAAGACGGCCCGATCGCCCGTTGTCCTCGTCGCAAGATGCCACCGATAGCGCAATCTAGTCTGCGGGCGCATGACCACTCCCTCCGGCCCTTCCCTATGAGTAGGTAGTCGTCCGCCATTCCCGATTGTGACGAAGTTTCTCCCCTTTCTTGTGCGAGGCTGACGCGACACTCCGTGAATTGGCTCTCCGTGGGATTGCAGCCCCGAGCGCCGACCCGCCGATGCCCCCGCAGAAGGTGTCCGCAGTCAGCTTGTCGCCGCCGGTACGGCCGCTCGCTCCCACCGGCTCTCCGCAGCGGCCGGTTGTCATCTCCGCGGAGGCGCAACATGCCATCCACTGAGACGATGTCCCTTCGGAACTGCGACGCAAAAGGACTGTCACGAGATCGGAAGCTCCAGGTGTAGGGGCCACCTGCGATGGAGAGGGTCTCGGCGAACTCCGCCTCGAGATCGATCTGCCAGGGGCTGAGCGAATCAAGCCCCCTTTTCAGCAATGCTACCCGGTATCGAGGCGGAGAAGAATGTTGGCGATGGGGCCTGAATGAGGATCATTCTGAATCGGATGACGGTACTCGGCAGGCCAGAGTCCTTCCCGATCGCGAGTCAACTTCGCTGACGAAGCACTTGCGAAGCTCTGCTTCGTCGCGGCGCCCGACGAAGATCATGGGAGTGGGGGAGCTGTTGCAGGCTTCCTATTCATGCACCAACGCCCTCCCCCGCCGTCACCGTCCTTCGCCCAGGACCGGGAGCACGATCTCACCCTGCCCCTCGAGCGTGCCAAACTGCGGCGTCTGGCGGTTTCGCGAGGCGCTCGAGACCTGGGGCCGAACATAGGTGCCAATCTCACTTGCGGTGACGTAGCCGTCCGAGTCGAAGTCGGCTTCGCCGGAGAGGGCGCGCAGAAAATAGGTCGTGAAGAGCCCCTGGCCCCCGATCTCGACTGCCATCTCGCCGTCGAGGCCCGCCGTGATCATCTGCACCGAGCGCAAGGAGCTGACCTTCTTGAGATAGCCGTCTCCGTTGCCGATCAGCGAGATTCCGCGTACGAAGCCGAGGCCGGAGTAGCAGGAGTCCATCGCGTAGTAGACCTGCAGTGCCGGCAATCGGTTCGACAGGTCGCGCAGTCGATCCATGGAGATCGCCGTCGCGTAGACCTGCTCGAGATCGCCGTCCACCGGGATGATATAGCCGCGCTTCTGGCCGCTGGGCAGTGTCTCCGTCTGGCCGTGGCCCGCGAAGTAGATCATCGCGAGCGAGCGCGAGTCGGTCTTCTGGGCTAGCTCGCTGCCCAGGAGCGTCAGGAGCCTCACCCGCGTGGCCTCTTCTTCGTAGACCTCGATGACCTCGTCGAAGCCGAGCCTACGGAAGGTCTCGGATACGCGGCGTGCATCGGACGTCGCCCCCTCGAGCGCCGGCCAATGCTGGTACTGGTTGATTCCGATCACCACAGCGATCCGCTTGCTGTAGAACGAGTCGGTCTCTCCCGCGCGCGCGTACGACCCCTCCACGGGCCCCGCCGCGGTCGGTCGCAGCGTCGATCTGTCGACCCTCGGATTAGAACGCTTGGCCCATGGCAGGGACTCGCGGCGCATCGGCTCGAGCAGGATTTTCAAGATCTCCTGGTCGTCGTTCTTCACGGCAACGCTCGTGGCGGTCTTCCCGTTCGAATCCGCCTCACCGGGGTGCGCTCCGAAGCTCACGAGCAGCCTCACCGTCTCGATGTCGTGGTTCTTGGCGGCCCGCACCAGGACGGGGCGCTGGTTCTGGTCGCGCGCATTGGGATCCGCTCGGTGCGTCAGCAGCAGCCGGACGATCTCCACCTGCTTGTCGCGCACCGCCCGCACCAGCGCCGGCTCCCCGTTCTGGTTCGGAGAGTCGGGCAGCGCTCCGGCGTCGAGGAGCAGCTCGACGATCCTCGGCTTCTTGTCGTGCACCGCGCGAATCAGCGGTGCCTCGCCGTTCTGATTCGTTGCGTTGGGGTCGGCCCCCGCTTGGAGCAGCAGGTCGACGATTCTCGTGCTTCCGTCGTGGACCGCCCGGATGAGGGGTGTCTCGCCGTTCTGATCCGGGAGGTCGGGGCTCGTGCCCGCCTCGAGTAGCAGCCTTACGGTCTCGGTCTGCTTGCCGTGAACGGCCTCCGCCAGCGCCGCCCCGTCGCCTCGCCCACGCGAACCCGTGGACGGGGCACTCGCGCAGGTAGCCAGCAGCAGTAGCGGAAGCAGAAAGCTCAGTGGCCGGACGCGATTCATCGTCTTGTTCTTCTCGGCCGGTCAGCAGACGGGCCCGCCGGTTTGGCCTCAGGCTGGAGCATAGCTCAGCGGTGACAGCTCCTTCCCGTGTGGGCGCAGCGCCCCCATCGCCCGCTCTTCTCTGCCTCGATACCAGGTACCATTACTGAATGGGGTCTCGAGTCGCTCAGCTCCGGGACGCGAATTGGCTTGTTAGAGGTATGGCTGGGATTGTCAATCTAGACAAGGTGCGCCACGAGGTGTGCCATGAACAGCCGCCAGAATCAGCCCGCCATCAGCCGCACACCTCGAATCCGTCTCGCTGCCATCGAAACACCTCCACCGAATCCATATCATTGAATCCGTCAAGTGTTGCAATGACCGCTAGAAACCAAGCCCGGTCTCGTGGACACTTAGAGGCCGCAGATGGACCTCCCCCGGTTCCGTAGACAATCAGAGGTCTCCGTCCCCGATCTCCCCGTTGGAATCTACAGTTCCTTCGCTATCGGACGTCGCGCAGACCCGCTTGTGATGCCTATCCCCCGAGCCGCCGAGGAGCTCGCGGGTGATGTTCAGGAACGTGACCAGGATGGGGGATAGCCACTTCTTCCGGTGCCAGATCATCAGGCTGGTCACCTCCGACGCCCTCGGGTCGTTGGGCAGGGCCACGAGCTTACCGGCGCGCAGCTCCTGTTCGACTGCCACCGCGGGAATGACGGTCAGACCCAGGCCCGCGGCCACGCACTCTTTGATCGCAGCGATGCTGTTGAAGGTCAGAACGATACCCGGCGTGATCCCCTGCTTGGCCAGAATCCCGTTGATGATACGAAGATAACTGCAGTCAGTTGTGGATATCAGCAGGGTTTCTCCGGCCAGGCATGTGAGGTCGAGTCGGTCCTCGGCGGCCAGTGGGTGCCCAGGCGCCGCTACTAGCACGAGTCGTTCCTTGGCCAGAGGCTCCACCTCGAGGTCCCCGGCTCGCATGGAGTTGGATAGCAGGAAGGCTAGGTCCGTGACTCCCTTCCGTAGGTCCTTCTCCAGGCCTTCGTGGGTACAGGTCGTGAAGCTGAGCCGCACCCTGGGCAGAGCCTGGCGAAACCGGGCGATTACCGGTGGAAGGCGATGGGCGCAGAAGCTCTCTGGCACCCGGATGGTGAGCGATCCCTCGGTCGCGGCTGCTCGGCCGAGCTCGGCCTGAGCCTCCTGGTCGAGGTCGAGCATCTTCTGGGCGTACTCCAGCAGCCGCTCGCCCGCATCGGTCAGTAGGATCCGTCGTCCCAGTCGTTCGAACAGGCGGACCCCGAGCTCCGCCTCGAGGTCTCTGACCTGGGCAGACACCGTGGATTGGGCGAAGTGCAGCTCCCTTGCGGCGGTGTGGAAGCTGAGCAGCCGGGCGACGGTCGTGAAGGTCTTGAGCTGCTTTAGCTCCATATAGGGCTCTCATTATCGGAAAATCCGATCAATAGGGCCAGGATAAATCGTTTTACCCGAAAGTAAACCGTCATTATCCTGATTTTCGATTAGTTGGCAGTAGTCCAAGGCCGCACGGTAAGGAAGGAAACCCGATATGACAGACAAGATCGTAGGCAAAGCCGCTGGGAAAGCTGAGCTGGAGCAGAAGACCTTCGCGTACATGGACGGTCAGCTCCATTGCGCTGAAGCGATCCTCAAGGCCCTCATGGAGCTTCGCGCTGAGAAGCAGTGCGAGGACATCCCCAGAATCGCCACCGCCTTTGGCGGCGGAATCGGGGGTACCCACGAGGACGTGTGCGGAGCCCTGACCGGGGCACTGGTCGCGATCGGTTACCTGAGAGGCAGGCCCGAGCCCGGGGGTGACCCAGCTCCGGCCTACCGGGCAGCCGCAGCCCTGCGCCGCCGGTTCATCGAGGAGCACGGCTCCAGCAACTGCGCGGCCATCCTCGAGCGGTTTGGTGAGCAGCAGTTGATGATCGACTGCCGCCGCCTGACCGGCGCCACGGCCGGCATGGTCTGGGACATCCTCGAACAGGGTGAGTCCACGAGGTGAGGAAGATCTACCTCGACAGTAATGCCACCACGTCTGTGGCACCCGAGGTAGTAGCGGCGATGATGCCCTTCTTCACCGAGCATTGGGGCAACCCGTCAACCGGCCACGCCTCCAACCGCCAGGTGGCCGTGGAAATGGAGTGCTCGCGGGCCCAGGTTGCCCGGCTCATTGGGGCTGAGACCTCGGAGATCGTGTTCACAAGCTGCGGGACCGAGAGCAACAACACGGCGATCTGGGGCGCAGTCGAAGCCGCCGGACGCAAGCTGAACCTGATCACCACGCGGGTGGAGCACGCAGCCGTTCTGGGGCCCTGCCGTCGTTTGGCCAGACAAGGACATCGGCTCATTGAGCTCGGAGTCGACACGGACGGTCAGCTCGATCTCGACCAGCTCAGAGCGGCCCTGGCGCTTGGACCGGCGTTGGTGAGCATCATGACCGCTAACAATGAGACTGGCGTGCTGTTCCCGATTCCGGAGATCGCCGAGCTGGTGCATGAATCGGGTAGCTTCATGCACACCGACGCCGTTCAGGCAGTGGGAAAGGTGCCAGTCGACCTGCGGAGGACCCCGGTCCATATGCTCTCCCTGTCGGGGCACAAGCTACACGCGCCCAAGGGGATCGGGGTGCTCTATGTCCGGAGGGGCGTCAAGCTGAGCGCCCTGCTGCTGGGTGGCAAACAGGAGGGTGGGCGACGTGGTGGCACTGAGAACGTGCCCTACATCGTTGGGCTTGGCACCGCCTGCGAGCTGGCACTGGCACGTATGGAGGCGCAGACCAGGTGGATTGGCGCGCTGCGCGATAGGCTGGAGCAAGGCATTCTGGCTGCTTGTCCGACCGCGGTGGCAAACGGCGGCCGGACGAACCGCCTGCCCAACACGAGCAACATCGCCTTTCCCGGAGTCGACCCCATCGAGCTGCTTCGGCGCCTCGGGAATCGTGGCATTGTCGTGGCCGCGGGTGCGGCGTGCACCCCGGCGTCCTCAGGGCCGTCCCACGTGATTGCGGCCATGAGCCAGCGGCGGGCCGCGGCCGGCGCATCGATCCGGTTCAGCCTGAGCCGCGACAACACTGAGCAGGACATCGATTTCACGCTGGACCAGGTAACTCTGCGAGACAATCGGCGGGATTCGAGCCGGCCACGCTCGAAGCACATCTGACTGTCCCACGTTGGGGCGGCGTTGGTGCATGGCTCCTGATCCCGGTGCATCATGGAGATGAAGCCCCGATCCGGAGTCGCGCCGCCCATGAAGTATCCGAAACGCAGCCACTACAAGCACGCCAAGTTTCAATATCGGGTGCGAAACTGGCGTGAGTACGAGGTGAGTCTACGAAGACGCGGAGACCTTGCCGTCTGGCTTTCCGACGATGCCCTCGACTCCTGGAGGGCTCCACCCAGCGGGAAACCCGGCGGCCGGCGCATCTACGCGAACATCGCGATTGAAGCGGCCCTGACGATCCGCATGGTCTTTCACCTTCCACTCCGGCAGACCGAGGGCTTCCTTCGTTCCCTGGCCCACATGCTCGAAGTGGAGATCCCGATTCCCGACCATACCACGCTGTTGACCTGCCCCCCTGCGATTCTCAGTGCACACGATCGGCAAGACTAGAGCCCCGGTGGTCCTCGATCTCAGGAGAGCAGGTGATCAGACCCCACGGCGCACCACTCCTCCGACGATGAGCGCGCCGAAGGCGAAGACGATGGCGGCGGAGGGCTCGGGAACCGGAGATCCTGCGCGAGGTGCCAAATAGCGGGTCGTGGTGGTGGTGTCGATCGGACCGAAGGCCGAGGCCGTTGTGTCGAAGAGATTGCCCTCGGAGAAGTCCGAACCATCATTGAACCAAGCGGGGACATCACCGGGATCGAAGGAGCCCGTGGCAAGCTCGACTCCACCCGTGAAAGATCCCAGATCGGAACTCGCACCAAAGAGAGTGAGGCTCGGATCGTCGACATAAGTTGACGGATAGGTGCCGCCGATAACGCCCACGTCGAGTGTCGGGTCCGTGAGATCATCGGCCAAGACGATTTCCCTCCGCAGACCGAAAACTGCCGACACCGCAATCTCAAACCCTGCTGGGGTAAGAAATCCAGTCCCCGGGGCAAAGTTCAGTGTCGAGTCGTCCAGGGCAAGAACAATGCCAGCAATCCCCTCCTCATCTGCCTTTGCGACAACGGTCCAATCGCCACCCGAGCCGAAGTCACTCGAATCATTGAAGTCAAGATTCAAGCTCAGTGAGATCGAGGCGGCCGATACGAATCCAGGCAAGATGAGCGCGAGCAACAGAGCACAGACGAACGAGATGTGACGAATCATCGGCAATCTTCCTTATCGAGATCGAAGCCCGAGCCTGACGTACCAACGCCAGTCAATCAGGACGAATGGGGCAGGATTCTGTGATGCGACCACAGGATCGCGAATAGCGTGCTTTGAGTGTCTCTCGACGCATTATGCCATCAGGAAGCCGGCCCAGTGTCAGAATATTGTCAGCCTGTCGTTCTTTCTGCCTTGAGACATAAAGACTCGGTTCTCAGTGGACCGCATGGCGGACCTCACCGAGCCGGCACATTCAGCCACGCAGAGACTCGCTCGAGCTGCGGCGGTCAGGTCCGCGCGTCACGTGCATCTGCAGCCGGAACTGCCCGAGACAACGTCGGTTCTGTTGGGGCGGCGCGGTCTTCCGATCGTGCCGACGTGTGATCGAACCCAGAGTGCTCCCGGATCGCTCACTCGTACCGCAGCTTGCCACCAACGTAGGTCGCAAGAACGGCGACTTCGCTGAGCCTGTTGGGTTCGACGTCGTGCGGGTCATCAGACAGCACCACGAAGTCGGCGTACTTGCCCGACGTGATCGATCCTTTCACGTCTTCCTCAAACGACGCATAGGCCCCGCCCATGGTGTACGCATGGAGGGCCTGATCCACTGTGATGCGCTGCTCGGCGCCATAGGTCTTTCCCGCTCTGCTGGTTCGCGTGACGAGGCTCTGGATGCGAAGCCAAGGTGAAAGGCCCGAAACGGGGAAGTCCGAATTCGCCGCGTTGGGGATGCCGTATTCGAGGATCGACGCATTCGCGAACATACGCGGCCAGCGTGCTTCTCCGTAGGCTTCGATCATCGGTCCTTTTTCGTAGATGTAGGAATGGGGCGCGATCACGACACCGAGGTCTCGCGCCTTCTCGAGCAATGCGCCATTCATCACCGATGCGTGTTCGAGGCGATGTCGATGATCTCGAGGCGCGCTCGCAACGGCGCGCTCGATCGCGGCCAACACCATGTCGATCTCGTAGTCGCCATTGGCGTGCACCGCCGCCTGCAGACCCAGCTCGTGGATCTTCGCGATCTCCCGATCGAGTTCGGCTTGCGCGACTTGCGGTTCTTCTCCGAAGTAGCCCGGGCGATCGCTATATGCCTCGAAGAGCCGCGCCGTTCGACCCGACAGGGAATGGCCGTGAAAGCGCTTCACACCACCGGCACGAAGCCACGAAGTGTCGACGGGGTTGAGTCCGAACCACGCCAAGGCGTTCCGCGCTCGCATCAGCCGGTCGACGCTCTTCATGTCCTTTCCGTCGAGCAGCAGATTGACGCGCATTCCCTCGGATTCGAGGTCGAGCCACCAGTAGGCGAACGCCAAGTCGGCGGGGACGAGGGCATCGGTGTAGCTCGTGATGCCGACGCGATGCGCTTTTCGAATGAAGTCCGAAAGCCCGGCGACGGCGGTCGAGAGATCGCCGGGCATGAACGAAGGCTGGCCGTCCACGAAGAGCATCTCCATCGCGGGTCTTTCGGTCAGCAGTCCCGTTGGCGTGCCGTTCGCGTCGCGTTCGAACTTGCCGCCGTGGGGATCCTTCGTTTCGGCCGTGATTCCCGCCGCACTCAGTGCGAGCGAATTGACCGCATACAGGTGGAGGCTCCCGTGGAAGACGAACACGGGCTGGTCAGTGCCGACCCGGTCGAGCGCGATCCGGTCTAGGTGGCCGCCGATCACCGTGTCGTCGTAGCCATACCCGAGGACCCAGCCGCCCGGCTCGACCTCGCGGGCGTGCGCGGCGAGGCGTCGAATGATCTCGTCGCGGTGCTCGGCATCCGAAAGGTCGACGGCCCGTGGTGGCAGCAGCAGGGCATGCAGGTGGGCGTCGTTGAAACCGGGAACGACCGTACGTCCCTCGACATCCACGACCTTCGTCGCCGAACCGATGTGCGAACGAATCTCGTCGTTCGATCCCACCTCGACGAATTGGCCGTCGCGGACGGCGAGGGCCTGGGCGCGCGGGTTTGCGGGATCGACCGTGAGGATATTGGCGTTGATGATCGCCAGCTCGGGCGCCGGAGCATCGTCACAGCCGCCCAGTCCGGTCGTGAAGCAGAGAATTGCGAGTCCGGCCGCGAAACAATGAGAACGGGGGGCTCGTCGTTTGTGCATCGTAGGAGCCTATCGTAGGACCTGTAGGGGAAGGGAACGGGGAGTCACCGCAGATTGTGCAGGCTCTGCGGGACGGCTGTTCTTCTTGAGCATCATGCAGTTGCTTAGCGCACCTCGCATTGAGCCGTGGAGCACGACGAGCGGCGCCGTCGAGACACATCCAGGGACTTGGTTCGAGCGCGTCGTGGGTTCCTGGGCTTGGCCTACCCCCGCGTCCTGAGGCGCCTGGCGTCGCAAGGGTATGCTGTGCCAAACCCCCTGACGTCTGGCGGCAGCTGAGCGCGAGGGCTGGTAGGGGACCGTTGCCACCCGATTCGGGTTCGTTCCTGGCCCCCCACCCTTGCTTCATTGCGGCGGCTCGGCCCCCAAAACCCGGGACATAGTGGACCCAGCGCGCGCACCAGCCCTTCATCCAGCAAGCTCGCGAGATAGTAGGGTCGCTCCGCGTATCGCCGATCGCTGTACCAGCTCTGCAAGAGTCGATCAGAGAAGCATGCGAGAAACGCGGGAATGTCACGTCGAGAGAGGCTGAGGAACCAGCGACCCAACCGGGCGTCCCTGGCGCTTCGATCGGAGGACGCGCGGGGCGCAATCAGTGCCTAAACAAGTACCTGACTTCACTCGGTATTCTGAAATTCGGCGGCGAGTTTTGCATGACCCGCAGTTTCGATCACAACTATTTGATTTTACAGAGCAAATGGTGGAGGCGGCGACTACTGCACAGGAGTCGTAAGTAGTTGCTCTTGAAGGGCATCACCTGCGCCCGCTGAGGCTTCTACCCCCAGATGTACCCCCAGACAACGTGCCCTACTCACATCTGGTCCGGCGAGGTCTCCCGGACGGACGTGTCCCCGATCGAGTGCGAAAGGACAAGCGCTGCATGACAGCGAGGGAAGTCCATCCCAAGCGCCGAACGCTCCACGAGACCAGGCAACTCCACAAGACGATCATCGGCCGAAGCATGAGGAGTCGCGCGTCGGCCGGCCAACGCGTGGAGCTGCAACTCGCGTGCAGGGTTCTCAACACGATGACCCGTTTCGGGATGCCCGACAGCTACCGAGTAGCCTGATCCTCGGAAGGGGGCGTGGGGAGCCCCAAGTCATAGTCGAGTCGTGCAACAACGCCCCACCGCGCCGGCGGCCCGGGCCTTCGTGAATGACCTCTTCGTCTGTGGTCTCCGGCGCTGCTCGAGCCCCGGCCCACCCTAGGATCCGCGGGCGTTTCCGAGCGCCGCTATCTTGCGGTCGGTTCTCGCATCCAGCCGCTGCAGCGCCGCGAGGATCGCGGTCGCGCCGATCCAGCGCAGCGGCTCGACCGGCCAGTTCCACGCCTTGCGCTCGAAGGGCGCCGTCAGGTCGTCTTGCTCACCCCGCACACGCGCGGCAAGCGACGCGCCGAGGAGCGTTGCCTGCGCGATGCCGTGTCCCGAGTAGCCGAGCGCATGGAAGACGTTGCGGTGTGGGCCGCTGGTCCCGAGCAGGGGCAGCGTGTCCGTCGTGAATGCGACCCACCCGCCCCAGCGCGCGGCGATGCGGGTCGACGCGAGCATGGGGAATCGTGTGCGCAGCGCCCCCTCTAGCACGGCGAACCGGGCCGCGTCGCCGCTCGTCGAGAGAGCGCTGTTCCGGGCGTAGCGAACCATCCGCGTGCCAGCGGCGATCCCGCCGCGCGGCGTCCAGCGGTAGCTCTCGGGAATGGCGTGCGTCGTTGCGATCCCCTCCTGTCCCTTCCAGCCGATGGCCCTGCGTTCGTCCGGAGAGAGGGGCTCCGTCTCTACGCAGCAGACGCGCAGCGGAACCAGTGCGCGTCGGAGGCGGCCGAGGGACGGCGTGAAGGCGTTGGTGGCGATGACGAGGGCGTCGGCCTTGACGACGCCCTTCGGCGTCACGGCGCGCACGGGCACTCCATCTTCGATGCGCTCCACAGGCGTCTGCTCGAAGATGCGGACGGATGCCCGCAGCGCGGCATCGCGGAGTCCGCGCGCGTACTTGCCGGGATCGAGCACTCCCCCCGGCTCCTGGAGCATCGCGCAGCGAAACGCAGCGGGGATCGCGCGCTCGCGCAGATCGGCGCCGGAAAGGAACACGACGCGGGCTCCGAGAACGCGCCGGGCCTGCGCCTCGGCCTCCAGCTTCCGGTCGTGATCGGGATGCACGGAGGCCACCAGGTTCCCGCTTGCAGCGTAGTCGGCCTCGATGCCGAGCGTCTGCATGCGCCGCTCGGTGTATGCCACCGCCTCGTCGCAGAAGCGGTAGAACGCGCGTGCGCCCGCCTCTCCGAGCGAGCGTACCAGCGCTTTCGCCGGACTCCCAACGGTCGTCGAGAGATGGCCCGAGTTGCACCCGCTCGCGCCCGCGCCGGCATGGTCCCGCTCGAGGACCACAACGTCGATTCCGGCCTCGCGCAAGGCGAGCGCGGTCGAGAGGCCCGTATAGCCGGCCCCGAGGACGGCAACGTCAGCCTGGATGTCACCCTCGAGCGGCCGTGCGGGTTGCACGGGCTCCGCGAGCCAGGGATTCGAGGCGGGGATGCCTTCACTCATCTCAGAGTCCTTTCTCCCCGGTGCGCCTGCGGGCGCGCCGAGCAGATTGATCATGAAGGGGAGTATATGCTACCTTTTGTTGGGGGGTCAAGGAACTCGTGGCAACCGCTCGAAAAGCCCAGCTTCGGAGCACACCCCAGCAGGGGCGGTCGCGCGAGACCGTCGATCACATCCTGGCCACGGCTGCCGATCTGCTCGCGGAGCTGGGGATCGACGCCTTCAACACGAACCTGCTCGCCGAGCGGGCGGACGTGCGCGTGCGCACCGTCTACCGCTACTTCCCGAACAAGGTCGCGATCCTCCGCGAGCTGGCGCGACGCCTGGCCGAGGCCTGGGCCACCTGGTTCGACGACGCGGCGCTCGCCGATCCGCACACGGACCTTCGCGAGGTGTGGTCCGGGTACGTGGCCGACTTCGTTACCCGCGTGGCGAGCTTCCCCGGCGGGCTCGGGATCCGGGCTGCGCTGCACTCGCTACCCGAGCTGCGCGAGATCGAGGTCGAGGACACGCGGCGCCTGGCTTCGCGTCTCGCGCGCGCTCTCTGCGCTCGCTCGGCCACGCTCGAACCGCGGCGCGCGCGACTCGCCTCCGCGATGCTGCTCGAGACCGCCATCGCCATGCTGGATGCGGCGTTCACGGGCCCTCGCAGTCGCCGCAAGCCCCTGCTCGACGAGCTGGTCGAAATGCAGGTCGCCTACCTCGAGCGGCTGCTCGCGTAGGCTGCACGCTGACCTTCGCCGAAAGGAGACCTCGATAAACCCCGCTCCGTCCGACGGCCGCCGACGCCTTAGCCGGCATCCGGGGGGTAAGGCGATCAAGGCCCCTCTGCGTCAATAGGGCCCGGTATCGGGGCGGAGAAGGATGAGGCGATGGGGGCGCTGGGCCTCGAAAGCGGCCCCAACGTGGGGAGTGCTGAGCCCCGACGGCGGCCCAGGCCGGTCAAGAGGGCGATTCCGGCGCCTAGCAGGGCGATCATTCCTGGCTCGGGCACGTACTTGATTCCATACATGTCCGCGCCGTTGTTGCCACTGTCGATCACGGAGCCGTCCGCTGCAGCGACGCGGTACCAGTCGCCATGTGTGCAAGCGAGGGTCAGCTCGCCCGGCGCGCTGACCGTGATACCGGTCCCGCCATAAGTACACCCGCTCGATGCATTGGGGATGCTGGACACAGAGGCGGCTGTGTTCGGGTCGATCTGCTCGAGCGTCGCTCCGCAACTGATCCATAGCGACGTACCGTCATAGGCAAGGCCTTCTGGAGAGACAAACGGGCAGCTGTAGGAAAGGTTTCGGAGCACGGCACCTGTTTGACGGTCGAGGAACGCAATGCCCGCGGAGTGTACGACCGCGATTTCGTCCTCCACCAGTTCGAGTCCCTGGGCTCCAGAGAGCGATGCCACTGACCAGCGGTTTACCTCATTCCCGTCGAAGTCATGTACGATCATGTCCTCCGTCGAAAAGTGGGCGGTGTAGACATTCACGCCGTCGGTCGCGATACCGTTCGGATCGGTGGCGTCGGCTGCGAATCCTCCAGTGTCGGATCGGTTGGCGTCGAGCAGGCGTACCGTATCGTCGCTCCATTGCGCAGCCACGAAGCGTGGGCCCGAAAGCGCCTCGACGTCGATGCGCGTGGTACCGATGCGGAGTCGGTCGACGAAGAGGCGATTCGCGGGTGCACCGCCGCTGGCGATGCGGACCTCGTTCCAGCCGCGTAGTGGCATATTCGCGTCGGAGGCCTGCAGAGTTCCGTTGACATAGATGTCGAAGGTGCCGCCTAGGAAGTCGAGGTGGGCCATCACCGCGTTCCACTCCGCGCCGGCCGGCGTAGCTCCCGGCACGCTGGCCTCGCCGGCGGCGTCTCCGCCCCACGGCACGGTGTCAGAAGGTCCGCCAAGAAAGAACCGCTCGGCGCCACTCGCTTGGAGGCTGATGCCTGCGAATTGGCTGGTCGACTGAAGGAAATCTCGGCGCGCATCGAAGGCGATCCAGACGTCGTCAGAAGCGTCCAGTGTGGCTGCGGCGGTGGGGTCGATCTCCCGCGTGGCGAACACGTACTCGCTGGTGCGAACGTGTTGGAGGCCGTTGGAGTCGATTGGATTACTTGTAAGGTAAGTGAGCACGCCGCCCCAGTTGCTGCCGGCCGCCCAGCCCGTACCACCTGCATTGACTACGTTAAAGTCGTCGGCGACGAGTGGCGCGGCTACAGATGCAGCGGAATGGAATGCGAAAGGCGCGAGGCCGGTTAGCAGCAGGCTTGCGGAGACGACACGCCGAGTGTTTCGAAGGTCAGTTCGTTTCCGCCCAGCCATTCGAACTCCCCTCTCCGGCTCTCCCCGACCGTCGGCGGTCGCAGGTCTCGATCCTCGGGAAATCTCGCCCCAAGCCTAGAGCACCCTACCACCTGGGTAACGCAAGGCTCAACCTTTCTCTTTGCCTTGTTGTGTACGTCGTCGAAGTATTTCGGACTTGAGATGCTCTGCGCTAAGAGACGGTTTCGGATTCCTTCCTAGGCGGCCTTCTCGGCCAGATACTCCTTCTTCCGTTTCTGCATCGTCTGCCGCTTGATCTTCGCTCGCTCTGACAGCACCGCATAGTGCCTTCCGAAGTAGACGTCAGCGGGCGTCACATTGTCAAGCGACTCGTTGTAGCGCTCGTTGGTGTAGTAGGCGACGAAGCCCCACAGCTCGCTGAGCTACCGTCCACCGGCACCCGAGACGGTGCAGTGGCCCGGGCCGAGGGAAGAGAAACTGCTGCTTGGACTAACATAGGGACTGGTACGACAGACTGGGGCAGGTCAATGCTCGCCCGGGAGCGCCCTCACCGTGCTCCATGACACTTCCTAGATCGTCAGGCTCTCCGCCAAGACCCGGTACTCCGCGGCGCGCGGATTCGTTCGCCGCCAAGCGAGGCCGATCGTTCGGTAAGGTGCAGGGGCACGAAAGCTTCGCACCACGAGGTCGCGACGACCACGGGTTTCCACGGGCAACGAGAGTTCGGGGAGCAGCGTGAGCGCCCCGGTGCTCGTCAACATCTGAGTCAAAGTGCTGAGACTCGTGGCTCTAAGATCCACAATCTCGTTGACAGTTTCTGTCCCGCACACGGCGAGGGCCTGATTGCGCAGTCAATGGCCGTCGTCGAGAAGCAAGACCTGCTCACCAACGAGATCCGACTCGCGCACGCTTTTCTTCGTCGCGAGCGCATGGCCTCGGGGCATCACGACATGGAAGTCGTCTTGGAACAGCGGCAGGGTTTGGGCGTCTCCAAGATCAGCCTCGAGGGCGAGAAGTAAGACATCGAGCCGACCCGCCTTGAGTTCCGAGACAAGTCTCGCCGTCGGGTCCTCTCGCAGAAGCGGACGGAGCCCTTTGTGTTTTCGACGGACCGCCGGCAACACCCGGGCTAGCAAGTACGGACCCACCGTCGGAATCACACCCATGCGCAAATCGCCGGTCAGAGTCTGACGGGCGACCCGAGTCGCCTCGACGAGTTCATCGACTTGCAGAATCACGCGTCGCGCACGTTCGACGCATTCGGCACCGAGAGCTGTCTGCAACACTTGACGCCGACCCCGTTCGAAAATCTGCGCTTCAACCAGGCTTTCAAGCTGGCGGATCTGCGTACTCAAAGCGGGTTGGGTCACGAAACAGGCGGCCGCCGCTCGACCAAAATGGCCGTGATCCGCTACGGCAACGATGTACTCGAGCTGTCTCAAGGTTGGCTTATTCATTACTTAAAGTTATCGGATACTAAATTATTATCAATTGGACTGATCGATCATCGAGTCCGATATTGGCCCCATCAAGAAGACCAAGGCCCCGGCGCGATCGCCGCGCCGCACATGGAGAAGAAGATGGAGAATCGAAATCGAGAAGGTCAGCGAGTCCCCAGCGTCACGTTCAAGCTGCGAGCCGACAACGAATGGCAGGATGTGTCGAGCACCGAGCTATTTGCGGGCAAGAAGGTTGTGATGTTCGCCCTGCCCGGTGCTTTCACACCCACCTGCTCAGCGACCCATCTCCCGGGTTATGAAGCGAATGCTGAGAGGCTGCGCGCAGCCGGTGCGGATGAGATCCTCTGTATCTCGGTCAACGATGCCTTCGTGATGGATGCCTGGGGCCAGGACCAAGGCGCAAGCAGGGTGCGACTACTGGCCGATGGCAACGGCGATTTCAGCCGGGGTATGGGCATGCTGGTGGACAAGAGCGACCTCGGCTTTGGGGAACGCTCCTGGCGGTACTCCATGGTGGTCGACGACGGCCTCATCGAAAAGATGTTCATTGAACCCGCGGTGAATGGCGATCCTTTCGAGGTATCCGATGCTCAGACGATGCTTGCATATCTCGCCCCGGAGCAGATGCACGCTCCCGAGGTCACGCTATTCACCCAACCCGGCTGCGGTTACTGCGATCGCGCCCGAACGCTGCTCGACGAACGCGGCTGGGACTACGAAGAAATCGTGGTCGGCACCGACGTCAGCCGTGAGGCAATGCGCGGGATAGTCCAGGCGAGTAGTACCCCTCAAGCGTTTATTGACGGAAAGCATATCGGGGGCTCAGATGATTTAGCCTTGCATCTCGCCGCCTAGAAGCTTCCCGAATCCGCTTCGAGAACGATGGAAGCCAAGGAATGGGGTGACCCACTGTGGTGTCGCAACCGACGGGGCTCGTGGCAAGTGGAGCCCCGGGATTGGAATCGAACCGAAGCTCCTTCCGAAGGCTCGCCGCCACAACAATCATGTTCCAGCCTTCTACCTATCAGCCTACAGGGAGAATCCCATGCGACAACGTTCCTACCCGTTGCTGACCACCCTCGTGATCATCATTTCAATAGCGGCACCGTCCAGCTCGGTCTTCGCGGACGAGAAGCCGAGGTCCAACCAGTTCTGGTGGCCGGATCTGGTGGATCTGTCGCCCTTGCGCGACCAGGCCCCCTCGTCCAACCCCTATGGCGAGGACTTCGACTACGCCCAGGCCTTCGCCAGTCTGGACCTCGGGGCCGTCAAGCAGGATCTCAAGGAAGTCATGAGGACGTCCCAGGACTGGTGGCCGGCGGACTACGGCCACTATGGCCCCCTGTTCATCCGCATGGCATGGCACAGCGCAGGCACCTACCGCGTCCACGACGGCCGCGGCGGAGCCGGTGGCGGCCAGCATCGCCTCGAGCCGCTGAATAGCTGGCCCGACAATGCCAATCTCGACAAGGCCCGCCGCCTGCTCTGGCCGATCAAGCAGACGTACGGCCGCGACATCTCGTGGGCCGACCTGATGGTCCTCGCGGGCACCGTGGCCATGGAGGACATGGGCTTCGAGACCTTCGGTTTTGCCGGGGGGCGGGCAGACGACTGGGAGCCGGATCTCGTCTACTGGGGTCCGGAAGCAAAGATGCTGGGCCAGAATCGCTTCCACAAGGGCAACAAATTGGCGAAGCCCCTCGGCGCGACGCAGATGGGCCTGATTTACGTGAACCCGGAAGGCCCCGGCGGTAACCACGACCCGGTCTCGGCGGCGGCGCGAATTCGCGAGGCCTTCGGACGCATGGCGATGAACGATGAAGAGACTGTCGCCCTGATCGCCGGCGGTCACACCTTCGGCAAGGCCCACGGCGCACACAAGCCCTCCGATTGCGTGGGGGTAGAGCCGGCGGGCGCCGCCATCGAGCAGCAGGGCCTGGGCTGGAGCAACAAGTGCGGCAAGGGCAACGCGGAAGACACCGTCACCAGCGGCCTCGAAGGCGCCTGGACCGCCGCGCCCACGCGCTGGACGATGATGTTCCTGACGAACCTCCTCGGCCACGAATGGGAGAAGAGCCGCAGCCCCTCTGGAGCCGTCCTGTGGATCCCGAAGAACGGGGAAGCCGCGAAGACCGTTCCCGACGCGCACGTCGAGGGCAAGCGACACGCACCGATCATGCTGACGACCGACTTGTCGCTGAAGGCCGACCCGGCCTACCTCGAGATCTCGCAGCGCTTTCTCAAGAACCCGAAGCAGTTCGAGCTCGCCTTCGCCAAGGCTTGGTTCAAGCTCACCCATCGCGACATGGGGCCGCGCGCCCGCTACGTGGGAAGCGAGGTGCCCGATGAGGCGCTCAGCTGGCAAGACCCGATTCCCGAGGTCGAACATCAGCTCATCGACGATCGCGACATCGCGAAGCTGAAGGCCCAGATTCTCGATTCTGGCCTGACCGTCTCCGAACTCGTCCGTACCGCCTGGGCATCGGCCGCCAGCTTCCGCGGCACCGACATGCGCGGTGGTGCGAACGGCGCACGACTCCGCCTCGCGCCGCAAAAGGACTGGACGGTCAACGATCCGACCGAAGTCGCGAGAGTCCTTAAGACACTGGAGGGGATCCAGAGGAACTTCAAGGGTGGGTTCTTCGGTCGAAACAAGAAGGTGTCGGTCGCGGATGTGATCGTCTTGGGCGGCGCAGCGGCGATCGAAAAGGCGGCGAAGGATGCCGGCTACGACGTGGATGTTCCGTTCACACCGGGCCGCGGCGATGCCACGCAGAAGGTGACCGACGTCCCATCCTTCGCAGTGCTCGAGCCGAAGGCGGACGGCTTCCGCAACTTTTACAAGGAAGACGCGCGCCTGTCACCGGTGGAGAGCCTCGTCGATCGGGCGGACCTGCTCACGCTGACGGTTCCGGAGATGACGGTGCTCGTCGGCGGCCTGCGCGCCCTCGACGCCAACACCGGCGGTGCGGACCACGGCGTGTTCACCGACCGTCCGGGCACCCTCTCCAACGACTTCTTCGTGAACCTCCTCGACATGTCCACGAAGTGGGCGAAGTCCTCGGAGATGGAGGGTGTCTACGAAGGTCGGGATCGCGCGACGGGCAAGATGAAGTGGACGGCCACCCCGGTCGACCTCATCTTCGGCTCACACTCCGAGCTGAGGGCGATCGCCGAGGTCTATGCCGCCGAGGACGGCCGCGAGAAGTTCGCGCAGGACTTCATCGACGCCTGGGCCAAGGTGATGACTCTCGACCGATTCGACATGTAGTCGTCAGGAAAATGGCGCTCGAATCGAGCGGTCGATCCGCCGTTCGATTCGAGCGCCGCACCGCGAACGGCAGCGTTCCTTGTGCCAGCCGTTCTATTCGATGGAAAGGATCGGCAACCCCCCCGGTGCGGGGAAAGGCTATTGCCCGAATCGGCCCCGTGTATCCCTCGCGCGACGAAGTCCGCCCACTCGATCCCGTACCGCTTCATCTGCTTGTACAGGCCGACACTGCGAAGGAATCCGGCTGGTCGGCCAGAATCCCGCGAGAGCTTGTCTCGCTCTCGAACGACTCACGTGCAACGCATCGGATTCGCTGGGTGTCTGAGCTGCGGATGCGGGTTCTTGGAGGATCGCAGCTAGGCAGGTTAAGCCTTTGGTTCTATTGCATTTTTGGTGGAGGCGGCGGGAATCGAAACCTGCGTCGTACTAATGGAAACCCAACAATTTCAAGTACTTAGATCCACCGCAAGTGGAGTGCGCGTGGAGTGCAGGGGGACGAGGGGATGCAGCGGCACGCGGGCGTCTTCATCCTTCCTGCCACTCTCGTCGCATGGCCGGTGGGGAGGGCTCCGCTGGCGGTACGATCTCCCCTACCCAGGTGGTCGCCATGTACTGGGCTCGAGGGCTACGGAAGGAGGCGGTGATGCCACAAGTCAGCGAGACGATTCCCGAAGCGTTGAAGCCGCGCGTCGATGCCGCACTCGCGTGGTTCAACGCGTCCGCTGATGCGGCCGAAGACGAGTTCAAGGTGACGGGCATCCTCGATGCAGACGAGGCGCTGAGTGGGTCGGACGAGCTACGGCTCATCCTGTGCGGCGGCGATCGCTGCGAGCAACGATCGTTTCGGGTCAGCGGCGCAGTCGATACGTGGGAAGTCGAGTTCGCCGATTCTGCCCTGGCACCGCAGGGCGCGAAGCCGCAGGCGGAGCTCGACCCGCCGCCGGGGCCCCGCCTTCGTTGGCTCGACGAAAGTCTCTCGCAACACGCCTTCGTCGTCCTGCTCTTCTACCGAGGCTTCTGGTGACCTCCGTGTCGCTCCGAGTTGCGGAGCTACATGAACGAGGGAGTGGTCGAGAAGATCCGCGCCGCGGGTGGCGAGGTCTATGCCATCACCAGCGAGCCGCAGCATCTGGCCGATCAGGCTCACGAACACTGGGAGCTCGACTTCGAGAACGTCGGTGACCCCCATCAGGAGATCTCGAGAACCTGCAGCGAGCGCGGTTGGCTGACCCTCTATGCGAACAGGGGCGACCTTGAGTTCCTGCAACGCGGGGCGGACTGGGAGGTCGAGCATCCGAAGGGCTACTTCCAGCCGGGCGTGCTGGCCCTGACGAACGCAGGCCGCGTTCTCTACCGCTGGCGCTCGGTGCCGTCGGCCGAGAACCTGAACGGCACGCTCGCGCGACCCACGCCCCAGCACGCGTGGGGTGCCATCGAGAGATCGCTCGGAGCCGGCGACGCCGCTGGAGATGCGGCGCACGACGACGACCCCGTGATCGATCAAGCGCCGCCGCCGCGAGCCCTCTTCCTCGCCGCGTTGATTGCGAACGGCTGGTTCCTGGGAGTGAGGTCCTTCGCGTACTCGCCCGGTGTGCGATCGGTTCCCTCGCGCTTCGCTGCCGCCTCTTCGCGCTGGCTGCTCTTCCTGGCGATCTGGGCCGCTGCACTGGCCTTCGTGCCGACAGTGCTGGTCGGGCTCGCCTTTGCGGGCTGGGTCGCATGGATCGTGCGGGACATCCGGCGCACCCTCGGTGGCCTGGATGTACAGGAGGAGCTCGTCGCGGATCGGTGACCCCCGAGGTCGCAGCATTTTTTTTGGGGGCGCAACTCCAGAGTCGAGTCTCTGAAATTGAGGGAGATTTGGTGGAGGCGGCGGGAATCGAACCCGCGTCCGCATGGTGTCCAATCAGCGCGTCTACGTGCGTAGTCCTCGCTCGAATTCGGTTGTGCCTGTCGCGAGGACGGGAGGGGCACGACCTATCTCGACGTCGGTCTCGTCTCCGGTTACGGCCGAGAAGCGTTCGGAGACCAGCCTTCTAATGACACCCGCGACCCGCTAGAAGACGTCACGGACGGATGTCGCTAACCCAGTTTCAGCTAGGCAGCGAGTGCGTAGTTATCGTCGGCATCTATAAAGCTACCAACAGTGCCACCTGTTTAACGAGGAGTGTGACGACCTCGGCACGCAGCGCTCACCTTCGACCACCCGTCGAAGCCAAGTCGCCCCCAACCCGTAGAGGGTAGAACGCGAGCCCCATCACGCAAGCGGACCCTCCGCGAGCGCCAGCGGCAGAAGCACCGATACGCGGGTACCGCGGCCCTCGGCGCTCTGGACCTGCAGCTCGCCGCCGTGCTCCTCGACGATGCGGTAGCAGACGGGCAGACCGAAGCTGGTGTCCCGGCCGAGCGTTTGTGGGGCGGAGAAGGGGTCGAAGACCTCGTCGACCGCCTGCTGCTCGATGCCCTCGCCGTCGTCTTCTACGGCCACTTCGACGCCTGTCGGTGTCGCGCTCAGCGCGACGCGGACGCTGCCCTGCTGGCCCGCCGCCTCGGCGGCGTTGCGCACGAGCTGCTCCAGTACGTACTCGATCTGCGCCTCGTCACAGAGTGCGGCCGGGGTCTCGGATGCGAGGTCGAGCGCGAGCGCGGGACCACCCGGCAGCTCGTCGCGCAGGCCGGCCACGACGCGTTCGATGATGGCGGCCAGGCCCCGGCGTTCGCGGAGCCGCTCGCCGCCGTGCAGACGGCGGTCGAGCTCGACCGCCAGCGCTTCGATGCGCCGGCCGTGGGCGGCGCACTCGCGCAGCCGCTCTTCGCGCCGGCTCGCATCGCCAGCCGGATCGCCGAGCGCCATCTGGAGCTCGGCCAGGCCACCGCGCAGCTCGGACACGGATTCGCGTAGACTGCGGGCCGCATCGGCAGCACCCGTGCCGTCGGCGCCGCCCTGCCCGCCCCGCCGCTCGCCGCCCACCGGTACCAAGCCGTGAATGTCCGTCGCCGGACCGGCGCTCGCAGCTTCGGGCGCATTGGCTGAACCCACCTTGGCGAGCTCGTCCATCTTCTCGGCCAGGCTCTTGTCGAGCTGGTCGAGCAGCGCGAGCTGCCCGCGGCGCGAGCCGGCAACGGCCTCGAGCTGGCGCGCCAGGTCGAGCGAGCGGCCGGCGGCCGCCGCCAGCAGCAGCGCGCCGAGCCCAGCGAGCGCGCTGGCCCAGCCCGGCAGGCCGGCTCGCATGGCGACGATGGCGCTGCCCGCAGCCATCGGTACGCCCGCCAGCGCTCCGGCGATCAGGCCGCGGCGCTGTGTGCGGCTCCAGCTCAGCTCGAAGACGCAGCACTCGGCCCCGCTGCGGTAGGCGCAGTCGCGCTCTCGCACTCGGGCGGGCAACAGGCCAAAGAGCAGCGGTACGGCCTCGAGCATGCCCTCGCGCACGCCGCACAGCAACGCGCCGAGTTCGGGCTCGAGCCGTTCGGCGTGGCCTTCGGGCGGCGGGTGAAACAGCATGCGGCCGCGCTCGCCGCTGATCTCGCGCGGCTCGTAGCGCGCCACTTCGGCCTCGCGCGCCAGCAGCTGGTCGGCGCGGCGATACGTCTTCTCCGGTGTGGCGAGCCCGCCGTAGCAGAGCGCAAGCCCGACTCCGTCGGGCCGCACCAGCGCCTGCCCCACGCGCCGCGCCTGCCGCCGGTCGAGCCGCACTGCACGCAGCATGGCGGTCAGGCTCTGCGCCGACAGCCAGCCCTCGGTCCGGCGCAGGCCGCCGCCCTCCGCGCCGATGGCGCGCAGCGCCCGCGCGCGCGCGGCCACGTCACCCGATGCGCCCAGCACCTCGAGCAGGGCGCTGGCGATGCGTGTGTTGCGCGCAAGCTGGCCGCGTGCGATGTCGATGGCAGGTCTCCCGTCGCCTGGTTGGCGTCCGCCCTCCAGCCTCCATCGGCATGAATCCCGCTCGGGAAAAGCCCGGACGCCCCCGCTGGTGCGATTTGTAGGCCAGAATCGCTCGAACGATTGCCTTCAAACGCAGTCTACGGGAATTCTCGACGGCAGGGAGCAAGACCGGCGGGAAGACCACTCCGGCGGGGGGGGGCTCCCGCAGGTCATGGGCTCTGCCCATGATCTGGTCAGCGCCGCAGACGATCAGCGGCGAATGACCTCGAGGCGAATCGGCACGCTGGCCGAGCTGTCGCGCAGCATACCGAGCGCGCGATCCACCCAGCCATAGCGCTCGGCCATCAGCCGATTGATGCGAGCGAGCTGGCCGGGCACGACGACGGCGCGGTAGTGCTTCTCTTGGCCGGCGCGGGTCACATCGACTTCCGGCCGCGCGCGGATCCGGGCCAACCACTTCGAATCCGGCTGGCCGGCGCGGATCCAGAGCTGCCCCTGGTCCTCAACGACCCAGAGTGACGTCTCCTGCGCCAGGCCGTCCGCGCGGTAGCTGCGCAGCGTGATGGTCTCACCGGCCAGCTCGCTCGCCACCATGATGAAGCCGATGAAGAGCACGGCGAGCAACAGCAAGCCCATGCCCGCTTTGATCAAGAACCCCATCGATCGACCCCCTTCTGGTTCACCGTTCGCTCGAACCCGGCGTGCCGGCACCGACCGGCGGCCAGATCTCGAGCGAGTTCAGACACACCTGAAACCACGGCTGCCAGGCCTGCTCGTACTCCACCGGGCTCTCGGCCGCAATCATCATGACCCTGCCATCGCCCAGCTCGATGAAGAGATACTGCTGTGCCAGCCGCCCCTCCGCATCCTCTACACGCAGCTTGAGTGCTCGTCGGCCCTTCACCACGACGAACGCCCGCTCGCGAAACCAGCTGCCGGCCAGCAGTCCGCGCGAGCAGCAGCGCAGGAAGTCCTCGATGCTGGGAGAGGGCCAGACGAAGATGCGCAGTGACACGTCGTAGTCCCAGCTCGGGCCATTGGCGATGAAGAGACCGCGCGGCTCCTCGATGCGGAGCCAGCCCGCTGGCAGGTGCAGCTCGAATCCCCGCCTGGCGTCGACGTGAGGCGCCATCGCCAGCATCGGCGCTCCGCTGGGCGGGGCGGGGGGCAGGCGAGCGGCCGGGCCGCCCGGCGGAAGATCTGCCAGGTGTGCGCCATTGGGCAGGCGGTAGAGCGAGAGGAATGAATTCACGTCCTGTAGCGAAAGCTCGTCGTGCCCCGGTGCATCGCTCAGTACCGGGTACATCACGTCGCCTCGGCTCGGACTGTGGCCGCGCATGCCGAGCGCGTGTCCGAGTTCGTGAATGGCGATGCGCCGCACCAGACTCGGCGGCAGCAGGCCCCGCTCGTCCGCCAGATGAATCACCAGCATCGGGAGCTCGAAGCGCACCAGCATGCGCTGGGCCTCACCATCCCAGCCGTACGACCGGCAGGCCGCCTGGAGCGCCTCCGCGACACCGAGCCGCTGACGATCCGCCACCGGCACCGGGCCCTCCTCTCCCACGATGCGCAGCGTCAGCGCGGCCGCCGCCGGCTCATCGACGCGACGGAAACTCACCAGCCCTTCGAGCTCGCGCTCCCAGACCCCCAACGACTCGGCCACCGCCTCGACATAGTCCTCCGGGCGACGCGGGTTGAACTCGTCCTGCAGCGCTGCGGCAATCACGGGCGGCTCGATGTAGACCGCGATCGGCATGCCGCCCGCGAACCAACGGCAGAAGACCAGCGCATCGCCAACCGCCGCGTCGCTCTCGAAGCGGTGCACCATGAAGGGCAGGTAGTTGGGCTCGAGCAGCTCCGGGTTGGCCTCGCGAAAGCTCGCGTAGTCGCGCCGATCGGGCTGATAGGGCGGATAGGGCCGCTGCGAGGCGACGCTCGCGACGCCGTCTCGCTCGCCGCCCGGCGCCCCCGGCGACCGCGCCCCGCACCCCGCGATCACCAGCAGGGCCGCGAGCAGTGCAGCCAACGCGAGACAGCGAGCGCTCAACGACCCCGTCGCCCCCCGCGCCCCCGCATGGCGCGCTCGGCCTCGCGGTCGGCATCGCGACGCTTGATGTCCTCTCGCCGGTCGTAGAGCCGCTTGCCGCGTACCAAGGCCAGCTCCACCTTGGCCCGGCCATGCTTGAAGTAGAGACTGAGCGGAACGAGCGTAAACCCTCGTTCTGCAACGCGTCCTTCGTACTTCCGGATCTCGCTCTTATGCAGCAACAGGCGCCGAGTTCGCTGCGGGTCCGCGTTCTCACGCGTGGCGGGATCGTAGGCGCTGATGTGCAGCTTGTGCAGGAATATCTCGCCACCGCGGACGACGCCGTAGGCATCGCCGAGATTGGCCCGACCCTCGCGAAGCGACTTCACCTCGGGACCGAGCAGCGCGATGCCGGCCTCGACGGTATCGAGCACCTCGTACTCGTACCGCGCCCGCCGGTTGCGCGCGATGATCTTCTTGCCGTCGCCGTCCGCCGTCATCGCCGAATTCTAACGCGCGCGGCCTGCCCGCAATCGGCGATTGTGAGCCGGGGCTTGCAGAGCGCAATCGTCAGTGGCGGATGCGGTTCTCGCCGTCGACGAAGATCCGCTTGGCCCGCCAGCGCCGGGCTTCATCCTCACTCGCCTCGACGAAGCTGGCGATGATCACCAGGTCGCCGGGCTTCATCAGATGGGCGGCCGCCCCGTTGATGCAGATCTCGCCCGAGCCGCGCTCACCCTCGATCACGTAGGTGCTGAGGCGGTTGCCGCTGGTGCAGTTCCAGATATCCACCTTCTCGTAGGCCAGCATGTCGGCGGCATCGAGCAGGTCCTGGTCGATGGTGACCGAGCCCTCGTATTCGATATTGGCCTCCGTAACGGTGGCGCGGTGGATCTTCGACTTGAGCATGGTACGGGTCATGCCCGGTCCTCCGTTTGGGGCTGTGGACACAGCACCCGGTTGTCGATCAAGCGAACTTCACCGCCCCGGCCATCGGGATCCGGGCGGAAGCACACGGCGAGCGCCAGCAGGCTGGGCCCGGCCAATACGCTGGGGGCGAGCTCCAGACTGTCGGGATCGCGCAGCTCGGCGTAGTCGAGCGAAGCCTGCGAGGCCCCGGCGATGGTCTCGCGAACCCCTGCGAGCAGCTCGTCGCGCTGCCGGCAGCCCTGGTCGAGCGCGTTCTGCGCGGCGTCGAGGGCGGCGACGAGCGCCAGCGCCTGCTGGCGGGCCAGCGGCCCGAGCCGGACATTGCGGCTCGAGAGCGCCAGCCCGTCCGGCTCGCGCACTGTCGGCGCCCCCACGATGTCGATTCCGAAGCCGAGATCGCGCTCCATACGCCGGATCACGGCGAGCTGCTGGAAGTCCTTCTGGCCGAAGACCGCGACGTGCGGCCGAGCGGCCAGGAAGAGCCTCGCCACCACGGTGGTGACGCCGCGGAAATGCCCCGGTCGATTGGCGCCACAGAGCGGCTGGCTGAGCCGCTCCACGTCGACCCAGGTCTGCGCGTCCTCGGGATACAGCTCGGCGGCGCTCGGGGCGAAGACCAGATCGACACCGCGGCTGCGGCAAAGCTCGAGGTCTTTCGAGAGATCTTGCGGATACGTCTCGAAATCCTTGGGATCGTTGAACTGGGTCGGATTGACGAAGAGCGACACCCAGACGCGCTCGGCTCGCTCGCGGGCGACCTTCACCAGCGACAGGTGCCCGGCGTGAAGGGCGCCCATGGTCGGCACGAGCGCGATACGCCGACCGGCGCGACGCTCGCGCTCCGCCTCGGCCTGCAGCTCGCGAACCGTGGTAATGACCCGTAGCGAATCCATCATCCTCTTCCCGCCCCACCCCGCGCTAGCTGTAGGAGTGCGCCTCGTCGGGGAACTTGCGGTTGGTCACTTCATCGCTGAAGGCGCGCACGGCCTGTGAGGCCAACGCCCCGAGGTTGGCGTACGGCTTCACGAAGCTGGGTGTCCAGTCGTTCAGTCCCAGCAGGTCGTGCATCACGAGCACCTGGCCGTCGCAGTCCACACCGGCGCCGATGCCGATCGTCGGGATCCGCAGCCGGCGGCTGATCTCCCGGCCGAGCGCCGCGGGAATCCCCTCGAGCACGACCGCGAAGGCACCCGCCTGCTCGACCGCCAGAGCGTCCTCCAGCACTCGGGCACGACCGGATTCGCCTCGGCCCTGCACGCGGAAGCCGCCCATCCGGTTGACCGACTGCGGCGTGAGGCCGACGTGCCCCATCACCGGAATCTGGGCGCTGACGATGCGCTCGATCGACGCGGCGACCTGTGTGCCACCCTCGAGCTTCACCGCGTGGGCGCCGCCCTCCTTCACCATGCGGATGGCGCTGCGCACGGCGTCCTCCGGACCCACCTGATAGCTGCCGAAGGGCATATCGCCGACCACGAGGCTGCGGTGCACGCCGCGGACCACCAGGCGAGTGTGGTAGATCACCTCGTCGAGCGTGACAGGCAACGTGGTGTCACAGCCCTGCACGACGTTTCCGAGTGAATCTCCCACGAGCAGCAGGTCCACACCAGCGCTGTCGAAAATGCGGGCGAAGGTGAAGTCGTAGGCCGTCAGCATGGTGATCGGCTGGCCCTTGCGCTTGCGGTCGGCCAGAGAACGCACGGTAATGCGGTGCTCCCGGCTGGAGGAAGCGGTCACGGTGGACATGGGGTTGCCTCCCGTTCTTCCCGGGCGGCGTCGATCTCAGCGTCGGAAAACAAAAAAAGCGCCTGCCGGATCACATCCGGAGGCGCGCGGGGCGAGGCCGTTCAAAGGCGTCGAGGCCTTCCTGAACCTGCCTTGGTTCCCGCGTCTCGCCCCCGTCTCGGTCTCCGTACTCGATTCTCTTGCTGTCGTTGCTGCCCTCGATGGCAGCGCTGACACGGCCGAGGTCGATGGAGATCCAAGCGTGCTATTGGGCGATCTAGAGGAACTACTCTCTGTCTTCCCGGCGCTGGGCGCCCGGGCCTTCGTCTTCGATGGGGCCCGCGACCTGCGGTGCCCCTCAAACGCCGCGAGTTTAGAGTGTCGGGCGCCCCCCGGTCAAGCCGTTCCGGGCCCGCGCGGACGCGCCCGCTCGACCCGGGCCCGCACAGCAGGCGGCAGGAAGCGCTCCTCGATGAGCGCCGCTGCATGGCTTCTCAGCGCAGCGGCCAAGACGTCGATCTGTAGCTCCGGTGGCTCGGATCGCGCCAGCACGACCCAGAGTTCGCCCCTCACGCGGCAGACGCCACTGCTCGGCGCAGGCCCCTCCTCCCCACCCGAGGCCGACCCCACCAGGCGCACCTCGATGCCCGCCTCGCGGGCGAGCTCGAACAGGCTCTCCAGAATCTCGGCGTCAGTCATCGGGCTCCAGGACCGGCATCAACGCCCTGGCGAGGGCGAGCAGGCGCGCTGGGTCGACGGCCTCGGCGCGGGCCGTGGGCTCGATGCCCGCCGCGCGCAATGCCCGCTCGATACCCGCGCGCGCACCGCCGGGCGCGAAGCCGCCGGCCCGCAGGCAGTTCGCAATGGTCTTGCGGCGCTGCGCGAAGGCGGCGCGCACCACGCGCTCGACGCGAACGAGCTCACCCGCTTCGAGCAGCGGCGTGCGACGCGGCCAGATTCGCACGAAGCTCGAATGCACTTTGGGCGCCGGGAAGAAGCTGTCGGGTGCCAGCTCGAGCTGCTCCGCCAGATCGACGGTGAGCTGGTGGAGCACCGCGAAAGAGCCGTATTCGCGGCCGCCGCACTTGGCCAGCAGACGCTGCGCCAGCTCGCGCTGTACCATCACCGACCAGTCGGCCAGTCGCTCGCGCAGATCCAGCAGGCGGCGCAGCAGCGGCGTAGCGGCCGAGTACGGCAGGTTGGCGACAACACGCACCGGCGGCTCGAGGCGCTGCACGAGCTCAGCGAGCGACAGCTCGAGCGCATCGGCGTGGATGAGCTCGACGTTGGACGGCAAGAGCTTCTCGGCCGTGAGTACCCGCACCAGCCCGGAGTCGATCTCGATGCTCACCACGCGACGGGCACGCGCCGCCAGCGCGCGCGTGAGCACGCCGAGCCCCGTCCCCACCTCGATGACGCTGTCGCCGGGCTCGACGCCGGCCAATGAAGCGAGCCGCGGTGCCAGCGCTTCATCGCGCAGGAAGTTCTGCCCCAGCTCGCGTGTCAGACGCAGCCGGTGCCGCTCGAGCAGATCTCGAATCGCGCGGCTCACGTGAGCTCGCCGCCGCGCTCAGCACGGCCCGGCCGCCAGGGTGCCTGCCCCACGGCCACGCGGGAGAAGGCGTTCAGGCCGAGGGAGTCGCGCTCGCCGCGGCCCAGCAAACGCGCGCCGGCGGCGGCGATCATCACCGCGTTGTCGGTGCACAGATCGATCGGGGGGAACACGAGCGCGAAGCCGTCCCGCTTGGCCGCCGCCGCCATGTGCTCGCGCAGCAGCCGGTTGGCCGCCACGCCACCCACCACCGCCAGCCGCCCCGCACCCTCGACGCGCAGCGCGCGCCGCGCGCGCTGGACCAGCGACTCGACGGCCGCCAGCTCGAAGCAGGCGGCCACGTCGGCGACCTGCGCAGTGTCCATGGCCGCGAGTCCGCCGCGGCGCTTCACCTCGATGGCGACCGCTGTCTTGAGCCCGCTGTAGGAGAAGTCCAGCCCGGGCTTCTTCGCCATGGGACGCGGAAAAGCCACCGCCTCGGGATTCCCCTGTGCCGCGGCCGCGGAGACGGCCGGGCCGCCGGGAAAGCCCAGCCCGAGCAGCTTGGCCACTTTGTCGAAGGCCTCGCCGACGGCGTCATCGCGTGTCTCTCCCAGCAGCTGCGGCTCGGCCCCTTCGACCACGTGGTAGAGGGCCGTGTGGCCGCCGGAGACGACCAGCCCGAGATAGGGCGGTCGCAGGCTGCTCTCGGCCAGCTCGGCGGCAACCAGATGCCCGGCCAGGTGGTGGACGCCCACGACGGGCAGCCCGGCGCGGTAGGCCAGCGCCTTGCCGAACGAGAGCCCGACCAGCAGCGAGCCCAGCAGCCCGGGCCCGGCCGTGACCGCCACGCCGTCGAGCCGGGCCGGCGTCAGGTCGGCTTGTGTCAGCGCCCGCTCGACCACGGCCGACACCGCGCGCACGTGATCGCGAGACGCCAGCTCCGGCACCACACCGCCGTAGGGCGAGTGCACCTCGACCTGACCGTGCACCACGCTCGAGAGGATCTCGCGGCCACCGCGCACGACCGCGGCCGCCATCTCGTCGCAAGAACTCTCGATTCCGAGCACGTACTCGGCGATGCACATAGGGACCCGCGCGGGGGCACCGGAGGCCAGGCCCTCAGCTCTCGCGGCGCTCCTGCTGCTCCTGCTCGGACTTGCAGTCGATGCAGAGCTGGGCCACCGGCCGCGCCCGGATACGCTTGACGGAGATCTGCTCGCCGCAGCTCTCGCACTCCCCGAAGACGCCGCGTTCGATCTTGTCCAGCGCACCGTTGATCTTGCCGAGCAGGCCTCGCTCGCGCTCGCGCAGGCGTCCCTGAAAGGCGAGATTCATCTCGGAGGAGGCGGTATCGATCTCGTCCGGGAAGTCGTCCGGGTCGAGATGGATGTCGCCCGACAGTGTCTTCCTGGCGCTCGTCAGAAGTTCGTCTCGCTGCTCGAGCAGGAGCTTCTTGAATCGCAGCATGTCGCGCTTCTTCAACGCCTTACCTCACCGTGAGTCTGCCATCCCCGGACGACGCCGATGTCGCCTGCGACCCGGTCATCGGGAATGGGTTGTGGACCTCTCTTTGTAGCTTGTTGCTTGCAGCGTGTAACTCGTAGCCTGTAGCCAGCTCCTCGTCCTTCTGCGACTGCGACACCAGCTATCCGCTGCCGATCGCCTCGAGTTGCTGATGCGCCTCCCGAGCCCGCGCGGACTCCGGATACTCCTTCAATACCTGCTTGAAAACGGTTCTCGCTGCATCGTAGAAGCCCGGCCCCAACTTGAGCAGCGATTCCCCCTGGCGATAGAGCGCGTCGGGCGCCTTGTTTCCTCCTGGATAGACACGAACCACATCGTTGAAGCGCAGCACCGCAACTCTGTAGTCCCCCTGCTTGAAATGGCAGTCGGCCATCCAATAGGCGGCGTCGTCTGCGTAGGGCGAAGCCGGATAAGTTTGCAGGAACTTCCGAAACTGGTCAATGCAGGCCTTGTGGTCCTGTCCGCGCCAGGCCGCCAGAGCGTCCTGATAAGCCAGAACCTCGGCCGAGGTGGTGGCGTCCCGCGGCAGGAGATCCTCGGGTGCCGTCTCGCCCGCCGGCTGCGGTTGGCCTCCGGCCGGCCCGGGCGCGTCCCCGTTCGGCGGTGCCACCGCCGCCGTCCTTAGCTTGCGAGATTCCGCCAGCGCATCCCCGGCCGTCTTCTGAGCAACCTCGAGCTCGCCCTTGAGCTGGCGTTGCTCCTCGCGCAGAGCCTCGATCTCCTGGGCAAGAGCAGCGATTCGCTCGAAGGGATCGGGCTGCGCGTCGCGCGCGCGGGCGGCGTCGAGCATGCGCTCCTCGAGCTTGCGGAAGTCGCCCTGTGTGGCACAGCCCGCGCCGAACAACAGCAGCAGCAACAGCACACCGATGCCCCGCAGGAAGACAGACTCGTCGGCAGCGCGACCCGCCGCCCCCCGTTGCCCGTCAGCTTCGACGCTCATCGTCTCTCTCATCGCCTCGCTCCCAACACCGCGACCCCCCCCATGAGGAGAGCGCAGTCTAGCGTGCAAACGGCCCCCAAGAGGGCTGCAAGTTGTTTCCGTGTCCCTTCGTGAGCCGCTTGAGGTTCTCTCCGCCCAGATCGATCACGTAAATGTCGGCTCGACCGCGCCGCGTCGAGCTGAAGGCGAGCATGCGGCCGTCCGGCGACCAGGCCGGCGACTCGTCGCTGCGCCGATGTGTCGCGAGCGGCACGTTGACCTCGCCGCTCGGATCGATCAGCCAGAGATCGAACTGGCCCTCGACGCGCGTCTCGTAGGCGATCCAGCGACCGTCCGGCGACCAACTCGGCGAGGTGTTGTAGCTGCCGTTGAAGGTGAGGCGGCGCAGCGCTCCGCCGTCTCGATTCATGAGGTAGATCTGCGGCGCACCGGAGCGATCGGAAACGAACGCGATCTGGCTACCGTCGGGCGACCACGTGGGTGAGATGTCGATGGCAGCGTTCTGCGTGAGGCGCCGCAGCCCTTCGCCACTGCGATCGACGCGGTAGATCTCCGCGGAGCCGTCCAGGCTGCTCACCATCGCGAGATGGCGACCCGTCGGTCCGAATACGCCGCGGTACTTGGGCAGGCCAACGAGCACGCGCGTCAGCAAGGAGCCCGCGCGGTATTCGCCCCGCGATGTCAGCTTCAGACCCGGCACACCTTTGGCATCGTAGGCGGTGTAGAGAATCGCCTTGCCGTCCGGCATCCAGTCCGGAAAGGCCTTGATGCTCCCGCCGCGGGTGGCAACGCGCTGGCGACTGCCATCGGCGTCCATCACCCAAACCTGGCGCTCCCCGCTGCGATCGGAGATGAAGGCGATCTCGCTGCCCGCCGCGCCGGGCATGCCGGTCAGCGCCTCGACCACGTCGTCAGCCAGCAACTTCGCAAGGCGGATCATCTCGCGATCCGGCCCCGCGAGCCGGCCCCGCTC
Organism: Deltaproteobacteria bacterium; assembly: GCA_029261835.1. Lineage (GTDB taxonomy): Bacteria > Myxococcota_A > UBA9160 > UBA9160 > UBA4427 > JAJDAO01. Next base: position 104,528 of record JAJDAO010000039.1, on the reverse strand, counting down.
CAGACGTTTACAGCGCGCGGTGTCCCACACCTGGTACTCGATGACGAGCTGCTTCTCCTCGCGCGAGACCTTCCCCTCAACCAGCGCATCGGCACCGCTCTGGGTCCAGTCGACGCAGTCGAAGCGAGGGCCGTCACGGAATTTGCTTGTCGCGAGGTCGCCGAGAAAGGCCTCATCTGCCAGCGGCAGCAGCACGCCCGAAAAGGTCAAGCCCTCGCCGACCAGAGAGCGCAGCTCGGGTGCGCGCTTCGGGTCGATCGGCTGTGCTTCGTCCAGAAAGAGCTGCACGGCGGCCCGAAAGGCCTTGCCCTGGCCGGGCGTCACGACGATGGGCGGCCGCGAATCCTCGGCCAGCGCGAGCCATGGCAGCAGAAGTGCGAGCACCGCGATGAGACACGGCCAGGTGTTCCAGCGCATTAGCCGCGCTCCTCCGGTGTGAAGATGATCGGCCAACGGCCTGCCCTGGGCGGAGCCGGCAGCGGAGCTGCCTTGAGAATCGCCCGAACGGCATTGTCATCGTAATAGGGATCCCCCGACGACCGAATCACCTCGGGCGTCCCGATCACGCGGCCGTCGGCGGAGACCTCCATCTCGAGCTCCGCCGCCAACCCGCGATCGCGAAACTCCGGCGGTGTGATCAAGACCGATCGGATGTGTCGTCTCACCGAGAGGATCCAGCTGGCGACCTCTGGCGGCAGTCGCACGCCCTGGCCGGCCGCGGCGCCGGTGAGCGAGGGCGTGGCCGGCTGGGCCGCCGGCGCGGTCGCCGGCTTGGGCGGTGGCGGAGCCTGCTCGCCGAGGTCGTTCCTCAGCTTGGCCAGCGCATCGTCATAGCTGAGCTCTTCGGGACGCGGGCGGCGGCGAACCAGCGGCTCGGGCTTCGGCTTCGGCTTCACGCGTGGCTTGCGGGTAGCGGCTGGGGCCTGCTTGGGCAGAATGCGGACCTTCGGCTCCGGTCGAGCCACCGGCGGCGGCGGCGCGGCAGCCGGTGGCTTGTGCGGAGCAGGCAGGGCGGCGATCAGATCGACCGAGATGGCCGGCGGCAGGATGAGTGGCGGCGGCGCCGGGGCCCAGACGAGAGCGGGCACCAGGCTGAGATGACACAGCACGGAGAGCAGCACGGTCTGGCGCAGCCGCCGTCGCTGCTCTTCGGACGGCTCCCCCAGCCACTCCATGTTGCTCAGCGCCACCACTGCCCGCCCTTCCCTTCAGCACCTGTATCAAGCGACCACCGCGAGCCGCGATCGGTTCCCGATCCGCACCGCGCCACCGATCAACGCTCCGGCTCGGTCACGATGCCGAGCTTCTTGGCACCTGCCAGACGAGCCGCCGCCATGGCCTTGACGACGACACCGTACGGAGCATTGCGATCGGCGCGCAGAAAGATCTCCTTGGACCCCCTCGCCTCGAAGACCGCCTCTAGCTTGCCCTGCAGCTTCTCGGCCGCCACCTGCTTGCGGCCGAGGTAGTACTGGCCGTCCTTCTTGACCGTGAGAATCAGCGGCGCGTCGCGGACCCGTAGCGGCTGGGTGTTGGTCTCCGGAAGATCGACGTCCATGCCCTGCTGCATCAAGGGAGCCGTCACCAGGAAGATGATGAGCAGCACTAACATGACGTCGACGAAAGGCGTGACGTTGATCTCGGCTTTCGCACGCCGCCCCCCACGCCCAGCAGTCAGTTCCGCAGCCACTCAGGCGCCCGCGGACCGAGCCCGAGAGGGTCCGCCTTGACTTCCCAGATGCGCGATGTCTTCGTCGAGCTCGCTCACATAGAGCTCGACCGAGGCCGCGATGGCGTCGATCCTGGCCACGAAGGCGTTGTACGCCATCGTGGCTGGAATGGCAGCCAGCAAGCCGACCGCAGTGGCGACCAATGCCTCCGCGATGCCGGGCCCGACCACGGCCAAGCTCGCGTTGCCCGCGCGGCCGATCCCCTGAAAGGTGCTGATGATCCCGATCACGGTCCCGAACAGGCCAATGAAGGGCGCCGCGCTTCCGACCGTGGCGAGGAAGGTGAGCCCCCTCTCGAGCCTTTGCCGCTCGCGACTGGCGGTCCAGCCGATGACCTTCGAGACCGTGCGGGTCTGCTGCGCGTCGAGTCGCGCCGCCGCCGACTGGCCGTCGATCTTGGCGAAGCGGCTGATCTCGTTGCAGCCCGTCAGGAAGATCACGCTCAGCGGACTGCGGTCGAGCTGGCGGCCAGCCTCGAAAGCCTCCTCGAAAGGCTCGTGGTGATAGACCTCGAGGAAAGCCTCGCTATCCTGCATCGCAGCCCGCAGCTCGAGCCACTTGGCGACGATGATTCCCCAGGAAGCGACCGAGAAGACGGCCAGAACGAGGAGCACGAGCTTGACGATCAGGCCGGCCTGAAGAATCAAGTCCAGAACGTCGAAGCCCACTTGTCGCCCCCCAAGACAACCCGCTCGCAGCATGCGAGCCCGAGAAGGCGCCACGGGTCTCGGCAACAGGCGCCGCCCCGCAACCAGCTCCTCGTGCGAGCGGTCGAACGACGGCAGAGTCTAGGAGAGCGATCTGGCACGTTCAAGCAACCGAGTGTCCGGACGCGAACGGATGAAGGCGAGGAGATGGCGATGCCGGCCTGCGCAGCATCCCACCGATGAATCATCGCAGGCTGCGAGAAGAAGCGAGGAGGAGCGATGCAGGTCTCGATCAAGACCGGCACAGCAAGCGAAGTAAGGGCCGATCTCCTGGTGGTCCCCATGCCGGGGGACGGATCCAAGAACGGTCCGAACTCGCCGCGCAAGCGAACAGCGGCGAGCCTGCCGCGGAGAATCGCCGCGCTGGATCGAAGCCTTGGCGGCATCATCCGCGGCGTGCTGTCGACCGGCGACTTCTCCGGTCGCGACTCGGAGACGCTGCTCCTCTATCCCGATGAGAGCCGGGCCGGTGACGTGCGGCGCGTGCTCCTGCTCGGGCTCGGCAAGCCCGACGAGATCGATGCCGAGCGGTTGCGCCGACTGGGAGCACGCGCACTCCGCCACTGCGAGGGCAAGGAGATCTCGCGGGTCGCGATCCTGGCTCCAACCGTTCGACGCCTTGGCGCCGAGGAATGTGCGGCGGCCCTGGCCGAGGGCATCTGCCTGGGCGCCTACCGCTTCGACCGATACCGGAAGAAGAAGCCCCGGGTCGGCAACTTGAAATCCGTAGCCCTGCTATTCGACAGGCTCGCGAGCGCGAGCGAAGTTCGCCGGGCCACGAAGCGGGCAGTCGTGATGGCCGAGAGCCAGAACCTGGCGCGCAGTCTCTCGAACGAGCCTCCCAACGAACTCCCGCCGAGCGCGTTGGCGAAGGCCGCCCGCAAGCTGGCCCGCGAAGTCGGTCTCGACTGCCGGGTGATGCGGACGGCGGAGCTCGAGAGACGCGGCATGAACGGGCTTCTCGCCGTCGGCGGAGGAAGCAGCAATCCGCCGGCATTGATCGTGCTCGAGCATCGCCGCCCGGCGCGCAAGCGCGGCCGGCAGCAGCCAGTCTGCCTGGTGGGCAAGGGGATCACCTTCGACTCGGGCGGTCTCTCGCTCAAGCCCGCCCCCAACATGCAGGAGATGAAGCACGATATGTCGGGCGCGGCAGCCGTGCTCGGCGCCATGCGCGCCATCGCGTTGCTCGACCTGCCACTGCACGTGGTCGGCATCGCGGTCGCGGCGGAGAACATGCCGAGCGGCGCGGCCTACCGTCCCGGAGACATCGTGCGCAGCATGGCGGGCAAGGCCATCGAGGTGGTCAACACGGACGCCGAGGGGCGCGTCGTTCTGGCCGATGCACTCCACTATGCATGTAGCGAGTTCGAGCCGGCGGCGATTGTCGACATCGCAACTCTCACCGGCGCGGCGATGGTCGCGCTCGGGCCGTGGGCCACAGCGGCACTGGGCAACGACGAGAAGCTGGTCGAGGCGCTGCGGGCGGCGGGTGAGGCCGCGGGCGAACGCGTCTGGCCAATGCCGCTACTCGCTGAACACAGGCAAGCGATACGCAGCAATGTGGCCGATCTCAAGAATGCAGCGGGCAAAGACGCCGGCGTGTCGACCGCCGGGGCCTTTCTCGGCGAATTCGTCGGCGAGGTCCCGTGGGTACATCTCGACATCGCAGGCACGGGCTGGACCGCCAGGACGACACCCTATCATCGGGGCGGGGGGACCGGGGTTGGTGTACGCCTGCTGCTCGCCTGGCTGCGGGCTCGCCTGGCCGCCGAGCGGTGATTGACGCTCCGGGGTCACGCGCCTAACCTCCGCGCCTCATTCCGGACGATGAGCGCGCCTCGCTCGGTGATTCGAAGGAGAAAACGAAGGTGAATCGCACGCTTACCATTGCCGCCACAATCGCTGTATCGCTGACCGTGGGCCTGCCGGGCAGCGGCCTCGCCGAGGGAGACGCCGCGGCGGGCAAGCCTCTCTACGAGATCAACTGCCTCATCTGCCACGGCGTAACAGGGGCCGGAGACGGCCCGGTCGGCGTGGCCCTCCAGCCGCCGCCGCGAGACTTCTCCGTGGGCGAGTTCATGTTCGACACCGATGGGGACGGCGCGAAGGGCACTGATGTCGATCTCAAGACCGTGATACAGAAGGGCGGGATGGAGTTCGGCGGCTCCGCCCTGATGGCCCCTTGGCCCACACTGAGCGAGGAACAGATCGCGAACATCGTCGCCTACATTCGAACGCTGAAGAAGTAGCCGACGACTCGCGCGCGGCGCGCAAGACGCGCGGTACACCCGTCGCGGTACACCCATGTTGGCAATACGACCGAAAGAGGCGGGCTTGGTGACACCACCAAGTCCGCCTTTGGTGTCTGCTATGTTCCTCAACGTTCACCGCGTCCCCCAGCCTTGCAAGGATGGAGCGTGAGCAACCGCGATCCCGAAGTCGTTCCGCTCGCCAAAGCCGTCCCCGTCACCGACGAGAGCAAGGAGGACGGCGGGCGCCGTCGTGGACAGCATCTCGAAAAGAGCGAAGCGGGTAACGCGCCGGAGCAGGACGATGCGGAGCCGGCGGACGAGTCGATCCCGGCCGATCTGCTGGCGGGCGATCCGCGCGACGCGGACGGCGACCCCGAGAACCTGGTCGAAATCGAGTCGCAAGAGACGCACGACAGCGTAGCCCTCGCCGACGGCTCTCCCATCATCACGGACGAGCCCGAAGCGATCGACGTGGGCAGCGCTCTTGTGCCGAAGCTGCCCGGCGACTCGGAGATCGTGCCGGCGGGAAAGGGGCAGGTCTCCGCCCTGACCCGCTACATGGCGCAGCTGCGCCATCACGCGCCGATTTCGCGCGAGGACGAGCACGAGCTGGCCGTGCGCTGGCGCGAGTCGGGCGACGTCGACGCCGCTCGACATCTGGTACTCGCCAATCTGCGACTGGTGGTGAAGATCGCCATGGAGTACCGGCGGGCTTGGACCAACACGCTCGACCTGATCCAGGAGGGCAACATCGGCTTGATGGAGGCGGTCCAACGCTACGACCCATACCAGGGCGTCAAGCTCTCGTCCTACGCGGTCTATTGGATCCGTGCCTACATCCTCAAGTACATCCTGGACAACATGCGCAGCGTGCGGCTCGGGACCACGCGGGCCTCGCGCAAGCTCTTCTTTCGCCTCAACAAGGAGAAGGCCAGGCTGCAGCGCGAGGGATTCGACGCGGAGCCGAAGCTGATCGCCGAGCGTCTCGACGTCAGCGAGCAGGATGTCCTCGAGATGGAAAATCGGCTGTCGCGTCCCGACACCTATCTCGATGCGCCCGCGCGGCGCGCCGAGAGCGGCGGCATCACGGTCGGCGACGCTTTTGCGACGGCGGGTGCAGACGCCGAGACCGAGGTGGGCGACCTTCAGCTGCACCGCGTCGTCGCGGAGAAGGTCGAGGCGTACGCCGCTGAGCTCGGGGAGCGCGACCAGCGCATCCTGCGCGAGCGCGTCCTGGCCGAAGAGCCGCGCACGCTGGCGGACATGGGCGAGGAGTTCGGAATCACCCGCGAGCGCGTGCGTCAGCTCGAAGCGCGCATCGTCGAGGGGCTGCGGCGCTACGTGCAGGAGAGCATGGTGGACTTCGAATACCACACGCCGCCCAAGGACAAGTGAGCGGCGGCGGGCTCCACTGGGCTCTTCTTCTGGCACTCGTGTCGGCAACGACCGCCTGCGGCGGCAGCGAGCAGCCACCGGTCGAGCAGACACCCGAGGCCTGGGTCACGATCCGTGGTCAGCGAGTGGCGGCCGAGCTGGCGCTCACGCCCGCGCAGCAGGCCCGCGGCCTTGGGGAGCGCGACTCGCTGGGCTGGAACCAGGGGATGCTCTTCGTCTACGACGAAGCGAGTTTCTACGCCTTCTGGATGAAGGGGATGCGATTCGACATCGACATCATCTGGATACGCGACGACCGGGTCGTGGACATCGCGCACCGGGTACAACATGTCCCAGGGGGAAATGGCCCCACTGTGCGCCCCCGGGAGCTGAGCGAGACGATCCTGGAGGTGCCGGCCGGCTACGCCCAGTCGCACGGCTGGCGAATCGGCGACCGGGTCGAGATCGAGCGCTAGCCGACTCTCAAGGTGAGTCCGGCCTCAGCCGATTGCTCAGAGGCCATGACCGAAGAACGCACCGCCATGCTCTTCTGCCCGCCACTGCCGCCGCTGCGATTGGGGACACACGGCCCGGTCGCGATCGGCCGCCACCCGAGCTGTGAGTTCCCGCTGCGCCGGGACGACGTCTCTCGCCGGCACGCCGAAGTTCGCTTCGAGCAGGGCGGCTTCGTGCTCTACGATTTGGAGAGCACGAACGGCACCTTCGTCAACGGCCAGCAAGTCGAGGGGTCGCAACGGCTCAGCCCGGGCGACCGCATCGAGATCGGCTCCGGCGCCATCACCTTCTGCGAAATCGCCTCCACCGCGACAGCGGACTGGGGCGATGCCGACGCGGCACGCACGATCGTCTGCCAGCGTCCGGCCGAGACGAAGCAGTCCTTTGGCGGAGACCTCTCAGAGGTCCCGCCCTCCGCCGTCTTCCAGCTAATCGAGATGGGAAGCAACAGCGGGCGACTCGACATCGTCTCCGCGAGTGGCAAAGCCTCTGTCTGGTTCGAGGCGGGACGACCCATTCACGCCGAGACAGAGAAGCGCCTCGGCTTCGACGCAGCCATCTCGATCGTCGCCACGAGCGAAGGTCAGTTCCGCTTCGGTCCCTGTGACGAGACGGCGGAGCCGACCATCCAGGCCAGCGTGACCGAAGTCCTGCTCGAGGCCTGCCGCCTGGAGGACGAGGAGGCACGCGGCTGAGAGCGGGCTTCCGCCCGGATCAGCGTGTGCCCTGCGCCGCCGGCTCGACCGCGGGAAACTCCGCGAGGATCGACTCGCGCACCGCCTGGTCGATACCATCCGTGTCGAGCCCCAGGATTCCGTAGAGCGCCTGATCGGCCGAGAGCCCTTCTCCAATGCTCTCCAGCAGCCGCGCGCGCTCGGCGCGCTCGGTCCGTGCCGAGATCCACTCCACGACGACGACCGCTTCCAGATAGGCCGATCGGGCGCGGGCATCCGAGAGGCCCGAGAAGCTCGGCGCCAATCGTCGCAGCGGGATCCACTCGCCGGCCGTGATGGCCGCGCGCAGACTGGCTCGCTCGCTTCGGGTGGAGGCCGGGTGCTTGCGAGCGCCTCGCTCGATCTGCTCAGCGAGCCCTTCGTTCAGCCAATAGGGCCGGTCTCCTCCGGTGTGATCGCGAAAGACGGCGTGGGTGTACTCGTGGAAGAGGAGGGGGCGAAGCGTGCCGGAGGGATGCGCGGGAGACGAGACGTGAATGCGGCCGTCGAAGAAGCCCACTGTCTGAAACGAGAAGCGATGACGATGAGCACGTGCATAGGCCGCCTTGCCGTAGAAGACGACGCCCAGCGGCTCGAGCGGCTCGACACCAATCTGTGCTGACACGCTCTCGCGTGCCCCCTCGAGATAGTTCAGTGCCCGACTGGCGTAGCCGGCACTCGCCTGCGAGAGCTCGGAATCGAGCTGGATTCGAAAGTGCGGGCTCTCGGTGCGCAGGAGCCGTAGCGGCGCACGCGCCAAGCTCTCGTCCGCCAACCGGCGCTCGTCGCGCAGAAACTCCAGACGCTGCTCTGCCGAGACCCGCCAGCTCGCAAGCTCGGGACCGGCCGTCGCGAGGAAGTCGCGCAGGTGCTCGGCCGCGCTCTGGTAGCGGCCGCGCTCGCGAGCGAGCAGCGCGAGGTACCAGTGGGGCTCCGGGCGACGCGGCGCCAGACGCAAGGCGCTGTTCAGGGCGGCGGTGGCACGCGCGCGCTCGCCGCGCTTCAGATCGTGCACGGCGCCCGCCAGCAGGCGCAGCACGCGGCCTTCACGACTGCTCGAGCTGCCGGGGGGCGTTCGAGGAACGGGGCCGGTCAGATCGGTGCCCCAGAGCGCCCGCAGGCGGTCGACATCGTCGCCATCGCTGCGGCGCGCCCCTTCCGGAGCCGCAGTGGCATCGTCGCTGAGATGCGTGACGCCTTGCTCGTCGACCCAGACGAAGGTCTCGGCGCCCAGTCGAGCAGGCACCACCAGCAGGAGGGCGAGCAGCAGGATTGCTGACCGGGTGCGTGAGCTGGGCGGATTCGTCGGCACGAAGAACCCTATCGGCGCGTCTTCAGCGCGTCTTGACGGCCTCTCCAGCCAGGTGTCCGAGCTCCGGGAGGATCAGCTTCTCCATCGCCAGGCGCACCGCACCGCGCGAGCCCGGGATGACGAATACCACCCGCCCACCTGCCAGACCGGCCAGCGCACGTGAAAGCAGCGCGGCGGAGCCGATCTCCTGGTACGAGAGAGCGCGAAACAGCTCACCGAAGCCGGGCACGCTGCGCTCCAGTAACGGCTCGACGCTATCTGGTGTTATATCGCGGGGGGCCACACCCGTTCCGCCGGTCAGGATGACGGCGCGCACGGCGTCCCGCCCGAGCGCCTCAGCAACGGCAGCCGTGATCTGCTCGGGCTCATCCTTGACGATGTGTCGGGAGACGACCTCGTGACCAGCGGCCTCGAGATGCTCCACCACGAGGGCGCCGCCCGTATCCGTCTCGAGTGTGCGCGTGTCGCTCACTGTGATGACCAGGGTCGGAACGCGGGTCGGCGCGGCGCGGCGGTGGTGATGCCCGTGGTCAGACGGCTTGGGCTCGCGCTCGCTCATGCGTGATCGTCGACCCAGTACTCGCCGTCCGTCGCCACCTCCTTCTTCCAGATGGGAACCGTGACTTTGAGCGTATCGATGGCATGTCGACAGGCGTCGAAGGCCTCGCCGCGATGCGGCGCGGCGGCGACAACGACGACCGCCAGCTCCCCGATCTCGAGGCGTCCGACGCGGTGGGCGATGGCCAGACGCGTTCCGGGCCAACGCTGCGCCGTCTCCTGGCAGATCTTCTGCATCTCGCGCTCGGCCATGTCGGGGTAGGCCTCGTAGTCGAGATACTCGATGGCCCGCCCACGCGAGTGATCGCGCACGGTGCCGACGAAGGAAACCACGCCACCGATATCCGCGCCTGCGACGCGCGCGATCACCTCACCCTCGTCCAACGGCTGGTCGGAGAGAGTGCAGAGGCGAGGCGCTCCCGCTCCCCCGGATACCGGCGGCAGCAGGGCAACCTCGTCGCCATCGTGCAGCAGCTCGTCGGGGCCGACCAGCTCGAGATTGACCGACACCGCCAGTCGGTCCGCCAGTCGGTTGATCGAGTCGTACTTGCCGGCCAGCATCCGGCGCAGGTCCGTGACGCAGGCGCCCGGCTCCAACTCCAGCGTAATCTCGCGGGAGCCGACCTCCTCGCGCAACGCGCCGAATAGCCTGACCCGTACTTCCATGCGGGCAGAGGCTAACCCGGCGGCCGAAACACCTCAATGACTCGAGCGGGACGGCCGATCTCGCAAGCATGTCCCAAGAACCTACGTTGCACGTACCGGCACCCCCGCGAGAAGAAGTGGAGGCGCTGATCGACCGACTCCGACCGGGCCTGGTGGCAGACGGAGGGAATCTCGAGCTCGTCGGTATCGACGCGGACGGTACTGTGCGCGTCGCGCTCCAGGGCGAGTGCGCCCGCTGCCCGGCACGCCTCGCCACTCTACGCGTCGCGATCGAAGAGCCGCTGCGCAGGGCGATCCAGGGAATCAGCGAGGTGATCGCGGTCTGAGCGGCGCCCGGTCATCGGCCTCTGTCTCGATGCGGTCGCGAGACCCGATCCTCAGGTGATGCGCTCGGCGATCGGCTCGAGCGAGGCCGCGCGCGGGCTACTTGCCGCTCCCAGCCGCATTCGACGCGTCTCCCGGCTCTCCAGCCTTGACGGCCTTCAGGTCACGCTCCGGCTTGCCAGTACCGGCCGCGGGGTGCTTCATGCTGAGAGTTCCGTTGAAGACGGCGCCCTCCTCGACCACGATGGAAGGCGTCTCGAGGTCGCCCTGCACGCTCGCGGTCTTGTTCAGAATGATCTGCCGACTGGCGTGGATGTCACCGGCAACGGTGCCACTGATCACGACCACGGTGGATTTGATGGTGGCCTCGATTTCTCCGGTCTCGCCGACGATCAGCGTGTTTTCGCTGGTGATCTCGCCTCGAAAGGCGCCATCGATGCGAACTGTGTCCTTGAATGAGAGCTTGCCCTCGAATTCGGACCCCTGATCGATGAAGGCGGTGAGCCCGCCCATACCCGTTGATGCCGGCGGCGCCGTAGTCGAGCTGCTCGTCATCCCCTCACCCTTCCCTCGACCGAAGCCGCTGATCGCCATGGATGTCTTCCTCTGCTGGTTTCTGGGGTTGCGGTTGCACTCTCCCACTTCGGCCACTCCCCTTCACTCTTGAGCAGTAGTTTCGGAATTTCGTTGGCCCATCGGAGCTTGCACGCAGAACTGCGCTGGCGTGAACCCGGGGGGTGCGGGGTCAGCGCTCCGCTGAGAAGCGCCGTTCTCCGCCGCGGGTGAATGATCCGCGCTAGCAGGACCCTGCTAGACTGCCGCGCCGATGCCGGGAGATCCGACGCAGCCGACGATGCTTCTCCGCAATTCCCTGGAGAGCGGGCGAATCCACTCCGCCTACCTGATCTCCGGTGCCGGCGACAGGCCGCGCCTTGCCGCGACCGAATTCGCCCGGGGCCTGGCGTGTGCGGGCGATGCGGCCGCGACGAAGCCCTGCGAGCAGTGCGCCGCCTGTCACCGCTCGCGCGACACAGCAGAAGAGGTGGAGATCGACGGCACTGGCAAGCACGGCCCTCTCTACCGGCATATCGGCGAGCACCCGGATCTCTTCTGGACGCAGCGCGGTGCGCAGGGTACGCGCGTTCGCATCGACCAGATTCGCGCGCTGCAGCGGGCCGTTCGCGTGGGCGCCAATGAAGGCGGCTGGCGCGTCGCGGTCATCGCCGATGCGGAGTGGCTCGGCCAGGAGGCTCAGAACGCGCTGCTGCGCCTCCTCGAAGAGCCGCCCGACCGCACCTGCATCGTTCTGGTCTCACGCAGTGCGGCGGCGCTGCTGGCGACGATTCGCTCGCGCTGCGTCCGCGTCGCGTTCCCCGCCGAAGAGCGCATCCGGCTGCGAGCACCCGATCTGCCGGAGGAGTTCGGCGAGCTGGTCGCCCGCCTCGATGCGATCGAGAAGCTCGGGTTGCCGGAGCTGCTCGACTGGGCCGAGGAGTACCGGGGGAACCGCGCCAGCGCGGCCGCGCAGGTACAGAGCTTGTTGGAGGTCGGCTCCGCGTGGCTGCGGGAGTGCGTGACCCGCTGCGTCCACGCGGGCGATGCGGAGGTACGTGCAGAACTCGACGCCCTCCACGTGCTGTCGAGGTGCCGCCGCGACTTGATACAGCGAAATGCCAATCCTCAGATGATCGCGGAGCGAAGCCTGTTCGCCGTGCGGGAGGCCGTATCGCGGTGAGTGAGTCCTTCTACCTCACAACGCCCATCTACTACGTCAATGCGGAGCCACATATCGGCCACACGTACACCAGCGTGGTCGTCGACACGATGGTTCGATATCACCGACTGTGCGGAGAGCGAAGCTTCTTTCTGACGGGAACCGACGAACACGGCGAGAAGGTGCTCGAAGTTGCCGAGGCGCGAGGCCAGAGTGCTCGACGAGTGGCCGAGCACTACTCGAACCTGTTTCGCCAAACCTGGGACGAGCTCGGCCTCTCGTACGATCGCTTCATCCGCACCACAGAGCCCGGCCACAAGAGCGTCGTGCAAGGCATCCTGCAGCGGGTCTACGACGCGGGCGAAATCGAGTTCCGGGAATACGAAGGAAAATACTGCGTCGGCTGCGAGCGATTCCTGACCGACCGGGACCTCGTCGACGGACGCTGCCGCGATCACGAACGCGCCCCCGAGAAACGCACGGAGGCCAACTACTTCTTCAAGATGGGCAACCACTTCGACTGGCTCACCCGGCACATCGAGAAGCACCCGGACTTCATCCGGCCGGAGCGTTACCGCAATGAAGTGCTCGCGATGCTCCGTGAGGAGAGCGGCCTCGGGGGCGACCTCTGCATCTCTCGACCGAAGAGCCGGCTCGACTGGGGCATCGAGCTTCCTTTTGACGAGAACTACGTCTGCTACGTCTGGTTCGATGCTTTGATCAACTATCTGACCGGTATCGGCTACCCCGACGGCCCCGACTTCGCCGAGTTCTGGGCCAGCGCCGAGCACTTGATCGCCAAGGACATCCTGAAGCCCCATGCCATCTTCTGGCCCACGATGCTTCGTGCCATCGGACTCGAGCCTGCCCGGCACTTGAATGTGCACGGCTACTGGAACGTGGATGATCGCAAGGTCTCCAAGAGCCTGGGCAACATGATCTCTCCACTGATCATGAAGGAGAAGTACGGATTCGAGGTCTTCCGCTACTTCCTGCTGCGCGACATGGCCTTCGGCCTGGACTCGAACTTCAGCGAGGAGCTTCTGGTCGGCCGCAACAACGCCGACCTGGCCAACAATCTGGGCAATCTCGTCAGTCGCAGCCTGAACATGACCAAGCGCTTCGCGAACGGCCGTGTGCCCGAGCCCACTGAGAGCGAGGGGCCCGAGAGCGAGGTCATTGCCGTCGCCGAGCGCGCCGTTGCCGAGGTTGATGTCCAGATGCGTGCCATGCGCCCACAGCGCGCACTCGAGGCCATCTTCGCCCTGGTCGACGCCAGCAACCGCTATCTCGAGCTGCGTGAGCCGTGGAAAGCCGCCAAGGACGCCGAGCTGGCCGGGCGCGTGGACACGACGCTCTACACCTGCTGCGAAGCCCTGCGCATCATCGCGATTCTGCTCTCTCCCTTCATGCCGCAGAGCGCCGACGAGATACTGCGTCGACTCGGCATCGAAGGCGAACTCGACGGTGCTCAATTGCCGCAGAGCGCTTCTTGGGGCGGGATTCCACCCGGCTCCCCGACCACGAAGGGAGCGCCCCTGTTTCCGCGAGTGGATCTCGACGCAGAGTCGGAGTAGCGCCATGTGGCTCGACAGTCACTGTCACCTCACGGCGCCCAAGTACGACGACGATCGCGAGCAGGTGGTCGACCGGGCCGCGGCAGCCGGGGTCGAGCGCATGATCGCGATCGGATCGGGCTACGGCGTGAAGGGAAACGCGGACGCAGTCGCCTTGGCCAGCCGCGATCCTCGCATCCACGCGACCGTCGGCGTGCACCCCCACGAGGCCAGCGCGCTCGATGACCCGGGGCGTCGTGCATTGCGCGAGTGGCTGGCGGATCCCGCCGTCGTCGGGCTCGGTGAGTGCGGTCTCGACTATCACTACATGCATTCGGACTGCGAGACCCAGCGGCGCGTCTTCGCGGAGCAGGTAAGCCTTGCTCGAGAACTCGATCTGCCCGTTACGGTCCACGCGCGCAGCGATGGCCCCGAAGCCTACGAGGAGCTGCTCGACATCTGGCTGTCCGAAGGTCGGGGGGAGCTGCAGGGCGTCCTGCACTGCTACACGGGTACGCTCGACTTCGCGCTGCGGGCGCTGGATGCGGGCTTCCACGTGTCATTCTCGGGCATCCTCACATTCAAGGCGAGCGGCGCGCTGCGAGAGGTGGCGCGCGGGCTGCCGCTGGAGCGTCTGATGATCGAGACCGACGCGCCCTTCCTCGCGCCGCAGGGCAGGCGGGGAAGGCGAAACGAGCCCGCTTGGGTCACCATCGTGGGCGAGCAACTGGCAGAGCTCCACGAACTACCAGCCGAGGAGATGGCACGCGTGACGACTCAAAACGCCTACCGCTTCTTTCGCCTGCCGAGCTGAGGCGGCTGACCAGCGACGAGATCGAGAGGGCGGTGCGATGGAGCGGGAAACGATCGAAGCGGAGCGACTCGAGATACACGATCTCGCCCTCTCGCTCGCACGCCAGGCCGGCGAGATCCAGCGCGATCGCTACGAGACGCGGCTCGACGTCGACACCAAGAGCGCCAGCATCGACCTGGTCACTGAGGTCGATCGCGAGTGTGAAGCGGCGATCGTGGCCGGCATCGAACGCGCGCGGCCCGCCGACGCGATTCTCGCCGAAGAGGGTGGCGGACGCGAGCGGCGCGATGCCACCTGGCGCTGGATCATCGACCCGCTCGACGGCACGACCAACTACGCCCACGGTTTTCCCCGCTTCTGCGTCTCCATTGGCGTCGAGCGCTGCGGTCAGAGGGCAGTGGCCGTCGTCTACGACCCGCTACTCGACGAACTCTTCCACGCCATCGAGGGAAACGGCGCCTGGCTGGGCGAGCGGCGGCTCGCGGTGTCTTCGCGAGACGACCTCGGCCAGGCGCTGCTGGCCACGGGCTTTGCCTACGACGTGCACCGCAGCCGCGAGGACAATCTCGAGAGCTTCGCCCGCATGCTGAAATCGGCGCGCGGTGTCCGGCGCGACGGCAGTGCAGCGCTGGATCTTTGCTATGTCGCAGCCGGGAGACTCGACGGCTACTGGGAGCTCAAGCTGCACGCCTGGGACGTGGCCGCGGGCATCCTGCTGGTCGAAGAGGCCGGGGGATGCGTCAGTGGGATCACCGGTGGCCCACCGCCGAGCAACGGGTCTGACGTCGTGGCAAGCAACGGCCGACTTCACGAGGCGATGTTGGCCAATCTGGCAAGCTGACCAGCGCACTTCGAGGGGGAGCAGAGCCTCAGATGCCGACTTCGTGGGTGAGCGGTGCGAAGCCGCTGCAGCGAATCGAAAGCGCCCGCACGAGCGCTGGCGTAGCCGCGGGCGCTGCACGAAGCCTTCTCCTGTGCCTCGCACTGACAGGCTGTCTCGAACCCGCGGCGGGAGAGCACGCGCTCCACTCCGCCGTGCGACACGCAGAGCTGGAGACGGTTGGCTCGCTCATCACCGCGGGCGCACAGGTCGACCTCAGAGGTCACGACGGCATCACACCGCTCCAACTTGCGGCCCGGCTGGGGCATCTGCAGACCGCCCGGCTGCTGCTCGAGCGCGGCGCCCGCGTCGATCTCGAGCTGCGCGATGGCATCACGGCACTCCATCTCGCCGCCGAACACGGCCACGCCCCGCTCGTCGCGCTCTTGCTGGAGCACGGCAGTGACATTCGGCGGCAGACGATCGAAGGCTGGACGGCGCTGCACGGCGCCGCAGCCGCTGGACACGCCCATGTGCTCGAGACCCTGCTGGCGATGGGCGCGGTAGCAGATGGGCCGACGCGCGGCGGATGGACCCCGCTCTACCTCGCCGCCCAGCGGGGCCACGTCGCGGCCGCACGCGTACTCCTGGCAGCCGGTGCCGACTTCTCTCGCCTGGCCCGCGAAGGCTGGGCGCCCCTGCACATCGTCGCACAGGGCGGAGGTGCAGAGCTGGCCGAGCTGCTGATCGCGCGAGGCGAGGCGATCGATGCGCGCAGCCGCGATGGCTCGACACCCCTCTACGTCGCGGCCGCAAACGAACATCTCGAGATGATCGAGACGTTGCACAGTCACGGTGCGACTCTCGATGCGTCCGACGAACAGGGCATGACACCCCTGCACTTCGCTGCCGAGCGTGGGCGCATCGAGACCATGGCATTGCTGCTGAGCCTCGGCGCCAGCCCGGCGGTGCGAGGTCCCGACGAGGAGACACCGCTGCACCGGGCCGCCAGGGCGGGCCATACGGCTGCCGCCGACCTCCTCATCGTACACGGTGCCGAGCTCGAAGCGAAGCGAAACGATGGAGCCACGCCTCTGCATGCCGCCGTCTGGCCGGGACACGAGGACGTGGTGGCCCTCCTGCTCCAGCACGGCGCCGATATCGACGCACGCGCGAAGAACGACTGGACACCGCTGCATGTCGCCGTCTTCGCCCAGCGCACAGAGGTGATGGAGCAGCTCCTCGAGGCGAACGCAGACGCCGGTGCGACCGTGCGCAGCGGCTGGACGCCGCTGCACGTCGTTGCACTGACGCGCCATGGCGCCATCGCGGAAGCGCTGCTCTCGCGGGGCTTCGACCCGGAAACACGCAACGATGAGGGCGACACCGCGCTCCACATCGCGGCGCGCACCGGCAATCTCGAGGTCGTGCGGGTGCTGCTCGCGGCCGGCGCCGAGGTCGACGCGTTGGATCAGGAGAACGGCACGCCGCTACACGCTGCCGCTGCCAACAGCCACGTCGAAACGGTGCGCATCTTGCTCGAAGCGGGCGGGGACGCCAACGCGCGCTATCGAGAGGGATGGACACCTCTGCTTCTTGCCGTCCTCGAGCCCGACGCAGCTCTGGTAACGCTCCTGGTCGCCCATGGCGCTGGCACCGACACGCGAAATCCGGAGGGCGCCGGGACACTGCACCTCGCCGTCAAGAAGGGGCACCATGAAGTCGTGCGTGCCCTGCTCGAGGCCGGAGCGGACCCCGACATGCGAGACGAGGCGGGCTGGACGCCGCTCTTCTGGGCTGTCTTCCAAGACGACGCCGAGCTCGCTGGGCTGCTGCTGCGCGGCGGGGCGGCTGCCGCCGTCCTTGGCCACGAGGACGACAGCGCGCTGCATCTCGCCGTCAAGAAGGGCTACCGCGAGGTTGCGAGCGGGATGCTCGACGCCGGCGTCGACGTCGAGGTCCGAGGCTCAGCGGGCTCGACACCGCTGCACAGCGCCGCGCTGACCGGGCAGATCGCGACCGCCGAGCTGCTGCTCGCGCGCGGCGCGAACGTCAACGCCTCGAACGACGGGAGGCTCACGCCTCTCCACTTCGCCGCCTTCGGCGGCAAGGCGCAGATGGCCACGTTTCTTCTCGAGGCGGGTGCCGAGATCGACGCCAGAAACGAACATGGCGCAACACCTCTCCTGATGGCCGCCCAGCAGGGCAACCTCGCCGTGCTCGAGCGCTTGCTCGAGCACGGCGCCGATCCCAAGATCGAGTCGGTCGGTGGCCAGACGGCTCTCAAGGCGGCGAGAGCTGCCGGCAAGCTGGAGGCTGTCGCCGCGCTCGAGCGACACGGCGGCTGACGCCGCGGGCTCGGCTCTGCCGCGACCCGAAGTCTCAGAACTCCTTGCGGCGGAGGGGCAAGTCTTCGAACACCGGCGCGCGTTTCTCCTGCCTGGCTTGAAAGGCCTCCAACACGTCCTGAGGCTGAAACATGCCGCTCTGCCAGGTCGCGATGAAGTTGAGGCTCTCCGCCACGCTGTGGTCACGACTGTAATTGAGCATCTCCTTGCTGCCCCAGACGGCCAGCGGCGAGCGCTCGGCGATCTCATGAGCGATCTCCATCACGCCGACGAGCATCGCCTCCTGGCTCGGGTAGACCTCATTCACGAGCCCGATCTCTCTGGCACGAGCAGCCGGCATGCGACGCCCCGTGTAGGCCAGCTCCCTCGCCACGCCATCGGGCACGATCTTGGGCAGTCTCTGCAGCGTGCCGACATCGGCCGTGATGCCAATGTTGATTTCCTGCACGCAGAAGAAGGCATCTTCGCTGCAGTAGCGCATGTCACAGGCGGTGATGAGGTCTACGCCACCACCCACACAGCCACCTTGAATCGCGGCGATGACCGGCATGCGCGCCCTCTCGAAGCAGCTGAAGGTCTCCTGCAGATGGAGCACGAGCGAGCGCAGATTGGCCCGTGCGCGCCCGACCTCCGTTTCACCGTCGACGCTGCTGCCAGCGAGAAGACCCAGATCCAGGCCGGCGGTGAAGTGCCGCCCGGTCGAGGAGATCACGATCACCCGCGCGCTCCCCTCGTGATCCAGCCGGCCGACGATCTCGGGCAGCTCAGTCCAAAACTCCCGACACAGAGTGTTGAGCTCGTCGGGTCGACTCAGCTGAAGATGTGCAACGCCCTTGTCGATCTCCAGCTCGAAACAGCGATATCCCACGGTCGACTCCTCTGCTGATAGTTGCTAACGGCCGCAGTGTAGCGGTACGCGCGGCGCCGACCCGTCAGCCGGTGCCGGGCTCCGCCAGCAGATCCCCCAGCTCTGGATCCGGTTCCGCATTCGCATCCGCCTCGACATCCGCGTTCGCCGGCAGGAAATCCGCCTCGAAGGCTTCGTGGCTCGCGGGGATCTGAGCGGCGAGTGACTCGTGGAGGCGGTAGACGACGGGCGAACCGATCCGCTGGGCCAGCAGGCCGCGACCGGGCTCGAGCAGGCCGATTGCGACGTGGGCTCGCAATGCCGCCCCCTCACCCCAGACGCGAATCACCACCCGCGGAGGCGAGAGACCGACGGCGGCGAGCTCCGTGCTACCCAGCTCCTCGGCCACGATATCGATCGCCTCGAGCCGGCCGAGTTCGGCCACCAGCGCTCCGGCCTTGCCGTCCGCCATCGTTTCGGGCGCCGTGACCCAACCGCTCTCCAACAGCTCGCCCTGCACACGATGCGACGCCCCGGCAGAATCGTTGAAGACGAGCTCGAAGCTGCGGGCGTCGGCCGCCTCGAAATGCGCCAGCCGTTTTTGGCGGTAGGCGACAAGGTCTCGCGGGAAGTCATCGAGACGTTCTTGCGAGAGCGCGTAGAGAGTTCCGCCCTTGCCGCGCGCGACCAGCTTGCCCGCGCGCTGCGCACCAACGGCGAAGCCCAGCTTGAACGGTTCGCCTGCGTCGTCGGCACCGCTCAGCAGCACCTGGAAGCGGGGCGACGTGAGCCCCAGCTCTTCGTCCGCCGCTTGCTCGTCGACGAAGCCATCGGCGCGCAGGAACGCGAGGTCGGAGAGCAGCGTCTCCAATGTCGAGCTGTCGGCTGGCTCCGTCAGCGGTTCGACGAGCCACCAGTGCGACTCTCGTCGCTCGAGCTCCGCGCGGCCATCCGGCCAACGAACCGACACGTGCTGAACCGACGCGGTATCGAAGTCGAGCACGCGCCTGTCGCGCAACTCGCTCAAGCTCTTGCTGAGAGCGTTGATGCGCCATGTCTGCAGGTAGACGATCGCTTCGTCCGAGAGTGTCTTGACATAAGTGTTGGAACCCACCGGCGTGCGTCTGCCAATGCGCAGGCCGCGCCGCTTGCCGGCGACCTCGAAGATCAGCGCGTCGGCCTCATCCGCCAAACCGAAATCCTCGGCGGCGCCAGCGGGCTGGACACGCCCCTCGATCTCGAGCTGCGCGAGCGTGCTCGCCATACCGTCGAGCGTGACCTCGTCGCCGGCGAAACGCAGCGGGGATGTCAGCCGCCAGCGTCCCTCGCTCCGCTCCAGATGAGCTCGCTGGCCGTCGCTCGCCGTGAGGGTGATCCGGTCGATCTGCGAGGCTTCGACATCGGGGAAGAGACGCTTGCTCTCCGCCTGCATGGCGCCGCGCTCCTCACCGCCGCGAAACTCGTGGAGATAGATGAAGGCCCCCAGCAGCACTGCCACCAGAAAGAGAATGCCGGTGGTGCGGGGACGCACGGCGTCAGCGCCTCCCGCTTTCTCGCCGTAGCCACCACGTGAAGACACCCAGCACCGCGATGGCCTCGGGAAGCACGAAGAGCGAGAGGTATTGAATACGCCGGAACTGCGCGCCATCGAGCCGGAAGCGTGACGCGCGCGCCAGGCGGGGACGCAGCGAGATCTGTTCGATATCACCCATCAGCCAATTCACCGCATTGAGGAAGAGATCGCGATTGCGGAAGCTCTCGATGAACTCGTTGCTGGCGAAGTCCGAGTCACCCACAACCACCAGCCGCGCCTCGTCATCACCGGCGGACGAGTTTGGGCTTCCCGCCAGCGCAATCGGGACGGGGCCCGTCAGATCGCGCTCGTCGAATACTGCGCGACCTGTGCGGCGCCAGCCGTCGAGATCGCGCTCGGCCCAGGAATCCTCGCCGCTGAGCACGATCGCTTCGTAGCGACTCTCCGAGTCTGCCCGTGCCGCGACGCTGCGCACCATCGGGAAGAGCGTCGTCTCGCGCATCTCGGCGGTGATGGGATGATCGGGCGAATAGCCCGCGGCGAACGGGCTCGTCGCCTGCCCGAAGAGCGCGAGGCTCTGATCGACCACCACATCGTCGCCCAGCGCGACGCCCCACTCGCCCAGCAGGTCGTAGAGATTCGTCTGAGCACGCGGGTCGATCAGCAGCAGCAGTGACCCACCGCCATCCATGTAACGACGCAACGCGTCGAGTTCATGCTCGAACAGGACGCGCGTCGGGCCGGCCACGACCAGTACATCCGCATCCTCGGGCACGTCGCCGCGAGAGGCGAGGTTGAGGCTCTCGACCCCGTACGTCTCGTTTCGCAGGGCATCGGCAGCGCGGCCCGCGCTCTCCTTGGCCTCTGCGGCCTCCCCGGCCTGATTGGCGATCAGGCGCTCGTTGTGCCCGTCCAGGAAGTAGACCCTCTTGCCTCCACTGCGCGTCAGCTTGAGCAGCGCGTTCGTGACCTCCGACTCCTCGAACTCGGTCACCACCACGGCGGCGTCACCAATCTCGACGCGCGCCAGACCCCGGGCCAGGGCCTCGGGATCGAGTTCGAGGTCTTCCACCAGCATCGGCACCGAATTGGGGTCGATGAACTCCAGCGTGACGCGATCGCTCGCGTAGGCGTAGCGATCGAGCAGGTCACTGGCCGCCGGCATCTCCGACTCCAGAAAGAAGGCACGAAGCCTCACGTCCCCCTCGATACGCGACAGCAAATCGAGGCTCTGCTCGGTCAGCGTGTTGATTCGGTCCTCGCTCCAGTCGAGGCGTAGCGGATGGCGATCGGCGAGGAATCCGAGCATGCCGAGAAGGATGATCCCCAATAGGGTCGAGAGGATCGCGCTGCCGCCGTACTTGCCGGCCCGCCGCGTCCCGCCGGAGCGTAGGTGCTCGCGCACGCTGTCGAAGCCGACGAACAGCGAAGCACTGAGCAGCACCACGCCGATGGCCAGATTTCCGACGAGCCAGCTGAGGTCGGTGACCGGCTGGAAGATCGCGACCAGCGCGCTCAGCAGACCGAACGCCACTGCGACGAGCCCGAGCCCCCCGAGCAGTGCCGCCAGCCCGCTCACCGCGCCACCGCCGCTATGTCGTGTCGATTCAGCGCCATCGGCTCGACTCCACCGCCGTCTTGGCGAGCAGCAGGAAGCTTCCGACCACCACGCCGAAGTAGACGAGATCCGCCGTGTCGACCAAACCCGACAGCAGATTCTCGAAATGGATGCCCGTCGCCACGTAGCGCATGAAAGCGGCGACGGTACGAGTGGCAGCCGGATCGCTTCCCGACAGGCTGATCTCCACCAGGAAGGGCAGCATCAGCCCCAGCACCAGCAATAGTACGAGGGCCAGAATGAAGGCGATGAGCTGATTCCGAGTCACCGAGGAAGCGAAGGCGCCAACCGACACGTAGGCGACACTCACCAGCGCCAGACCCAGCAGACCGGCGGCCGTCTTGCCAATCTCAGGATCGCCGTAGACGAAGAGCACAGCCGGAAAGAACGCGGCGATCACGGTCATCAAGAGCGCGAATGCCGCCGCGGCCGCGAACTTTCCGATCACGATCTCCCAAACGGTGAGGGGGCTCGTGAGCAAGAGTTCATCGGTGCCGTTTGCCTTCTCGCTGGCGAAGAGTCCCATCGTCACGGCGGGGAGCAGAAAGAGCATCACGATCCACATGGCGCCGATGAACGGCGCAATCAGTGAATCGTTCAGATTCATCTCGGCCAGTCGATCGAAGGCCTGGAACTGCTGGGCCCGCACGAGCTGCTCCTGAAAGGAGAGCAGGTTCGAGAGGAAGAAGGTACCGGCCAGCACCGCCCACAGCGTCAAGACCACGTAGGCCACCGGTGAGACGAAGAGCGAGCGCAGCTCGCGCTGTGCGATGGCTCCGACGTGTCTCACGGCGGCCCCTCCGCAGCGGGCGTCTGCGACTCATCGCGCAGTGTCACGCGGGCGAAGACCTCCTCGAGGCTGTGGCCACCCGCGGTGAGCTCCTCGAGCGACTGATCGAGCGCCTTCCTGCCGCGATCGATCAAGATCACGCGCTGGCAGATTGCCTGCACCTCGTTGAGGATGTGGCTGGAGAGAATCACCGTCTGACGCTTCACGCCGTGAGCGGGCGACGCCAGCTCGGCGATCAGGTCCCGAATCTCGCGGATCTGAATCGGGTCGAGGCCAACGGTGGGCTCATCCAGCACCAGCACCGGCGGGTCATGAACGATGGCCTGCGCCAGGCCGACGCGCTGCCGGTAGCCCTTGGAGAGCGCGCCGATCGTCCGGCGACGTACGTCCTGCAAGCCGCAGCGTTCCGCAGCGCGCTCCACGGCCTCACGACGTCGCGCACGGGGCACGTCCTTGATGGCGGCCACGAATCTTAGAAAGGCCTCGACCGTCATCTCCGGGTAGAGCGGCGGTGTCTCGGGCAGGTAGCCCACGGCGCGGCGCGCGGCGAGCGGCTCGTCGAAGACATCGTGCCCCGCGATCGAGGCGCGACCGTCGCTGGCGGGGATGAAGCCCGTCAGGATTCGCAGGGTCGTGGTCTTGCCCGCCCCGTTCGGGCCGAGGAAGCCCACCACCTCACCGCACGCCACATCGAATGAGAGGTCACGCACGGCCTCGATCTCACCATACCGCTTCCCGAGGCCACGAACTTCTATTGCGACCTCGGCTGTATCGGCGCCCGCAGCGCTCATGCTTTGCCTTCCCCAGCGGCGAAACCGTTCAGGAAGAGATCGACGACGGTACGCGCCACTTTGAGGTAGTACTGGGCTTCTTGCTGGCTGCCTCCCTCGATCTTGATCACATTCAAGACGCGCGTCGTCACAACGATATCCAGACCGCCGATGAACACATAGCAGGCCACATCGGGATCGAGATCGCCTCGTAGCTCACCCGCCTGCTGGCCTTCACGCAGAATACGGGCAACGATCTGAAACAGCCGCCCCATCGCGCGGATCTGATCGGGATCGGAAAAGCGCGACGAGCGCTGGATCTCGAAGACCAGCACTTTGACCCAGTCACTGCGCACCCGGTAGGCGTTGAGGATGAGCGCGGCGATGGAGAGCAGCTTGTCCTCGGTGGAATTGGCGCCGGCGGCGATCGCCTCGAGGGCGTCGAGCAAACTCGACCACTGCTCTTCGAAGATCGTGTCGAGAATCTGCTCCTTGTTCTTGAAATAGTGGTAGACGAGGCCGTAGGCGATGCCGGCCTCCCGGGCGATGTCCGAGACCCGTGATCTGTGATAGCCGGTGCGGGCAAAGACTGCGATCGCCGCGTCGAGAATCAGCTGCCGCTTGTCGCGCCCGTGGCGCGTTCGTTCGGGAGAAGAGGTGGACATCGGATTCCTGAGTGCTCGAATCGAAGGCGCATGAGCGGATGGGACCACTGCTGACCCACTTGGCGGCAGCTCTGGGGCGCAACACACCAAGCGCGCGCAGAATATTAAGTAGAGTGCGCGCCAGGAGTCAACCGGAGCGGGGCGATCCGCGGGACCCGAGTGGCACGATCTCCACCGAGAGAGATATCCTCCCTCGCATGGCAAGCCGTGAGATCGAGTATCCGAACTGGCGAATACGACAGATTCGCCCCGTCCTCGCGTGCACGCTTGGGCTGGCTGGCGCGCTGCTCCTCGTGCTGGGAAGCGCGCTCCCGGCTGCGGCGACCACCGCCTCCCGGGCAATCCCGACAGCGAGCGACAGCGCGACCGATCACGCGCAGAGTCGCGATTGCACGCCGCTGGGCTGCCCGAGGCGACGAGCGGACCCGCTGGGCTCTGCCGCGGGCTTCGGCGCCAGCGTGCTGGCGGCCGGCTGGCTGGCCCGCCGACGAGCCGGCCGGGGCGGCTGAACGCCGCCCGACCTCGCCGACTGATGCGCATCGCCCTCGTCGTCGAGCGATTCCAAGCGGCGGGCGGTGGCGTCGAGCAGGTCGCCTGGCAAGTGGCGCGCGCTCTGGCGCGTGGTGGCGATGAAGTGCACGTCGTGGCGCGAGAGGGCGCCGAACCGGATCCAGCCGAGACGCCCCGAGGGGTAACCGTCCATCACCTGAAGGTGCCGGGCTTCTGGCAGCCGCTGCGTGTGCTCGCCTTTTCGCGGCGCGCCGGCGGATTGCTGCGCCGGCTCGAGCCCGCCTGCGACGTGGTGCACGGCTTCTGCCGGGCGCGCCACCAACACATCTACCGAGCGGGCGGCGGCAGCCACGCCGACTACATGACCCGGGCCTATGGCCCGCTCGGAGCCACGCTGCGGCGGCTTTCTCCGCGGCACATCACGCTTCTGTGCATGGAGTCGAGCATCTTCGACGATTCCGACCAGCTCATTCAATGCGCGTCGACGATGGTGCGCGATGAGATCGCCACGCGGGGCGGCGTTCCGACCGACCGCCTCGTGGTGATCCCGAACGGCGTCGACTACGAACGATTCGACCCGCGAGGCCAGGCGGCCGACGCGAGGCGCATTCGCCTCCAGCTTGCAGAGGAAGAGGCTGTCGTCTGGCTCTTCGCTGGCTCCGGAGGCCGCCGCAAGGGTCTCGACACGGCGCTGCACGCGTTGGCGCTGTGCCGCAACGAGCGGGCGCGGCTCTGGGTCGCCGGTCGCGACCATCCCGCTCGCTGGCGACGTCTCGCGCGGCGACTCGGCATCGAGAACCGCGTGCGCTTTCTCGGCGTGCGCAGCGATATGCCCGCACTCTACGCGGCCGCAGACGCCCTGCTGCTGCCGACGCGCTACGACGCCTTCGCCAATGTCTGCCTGGAGGCCGCGGCCAGCGCGCGACCGGTGGTGACGAGCGCGGCCAATGGCTCGGCGGAGGTGGTTGCAGATGCCGCGGTGGTTATCGACGACCCCGAGGACACGGCCGCCTTCGCGCGGGCAATGGATGCTCTATCCGACAGCGATACACGACGAGAGATGGGCGAGCGCGGGCGGGCGATCGCGTTGCAGCACGGATGGGACCAGCACGCGACTCGGCTACGCGAGCTCTACCAGCGCGTCGCCGCCGAGCGCCTCTCAGCGACGTACGGCCCGGCGGAAGAAGCGTGAGCGAGCCCATGCATTGGCACTTCGGCAAACCCAGCGTTCGCATCGCCGTCGAAGCATGGCTGTCGGGCGTCGCCGAATCCAGCGTGGTGGCGGACGGCGCGGAACGACGACTCGTGCGACTGCCGCTCGCATCCTCACCGGACCTGCTCGTTAAACTCTTCCGTGTCGACACGGCGCGCCACCCATGGCGTGAGCGAATCAAGCGGCGCCTCGGCGCTTCCGCAGCTCAGCGCGAGTGGCGATCACTGCGAGGCCTGCACGAGGCCGGGCTCGCCGTCCCCGAGCCGCTGGGCCGTGCTCGACTGCCGAGCGGCGACGAGGTCGTCGTCGAGGAGTACGTAGCCGGCCAGAATCTGCACGCTCTGCTGCAGCAGAGCGGCGGGGCGCGACGGGCTCTGCTGGTCGACCTGGGCAATGCCGTTCGTCGGCTGCACGCGGCGGGCTTCACGCACGGAGACCTCCACCCCGGCAACATCGCCAGCGGCCCGCATGGCCCGGTACTCCTCGACTTCCAGCGCGCGCGGCGCTTCAGAATCCGTTCGCCGCGGCGCTCTCGCGACCTCGGCTTGCTCGACTACACACTGGCCCGGCTCGGCGTATCACGCGGCGATCGCCTGCGCCTGCGCAAGTGTGCCCTCGGGCTGCGCGAGACGCGCACGCCCAAGGCCCGGCGTGCCCTGCGCGATGTAGCCGAGGCGTCCCGCCGTGCGGCGCTGCGCCATCAGCGCAACCGCACCCGCCGCTGTACTCGAGCGGGCCAGCAGCAGGCCGCGTTTCGCTTGGAGGAGGGCAAGGGACTGCGGCGGCCGAGTCTGCCCGAAGTCGAGTTGCGCGCGCTGCTGGCAGAACACCGGGCGGCTGTACGGGCGCAGGACGACCGCCTGCTGCAGAGCGATGAGAGGTGCCGCATCACGTCGCTCCAGGCCACGGTCGGACGCGTCGTGGTGAAGGAAGTCAACCAGAGCGATGTGCGACGTCGGCTGGCAGATCTCCTTCGCGGCTCGCCGGGCCGCAGAGCCTGGCGCGCGGGGCACGGACTGGCTGTGCGTGGCATCGCGGCTGCGACCCCGCTCGCCTTTCTGGAACGCAGGTACCTCGGCCTACCCCAACGCTCATGGTCGATTCTCGAGAGCGTCGGCGAGATCTCTGCGGCTGATGCGGAGGCACTCTCCGATCTACCGCCCGGGTCTCTCTCCGACGCGCTGTGCGGGTTGCTGCTTCGTCTGCACGTCGCCGGTGTCCAGCACGGGGACCTCAAGGCGAGCAATATTCGATTCGCTCGGCGAGGTGACCGTATCGAGCCCTGTCTCGTCGACCTCGAGGGCGTTCGCTTCCCGCGTCGCCTCTCGGCAAAGCAGCGCATTCTGGAGCTCGCGCAGCTCAACGCCTCACTGGCGGAAGCCGTTCTGCCGGCCGGCGACCGCGAGGCGGCCCTGCGGCGCTACAGCCGGCGGCTGCCATTCGGCGGCGGCAACGCGGCGGCTCGCCGCCGCGTCATTCGTCTCAGTCTGAAACGCGGGCACATCTGGCGCGGCAGCGATTGTCCAGACGCTTCGGCTGAATGACGTGGGGCAACCTTGCCATCACTCGTCGAGGGAAACTTCCCGGCAAGCTCCGTCCCCGATAGATTCGTACTGCGCGACACTCATGCGAGCGCGTCGCTTCACGAACTCACGATAGACTTCGCAACGCTCGCGCCAATCGCCGAAGCGCGAGTCCAGCGCGACTTGGCGGATGACATTCTCTCGAGTCATCCGCTCGGATGTCATTCGCAGACCACCGTCCCGTTCTGTGTCGAAGAGCATGAGTCGGGGCGCAGACACGCCCTCCTCGGCCCACGGCTTCCAGTCTGGCAATCGGCCCTCCGTGCCGCGACCCGGACTGCCGGTGTAGGCGAACTGCGCCCAGTAGGACATCATGGCACGCGAGAGCTGCCGTGCGGCTGGACGATTCTCATCGTCGAACAAGAAACGACCGCCAACCGGGAAGCTCAGTCGCCCAAAGACGAAGGGAATCTCCAGCGCGTGGGCCGCACCGAGCATCTTCGAGAGGTCCGCGAAGAGGGCCCGCGGCTCCTCGTCCCAATCGAAGCGGTAGGCGTAGACGCTCGCGCCCTGCGAGACACGCATCGCGCTGGCCGGCTCGTCTACCGCCGTCGCCTTCCACATCAGAGCCGCGTACTCCGCCTCGAGTTGGTAGCGCCGCTCGTCGTTGAACCACAGCGGAATGCGGAACATGCGCGTTACGAAGCGTGAGCCGAAGAGATGAAAGAGCTTGTTCTCGTCGCGGTTGCTGCCCAGAATGACGGGCACGCGGTTGTAGCCTGCCTGCGATGTGAATGTGTGCAGTGGCTCCTCCAACGGAAGCACGACACCGTCGCGTAGCAGGCGGGGAATCGAGTACATGCCTCCGAAGCGACTGCCCTCGTAGAGATCGACGAGCTCGTGGGCGCTCGCGGCCCGCAGAAGGGTTCGTAGCTGCACGTCGTTCATAGCGGCGACCGCGGCCTTCGCCGCTGCGCGATCCGCCGCCAGACCGCGCCGCTGCAGCATCTCGAGAATCACCTCGTTCGAGCTGAAGCGATGCCCGGGCTGGGATTCGTCGGCAAAGCGCTCTGCCTCGCCAAGATCGACCGTACCCATGACTCCGCTCTGAACGATGGCACCGTGGAAGAGGCCACGCGCCTCGGGAGACAGCAAGAGCGAGAAGACATTGCTTCCGCCAGCCGACTCACCGAAGATCGTCACTCGCTCGGGATCACCGCCGAATGCCGCAATGTTGTTCTGCACCCACCGCAACGCACGTACCAGATCGAGCGTGCCGAAGTTGCCCGAGCGATCCTGAGGGCTCGTATCACCCGAGCGCAGCGCCCGGTGTGCAAACCAGCCGAAGACGCCAAGGCGATAGTTCATCGTGACCACGACGACGTTCTGCCCCACCGCGAGACGGCTGCCGTCGTAGACATTGGCGCTGCCGATCGTGTTGCCGCCGCCGTGAATCCAGAACATCACCGGCAGCCGGGTGCCCTCGCGCCCCAGCGCGTCGGCTTCGAGCCGTGGAGCGAAGACGTTGAGGTAGAGACAGTCCTCATCACCGACCGGCTCTCCTTCAGGCGCTCTGGATCCGAGCGGGCCGGCGAGCTGGATGCACTCAGGGCCGAACGCGCCGGAGGCCCTCGCTTCCCGCCAGGGCTGCGGTTCCTGGGGAGCGCGCCAACGCCGCTCAGCGACCGGTGGCGAGGCGTACGGAATGCCGCGCCAGACATGCGCACCGTCGCCACTGACGAAGCCCACGACGTCTCCATACCGTGTGTGACGATTCGAATCCGAGACGAGCGCCGGCGGCAATTCGGGCAGAGACGGTCGACAGGCGCCAGCCACGAGCGGTGGCAGAAGAAGCAGGAAGAAGAGCGCGTACACCCGCCAGCCCTGCGGTTCGCCATGCGGATCGAAACGACGCCCCCGTCGAGTACCGCCGAGCAATATCAAGCGCCGCGTGCTGCGGAACGGCTCGCTTCGCCGGCTGCTGCGGCGCCCGCCCCAGGCTGCTCCGCCGCCTTCTGAGCCTCCTGATGCTCGCGGATTCTGTCGGCGGCCTTCTGCTTGGCGGTGGCCAGCCGACGCTGTCCCTCTTCGATGTGTTCCGAGCGCTCCTGCGTCCAATGATGGTGCTTCGTGCGGCGAAACAAGCTGCGAAGCAGGTACATGATCATCGGCTTGCGCAGCAGCAGGCGCGTGATACCGGTGATGTCGTCCTCGCACATTCGAATCGAGAACTCCCAGTTCACGGGATCTCGGATCGTCCCGACGACTACGAGTTCGTCATCCTCGCGAACCACATCGTACTCGCGAAAGTCCATTACCAGCTCTTTGCGACCCAGCCCGCGAGATTTGAGTCTCATGAGAAGACCTCCTTGCGGCCGTTCCACCGGCAGCACCTACGCGCCCCGCGAACTTTCCCGTTCGGAGTATGGCGCAGGTCGCTGATCCCTGCGTCCCCCCGCCTGCCCGCTCGCGCATGCAGCACGTACGACGCGTCTTGCGCAGATCACGCGCAACTCTCAACTGGAAGTCGGGGCGCATTGCCGGAGATTGTGTCGTCGCGCTCGCTGTGGCCACCGAAGCGAGCCTCTGCTTGCGAAGCAAGTCGATTTGGGATAGGCGACACCCACTACGCACAAGGCGGCCGGCTTGCGAGAACGCACGCAAGGCCGGGGTGAAGGCGACCGCTTCTTGCCTCTACGCGCCATTTGGGATACACGGCCTGACTGTGCATGCGAGCGTCTCACGCCCAATGTCACGGCCAGCTGAAGGCACACACCCGATACGGCGAGTGGAGACAGGGGCGGGCGAGATGAAAGACTACGATGTGATTTTGATCGGCGGCGGCATCAACGGCTTGACCGCCGCTGCCTATCTGCAGAAGGCTGGCCTCTCGGTCGGGATCTTCGAAGCACGCGGCCAATGCGGCGCGCACTGTGACACCGTCGAACTCGGGCTTCCGGGCTATCTGCACAACACGCACGCCGCTTGGCTGGTGCCCGCCATGAGCCCTGCCATGGCCGATCTCGAGCTCGAGCACTACGGACTCGAACTGCGCGGCACGGATGTCATCTTCGCGAAGCCCTTCTTGGATGGACAGAACACCGTGCAGGGGCTCGATCCGGCGCTCACTCGGGACAGTGTCGCGCGGCACTCCGAGCACGATGCCAGCGTGCTCGACAGGATTGCTGCCTATAACATGGAACACGGCGGCGAGGCACTCGAAATCAATCGGCGGAACCTCTTCGACCGACCGACCGGTGAGCTGGCCGACCGCGTCTCGGCCTTCAATGACGGCCTCCTCAAGTCTCTCGGTGTACCGCTCAGCGGTGACGATGTCGGCCGCATGACGGGCTTCGAGCTGCTCGAGGTGATCTTCGAGTGCGAGCACGTGCGTACCGTGCCGGGCGCACTGGGCGAGTTCACCGGGCAATGGCCGCTCAACAGGCGGGTCGGCCCGCAGGTGCTGGGGCTGTGCGGCATGAGCCCGATGGCGGTCCACACAGCCCGCGGCGGATCCCACGCGCTGACCCACGCGCTGGTCAAGTGCTTCGTCGCACAGGGCGGGGAAATCTGGACCACCTGTCCGGTCGACAAGATCCTGGTCGAGGATGGCCGCGCCTGCGGCATCCGACTCGCCGAGGAGGCGTTGCTGCCGGGCGAGGAGATTCGCGCCAAGACGATCATCTCGAACCTCACACTCGTCCCAACCTTCCTGCGCTTGCTCGGCGAGGATGTGATCGGGCCCGAGTGGGCGCGGCGTATCAAGTACTTCAACTACGATGACCCGCAGCTCCTGGGCATCTACTACGCGCTCAAGGGAGATCCGGTCTTCGCGTCGGCCGACTACGATGCAGCAATCCAGCGCTCCTGGGTCGGGTACTTCGGCGGTGAAACGCTGGACGAGATCCGCAACGGCCAGGGCGAGGCGATGACCGGCGTCATCCCCGACAAGGCGATGGGCGGTTGGTTCAACACCACCCGCGCCGATCCGACCCAGGCGCCGGACGGCTGCCACACCGTCTTCGCCTGGATGAGCGTGCCACCTCGTCCTCGCCGTTGGCGCGGTCGGCGACTCGCCGGTTGGGACACTTGGCGACAGGGGCTCGGCGAGGCACTGGCCGACGCGATGACGGATCGCTATGAGGAGTACGCGCCGGGCTTCAAGGACCTGATCCTCGAACGGCACGTCAATACGCCGATGGACCAGGAGAACAGCAACCCGTCGGCCGTTCGCGGCAACATGATCGGGGGCAGCGCCATCCCGGAGCAGTACGGCGCGAATCGGCCGCTCCCGGGCGTGGTGGAGAACGGAGTCTCGCGCAGCTTCATGCCCGGGCTCTATCTCTCCAACTCGATCCATCCCTACGGCGCCACACACCTGGCCACCGGGTATCTCGCGGCGGTCGAGGTGGCGGAGGACCGGGGCTGCCGAGACAAGGATTGGTGGGCGGCTCAGCCCTTCGGCTGGTTTCTGGCCAACGTCATGCGCATTCCGCTGAATCTCGGCATCGACGACAAGTGGAAGACGAGCGGAGCGGGAGGCATACGGTAATGAGCAACGCGAGCCGCTACGACGTCATCGTGATCGGCGGCGGCCCAAACGGGCTTCTGGCCGGCGCGTACCTCGCCAAGGCTGGAAGCAGGGTGCTGCTTCTCGAGCGACGCCATGAGACGGGAGGTGGACTCAACACCGACGAGTACTACGGCTTCAGGCTCAATCTCCACGCCGTCTACCACATGATGGCCGACCTGATGCCCGCCCAGCGAGACCTCAATCTATCCGCCCTCGGAGTGCGCTATCTCCACCCCGAGATCGGGGTCGCCTTCCCCTACCGCGACGGCAGCTCGCTCCTCTTCTCGGGCGACCCGGCCGCAACAGCCCGCTCGATCGAGACACTCTGCCCGGCAGACGCCCTCGCCTACCGACGCATGTGGGATGAGTTCCAGCCGATGTTGGATCAGTATCTGATCCCAATGACCTACCAGCTTCCCGAGCCGGCCGTCGACCAGATGATCGAGTTCGACAAGACGCCGGTCGGCGCGCGCCTCGGAGAGATTTCGGAGCACAGCTTCGTCGAGCTGATCGACGAGTATGGCTTCAGCGATCCGCGCGTGCGTATGGCGCTCCTCGCCTTCCCCGCCATGTGGGGCCTGAATCTCGACGATCCGCTCGGCTTCCTCTTCCCGCTCTATCTGTGCCGCTTGCTCGGTGCGGGGCTCGTCAAGGGTGGCTCCCACCGCTTGTCCTCGGCCATCTACCGCTCCTTTCTGCGCGACGGCGGAACGGTGCTCGACATGAGCGAGGCCAGTGAAATCCTGATGCAAGACGGCCGCGCGGTGGGCGTGCAGACGCAGGACGGCCGGCGCTTCGAAGCGCGGGCCGTGATCTCGACTCTCAACCCCGAGCAGACCTTCCTACAGCTGATCGGTGAGGAGAAGCTGCCGGAAGACCTACGCCACGCGGCGAAGGCCTGGGAGTGGGAGGAGAGGAGCCTGTTCGGCCTCCATCTCGGCATTCACGGCCGCGTGCGCTACCGGGCCAACGATGACAGAGTCAATGACGCGATGATCGTACTGTGCGGCCTCGAGAGCGAGGACGAGCTACACCAGCACCTGGAGCGGGTCGACTCCGGCCGGGAGAGCGAGTGCCGTTGGCTCCACGCGACGCTCCCCACTCGCTTCGACCGAACCATGGCGCCACCCGGACACGAGTTGATCCGGGCCGAGGCGGTGGTCAACTACGACCAGCCCTGGCAGACGGAGGCTACGGCGTTCGGCGACAGTGTGATCGCGCTGCTTCGCGAGTACGCGGACGTGGATGACATCGTCTTCCGAAGAGAGCATACGCCGCGGGACATCGAGGCGAAGCTAACCAGCATGAAACGCGGCTCCTTCAAGCACGGCGCCTACAACACACTGCAGCTCGGGTTCTTGCGGCCGAACCACCTCTGCTCACAGAGTGAAACGCCGATCCCCGGCCTCTTTGTCGGCGGCGCATCGCTGTACCCAGGCGGGATGATCCTCGGCGGCCCGGGCTACATCGCGGCAGGCGTGGTGGGAGACTTCCTCGAACGTGACCGCTAGCGCACGCCGGCCTGAGGCGGCTCTGCCGTCCCGCCAGGAATGATCTTCGCCAGTGCGACATCGACCGCTCGAAAGCGATCCAGCCACACTCGCTTGTAGCTCTGGCTGACGAAGGGTCCACTGACCGGAATCGCTGAGAGCGTACTGGAGAGTGTGGCGAAGCTCGAGAACAGTGTCGCGCACAGCATGATTCTGGCTAACACGAGACCGGCACCACGCAGCGGCCGGTGCAATCCCGCTTCTCTCAGAAAGAACGCATAGCCAAAGACGAAGGCTGGGAAGAAATCGACTGCGTATCGCTGTTCCATGATGAAGAAGCAGGCGACCAGGAGGAACTCGGTCAACAGCCCAAGGCCACAGAGCTTGAGGAGCCAGTCCCCCCTACGGCGAAGCAGGTAGAGCCAACCGATGGGCGCCGAGAACACGATCCAGGCGGAAACGATCGAGAGAGACACGACCTGGGAGTTGAACATCCGCGGATACAGACTTCGATCCGGATAGCTCGGGCGCGCTACGCGAATCCAGGGAAAGGAAGCTGAGAAGTACTCGGCCCGCACGCCGAAGTAATTGGCGGCCGCCGTGGGGAAACGCCGGGGATTCAGCGGCCCCGAGTTCTGGAAGCTCGCCCAGGAGTCCCGATTCTTCACGAGGTATTCGAGGCGGTGATAGTCCGCCAGGGTGGTGGCCGAGCCGAAGCGATCAGCGTTGTACCAGAGCTGAAAGATCAACATGACGACCGCCGGCAGCAGACACAGCAGGACGCGCCCGACTTGAACGAGGCTTGGACGGCGGGATAGGGGACGCAGCCGCGACAGAGCCGCGAGCAGCAGCACGCCGTAGAGCGGAGCGCCGAACGTGACTCGTGCGAGCAGGGTCACGCCGACCGCGCAAGAGAGCGCGCAGAGTGCCGGGAGCGCGCGATCAGAGGAATCGAAGATTGAGAGCGCGAGATGGAGAGACCAGGTGGAGCCGCAGAGCGCCCAGAGAATCGCCTCGTGATAGATGGGACCCGAGAACATCATGAAGGCGAGCGGCGTCGCCAATCCGAAGCCCAGAATCGAGATGAGCAGCAGGAAACGCCGATCCTCGATGCGAAGCCATCGGTTCTGTCCGAGCCGAGCGGCCGCCAGCCGACTGAAAGCGCACAGAGTCAGAACCGCGGCGGCGTAGCACGACAGCCTGGACCACTGCCCCTCGAATCCGGGAACGAGCGCATGCAGCGGCATTCGCAGAAGGGCGGGCCAGGGGCCGAAGTACATGTGCGTTCGCCCGGCGACTTCGAGACCCTCCCAGCGAATCGACGCTGGATCGATCTGCGAGCTGCCCTGCAGCAGACCGGACGCCAACGAGTCGAACGCCCCACCGAGGAGTTCATGAACGAAGAGCTGACCCGTTCCCTGCGTAATCAGCTGGTATTGAATCACGAAGACGAGAGCAGACGCCAGCAGCGCCGTCCCATCCCAGAGGGTCTCGGCTGACGCGCGCTTCCCCTCGACCGGCAGACCTCTCATCAACAAATGCAGCAGGCCGGCCGCCAGCACGGGTGGAGCCAACCGCGGCGCCAGCAGGCAGAGAACCGCCGCGACGACGACGACGATCTCGCTACGCCACGCCCACAGCTTCTCGCGATGCATATTCACCCTGACAGCATCCCACAGTCAGGTGGCAGGAGCTACGAGTCACCGGTTCCCGAGCAGCGTGTCGACACAGAAGAGATACGAGACCCGCGAGCTTCGAGAGAAAGCCGGATTGAGCTCAGCCGACCAACCCGAGTGCAGGAAGCAGCCGCCGCACCAGGAAGACGCGAAGCTCGGGCTCGCTGCGATTCGGCTCCGGGGTCGCGAGCAGAGAGACGATGAAGCGCAGGATCACCTCGATCGCCTCATCCGCTTCGCTCTCGCTCCAGCCGGCAGATTCGACGAGCGGCCGCATCGCCTCGCGACTGAGCGCAATCGACGGCGGGCCGGTGAATCCGCGCAGCGCAGAGGAGTCGAGCGTGGCGGCCCTCCAGAGCTCCCCCAGTACGGGGCTATCGGGCACCTGCCGAACCGCCGTCAGCACGACTTCGATGGCCCGATCGGCCGGTCGCTCCAGGCGCTCCAGACGATCTCTCATGCCCTGGATCGACACACCCGCCGCGTGCAGCAGGGCCGCCTGCACCAGCGTCTGACGATCCTTGAAGTAGCGGTAGACCGTAGGCCGACTAACCCCCGCCTCGCTCGCAACGGCCGTGATGCCCAGCGCCGACAAGCCGTCGCGTGCGATGCAGACGGCTGCAGCCTCGAGCAAGCGTGCCTTGGCAGCGGATCGCTGCGGTGGGTCGCCGGCCCACGCGGGGCGATCGGCGGCGGTGCTGCGTCTGTGCGAGGGAGCTATTGACATAAGCTCAGTTCGTGTAGCATGAGCATTACATAATATCCGTAAACGTAAACCCTCCGCCAGCGCGGGCAGCACGCGCGGGCAGCACAAGAAGAAGGAGCTCTCCGCATGATTCTCGAGAATCGCACCGTCGTCGTGTCCGGTGTCGGCGCGGGCCTGGGCCGCGAGGTTGCTCGGCTCGCGCTGCGCGACGGGGCGAGCGTCGTCCTGGCCGCCCGCACCGAGTCGGTGCTGGAACAGACCGCCGCAGAACTCGACGCGTCGGGCGAACGCGTCGCGTGGGCGCGCGGTGACATCACCTGCGCCGAGGACTGCGGCGCTCTGGCGGAGCTGGGGGTGAAGCGCTTCGGCCGCATTGACGCGGTCGTGCAGGTGGCGGCATACGAAGCCGCCTTCGGCGGTCTCGAGGACAGCGATTTCGAGCAATGGCGACGCGCCTACGACACGAATGTGATCGGTAGCATGACGTTGATCCGTGCCATCGCGCCGTGCCTGAAGGCGGCGGGAGGCGGATCCATCGTGCTGATCGGTTCACAGTCGATGTACCAGCCCCAACTTCCGCAGGCGGGCTACGCCGCCTCCAAGGGCGCCCTGCTCTCAGCCATGTACTACCTGGCGGACGAGCTCGGCGCGCATCGCATCCGCGTCAACATGGTCGTTCCGAGCTGGATGTGGGGCCCACCCGTGCAAGCCTTCGTCAAGATTCGTGCCCAGGCGGAGGATCGCTCGCAGGAGTCGATCGTCGAGGAGATCACGCACAACATCCCGCTAGGCGAAATCGTGCCCGACGAGGAGGTGGCCGAGGCGGCCATCCTGCTGGCATCCGAGCGGGCGCGGAGCATCACCGGGCAGACGCTGATGGTGAATGGCGGAGAGATGATGCGTTGACCGGTGGTGCGCGTGGGAGATCGAGCCATGGCTTGCAGCTACTGAAGGGCTGCCAGCGCTCTCAGCACACGCTTCGCAGTGTGCCTGTGGCTACTCGCGCCCGCGACAAGTTCCTCGCAGACCGTTTCGAAGACGGCCTTGGCGTCCCGATCGATCAGCTCTCCGTGGCAGAGGAAGATCCGTTCGATCGGCCAATCGCGAGCTTTCGCGAGCGAGTGGCGAGCGGCATCCGCGTCGTGCGTATACAGGCGAAACTCCGGGGAGGGCATCGGGCGCTTTCGGATCCCGAACGGCCAGCAGAGCAGATAGGCAAATCGAGAGGTAGTCGAGGAAGCGATGTTCTCGACCAAATCCGCCACCAGCAATGTGCGTGAGTGCCGGTGAAAGAGGAGAACCTCGGAGAAGAAGACGTTTCCCTGCGTCAGCGCCTGATCGAGCACTCCCGACCACTCCGGCCGCGGCTCCGCAGCCAGAACTGCCGAGAACTCGATGTCCGGGCGGCGGCTGGGTAGTCCGGGAGGTGCGAAGATCGCGGCCGTCGGATAGGCGGCCCGATACTGGGGCAACGTCTGGTTGTGAATCTTGTTGGGCGAAAGGATGAAGGCCACGCGGCCGAGGTGATCCAGTTCGCCGCGGAGTTTCTCGCTGAGCCATACCGGCGAATAGAGAAGCAACTCACCGCCGGGCAGCAGAACCACGGCCATCCGCGTCTCTAGTCGGAAGCCGTAGAAGCGGATCTCGCATCGCTCGACGTGCACGCCCGGTGCAAGCTCGTACATGGGGTGACTCCGCCTGTCCGATCGGAAGCTAGAAGCATTCCGGCGACTCCGCGACGCTTGTCGACACGGCGCGCAAGGTCTCGACGTAGGCGCGCGGCAGGTCGTGTTCGCGGGCCCCGGCCAGCAGGAGAGCCAGATACCAGTCGAAGGGTTGGATCTCCCCGCCTGTACTCTCGAAGACGTACGTCTGCGCCGTTAGCCGTCGACCGCCGTCCCGCACGACTCTACAGGTCACGCGCGCATAGCCGGGCTCGTAGTCGTCCAGTCTCGTCCAATCGGCCGGAGCGAGTCGGTAGACCACACCCCAGCTCCTCGCGCCCGGCTGGCAGCTGAGATTCGCCTTGCCCGATCCGTCGGCTGAGGGCTTGTTGAAGACCAGCTGCCGGTCCGCCAGCCAGGCTCGGCCCAGCGAACTCGCACCGGGAATCCGGGCGCGTAGACGCGCGCTCGACATATTGGAACCATAGGCAAAGTAGAACGAGTTCTCAGGCATCATGATTCAACGACCATTGAGCCATGCGTGGTCAGCAAGCAGAATCGCCCCGCCGGCCGAGGCTGGACCGAGACGAGCGGATCAGCGCGCGGCGACGTCTACCGACACGACCGGCGACCGGGCGAGACGTCGACGGACTTCCGGCACGAAGCGCAACAAACGCTCGTCCAATACGTCGTTGCGCCCGGCGTTCTTCGCGCGGAAGCCCTCTTCGCTGATCGGCCGAGTACCGGGCGTATTCTGGCGTTTGAGATACTCCTCGAACGACTTGGTGTAATAGTGATGCACACGCATGTCATGAACTTCTCGCTCGCGCACGACACGACCTCGCTTGAACCACCAATAGCCCCAACTATGAGCGTTGTTGGTGAAGCTGTTCGAGTGGAGAAACGCGTTATTGCCGAGGTCCTTGTGATCGGACGGCTCGGCCTCTCGCCGCGTGTAGGACTCGATGACCAGCCCCTCGGGCTTCGTCCGGTGCCCGCAGTCGCCGAAGTTGATGCGCGGAATCCGGATCCCCTTGATACGCCGTCGATCGTACTGCTCGAGCAGCGCCGGTATACTCTCGCCCTTGAGCGGCACCAGGAACTCGTCGAGGTCGATCTTCATGATCCAGTCGAATCGATGCCGGTAGTTCTTGGCCGCATGGCCGAACGCCATGTGATTCTTGTCACGCCCGTGAAATCGCGTCTTTCGGTCGTGCCTCGTACCGTCCAGGTGGGTCCACGGGTGCAGGGTGACCAGACCCGACTCGACGTAGGGCTTCAGCAATGCTCGAGTCTCGGCCCCCCCATCATCGTCGTACAAGTAGAAGTGATCCACGCCGACGAGCCGGTGGAATTCAAGCCACTCTCTCAGGTAGGGGTTCTCCCGCCTGAAGATGGCAGCGATGACGAGATGGTGGCCCATAGAATGCGCGCGGCATCGTAGCAGCGATGCTGAGCGCCGGCTGCTAAGATGCGGGCCGCTCGGAATCGCCTATACCTCCGGGGGAGGCGAGACTTTGAGCAGGAGCAAGCTACGTGCCACAATGCGACGGCCGTGTTTCGAAGCTGGACTGCGCGAAGCCAGCCCGGATGACGAGGACTATGAGAGTCAGTAGACCCCGACCCGTCCAGAGGATGAAAGAGCTGAGTCGCTTCGTCGCCCTGCACTGTACTGCCTCCGAATCACTCCAAGAGCGAAACAAGACGCTGCCGAGGTGCGAGGGCGGCGCTCGCGTCGTCCTTTCGCTCACTACGATTCCAGATCGCATTGCACGACTCGGGCCGACGCTGAACTCCCTGCTCGATCAGACTCGCCGTGCCGACGCCATCTACTTGAACATCCCCCGCTATGCGCGCCGCGAGCAGTGCCAGTACGAGATACCGGAGTCCCTACAGCGGCTGTCGTGCGTCGAACGAGTGGCGTGCGACCAAGATCACGGGCCGGCGACAAAGCTCATCCCGACTCTCGCGCGCGAGACCGATCCGGAATCCTGCATCATCGTGGTCGATGATGACCAGATCTACCCGAGGAATATGCTTGAGACCTTGCTGAGCCACAGCCAGAAGCTCCCGGACGCGGCGCTGTGTTCCAGGGGCTTTCGGATCCCCGCCAACTTCCATGCCGAGAGCCGCGACACGCTCTATGGCACCCACATCCAGCACCTGCAACGCGTTGAGATCATGCAGGGAAGCGCTGGCTTCCTCGTCAAGCCGCGCTTCTTCACGCGCGACGTCTTCGACTACAGCGACGCTCCCGATCAGGCCTTCTACTGCGATGACGTCTGGTTCGCCGGTCACCTCGCCCGCAATCGTGTCGAGCGCTACGTCGTTCCATTCGACAACTGCTACTCACGAATCGATTCGTGGACGACACGCGGCACGCGTTCTCTCTACCGCAACGAGAATCGGACCGGCGAGAACGACGCGATACTATTTCGCCACTTCGCCGATTGCTGGCGAGATATCGATGGAGGCAGGGGATGAAACCGGCGCGAGCCGGTATGCATCGTCGCTCTCAATCCGTGACGATGCTGGCGTCTTCCACCATTACTTCGTACTTGTAGCCATAGCCGAAGTCGCGATCAATCGAGAGCATGCCACGGACCACAATGACATCTCCGAGCGCCGCGACTCCGCTGGTGGTCACGGTCAGATCATTGCCACCCTGTGCTCCCGCAGTGCCGTCTCTCAGATGAATCCAGTTCTTGCCCATCACCCGCGGAGAGTACTTGACGACCTTGCCGCGAATGGTGACCTCCTTGCCCGAGAGATCGCTCTTGCGATCGAAGACCTCGGCAATGGTGCTTCCGCCTTCGGCCTTCTCGACACCCGAAACGTCGCCCACTGCCGACAGCGAAGCACGAGGAGCACCCGAATGCTGGTCCCCCGGTCGCGGATCGGCAGCGGAGGCACCCGCCACCTGAACGGCCGCGACGAAGTAGACCATGTCGAAGGTGCGATTCAGAGTCTTGCTGTGGTATCCGCGCATCGGCGCTCCAGGCGGCACCGTGACCGTGTCTCCGACTGCGACTGAGAACTGGGGCGCTGCGGCCCAGATCTTCTCTTGACCCGTGTCGACCTGAACGTAGGTGTAGCCGCCCGTCGCCATGGTCTCGACGACCTGGCCGGTGATGGCCGCTTGCTGGCCAGAGGAGACTGCACCCGCCGCTTGGGCGATCACCGGGGCGGTCTCTGTCGGCTCGATGGCATCGGCGCCCGCACAGCCGCTCAGGAACATCATGACGATCAGCCCGAGTGCGATCGAGACAACGCCTCGCTCCTCTCGTCGGGCCCTTCTCTTCGCTATTTCGCTGCGCATCGGGTACTCCATGTCATCGGCCTGAAACCTGAGTCAATGCGAGACCGCTGCCAGACGCAAACAGCCGTTCTTCACATCGCACTGGGCTTCTGGGATCACAATCGCCCGCTATCGGCGAAGTGCCGAGGGGCTTTCGGGGCCGCCTCGCCGCCCCTCACTGGAGCAGGATGTCACAGTTCAGCCGAAGTCACCACCGCCAACCGAATGCAAGCTCGAGCGTCTCCTTGCGCAGCAACACCGCGATGCCCCGGCCTCTGTCCGCGCGCCTCTGTCGTGGGCCCAGCGAAGAGGACGACCCGCATCAGGCACGACGCACGATCAGCCATTGGAAGGAGCTGGAAGATCCGGGAACTCGACCGCTCGTCCCCTCTTCGAAGCGCACAGAATCGCCGCCAGTGCAGCTCTCCATGATCTCTCGGAAGCCGGCGATCTTGCGCTCAGGATCTTCCGGGTTCAAGCCGTGAAAGACGATCTCGGCTGTGTCCTTGATGTCCAGCACATTGAGCACGAGCGTGGCGAGCGTGAAGAGCTTGCCGATCCCCTCTACCGCTTCTACCGAAAAGCGAGGGGTTTCGATCTTCGACAGTTCGATGGCGTACTCGAGTCGCATGCTGCTGCTCCGTTCCGGTCGCGACCCAGACTCCCGGTTCCAGCACACGAGAGCACCAGATCCGCCCACTGGGTACAAGTGATGCGAGGGCGGCAGGTTGCCGCGTCTCGTGTTGGTGTCAAGGGAGGAGGATCATCGGCGCTCGGACTCGGTCTCCTGGAGATCGCGCACCCGAGCGTGGAAATCCTCTCGCGTCATCACGCCCTTCTCGATCAGGAGCTGAGTCAGAGCGCGAAGAATCTGGCGAGTCTTGAGCTCATAGGGGCTCGGGGCTCCAGTCGACCCACCGCCCCGTGACGGCTCGACGGCGGTATCACGGAGCACGGCGCGTCTTTCGTCCGAATGCTCCGAATGCAAAGTCGACGTCACAGCGGAATGCGTGGACGCGTCTTCGACATCGGGCAACGTCTCTTCCTCCGTCACGTCCATCACATCGTCGGTCTCGGGCGGCGTCCAGTGCAGGACCAATTCTTCGGTTCCCGACGTGATGACACGCTCCGCACTGCTCGACTGCACTGGCACTGCTTCGGCCGGATACTCTTCGATCACCGGCTCCGTCCTCTCTTCGTCCAGCTCCAGCTCGGGCGTGCTCCACAGATCGTCGGCGGCACCCAAGCCATCAGAGGCATCGGGCGACTCGCCGGGCGCCGCGTGGCGATAGTAGAGATCGATGGCCTCAGCAAGCTCTGAAGGGCAGACCATCACCGGCTTGACCTGCATGCCAGTACGAAACGAGAGCTCGTCCAGCACGGCCAAATCGCTCGGATCCTCCATGCCCAGGAAGAGAGACGCCGCGCCTGCCTCCTTCTTGACGAAGAGCGGAACCACCATGCTCCGTTCCGCTACCGCCGCGGGCACCAGATCCAATACAGTCTGGCGGATGCGCTTGCCCGCCAGCCTCGCGACCGGCAAGTCGAGCTGGGCCGCCAGGGCGCGCGTCAGGTTCCGCTCCTCTACGAAGCCGAGCTTGACCAGCGCTACACCGAGGCGACGCCCCCAGCGTGTCTGCTCCCCGAGAGCAGCCTTGAGCTGCAGCTCGTCGATCAGGCCCGCCTGGAGCAGGATCTCTCCGACCTTGGGTCGATCGTGCATCCGATGCTCTCCTTGACTTCGACCTCATCGACCAGTCGGGCGGCCGGCCTTAATTCTGCTGGTGGCCGACTGGGCACTGACTCCGAGAAGCCCTACGGGTTCTCCCCGCCCTGCCCGGCCCCCTCGGCAGCGCCGCCGCCGGGCGAGGCGAGAAAACATCGGATGACGCGGTCGTCCAGGCTGACGGGCTGGGGCATCTCACGCCGGCAGCGCTCGGTCACATGTGGGCAGCGGGTGTGAAAACGGCAGCCCGGTGGCGGACTTGAGGGTGAGGGAACGTCCCCGCTCACCGGGGGAGCGCCGCTGCGCCGCCCGGGATCGGCCGACGGCACGGCCGCCAGCAGAGCCTGGGTATAGGGGTGTTGGGGCGAGCTGAATATCTGCTCGGTGGGACCGGACTCGACGATCTGCCCCAGGTACATCACCGCCACACGGTCGGCGAGATAGCGCACGACGCCGAGATCGTGTGTGATGAAGAGGTACGCGAGTCCGAGCTCGTCTTGCAGGTCGGCCAGCAGATTCAGAATCTGGGCCTGAATCGAAACGTCCAACGCGGAGACCGCCTCATCGCAGACGATGAGGCGCGGATCCACCGCCAGAGCGCGAGCAATACAAATACGCTGGCGCTGGCCGCCCGAGAACTCGTGCGGATAACGCCACATCTGCATCGGATCGAGCTGAACGCGCTCGAGCAGGTGGGCGACGCGCTGCGTGCGCTCTGCGTTCGTCGCCCCGATGCCAAAGGAACGCATCCCCTCAGCGATCGTGTCGCGAATGCGCATGCGCGGGTTGAGCGACGCCATCGGGTCCTGAAACACGATCTGCATCTGTCGGCGATACGGCAGCAGCTCTGCTGGCGAAAGGGCGCACAGATCGACCCCATCAAAGACAATGCGTCCCGCCTGTACCTGCTCCAGCCGCAGGATGGAGCGCCCGGCTGTCGTCTTGCCGCAGCCCGATTCCCCCACCAGGGCCACGGTGGTTCCGGCGGGCACGTCCAGATCGATGTCCGTGACCGCCTGGACCCAGCCGACCGTGCGACGAAAGAGCCCCTGGCGGATGGGAAACCAAGTCCTGAGCCCCTCGACACTCAGCAGCGCCGAATCGCGACTGCCCGAATTCACGCCTCACCTCCCGGCTCTTGCCCTGTCTCGACGAGGTGACAGCCGGCGAGATGCCCGTCGGCGACGGCCACCATCTCCGGTACACACCGGCGGCATTCTTCGACCTGAATCGAGCAGCGGGTGGCGAAACGGCAGCCATCGGGCCACTGGCCAGGGGGGGGGACCACGCCCGGGATTTCGGGCAGCCGTTCGTCGGGAGGAGCGAGGGCCGGCATGGAGCGCAGCAGGCCCTGAGTGTACGGATGCCGTGGCCGTGCCAAGACATCGAGCCGCGAGCCGCTCTCGACGATGCGCCCCGCATACATCACGGCCACTCGATCAGCCATCTCGTTCACGATCGCGAGGTCGTGAGTGATGAGCAAGATCGACATGCCGAGTTCCCGCTGCAGGTCTCGCAGCAGCCGGATGATCTGAGCCTGGATCGTCACATCGAGCGCAGTCGTGGGCTCATCGGCGATCAGGATGCTCGGTCGCGTCGAAAGGGCCATGGCAATCATCACGCGCTGCTTGAGACCACCCGAAAGCTCGTGCGGAAAGGCACGTAGCCGAGCCTGGGGATCGGGAATGCCGACCTGAACGAAGAGCTCGAGACAGCGCTCGAGCGCGGCGGACCGCGAAACCGGCTCGTGGAGTCGGATCGCCTCCACCACCTGATCGCCAACCCGAGTCACCGGATTCAGGCTCGTCATTGGCTCCTGGAAGATCATCGAGATCTCACCGCCGCGAACCTGCCGCATTGCCGACACGGAAAACTCCAGCAGATCGCGCCCCTCGAGTCGCACAGAGCCTGAAACAATGCGGCCGGGCTTCGGCACGAGCCGCATGATCGAAAGAGCCGTCATCGACTTGCCGCAGC
The DNA here is from genome assembly GCA_029261835.1 of Deltaproteobacteria bacterium. GTDB lineage: Bacteria > Myxococcota_A > UBA9160 > UBA9160 > UBA4427 > JAJDAO01. The sequence continues at coordinate 60,544 of JAJDAO010000039.1, read as the reverse complement.
CGGACTCACCCACGAGAGCCAGCACCTCGCCCCCGGCGATCTCGAGATCGCTGCCGTCGACCACGGGGATCCGTGCCGCTTCTCCCGACTCCCCGGGAAAGCTCGTGGTAAGTCCCGCAACCTCGAGCATGGCGGTCATTCCCCCTGCCGCAGAGTTTGCGGATCGAGAATGTCACGCACCGCATCACCGACGAAGTTGACAGCCAGAATCACGCCGAAGAGCGCACTGCCGGCGGCCGAGATGTTCCACCAGATGATGGGCTCGCGTGATAGCTCGTTCCGGGCCTGATCGATCATCTGCCCCCAGCTCCCGTCGACCCCGATTCCCAGCCACGAGAGCACGACCTCCGAGAGCACGAGGCCCGAGAACATCAACACGCCGGTAATGATCACGAGATGCATCAGATTCGGCAGCACGTGCCGGAAGATGATGCGAAGTTCCGACACACCCAACGCCCGTGCCGCGCAGACATATTCGAGTTCGCGAAGCTTGAGTGTTTCGCCGCGCGAGACGCGACAGAAGCCGACCCAGCTCGTCACCGCGAGCGCCAGACACACCGCCAGCGTGCTCTTTCCCATCACCATGATGAGCGCGATCAGCAGCAACAGTCCGGGCATCGAGGCCAGCGTCGACATCACGAAGAAGACCAGATCGTCAGTGCGGCCGCCAAAGTAACCAGCCGAGACCCCGAAGAGGAGCGCCAGCGGGATGGCGATGAGGCTGGTGAGTCCACCGATCAACAGCGCCACTCGCGCACCCTTCAAGGACAAGTAGAACACATCGCGACCAATGATATCGGTACCCAAGACGTGGCTGCCGGGACGCTGGAGGGCAGCGCCGCCATAGAACTCTCTGTCGGCAAAGGGCGCGGAATAGCTTCGCTCGCGTGTGTCGGCGAAGAGTCTGTCCAAGATGCTCTGTGCTTTGTATCTCGCCACCGTATCGCTCTGCGCCTCCATACCCCCGACCCAGGAGATGGAATCGAGCAGTGCGACCGCAACATAGAATGCGATCACCAGCACGGAATATCGGCGACGACACCAAAGCTCGCCGAGAGCCTGGGACCACATGCGGTCGCGCAGGCCAAACCAGGCGAGACCGGCAACGCCAACGACGATCAGTGCAACGACGACATTCGATACGACCCAGCTCTCCATTGCCCCCTACTCCAACCTCACCCTGGGATCTACGAGTCCGTAAGAGAGATCCGTCAGAATCTGTCCGATGATGAAGAGCAACGATCCGATATAGACCATGGTCCGCAGAGTCGAGAAATCGTTGCCATTGATGGCATCGACCGTAATGGCACCGAGACCGGGAATGCCGAAGAAGGATTCCAGCAGGAGAGATCCCGTGAAGAGGAACGGAATCGCCAGAACGACCTGGGTCAGCAGCGGAATCAGCGAGTTGCGAAATACGTGATGACTCATGAGGCGTGCCTCGCCACAGCCCTTGGCGCGCGCCGTTCGTACGTAGTCCCGGTTGCTCTCCTCGAGGAAGACGGTGCGGTAGAACCGCACGTTGCCGCCGATGCCGGACATCACGCCGACCAGTAGCGGCAGGGCGAGGAAGCGCACGACGAGCTGCGGGTCGAAATCGAATCCAGAGATCGGGAACCAGCGCAGCAGCTTCCCGATCAGGTACTGCGCCCCGATGATGTAGAGCAGAATGGACACGCTCATGGCGAGCACGGACAGCACCACACCCGTGCGGTCGATATAGGTCTCGCGAAAGAAAGCGACCAGCAGGGCGAATGGAATCGCCACGCCGAGTGACAGGATGAAGAGTGGCACCGTGAGCGCCAGGCTTGGACCCATGCCCTCGCGGATACGCGTCATGATGAGCGTGTCATCTGCATCGCTGCGCCCGAAGTCGAAAGTGAGCATCCGCCGATAGTGCTCAAAGAGCATGTTATCCGTCAGGTTCGACGACGATGGAAACAGCGGCTTGTCGTAGCCGTGGTTCACCTTCCACTGCTCGATCACCTCTGGAGGCACCCGTTCTCCAAGAGCCTTGCGCGCGACATCATCTGGATTCGTCATCATGAAGAAGAGCAGAAAGAGGAAGAGCAGAACGCCGAATACGACAACGACACCATAGGCCAGCCTGCGAATCACATAAGCGAGCATCACTGCCTCTCACGCATGAAGGTGATGATTCCGGGCACGAGAACCGCGAGCGAGAGCAGGGTCACGGCATAGAGAGGCCACAGCACGGGCTCGTTCCAGTCGGCACGCAGACTCGCACGCTTCGTCGCGTCGAGGTCTCTGTACTTGGTCGTCGAGAAGGACATGCCAAAGGGTTTCACGTTCGTCAGCCAGCCGTGATAGAGCGCGTAGTCCTCTGGATGAAAGAGTTCTATCCAGGGACGCTGCCGCTCGAGGATCTTCAGCATCTCCCGGATCTCAGCCAGCCTCTGAGGACCGTTCTCTCGCCCCTTCATCGAGAGGTAGAGCTCGTCGAAGCGGGTGTCGGAGAAATTGGCTGTATTCGGCCCACCGCTCTTGGAGCGTGCCATCTCGGACCAGAGCAAGAACAGAAAATTCTCTGGGTCCGGGTAGTCCGCCACCCAGCCCCACATGAAGATCTGGTAGGAGCCGTTGCGCACCTTCTCCTGGAATTGGTTGTAGTTGGTCGCCGAGATCTCGACGTCGATGCCGATCTGCCGCCACGAGCGAGTGAAGAACTCGAAACGCAGACGCGCCTGGGCCTGGGTGTCGGGCGTGTCGAAGGTGAGCCGGAGGGGCCGCTGCGTCTTCGGATCGATGCCGTTCGGATAGCCGGCCTCCTCCATGAGCTGCCGCGCCCGCTCCAGGTCGATCCGACGGTTCGGGTTCTCGTATGCCTCGTCGTAGCCGAAGATGCCGGGCGGCAGCAGCGACTGGGCCGGAACCCCCCGTCCGTTCATGAAGAGACGTGCATACTCACGAGCGTCTATCACCATGCTCATCGCCTGCCGAAGCAGGCGAGCACGCTCACCGGCAGGCGTACCAATCGTTTCATCGTCCATGTTGAAGCCGATGTAGTAGACGGATGGCTGAACGGTTTTCTCCAGCGAGATCCCGAGCGCCCTCATCTCTTCCGAGAGTCCGCCCTCGTGAATCACCCGCTCGAAGCTCTCCTTGATGACACCCGAGGCGTCGTAGTAACCCTGTAGAAACTTGTTGAAATAGGGAATCGACTCCTTCTCGCGGCGAAACTCCACACGCTCGATGAACGGCAGTGGGCGCCCCACGACGGCGGGGTCGAGCCGTCCCGCCTGCCGGTCGCGCTCTTCACCCTCGAAGGGGTAGACAGCGCCGGGCGCCCGCCACTCGGGATGCAACGCGCCATACCAGTTTGCATTAGCCTCGAGCACGAAGCGTGACTGCTTGTTGTACTCGGCCAGAACGTACGGACCAGCGCCAACCGGATGGTCCGCCAGACGATCCCGGCCCTGCCGGCCGTCGTAGTATTCGACTGCCTCCCACGGAAGCGGTGCGGTAAACGGCATGGCGAACCAGTAGAGAATCTGGGGATAGGCTGAGGCAAGCGCGATCTCCAGCACATGCTCGCCGTCGACACGAACCCCGTCGATCGGACCGACCTCGGCGTACTGCTGCCGCACTGGCCGCCGTGCGAAGTCGGCGTCCGCTTCGCGCCGCTCGCTCAAGCGCGCGGTGAAGTCCTGAAAGCCGGCAACGTTGGAGAAGGGCTCCGCCACGGGGCTGTTGACGTCCGGGTCGGCGATCCGCATCAGCGCGAAGGCCACGTCGGCCATCAGCACCTCGCGGCTCTGCCGCCCTGCCCCGCCCAGCTCGAAGCACGGGTCGTCTTGGTAGAGAACGCCCTGCCGCAACTCAAAACGGTAAACGATGCCGCCGTCCTCAGACCGGTACGACCGAGGGAGATCGCTCGCAAGGCCCGGGATCAACTCGTAGGGGCGTTTCAGATAGTGGTACTCGAGCAGTGTGTCGTAGACGGCGCCGGTGATCACGTGAGCGCTCGTGGTGTAGGCGACCGCTGGGTCGAGGGTGCGCGGGGCGTCACCGAATGAGGTGTAGAGAATCTTCTTCTCGGAGTCGGAGCTCGGATAGGGGTTGTTGGTACACGCCAGGCAGGCGACGACCAGCATCCATGCCAGCCGATGGCGGCGGGTGGCGGGCCACCGCGAACTCAAGACGGCCCGCTCCCGCTTGGGGCCGGCAGCCGCGAGGCCTGGCCCGGCAGCTCCAAGACGAAGATCTCGTCCGGCAGATCCCGCGCCAGACTGACACTCTTGAAGGTGATCTTCGCCTTCGCTCCCACCCTCGGAAAGTGCAACGAGATCTCGAAGGCAAACGGCTCTTTCGCACCATCGCGCCCGGGCAGCGTACGATAGTCGTCGAAGTCCGCTCGCCAAACCAGCTCGGCCGACGCATCCAAGCTCTCGAAACGACGCAGGCGTCCCTCTGCATCGAATGCGAATCGCTCGATCGCCATACCCCGCTCGTCACGCCGATCGAAGTGGACACCACCGTCCTCCAAGATCCGCGCCTCGCCCAGCGACAGACCGGGCCTCGGAACGGGCGCACCAAGCAACAGATCCACCGCCTCGACCGGCCCGAGATCGATCCGAGCCACGCGCCAGAGCAGCCCGGCACTGACAAGGCCCTCCTCGATCTCGAGGCGATCGGCGTTGTAGATGCGGTAGCTCTCACCGTCGGTGACCAGAACCGCGCCGATCTGGTTGAAGAGCCCCAGAATCTCGACCCGCAGCCGAGCGGGGCGCGCGACGGCAAGGCGCTGGGGCCGATTGAAACGCAGGTCGGGCGCAGCGAGCGAAAGACGGGCACTGGCGCGCAGGGCGGAGCGTGTCATCACGCTGCGATGGAGCCCCTCGAGCAACCGAAAGGGCCTGGGATCATCGGCTGGCAACACCACACCGGGCAGAGGAGTGCGGCAAGAAACCACGAGACACGACAGAAGCAGCAGGGCGATCGCCCGTCTCACTGCGAATACGTCTCCTCGGACTCGGGAGAATCGGAGTCCCGTCCGAGCTCTCTGCGCAGCCGGTCGAGCTTGTCGCGCAGATCGAGCTGCTCACCCTTGCGCGGCCTCAGACCCACCGCCTCCTCGTAGTATTGCAGCGCCCGCTCTCGCTCGTCGAGCAGCAGGTAGACATCACCGAGATGCTCCGAGACCACCGGATCGCCGCCAGTCAGCTCCACTGCCAGGTCGAGCTGATGCCGTGCGCGTTCGAGCAATGCCAGACCTTCGTTGTGTCGATCCGTCCTCATCAGCGGACGGGCGCGCATGTAATACACCCAACCCAGGCTATCGGCGATATAGCCGTCGCGCGGACTGAGCTGAACGGCCTGCCTGATGAGCCGCTCGGCCTCGTCGAGGTTCTCGCCCCTCTCGGCCCAGCTGTAGCCGATGTAGTTGAGCGCGTGGGCGTTGTCCGGATTGCGGTCCATCGCCTCGCGCATGTAGTGCAGCGCCCGATCCACGTTCTTGTTGAGACCATGCACGACACCGAGCTGGTAGAGCACGTCATCGTCGTCGGGATTCTCTGCCAAGAGCTCGTTCAAGAGCGACAGCGCGCCGGCGAAGTCTCCGCTTCGCGCTCGCAACGAGGCCGCGTGAAAGTCGAGGTCGCGTTCGGGTCGAAGCGTGCGGAGCGCCTCCACCTCGGCCAGTGCCTCTGCCAGCTTCCCGGTATCCTCCCAGATCGCGGCGAGCTGCATGCGCGACTCCACGTAGAGCGGGTGCGCCTTCGGGATCCGGCCGAAGACCTCGGCGGCCTCGTCATGTTTGCTCAAGCCGCGCAGCACCTGACCGAGCGAATAGGCGAACTCGAAGTGCTCGGGATGCTGGACGAGCGCGCGGCCAAGACGGTCAGCGGCTGCCTCGTAATGCCCGGCGCCAAACTCCAGCGAGGCCAGGCGGCGAATCACCTGAAGATCATCTGGGTAGAGGCCGCTGATCTCACCGTACGTCGCGATCGCCCCCTCGATATCGTTCTGCGCGATCTGGGCCTCACCCAGGCTCACGAGTGTTCCGTAGTGATCCGGATACTCGGCCAACACCTCCCGGTAGATCGCGGTCTCCCCCTCGCGGTCGCCCGCGGCTCGCTTCATGCGGGCCAAGCGCGTGTAGAGGATGAAACGGTTGGGGTGATGGTCCAGCGCACGACGCAGGACGCGCTCCGCCTCGAGGGGCTGGCTCATCCGCTCGTAGACGGTGGCCAGCGCCATGTGGGCACTGAGGTTCTCCGGCTCCTCCTCGAGCAGCCGCTGGGAGACGTCGAGCGCCTCTGCCAATCGATTGTGCTCGAGGTAGACCTGATAGAGGAGCAATGCGGCAACGGAACTGATCGGCTTGCCCGAGTCGTCCCGCAGCACGCGTTCGAGGCCGGCGAGGTTTCGCCGGATCCGGTAGAGGCGCCCGAGGAAGATTCGTCCATCCGGGTTCTCGGGATTGAGCTCGAGAGCGCGCTCGGCGTGGGTCAGTGCCGCCTCGATGTCATCGCTCTGAGCCGCCAGCCGCGCCAGCTTGTAGTGCAGCAGGGCCGATTGCGGATCCTTCTCCAGCGCGCGCGCGAATGCGTCTCGCGCCTGTTCGAAGTCACCGTCGCGAGCCGCCAACTCGCCGACGAGCACGTCGTACTCGGGCCGGGCTTCCGGCCGCGCCAACCTGCCCGAATCGCGGGAGATGCCGGGGAAGTGCGAGCCGGACGGGGACGTCGCACAGCCTCCGGCCAGGAGCAGCCCGACGCCGAGAACCACGCATAGCGAGCCCCCCCGCATCACGATCGTCTGCCTCGCCCGGCGCGATCAAGGCCAGCTGACGAGCGGTGACCCCGGCGCACAGACGCCTTGATCAGGGCCGAACTTCTGCGAGAGGACGCCCGCATTTTCATCCCATCGGTCGTCTTGCCGTTCGAGCTGCGCTGATCAAGCGGAGAGATATCCCTTCTTCTCCAGATGTTCGACCAGCTGAGCGACGCTCTCTTCCACGCTCCTGCCATTGGTGTCGACGACGAGCTCTGGAGCCTCGGGCTCCTCGTACGGTGCTGAGATGCCGGTGAACTCCGGAATCTCGCCCTTGCGCGCCTTGGCGTAGAGCCCCTTGACGTCGCGTCCCTCGCAGGTCTCCAGACTGGCCGCGACATAGACCTCCAGGAAGTCGCCTTCCCCCATGATCTCGCGCACGCGGTCTCGATCCGTTCGGTACGGCGAGATGAACGAGGTGAAGACGATGACGCCCGCATCGGTGAAGAGCTTCGCCACCTCTCCGATGCGGCGGATGTTCTCGCTGCGATCCTCCGGCGAAAAACCGAGGTTGCTGTTGAGCCCATGGCGGATGTTGTCGCCGTCAAGGATGTAGGTGAGCTTGCCGCGATCGTTCAGCGCCTTCTCGGCCGCCACGGCGATGGTCGACTTCCCGGAACCCGAGAGGCCCGTCAGCCAGATCGTGCATCCACGCTGGCCCAGCTGTGCCTCGCGGCTGTCGCGAGTAACCTGGCCCTCGTGCCAGGTCAGATTCTTGGACTTCAGCTCTGCCACTGTCTCGTTCCCTTTCTCCGCTTTCTGAGTTCTCTTCGGTCTCTCTCTGAGCTCTCTTCGTGCTCGTATCGAACAGATTTCGCCTAGAACCGCCAAGCCGAGGCTGACTCTGCCGCCACCTCAGTGCTGTCAGCGGCCTGCGGGGATCTGGCGCCGGGCGGAGAGTAGCCGTCCCGCTTCGGAGGCGCCCGAGCGCGTGGCGTTCCCGAGGGATCAGGCCTCGCGCTGCTTGCGCACTTCCTCGACCACGCGCGCAGCGGCGCGGTCGATCTCATCCTCAGTCGTACCCCGGCCGAGCCCAAAGCGAAGTGAAGCGCGGGCCAGCTCCAGCGACAGGCCCAGCGCTGCCAAGACGTGGCTCGGCTCCGGGCGGCCCGAGGCGCAGGCCGATCCCGAAGAGACGGCCACCTCCGGTAGGGCGAGCAGCAGGCGCTCGCCATCCACGCCCTCGAACGAGACATTCAGATTCCCGGGCAGGCGCCGCTCCGGGTGCCCGTTCAGGTGCACCCCCGAGAGCCGGCAGGCGATCTGCTTCCAGAGCCGCTCGCGCAGCTCCTGCAGCCGCCTCGATTCGCTCTCCAGCTCGTCCATGGCGATCTCGAGAGCCCGGGCCATGCCGACGATCAGCGGCACCGGCAAGGTGCCCGGACGCAGCGCTCGCTCGTGACCACCGCCGTACTGCCTCGGTGAGAGCCGCGCCCGAGGACGACGCGAGCGAACGAACAGAGCGCCTACGCCCTTCGGACCGTACATCTTGTGCGCCGAGATCGAGAGCAGATCGAAAGGAGCGGCGTCCACCTGCAGACGCAGGCGGCCGGCCGCCTGCGCGGCATCGCTATGAAAGAGAACCCCGCGCTCGCGACACAGGCGCCCGATCTCTTCGACGGGCTGCAGCACACCGATCTCGTTGTTGGCCACCATGATCGAAACGAGAAGCGTCTGCTCTCCGACTGTGGCCTCGAGCTCATCGAGGTCCACAATGCCGTGCTCATCCACATCGAGCACGCTGACGTCGAAGCCCCGCGCCGCCAGATGGCGGCAGGGGTCGAGCACCGCCGGATGCTCGGTGGCCAGAGTGATGACGTGCTGCCGGCGTCGGCGGTCTCCTTCCGCTGCGCCGAGAATCGCGAGGTTGTTGCTCTCTGTGGCACCGCTGGTGAATACGATCTCGCGCGGCCTCGCGCCGAGGGCGGCGGCAAGTCTCTCCCGCGCATCCTCGACAGCCGCTTCGGCGTGCCAACCATAGGCGTGGCTCACGCTGGCCGCGTTGCCAAAGCCCTCGCGAAAAAAGGGCAGCATCGCCTCGAGCACGCGGGGATCGACGGGCGTCGTCGCGTGGTGATCGAGGTAGACGACGGAGCGCCGAGGCACCCGGCCGTCAGGCGGCGAAGGACTGCCCGCAGCCACAGGTATTGTTGGCGTTCGGGTTCTCGATCTTGAATCCCGACTCCTGGAGACTGTCGACGAAATCCAAGGTGGACCCGGCCAGATACAGTGCGCTCTTCTCGTCGACCACGACGCGGGCGCCACCCGCCTCGATCTGCGTGTCGAGCTCGCCAAGCTGATCGTCGAAGGAGAGCTCGTACTGCAGGCCCGAGCACCCCCCGCCCACCACCTTCATGCGCAGCCCGTGGCTCTCGAGCTTACCGTCGCGCTCCAGTAGCTCTCCGATGCGGGCTGCCGCTGCCTCGGTAACCGTGATCATGGCCGCTCCTCCGCCGTGGGCGCGTAAGCAGGACACCAAGACATAGCGCAATCGGACGGACCGTGCCGTCGGGTGGCAACCGGTGGGCAACACTGCTCAAGCGGGACGCAGCCATACGAACACCTCCCGGTTTCCCTTGGGACCCGCCAGCCGGCTCTCGGCACGACCCGACAGCGTGTAGCCGAGCCGCTCGGCGCAGTCCACGACGTCGGCCACCGCCTGCGCGCGCAGCTTCTCTTCGCGTACCACGCCGCCCTTGCCGACCTGCTCTCGCCCAACCTCGAACTGCGGTTTTACCAGCAGCACCAGCTCGGCCCCGGCCACCACTTCGGCCAGCCGCGGCAGCAGCAACCGCAGCGAGATGAACGACACGTCGGCGACCACGAGGTCAACCGTCTCGGGCAGTGCGGTGCTGTCGAGCTCCCGGGCGTTGGTCTTTTCGAGGCAGACCACGCGCGGATCGTTTCGCAGGCGCGAGTGGAGCTGACCGCGCCCGACATCGAGCGCCACCACGCCGCGCGCGCCCGCCTGGAGCAGACAGTCGGTGAAGCCACCTGTCGAGGCGCCAATATCCAGGCAATAGCGACCGTGCGGATCGAGCGCGAAATCCGCGAGCGCACCGGCGAGCTTCTCGCCGCCGCGCGAAACGAAACGTCGCACGCCGCCGCGCAGCCGCACCACAGCGGTATCGCGCACCGGCGTGCCGGCTTTGTCCACGGGGAGATCGTCGACCAGCACGTCGCCCGTGAGAATCAGAGCCCGGGCCTGGCTGCGCGACTCGGCGACACCGTCGGCCACGAGACGCTCGTCGAGGCGCCGCTTGCCCCGCCCCGCCGTCGGCCGCGAATCGCCGGGCAGGACGCGTTAATCCGAATCGCGCGCGCCCAGACGCTCGCGCACGAACTCCGAAACGCGGCGAACAATGCCCGCGGCGTCGAGCCCAGCGGTCTCGGCGGTGCTGCCGTGCTCGGCGACTTCGTCGGCCAGTGCCAAACAGCGAACGGGCAGGTTCAGCCCCTCTTGCGCGAGCAACTCGAGGACCGCACTGCCAAATCCGCCCGGCCCCGCGTGCTCCTCCACCGTGACCAGCCCGGCGCAACGCCGCGCCAGAGGCAAGAGACGGGCGCGATCCAGCGGCTTCGCGAAACGGGCGTTCAGCACGGCCGCCGAGACACCGCGCTCGGCGAGCTGCTGCGCCGCCTCCATGACGGGATGGACGACACTGCCGAGGGCGACGATGACCACATCGTCACCGTCACGCAGCAGCTCTGCCTCCCCGAGCGGGACGGGCTTGATCTCCGGGTCCATCGGCACACCCACGCCACTGCCGCGCGGAAAGCGCACCGCTGCCGGCCCGGGATAGTCGATCGCGCTCGCCAGCATGTGCTGCAGCTCGTTCTCGTCCTTCGGCGCCATCACCACCGTGTTCGGAAGCGAGCGGAAGTAGGCGATGTCATAGAGTCCCTGGTGGGTGGCGCCGTCCGCACCGACCAGCCCCGCGCGATCCAGTGCGAACGTCACGTCGAGATTCTGGAGGCAGACGTCGTGCAGGATCTGATCGAAAGCACGCTGGAGAAAAGTCGAATACACCGCCACCACCGGCTTCATGCCCTCGCTCGCCAGCCCCGCGGCAAACGTCACGGCGTGCTGCTCTGCAATGCCGACGTCGTAGAAACGACTGGGAAACTCGCGCTGAAATCGATCCAGACCGGTACCGGGAGCCATGGCTGCCGTGATGGCCACGATGCGCTGATCCTCATCCGCCAATCGGATCAGCGCATCCGAGAAGACGCGCGTGTAAGAAGGCACTCGAGACTTGCTGGGGGCCAGCTCGCCCGATGCAACATCGAAGCTCGTGACGCCGTGATACTTCAGCGGGTCGGCCTCGGCCGGCGCATAGCCGTGGCCCTTTTCTGTCAGCGTGTGTACCAGAACCGGGCCGCTGCCGTTGGCGATCATCTGCTTCACGTTCTCGAAGGTCTCGAGCAGGACGTCCATGCGGTGCCCCTGGATGGGGCCCACGTAGCGAAAGTTGAGCGCCTCGAAGAGAAGACCCGGTGAGAAGAAGACCTTGAGCGATTCCTCCGCCTTGCGCGCCCAGTGGAGCATGTCGCCCGGCAGCCCACCGAGAAACTCCTTCGCCCAGCCCTTCATGCGCCGCACCATCGGAGCGGAGAACTTGCGAGACAGATAGGACGACATGGCACCCACGTTGGGTGAGATCGACATCTCGTTGTCGTTGAGCACGACGACCAGGTTCTTCTCCTGCAGGTGCCCGGCGTGATTCAGCGCCTCGAAGGCCATGCCCGCCGTCATGGCCCCGTCGCCAATCAGGGCAATCACCAGCCCGTCCTCGCCCCGGTGCAGCTTGGCGCGCGCCATGCCGAGCGCGGCGGAGATGGACGTGCCCGCGTGACCGGCGCCGAAGTGGTCGTACTCGGACTCGGCGCGTCGCAGGAACTTGGAAATGCCGTCGGCCTGCCCGATCTGCTCGAAGCCCACACGGCGGCCCGTCAGCATCTTGTGCGGATAGCCCTGGTGTCCAACGTCGAGCACCAGCCGATCCGTCGGCGTATCGAAGACGTAGTGGATGGCGGTAATCAGCTCGACCGCGCCCAGGCTGGATGCCAGATGACCACCGGTCTGCGACACGTGCTCGAGGATTTCGGCGCGGATCTCGTCCGCTACCTGCTCGACCCGCTCTCTCGGCAGGCGTCGTAGATCACTCGGCGACTGGATTCCGTGCAGGAGACGTTCCCGCGTCATAGTTCTCTCCGCACGGCGAAGCGTGCCAGCTCGCGCAGCGGCTCGGCGCGCTCGCCGAGCCCTTCCAGCAGCGAGAGCGCACGCACGAGCAGCGATTCAGCACGTTCGCGCGCCGGCCCTGGACCCAGTGCTCGCAACAGGGAGCAGCCGTCGTCCTCTCCCTCGTCCAGCAGATCATCCGCGATCTGGAACGCAACGCCAACGGCTCGACCGAAGTCAGCCAGACGCGCCAGCAGGGCTTCCGCAGCGCCGCCGAAGCGGGCCCCGCCGACAATCGAGACGGCGATCAGCGCAGCGGTCTTGCGGGCGTGGATCGACTCCACCACCTCGACATCACCGCCGGTCGTCGCGAAGGCGAGATCGTCCACCTGGCCACCGACCAGCCCCGCCGCGCCGGCCGCCCGCGCCAGCGCCCTCACCGCAGGTGCAGCGCACAGCGGATCCACCGCCTCATTGGTCAGGCACTCGAAAGCCAATGTCAGCAGCGCGTCCCCTGCCAGCACCGCCACCGCCTCACCGTATTCGATGTGCACGGTCGCTCTGCCGCGCCGTTCGCTGTCGTCATCCATGCACGGGAGGTCGTCGTGAATCAGCGAATAGGTGTGGACCAGCTCTACGGCAGCCGCCATTGGCAGCGCAGCTTCGGGCGGGGCCCCCACCGCCTCAGCAGCCGCCATGGCGAGTGCCGGCCGCAGGCGCTTGCCGCCGGGAAAGACCAGGTGGCGCATGGCGCGGTGAAGACTGACCGGCTCCATCGTCGTCGCGGGCAGGAGCTCATCGAGCCGACCGTCCACCAAGGCGCCGCGCTCGGCGAGGTAGGCCTGGGCGTCCACTAGACCCGCTCCTCCGGGTCCTCTTCGAGGTCTTCCCCCTCCGCATCATCGACGTCGGTCCCGGCCCGCTGCTCGGCAAAAGGCCGGGCGAGCCACCGATCGCCCTCTTTGAGCAGGACGTCGATGCGCCGCTGGGCGGCATCGAGCTGCTCAGCACAACGCCGCGTCAGCCGCACACCTTCCTCGAAGCTCGCCAGCGCGACACCCAGCTCGAGATCGCCGTCTTCGAGGCGATCCACCACCCCCTCCAGCCGATCCAGCGCCGCTTCGAAGGAGAGATCGGCCTCCTCGGCAGTCGCCGCCGTCGAACTCTCGCCGGATGATCGCGCTTCGCCCATGGTCAGCCGAGCCTACCTCATGCCTTTCTGGACAGTCAATCGAGGTTGCCGCGAAACACCTTGATCCAGAAGGAGTTTTCGGACTAGTCGGAGACCACACGCGCTTCGATCTCACCGTCGGCCAGGTGAATCTGAAGCCGCTCGCCAGGCGCGACCTGATCCGGGCGAGACACGACTGCGCCATCGCGGGCGCGTCGCACGAAGGCGTAACCGCGTGCCAATACCGCCAGCGGCGAGAGCGCTTGTAGACGCTCAGACCAGCGGGACAGGGCCGCTCGTCGGCGCTCTAGCCCGGCAGCAGCGGCCCTTGCGAGCGCGCGCTGCGCGGCCACCAACCGCTGGTGTTGGCTCGCCAGCCTCGCACGCGGGGCCAACATGCGCAGTGCGTCGCGCTCGCGAGCCAGCCGCCCGGCCAAGCGGGCGAGCTGCCCACGCGTGGCGGCGACCAGGCGTCGGTGGTCGCGCTCGAGCTGGCGGGCCAGCGCCACGCGATCCGGCAGCACGCACGCCGCGGCCGCCGAGGGTGTCGGTGCGCGCAGATCCGCTACGAGGTCGGCGATACTGAGATCGGTTTCGTGACCGATGCCGGCGACCAGCGGCAGCGGACATCGCTCGATCGCTCGCGCCACCACCTCTGTATTGAAGGCCCACAGGTCCTCCAGCGAGCCTCCTCCACGCACGAGCAGGATCACGTCGACATCGGGCTCGGCGGCGATCCGCTCGAGCGCGGCCACGATCTCTTCGGCAGCGCCCTCGCCCTGCACGCGAGTCGCGGCGATCAGCAGTGGCGTGGCGGGAGAGCGGCGCCCCGCGACCTCGATGACATCGCGAACGGCGGCGCTGGTGGGAGACGTCACGACGCCGACTCGGCGCGGAAAGCGCGGAATCTCGCGCTTGCGTTCCGCCTCGAAGAGCCCCTCGGCCTGCAGCCGGCGCCGCAGCTGCTCGAAGGCAAGTTGCAGCGCGCCCTGCCCGCGCGGCTCGACCTGCCGGATCACGAGCTGGAGGTCGCCGCGAGCCTGGTAGATCGTGACGTCGGCGTAGACGAGCACCTCGAGTCCCTCTTCAAGCTCGAAGGGAACCCGCCTCGCAGCGCCGCGGAAGAGCGCGGCCCGGATCTGCCCGCCCGGGTCCTTGAGCGTGAAGTAGCAGTGCCCAGACGAAGCGCGGTGCAGATTCGAGATCTCCCCCGCCACCCAGACGCGGCCGACGCGATCCTCGAACAGCGCGCCGAGGCCGGAGAGAAGCTCGGCCACGCCGTAGACCCGCCGCTGTTTGGTCTCGTTGAGGCTCGCCCGTGTCACAGCCGGGGACTATATGGAGCCGGGTCGAAGAAGTGAAGCCGCCAGGCGCCCGGCCGACTCACTCACTCGCCGGCACCGCGGCCGGCTCGGCGTCAGTCGGTGGTGTCTCGCCTGAGGATGCGGTCGACGGTGCCTGGCGCTCACGCAAGCGCTCGAAGTACGTCCAGCTCTTGAGCACCTCGAGTGCGCGCGTGAGAAGCAGATCGGGCTCGTCTTCCGCCGCTGCCTCCACCTGTGTCTCCTCGCCGTCGTCCTCCTCGGGCTGCTGCCGCTCGGGATCCGCCTGCTCGTGCGTGAAGTGGCCGTGCAAATCGCGTTCACGCACGCGGCGTTCTCGGACTCTCTTCGCCTCCGCCGCGGGATGGACCTCGATGTCCGGCACGATGCCGACCTCCTGGATCGAGCGACCCGACGGCGTGTAGTACAGGGCCGTGGTGAGGCGCAGCCCCGAGCCTCCCTCCAGTGGATAGACGGTCTGCACCGACCCCTTGCCAAAGGTCGACGCGCCGAGCACCAGCGCCCGGTGGTGGTCCTGCAGCGCGCCCGCCACGATTTCGGAGGCACTCGCGCTGCCGGCGTTGACCAGCACGACGATCGGGTAGTCACCCTCGTCGCCACCGGGCCGTGCGCGGAACTCCTGACGCTGGCTCTCTTCGCGCCCCTCCGTGTAGACGATCAAACCATCCGAGAGCCAGTTGTCCGCGACATTGATCGCCTGGTTGAGCAAACCGCCCGGGTTGCCACGTAGATCGATCACCAGCCCCGCAAGGCCGTCCGGGCTCTGTTCGTGCAGCTCGCGCAGCTCGCGCTTCACCTCCTCGGCGGTCCGCTCCTGGAAGGCGCGAATACGCAGATGCGCGTATCCCGGGTCGAGCAGCTTCGCCTCCGCCGACGCAACCTGCACGACATCACGCTTGAGCGTGAAGGAGCGGGGCTCCTCGAAGTCCTCGCGATAGATATCGATTGTGATCTCGGTGCCCTTCTTGCCGCGCATCAACGAAACCGCCTCGAAGAGTGTCATGAGCTTGGTCCCGCGGCAGTCCTCGCCCTCATCCCAGCTGTCGGGCACCTCCGTCGGGCAGATCGACGTAATCTGGTCATGCGCCTGGATGCCGGCCCGGAAAGCGGGCGTTCCCTCGATCGGCGAGACGACTTCGATGAAGCCACCCTGCTCTTTCGTGATCTCGATGCCGAGTCCGTGGAACTCACCCTTTGTGTCGACCTGCATCTCGTGGTAGGCGTCCCGGCCCATGAAGGCCGAGTGGGGATCGAGCTCCTGCAGCAGGCCGCGCAGAGCGCTCTGCATCAGCTCGTGCTCGTCCACGGGCTCGACGTAGTTGCGGCGCACCAGATCGAGCACGCTGCTGAAGATCGCCAGGTCTTCGTAGCGCGCTGCCGAGCCCCCGATCAACGAGAGGCTGATGAGGGCGCCGGCTGCGCCGAGCGCGAAGGTGGCTGCGGGACGCAGCTTGCTACCTATCATGAGATCTCGTGTCCACTCCCACCCCGATCGGGGTCTTTCGAGCCTCCGGCCCGGGCGCTCTCTAGGCCCAATCCGACAGGCTAGCCCGCCCCGAGCCAGTCCGCCGGATCGAGCGGTGTGCTTCCCTCGCGGAGCTCAAAGTAGAGACCGGGACCGGACAGCGAGCCCGTATCACCCACGGTTCCGATCGTATCGCCCTCCTCCACCGAATCACCGAGCTCCACGTAGATCTCGGCCATATGGCCGGAGACGCTGAAGTACCCGTCGCCATGATCGACGATCACGATCTTGCCGTAGCCGCGGAACCAGCCGGCAAAGCGAATCTGCCCGTGAGCCACCGCATGTACCGAATCGCCCGCGCCCGCGGCGAACTCCACTCCTTTGCGAAAGATCTCAGTCCGGTAGTCGGCGTCCACGACGCGGCCGAAGGGCTGCCGAATCGCCGCAGCCGCGGGCCAGGCCAGCGAGCCGCGACGACTCGAGAAAGCTGCGCCGTCCGGGCTCGGAACGGCTTCGCGACTGCTCGCCCCGAGACCGGCCAGCGTCTCCTCCAGCGCACGTGCCGCCCGCTCGAGCTCCACCAGCAGTGCACGCTCGCGGCCGCGATCAGCCTGTACCTCGACGAGCATCTGCTGCCTTGCATCTCGCTCCGCGGCCAGCGCAGCCGAGCGCCGCTCCAGCAGCTCGAGAGCCTCGTCGCGCCCCCGGGCCGTCTCCGCCGCCTCTCGCTCGATCCCTCGCAGTCTCTCGTAGTCGTCGCTGAAGCGCGCCACGAGCCCGGCGTCGTGCTCGAGCAGCCGCTCGAGCACGGAAGCCTTGGCGAGTAGCTCGGGCAGCGAAGCCGAGGAGAAGAGCACGCGAAGCGGTCCCGCCTCGCCAGCTTTGTAGAGCGCGACCGCGCGCCGCGCCATGGCACGCCGAGTCGCCGCCAGCTCGCGCCGAACGCGCTCCAGACGTGGCTCGATTTCACGCAGCGCTGCCTCCGCATCGTCCGCCCGCTGCTGCGTCCGCGCGACCTCGCTGCGCAGATCTTCGAGACCGCGATCGACCTGCTCTAACAGCTCGAGTAGATCGCGCTCCTGCCGCTCGTGCCCGACGACGCGCTCTCGACTCTCCTCGATCGCCTTGCGCAGGCGCTCGACCTCACTGTCGGAAGACGCGCTCGCCGGCGTGCCCAGCAGAGCGAGAAGCAAGCCCGATCCGGCCACCAGCGCCAGCCTGCCGAGCGGCCGACAGCGATACAGCGCGTCGATCACCTCAGGACCGCCAGGCCATCAGCGCGGCCAGCGAGCCCAGCAGGCCCAAACCGGCACCGCCGGAGATCAGCTTCAGTGACTCTGCGACGGCGAAGAAACGCGGCTCGGTATTGCCGAGGAAGAAGGCGAGACCGTACTGCAGCTGGGGCACGAGGAGATGAAAGCCCGCCCACAGCACGCCCAGTGCGAGCACACCGCCGATCGCCCCCTGTAGCGTCCCCTCGAGCAGGAAGGGTGCTCTGACAAATGTGCGACTGGCCCCCACGAGCGCCAGAATCTCGAGTTCGTCCTCTCGTGCGTAGAGCCCCAGCCGAATCGTGTTGGATACGATCAGCAGCGTCGCGAGCGCGAGCACGGCGCCCAAGGCATAGCCCGAGACGCGCGCCAGCGAGGCCGCGCGAGCGTAGCCCTCGATCCACTCCTGGCCGTGCGCGACCTCCGCGATGCCGGGCAGGCCATCGAGGGCCTTGTTGAGGATCCCGAGTCCTTCGGGCGTGCGACGCTCGGATAGCAGCGAGATGTCGAGTGACGCGGGCAGTGGATTGCCCTCGAGCCCTTCGAGCAACGCTGCCCCGCCCCGCGTCGCCCTGAAACGCTCGAGCGCCTGCTGTTTGCTGATCAGCCGGACGCGCCCCACGACCTCAACCGTGGAGACGCGCTCGGCAAGCAGCGACTGCTCCGCCTTCGACAGTCCCTCCTCGAGATAGGCCGTAATCTGCAGGTCCTGACCGAAGCGGTCGAGCAGCCCCTGCATATTGACCACCACGAGCGCGAACGCGCCTATCAGCAGCAGTGCGATGGCGATGGTTGCGACGGCGATCCCACTCGCCACCGCGCTGCTCTGCATGCCTCGCAGCGCCGAGCGCACCAGGATCGCGAGGATGACTGCTACGCGTCTCACTCGGTCCGGCCCGCAGCCGGCCCGTCCTCGACCAATCGGCCCGCATCCAAGTGCAGCTTGCGTTTGTGGTAGCGCTCGATCAGTCCGACGTCATGGGTCGCGACGAGCACAGCCGTACCGCGCATGGCCGCGCTCATCATCAGATCCATGATCTCCACGCTGAGATCGGGGTCGAGGTTTCCCGTTGGCTCGTCGGCCAGCAGGATTTCGGGCTCGCCCACCAGGGCCCGCGCGATGGCAACCCGCTGCTGCTCACCACCGGAGAGCGACACGGGGTGGTGATAGCGTCGATGCTGCAGCCCCACCTGCTTGAGCATGGTGAAGACCTTCGCCCTCACCTCACGGCGCGGCATCCCCACGACATCGAGCGTCACGCCGACGTTCTCCTCCACCGTGCGCTGCCGCAGCAGCTTGAAATCCTGGAACACGACACCGACGCGGCGACGCAGCGCCGGAACGGCCGAACCCCGCAAGCGAGCGATATTGCGGCCCAGCACGACGATCTGTCCCTCGCTGGGTCGCTCAGCAGCGAACAAGAGCTGCAGCAGCGTCGTCTTGCCGGCACCACTCGCACCGGTGAGGAATACGAACTCGCCCCGACTGACGTCGAGTGAAACATCCTGCAGAGCAAACGCGCCCGCGACATAAGCCTTGGAAACGTGGTACATCCGCACGGGGCTTTCGCCCCGACCACCCCACGCGCCTCGAAGACGCCCCGGACTGCCCCGCCCGCCCCTCACTTGGCAGAGCGCTTCCGCTTGCGCGCGTTCTCCACCAGGAAGTCGAGCACGACCTCATCCAGCGGCTTCTGGCTGATGACCCGCTCGCCGAACACCTGATCGACACGCCGCTGTGGCGACCCGACCTCCGCTGACGCAACGCGCTGTGGCGCGGACTCGGGCTCCGGCTCGCGCTCGGGCGGCAGTGTGGCCGAGGTATCGCCGAGGTCTTCGAGCACCGCCGACCCGAGGCGCTGCGCGATCAGCGCGTCGTGCTCGCCCGCGCGCAGCCGTCCGAGCATCGCCTTGTGCTGGCTCTCCATCAGGGCCCGCACCTCGGCATCCAGATCGGACGCACCCAGCCTGTCCGAGTAGTCCATTTTCTCCGAGGCGAGAATATTGCCGCCGTGAAACAGGTGCGTGATGATGTGCGGATTCGATCGCCCGCTGTCTTCGGTCTGCAGGTGAAACAGAACGCCGCGATAGCGGTAGTTCGTATTGAAGCCAGACAACATCGCGCGCTTGAATCCCCTGCCTGCTCTAAATCTTACGCGAGAAGTTGCCGTCCAGAGCAAAGCCCACGCGCGATTCTATGGCAATCCCAAGGCCCGGCGCCGCCCGCCCGAGCAGAACGCCGGCCGGGGCAGTACACCGCGCTCCGCGTATCGGGTCGCGGAGCGGCGAGCTGAACCGCACAGCGACCTCCGACGAGCTGGCGGTTCTACCCCGCGGGACAGAGGGCAGAGCACGCTGAGTACACTGCCGCGAACCACTGAACGCTGCAGCAGGCGGATGTAGAGCCGACCGCAACGGATGGCTCTGCAGCAGGAGGCGGGCAGTGCTTGAAGCGTCGGTTCACCGGAGCTCCGAGGCGATCCCGAAGCTCCGGCGGCCGGTGGCGGCCCGAGCCGCTCAGCGGCGGGGGCGACGGCGTACCGACAGCACGGCGAGCCCGCTCCAGAAGAGCAGCGCGACGCTCGGCTCGGGAACCACGAAGATCTCTGCCGCGCCCGGAGTCGGGCTGTCGAGCGCGACGAAGTCCGCACCGTTGTCGTCGCTGTCGATGTCGGCGAAGGCACGCGCCAGGCTCCAGCCGGCCGGCGGATCTTCCGCCGAGCCGCCTTCACCAGCGAAGAACTCCCCGGGCGCGAAGACGCCGTAGGCCAGCGCGTCGAGCACCTGTTCACCGAGCCGCAGCACCACCGAGTCAGGACCGTTCTGAAAGTCGAAGTTGGCCAGCAGGTCCGCTTCCGCCACGTCGCTAGCGCCCGCGCTGGTCCGATCCGCGACCACGAAGAGCCCATCGGCGGGAATGACACCAGAAAGCGTAATCACGGGGCCCACAGCACCGTTACTGCCGTTGACCCCCTCGAGCGTCATGCCGTCGAGAAGGGTTCCGGGCGAGCCGAAGATCTCGACAAAGACCTTTCCGTCGTCGGAGCCCACGGCGTCATAGAGCACCTCAGAAATGAGCGGCGTCGCGTAGGCGGCCTGTGCGAAGAGGCTGGCGGCGAAGAGGGCGGCGGCGATGGCGGCCGGGCGCGCAAGCGTGCCCGGCGGCTCGAAGAAGTGAAATTTGCGAGAGAATCGAAGCATGGAATCTCCTTTTGTTGCTCAAGCGTTGATCGAGTGGGGACCTTGCCGGGGCGATCTGGTCAGGGGAACGTGTTGCTTGGCTCGACAAGCCGCGTACAGCGGGCGCGGCTCTGACTGCTGAACCAGCCTCCCGTCCAGGCGTCGAGTCCGGCGGCGAGTTCTTGGCAGCGCAGCTCCAGTGCCACCACCTGTGGATCGCTGCGATCCGCGTAGGCCAGGAGCGACTGCAGCGTGCGCCGCCGGTCGAAGTAGAGTTGGCTGATCTCGTCGAGCACGTTGTCGCGCAGCGTCACGACCTGCCGCTGCTCGCGCGATAGATCGGGCGCGTCGGCGGGATAGGCGACGTCGCCGAAGTCCCATGTCAGTGTCAGCGAGCCGTCGAAGTCGCGGGAGCGACCGCTCCCGCGATCACGCAGATCGTGCAGCTCCCCGTAGCTGAACGTCTGGTCGTGGTCGTCGCTGGTGTTCCGGTCGTAGGCTGCGCTCGTGCGCAGGCTCACCAGCGGCAGCCAGCCGCGACGGGCGAGACCGCGGCGCAAGCGACGGAAGTGCTCGGGCTCGAGCCCCGCATAGGCCAGGGCACGCCGGTGGACGAGCCGTAGATCCGGGTCGGGCGCCAGGGTCGGCAGCTCGGAGACCGTGGACGGGGGCGCTGTCGTTCGCTCGCGGCGCCCTTCGATGAGGCCGAACTCGGCGGCGACGTAGACGACCTGACCCGCTCCGACCACGAGTCCGACCGGTGCCGAGCCAGCCGGACTCGCCGTCCGCCTCCATGGCCCAGACACGGAGCCAGCCAGCAGCAGGCCGCGATCCGTAGCGAGCCAGGCCAGGCCCAGAGCGTTGGAGAGACGGCGGGTGCTGGCACCCGGCGGAAGCACCGGGTACCAGACTTCCCAGCGTCGCTCCTCGACTTGGGCGGGAAGCACGCGCGCCAGAGCCTCGGGATACAGCACGGCCAGATCGGCCCCCGGCAGCCCAACCGCGACGTCGTTCGGGTCGCTGCCCGCCGGCCGACCCGGAATGCGCTCGAGCTGCGCGCGTGCGAGAAGCGGCCCATCGGCCGCCGGACGGGCGACCACGCGCCACAGATCGCCCGCGCACAGCAGCCAGATCTCCAGGCCGCCGGGCGGCTCGCTCCGCGACGTTGCCGCCTCCCGCCGTCGCAGCGCCACGGCAGTCACGGGAGAGGCCGGCAGCCCGTGCAGAATGCGCCGCCACGCGACACCGTTCGCCGAGACAAAGGCCCCGGCATCCGAGGCCGCTACCCACAGCCCCGCCAAGGATCGAATGCGGTGAACTCGGCGCGCGATCTCGCCCGGCGCCGGTGAGCGATTCTCCAAGCGCGACTCGCCTGCGAGGCGCCAGAGTCCCCGCTCGCTGGCGATCCAGAGCGCACCGTCGGCATCGAAGTGCAGGTCGTTCACCGCTCCGACCGACGGCCAACGCCGCCACGCCGGAGCGAGGGCATCGGGAGACGCCGTCGCGGGGCCATCGGTAAATGCCGGAGCGGGGCCATCGGCAAGTGCCGGAGCGGGCTGCGCGAGCCGCCTCAGCAGAACACCGTGCGAGTCACCCAGCGCCAGCCGACCCCGCTCGGCGTCGATCGCGAGCGCCGTGACCGGCTCGCCACGACTCGGCGTCTCGCCGCGCCGCCAATGCCAGCCCTCGGCGAAGTGCGCAACCGGCGATGCGGGCGCCCCTGCAGCCAGCGCGAGCCACAACGACAGCCCGCCGGCGGCCCGCCGCCATGCCAATCTACCGATCTCGTCGAACTCCATGGCGCGCCGGATGAGCAAGCGACATGCCGACCGGGCCGCGCTTCGCGTGGAGCGGGAGAAACCACTTGCTGCCGTGCGCTTAGCGCGACGCCGGCAGAGCGGGGTCCCGCTGCCGGTCGACGCGACGTGGACGGTGGGCCGCGCCCAGCCCGCAACCGATGGGCCACGCTGCTCGCAGCGGACGACGGCGCTTGACGACCCGAGCGCGCTCCAGAAGAATCGCGTCCCATGATGATCGAGGCCCTTCGGCTCGCGGCGCTGGCCGGTCTGATTGCGCTCAGCGCGCTGGCCGGTCCGCGCAGCGTGGAGGCTCAACCCGCGGACGCCGAGCAAGCGCGCGAACAGCCGAACGTGGCCGCTCGCATCGCCGCGCTGCGAGCCGAGCTGCAGCGCGACCGCGAGAGGCTCGAGGCCATCCTCTCCACGCCCATCACACCCGAGTCGCCACCCCTGCGTTCGAATCCAGAGCTGCGCAGGATTGCAAAGCGACTGCCCCGCCTGCAGCAAGAGCTACGCGAGCTCGAGCAGCACGCGCTGGAGCCCGGCCCGCCAACGCCGCCTTCGGCGCGATAAGAAGAGCGACTCGATGAGGACCTCCAACGACACGCCCGCTGACGGCAGCGCTCCGGCATCCATCGTCGCCCTTTCCGGCGGTGTCGGCGCCGCGCGCTTCTTGAGCGGGCTCGTGCAGGAGACCGGATCGGACCCCGTCGTTGCCGTGGTGAACACCGGAGACGATCGCGAGTTCTACGGTGTTCACGTATCGCCGGACATCGATATCGTAACCTATACACTCGCCGGAGTCGTCGATCGCAAGCTCGGCTACGGTCTGGCGCGCGACACCTTCTCTCTGATGGAGCGCCTGGCCGAGCTGGGGCACGAGAGCTGGTTCCGTCTCGGCGACCGCGACTTCGCCAACTGCCTACACCGCACGCTGCGCCTTCGCGAGGGTGACGGCCTGGCGAAGGTCGCCGAGCAGATACGCCGTGCATACGGTGTACAAGCCCACGTGCTGCCGATGTCCCAAGAGCCCTGCCCGACGCTGGTGGAGCTGACGGATGGGCGGAAAATACACTTCGAAGAGTACCTTGTGCGCGAGCGCGCGCCGGACCAAGTCCGCTCCGTCGACCTCTCGGCCGCAGGCCGCGCCACCCCGGCCCCGGGCGTGATCGAAGCCATCCGTGCTGCGGCCGTGATCCTCGTGTGCCCCAGCAACCCGGTGGTTTCGATCGGTCCGATCCTCGCCATCCCAGGCATCCGCGATGCCCTGCGCACGAGCGCGGCGCCAGTCGTGGCCGTATCGCCCATAGTCGGCGGATCACCAATCAAGGGGCCGGCGAGCCAACTCTTGCGCGGCATCGGCGCCGAAGTATCCGCGCTCGGCGTCGCACGCCTGTATCGCGACTTCATCTCTGGCTTCGTCTTCGACGAGTGCGACGCCGAGCTCGAAAGCGCCATCGGTGAGCTTGGGCTGGCGACCCGCACGACTGATTCGATCATGCGGGACCGGGCGGGCGCAGCGCGACTGGCGCGCTGCGCGCTCGAGCTGGCGAGGGATCTGCGATGAGCGCCGCCGTCGTCCCCGTGAAGGAGCTGGCAGCGAGCAAGTCGCGCCTGCTCGCCGAGCTCACGCGTGAAGAGCTGGCGGTGCTTTCCCTGGCGATGCTCGAGGACGTTCTGGCGGCACTGCTGGCCACGACGGGCCTGCAGCGGGTGGCGGTCGCCACCCCGGACGAGCGCGTGGCTGCGACCGCCCGTCGGCTGGGTGCCGAAGTGCTGCAGGGCCCGGACTCCGGACTCAACCCCGCTATCGATGCCGCGGCCGAGAAGCTTCACCTGGCCGATGGCGAGCCCTTCCTCGTCATGCTGGGCGATGTGGCCGGGGCCTGCCCCGACGACGTGCAGGCGCTCTTCGAAGCACTGGAGAGAGCGCACGGACAACGGCGCGAGGAAGCGGCGGTCGTGCTCGCTCCATCTCACGACGGCGGCACATCGGCCTTGCTGCGCAGGCCGCACGACGCCATCCCAGCGCACTTCGGTCCAGAGAGCGCCACGCGACACCGCGAGGCGGCGCGGGCAGCGGGCGTGCCCTACCGCGAGCTCGCTCTCGACTCGCTCAGTATCGATCTCGACCGTGCCGAAGATGTCGAGCGATTCCTCGCCAGCGCGGGCGGCGGCGCGCGCACGCGTGTCGCGCTACGAGAGTTGGGTTGGCCGCAGCCGCCACGCCGCTGAGCGCGACGACGGGGGGGGAATGAGCGAGCCCACAGCAAAGATCCCGCAGCCCATACGGCTGGTCCCGCTCGGCGCTCTACCCGCGATCGGGCCGGGAGACGATCTCGCCGCGCTGCTGTGTCGGGCGGCCGAACAGGCCGACGTGACGTTCGCGCGCGGCGTGCTCGTCGTATGCCAGAAGATCGTATCGAAGGCCGAGGGCCGACTCGTAGAGCTGGCAGAGATCGAGCCTTCGCAGCGGGCTCTGCAGATCGCCGAGCAGGACGGCAAGGATGCTCGACACGTCGAAGTGATTCTGCGCGAGAGCGATCGCATCGTACGCCACGCCCATGGCGTGATGATCTGCCAGACTCGACACGGATTCGTGTGTGCCAACGCCGGCGTCGACCTGTCCAACGCTCCGGGGCCCGAAGTCGCGGTCTTGCTGCCCGAAGACTGCGACGCTTCGGCGGAGAACCTGCGCGCCGCTCTCGAGGCGAGCGGCTGCCGAGATGTCGCCGTCATCATCAGCGACACGTTCGGCCGCCCGTGGCGAGAGGGGCTGGTGGACGTCGCCATCGGCTGCGCGGGCATCGGCCCCATGGCCGATGTTCGAGGCCAGCGGGACTGGACCGGCCGTGATCTCCAAGTGACGATAACCGCCACCGCGGACCAGCTTGCGGCCGCCGCGGGCCTGCTGATGGTGAAGAATGCGGGCGTCCCCGCCGTCTGGATCGAAGGCCACCTCCCCGACGGCGAGGGCCACGTTCGTCAGACGCTGCGGGATCCGGCCTCGGATCTCTTCCGCTGAGCGCAAGCCGTGGCTACGTCGCTCGGTCGCGGTCGTAGATGACCTCACCGGCCACGACGCTCCGCCGCACGCTGATCTGGTGGATCTCATCGGGCCGCACGGCAGCGGGATCGGCGCTCAGCAGGACCAGGTCGGCGCGCTTTCCGGGCGTAATACTGCCCTTCTCGTCCTCTTGGCGCTGTGCGTAGGCCGCGCCGAGCGTGAACAGGCCCACGGCCTCGCAAACACTCACCCGCTGCTGGGGCTCGAAGCCTTCGCGGGTGACGCAACACTCGATCGCCTGGAGCACGTCCGTCGACTCCACCGGGGCATCGGAGGCACCCGCCAGTGGCACACCGGCATCGAGAATCGAGCGAAACGGATAGACCCAACGACTGCGGCGCTCTCCGAGCCTCTTGTGCAGCCAGTCCTTCTCTGAGTGGATGAAGAGGGGCTGCGTCGAGACGACCAGCCCGAGGCGCGCCATCGCCGAGACGGCCTCCGCATCGAGCAGCGAGGCGTGCTCCAGACGGTGGCGGGGATCTTCTCTCGGGTGCTCGCGAAGCAGGCGTTCGTAGAGCGCGATGCAGCGGCGATTGGCTTCGTCGCCGATGGCGTGGACGCAGATCTGGAAGCCGGCCTCGTGCGGGGCGAGCATACGGGCGTAGAGCTCGTCATCGCTCAGCATCATGAATCCCGTACGCTCCGGCTGGTCACTGAATGGCTCGCTCATGCACGCGGTGCACGACCCGAAGGTACCGTCGGCGAACAGCTTGTATCCGCCTACTCGATGTCCCCGAGCTGCGTCGTGCAGTGGTGTCTGCCGCAGCGCGCGAACACTCTCGAAGTCACGACCGATGCCGATGCAATAGAGCGATTGTGGAATCTGATCGAGCAGGAGCTGCATTCCGAGCGCCTCGAGGCGTCCGGGCTCTCCAGCGGGCCCCTCGTGGTCGGTCTGCAGCAGCGCCCCCACCGAGGTGATGCCGTGCGACGCGAGCCGTGCAAAGCAGTCGCGTGCGCCGCTGCGCAGATCATCCAGCTCCATCCCGGGCATGGCCGCCAACACGAGCTGGGCGGCCCGCTCACGCAGAGGGCCTGCGGGAAAGCCGTCGGGCTCGCGGTCGATCACGCCACCCGGTGGATCTTCGCTGACGGCCGACAAACCGGCTGCCTCGAGCGCTCGGCTATTGGCGATCAGCGTGTGGCCGTCCCGCTCGACCACCACCGCCGGGCGATCGGGACATGCGGCGTCGAGCTCGTGGCGCGTCGGAAGGCGGGACTCGTTCAGCGCCTCATCATCGAACTGCAGTCCGACGACCCAGCTCCGATCCGGCCATCTCTCGGCCGCGGCCCGCAGTCGCTGCTGAAGCGCCGCGATACAGTCGACGCCGCCCAGATCGGCGTTCTGCTCGAAGTAGATCATCATGAGCGGGTGAAGATGGGTGTCGATGAACCCGGGCAAGAGGGCCCCACCTCGCAGATCGATCTCCTCGAAATCCGTTCCGATCGCCTCCCGGCAGTCCACGTCGCGACCGACGGCCAGGATTCGGCCGTTGCGCACGGCGACGGCCTCGGCCCGGGGACACGCCGGATCGACGGTGTGGATCTCGCCGCCGCGGTAGAGCTGCGCGTGGGGGAACACGCTCAGCTCGGCTCCAGAATGACGCTGGCAGCGGTCGCGTATTTCTCGAGCGCGTCGCGGTCGAGATCGACGCCCCAGCCCGCTCCGCTCGGCACGTCAACCTGGCCATCGCTGTAGTCGAGCCCGCCCAGGATGAGATCGTCTTCCAGCATGACGTGACCGAAGAGCTCGATCGCGTGTCCGAGGGCTGGAAAACGGGCCGCAGCGAGGTGAATCTGCATCGCGGACGCGATGCCGAGTGGCTGGTTGTGCAATACGACGCCGAGCCCACGCTGCTCGGCGTAGGCGATGGCTCGAAGCGCGTTCGTCACGCCACCCGGACGCTCAGAGTTCACTCCGATCACGCCGACGGCGCCGAGTTCGACCAGCGTCACGATGTCCTGGAGCGAAAAGCAGCCCTCGTGCGCCAGCAGTGGCGTGGCAACCCGCTCCTGCACGTGCGCCATGCCGAGGTAGTCTGCGGCGGCGACCGGCTGCTCGGCGAAGTCGATTCCGAAGGGCTCGATGGCGCGAATGGCGCGTACGGCCTCGGCCGGCGAGTACGCCTGGTTGTAATCCACTCGCAATCGCACCTCGTCGCCCAGCACTTCGCGCATGCGCGCGACGATGCGAGCGTCCTCGTCGATGCTGCGCCCGAGCTTCAGACGGAAGGTCCGGGTTCCGGCGCCAAGGAAGCTCTGCGCGAGCTCAACCATGGTGTCGATGTCCACCAGCGGAACCAGTGCGGCCAGAGGAACGGCATCCACGACCCGGCCGCCCATGAAGTCGTGTGAGGACCGACCGCTGATGCGTCCCATCAGGTCGTAGCAGGCCATGTCGAGCACGCCCTTGGCGACGTCACTGCGCGCCACATTGGCGTCCATCCTCTTCCGCAACCTCTCCACGTCGAAAGGGCTCTGCCCCAGCAGGTAGCGCGCCAACCCTTCTGCAATGGTGTCGATCAGATGCGCGGGTGAAACACCGGTCTCCGGCAGCCAGACGAAGGCCTCACCCACGCCCTGTGAGCCGTCTTCAGCCGTGAGCTGGCAGATCACGAAGTCGCCGCCCGTCCACGTCTCCTCGGCTGCGATCGCCATCCCGAGCCCGCCAACCGAGCTGTCCATGACCTCTCGCACTGCGGAACGAAACGGCACGAAGACCGGTGTGAGTTCGATCCTGACGACTCGGGGTTGAGACACGGCGACTCCACGGCTGGCCACCGGCAGGGTACGCCGATACGCGTGTTCTGTCTCAGATCTTCGCAAGCCGTCTCGGCCTCGGCGGACGGCGTGGGTCCGGACTGGCAGCCACAGCCGTTGGGCTCGAGAGATGGCTGCACAGCGAACATCACCCCTTTGCGAAGGTGAAGGCGCTATAGTCGGGCCTCGTCGCCCCGGGCGGCGAACTCGATCGTGGCTTGGGAGATGGGCGTTGGATTCACGCGACCGCTGGCTGAGCGCCGGGCTCTTCCTCACAACGCTCGCGACTCTCCTCATCGAACTCCTCGACAGCCGCCTGCTGTCGGTCCTCACCTGGTATCACCTCTCGTTCATCGCCATCTCGCTGGCGATGCTGGGCGGGGCCTCCGGGGCAGTCCTCGTCTTCCTTGCCGGCAGGCGTCTGGCCGGCGAGGCCGCCCACCGGGCCATTGGACGTATCAGCTTCGGCCTGGCAATCGCCATCCCGCTGACCCATCTCCTGCTGATGCGGCTGCGCATTCCGCCGCTCGAGGGTCGCGAACCATTCGAAATCGGCTCGCTGGCGCTGGCCGTGCTCCTGCTGACGCTGCCCTTCCTGCTCTCCGGCGCGGTCGTGACTCTGGCGTTGACGCGCTGCGGTGGCCGAATCGGCATCCTCTACGGCAGCGATCTGCTCGGGGCGGCGGCCGGCTGCGCGCTGATCGTTCCCCTGCTCGACAAGCTGGACATGTTCTCGGCGGCCGTGCTGGCGGGGGGGCTCGCGGCGCTCGCGGCCCGCTGCTACACGCGCTTCGCCGGCCATGCTTCGCGCCTGCCGAGCGGAACCCTGGCCGTGCTCCTGCTGGCTGCGGCGCTGCTGCACAGCGCTTCGGGCGCACCCATCGGCGTCCTGTATCCGCGTGGACAACGCATCGAGTCGAGCAAGATCGAGCGGGCGTACTCGAACGCCTACTCCCACGTCACGGTCTTTCGCCCACGCGTCGCCCCTCCCTTCTACTGGGGGCCCGGCAGGAACCCCCGCAACCTGCGGGCAAACAGCGCCTACATGTTCATCGACGGCGGTGCGGGCACGGCGTTGACGCAGTGGAACGGACAGCGAAGCTCCATCGAGTGGGTCAAGTACGACGTCACCACGCTGCCGCACTATCTTCGCTCTGGAAAGACGGCTGTCATCGGCGTCGGCGGCGGTCGTGACATCCTGTCGGCGCTCTGGGGCGGAAGCCGCTCGGTCACGGCCATCGAGATCAACGAGATCTTCGTCGAAATCCTCACGGACGCGTACCGCGACTTCGCGAGCATTGCTGACCAGCCGACGGTGCGAATCGTCAACGACGAGGCCCGAGCGTATCTCACGCGCACCGACGAGCGCTTTGACGTACTGCAGATGTCGCTGGTGGATACCTGGGCGGCAACGGGAGCGGGCGCCTTCACACTGAGCGAGAACGCGCTCTACACGGTAGAGGCGTGGAAGATCTTCCTGTCTCGCCTCGAACCGGGCGGCATCTTCTCCACCTCGCGGTGGTTCTCGCCCGACAACGTCTCCGAGACGAGCCGTCTGCTCTCACTCTGCGTTCGAACTCTTCTCGAGCTCGGAGTCGAGGACCCGTCCA
The DNA here is from genome assembly GCA_029261835.1 of Deltaproteobacteria bacterium. Classification (GTDB taxonomy): domain Bacteria; phylum Myxococcota_A; class UBA9160; order UBA9160; family UBA4427; genus JAJDAO01. The sequence continues at coordinate 30,898 of JAJDAO010000039.1, read as the reverse complement.
AGCACATCGCCCTCGTAGCAGCCGAGAAGGTGGCGACACTGCTCCTCTCCCCGGACCCGCTGCCATCGAGCGACATCAAACGCATTCATGAGACTGCGGCGCAGCTCGGCTTCCGAGTGCTCGTGGCCCCCGGCGAGACGGCATCCGACCCGCGGCTGGCCGCGATCGTATCGAGCACTTCGCCTGAAGCGCTGGCCGCGGCCACGGCCGATCCCCACTTCGACTACAGCCCGCCAACTGACGCGCGTCCCTACTTCTTCAATCTGCTGAAGCTCGGCAGCTTTCACATCCTCACGCAGATGGAGAGCGGCGACGTCCTCTCCGGGACCGGCGGCGTCATTTGGGGCAACGTGCGGGCGACCTTCACACTGATGCTCCTCCTGATGATCGCGCTCTGCTTGACCCTGGCGATCATCGGCTTGCCGCTACTGATATCGGGGCTTCCGCGCATGGACGCCGCCAGCTTCGGCCTCTCCGTCGGCTACTTCGCGGCGATCGGATACGGCTTCATGTCGATCCAGATCCCGCTTCTTCAACGCTTCTCGGTGTTTCTCGGGCATCCGATCTACACGTACTCCGTGATCCTGTTCACGATGATCCTCTTCGCGGGCTTCGGCAGCCTGCTGTCCGATCGTCTCGAGCGCCTCACCCGCTGGTCGATCGGCGTGCCGTTGGCGATCGCGGCGCTCACACTCATTCTCTCTGTCTCGCTCCAGCCGCTGCTCGACGCGGTGATCGGGCTGCCGCTCGCCGGGCGAGTGCTCATCGTGATGGTCACGACCGCGCCCCTGTCGCTGTTGCTCGGCTTCTGCTTTCCGATAGGAATGCGCCTGGTCGGCGAACTCTCGCCCGAGGCCACCGCGTGGATGTGGGGTGTGAATGGAGCCAGCGGCGTACTGGCGTCGATCGTTGCCGTCGCGATCTCGATGTGGACCGGCATCCATAGCAACTTCGCGATCGCAGCGGTCTGCTACCTCGCGCTCGCCCTGCTATCCGCTCGGCTCTGCCGCCGCGTGGGACCGGCCGCCGGCTGAGCCGTCTCGAGTGCTTCACAGCGGTGGCCACTACTCTGACTGCGGCGTCGCGACACTCATGCAGCGTCGCAATGCTCATGCGGCGTCGCAACGCTCCCGAATCGCCCGCCAGAGCTCCGGCAGCCCCTGGCGGGTCTGCGCCGAGCTGGCGATCACGGGAACGCCCGTAGGCGCCAGGCCATCGCGGAGCTCGGCGACCCGCTTCTTGCGCCGCATCGGCTTGAGCTTGTCGATCTTCGTGAGGACGACCAGACTGGGCACGCCCCGCTCGGCCAGCCAATCGAGCAGCAGCGTCTCGTCTTCGCTGAGGTCTCGCCGCACGTCCTGCAGCAGAATCGCGACCCGGAGCTGCGAGCGATCCGCGAGGTAGCTCTCGACCAGATGGCGCCAGCTATCCCGCTCACGTCGAGACACCCTGGCCCAGCCGTAGCCGGGCAGATCGACCAACAGGAGGTCACGCGCATCCGTTTCGACCCGAAAGAAATGGATTAGGCGCGTCTTGCCCGGCGTCGAGCTGGTTCGAGCGAGCTGCTTGCGCCCGACCAGGGCGTTGAGCAGGCTGGACTTGCCGACATTCGAGCGCCCGAGAAAAGCGATCTCCGGCAGCTCGGAAACGGGGAAATGGCTCGGCTTCGAGCACGACGTAAGGATCTCCGCCACGCGTATCTTCACGTCCGGGCCTCCCCCGAGACGTTCTGCTCGAGTTCGGGCAGAACGCGAGCCAGCCGTTCGAGCGCTTGCTCGATGGTGCCCTCGGAGACGGCATAGCAGAAGCGCAACATGCCCTCGCCCGCCTCGCCGAAGTCGACGCCAGGCGTCACGCCCACTTTCGCACGCTCGAGCAGCGTGAAGGCGAGGCGCTTGGAGTCTCGATCGAAACGTCGGGCATCGGCCAGCACGTAGAACGCGCCGGCCGGGCGGTGGGCAATGCCGAAGCCCAGCTTCCGCAGGCCGTCCACGAGCAGATCGCGGCGGTGTTCACAGGCGAGGCGAATTCGCTCGACGTGCTCGGCGCCGCACTCGAGAGCCGCGATGCCTGCATGCTGAACGAAGCGATTCGCCGAGATGAAGAAGTTCTGTTGCATGATCTGCAACGGCCGTCGGGCCCACTCCGGCACGATCAGGTACCCGAGGCGAAAGCCGGTCATCGCGTAGCGCTTCGAGAAGCCATCGAGGACGAACGACTGATCGCTCAACTGAAGAGCCGAAGTCACGACAGCGTCGTCGTAGACCAGGCCGTCGTAGATCTCATCGGAAATCACCGGAAGACCGAGTTCGCAGAGCGACGCCATCGTCTCGGCACTGTGGATGGCACCGGTCGGGTTCGCGGGCGAGCTGAGCACGATGGCCCGAGAGCGAGGCGTGACCGCCTCGGCGAGGGCGTCGGGATCCAGAGCAAAGCCCGCGCTCTCCCGGCAGCGGACGGTGACCGGCACGCCACCGCAGTAGCGAATGAAGTTCGGATAGCAGGAGTAGTGGGGAGTGGCGAGCAACACCTCGTCGCCGGGGTTCACCAGCAGCGAGAACGCCAACAGCATGGCGGGCGAGGTGCCGCTTGTGACGACCACGCAATCGGGATCGGGCGCGACGCCGAAGCGGCGCTCACTGTGGGCCGCGATAGCCTCACGCAGCTCGATCAGGCCACGGCTGTCCGTGTACTGCGTCTCTCCCGACCGGAGCGCCCGCACGCAGGCCTCCACGGCGGCCTCGGGCGGCTCGAAGTCCGGCTCCCCGATCTCGAGGTGGGCGATTCGATGACCGGCCCGCTCCATCTCGAAGGCGCGTTCCATGATCTCCATGGCGAGAAAGGGCCCGAGGCGATCGAGTCGCTCGGCCGGCGGCGGCTGGATACGGCCGGGCATGGACACCGGGGTAGCCGCGCGGGTCCGGCGTGTCAAGCATCGTCGACACGCAAGTCAGCGGAATTGGTTGACTTTCCGGACCGACTCGCTTTGACACCCGTGACACCCGCAGCTATTCTCACGCCGTTCAGTCCCGCAATGCGGAGCCGCTCTCAGGCTCCCGATATCCCGATCATACGGAGCTTCTTCCGATGTCCAAGGGTGCACAGATCGCCATCGGCGCGTGCCTCGTCGCACTGCTACTCGGCTGGTACTCATACACCAATCTGCGTGAGGCGACGAGTTTCAAGTACTATCAGACGCTCGACGAGTTCCTCGCGCAGGGCGCCTCCATCGAAGGGCGGTCTCTACGCGTCCACGGCTATGTCGCCAGCAACTCCATTCAGCGCGACCTCGAGACCAAGCAGGTTCGCTTTCTCGTACAGAACGACCCTCCCCACATCGGATTGGCAGGAGGGCACGCGCTGAATGTCGTATACCAAGGTCTCGAGACACCCGACCTCTTCAAGGACGGCGCCGAAGTGGTCGTAGAGGGAAGGCTGCAGAGTCACGAGAGTGAGACGGTCTTCCTCGCCGACAATGTGCTGGCGAAGTGTCCTTCCAAGTTCGAGGCTGAAGGCGGGATCCGAGATGCGGGCGAGCGCGGCGACGGCTTGAAGCTGTAGAGCATCAGGCTCTTCCCTCGTCTCGAGCACGCCTCTCGAGCCCTGTACCCCCCATCCCCCCTTGAGCGCAGTGAGCCGCGGGAGCGAACCAATGTCGGAAATAGGTCTTTACTCTCTGCGATTCGCCCTCGTGGTCTGCGGACTGGGAATCGCGGCAGGTACCTACGCGGGCCTGCAACGACGTCCGGAATGGACACGCGTGGCCGAACGCTCGGTTCACGTCGTCTTCGGCTTCTTGTCCCTCGCCATGTTCGCCCTGTTCTACGCACTCGCCGTCAACGACTTCTCGCTGGCCTACGTCGCCCACCATTCGGCGCGAAGCATGGCGCTGTCCTACCGCTTGGGCGCGTTGTGGGGAGGTCAGGCGGGCTCCCTGCTGCTGTGGGCCTGGCTGCTCACGGCCTATGGCTCCGCTGCGGTGTGGGCGAGCCGCAACTCGAACCGGAATCTCATGCCATGGGTAGCCGTTTGCCTGTTGGCCAACACGGGCTTCTTCCTCGTGCTGGTGAATTTCGCCAACGTGCCCTTCGAACGCCTTCCCTTCAGTGAGGTGGTCTCGGACGGCAACGGGCTCAACCCGCTGCTCCAGCATCCGGTCATGTTGATCCACCCGGTCATGCTGTACATGGGTTTCACGGGCTTCGCGGTGCCCTTCTCATTCGCCGTCGCGGCACTCATCACCGGAGAACTCGGCACGACATGGTTTCGCACGACGCGCCGCTGGAGCCTCATCGCGTGGCTGGCACTGGGCGCTGGCATCGTGCTGGGAGGACACTGGGCGTACGAGGTGCTGGGCTGGGGCGGGTACTGGGCCTGGGATCCTGTCGAGAACGCTTCTCTCATGCCGTGGCTCGCGGCCACTGCGTACCTGCACTCGGTCATGATCCAAGAAAAGCGCGGCATGCTGAAGACCTGGAATGTCGTCTTGGTCGGGCTCACGTATGCCATGTGCCTCTTCGGCACGTTCCTGACGCGCAGTGGCATCGTGCAATCCGTGCACGCCTTTACCGACTCGGGCTGGTTCAAGCCGATCTTCCTTACGTACGTGATCGTGATGGTCGTCGGCTTCTACGCGGCGGTGATCTACCGGCGCAAGGAGCTCGGAAGTCGTAACAAGCTCGCATCGGTCGTCTCGCGCGAGGCGAGCTTCGTCCTCAACAACTGGGTCTTCATGGTGCTGCTGGCGGTCGTCTTCGGCTTCACCATGCTGCCGGTCTTCTCCGAGTCGATCAGCGGTCAGCGCCTCACGCTGGGGCCGAAGTTCTACAACGTGGTGACCGGCCCACTCGCCCTCCTGCTGCTCTTGCTCACGGGCGTCGCGCCGCTGATCGCCTGGCGTCGCGCCAGCACGGCGAGTCTGCGGCGACATTTCACCAAGCCGGCTGTGCTCGGCGTGGCGACTTCCGCCGTGCTGGCCGTCGTCTTCTGGAATCAAATCGGCTACTGGAGCATCGGGTGCTGGGGGCTATCTGCCTTCGTCGTCGCCACCATCTTCCAAGAGTACTGGCAGGCGGTGAGTGCGCGCATGCGCGGCAAGAACGAATCGGCAGTTGCCGCCCTTGCGGCGCTGCTGAGCAAGAACCAGCGCCGCTACGGCGGATACATCGTGCATCTGGGCGCCGTCATCATGCTGCTCGGGATCTCCGGCGCGGTCTTCAACGTCGAGAAGTTGGAGAACATGAGCCCGGGTGATTCCACGCAGCTCGATGAGTACCGTCTGCAGTATCTCACCGCGGTGCCGATCGAGTCCCAGCACTACGGAGGCGCTACGGCCCGCATCGCCCTGTTCAACGAGGATCAACCTCTGGCGGTGATGGCACCCGAAAAACGAGTCTACTGGCTGGAGCAGCAGCCCTCTTCGATCCCCTCCATCTATTCGACCTGGCTGGAGGATGTCTACGTGATCCTGACGGCCGTCGAGTCCGACGGCTCGGCGACCATCAAGATCTACCGCAATCCGCTGGTCAACTGGATCTGGATCGGGTCGATCATCTTTGCTGTGGGCGGTGTCGCGATACTCTGGCCGCAGCCAGCGCCAGCGGGGGGGCAACGGGCGGCATGATGAAAGCAGGACGACGGGGGGGCGACCGGCTCGGGATTCTCTCGGTCGCAGTGATTGTGTTCGCCATGGCGCTGCCGCAGCTCGTCACCGCACAGGGTCACGGCCCGCTGCAGCCGGGTCAGGCGGGAAGAGCGACGCCGGATTTGCCCCGAGGTCCCGCCGCGATTCGCGGACGCGTGGTCCATCGAGACAATCCAGCCGCCGGCAGAGGGGTGGCCGTCTCTCTCTACGCGCTCAACGCCGACGGAAGTCCCGGCATGGGCGACACACAGAGTGACGCCGAGGGACGCTTCGCCTTCGAAGGGCTCTCCAACGAGCCTGGCGTTGTCTACCTGCTCAGCACCCAACACGAGGGCGTGCCCTTCGGCCGTCGCGTGGCGTTCGAGTCCGGGCAAACCGAAGTGAAGATCGATCTGGCCGTGGCGCCGTTCACCGATGACGTCAGCGAGTTCGAAGTGATCGAGAGCACCACTGCGCTCGACCGCGTCGGCCGTCATCTGTTGGTGCGAGAGGTCCACCTCGTCCGCAACCGGGGTGAGGGTGTCATTCACGTCAAGCCCGCTCTGCGCCAAGATCGAGACCCCATCTTCCGCGCGACGCTTCCAGAGAACGCGAACGGTTTCATGGACGGGCAGGCGGGGATGGCGGGAAAGCTGGTCCGGGACGGCGACAGCCTGCAGTTCTGGGGCCCCGCGTACCCGGGCGAGCAGAAGATCAGCTACCAGTACTCGCTCTCGCTGCCAACGACCGATGGCGAGGACAGTCAGTTCGATCTGCTGCGGCGCTTTCCGAGCGGAACCGGTCGCGTCGTCGTGCTCTCCGCGACGGACGGCCCGACCGTCACAAGCCCGGGACTCGAAGAAACCGGCGAGAAGGCGGAGCTAGGCGGACGTAGCTATCGCAAGTTCGCAGCACCTGCCGTGCGGGCGGGAGGCAGCCTCGCGCTCGCGCTCGTCGTCCCCCAGGCCGAGAGCGACCCGAACGCTGTCTCGGTCGTGCAAGCGAACTTCTGGGTCCACATGGACGACACCTCGATGGAGGTGACCGGCGAATGGGAGCTGCGGGTAGAGTCTCCCGGGCAGGTCATGGCGGCGCCGGGCGAATCGCTGCTGCGAATCGACCTTCCCACCAACGCCGAGTTCCTCGGCGTCGCCTCAGCGACCAAGCCGCTGGGCTTGGAGCCAACGGATGACGGGCGAGCACTCGAACTCAGGGGCCCGCTTGCACCGGGCAAGTCGAACATCAGCTACCGATTCCGGGCTCCGGTCCAGGCGGGTGCGTCCGACCTGGAACTCGACTTCACCAGGCAGATCCCGGTGCTCAACATGCTCGTTGCCGACGTCGGCATCGTGATCGAGAGCAGTCGACTGCATCGCAGGCGACCGTTCCGTTCGGGCACGCGCATCTATCTCCACCGTCAGGCATTTCAGCTGGACCCCGGCGAGAAGATCGCGATCGACTTCCGACCGCTCGAGCGCGGCAGCCTGCCCCGCTCGGCCGCGGTAACGGGCATCCTCGCCATCGCCAGCCTCGGAGCCTGGTTCCTCATCGCCCCGCTCCGAACGAGGGAAGCGCGGGCTGCAGGCGACGCGGATACGCTCCCCGGCCTGAGCGAGGAGCGCGAGTACGTCTACGAATCGATGCGCGATCTGGAGCACGACTTCGAGACGGGCAAACTCGATCCGGATGACTACGAGCGCATGAAGAGCGAGCTGCGCGCGGATGCGGTGGAGCTACTGCGCAGGGAACGAACAGCGAACGAAGTCGCTCGGCCGAGCAGCCCGAGCGACGCGAGCAGCCCGAGCAGCGCGAGCAGCCCGAGCGGCGCGAGCAGCCCGAGCGACGCGAGCGCCGACGCGACGCCGACAGCCCGCGCCTTCTGCCCGAGCTGTGGCGGGCGCATCGCCCCGATCTGGAGCTTCTGCAGCCACTGTGGCGGTCCGCTCCAGCCCAGCGAGAGAACGGAAGCCGGCGAGTGAATGACGCGGTCCTCGCCGTTCGGGGGATAGAGAAGCGCTTCGGCGCAGTAGCGGCACTAAGAGGTGTCGATCTCGAGCTGCGAACGGGCGGGGCATTGGCGATCCTGGGGCCAAACGGCGCGGGCAAGACCACGCTGTTGCGCATCATGGCCGGTCTGTCCCACCCCACGGCCGGCCGAATCGAGCTCGCTGGGCAGAAGACGCCACGCTCGGGTGTTGGCTTCCTCGGCCACGCCACGTTGCTGTACCCGGAGCTGACGGCACGGGAGAACTTGATCTTCGCCGGGCGGCTCCAGCACGTCGCACAGCCGGCCCAGCGAGCGGACGTGCTGCTCGCCGAGGAGGGGCTTGCCGATGTCGCGAACCGCCGGGCGGGAACCTTCTCGCGAGGCATGTCGCAACGCCTTTCGATCGCGCGAGCACGGGTTCACGACCCGAACCTGCTGTTGCTCGACGAGCCCTACACCGGTCTCGATCGCCGAGCGGCCGACCGCCTGACCCACCACCTTCGCAGGCTGAGGGACGCGGGACACAGTCTCGTCCTGGTCACCCACGACGTGCGACAGGCCGCGGAGCTGGCGGATGCGGCGGTCATTCTCGTCGCGGGCCGCATCGTCTACCGAACCGGCGACGAAGGACTGAGAGGCGATGACCTCGAGACCGCCTTCTCGGCGGCGCTGGACAGCGCGGCATGAATGTCACGCTGGCGATTCTGTGGAAGGACCTCGTCACGGAGTGGCGCTCCCGCGATCGGGTGATCGCGATGCTGATCTTCTCACTGCTGATGGCGGTGATCTTCCACTTCGCCCTGCCGGACCAACGCCCGGAGGAGATTCGCAGCCAGGCCCCGGGCTTGCTCTGGACCGCCTACATCTTCGCCGCGCTGCTCGGTCTGAACCGCTCGTTCGCGCTCGAGCTGGACAACGATGCCCTCTCGGGTATGGCGCTGGCCCCGGGCAACCGCGGCTGGATCTTTCTGGGCAAGGCTGCGGCCAATTTCGTGCTCATCGGCCTGGTAGAAGCGCTCACGGCCTGCGTTTTCGCCCTCTTCTTCGATCTCAACCTGACCCCGGTCGTACCGTCTCTCGCGGCGGTGGTCGCCCTCGGAACGCTGGGCATCTGCGCGGTGGGAACGCTCTTCTCGGCGATGGCCGTACGCACCCGCTTTCGCGAGGTGCTGTTGCCGATCCTCCTCCTGCCGGCCCTCTTCCCGGTGCTCGCCGGATCGGTCAACGGAACCATCGCGGTGCTGAACAACCAGCCGCTGCCTTTCGAAGCAGTGCAGCTGTTGATCGTCGTCGACGGTATCTACCTCATTGTGTCCTTCCTGGGCTTCGACTACATCCTGGACGAGTGAAACCATGACTGAGAGCGCCACACGAGAAGAAGCGACGACCGGCTCGAGCGAGTTCAGCCGCTCCAGACTGGAGAAGCGGGTGGACGGCCTGCGCGGGCCCAGTGGAATCGCCATGGCGATCCTGGCGGTCGGCTACGCCTACACGGTCGTCGCCGCCCCCATCGACAGCGTACAGGGGGTGATCCAGAAGATTCTGTACGTGCACCCCCCACTTGCGTACGGCGCCTATCTGGGCTTCGTCGTCACGGCCATTGCAGGGGTGCTCTACCTGCGGAGCGGACGGGAGGAATTCGACCGACTGGCCATCTCGGGTGCCGAGGTCGGAGTCATCTTCTGCACACTGATGTTGATCACTGGGCCGATCTGGGCCCGGGGGACCTGGGGGAAGTGGTGGTCTTGGGATCCGCGTCTGACCGTCACGCTCCTGCTGTGGTTCGTATACCTCGCCTACCTGCTGCTGCGCAGCTTCAGCGGGAGCGGGGCTCGCACGGCCCGCTTCGCCTCGATCTACGGCATCGTCGGCATCGTGCTGATTCCCCTCAACTATTACATCATCGAGATGTTCGGCGCGCGCTCCATGCACCCCGAGAATCTCAAGGGCGGCAGTCTGGGCGAAGGGATGGGCTTGCCGTTCCTGATGGGGAATCTCACGCTCTTCTTTGCTTTCGTCTATCTGCTCATCCTGCGATGGGATGTGGAGGGTCTTCGCGCCCTCGACGCCCGACGAACCGCCGAGCGGGATGCCGCGGGTAGCGGAGCCGACTGAGGAAAACAGCGCATGGGCTACCTGATCGCATCCTACGGCATCACCGTCGTGACGTTGGTCGCTTACGGCCTTCACCTCGCCCGGGAACGCGCGCGGTTGGGGCCGGACCATCGGTAAAATACCGGTTGACAGTGGGGGGCCGGGCGGGGTATCAAACAAGGAAGGCCTCTAGACCGTTGACAACGCGTGGTTTTTTTGAGTCTGCCCCCCACGGATCGGAGTTTGTCCAACGCTCGGTTCGCCCGTAATCTGGTCGATTCGAGTGTGACAAAACTTGCGCGAGGATCTCGAGGACGGAAGCCGGCTACACAACCACACCCCACGCAGCGCCTCGTGCGAGGCCGAGAGATCAACATCTCAGACGCAGGGAGCCGGCAGAACAGCGCATAAGATCAGGTGGGCACTCTGGAGTTCGAGTGAGTGGTGTGGATGGCACGCCGCTTGCTCTCAACAGGCTCTAGGTAATCACTGTAGCCAGGGCAGTTCGGAACAGCCGTATCGGCCCGGCACAACACCCGAGATCCACATCTCGTTCACGGCCTGATAGCACCACGGCCAGGAGGCGGTCCGAGACAGGGATGGCCAGCATGAAACGCGGCGTCGGATACTGCGAGAACACTGACTGCGAGGACTACGCCAAGGGCGTCTTTCTCCTGAACCACGGTGACACCTTCTATTGTCCACGATGCCGCCAGCTCGGGAAGGTGGAGAAAGAACGCGGCTTCTATACAGGCAATTCGGACATCTTCAAAGAGGTCCGCGTCGAGTACAACTTCGATCCGATCAATGGTGTCTACCGCGAGATCGGGATCGTGCGTGATGAGAGTCTCTGGGGACGCAACAATGTCTACACGCTGCAGTCACCCCTGATCAAGACCGAGAAGCGAGCCCTCAAGGTAGCCGAGGCCATCCTGGCGAATCTGAATCGGTACCGGGGCCTGCTGAATGGCGACGAGATCCCCCGTACGACAGAGATCATCTTGTCCTTCGACGACCCCTTCGAAGAGTTCTCGCGCAAGCTCAAGCAGCTCTCAAAGGAATGGGAGGCGAGCGGACTGCGAGAGCAGCGCCGCTGATCTCTTCCTCCGCCACGGTGCGTTCGCACTGATGAGTGCGCACGACGCGGAGTGTCTGCTTGAGCCGGGTACGCTCTGGAACCGCATCGTGGAGCGAACTGCCCGGGCGTCGCACTGCGGTGCTCTGCACACCATCTCGACCGCGGCCGAGACGATCGAAGACAGCGGCGTCCCATTCCTGGTGCGCTACGCCCGCAATCTCGAGCAGCGAAGCGCTCGGAAGTCAAAGCCCCGCGGCGTCGGAGCAAGAAACCCCTTTCTGCCCTACGACAATGACCTCTTCGTGGGCAACGTCTCGCCAACACACGTCTGCCTGCTCAACAAGTTCAACGTAGTCGGTCACCACATTCTGATCGTGACGCGCAGCTTCGAGGATCAGACAAGCCCTCTCGCACGACGCGACTTCGAGGCGATGTGGTGCTGTATGGACGAGTTCGACGCGCTCGCCTTCTACAACGCCGGCCAAACCGCTGGCGCGAGTCAGCCCCATCGCCATCTGCAGCTCGTCCCGGTGCCCCTCACCCCCGGAGCGGAGCGAATGCCTATCGATTCACTCCTCGGCGTAGCGGATCTGGCGCCGGGCGCCATTGGCACTGCCCCCGGCCTCCCCTTCGCACACGCACTAGCACGGAGCGACGACATCTTCGCGCTGCGACCCAGGCAGGCCGCCGGCACGACCATGGAGCTCTACAGCGAGATGCTGCAACGTCTCGGGCTCGGAGCTGGAGCAGCTCCGTATAACCTGCTCGTCACGCGCCGCTGGCTACTCATGGTGCCGCGGCATCGCCAGACATTCGAATCGATCGAGATCAACGCACTCGGCTTTGCCGGGACGCTGTTCGCACGCTGCAGGGAGCAGCTCGAGCGCATCCGTGAGCTGGGCCCGCTCACCATCCTGGCCAACGTGGTAAGTGCCGAATAGGACGCCACTTGAGAGTTCAGGGAAGCCCCGCTCGATCTCCTGAAAGACGCATGCGCAGGTCGATACGCATGCCCGCCCAGATCTCCGCAAGACCCTGGTGTCGCCGGCACTCGACCGGCCCGGGCAGGTTGGCCAGGGCGTCTGCCAGCGGCTGGCGGTACCACGGGAAGAGCGTCTCGGGCAAATGGCGGCAGCTGAACCAACGCACGATCGGTGTCTCCCGGCTGGTGCGCAGCTCGCCGCCCGCGACGCGGCAAACGTGGATCCGTGCCGTGTGAGGTCGAAAGCCCGTGCGAACGTAATCGCCGACGTGACGGCCAACCTCGACCTCAAAGCCGGTCTCTTCTCGAATCTCACGCGCCAAGGCGGGCTCGAATGCCTCGCCGGGCTCGAGTGTGCCACCCGGCAGCTCCCAACCGTGCAGATCACTTCGCACCGAGAGCAGCACCTCGCGCTCACCGTCCTTCTCGCGCAACACGACGCCTTGTAGCACCAAGAGCGGTCGTGACTCAGTCAGGCGTGGCGCCACGAGACCCCACCAAGCGGTCCGCGTGTAGCTGGCGAAGGCGCCCAGCAACTGGGCCGCGACACCCACCGCTCAGTCGATGATCTTGTTGAGTGGGCTCTCGACGATGACTCGAGCCCCGGCTTCGGAGAGCTGCGGGACGATCTCCCTCACGCGCTTCTCCTCGATGATGACGAATACATCGACCCAGCGATCGTCCGCCAGTGGAGAGATGGTCGGTGCACCCACGTCCGGAAGCAGGGCCAGCACCGCGTCGAGGCACTGTCGCGGAACATTCATGCTGAGCCCGACACGTGAGGCGGCCGCGATTGCACCCGTGATCAACATCAGCATTCGCTCCATCTTCGCACGCTTCCACGCGTCTGCCGCCGCCGCGTGGTTGGCCACAAAACGCGGCGAGCTCTCGAGCAACACATCGACCACTCTCAGGCTATTGGCCCTGAGGCTCGAGCCGGTCTCGGTCACGTCGACGATGGCGTCGGCCAGCACGGGGGGCTTCACCTCCGTGGCACCCCAAGAGAACTCCACCTGGGCCTCGATACCGCGCTTCTCGAGATAGCGCTGGGTCATCCCGACGACCTCTGCCGCGATCCGCTTGCCCTTGAGATCCTCGGGCGTCTCGAATGGCGAGTCCTCCTTGACCGCCAGCACCCAGCGAACGGGCACGAAGTTGGGCCAGGGAGCTTCGAGATCGGCCAGCTCGAGCACATCGGCACCGCTCTCGAGCACCCAGTCGAGGCCGGTGATGCCGCAGTCCATCACGCCCTGCTCGATGTAGCGCGCCATCTCCTGCGGGCGAATCAGGATACACTCGATCTCGGGATCATCGATCTGCGGGTAGTACGAGCGACTACTGACACGGATGTCGTAGCCCGCTCTGGCGAAGAGGCTGAGTGTCGTCTCCTGGAGGCTTCCCTTCGGCAAGCCGAGACGAATCCTGGGTGAGTCGCTCATCGACCATAAACCTCATCTGGATCGAACACGCGCTCACCCACATCGACCACGCGATCTCCCTCGAGCCTGCGGAAGAAACAGCTTCGCATACCTGTGTGGCAGGCGGCCCCACCGATCTGCTCCACGCGAATCAGCACGACATCGCCGTCACAGTCGACGAAGAGGCTCTTCACTCGCTGGACGTTGCCGCTCTCCTCACCCTTGTGCCAGAGCCTCTTCCGGCTACGGCTCCAGTACACGACCTCGCCCAGCTCGAGCGTGCGGCGAAACGCCTGCTCGTTCATGTGGGCCACCATCAGGATGTCGCCGGTTGCGTCATCCTGGGCGATGGCAGTGACCAGGCCACCCGCCTTTTCGAAATCGAGCAGAGTCGTCGTATCCATGGGGGGGCCGAGACTAACCGGCGGCGACGGCAGCCGCCAGACGCTCTCTCAGCTGCGGCAGGACACACCAGCTCTCCCCGCGGGCATAGACGAGTTCGGTCGCACCCCCTCGTCGCGACTCGCTCCTCGACTCGAGAATGCGCCGGCGCACCAACAGATCCAGAGCATTGCCAAAGGTCGTGTCGTTGGCCGCCTCAATGCGCTCCGCGAGCCCCAGCAAGCGTCCGTGCTCGAAGGCGGCCGCCGCCCGCTCCAGAAAGGCCTTCCGGGCGATCTCGCCTTCCGTGTGGAGCAGAACGCGGCACGTCACCTCGTAGCACTCGATGACGCCGCGGGTCTGGGCCGCCAGACAGCGCAGAATCTCTTCGCCCGCCGCGGTCGCGAAGAGCAGATCGTCTTGCCGCTCGATCCAACCGACCGCCTCGAAGTGGCTCAGGAACTGCTCGTGACCGCTCGCCGCCGGCTCACCGCGAGGAACGAAGAACTCCTGGTAGAGAATCTCCTGCCAAGTCGTGAGATCCTCCTGCAGCTCCTTGCTCGATGCTCCCAGGAGTAACCTGCGCGCCAGAATGCTCGGTGTCGCGAGAAAGTGTACGATCGAGTTGCGGTATATGTCCAGCGCTCGGCGACGCGATTCTTCGTAGAAGATGATCTCGCCCAGCGGATCCTCCACCGACTTCACGAGATCACTGCGCAGCATGAAGGCGAGAGCCTCATTGTAGCGGCCGCGATCCGCTTGGAGCGCCGACGTCAACCGCACCTGCTGCAGCTGCAAGAGATCGACGAGCTGCTGGACACGATTGATGAGCTCAGGCCGAAGCAGCCCGCGATGCGGCGTTCCCATCAGCACCGCGGCGACGACGGACGTCGCGTTGGCCACCACCGACCAGTTGATGCACTCGACGATTCGGTGGGCGAAGGCGTCGATGAACTGCCGCTTCTCTTCCGCGATCCGCTCCGACAACGCCTGGATCTGATCTGGGGTCCCGTCCGGCAGCAGGGCCCCCACCTCGCCGCGAACCTGTCGTTCAAAGCGCTCGCGATTCTCCCCCATGGCCCCAGCCAACGAGATGGGCTCGCCAAAGCTCACGTGTACCGAGCCAAACCTCCGCTCCAGGTACTTGCGTGCCCGGAAGAGCGCCAACGTGCTCTCCTTCGTCTTCCCACCCCCCTCGAGTTCGTCCACGATCCCGCTCTCCTCGACCAGGCGCTCGTAGGTAATCGCAATGGGAACGAAGAAGAGGTCGCGCCGCGAACACTCGAGGAAGGCCTCGATATCCCAGGTCAGCATGCCCAGTCGTGGGGAAAGCGTCTTCCCCGTTCGCGAGCGCCCGCCCTCGATGAAGAACTCCTGGGTGAAGCCCTCGCGCACGAGGTAGGCGACGTAGGCACGAAAGACCTGCTTGTAGAGCGGATCGCTGAACGATCGTCGCAGATAGAAGGCCCCCGCCAAGCGGAAGGCCAAGCCAACCGGACCGAAAGCCATGTTCTCTCGAGCAGCGATATGGGGCGGCACGAGATAGTTGGCGTAGAAGAGAAGCGAGACGATCAGAAAATCGAAGTACGAGCGATGGGTAGGCACGAGCACCAAAGGATGACGCTTTGCATAGTCCGCCACCTTGTCGAGCCCGTCCGTCTCGATCGCCGAGAACATGCGTCGCACGATGGCGCCCACGAACGCCGCCAGTATCGCCAGCAGCGTCGAGTTCGGGCGCGCCGCGATCTCGCGCAGCATCTTCTCGACATCGCGTTCCGCCTTCTCGGGCGAACCGCGCTTCTGCCGCGCCCGCTCCGCCATGGCCGCCTTCACGCCCGAATCGCCCAACATCTCGCGCAGCACACGCTGCGCGGAGCGCAGTGTCGGCCCCTCCACGACTTTCTCTTCGCGATAGAGGTAGATGAGGATCGAGCGCCGCACGGTGCGGGCGACGCGTTCCTGTCCCCGCTCACGGCGGGTCGAAATGAAACCCGCCAGATCGATCGGCTCGCCGATCTTCACCGACAAGCTGCGATAGGTGGCCAGGAAAGAGCTCACCTTCGCGATGTCCGAGGGCCGCGAGAGAGAGCCGTAGTCGAGGTTCAGAAAGCGATTCTCGCTGCGAGGTCCCTTGCGCCAGAACAGCGAGAGCGGAACGATGAAGACCTCGCGATCCGTGTTCCAGACCTCGCGCACGACCTCCTGCAGCAGATCGAGTTCGTCCTGGCGATGCCGCAGTCGCCACATGCCGCGCCAGAAGGTGCGCAGCCGCTTGGTGCGCAGGAAGAGGAAGAAGGAATGCCCGTCACGCGTCAGTCGGCGCACACGCCGTTGGTCCTCGCCGTGAACGATGGCGCGCGATCTTCCCCGCTTGCGCTGAAAGACGGTTCGCAGGATCTGCGGCAGCGGCCGGTAGTAGTAGAAATGCAGGCCGTTGGCGAAGCTCGAGAGCCGCAGCCGATCGCGCATGAAGAGCGTGTTGAAGAGCAGGTAGTCGAGTCGACTCGAGTAGCGCATCACGTAGACGACAGCACCGCGGGCCTCGAGTTCCCGAAGCCGGGAGACGCCCTCCTCAGCGAGTTCGAAATGGCGGAAGTAGCGACCGGCGAACCAGCGGAAGAAGAGATTGAAGCGAGCTGTCATCGCGGAGAGCGGATCGACCAGCGTCAATGACCGATCATCGGCACGCCGGGGTGCCGGCGTCGGAGAGGACGACCCGTCGGCGGAATCGGGCGATTCATCCGGCATCATCGTGCAGGTTTACCATGCGCCCTCGGGGTCAGCAATGTCCCCACGACGCAGTACGTGGGGGCAGCGGGTCGAGCCCGCCGCCCTCGCTCGCGCAAGCCCCTCGTAGCGGGTCAATCGGGAAGCAGGATCTCCCCGGCCTTCATCGCTTCGGCGATCTCGCCGGGCGTCCAGTGGCCACCCGCATCGGTCTTCGTCACGCCCGGTGCGGTCACCACCTTCATCTCGGCGATGCGCCCACCCCCACAGAAGAAGGTGTTCCCCGTCATGTCCTTCGAGAGGTCGCTCGCCAGAAAGGTGAGCAGCGGCGAGACCAGGCCGGGTGCCATCTTCTCCTCCATGGCCTCGCTGTCAAAACCCGGCAGGTCCTCGGTCAAACGCGTGAGTGCCACCGGCGCCAAGATGAAGCAGCGAATGCCGTACTTCTTGCCCTCAAGTGCCAGACAGCGCGTGAAGCCCGCGATACCCGCCTTGGCCGCGCCGTAGTTGCACTGACCGAAATTGCCGTTGAGACCGGAGGTCGACGACGTATTGATGATCACACCGCCGCTGCCGCTCTCTTTCATGTGGCAGTAGACCGCGTGGGTAACACAGTAGGTACCCTTCAGGTGAACCTCGATCACCGGGTCCCAGAGATCCTCGCTGGTCTTGGCGAACGACTTGTCGCGCAGAATGCCGGCGTTGTTCACCAGTACGTCGACCTTGCCGAAGGCGTCGAGAGCAGTCTTCAGGATCGACTTTCCCCCCTCCAGCGATGCGACATTGTCGTAGTTCGCGACCGCTTCCGCCCCCAAGGCCTTGATCTCGTCCGCGACTGTATCAGCCATCGCGTTACCGGCACCGCTCCCGTCCCGCGCACCACCGAGATCGTTGACTACGATGGCCGCGCCCTCCTTCGCCATGGCGAGGGCATGTTCACGACCAATACCGCCACCCGCACCGGTGATGATGACCACTCTTCCGTCAAGCAGACCCATAGGGGGTTCCCCTCCTTGATGTCACCGGTTCATGTCACCGGCTGATGTCATAGACGAGCGAATACGGATCGTAGCCGAGCGCTGACTGAGCGATCAAGTCACCGATTCGCTCGAATCCGCTCGATTCATCGTCACAGGAAGACCAAAGTGCGAAGCTGTGCGAAGGGGACGAAGCCCAGCCGTTCGTAGAGCCGGACGGCTGGCAGGTTTCCGTCGACCACCGCGAGCTGCACGTGGCCGGCACCGGCGCAGAAAGCCTCCTCGACAAGGCCGGAAACGCCGATGGCCGCGAAGCCACGGCGGCGGTGCTCCGGCCAGGTGTAGACGCCCTGGATCAGCCAGCCCTCGGGTCGGCGAACATCGGCGTACCCCACGAAAACGATCTGCCCGGCTCTCTCCAGCACGCGAGCCCGATGCAAACGCCCGCGCACCCAGCGGCGGAAACCCACCGGATCACCGTCGAAGGGATCCGGTCGATCCTCCTCTCGCAGGCTGGCACGCGCGGCGAAGACGAGATCGTCGAGGTCCTCTTCGACCGCGGGGCGCAGTCCGGTCACCGCCGGCCGTGCCAGATCGGCCGGCGCGCGCTGCGACGAACCTCGCACATAAGAGGTCTCGCCGCGATCGATCAGTGCCCGCCGCCCGCGAGCCCGCAGATGCGCCCAGAGTGGCGCCACGACGCGGTCGTCGCTCTTGATGAGCCCGCTCTCGATGGCGACCAGAAACGGAAGACAGGCATCGAGCGCCTCGTCGGTCATCTCGAAATCGAGCACCAAGCTGGGGCGCAGAGACGCCACGCCGATGATCTCGTCGCGCCGCCAGGCCGCAACCACCTGCGGTGGCAGCTCGCTCGGCGTAGCGGGCTGCCCAACGCCAGCGACCATCTCCATCAAGAGAAGATTGTGCCGCGGCTCGGGCCGCAGATAATCGAGTGCGGCATCTCGCTCGCTGGACGCGAGCGGTCGCGCCCTAATCCGGCCGCTTGCTGCTCGTAATGTCAAGCTTCGAGAACCACGAGGACATCCCCCTCCTCGACACCCTGCCCCTCCTCGACGCGGATCTCGCTCACTCGACCATCGCAGGGGGCCTCGAGCGGAATCTCCATCTTCATGGATTCGATGATCAGGAGGACGTCCTCCTCCTGAACCGCATCGCCCAGCGCTC
The DNA here is from genome assembly GCA_029261835.1 of Deltaproteobacteria bacterium. Classification (GTDB taxonomy): domain Bacteria; phylum Myxococcota_A; class UBA9160; order UBA9160; family UBA4427; genus JAJDAO01. Next base: position 12,446 of record JAJDAO010000039.1, on the reverse strand, counting down.
GTTCGACCTTCCAGATGTGCCCGGTGACCTGTGCTTCGACTTCGACTGCCACGTGCCTCTCTCCGCTGCTCTCTCCGTTTGCTTCGCGCTCTCCGCCCACCACTCTCGGCCCTGCGTTCTCTAACTTCCATTGGCCGCTCTCCGCGTCGGCCCCGCGCCACGGCTCCTTCGTGTCCGGCGGATCGTCCGCGACCCCGGAATACCCCGGATGGGCTGCCGGCTGGAAGGCCCCGCCAACCGCAATCATGCAGGGCCGCCTGTTCGGGAGCAAGCGCGGGCAGAGCGGTCCGAGAACGGGGACGGATGACGGCGGCGGGGGGTTCCGTGCCGGGCTGCTAGCCCCGATTGAGCATAATCAGGCAGAGCGCGCGTTCCCCTACGGGCGCTTTCGGCATGCGGCTGGTCGACTCGAGCTGATTCGTGAGCGCCTGCCAAGAAGTCACTCAAGTGGAGATACGCATGCGGGAGCGGAGAAGGGGAACGCGGTGCGGGATGTGCGAAATCGCCGCGCCGTTCGGGGTAAGGCCCTGATCCGAATGCCGCATCAGGGCTAGTATCGCCCGCTTCCGGAGGAGATCGTGCTCGAAACTGTCAGCCAGGGCTTCAAGTCCGCCACAGAACGCCTGCGCGGCCTGCGCGAACTCGACGAGTCGAACATCGACGAGGCGTTGCGCGATGTGCGGATGTCGCTGCTGGAGGCCGATGTCGACTTCGTCGTGGTCAAGGACTTTCTGGCCCGCGTCAAGCAGCGGGCACTGGGGGAGAAAGTCGAGACCCGCGCCCGCGATGCGGCTGGACGCCGGCTCAAGGTCACGCCCGGCCAGCACTTCGTCAAGGTCTGCGAGGAATCACTCAGCGAGCTGATGGGGCCAGTGGATACCTCCCTGGCCAAGCAGCGAGGAGCAACGTCCGTCATGCTGGCCGGGCTGCAGGGCGTCGGCAAGACGACGATCGCGGCGAAGCTGGCGCGCCACCTCCAGAAGCAGGGCAAGAAGCCGCTACTCGTGGCGGCCGACGTCTACCGACCGGCGGCCGTGGCCCAGCTTCAGACTCTTGGTGAATCCATCGACGTGCCGGTCCATGCCGGTGCTGAGGGAGAGCTTCCGCCGCAGATATGCCAAGCGGCGCAGGAACGAGCGAAGCGGGAGGGACACAACGCCCTCATCTACGACACGGCGGGCCGACTCGCCCTCGACGACGAGCTCATGCAGGAGCTCGAAGAGATCAAGGCGCTGGTCTCGCCTGCGAATACGCTGCTGGTATGCGACGCGCTGATGGGCCGCGATGCGGTCAATGTGGCCAAGGCCTTCTCGCAACGCATTGAACTCGACGGTGTGGTGCTCACCAAGCTCGACGGTGATGCGCGGGGCGGAGCGGCGCTGGCCGTCAAGGCTGTGACCGGCGTTCCCATCAAGTTCCTGGGCACCGGCGAGTCGATCGATCGGCTCGAAGAGTTCCGGCCCGAGGGCCTCGCGTCACGCATCCTCGGCATGGGGGACATCGTCGGCCTGGTCAAGGACTTCGAAGAGGTCGTCGACGAGCGGCAGGCGGAGGAGGACGCCGAGCGCATTCTGAAGGGGCAGTTCACCCTGGATGATCTGCTGACCCAGCTGAGAACGATCCAGAAGCTCGGCCCGCTGCGCGAGGTCTTTGCCAAGATGCCCATGTTCGGCTCGATGGCGGACCAGGTCGACGAGGGAGAGCTCAGCAAGGTCGAGGCCATGATTCGCTCCATGACGAGGCAGGAGCGCCGCAAGCCGGACGTCATCGACAAGAGCCGGGCAGCGCGGATCGCCAGCGGCAGCGGTCACAAGACCAAAGAGGTGAAAGATCTCGTCGGCCGCTTCGGGCAGATGAGAGAGATGATGGGCAACCTGGGCGCGCCCGGCGGTCTGCTCTCGAAAATCCCGGGCATGGGAAAGATCGCGGGTGGCGGCATGCCCACCGGCGCAATGGACCCGAGCGCCCTACTCGCCGGCGCGGGCCCACCCGGCATGACCATGGGCGGGGGCGGGCGGGTGCGCGGCCAGAAGGCAGATGAGCGCAAAAAGAACAAGCGGAGACAGGCCCGCAAGTCACGTCAGAAGGGACGAAAGCGAAAGAAGTGAGCGCTGCAATCGCCCCTTCAAGCCCACACGAGAGTACGGAAGGCGAGCCCGACCGCGATGAACCGGCGGGGCCCAGTCGGCGACTCAGCCCGTGGTGGCACAGCAGCGATCGCGGCGCGACCACCCCCCGGGAGGGATTCGTGCGGTTGGGGCTCAGATTTGACGCGAAGTTGCCGATCCGGGATGGCGTGAAGATGCGAACCCTATTGCCTGCTGTAGTCGCGGCACTCGCTCTTCTCGGCGCCGGCCAGTCGCTGGCGACCGAGGTCGCGGAGGCTGGATTCAACCCGTTCCCGGAGCCGGCAGCGCTGCAGCCGGCCGTTCGGTTCTGGACGCGGATCTACAGCGAAGTCGGCACCGACGGGGGTCTCATCCACGACTCGCGAGACCTCTCGGTCGTCTATGAGGTGCTCAAGCTGCCGTCGGGGCTCTCGAGGCGAGCGCGAGAACGCTTCACCGAGAAACGGAAGAAGCACTACAAGCAGATCCTGCACACGCTGGCTCGAGGTAAACGCTCGGGCCTGAGCGTGGAACAGCAACGAGTGCTGGCGCTGTTTCCAGCGGGAGCGACGAACAAGACGCTGCGCGGTGCGACCCGCCGGGTCCGTTTCCAGCTCGGACAGGCGGACAAGTTTCGCGCCGGGCTGATCCGGTCCGGCACCTACGTCACGCACATCGAGCGGACGCTGCGCGACATGGGACTGCCGGTGCAAATCGCCGCCCTGCCCCACGTCGAATCATCGTACACGCCGCACGCCTATTCCCGGGTCGGTGCAGCGGGGCTGTGGCAGTTCACGCGCTCCACCGGTCGCCGTTTCATGCGGGTCGACCACGTGGTGGACGAGCGGCTCGATCCCTACCGCTCCGCCGTGGCGGCTGCCCGGCTGCTGAAGCAGAACCGTCGCGTCACGGGAAGCTGGCCGCTTGCCATCACCGCCTACAATCACGGAGCGTCGGGCATGCGGCGGGCAGTTCGCAAGCTGGGTACGCGCGACATCGCGACCATCGTACGCGACTACCGTAGCCGGACTTTCGGCTTCGCGTCACGCAACTTCTATGTCGAGTTTCTGGCGGCTTCGCACATTGCCGCCAACCCGGAGCCCCACTTCGGCAAGCTGACATTCAATCAGCCGGTGGACTACGACACAGTCGAGCTGCCTTTCTACACCACGCCACTGGCATTGTCGCGTGCCTTCGGGGTAGAGATCGAGAGTCTGAGGGCCGCCAACCCCGCTCTGCGTCCGAGCGTATGGCGAGGCCAGAAGCGCGTACCGAAAGGCTTCGTGCTGGCTGTTCCTCGGGTCGTTCTGGCGCGTCCGCTGCACGTCGCGATCGCCGACGTTGCGGAGGGCGAACGCTGGGCAAGACAGACGCGAGACGTACACCATGTTGTGCAACGAGGCGAGACACTCTCACGCATCGCAGCGCGCTACGGCGTCAGAATGAGCGAGCTGCAGGCGCTCAACGGCCTGCGCAGCCGCCATCGCATCCGAGCGGGCCAGAAGCTGCGCCTGCCCTCCGATCACTCACCGGCCCGCGCCACGGCTGTGCGCCGCGCGCAGCCCGCGGCACCCGTCCGCCCCCCGCCTGACGGTCTCTACACGGTTCGGCGAGGCGATACGCTCTCGCGCATTGCCAGCCGTTTTGACATGCGTGAGGACGAGCTGATCACGGCCAATGCGCTGCGCAACCGAAACCGCATCTACGTCGGCCAGGTACTACGCGTCTCGACGGCCGTCGACAAGGCCATCGTGAGCAAGCACAAAGAGGCGGCAGCCAGCGATCTCCATCCGCAGGCCATGGCGCTCCTGACGCCAGCGCGCTCGACCGAGCCGAGTCCGGTGCCGCGTGAGCCCGCCGCGCCCGCTGCGCCCGCCTCCGTCGACAGCCACGATCTCGTGGCGGTCGCCGCCGACATTGCATCCGATGCGGATCCGAGCGGGCCGAATCCCGGCCTGCTAGCCGATCCGAGCGACTACTCCGTGGCGGCCGACGGCACGATCGAGATCCAGGCCATTGAGACTCTGGGGCACTACGCCGAATGGCTTGGGCTTCGAGCCGGTCGTCTCCGCAGCATCAATCACTTGAGCTACGGCGAACCGCTGGTCGTACACGAGCAGCTGAAGCTCGACTTCAGCCACGTCACGCCCGAGCAGTTTGAACAGCAGCGCCTCGAATATCACCGAGATATCCAGGAGCAGTTCTTCACGCGCTGGGAGATCGCCGGCACCGAGGTTCACCGCATACGGGCCGGTGACTCACTCTGGGTGCTGTCTCATCGCAAGTTCGAGATTCCCCTCTGGCTCCTGTACCAGTACAACCCGGATCTCGATTTCGAGTCGCTGAGCGCCGGAAACAAGATCACCGTGCCGCTGCTTCGCAGCCGAGACCTGGGAGCGGATGCGCAGATCTCGACAGTGAGCGAGCCCCAGCGGAGCTGAGCCAGCTCAGTCACCACGACGGCCGCGCGGATCCCGAGCCGGCTTTCCTTGCCTGGCCGCAGCGCGACCCGGCGAGGAACGCGAGCTAGACCTGGAAGATCTTCTCGTCCGGCAAGCGGATCGCGGTCAACGGACCGCCGTAGACTGCTCCGGTGTCGATGCCAATGCTGAATGGCGGGTTCATGCGTACCGAGAAGTCCTCGCTCGGCGTGTGGCCATAGATCAGGGTCACGCCGAGGCGGTGGGGAAACTCGGCGGTGGTCCGGTTCCACAACAGATCTTCTACGCGGCTGCGGCGCAGGGCGTATTCGACGTCGTCGCAGGCGAGTTCGGCGCGGTCCAAGCCCGCGTGCACGAAGAGATAGTCCGCCTCGAGATGGTGGAGCTTCAAGCTGAGCAGAAACTCCTCGTGCTCCTTGGGAAGATCGAATCCGGCCCGGTCGGGCTGCTCGCGGTCGAAGTAGCCGTAGCTCGCCAGGGTGCGATCCCCACCGTTCATCAAGAAGGCGTCCCCGCCGAGGTAGGCGTCGTCGTTCCAGCCGAGAAAGTCGAGCAACATCGACTCGTGGTTCCCTAGCAGGAAGACACAGCGATACTCTTTTTGCAGCTCGATCAGTCGCGCCACGACTCCGAACGCGTCCGGCCCCCGATCGATGTAGTCACCGAGGAAGACGAGCCGATCCGTCGGCTGCAGTGGGAGATACTCGAGCAGCTCCTCGAGCTTCTCCAGCTCGCCGTGAATGTCTCCCACCGCATAGAGCATGACGTAGCGTTACCCCTTCGCCTTCTCCCCTTCGGCCATACCTGGCCAGCGCTTGAAGTTGCTCACCTCAACCCACCGGCGGCGGCCTCGGGACTTGACCCCAAGAGGAGTTCAATCATCCGTCACGTGTGGAACCCCCGTACGACGCCCACTGGTACCCGAAGCGCCACGAGCGGCGAGCTGCCCGCACGCGGCGTCGATGTCTCGGCCGCGGCTCTTGCGCAGAGTCACTCGCAGGCCGGCCGCGTGTAGCTCCGCCGTGAAGCGATCGCACACCTCCCGGGAGGGTGGACGGCACGGCGAATCCGGATGTGGATTCATCGGAATGACGTTCACCTTGGACGGAATGCCGCGCAACAGCCCCGGCAGCCGCCGGGCATCTTCCGGGGAGTCGTTCACACCGGCGATCAGGGTGTACTCGAAGAGGACCGGCCTCCTCGGCGAGATCAGCTCTTCCGCGCGTAGGGCGGTGAGCAATACACCGAGTGGAAAATGACGGTTCAACGGCACGAGCCCGTCTCGCACCCGATCGGTGGTCGCATGCAACGAGATCGCGAGGTTGATCGGAGCAATCTCCAGCAGCGGCCGGATCTTGGGCACGAGACCCGACGTCGAGACCGTGATCCGACGCGGCGCCAGGGCGAACGCCTTGGGGTCGATCAGAATGCCGATCGCCTCGAGTACCGCGGGCAGGTTCAGAAGCGGCTCGCCCATACCCATGAAGACGACATTGCTGATGCTATCGCCCGGCGCGAGTTCCTCGCGCGCCCGCAGCACTTGATCGACGATTTCTGCTGCCACCAGATTGCGAGTGAATCCCAACGCCCCCGTGGCGCAGAACGAGCAGCGCATGGGACAGCCCACCTGCGTGGACACGCACAGCGTGTTGCGGCGTTCCTCGGGAATCAACACCGCCTCGACTACGGCCCCATCCGAGGCGGCCAGAGCGAGCTTGCGAGTACCATCCAGCGACCGCTGCACATCGCGTATCTCCAGCGCTCGCATCTGCCATTCAGAGTGGAGCTTCTCGCGCAGGGAGAGGGAGAGATCCGTCATCGCACGCGGATCATCGACACCGTGGTGGTAGAGCCAGGAAAAGACCTGATCCGCTCGGTAGGCGGGAATGCCGTCACGAGAGAACAGCTCGCGTAGCGCAAGGCGCGAGTGGTTCTTTGGATTGCGGACGCGGCGATACGCGAAACGTGTGGCCACCGGCTCATCGCGCGGCAACACTGCGGATCGCGTGCGGGGATCGGATGTCATGACTCGTGCCCAGAGGGGCGGCGATAAGCAAAGAAGTGTAGTGAGCGCCCCTCTGCGCGCCATTGCAGCTCGTAACCGGTCTGCATGCGCCCCGGCACTTCCGCTAGCCAGCGCTCGGGCGCGAAGGTGTTCTCGAGCAACGGCTCACGAGAGAGCACCTCATCGATCTGGCTTGCGTAGAGCACGTCATCGGTAGCGACGTGAAGCATGCCGCCGGAGGTGAGGCAGCGGGCCGCGTTGGCGACGAACTCGGACTGGATCAGACGCCGCTTGTAGTGGCGATCCTTGGGCCAGGGATCGGAGAAGTTGATCCAGATCTCGCGAACACTCGCGGGTGGCAGCAGGTCGCGCACGACGAGTTCGCCGCGAGCCTCCAGCAGACGTGTATTCGTGAGTCCGCTCCGCGCCAGCTTCCTCGCCATCTTCAGGACGCGCTTGAACGACACCTCCACGCCGATGAACGCCGTCTCCGGCCGCTTGGCTGCGAGGTCCAGCAGAAACTCGCCGCGGCCGAAACCGATTTCCAACGCCAGCTCGAGCGGCGCTGAGAGCGCGGGATCGAAGAGCGTGGGCCAGCCTCGTTCGGACACGTCGAGCACGCTGCACCGCCAATCGGGCCCGGGGATGTCGTATTTGAGGGATCTCGACATCGTCAGATCCACCGGCTGCGACGATCGCCACTCAGCAGACTGCCTCCGAGCAGCGCGTTCAGAGGACCGGGCAGCCTCGGCATCTTCGGCTGCAGCGTCAGCCCGAAGCTCTCGCCCGGTCGCAGACCGGCGCGAGCACCCAGTTCGTGTAGGGCGTCAAGCGGCCCGCCCAGCGCGTCCACCAACCCCAGGGCGTGAGCTCGGCGACCGCTCCAGATACGCCCCTGCGCGACTCGTTCGAGTCCTTCGCGCGATAGTTGACGACCGGCGGCCACGCGGTCCAGAAAGGTTTCGTAGACGCCCTCCATCTCGCGTCTGACGGCCCGGCGTTCGTCGGCGTTGAAGCCCCGCGCCTGCGAGAGCAGACCCGCCCGCGCGCCGCGCTGCACACCGTCCTCCGCCACACCCATTCGCCGATACAGTCCGCTGAGATCGAGCTTGCCGCCCAGCACACCGATCGAGCCGGTGATGGTGCCGGCTTCGGCAAAGACCGCGTCCGCAGCGGCGGCGATGTAGTACCCGCCGGAGGCTACGACGTCTCCCATGGATACGACGACCGGCTTCTCTCTGCTCAGACGCTCGACGGCGCGGTAGAGCAGATCCGAGGCCAGCGAATCACCGCCCGGGCTCTCCATCCGCAGCACGACCCCGCGCACGGCGTGACGGGTCCGAATCTGCTCGAGCAGCCGGCCCAGCCCCTCGCTGCCGATGCCACGAACACCCGACCCGCGCCGCACGGCACCCGAAGCCAACAGATAGACCAGCTCCGGAACGTCGCGCAGCAACGGCAGCCAGCCGGGGTCCGACACAAAGGCCGAGAAGTAGCGCAGCGCCTCCACCAGATGCACTCGGCGCGGGGCGGAGTAGCCCGGAGCCGGCATACGCACGAGCGGCTCGAGTTCGCGCTCGAGCTCATCCGCATAGCAAAGATCGTCGATCAGACCGGCCTCACGTGCTGCTGCGGCGCGGTAAGGTCCGCCGTCGATCAAGTCACAAACGACCTGCTCCTCGATCCCGCGGCCGCTGGCGATCCCGCCAACGAGTTCCTCGAAGAGATCGGCCTGCCAACTGTCGATCTGCTCTCGTTCCTCGTCCGACATGCCGCCACGCGTCAGCATGTCACCGGCGCTCTTGAATTTTCCGATGTTAACGACCTCGGGTTTCACGGCGAGCTTCTGCAGCAATTCGCGCAGGAAGAGTCGCTCAGTGCGCAGCCCGACCAGGAACAGGCTCCCGCTCTCCGGCAACCAGATGCGCTCTGCCGCGCTGGCCACCAGATACTGCTGAGCCGACAGATTCTCGGCCCAGACCGCCACGCCCTTGCCCGCCTCGCGCAGGGCCAGAAGCGCACGCCGCAGCGAGAGCGCCTGCCCCCAGCTCGCGAAATCTCCGCGCAGCCGGATCAGACTGCCGTCGATGCGGGGATCGGCGCCCGCAGCCTCGAGGCAGCGCAGCAGATCGAGCAAGCCCAGAGCCGGCTCTCGACCCCACCCGAGACCGCTCGAGCCTCGCTCGGACGGCTCGCCCGCGATGTCTACCTGGAGCCAGTTTCCGACGGGCGCCGGGAGCACGTGCCCCCGGCCGATGCCGCGAAACACCCTTGCGCCGTTGGCTGCGAGCCGCCCCGTGATCCGGAAGGCCTCCATCATCAGCTCCGGCGTGGCTCGGCGCTCGCAGCGAGCGAGCTGGCTCCGCGCGTCGCGGCAGCACCGATCCTCATGTCGCCCCGGGCTCGTTCGACGAATCGCCCAGCTTGCTGTCGCTCTCCTTGCGCAGCGTCTCGACGACATGCCGAATCACGAGCAACACGGACCCGTCGAGGGTGATGTTGTCGACGATCGGGATCTCGTAGCGCTCCGCCAGCTCCAACAGGTGCTCCTGGATCTTCAGGATCTCCTCCAACCGCTCGACGTAGCGCTCGGCGACACGCTCTTGCTGGCGCTCCGCTCGAGCGGCGAAGTGCCCGCGGAAGGCCTCCTCGTCGAGGCGCGCCACCAGCAGGAAGAAGACATGGGCGCGTTCGGCGTACTCGCTGAGATCGAGCAGCCCTGGCACCAACGACACGCCGTCGATTACGAGGCTCGTGTTCTCCTCAACCGCCCGGTCCAGAATCGCGCGCACTCCGACGGAGACCACCGAGGCTTGCGCGAGGAATCCCTCGACAACCGGGCCGTCCTGATGGCCGTGCAGAGGAAGGCCGGTGTGGGCATCGAAGGACGAGGCGTGGATGGCCGGCATCAGATCCGGCGAGAACATGATGCGCATCACCTGCCGGATCGTGTCGGTCGAGAGCAGCCGACTGATCCCGAGACGGCGAGCCGCCTCCAGGGCCAGCGATGTCTTTCCAGCCCCAGCTGTGCCCCCCAGCAGAATGATCACCGGCTTCTCGGGCTCCTGATACGAGCGCCAGACGAGATAGCGGTCGGCTGTCTTGCGGCCAAAGCGCCGCAGCAGAGCCGAGTAGGCAGAACGCCGGAGACTATCGCGTGAGACCTCCTGATAGCCGTGCCGGATAAGCTCGAGCTCGATCTCGCGGGCGACGTCGAAGGCATCGTCGGGCTCCACCGAGGCGGCGAGCAACGACTGCGCGAGCGTCCCCTTGGAGAAGGGAGCACCGCGCTGGCCGGTCCCGACCCGCAGCGTAACGGGCACCGGAATCGGAGGCTGGTGATCGTACTCGCTTCCCAGGATCTCCTGGATCATCTTGGTCAGCTCGGACCGGGGTACGCTGCCACGACCGCGAATGCGCTCGCGCACCGCGTCGGCCGTGCGATACGCCTCGTCGAAGCTCACTCCCCGAGCCATCAGGGAATGCACCATGATTCCGCGCATATAGGGTCGACCAATGCCAGAACGCTCGACGACTCGAACGCGCTCGGCCTCGACGCCCGCGCCACTGGAGCCCGCCTCCGGGGCTGCTCGTTTCTCCGCCATAGGAGAGCACCTTACCCCACCAGACGCGCACGCGGCAGAAGAGGCCACCCGGCCCGCCGCCGTCCCTCCCGTCCTCCGGCTGAGGGCCGGCTCTGACCACCGACCTGACTGCCGCCGCCCGCAAGGTCACAGAAATCGTACAATTTCGTCGATTATTGGTTGACTTCCGTCTCTACAGGGACTTAGCTCATAGTCGGCAGCGGTTTGCCAGAGGATCGCCCGGCGGGGCGAGCGGGATCGAGGCGGTCAAGACGACCACGACGCAAAGTGAAGGAGCGGGAGTCGCACCATGACAGACCGCCGAGCGAGCGACAACAGCGGGGAAGCGATGCGACCACGGGCCTCCCGACGGCCGACCGACCTCTACCGCACCCAGCAGATCGTCGAAGTCCTCGGAATCTCGCGGCGCCAGCTCCAGTACTGGGCACAGACCGATCTGGTCGTGCCGTCTGCCAGAACGCGGGGTGGACATCATCGTTACACCTTCGAGGACCTCGTGGCTCTCAAGGCCGCGAAACGCCTGATTGACGCTGGCGTCTCCGTCCAGCGCATTCGCAGCAGCATCCAAGCGCTGCGCCGGATGCTGCCGGGTGTGGAGCAGCCGCTCGCCGAGCTGACGCTGGTGGCAACGGGCGACGTCGTGCTCGTATTCCACAACGACATCGCCTTCGAGGCGGTGTCGGGGCAGGAGTGGGTATTCGAAGTCGCGGAGTTTCAGAAGGAGCTCGATGCCTGGCGAAATCTGCGGGCGGCCAAGCCGGTGCGCAGAAGCAGGGCGGGGGGCACATCGGAGGAACTGGAGCGGTCGGCCTGACGCACTGGCGAGCGTCCATGGCGACAGGAGCGGCAGCGGGGGGCATCGAGCACCCCACACGCTTCGCACGAGCGCGGCGGTAGAGACAGTGGGTCTGGCCATCGCAGACAGGGGGGCGTCATGCGAGTGATTGCCATCGTCAATCAGAAGGGTGGATGTGGCAAGACCACGAGCACGGTCAATCTGGCGGGTGCTCTGGCAGCCGATGGCGCCAGCGTCCTGGTTGTCGACATGGATCCGCAGGCCCATGCGACTTTGGCGCTCGGTATCGATCCAGATGAGCTCAGCGAGAACCTGTACGAAGTGCTCGCCGAGCCGACCGGCGTGGCGCTCCTCGAACGCGTGCTCGTCAACGTGTCAGAGCGCATCGACCTCGCCCCCTCGAGCATCGTTCTTTCCGCGCTCGAGCAGAAGCTCGCCAGTGAGCGTCACGACGCGCGAACCGAACGGCTGGCAACCGCGCTCGACACGCTGCCGCCGCGCTACGAATACGCGCTGATCGATTGTCCACCCAATGTGGGGCTGCTGACATTCAACGCGCTGCGCGCCGCTCGGGAGGTAATCGTTCCCCTGGAGACCAGCTTCTTTGCGATCGATGGAGTGCAGAAGCTGCTGGAAACCATCGCGCTGCTGACGGATCGCATCGGACACGACCTGAGCGTCCGCATCCTGCCGACGCTCTACGACGGACGCACGCGATATGCCCGTCAGACACTCGGAGACATCCGCGAGCTCTTCAAGGATCTCTGCTTCGACTCGGTGATCCGGCTCAACGTGAAGCTGCGCGAGGCCGCCCGTCACGGCGTGCCAGTCAATCTCTACACGCCTGCGGCCAACGGGGCCTTGGACTACGCGGCCGCAGCGCTGGAGATCGAGGCGTGCCCGCCGCCCCCGGCGCGAACGGACGTGCCGACCGAGGAGAAGCTCACGCAACCCGATCCGAAGGAGATCGTGATTCGATTTCGCGACGCCGCGGCGGGTGATGTCCGCATCGCCGGCGACTTCAACGGCTGGGTGCCGGACAAGGACGTCCAGTCGCTGGTGCAGGCGGAAGGGCCGGAGCGCGTCTGGACCAAGATCCTGAACCTGCCGCCCGGGACCTATCACTACCGCTACGTGGTCGACGGCGAATGGCGCGAGGATCCGGACAACCCGAACGCGGTTCCTGGACCTGTCGGCGGACGCAACTCGGTCCTCGTGGTGCGCTGAGGCCGCGACATGGCCCGCGAGCTGCGAGACGTCCTCCACTACTTCCTGGACGACGAGGGGGAGTCGGAGCGCGTCGATGCCGCGGCCCCCTCGCCCGACGGGGCCGGGGCCGTCGGGACCGAGCCCGAAGGAGGGCCCGGTCCCGAGGACGCCCACCGTCCCGCGGCACGCGCACGGCCCGCCCCCCACCCTTGTGCGCAGGGGGCGACGCTCCCGATCCTGGCCTGCCCGCTTCACTCGCGCGACGCACTCCGCCTCGCCCTG
>JAJDAO010000038.1 GCA_029261835.1 Deltaproteobacteria bacterium | reverse complement strand
GACAGGTGATTCACTACCCAACGGACATCCAACCGATCTTCGACGCCAAATGCGTTTCGTGCCACGGCGAGACCGATCCCGCGGGGGAGCTGAGGTTGACTGGTGAAATCACCCTCTACTACAACACTTCTTATGAAGAGCTTGCCCGGAAGCAATTGGCCGGTCCCATCATTGCCGAATTCACGTCATTCCTCCAGGGGGATCAGGGTAATTACAACGGTGCGGTTCTTCCGCCCGGGAGCTTGGGTTGTTTCCAGAGCCCGATGATCGACGTGTTGACCGATTCCGCGCACCCGAAGAACGCTGACGAGGACCACTGCGGCATGCTCACGGAAACGGAGCTGATGTTTCTCCGTCGGTGGGTGGACACGAACTATCAGTTCTACGGCACCTACTTCGGCCGGCACCATCCGAATTGGGTCAAACCGGACCCCGGAATCCCGGCGTATGATCCGGCGGATTTCCGGCGGCGGCCGACGTTTGAGGAGGCGATCGGTTTCTTTGCTCCGGAGTGGCACCGGTAGCCCGGATTGTTCATAGGGCACTCAGGTAGGACAGGCATCTTGCCTGTCTTCTCCAAACACGGGCTGGAAGCCTATGCTACAGCTTTCAGTAGAGTCGAGAGGTGGCGAGGTGGGGTAGGCTTCGGCATAATTCCGTGTCTGGGTTTCCCCGTTTGTGTCTCAATATCCGCATGCCGTGCTCCGTTTCCATCTCCCGCTCATCAAACCGGACGTGCGGATTTCCCGCATCCGGCTTTCGGACAAGGAGTTCACGTTTTCGCCCACGGGAAGTTCCGCGTCCGCACACTCAACTGGACTAGGCCCAGCTCTTCGTGTAGGTACTGATCGGGGAACTGTGCCGTCCCCGACCCCCGCACTTTGTGCTTCGTGCATAACCACTGGCGGAGCCGTTTGCAGGCGTGTTGATCCACGGCTGCGTAGGCTTTGCTCACCGGACCGAGGCAGAAGTAGTTGGACCAGCCAATCAGTTTGCGATTGAGCTTGGTCACCCGATCTTCCACGTCCTTGAGCGTCCATCGGCGGCCGGTCGCCTCGCTGATCTCACGGCAGAGCCGGGTGATCTTCTTCTTCGACGGGCGTGTGCCAATGTAGGCGCGACCCGTCTTCGGCGAGTGACAACGGCCGATGGTGTACCCCAGGAAGTCAAACGATTCGTCCGGAACGCGACGGAGACTCGTCTTCGTTTCGTTCACCGTCAGTTTCAGCCGCCGCATCATGTTCCGCATGGCTTCTTCCGCCGTGCCGCGGCAGCAGATCACGAAATCATCGGCATAGTTGACGATTTTCGCTCGAAGACGCCGTTCGTGTCCCAACGTTTTCCAACCGAGAATGAACCGACGCATGTAGAGGTTCGACAGCAGCGGTGAGATCGGGGCCCCCTGCGGGCAGCCTCGACGTTCGTCCTTGTTCCGGGTCGTTCGATGTCGACGACCGCGTTTGTCGATCTCTTCCACCGGTGCTTCGAGCCACATCTTGATCAGCGTCCAAAGCGCCGCGTCCCGGTCGGTAGGCGTGTTGCTCAGGCTCCAGATCGGCCTCGAAGATCGGCTCCAAGACCAGCACCGCCGCCATTTGCACCACGCGGTCTTTGATCGTCGGGATACCCAACGGTCTCTGTTTGCCGTCCGGTTTGGGAATGTAAACCCGCCGGACAGGCTGGGGACAATACGTCTTCTTCCTGAGTTCTTCCGCAAGTTCTCCCAACCACTTCTTCACGCCGTATGCTTCAATATCTTCAAACGTTTGGCCGTCAACACCGGCCGCCCCTTGGTTCAAGAGACAGCGCCGGTGCGCGACCCACAGCACGTCGTCACGATAAATCTTGTCATACAGCGCGTAAAAGCGAAACTCGGGAGATCCCTTCGCTTTGGCGTGCAACGTATCCCGCAGTTTCTGAACCTTCGGTAGAGTTGGTAGGCTCATTGCCAATCTCTCGGCTCTCCTGCCACTTCGTACATTGTCCTTGAACTAAGGCCCCTTCGCTCGACCGGCATTACCCGGCGTCATCACTACTACGGGCCTCTCCGCCACCCCGAAAACGGCCCGACCTGGCCCTCGCGGGTTGTCGGTTGCGGGTCACGCGCCCACACCGCCGGGGCTTCCCGTGTTGCTTGTCGACTCCTCTTCCCACGCATGCCGTCGCCATTACCCCGGTGGAACCGACTGGGAAAGTTGCTCGTGCCCGTTAGGGACTCCTCCAGTCGACGGCGGCCTTCGCCGTTATTCAGGCGGCTCGGCTCCCACATCACCCTTTTCGAGGCCTGCTCGACGTTCACTCGCGTTACGGCCTGCATGCTCGCTGACTCCCCAAAGGAAGCCTTCTCTTGGAGTGCTTCAGCGGATCTCGTTACCTCCCTCCACCGCTCCAAGTGCTACCGGCTGGAGCAACTATTGACCCCTGCATTGCTAATGATCGCCTTTACAGAGGCAGTTTGGAGAACGCAAAGAAAGAACGAAGAAGTGCTTGGTCTTGACGTTGCTCGAGCATCGATTCGCAGATGGCGGTTCCGAGATGATCGACGTCGTCAGGAATAAAGTTCGGCAAGTCGGCGTACTTGGTGTGGTTCCAGCACTGTTCCACCGGATTCAGTTCCGGGGCGTATGCCGGCAGCCACTCAAACTGAAACCAATCCGGGCGATGTGTCTCGAAATACGCCGCAGCCGAAAGATGCGCTCGCAAGCGATCCCAGACCAAGATCACTTTGCTGCCATAGTGATAGTGCAACTGCCGGAGCAAACAGACCATGTGCTCTGTTTGGACGTTCTCCGACTGAAACGTGAAATACAGCGACAAGCGATGCCGTAGAGGAGAGACGCCGATGAGTCCGATCACCGAGAGCCGGTCGTGGCGATCCCAGGCATCTTGCTGCGGCGTCTTCCCGGCCGGCGCCCAGGTCCTGCGACGCACCGGTTGGAGCATGAAACCGCTTTCGTCCAAGAAGACGATGGGGACTAGCTCACGCTTCGCCCCCTTTTTATTCGCGGCCAGCTCTCCTCGCGCCACCAACGGATGGCTTTTTCGTTGCGTTCGCGGGCTCGCTGCTCGGGCTTCTGGGGTGTCCACCCGAAACCGCGGAGAATCTTCCACACGTGAGCCGGGTGGTACTTCACGCGGAACTCCTTGGCGATTACCTCGGCTACCCGTGGACAGGTCCAGAGGTCGGTACGATAACCCGCTTTCAGAGGTCCGGCCAAGAGCATCTTCAACAACTGTCGCTTCTGTTTCCGATCCAGACGGGGCTTTCGCCCTGGATGCGGCTTGGCTTTCAGAGCCTTCAGGCCGCCGTTTTTCACGGCCCGCTTCCATCGTCCTACGGAACCTCTGGAAGCGTCCACGATTTTGGCCACCTCGCCGATTTTCCTGCCTTCCGACAGTAACTTCCATGCCAGCCGACGGCGAGTCTCCAACTCGGCTGCACTCCCTTTCGGTCTCATACACTACAGTACGCATGTTCACCAGACGTGGTTCATTGACTATGCAGAGGTCAATAGTTGCCAGGCGGGGTTCGCACCCGCTAGAATCAACAAGCCTTTCACGGCACACTGAATAATCCGGGCTAGAATAGGCAAGGCCCCCGCCGCTCCCGTGGGCCGTGTGCCGTCCGAAACCCTGCCTGCGCAATCCCCGAGACACCGGCGATGAAACTCGTCCTGCTGGGAACCACCGGATACCACCCCAACGATCGACGCCACACACCCTGCATGTTGATTCCCGAGTGTGGGCTCATGCTCGACGCCGGTACGGCCATGTTCCGCGCCGGCCGGTATCTGGAAACCTCCGAGCTGACCATCCTGCTCACCCACGCCCACATCGACCACGTGATCGGGCTGACGTACCTCTTCAACGTCATCAGGGCCCAC
>JAJDAO010000037.1 GCA_029261835.1 Deltaproteobacteria bacterium | reverse complement strand
CTCAAGCTCTCTTCGTTCCGTCAAATCCCTTCCTATTCCCACAATTCCCATAATCTTTCCTTCATCGTCTACCATGTGTGAAAATATCCAGGAAAGAAATATCTTATTCTTCCCCTTGGAAATCATATTCATCTCAACCTGGTTAACCTTTCTGCCTGAATTCAGACCCTTAATCGTAGACTCCATCTCCTTTTTCTGTTCTTCCTGGCAGAAATCTGATAAGTATTTTCCCAAGGCATCTCTTATAGCAAAACCCGATATCCTTTCTGCGGCGCTATTCCATGTCAATATCGTCCCGTCCGGTTTCATTGAAACTACAATATCACTGGCGCTTTCGACTACACTTGCAAGATGTCGTTCCGCCCTTCTCACCTCTTCTCCCAGGCGCACCTGTTCAGTAATGTCATCCATAAGTAGCATCACGCTGTCTATCTGCTCAAATGAATCTTTTAAAGGGACCAGACTGTAATAATATACCCTGGACGGCAGGCCTGGCGCCCGATAGGTCATCTGCCGCCCTCCATAACTGCGGCCGGATTCAAATACCTCCTTTATACGTTGCGGGAGAAGGGTGTAGCTTAGTATAACGGGTGGGAACACTTGATCAATCTTTTTAGATATTGTCTCGTCCTCTGCCTGTTTGGATTTATCCAGGAAATTTTTATTCGCATAGATTACGTTCAGTCCTTTATTAAATATCAGTATGGATGAAGGTATGCTGGTCAAGATCATATTACAGAGATACTTATACCTCCGTTCAGATGCCCCTAGTTCCTGTTCCAGCTTTGACATACTGATATTGTCAGTTTTTGTTTTCCCAAATATTGACATGATAATAACCCTTTCAGTTATTTATTTCCTGAACCCGAACAAGTCGGAAAAGTTTTTAGATTTACGACGGACGATAGACGACTGTTCGTCTATACTTCTTTACTACTCACTAGGACGACGGACGAATAAATCAGATAACTTTACAGAACGAATCTGCTTTTCGTTCCATCGTAATAAGCTTTGCAAATATATGCTCATACTTTTCATCCAACATTTTAAATATTTCGTTGTTAATATATTTACATTTCAATGCAAACTCCAACCTCCAGAGTATTTAAGATTTACGGTGTACGATTTAGGATTTATAATTTGTTTTTGAAGTCTTTATCGCAGCAATAAAAATAGATACCAACTCATTTGCTTCTTTAATCAAATTCGTCAATAGTTTTTTGTGAATAAGTTCTAAATCCGCGATAAATTCCAGCCAAAATAGAGACTCATCTGATTCTTCTTCTACTATTTTTAATTTATTAATAAAATCTGCTTTTGATTTAGCTCTGCAAACTACTCTATAATTAGCGGCAACTGAAGTTGATGCCTTTATAAGTTGATAAGCAATCACTTCAGTCCCTTTTGACTTAGGTAATTTTTCAGCCATCTTAAAAACCCTAATTGCAAAACTTTTTGTTCTATTTTGTAGTTGAACTTTATTTATAATCATTTATTTCCCAAAAATTATAATTATAAAATCTCAAATCTAAATTTGTAAATCGTAATTCTGAAATCGTAAATCGTAATTTTTTACCATATGATTAAGGTAATTCAACGAATTACACCATCAGCCATAATTATGTCAAAATATTTTTATTAATATACTCACACTATTTACCCTTTTCATCCCTCGTCCTCCTTCCCTCGTCTATCGTCCCTCATCCGTCGTCCCAAATCGCAAACTAAAATATTTTTATTAAGAGACTAACTATTGAAGCTTGTCAAAAGTCATCTGCATGTTGCCTGTTTCCAACTCATATTCTTTAATTTTATAACGCATGGTTTTATAGTCTATCTGCAGTATCTTTGATGCCTTGCTTTTATTACCTCCGGTACGTTTCAAGACATCTTTTATCACACGTCTTTCAATAGCGTTTACGGCACCCTTTACAATCTTCTTTAATGAAAACTCTTTGTCTTTATAAATTTCTTCTTCATAAGATTTACTTGTTTGTTGATCAGGCAATTCAGCGTTAGAACTTGAGTTTTTGATAGCCAGATTAGCAGGTTTTATTATATCATCATCAGCCATCAGCATAGCCCTTCTAACAACATTTCTTAATTCCCTTACATTGCCCGGCCAATCATAGTTGACGAGACATTCTAATGCCTGGTCTGAAAAGCCACGGATGTTTTTATTCAACTCGAGGTTTGTTATATCCATAAATCGCTTAGCCAAATACATTATATCTTTCTTACGGTTTCTTAAAGGAGGTATTTCTATGGAAAATTCATTTAACCTGTGATAGAGGTCTTCTCTGAATTTCCCGTTCTTCACAAGCTTGTCAATCCTTTCATTGCTTGCAGCTATAACACGTATATTAACCTGCATGTATTTTTTTCCGCCCAATCTCCTGACGCGATGTCCTTCCAGGGCGCGAAGCAGTTTGGTTTGCATGTGTTTTGGCAAATTGGCTATTTCATCTAAGAAAAGCGTACCCTCAGAAGCTAATTCAAAATGTCCTTCCTTTTTCTCTACGGCGCCTGTAAACGCGCCCTTCTCATGTCCAAAGAGTTCGCTCTCAATCAATGTCTCAGGTATCGCTCCGCAATCCACTTCGATAAATTGCCCTTCTCTTCTTGCACTCTGATTATGTATCCCCCTTGCTACCAATTCCTTACCTGAACCGGTTTCACCGTATATCATAACGGTATAATCCGTAGATGAAACACAGTTTACCTGACTAACGATTCCTTCAACTTCATTGCTTTTGCCCATCAATTCTGTTAGAGTACTACTGTTATTCAGTTTTGAATTAAGCGTTATCAGTTCACGTTTCAAATTTAATTCATTTAAGGCATTCTTAAGTGAAATGAGAACATTTTCGTTATCGAATGGTTTTACAATATAATCATACGCTCCTAACTTTACGGCCTGTACAGATGATTGAATATTTCCAAAGGCTGTCATGATTAAAATGGGTATGGTTGGATCGATTTCTTTCATCTGTTTCATGGCCTCTATACCATCCATTTCAGGCATTTTTATGTCCATGATTACAGCATCAGGAGATTTATCACGTACACATTTAACGCCAGTGCAACCATTTTGTGCGGTTATTGTTTTATAACCTTCCTTTCTCAAAATAGTCGTAAGTGAATGTGTTATTTCTTTAACGTCGTCTACTAAGAGAATTGTTGCATTATTATTCATCATTAACCTAATCTAACTCGAACGAAGTTGAGAGAGTATTTCAATTTACGATTTACGATGTACGATTTGGGATTTATATTTTTTTGAAGTCTTTAATGCAGCAGTAAAAATAGCCACCAACTCATTTGCTTCTTTTATCAAATTCTTCAATAGTTTTTTGTGAATAAGTTCTAAATCTGAGATAAATTCCAGCCAGAATAGAGACTCATCTGATTCCTCTTCTACTATTTTCAATTTATTAATAAAATCTGCTTTTGATTTAGCTCTGCAAACTGATCTATAATTAGCAGCAACAGAACTAGATGCCTTTATAAGTTGATAAGCAATCACTTCAGCCCCTTTTGACTTAGGTAACTTTTCGACCATCTTAAAAAACCTAATTGCAAAACTTTTTGTTCTATTTTGTAGTTGAACTTTATCCATAATCTAAATTCGTAAATCCCAGATCGTAATTCTGAAATCGTAAATCGTAATTGGTATTCACACTGCTATATTTAAGAAGTCTACCTTTATATCTTTGGGCAAAAATTCATTTACCTTATGCATAATGCCGATAAATAATATTCCGGTTTCATTGTCTTTC
This sequence comes from Deltaproteobacteria bacterium, assembly GCA_029261835.1. Taxonomy (GTDB): domain Bacteria; phylum Myxococcota_A; class UBA9160; order UBA9160; family UBA4427; genus JAJDAO01. Next base: position 956 of record JAJDAO010000037.1, on the reverse strand, counting down.
AATGTCTCATTAATTCGTTTGGAAATGTACTTATCTCTTTCTGTGAGTTGTTTTTCCGCCTTTTTTTTATATTCATCAATCATGTCTTTGCTTTTTTCTTTGGTTTGGCCAAGAGCAGACTGAATGATTTTATACTCCTCGATAAGAAGTTTTGGGTCTTCCGTACCGATCAACTGCGCACCCTTGCCTGATAGCTTGATTAATAATCGATAATTTTTACTGCCTTTCTCTGCGACATCCCTGACTATTTTCTCCTCAACCCCACAGTTCGGCAGACCATCCTGGTAAATCTTTAAATTTTTATAACAAAGGCCCAAAGCATCCAATTCACCTTCAATGCAATCCCATAGACTGTCAATCTTATTTACGTGGTCCAACCACTTACTCTGACCGTATTTTTCTATATATTTCTCCTTTAAGGACTCACTTACTGAACCCATATCTGTTTCTGTATGAACAATTGGTACATAAATTAATTTGCGCATATTTAATGCCAAGCCTCTTGCTTTCCCTCTTCTTATGAAGGGTCTTTTCCTGTTAAACATTTTTTGATTAACTCAGTCAGGAAATCAACATCAAAAGGCTTTGTAATATAATCATACGCATAATGCTCCATTGCCCTTCTCGCTGTTTCCAATGTAGGGTGCGCGGTCATCATGATAATATTTGTATCAGGAGAAATGCTTTTGATGAATTGCAAAGTATCCATTCCATCTATACCCTTCATTTTTATATCAAGCAGGACGAGCTGTACAGTTTCCCTTTTAACGATTTTGATGGACTTCCTTCCGCTATTTGCGATCAGTATATTGTAACCTTCCTTTTGCAGTATCTTTGCTAATATCCTGCAAATGAACGGGTCGTCATCCGCTATTAATATAGTTGGGTTTTTTTTAGTCTTGTTGGTATCTGTCATCATTTTTCATCTTAAAGAGGTCACCGGCATTTTATAGAAT
>JAJDAO010000036.1 GCA_029261835.1 Deltaproteobacteria bacterium | reverse complement strand
CTAGCAGGTTGCGGAAGAACTCCGGACCGAGCGAGGCTCGCGGGCTTTCGTCGAGATCAAGGCGCGGACCCGCCGCTGTACTGAAGTACAGCAAGGTTTCGCAACGCAGAGATCGGCGAAAGGACGCGTGCATCGCGACGGGAGGGGTCCTTCCGCAGCCTGCTAGTCCGGGATTACGTAGCGCTTGCCCTGCTGGGCGAGCCAGCCCTCTTGCTTGAGCTGCTTGATGGCCCGCGTGACGGTCTCACGCGAGGTGCCGATCATGTCCGCAATCTGCTGGTGCGTGAGCGCCGGCGTGAGGCGCTGGTCCGACTCGGCGGGCTCGCTTCGGGAGATACGCTCGAAGAGCCCGCGCGTGCGCTGCTTGACACCCTGGAATGAGAGTGAACTCGCCTGCTCGCTGGTCTCGCGCAGCCGGACAGTCAACTCTTCGATGACCGCCAATGCGAGATCCGGGCTCTGGCGTAGCAGGTCGATGAAGTCCCGCCGCGAGAGCGCCAGCAACCGAGAGGGCTCGAGTGTCTTGACGCTGGCCGAGCGAACCTCGTTGCTGAGCAGCGCCATGTCGCCGAAGAATCCGCCGGCCTCCATGAAGTTCATGATCTTCTCACGACCGTCTTCCGACGCCTTCGTGACCTTCACGCGCCCTTCGCGGATCACGTACATGTAGTCGCCGGGCAGTCCCTCTTCGACCACGGTGCTGTTCTTGGTGAAGCGGCGCTCGATGAGGTGCGACGCGATGTCCTCGAGATCGACGTCGTTCACGCGTGAGAACAACGGGATGGCGCGAAGCGACTCGAGCGCTTCCTTCCTGCGCGTCACCGATTCGTTCATGATTGTGCCTCCTCCGGGAGACGATACTGCGGGCAGAGGGCCTGAGTCCTCGTGAATGCTCCGAACTACGTTAGATCTTCGCGCTTCTCCGCGTTGAGAGCCGCCACCAATCGTCGAACGTCCGAACTTCGATCAAGCTTTGTGATCAGGATCACGTCCTCAGTGTCAATTACCGCCAGATCCTCGACACCGAGCAGGGCGATCAACCTCTTGCCACCCCAGACCAAGTTGGCACTCGCCTCCTCCAGAAGAACGTCTCCGGCCAGCACGCGGTTGCCCGCCGCGTCGCCGGCAACAGTCTGCTTCGCCCCTCGCTTCTTACTCGCCGTTCCCCCGCTCCGCCCAACCCGGACCGACTCGTCCGGCTTTCCGACACCGAGCTGTTCCGCCAATGACGACCAAGTTCCCACATCGCTCCAAGCGAAGTCCACCGGAAGCGTCCAGACCCGGCGGCTGACCTCCATTACCGCCACGTCGACGGGCAGCGAAGGCGCCCGGCGATAGCATGCCAGCACGGCGGATCGGTTTCTCCCACGAGGCTGCCGGCGCAGTGGGGCCAAGGCCCGATGCAACTCGGGTGCGCAGCACTCGATCTCGCTCAGCAGCACGCCGACGGACCAGACGAAGACTCCCGCATTCCACAGGTGATCCCCGCGCGCCAGATAGCGACGCGCACGCGAGGCATCGGGTTTCTCGACGAATCGTCGCACCTCGTGCAGGCCGGCGAATGCCGCGCCCGCCGGGCGCCCGAGCTGGATGTAGCCGTAGCCGGTGTCGGGGCAAGTGGGCTTCACCCCGAGGGTGACCAATACCTCGGCGCTGTCCGCTGCCCGCGCGGCCGCTCGAATAGACGCCGCGAAAGCCCGACTGTCGGGAATGTGATGGTCGGCTGAGAGAACGGCCATCACGGCCCGCGGATCCTCGGCCGCGATTCGAACCGCGGCCCAGGCAACCGCCATGGCGGTGTTGCGGCGTTCGGGCTCCACCAACACGCGTCCTGCTGGGAGCCCGCTCGCACGGCGAATCGCCGAGGCATGCTCGGCACCGCAGACGATCCAGATGCGGTCGCGACTGGCCACGCGACGAGCACGCGCGAGCGTGGCCTCCAACAGCGTCTTGTTGCCGACGACGCGCAGGAGGGGCTTCGGGTGGTGTCGGCGGGACGCCGGCCAGAAGCGCTCCCCCGCCCCACCGGCGAGAATCACAGCGTGCAGCGCCGGGCGAGGAGTTCCCATCAGCGACCCAGACTCCAGTACTCGAACCCGGCCCGCACAATCTCCTCGGACCGGTAGATATTCCGCAGGTCGACCAACACGGGCTCGGCGAGCAGTCCCTTCACGCGCTCGAGGTCGAGCATGCGAAACTCGTTCCACTCCGTGACGATGACGAGCACGTCGGCGCCTTCACACGCCTGGTAGGCGTCCTTGCACAGCACGATCTCCGGCAGTATGCGTTCCGCTTGGCTCATGGCCTCGGGATCGAAGGCCCGAACGTGCCCGCCGCGCTCCAACAGGCCGCGAATGATGTCGACGGCGGGGGCCTCGCGCACGTCGTCCGTCTCCGGCTTGAAGGCAAGGCCGAGCACCGCGATGGTCTTGTCCCTCACGTCGCCCTGACAGGCGCTCACCACCTTGTCTAGCGAGTACTGGCGTTGGCGGCGGTTGGCGCGCACGACCGCATCGACGATCTCGAATTTCTCGCCCAGCTCGCGGGCGAAGTGGGCCAACGAGAGCGTGTCCTTGGGGAAACACGAGCCTCCGTAACCGGGCCCCGCATGCAGGAACTTCGGACCAATGCGACGATCGAGGCCCATCGCACGAGCAACCGCCTGGACGTCACCTCCGCTGCGATCGCAGAGGATCGCGAGCTCGTTGATGAAGGAGATCTTGGCGGCGAGAAACGCGTTCGAGGCGTACTTCGAGAGCTCGGCCGTAGCCAGGTTGGTCATCACGAGAGGCGTCTCATTGAGGAAGAGAGGGCGGTATAGATCCTTGAGGATTGCCACCGCCTGGTCGTCACCCGCCTCGGCGCCGATCACCACACGGTCCGGACGCATGAAGTCGCCGATGCCAGCGCCCTGACGCAGGAACTCGGGGTTGGAAGCGACGCTGAAGTTCACTTCCTTGCCGGCTCTCTCGATCTCCTCCTGGATCCAGGCGCGAACCTTCTTCGAAGTGCCGACGGGAACCGTGCTCTTGGTGACGATCACCTTGTAACCATCCGCGTTCCGTCCGATCTCGCGCGCCACGGCCTCGACGAAGCTGAGGTCCGTGCTGCCATCAGCAGCCGGCGGCGTGCCAACGGCGATGAAGATCACCAGTGCGGAGCGAATCGACTCGGCGGTGTCGGTGGTGAAAGTGAGGCGTCCGGCACGGACGTTGCGCCGCACGAGATCCTCCAGGCCCGGTTCGTAAATAGGCATCTCGCAGCGCCCGAGGGCCTCGATCTTCTCCGCGATCTGGTCGACACAGGTCACCTGCACGCCGAACTCGGAGAAACAAGCGCCCGTTACGAGCCCCACGTATCCGGTACCGATCACGGAAACATTCATGTCGTATCTCCTCCGCTCTCACCAGTCGCGGCCGGTGCCGTCCGGGCCAACCTCAGGCCACCTCGCCAGCGAACGCTTCGACGACCCGCCGAAACCCCTCCTCGGGCTCGACCCGAGGAGCATATCCGAACAGCTCCCGCGCCCGGGTGATATCGGCCCAGCTGTGACGCACGTCGCCGGCGCGCCGGGGGCACGTACTTTACCATCATCGCGCACCCGGCACACTTGCCGATCATGCTCACCAGCTCGCTCACGCTGGTTCGGCGACCACTGGCGATGTTCAGCACGCCGCCCGATAGCCTGTCCGACGCCGGAGCCAACAGGTTGGCTTCGACAACGTCGTCGACATGGATGAAGTCTCGCGTCTGGTCACCGTCGCCGGATACCCGAACGGGCTCACGCGCCAGCGCGGCCCGAATGAACGACGGAACGGCAGCTGCGTAGTCGCTGTCGGACAGCTGCCTAGGTCCATGAACGTTGAAGTGCCGAAGCGATACCGTTTGCAGCCCGTGCAGCTTCGTGTAGAGCGCCAAGTAGTGTTCCGAGGCGTATTCCTCCTGCACCGCGCAGGGAGACAGGCAGCGGGGCGGCAGGTACTCGACCTTGGGCCGTGTCTCGTCGTCTCCGTAGGCCGCTGCAGAGCCGGCGCCACCAGTCACAAGCGCGCTGCTGGGGCGAGTGGCATGATCGCTCATCGGGCCTGCTCCGGGGATAGAGAAGTCGTGTGAGAGCCTGTTCCGACCCGCCTCAGCGGCTGCCGGAATCTCCCCGTCGCCGGCCCGTGGCTCGTTCCTGAGACTCCAGGTCGGCCTCCACCATCAGCGCGATCAGCTCCTCGAATGACGTGCGCGAGCGCCAGCCCAGCTCGCGCTCGGCCTTGCCCGGATCGGCCAGCAGCGTATCGACCTCGGCCGGGCGCTGCAGCTTCTTGTCGGTTCGCACGAAATCTGCGGGATCGAGCCCTACGTGGTTGAACGCGTACTCGCAGCACTGTCTCACCGAGTGCTGGAGACCCGTGCCGATCACGTAGTCCGTCGGCTGGTCGTTCTGCAGCATGAGCCACATTGCTTCCACGTACTCCTTGGCATAGCCCCAGTCCCGCCTGGCTTCGATGTTGCCCAGCTCGAGAAGGTCCTGCAGCCCGAGCTTGATGCGCGCCACGCTCTCGCTGATCTTGCGCGTTACGAACTCGCGACCGCGCCGCGGCGACTCGTGGTTGAAGAGGATGCCCGACACTGCGAAGAGATCGTAGCTTTCGCGGTAGTTGACGGTGATCCAGTGGCCGTAGAGCTTCGCGACCGCATAAGGACTGCGCGGGTAGAAGTCCGTCCCCTCGCTCTGCGGCACCTCCTGCACGCGGCCGAACATCTCTGAACTCGATGCCTGGTAGAAACGAATGGCAGGATCGACGACGCGGATCGCATCGAGCATACGCGTCACGCCAATCGCCGTGAACTCGCCGGTGAGCGACGGTTGCAGCCACGAGGTCGGGACGAACGACTGAGCAGCCAGGTTGTAGATCTCGTCGGGCGAACTCTCGCGAATGGCATTCAGCAGTGAGACCTGATCCAGCAGATCGGCCTGGTGAAGCTTGATTCGGCCGTGAAGATGCTCGATGCGCTCGAATGTCTCGGTGCTCGAACGCCGCACCAGGCCGTGCACATCGTAGCCCTTCTCGAGCAGCAGCTCGGCCAGATAGGAGCCGTCCTGTCCGGTGATACCAGTGACCAAGGCGGATCGCGTCGTCACTTCTTCTCTCCTTCTGCCCCGCCCTCGGAGCGGCTCAAGCCTGCCCCCCCCATCTCAATCGAGAAGAGGCCCAAGTTTCGAAGCAGACGAACAGTGAGAATCACGACTGCCACGAGGAAGATATAGGCAGAGTAACCCTCGAGCCTTGCGAATGAGACCGCGATGATGCTGAAGCAGGTGGTTTGAAAGTATAGCCAGAGAACCGCTCTGCGCTGTGACCCCTCCTTCTCGAGCAGGCGGTGGTGCATGTGCATGCGGTCGGCACTGAAGATGCCCCGACGCATGCGCACACGCCTCACGACCGAGAGAAGGGTGTCGAGCAGCGGTACGGCCAGGGCGAGCAGCGGCACGACGAACGTCAGCAGCGCCGCTTTGCGATAGCCCTGGATGGAGAGGAGCGCGAGCGCATAACCGATGAAGAGCGCTCCCGTATCTCCCAGGAAGATGCGCGCGGGCGGAAAGTTGAACGGCAGGAAGCCGAGGAGAGCTCCCAGCAGCGCGATACCGATCACAACACCCGTCATCTGACCGACCTGCCAGCAGATCACAATCAGGGTGGCGGAGATGATGGCTCCCAGCCCAGCAGAGAGGCCGTCGAGGCCGTCGATCAGGTTCATCGCGTTGGTCACGGCGACGATCCAGGGGAGAGTCAAGCCCCAGACAATCCACTCGGGCAGAACGTGGGTGGTCGCGTTGAAGGGATCCGTGAAGAGGTCGATGCGAAAGCCGCACTGGATCGCCACGATCGCAGCCAGAATCTGGATTGGGAGCTTCTGCCAGGCATTCAGCTCGAAACGGTCGTCGAGAACGCCGGCGACCATCAACATCAGACTGCCGCCGAGAAAGCCGGCCACGCGCGTCAAGTCGATCGTCTCCCGGTCGAGCAAGAAGAGGAAGCTCCCCAGACCCGCCAGGCAGCCGAGGGCGACCGCGACCCCGCCCAGCACGGGGATTCCCTCTCGCGCGTTGACCTTGCGCTCGCTCGGGCGATCGACCGCGCCGAGCGCGACGGCTAGGCGTCCGGTCAGCGGCGTCGCCAAGGCGGCAACGCCGGCCGCCCCCAGCAGAGGGATGGCTACCTGCAGGGTGTCCACTGCTACCTCATGTCCGCTTCAGGGCCGATGGGTTGCCAAGCATCACGGGACGGGCACCGCGAATCAATAGTAACCGTACTGGCGGCGATTCACCTCGGCTCCGTTTAGCAGGAGGCCGAGCACTCGTCTGCGGTCGAGAATATCGAGAGCGGCCTGGACATCCTCCCGGGGGGTCGCGTCCGCCCGCACGACCATCACGATGCCATCACAGATTTCGCTCACAGTCTTGCTGTCGGGCAGACCCAGACACGCGGGTGTATCCAGAATCACCTGGTCGTAGCGGCGGCTCACGTCCTCGATCAGATCGCGCATCTCCGATGACGCCAGTAGCTCGGAGGGATTCGAGGGCCGGGATCGCACGACCAATGCGTCCAGGCTGAGACCCTCCACCTTGATCACGGCCTCATCGAACGAAGCTCGATTGAGCAGGACCTCCGCGATTCCGGTCTTCGGATCGAGCCCGAGGCTAGAACTGATCTTCGGCTTGCGCATGTCGCAATCCATCAACAGCACCTTGCGTCCAACACTCATCGAAGTGACGGCTGCGAGATTGATCGCCGCGGTACTCTTGCCTTCCCTCGCGTTGGCGCTCGTCATTGCAATCGTCTTGATCGGGCGCTGCGTCGCGAGTGAATCGATCCGTCCGCGAAGCGTCCGGAACTGCTCGGCGACATACGACTCCGGCTGCAGAACGACGATCCTTCGCTTGTTCACCTCGTTGGCAGTCTCATCAGCCACTGCGACGGTCTCGCGGCGACGGATCAGGCTCCGCAACCTGCCGCCGTGCTTGTGGCTCGGGGCGGACTGCGGGGTGGTGTCCCATTCCACTGCGGCGGAGGCGGGATCACCGCCCATCTTGCGCTTCCGTTCTTCCTCTGCTCGCTGCAGAGCTTCGTATACCTTCGCCATGTGACACTCCCTGGGCCCCTTCTAACGGAAGAGGCCCAACAGTCCCTTCTTTCGCTGCTCTCCAGCAGCCTCGCTCTGATGCCCCGCCCGCATGGTAGAGACAGACGCACCGTTTTGGCCATCGAGTTCCAGGTCGTCGGCCACCTCCCGGATCAGACCGGCATCAACGACCGCCTTCTGCCGTGAATAGCCCAGCAAGAGGGCACTGTCGCAGACGCTGTTGATCAGCCGCGGCGTACCGCCCGTAACACTGAAGATTTCGCGCAAAGCAGCTCGCTTGAACAGTCGCCGACCGGTGTATCCGGCCCTGCGCAGACGATCTTCGATGTAGTCTCGGGTCTCGCCATTGTTGAAAGGCCACAGGTGGTGACGCAGGGCAATACGCTGGCGAAGCTGGCGAAGCTCGGGCCGCTCGAGCATCTCCTTGAGCTCGGGCTGCCCCACGAGCATGATCTGGATGAGCTTGGCCCGCGGCGTCTCGAGATTCGACAGCAGACGAATCTCTTCCAGCATCTCCGTTGAGAGATTCTGCGCCTCATCGATGATCAGCAGCGTCTTTTCGTTTCTCCCGAGACGCTCGATCAAGAATTGATTGAGCGCCAGCAGATACTCCGCCTTGCTGCGGCCCGCCACCTCGATGCCGAGCTCTTCGAAGAGGATCCGAAAGAAATCCAGCGGCTCCAATTTCGGGTTGAAGATGAAGGCAGAACAGGTTTGCGAATCCAACTGCCCGAGCAGCGCATGCAGCAGGGTCGTCTTCCCCGTGCCCACCTCACCGGTGAGCATGACGAAGCCCTTGCCGGAGCTGACCCCGTACACGAGAGTCGCCAGACCTTCCCGATGCGCCTCGCCCAGATAGAGGAAAGACGGGTCGGGCGTCATCTCGAACGGCGTTCTCAGTAGACCGTAGTACTCGCAATACATCAATCTCTAGCCAGTCTCTATCCCCGCGGCGCGCGCCAGGTAGCCATGAGAGCCGCGGTGTCAGCTCCCCTCTCAGCCTCCTTGGTCGGCTCCTGCGTGCCAGACTCGGTGAACCCACCAAGACCATTGACATACACATAAGTCAGTGCACCACCGGCCAGGCAGAACAGGACGATCGCGGCAGCGACGAGGGACTCCCGCACGAGTCTCTTCACCCTGACGGCGCGATCGGCCTCGAGCACGATGGTCGGAACCGCTGCGAGGACCGGAATGCCCATGACAGCCTGAAGGGACCGTCCGCTGTGCAGCGAGCTGTCGCCGAGTTCGACGGCAAGTGCCGCGGCCAGACCCAGGCCAGCCCCAAGAACGACGCCGATCACCAGGATGAGGATGCGATTCGGCGAGGTCGGCTGGGTTGGTGCGAATGCAGGCTCGAGGATCCGGAGCTGCTCGCCCATCTGCCGCCGCTCGAGGTCCGCCTGGACCTGCGCCTGCTGGAGCCGAGCACTGAAGTCCTGGAAGCTTGCGTTCAGGTGATCATGCTCGCGCTTCAGTGCTTCGAGCTTCTCGGCGACCTCCGGCGTCGCCCGAATCCGCTCGGCGATTCCTTCCAACACCACTTCGAGACGCTTCGCTTCTTCCGTGAGCGTCACTACGCGCAACGCCGCCCTTCGCTGCTCGGACTTGGCATTCTGCTCGGCGTAGGAAGAGGCCTCGAATTCCTCTGTCTCGCCCGCCTTCTCCGCATCCTTGATGCGTGTCGAGAACACGGCCAATTCGGAGCGGATCTTGATGACGTCTGGATGCTTCTCGGTGAATCCTCTCGCCAGTAGATCAGCCAGCTCCATATCGAGCACCTTCCGCCTGTACACGGGGTCGGTTGGGTCGTTGGGCGATGTCAGCGAAACGGCGGCAATCACCTGGCTCTTCCAGAAGGCCTCGTCGCTCTTGGCCGTGGAGAGCTGACGCCGAACGAAGCCCAGCCCCGCCGTCTGCTGACTATATGCCTGCTGGTTGGCCTGGAAGTTCTCCGGCAGGCGGCCCGGATTCTGCTCTTTCACTTCCGCCACGTTGGCCTCCACGACGGCGATTCGCCTGCCAAGATCGTCGATGGCGGAGTGCATGAAGTCGAGGCTCTTCTGAGAGACTTTCACTCTCTCACCGATGTGCTCCTCGATATAGTCGTTGGCCAGACGATTCGCGACGATGGCCGCAATGGTCGACGTGTCCGCTGAGTACGATATCTCGAAAGTACTGAACTTATCGATCTTCCCGCCACGAGGGGCGCTTTCTAGCTCACTCAACACCGGAGCCACCGAGAGATCGGCGCGCATCATCGCGACGACCTCTTCGCGCGTATGCCACTCCGACTCGTCACTATAGAGATTCAGATCACTGATGATGACCGAGAGCCTTGCCCGGCTGATGATCTCCGAGGTCATGATTCCGAGCCGCGCACTGAGGTCACTCTCGCGGACACCGGCGGCGACCAGCGTCTCGTCGATCGACTGCGGCTCGACGAGAATGAGAGCCGAAGCCGTGTACCGATTCGGCAGTGCCATTGCAATCCAATAGATCGCGAGAAGCACGCCACCGGCGACCGCGACCATCAGCTTGCCGCGCCGCCTGAACATGCCAAGCAGATCTGCCAGACTCATTTCTTGTTGAACGTCCATGGTCGATTCCAGAGTTGCGCGTGCTTAGAAAAGGAAGGGTTCGAACTGATAGTGGAACGAGACCGTCCCGATGTAACCTTCCAACCGGGTGGTCGGTTGCTGAAGCGTGGTGTTGTCTCTTGCTTGTCTGATGTATCGAAAGGTGAAGCCGAGACTCATGCGATCCGAGAGAACGTGCTGACTGACTACCAGGACCCGGTACTGAGTAATCTTGAACGCACTCTCCACGATCTGCGAAATCAGGCCATCGGCCTCCGCGAACGTATCCGGGTCGGTGGGAGAGACGGGAATGAGACTATCAGCAGCTCGTATCTCGTTGCGCGAGTATCTCGCCAGTGACTCCTGCTGATTCCAGTTTCCACTAGTGATCAAGGTCCAGTGCCTGGCCGGGCTCCACCGGATCCTGAGGTCCACGGAATCTCTGATCACCGAAGCACCCAGACCCGACGAAGCGTCCTCCGACCGGACATAGGCCAGAGAGATCTCGCCCTTTCGCAGCCTCTTGACCAGCCTCGCGTTGCTGTAGTAGGTCAGCGTCTGCTCGGACTGTGCGGCCGGCTCCGCACCAGCATCGAAGTCTGCCGTAAACGGGTCGAACACCGAGTTTCCCAGCGCCTGCGCGTCACGGAATGTCGAACAGGTCCGCAGTATGCGCTGCCCGTTGGCGAATTGGCAGGTCGGATCGACGATGGCGGCCTCCGTGCTGTTCGTCGCCGAGTTGAACCTCCACCTGTAGCGCTGGGTGGCAATCGCCGACCCAGCGCTCTGCCGCGAACGCAAGAACGCGGGGCCGGCGCTCAGCGAGAGCGTCAGATCAGGCCTGAACTCGTGGGAGTAGACAGCAGTGCCGTTCGCGGCGACGGTGTTCGCTGCGGGTCGAGTGCCGGTCTCTTCGAAGCCGCGGTAGCTGCCTCCGACGGTCAGGCCGACCGTGTCGCGCGGGCTGATGCCGTAGCGCAGCCCGAGCGCGGCAGATCCGTCCTGACTATCTACGCTGCTCGCGTCGCTGTAGCCAAGCCTGTCATAGGAGGTCTCGATCGAGCCGTTCAGGCGAGGCGAGATCGGGTGCTTGTACGTCAGACCGATCCTGTAACGCGTGACGCGTCCCAAGTCGGCGACCACGACCGTCGGCTGGCCGGTCAACTCGTCCTGCAATGACGATGTCTGAATGGATCTGTGATCCCGTATCGCGACCTCACCCGAAAGGCTGCGCGCGCCGGTGAATACTCGCTCCGCGCTGGCCGCAAAGTCATGATCCCAGCCGTCGATATTGTCCTTCCTGAAGTACGTCTCGAACGCCGAGCGATAGGTCATGTTGTAGCTGAACGCGTCACCGCTCTCCTTGAAGCTCAGCTTGGGCGCAACAATATAGGTTCCGTCATGCGCGGCAGACCTCGTCGCGTTGAGTACGTTGCTCTCGTAGCTCAACCTCTGGTCCAGCCCAAGAATGAACTCACGCGCATCCGCCGGCACGACGGCTGTCATGACGCAGCACAACGCGAGCAAGAGCGAAAGAATGCGCATTCGGATTCTCTAGTCAGGTACGACAATCGTGTCACCAGGTTCCAGTACGATGTTCGAGTCCGGTGCCTTGTCCGCCATGTAGGCCCCAAAGTCGAAGCGGTACGAGACGATTCCGCTGGGCGTCGGCCGCAGAATCCGAACGTCGTTTCTGTTTGCCCATGTGGTGAAGCCGCCCATCGCCGCAATGGCCTCGAGCACTCTCGTTTCCCTGCTGATCCGCACCGAGCCCGAGCGGAGCAGCCCACCGACCACCGTTACCGCCCGACTGTGGTCCTGGAGCACAGTGACCGTGACATCGGGCGCCGTGATGTACTCCGACAGGCTCTCGCTGATCACTTCCTTCAGCTCCTCCGGTGTCAGGCCCTCGGCCTGGATGTCGTCGAGAAGCGGAACGGAGATCTTACCGTCGCTGCGAACGGGAACTTGTGTGCTCAATTCCGGGTTCTTCCAGACCGTAATCAGCAACAGGTCGGGAATCCCGATTACGTAGGGATCCCGCTGACCGGCCTGGCGTTCGGCGGGAGGCGGTGCTCCCGGCTTGGCACACGCCAGGATCACGAACAGGCCGGCCACAGTGAGCGTGGCCAGACGAACCCGAGTGTTCATGAAACCCTCCAGCATTGCGACCCCCCTGACTAGCGTCCCTCGCTGAGCCCGTTCTCTTTCATCTTGTACAAGAGCGCCTTGTAGCTGATCTGCAGCCGCTCAGCGGCCTCCTTGCGATTCCAGCGGGTCTGGTTCAACACGCGCTCGATCACCTTCTTCTCCGCGATCTGCGCTGCACGCTTCGAAATCGCCTTCAGATCTATTCCGAGGGCACTGTTGAAATCAGCACCCAGGGCGGCGAGGTCGAGCGCATCGGAATTCACCTCCTGCTCGACCAACCGATCGCGACTGGCAATCTCCTGCAACACTGCCTGCTCGTTGCCGAGCACAACCATCCGCTTCACCATGTTCTCCAGCTCGCGAACGTTGCCGGGCCAGTGGTACTCCAGCAGGACCTTCATGGTCTGGGGCGAGAGAGCCTCAACGTCCTTGCGATACTGCTCGTTGTACATGTGCAGGAAATGGTCGACGAGCAGGGGCACCGCATCGATGCGATCTCTAAGCGGCGGAAGCAGCACCGTCACCACATTGAGGCGGTAGTAGAGGTCCTCGCGAAACTCGCCGTTCTTGACCGCCTCTTCCAGGTTGCGGTTCGTGGCGGCGATGATGCGGGTGTCGACTTTGACGTCCGCCTCGCCACCGAGCCGCGAGAACTCACCGTCCTGGAGCACCTGCAACAGCTTGGCTTGCAGCCCGGGCGCCATCTCGCTGATCTCGTCCAGGAAGATCGTGCCCTGATTGGCGTATTCGAACTTCCCGAGCTTGCGCTTCTGCGCGCCCGTGAAGGCACCCTTCTCGAAGCCGAAGAGCTCGCTCTCGAGTAGCTCGGAGGGTAGTGCAGCGCAGTTCACCTTCACGAACGACCGATCGCTCCGACCGCTGAGTTGGTAGAGCGCTCGCGCGATCAGCTCCTTCCCCGTGCCGCTCTCCCCGCGCACCAGAACGGTGATATCGGTATCCGCCACCTGCTCCACGATTTCGCGGACTTCTTTCATCTTGGGGTTGTCGCCGCCGAGCAGGAGACCATCGACCTCGCTGCGCACCCGCCCCCGCAGAGTCTGCAGCTCCTCCTTGAGCGCGTGATTCTCGAGGGCCTTGTTGAAGGCGAGCTCGAGCTCCTCCACCTCGAACGGCTTGCGCAGGAAGTCGGAAGCGCCGAGTCGCATCGCCTCGACGATGGTGCGCGCCTGACCGTGCCCTGACAGCATCACGACGGGCACCTCCGGCAGTCGGCGTTTGAGCTGGCGCAGAGTCTCGAGACCATCCATGCCAGGGAGCACGGCGTCGAGCGTGACGACGTCCGGGCGGGACTCCTTCAGGGTCTCGAGTGCCTCTTCACCGGTGCCCGAGGCGAAGACTCGATAGCCCTGGCGGGTCGCCAGGGCCTCCAGGTACTCGCGAATGCCGGGATCGTCGTCGATCACCAGGACGCGGAACTTCTCACTCATCTGCTGTGGTTCTCCGACGCGCTCGATCTTGGGTGGGTCGGAACTCTCTCAGGGGAAGCCCCAGCGCGCACGCGCCCTGCGAAGTTCGTGCCGCTCGCCTCGGTGCCAGCACAATCTCTGCGAGTAGTGTGTTGTTGGAAGAATCCACCACAAGATTCCCCACAGTGTGTAAAATCATTCCGGTTTTGGGAAGACTCATATCTCCACGGAAATTCTGTTCTTCTTTCGTCTCGTCCGCTACCGAACTGTTCCCCTTTTGACCTGATCCGAAGCCTACTAATGTACTTCCGCGCCTGTCTCCGTTTCCCCTGAAGGGCTCGGCACACAGATCGCAGGTCGGCTGTCTCTCGACTCTTCGCTTTTCCCGCTGGAGCTAGAGGCTCGCGGCCGATACCGAATAGCAGCGGGATTAATAAGAAGAGGCCTCGTACGAGATGATCGACGTGAAGAAGCTGCGAGTGGTCGCGGTGGCAGGGGCCCGTCCAAACTTCATGAAAATCGCGCCTCTAATGCGTGAGTTGCACGCCCACCCCAGCTTCGAGCCCTACCTGGTCCACACCGGTCAGCACTATGACGCCGCCATGTCGGAGAGCTTCTTTCAGGAGCTCGGAATCCCCGAGCCAGACGCAAACCTCGGCGTCGGCTCGGGCCCCCATGGGGCGCAAACGGCTGAGGTGCTTCTGAAGATGGAGCAGCTGCTGATCCGCGAGCAGCCGAACGCTGTCCTGGTCGTGGGTGACGTGAACTCGACACTGGCCGCGACGCTGGCCGCTGTGAAGCTCCACATTCCGGTCGCCCACATCGAGGCCGGGCTCCGCTCGGGCGATCGAGCCATGCCGGAGGAGATCAACCGCATACTGACAGATGCCGTCGCTACGTGGCTCTTCACGACGGAGCCCGCCGGCAGTGAGAACCTTGAGCGCGAAGGTGTCGACCCGGAGCGGATCCACCTCGTCGGCAACGTGATGATCGACACGCTGCTTGCGAACCTCAAGCAAGCTCGCAGGCTCGACACCCTCGAGCGTCTCGACCTGGAGCCGGGCGGCTTCGCTCTGCTCACGCTTCACAGGCCGAGCAACGTCGATGACCCGCAGACGCTTCGCGCTCTATTCAACGCGCTCGAGCAGATCCACCGTGAGATCCCCGTGCTGTTTCCGGTTCACCCGCGAACTTCCGCTGCCATCGAGAGACTGCTCGGCGGAGCACCGCCGGCCCTCCGCCTGACCGAGCCATTGGGCTATCTCGATTTCCTCCGGCTGATGGCCGACGCCAAGCTTGTCCTCACGGACTCGGGTGGCATCCAAGAAGAGACCACGGCGCTCGGGATTACATGCCTTACACTCCGCGAGACCACGGAGCGGCCCGTCACAGTGAGCGAAGGCAGCAACACCATCGTAGGCACGGACCCTGGCACCATCCTGACTGAGGCCCGCAAGGTGCTCGCAGGAAGGGGGAAGACTGGCCGCGTGCCGGCACAATGGGACGGCAAGGCCGCACGTCGTATAGTGGACATACTGGAACGTGATCTCGGAGATCGCCGGTGATCCAGGAACCGGTCGCCAACAGCAACGAGGCACAGCGGTCAAGTCGCAGGGCCGAACTGCTTCGGGCCTCGCTGGCCGTCCTCCTCACGGTCGCTGTCTACTACCCGATCCTCAGCAACATGGTTCACCACTGGCGAATCGTGCCGGACTACTCGCACGGCTTTCTGATCGTTCCGCTGGCGCTCTACTTCGCCTACGAGCGGAAGTACAAGCTCCAGGCGGTGGCGGTGGCAGGGAGCTGGTGGGGCGTCGCGCTGTTGTGCATCGGTGTGCTCGTGCTCGCGGTCGGGCAGCTCGGCGGCCTTCTCACGGCCCTGCGCGGCGGCTTCGTGGTCACGCTGATGGGCATGGTGCTTCTGTTGCTCGGCAGGCGGTTCTTTCGCCTTCTCCTATTCCCGATGGCATTTCTGATGTTGATGATCCCGCTGCCTCAGACATTGGTCAATGTGGTCGCGTTTCCTCTCCAGCTCATAGCGGCGCGCTGGGCGGTTGCCAGCCTCCACCTCCTGGGGATACCGGTCCTGCTCGAGGGAAACATCATCCACTTGGCAAGCACCGACCTCTTCGTGGCAGAGGCCTGCGCAGGCCTGCGCTCTCTGATGGCTCTGCTCACACTCGGCGTCGTCTTCGCATACTTCTTTCGCCGCGGGCACCGTGTCGAGCAGCTCATCCTGGTGGCTTCGACTCTGCCCATCGCGATCTTCGTCAACGCGCTACGCGTCGCGCTCACCGCCATCCTGGCGCAGTACTACGGCCAGGAAGCGGCCGGCGGCTTCATTCACGAATTCCAGGGCATGATCACTTTCAGCGTGGCCTTCCTGCTGCTCCTGACCGAAGCCAGCCTCATGCGCCAGGCACTCTCTGAGCGTGCGCGTTTCGCGAGCGAACGAGGAGGCGCGGCATGAGCAAGTTCTGGGTCGCGCTCGTTTTCGTGGCACTCAATTTCTACACCTATTATCAGTTCAGGAGCGACGAGGTCATCCCCGCCCGGGAGAGCTTCAGCACCTTCCCGCTGGAAATCGATGACTGGCGCTGCAATGCGGCCGAAGTGATCTCGGACGAAGTCATCGACAACCTGGGCGTGACCGACTACCTGCTGTGTACGTTCGTCAACGAGAGCGCCGGAGCCTGGATCAATCTCTACGCCGGCTACCACGAGAGCCAGCACCGAACCACCGGCGGCCGGGAATCCATGATCCACCCGCCGGAGCACTGCCTGCCGGGATCCGGCTGGGACATCATCGACAGTAGACTCGTTCAGGTGGACTTCGGGGTACCCGGCGAGGCGAAGCGCTTCACGATTGCCCAGGGCAACGAACGCAACGTGGTCTACTTCTGGTATCAGTCGCGAGGACGAGTCTTCGCTCGGAACTACGAGCGTCTCTTCTATATGTTCTTGGACCGAACATTCGAGAGCCGCACCGACGGGGCCCTCATCCGCTTTACGGTCCCGGTCGCTCATGGCGACGAGGAGGCTGCGGATGCCACGTTCCGCGATCTTGCCGAGAAGATCGCGCCAGAACTTGGCCGGTTTGTTCCGGATTGATCCGGCGTCCCATCTACGATCTCCTGCGGGATGTCCTGGAGCCGCGAATGCAGAGGGATCGCATCCGAGGGCGCCAGCTGATCGCGGATGGGGCGACGGCGCGCGGCGCCCTCGCAAGCTCCAATGCCGGGTTCTGGTGAGTTGCCTCTTCTTCTTCCCTATCGACAGTCTGCAGTGTCGGCAACCCCTTCGAACGATGTCGGCCAGTTGACGTTGGTCTAGTCGTCGAATCCCTCGGGCGGCGGCAGCCAGATAGACTGCATCTTCCTCAGTCGATCAGGCTCGGATAGAGCTCGACCAGACCACGACGATACTGCTCCAAAGCACGCACGACGAAGTCCGCAGCGTGTGGATCGAGCGTGGACCGGCGAGCGTAGGCCGCCAGCCACTGCGCCGTCCCTTGGTTGGGAGATCGACCACACTGGGCAATCTGCAGCAGGCCCCAGAGCGCGGCACCGCCCATCGCTTCCTTGCGGCGGATCCACCAACGAAGATCTGTAGGCGGACTCGAGGGCCGCCGCAGCAGTGTCCGAAGCTCGCCCAAGCCTCTACGCGGAGAGCGCGGGGGAAGCCAACTCGCGAGGCGCGTGACAAAGGCGGCATCTGGCTCGTGGGGTGGCGGGCCGCCGCCGTCGATCAGGGCGAGTGTCTCCTCGATCGCAGGAACCAGCGAGGCCGCCAGCAAGGCGCGGTCGCCAGGTGGATCGAGGCGGGCCGCGAGTGCCACTTCGACCGCTTGACGCAATAGCGACGACGCGCCGAGACGACCCGGACGATCGTTCAGGAACCACTCTGCGCGCGCCCGATGGCCCGGGCGACAGACCCCTTGCTCCGAAGTCGCAAGCAGCGGAATGTCGAGCAGTAGGCGGGCCGTGCTCTGCTCCCATCTGCCCGGCTCGTCCGAGGCGAGCGGCTTCCACAGGTTCAGGAGCAGCGCCTGTCGCGAGGCTCGCGGGTCGAATCGCGTCGGGAACCGACCGAGCAGCCCCGCCCCAGCGAGTTCGAAGCCTGCGAGTCGCGTCTCGACCATCTGAAATGTCTCGGGCATCCGCCCGACCTCACTCGGCCGGTTGATCGAGAGGTCGATCTTGAAGAGCGGCCCGCCCCGGCCCCGGGCCAGGAGGGCGATGGCCTGCCTGAAACGCACGATCTGCTGGTTTGTGGCCCGAGCGAACACGAAGCCGTCGACGTCCGAAAGAAGGCGGACCTCACCGTCCTTTCGCGTCCAGAGAAAATCGCCGCTGCTCACGCTCGGAGTGAGGACAATGCCCTCAAGATCGCCGAAAACGTCGCGCGCGATCCGGGCGATCTCGCCCAACAGAATCCCGAGCTCCTCGGGATACTCATAGCGCTCACACAGCTGCGTCACGCGCGACAACGAGGTCCCCTCTTGCAGGGGCGAGCCCGGCGGTTGTACCACCTGATTCCGCGTCGGCGCGCCTGCGTACGGTCACCTCTTCGCAGTTCTGCCCACGAGCGTCGGACCCGCCGCGGCCCACGGTCGAACCCGCAGCGCCAGAGCCTGCGCGTCGTGGGCGAGGCCAGGGACGTGCACGAGCGCATCGTCGCCGCGAAGACCGCACGCGTGAAGCCGAGTACCGGCAACGTGTGCCCAAGTCGTTTCACGCTCTCACGCCTCGCAGAAGGATCTGAGGACTCGATGGAAATCCTTGGCGTGCACGGCCCCCTCGAAGAGACCCGCCTCGGAGCTGAGGCAGATGCCGTGCTGACCGGGATAGCGCGGATGATGACCGTGCATGCCGACCGACGGCTTGTTGCCCCAGAAGCTCGGAACGATCTGGACACCCACAGGTGTATGATAGATGAGATCACCGAAGGACCGCCGCGTTAGCCTGAGCTCGCGACGGTCCTTGTCATCGAGGCCTTCGAGATCGTCGATGGCATCCAGATAGTCTCGAATCTCTTCGAACAACGCGTCGTCGTAGATCCAGACGCGAAAAAGAGTCGCCTCGCTGAAGTACATATAGCTGCGAGTCGACGGCCGTCCGAACCGGGACTCCAGATCGACCTTGATCGTCCGCTCGATATTGGTCATACCGTGGTCCGAAACGACGAACACGACGCCGTCGGGCTCCTTGGCGAGATATGCCGTGGTGAGATCGCGGATATACGCGTCGTTCTCGGTGAGCTGGGTCATGTAGGGCCCTGACCCGACGCCTTCCCAATGGGAGCAGTGATCGATCTCGACCAGCGTGAGGAGGATCGAACCCGGTTTCTCCTGCTCTTCGATGTAGCCGAGGACGGCACGCGTAATCTGAGCGTCGCGCTCGGGGCCCGGCGGAAACTGGTGGTGCAGGAATTTCGTAAGCTTCGGATCGTCCAGCAGCGAGGGCGACTTGAAGCGCGGGTCGAAGACCGAAAAGCCCGTCTCGTCGAACATCGCGAGATAGGGAATCGGGATGTTCTTCGTGTAACTGACCGGCGCCAGCTTGTCGACGAAGCGATGGAAGAGGCGCTTGGCGGGATAGATCGATTCGAGCGGTGCCAAGAGCTTGAAGAGATGGCGAAATGGGCGGAAGGGCGAGGTCTCGGGTGCCGCGCTCCATTCGCACCAGAAACCGAGTTCGTCGGCACTCTGCCCGGTGAAAAGCTCCGTCTGACAATTGACGCTGTACCCGAGGCTCGGCACCATGCGCGCGCTGCTCGCCAGGGTCTTGGCGAAGGGCATGTTCTCGAGCTGGTCGTAGGGAAGGCCGTCGATGAAAACCGTCAGGGTCGGTCGCATTGGGATCCTCGGAAGGCGGCGGCGGTCACGGGTCCGAACCCAGCTCGGCCACTCGGGTTCGTAGTCGCGGCCCGGGAGGATACACCGCCTCAGCCAAATCGCCGATCTGCAAGGTCTTTCGCCGCATCGGGCGAATTCCCTGGAGCCTTGATCCCGGGCTTCAGTTGCGCCATTGATACGTCGAAGATCGCAAGGAATGGGATCTGGGGCGGGCTGCTCCGCCGGAAGGAAACATGTTCTCAGACGGTATGGGCCAGGCCCCTGAACGCCCGCTCCGAGTCTTGATCAACGCCCTGAGCGCGGTCCTCGGGGGGGGCAACACGGTAGCTCAACAGCTTACCCGGAGTCTCGCGCGCCAGTGCCCAGATCATCGTTTCCTGCTCCTCTGCACGCATGAAGACGTCGCGGGTTTCGACTATCCGGGCAACGTCGAGGTACTCCACCGGCCCGATTTGCTGCCACGCGCGCTGCGATGGATCTGGGAGCAGACGAGGCAGCCACGGCTCGTTCGCGAACGCTCGATTGACGTCGTGCTCGTCCTCGGCGGCTATGTCTCCTTCCGGACGGGGGCGCCCCAGGTCGCCGTCTGGCAGAACTCCAACGTCTTCTCGCCTCCCGGTATACCGCGCCCCTTTTCGGAGACGCTCCTGGCCTTCGCCCAGCGAGTCGTGCAGTCCTTCTCCATGCATGCGGCGGTCCAGAACGTCTTCCTCACAAGGAATTCGATCGATTTGGCGTCGCATTGGTGGAACATGGATCACGTGCGACATTGCGTGATCCACAGCGGCGTGGAACTGGATCGAGGCTGCCCCGAAGACTCGAAACCTCTGTCCGAACGACAGCCCGTGATCCTCAGTGCAGGGAGTATCTACTCCCACAAGAACTACGAGATGATGATCGATGCGATGGCCGAGTATCGATCACGGTACGGCGATCCCCCTCGACTCGAGATCGTGGGCGCGCCAGCCAACGTGCAGTACTTCGACTCGCTTCGGCAGAGGATCCGTCGCCTTGATCTCGAAGATTGTGTCGAGATGGTCGGGCACGTGCCCCGGGAGCTGGTTCTCGAGAAGATGGCCCGTGCCCGGGTCTATCTCGTGACCTCCCTGCTCGAGACGTTCGGTTTGACACTACTCGAAGCGATGGGAAACGGCCTGCCCGTAGTCGCCTCCAACGCGACCTGCCATCCAGAAGTCGGCGGGGACGCTGTGCTCTATTGCGATCCCAACGATCCGAACGACATCGCTCAGCAATTGCACCGCATCCTCCACGATGAGGAACTGGCGCAGCGCCTGCGGGAGAATGGTTTCGAGCGACTCCGCCATTTCTCCTGGCAGAGATCTGCCGCGCACTACGTCGCGGAGCTGAAGGTCGCAGCCGACGGGGAGAGGGCGTGACACGGCTCCTCTTCGTGAACCATACCCTGGATTTCAAGGCCGGCGGGGCGGAGCGCGTGCTGCTCGAGGTGCTGAGGAGAATCGATCGGGCGCGCCTCGAACCCTCCGTCTTCGTCGGACGTGATCCTCTGGGCGTACCGGCTGAGTTCCAAGCCCTCAGCATCCCGATCCACGTTCACAGGCCACTTCCGCTCGGCGTTTCGTTCGGTCTTCCCGGCATTCTCACCACGCTCTTCGCGATCGTCTCGCTGGCCTATTCGCTGTGGCGAACGCTCCGGCGAGATCGTATTGACGTCGTGCACGTGAACTCGATCTTCGCCCTCCACTTCGCGCTGTTGCCATGCCGACTGAGAAGGGTCCCGCTCGTCTTCCACGAACATGGCCTGGCCCGGGACCGCGAGGGCTCGCCTTGGGCCCGGGCGTATCCGTGGATGATCTCGCGGGTCAGTCACACGATCGCTATCACCGAGGCCGTCCGGCAGGAGGTGCTTTCTTACGGCGTGATGCCCACGACCGTCACGACGATCCACAACGGAATCGATTCACGCGATCCCAGCGCCGCTGTACGAGACGATCCGGCAGCGGAGCCCGCGCGGGGCTTCACGATCGTACAGATTGCCAACTTCCTCGCATGGAAGGGGCACGACACGGTTGTGCGTGCACTCGAGCGGCTGCGACAACGCGTCCCCGACGCGCGCGTCGTTTTCTACGGTCAGTCGAAGGACCTCGAGTTTGAAGCGAAGATCCGCGCGCTGATCAAGGAGCTGGCGCTGGAGGAGGCAGTGGAGTTTGGAGGTTTTCGCCACGACCTGATGAGCTTGCTTCCGCGTTTTGATTGTCTGGTGGTCGCCTCCCGAGCGGAGCCCTTCGGACTGGTACTGCTGGAGGCCATGCGGGCCGGGGTGCCCGTCGTGGCCACGCGGGCGGGCGGAGTGCCAGAAATCGTGAGCGACGGGGTGAACGGCCTACTTTTCGAGCCCTCCGACGCGGATGGACTCGCAAAGGCCCTGGAGAGGATCGCACTCGAACCCACGATCGCTGAGTCCCTGCAGCGACAGGGCCGGCTGGTGGTCGAGAAGCATTTCTCCCTGGAGGCCCAGCTCGAGAAGATGCACGAGGTCTTCGACGCCCAGGCTGGGCAGGGGGTCCAGATCAGGCTAGGCCGTCCCCGCGCCGATGAGAGGCAGGCGTGAGCCCCGCCACCAGGGCGGGCGCGTGATGGAATCTCATTCCACCGGGAGTAGCTAGTGTCGCAACCCGACGCAGTCACACCCCTTGTAGCCGCCGTATTCGGATTCTTCTGCTTGGTTCTCTTCATGGCGGTGCGCAGTCCGGAAGAGCGCCGATTCCTGTTGCCGCTTGCGCTGATAGCCTTCTCTCTCAAGGCGGTCCTGGTACCGATCTACTACATCGTTCTCGTCAAAGGTGGACTCGATGGATTCGCCTACATCGATTCCTACAGCTACCACCTCGACGGCATAGAGATCGCCCGCGAACTCCGCTACGGCATCGACTACTCCTCGCGCGCCTGGAGAGCTGTCGATCCGGGCTACCCGATCTTTACCGGCATCGTCTACTGGATTGCCGGGCCCAATACCCTCGTCGTCCGGATTCTGAACTGCGTCTTCAGCACCTTTATGCTGCTCTATATCTATCGCATCGCGCGCCTCTTCTTCGAGGAGGAGAGGATCGCTCGCTGGGCCTGCTATCTCGTCGCCTTCCTGCCCTACTCGACCACGATCGTGATAAACCATCGCAAAGAACCGATTGTGACACTGCTGGCAACCTTCATCTTCTTCCACACAGCCCGCCTGATCCGCTCTGAGAAGAACTCGTCAGTCTCGGCAGCTCTAGCTGTCAGCGGCCTTGTCGCGATGATCTTCTTCCGCAGTGGCTTCGTGCTGCCCTTCATGGGCGTCCTCTTCCTGTGCTACGTGACGGCGACCCAATCGCTCGTGCGGTCGTTGGCGCTCGCCATCCCGACGATTCTCGCCATGGTCACCGTCGAATTCCTTCTCGCAGACGACGTGTCGGTCAGTGTCGTCGCAAGCACCGAGCGAATTCGAGGAAAGATCCTGGACTCCGCTGGCCACGCGCAGGTGGGTGGACTGGTGCGTTTCGTGCGCATGACCTCGATCTACGAGATCTACAAGCTGCCACTGGCGACTATTCTCGTCGTGATCCTGCCATACCCACCTCATGTGAACGGAAATCTCCCCAGCATCATTCTGTCGTGGGAGAACCTGCTGAATCTGGCCTTCCTACCGCAAGTCATCCGCGGCGCGTGGATGGTTCTGTCCGAGGCAGGGTGGCAGAAGCGCATTCCCCTCCTGATCTTTCCGGGCGTCTTCCTCGTCCTGATCGGAGCGACTCACGTTGGAGTAGAGCGGTACCGTGAAGTCGTCTTTCCAGTGATGATGGTGTTGGGAGCGGCCGGACTCTATCGGGGCCGCAACTTGCGTCTCAGCATAGTGGTCTATGGCGCCCTGATCGTTCTCGGCGGCGTCGTCGTCTTCTCGCGCTTCGCCTAGGAGTCCGAGCCCAGACCGGTCATCCGCCAAGCATGGGAGCCGTCGCTGTTCGGGGCTATCGAAAGTTCGTACAGCGGTCGCGGGATCGCCCACCGTATTCGCTGGAACCCGCACTTCTGCTGTCTCGCGGGGGGACTGGCTCCCGACTTCCGGACACTGAACCTCTTCGAAATTCGTCGTCGCGAGCACTTCGAGGATCTGCACTGGCAAACGGCTCGGAGCGCTGAGGGTTGGCCCGCGCACCAGCGGACCCAACGCAGCCGGTCATCGAGCGGCGATTCCGTTGCCGGACGGCTGGCCCTTCCCCGCTCGAACACGCGTCGATCGGCAGCCGGTATAATTGGGGGGGGATCGCGGAGCGTGAGTTAGAGTTCCTGTCTGTCGATTGGGCGAGTAGCGATTCATGTGTGGAATAGCCGGCTTCTGTGGTGACTTTGATCGAGCCCTGCTCGAAGCGATGAACGGCATCATCAGCCGGCGCGGCCCCGACGACAGCGGCGCGGTCTTCTGGGAGCGACAGGCGCTGTGCAGCACGGTGGGTCTCGCACACCGCCGGCTGTCGATCGTTGACCTGTCGCCACGCGGGCACCAGCCCATGCCAACCCGCTGTACGGCCTGCGGCGGACAGCCAGCCACTGAGTCGCAGGGGCTATGGCTCACCTACAACGGTGAGATCTATAACGCTCCCTCGCTGCGGCGCGAACTCGAGAGTCTAGGGCACGGCTTCGTATCCACGTCGGACACGGAGGTCCTGCTGCATCTCTACGCCGAGCACGGCCCGGACATGCTCGGCATGCTCAATGGCATCTTTGCCTTCGCGCTCTACGACGGGCGGCAGCGGGGTCGGCCCGAGGGCTCGCGCGTGGGTGACGTTCTGCTCGCCCGCGACGGCCTCGGCGTCAAACCGCTCTACTACGCACGGACCACACAGGGCGTCTTGTTCGCCTCCGAACTCAAGGCCCTGCTGCAGAGCGACGCCGTGAGCCGCGAACTCGATCCCGTAGCCATCCACGAGTACATGTCCTTCCTGTGGGCTCCCGCGCCGAGCACGCCGCTGACGGGCGTGCGCAAGGTCGAGCCAGGCGAGGCCATGATCCTCCGGGACGGCGGCATAGCGCGGCGGTGGAACCACTACACACTGCCGCAGCCGACTGGCGACGCCCCCGGGACGCTGGCCGACAGCGCGCTCTCACTGGAGCGCACGCTGCTCGACGCGGTCGAGCGGCAGTTGCTCAGCGATGTGCAGATCGGTGCCTTCCTATCGGGCGGGCTCGACTCGAGCGCGATCATCGCCCTGATGAAGCGGCTGCGGCCCGACGATCCCATCCCCTGCTACTGCATCGACTTCACCGAAGGGGGCGGTGTGGACGGACATGTGCCCGACGCGCCCTACGCCCAGCAGGTGGCCCAACACCTCGGCACAGATCTGCAGGTGATGCGGGTGGGCGACGATCTGATCGACCACCTCGAGGAGCTGATCTACTTCCTCGACGAACCACAGGCCGACCCGGCGCCGCTCAACGCGCTGATGATTTCGCGACAAGCCCGCCGCGACGGCATCAAGGTGCTGATGTCGGGTGCAGGCGGCGACGACATCCTGTCGGGATACCGACGACACAGGGCGATCGCGCTCGACGGGGCCTGGGAGCGAGTTCCCCGGCTTGTGCGCAGGCCCTTTGCCTCTGCGGCGAGGGTATTGCTCGATGGCCACCTGCCCGTGGCTGGCCTGGATGCGCCGGCTCCGCGGGCAGCGGCCCGCATCCTGGCCTACGCAGATATGACGGCGGAACATCGCCTCATGGCCTACTACTGCTGGAATTCTGATGCTGTGCGACGCAATCTAATGTCGGCTGAGCTGGGCGCGCGGCTCGCGGACACCGATGTCACCACGCCACTTCGACGCACGCTGGCGGATTTGCCCTCAGACGCCGACCCGCTCTCGCGGATGCTTCGCCTGGAGACGCGGCACTTCCTGCCGGACCATAACCTCAACTACACTGACAAAGTCAGCATGGCCGCGGGCGTGGAGGTGCGCGTGCCGCTGATCGACCGCGAGGTAGTAGCCTGGGCAGCACGCTGTCCGTCCCGATTCAAGCTGCGGGATGGCGAAACAAAGGCCGTCTTCAAGAAGGCGATGGAACCGTACCTGCCGCACTCGGTCATCTACCGGCCAAAGTCCGGCTTCGGCGCCCCAATGCGGCGCTGGATCAAGCAGGGTCTGCGACCGCTGGTCGACGAAGTGCTCTCACCCAAGAGCTTGCGTGCCCGCGGTCTATTCGACCCCAAGGCGGTAGAGCGACTCGTACGCAGAGACCGGGCGCGGTTCATAGATGCGAGCTACCTGGTGTTCAGCCTAGTCTGCATCGAGCTTTGGTGCAGGCAGTTCGTCGACCGCCGACCCGAATTGCCGAACAGTACCATCTGAGAACCCGACTCCTAGCCCTCTGACAAGCGCATGGAACAGGTCGCGGTACGATTCCTGCGTTGTGGTGCGATTGCGACGCGACAGGCCCGACGCTCCGAGACGCCGAGCACGCCGCAAACGTGTGAAACGGCTCGGCGCTTCCCGGTCGGACGAGGAAGTCTACCGCGGCGGCCTACGCGAGAGATCTTGCCGAGCCCGATTCGATGGGCGGTCGTGCCTCGGAGGGCTCGCTCTGCGCCTGTTCGAGCGGGCGCGTTGAGCGTGCCCGTCAGCTCGAATCTGAGCCCGGTGACGGATGTCTCCGGCCTGTCAATTCTTCGATCTCGTATTTGATTGCGGTCTCGAAGTCGAGCGGCGCAAATCCGAAGTCCCTCGCAGCCTGTTCATATGAAAACACCTTGTCTTGGTTCAGTCTCTGCACTTGTTCCAGACGGATTGACGAGGGCAGTGGGAGTCTTTCGACGAGCGCGAAGACCGCGTAGCAGAACCAGTAAGGAATGTGGATCTTGGCGGCTCTCGTCCCGAGCAGACTCGAGATCGTATCGATGGTCGCATT
This sequence comes from Deltaproteobacteria bacterium, assembly GCA_029261835.1. GTDB lineage: Bacteria > Myxococcota_A > UBA9160 > UBA9160 > UBA4427 > JAJDAO01. Next base: position 147,518 of record JAJDAO010000036.1, on the reverse strand, counting down.
GAAGGTCAGAGGGGCTCTTCCAGCGATGTTGTATTCTCGGTTGACAGTGTTCGGCGACGCCAGTACCTGAAGCACTGCACGCGCGACATCGCCGACGTAGACAGGATGATGGAGGTTTCTCCCCGGGCCCAGGATGGGAACTGCCGGAAACCGGCGAATGAACTCAATCAGCCGAGACATATTCCGATCATTCTCAGCGCCGAAGATCATTGTGGGTCTTATGATCGTGTAGTCGAGCCCGCTCAGTCGGATGGAGTCTTCCGCAGCCAAGATCGTGGACTTGGTCTCGTCGTCTAGGGTCGTGAAGATAGCCGTATTGCCAAGTACTATCAGACGCCTGGTCTCGAGCTTCTTGCAGGCGGCGATGACAGTGCTCGTGTGGCCGAGACTGAGCGGCACTGTATCGATCAATGTCGAGACGCCGACCAGGCTCCGGCATAGGGCATCGGAGTCTGCGATGTCCCCCTGTTGGATCTGAACGGGCAGACAACCGTAGCCTCTTCGTCTTGCCTTCTCCTCGCTGCGAACAAGTATCGAAAGGACGTGTTGATCTCGATGGTGTAGAAACTCTTGGAGAACATATCCGCCGGTAAACCCGGTCGTTCCCGTGATCAGAACCTTGGAACGAGATTCCATGCAGCACCTCGTGGCCGCTCTCAGCGGCCGTGTTGCTGTGTTACCGATTCGCGGCGCGCCGCTCTGGTGGCTCACTCCAGTTCATCGTTCCAGCTCCCGTGAGAGCCCAGACCCGAGCATTCGCCCCTGATCCGGAACAGAAGCCGCTGGCCGCTGCACCACATCCGGTGCCGATGCCGGTGGTCCAGCACGCCGTCGGGCCGGAAGGTCTCATGCGCCCGCCGCCGCCACTCGATGACCGCCCGGGCGCGATGAGCACTATGTCTCCCGCGATGACCCGACCGGGTCGTCCATCTCGTGGCCCGCGAACCACCCATACGGCCGGTTGTACCCAAGCTCCTCGGGCAGCGGGACGGCGGGCCGGTCCCTCAACGGCATTTGGAACTCGTTCGCCGCGAGCGATCGCGCTCGGTCCGATGGGCCGACGAGGCTCCGGATCAGCCGATCAAGTGTCGCACTCCGTCGAATCCCTCGACGGCGCTGGCTTGCCGGTGAAGGGCGATGATCCGAAGACCCTGTCCAGGGGCAGAGGCAGCTCATTCTTTATCAGGGTCTTGATCAAGCTGAGCGCCTTGCGACAGTCGTGCACGAGCATCTTCCAATCGGCGGCATAGGTCTTTCGCCGGGCCCAGCCTCGGCGCGCCAAGGCATTGAGCCGGGTATTGTGATGGTTGAACTTGTCCATCATGTAGTCGGCCATCTCTTCGAATTCTTCAGTCGTCATGGTCGCCACACGGTGCGACGGATCCTTGAAGAAGTAGCTCTTGGGATTCGTCGTGAAGAAGTGATCGACGCCCACATCGGGGTCGACGAGGCCCATCTCGACGCCGAGGTCCCAGAGTCCCGTGTTGGGCATCGGTGAGTACATTCCGAGCCCGGCGTAGAAAGGATTGAGTTCCTTCATGAACTTGTAGGTAGCCCGCATGTCGTCCGCGCTCTCGTTCGGCAGCCCGTACATGAAGAAGGCGCTCCAGAAGATGCCCTTGCGGTTGAAAAGCTCCGCCGCTTGGCGCATCTCGTCGAAGCTGACTCCCTTGTCGACCTCCTCGAGAATGCGTTGACTGCCGGTTTCCACGCCGACCTTCACGATGTTGCAGCCGGCGGCCATCATCAGATCCAAGAGTTCGTCGTCCAGCAGATTCGCGCGGGTCGTGCAGTCCCAGTTGATGTCGATCCGCTCGTCGATCAGGCGCTTGCAGAGCTCGACCACCCGCTTGCGCCGAGTCGTGAACGTATCGTCCTTGAATGCGAACTGCGTCGTGCCGTAGGTTTCCTTGACCGAACGGATCTCCGCGATCACGTTGTCGAGGTTTCGATATCGCACGAGACGCTCGTGGGAGCAGAACGAACAGTTGAAGGGGCAGCCACGGGACGTCATCACGATCCCCATGGCCTCCGAGTCGTAGTTGTCGGCGTGCATCAGCAGGTCCCGCGCTGGCATGGGAATGCTGTCGAGGTCCTTTGGAGGTAACCCAACGGGATTGCGCCGGACCTCACCTCCGTCGCGGTACGCCAGACCCGGGATCTCGGCGAACGCTTTCGTATCGCCGCGCTCCAGTGCCGCCGCCAGCTTCTGAACCGAGTCTTCCGCTTCGCCCCCCAGATTGAAGTCGATATGTGGGGTGCTGAGCGCCATCTGGGGCCAGTCCGTTGCGTGCGGACCGCCGACAACTACCGGCAGGTCGAAGTCGTAGTCCTTGCAGATCTGTGCCGTGCGCACCACCGAGCCGAACTGCATCGTCATGGCTGTGATGCCGACCAGATCCGGGGCGAAGTCTTTGAGGACGCTCTTGATTTCGCCCCACACCGGGTGGCGGTCACTATTGATCTCGTCCAGGTAGCTCTGGAGCTGTCGGTACTCGTCGCCGTTATCGATGTTCGTGCGCTGCTTGAACGTCAGCGCGTCGGCATGGAAGACAGCCGCTTCGTGACCCCCGGCCCGCAGCGCGGCAGCGACGTACGTGAGCCCGAGGGGGAAGTAGCCCCTCGCGTAGCCCGTGAACGTCTTGTCGGGGGGATCGATGAGTAGAACTTTCACGGCTTGCTCCATCTGCCTGCGGTAGGCGGTTTCTCGAATCGTCCTTCCGACGGATCGATGTTCCTTCCCTTGCAGCCCCTCGGAACCCGACAGTGTACGTCAGGCTCCTGGTCGGCGCCGGAATCCCGCGGCCTGCGCACTCCCCGACTGGTCCGATCGTCCGCGCCAGGCGCCTCGCGCGGAAACCAGTCAGCCGAGAGAGCCTTGTCGAGGCGCACGCTGCGGCCTCTGACTAAAAGCAGGATCTGTGCCGGCCGCGGCGAGTCTGCGGATTCCACCAGCCAGGCCTCTATGGCAGGGGAAGTTGCAGATCGCGCACGGAGGGGACGGAAAGGAATTTCCTATTTTGGGCAGGATCGATCCGCCCACTGGCCGGCGGGTGAGCCGCAAACGGCCCACTTCCTCACAGGCAGGCCTTGTCCCGCAACCGCGATTCCAGCGTGCCCCCCAGCGAGCGCCACGGGCCTCCTCACCCCGGCACAATTCACTCGGGAGGGCTGCAGTATTGCTCTACGTCTCCCGCCTCTCGATATGGCCGACCCAGCCGGTATGGGCCCTGAAGATGCGGTCGCCGTCCAGCGAAGCCAGCGCCTGCTCGCGCGCTTCGAAGCTCTCTGGCGAGACCTCCACCACAGCGACATCCTCGGGCCGACGTACCGCCGTAATCCTCGGGCCCGCGTCGGTCATCAGCTCGCGGATCTTCGGGATCAGGGACGCGTCGAAGCCCATCAGGCGAACGGCCGCGAGATCTGCCGCGATGGGATCCACGGCTGCGAGAACGACTCCGAGCGGCACGTCCGAAGGGGCCAGCGGTCCCTCTCCCTCGCCCGCAATGATGCCGTCGAGGATCGTGAGCACACTTTGCACGGGCTGCTTTGCATCCAGATGAAGGCCTTCCTTGTCGCTGTAGTACAGGCAGCGGTTGAGGTCACAGCACATTCGCCATGTCGTCCGGTTGCCGTACCAGTTCCCGCTTCGGATAAACCCCTCGCCGCGCGTCGCAGACTCGATGCGGCGAGCCATCCGGAACAGCCTCAGTGCGCGTCCGCGCGCGAGCAGCGGTCGTGCGATCTCCGTGGCCCGGCTGCGCCAGCGGTCGATCAGGCGGTCGTCGGGGAACTCGTCGCCGCCCTGCGATACCGACCCGACACTATGATGAGGCAGCCAGTTCTTGTCGCCGTTGATTCCGACGAGGTTCTTGAGCGCCAGCGTCACGCCCGTCTTCTTGTGGGTCTTGAGCTTGGGCAGGTTCACGACCAAGTCGCTGGACAGCACGCTCTCGGAGAGAAGATAGGCGTTACGCCCGCCCTCGTGTTGGGCCGTGGTCGGACCGGGGTCGTAATCGGCTCCGCGAAAACGCGTGGGCGAGAGACCGGACCCGGCGAAGAAGCTCTGCTCGCCCAAGTCCACCTCGCGGTAGCCGGCTGGATCACCCGGCAGCGGATGGCGGTCGACAATGATGCCCTCACGGAAGGTCACGGTCTCGCGGCGCAGATCGATGATCTCCAGGGTCCGCTGGAGCACGTCACGATGGAAACCAACAATGGCAGCGAGCCCGGTGATCTCTCGAATGCGCTCGAAATCGCAGTCCTGCTGTGGCGCCTCGGCGACCGCGACCGAGCCGGCAGCGCCCACGGCCAGGAATGCGTAGTCGGCAACGGCCCGCAGGATTGCGCCATGCGTAATCACGCTCTCGACGCTTGCATCTTCGCCCTCGATCGGGTTCCAGTGGCGGATGAAGTTGGGCTTCAGCACCACCCGCTGGCCCAACGCGACGAGATCGCCGAGCGGATTCCAGTCGCGAGTCCCGAACCGGGGCTCGTCCAGACCGACTCCGCGCAGAGCCGCACGCACCGCTGCGTAGACGTGGTTTGGCGGCCCGTCCTCGCTGTGCGGCCCCAGCAAACCGACGAGCTCGGGGAATGCCTTTCCCGGCCCATACGGAGGCTGCAGACCGGCATAGCTGGGCAGCGTTCGCGAGAGACCCACTCGAATCACGGTGCGATCCGCCCGATCCGAGACTTCACGGCGCGGAACTTTCCATTGGGCTCTCGCTCGATCTCATCAACTAGAACGATCTCGACCGCGAGTTCCGACCCGAGCCGAGAGCGTATCTCGGACATGAGGGATCGCTCGCTCTCCGGCCCCCAGCCCGCCCTCGGCACGACGCGAACTTCGATCGCTTCCTTGCGCTCCTGCAGGATCTGCGCCTCGCCCACGTCGTGCTGATCCTTGAATATGTGATCGAGGCGTCCGACCAGACGACCATCGGGCGTCATGACATAGTCCTCGATCCGCCCGTCGACATCGAGGAAGACATCGCCCGGCCGACCGCAGGGACAGGGGGTCTTCGATCGCGTCCCCACGTCACCGACGCGGTAGCGCAAGAACGGCGTCGCGTCGTTGCCGAGACCGGTCGCCAGGAGCGGACCTCGTACGTAGCTCTCCGTCTCCTCCTCCGCCTCGACCTCGACAATACAGAACTCCATGTCGACGTGGAGGCGCTTCTCAGAACAGGCAGTCATCGAAATGCAGAACTCACTCGTACCGTAGCGATCCCAGACCGGGGCGCCGAATGCACGTTCGATGTCCTCTCGCTGAAATGAGAGCAGTGACTCGGATGAGGTGAATATCGCCGCCAGTCGACCGGCGGGAAGCGGCCGGCCAGCTGAGAGCATGGCGCGAGCCAGGAGATGAAGCGAAGAGGGGTAGCCCTGCGCATAGCTCGTGGGAATCTCATGGATTGCCCGAACATAGTGTTCGAGATTGGACGCATTCATGTGATAGAGCGAGAAGAGGATCTGATGACCCCACGCGTTTCTTCTCCAAAAAGGCGGACGCGCTTGTTCGAACGGCACAATGGTCTGTCCGCCGAACGTGAAGTGAGGGTCCCAGAGATCGATTCCGCAGGCTCGGCGCAGCCTCCAGACAGTCGCATACTCTTCCGCGAGAGCCTCGTTCGTATACCAGAGCGGCAAGGGACTGCCCGTGGTTCCGCCGGTCTTTGTCTTCTTGAGCCGGCGCGGATGGATGTCTTCCGCGATGAACCTTTCCGGTGTCTCTCGGTATGTCGACTTGTCCAGCGGAGGAATCCGTCCCAGCGTGAGCTGAATCGCCTCTGCCGGATCACGCATGGCCTGCACCGGAGGGAGCTGCATGTCCCGATAGTGCGGAACCGACCGTCTCGCGCGCTCTACGAGAACTCGAAGCCGCGTCCACTGGATCTCGTGGAGAGTCTCGAGTGACTCGCTACCGGTCTGCTCCCACTCGCGCAGACATCGATCAAAGTGGGGCGTGAAGCGGCCGCGAGCACGGCGATAGCCGGCCCAGGTGCAGGCGAGGTTCTGTGCGAACACGGGGAGCGTGTCATACAGCCCGGTCATGACTCTCTCGCTCCCACCTCCATCAGAACGGAGAGCATACGGCGCGTGAGATCAGCGCGGCAAAAGCCACTTTCGACCCGTCTGCGACCGGCGCGGGCCTGGGCTGCGACGGCTGATGGATCGGATCGGATCGTGCGGACTGCCTCCACCAGCTGCTCTGCGTTCTCCAGATCGATGGTCGTGGTCGTGCTGACCTCCTCCACCAGCCCGCGAATTTCGCTGCGGGCAACGAGTGTATATCGTCGGAATACTCCGGACAAGAGACGGCCTTCGCCGAGAAACGTCGGCTACACGCCAAAGTAGCCGCGATACCATGCCGCGAACCGCCCGACACCGTCTTCGAGCGGCGTCGTCGGTCGATAGCCCACGTCCCGGGCCAGGGCTTCGACATCCGCGTAGGTATGCAGCACATCGCCGGGTTGTGGCGGCAGCATGTTCTTCACCGCCCTCTTCCCCAGACACTCCTCGAAGATCTCGATGTAACGCAGCAGCTCGACGGGCGCGTGGCTTCCGATGTTGTACACGCGATACGGAGCGTGGCTGGTAGCGGGATCCGGGTGGGCGCCGTCCCACTCGGCGTTGGGCTGCGCCACGTGGTCCAGGGTGCGGATCACGCCCTCGACGACATCGTCGATATATGTGAAGTCCCGGCGGTGCTTGCCGTTGTTGTAGACGTCGATGGGAGTCCCGGCGAGGATCTTGCGGATGAAGATGAAGGGGGACATGTCCGGCCGTCCCCATGGTCCGTAGACGGTGAAGAAGCGCAGACCGGTGGTGGGAAGTCTATAGAGATGGCTGTACGTGTGGGCCATCAGCTCGTTGGCCTTCTTGGTCGCTGCGTAGAGACTCACGGGATGGTCGACGTTGTCGTGGACCGAGAACGGCATTCGCTCATTGGCGCCGTAGACCGAGCTCGTCGAAGCGTAGACCAGATGCTCGACCTCGTATTGCCGACAGGCCTCGAGAACGTTGGCGAAGCCGACCAGATTGGCTGAGATGTAGGCGCCGGGGTTCTCGAGCGAGTAGCGGACGCCCGGTTGCGCGGCGAGGTTGATGACACGCTCCGGCCGCTGGCTGGCGAATATCTCGCACAGTGCCGGCGCGTTCTCGAGGTCGAGCCGAAGGTCGGTGAAGGATTCGTTGGGTGTGAGGCGGGCGAGCCGAGCCTTCTTGAGCTCGACCGAGTAGTAGTCGTTCAGATTGTCGACGCCGATCACTTCGTCGCCGCGCTCGAGCAGGCGCAGCGCAACCGCGGCGCCAATGAAGCCGGCCGTGCCGGTGACCAGGACCTTCATCTCACCTCCCGCCGACGTCACGTGGAGTGCGCTGGACGTCCCGAGAGCATTGCAGAGATGATACCTGCTCGGCACCTGGGAGATGCAGACCGCTGCTTCCCTACCCCTCGGCCTCCAGCTCGCAGTCCCGGATCTTCTGCAGCAGTGTCTTGTAGCTCACGCCCAACAGCTTGGCGGCCTGCTTGCGGTTCCAGCCGGTCTGCGCGAGGGCGGACTCGATGGCCCCACGCTCCACCTCGATGGCCGCGCGACGGCCCACCTCGCGCAGCGGAACCTCGCCCGCCGTCTGCTCGATCTCCTCGAGTAGCGCCTCGAAGGAATCGCGACGACCGCGCTCACCCGCCTCGCGACGGGCGAGATCTTCGAGAATCGAATCCTCACTCTCGAGCACCACGATGCGCTTGATCATGTTCTCGAGCTCTCGCACGTTGCCGGCGAACGGGTAGCGACCGAAGGCGACCATCAGACGGTCTGATGGCATGCGGTGAGGCTTCTTGTAGGCCGCGGAGTAGCGATCGACGAATCTCTGGACCAGCGCGGGAATCTCGTCGCGGCGCTCTCGCAGCGGTGGAATCTGGATATTGACCACGTTGAGACGGAAGAAGAGATCCTCTCGAAAGCTATTCTCCGACACCATCTCCAGCAGCGGGCGATTCGTGGCGCAGACCACGCGCACGTCCACCGTCACCTCGCGATTGCCACCCAGGCGGGTGAAGCGACTGTCCTGCAGCACCTGCAGGAGCTTGGCCTGCAGGCCCGGGCTCATTTCGCCGATCTCGTCCAGGAAGATGGTGCCGCCGCTCGCCACCTCGAACTTGCCGGATTTGCGGGCGTGGGCGCCGGTGAAGGCACCCTTCTCGTAGCCGAAGAGCTCGCTCTCGAGCAGGTCCTCGGGAAGTGCGGCGCAATTCACCTTGATGAAGGGTCCGTCGGCTCGCGTCGACTCCGCGTGGACGGCTCGGGACACGATCTCCTTGCCCACACCGCTCTCACCCTGAATCAGCACGGTGACGTCCGTGTCGGCGATCTGATCAATCACCTCGCGGATCTTCTTCATCGCCGGGCTCTGCCAGACCGCGGCCTTCAACGCCTCCGCGCCGCTTGCAGCCACACCCCCGTCGCAGTCCACCGACAACAGCCGCGACAGAATCTGGTCCAGCTCGCGCTCCTCGAATGGCTTGTTGACGTAGTCTGCTGCGCCGAGCTGCATCGCCCGAACGATCGTCGCGGCGTTTCCCACCACCGAGAGCATCACCACCGGCAAGTCGCAGTCGAACTCACGAATCAGCTCCAGAGTCCTTATGCCATCGGTGCCGGGCATCATGATGTCGAGCAGTACGAGATCCGGTGAGGCACCTCCTTCGAGCAGAGCCAGGGCGCTCCGGCCGTCTTCAGCCGTGTCGACCTCGTAGCCCTTCACACCGAGCAGGTTCGCCAGATACGAGCGAATGCCCTCTGCATCATCCACGACCAAGATGCGCGGTCGGCGCGCCGCGGCCTGACGGCCTCGAGTCGCGCTGCTCTTTCGCTTGCCACGCCGCGCTTTCGCCATCTGCTCAGCTCACCTCCTGGAGTTCGTCCACCAACGGCAGCGTGAAGGAAAACCGACTGCCCCCACCCGCCTCATCCGCCACCGAGATGACGCCGCCGTGGGCTTCGACGATGCGCCGGCAAATTGCCAGGCCAAGCCCCAGACCACCCGCCGTATCATCGGCCTCACCGCGCATGTACGGCTCGAAGATGCGATCGCGATCCACGCTGGAAATGCCAGGACCCTGATCCGCCACCGACATCTCCACGAAGGCATGCCCAGCAGCTTCGATGCGGCGCGAGGAGATCCTGATGTTCCCCTCGGCCTTGCTGTATCGAATCGCGTTGCTCAATAGGTTGGTGAGCACCTGCTCGATTCGAGTGGTATCGAAGTTCGCCCGATCCGCGGCGGGATCGAGGTCGAGCTCGACCCACAGCCCGGCCTCGTCGATCAGCGGTCGCAGGAAGCGCAGTACCTCCTTGACCGTCACGCTGAGAGCGCCAACCACCAATTCGAGGGACGCCTCGACGGCACCGTCGCGAGAGGCCTCGAGCAGATTCTCGATGAACGCATCGAGCCGCCGGCAGCTCTTCTCGCTCTCGGTCAGAAAAGTGCGCTGCCGCTCGCTGAGCTCTCCTACCACGGGCGAGAGCAGCAACCGGTTGTAGCCCGCGATCACGGTCACCGGTGTACGCAGCTCGTGACTCACGACGTTGAGAAGCTCCTCGCGCTCCGCGACCTCGCGCCCGAGCCGTTCGCGCAGGTCGACGAGTTCGCGATTGGCGCCCTGCAGCTCGCTGCTCACCCGCCACAGCTCGTGGCGAAGTCTCGCCGCACTCGAATCGTCGGACACGACCCACAGCTCGCGCGAAGAGCCGCCGCCACCCAGCAGCCGACAGCTCACGCGCACCCGGCGGCCACTCGGCTCAAAGCCGCGGATGCCGCATTCGACGGGCTTCTGTGCAGCCGGGCTCGGGTGGCCGCCGCCGAGGTCCGTCAGCAACGTGTCGAACGATTGTCCCACCAACTCCTGATGCGAACCCCCTCCCAGAATCTCCGCCAGGCGCTGGCTCGCCCAGTCGATGCGACCGCCGCAGCAAAGAGCCACGCCCTCGACGGTTTCACCGGCGAGGGCCTCGAGATCTCCCCCGGCGCTCGCCTTCTTGCTCTTCTGCTCGGCCAACCTGCCCACCAACGCCTCCGCAATCGCTCTCGCAACACCGCTGGACGAGCGTGTTATGGTCCCGGCGGCTGCCCGTCGCGAGACACGGGTCCCTTGCACTCATCGCCCCGTTCGAGCGCCATCTTTAACGGGGTTCTCCTTGGGGGACGCAGCTCTTGGAGCCTTCGGAACTCAAAGAGGCCCGCCGCAGAGCCCGGCAGCTCACCGGAGAGATCGAGCAGCACAACCGGCTCTACTACCAGGAAGACCGTCCCGAGATTACGGACGCCGAGTACGACCGCCTGCTGCGTGAGCTTCAGGACCTCGAGACCCGCTTTCCCGAGCTGCGTTCAGCGGGCTCACCCACGCAGCGGGTCGGTGCCGAGCCGGCAGCCGGCTTCGAGACGGCCCCGCACCGCTCTCCCATGCTCTCGCTCGACAACGCCATGGATGCGGATCAGATGCGCGCGTTCGTCGAGCGGCTCGGCCGCAAGCTCGATCGGGGCAGCCAGCAGATCGAGCTGATCGGGGAGCCGAAGCTCGACGGCTCCGGGGTCGAGCTCATCTACCGCCACGGCGAGCTGGCACAGGGCCTCACCCGAGGGGACGGACGAGTCGGTGAGGATGTCACCCGCAACATCCGCGAAATCCCATCCGTTCCCGCGCGCCTCTCGGCAGGCGGCGGCCCGCTGCCCGAAATCGCTTCGATCCGCGGTGAAGTCGTGCTCCCTCTGGCGGCCTTCTCCACGCTCAACCGCGCGCGGCTGGCGGCCGGTGACGAGCCGTTCGCCAACCCGCGCAACGCCGCAGCTGGATCACTGCGCCAGATTCACCAGATCGACCACGATCGGCTTCGCAGCCTTGAGTTTCGCGCCTACTCGCTGGCGGAGGGAATGCCGCGGTCTGCCAAGAACCAAGCGGAAGTCCTGGCGACGCTGAGCCGCTGGGGCTTCGTCGTCTCACCGGAATGGCGGACCTGCCGGGGCCTCGACGAGGCCATGTCGCTGCATGGCGAGCTGCTCGAGGCACGCGACCGGCTGCCGGTTGAGATCGATGGCACGGTGTTCAAGCTTAGCCGCCTCGACCAGCAGGCGATCCTCGGTACGCTGTCGCGCTCCCCGCGTTGGGCCATCGCTTTCAAGTTTCCGCCCGAGCAGGCGATCACAGTCGTCGAAGCCATCGAGGCTCAGGTGGGGCGCACCGGTGCACTGACGCCCGTCGCCAAGCTCGCGCCCGTGCGCGTCGGAGGCGTCATCGTTTCCAGTGTATCTCTCCACAACCAGGACGAGATCGACCGCAAGGACATTCGCGTCGGCGACACGGTCGTGATTCAGCGGGCGGGCGATGTCATCCCGCAGCTCGTACGTATCGTGCTCTCGACGCGCACCGAAGCAGCGTGTGCCGACGCACGCTTCGAACGCTACCGATTACCGGCTCGCTGCCCCGAGTGCGGTGGTGAGAGCATCCGGCTGGAAGGTGAGTCGGTGACGCGCTGCCCCAACCTCGACTGCCCGGCCCAGCTCAAGAACAACCTGCGCCACCTGGCGAGCCGGGGTGCTCTGGACATCGACGGACTCGGAGAGAAGCTGGTGGAGCAGCTGGTCGATGCGACTCTGGTCGGCCGACTCTCGGATCTCTTCACGCTGAGTGAAGAGCAGCTCGCACACCTCGAGCGCATGGGGGCTCGCTCTGCGGCAAACCTCGTGGCAAGCCTCGAGCGAGCGAAAGAGACCACACTCCAGCGATTCCTGATCGCGCTCGGGATCCGCCACGTCGGCGAAACGCTGGCGGACTTGCTCGCAGTGCACTTTGGCGACCTCGATCCGCTGCTGCACGCCAGCGCAGAAGAAATCGAGAGGATCGAAGGTGTGGGCCCCACCATCGCGGAGAGCGTGGCCCGTTTCTTCAGCGACGAGGCCAACAGCGCTGAGGTCGCGCGGCTGCGCGAGTTCGGCGTGCGCTGGCCGCCGATCGAGGCCCCTCGCGAGCCCGGGAAACGCTCGCTCGATGGAACGGCTTTCGTCTTGTCGGGCACGCTCAGCACAGCGCGCGATGAGGTCAAGAAGCGCATCGAGAATGCGGGTGGCAAGGTGGTGGGCTCAGTGTCAAAGAAGACCGACTACCTGGTCGCGGGCGAGAGCCCCGGCAGCAAGCTGAACAAGGCTCGCGAGCTCGGCGTGCGCGTGCTGGACGAAGCCGAGCTTGAGAAGCTCCTTTCCTAGCCCGGATTATTCATGGAGCTCCTACTGCGGCCGCAGTAGGAGCTCCATGAATAATCCGGGCTAGAAGCGATCTCAGTCGCTGACGAGCTGATTCTCTACGAGGTCCCGATAGGGCTCGGACGAGTTCAGCAGCTCGGAGTGCGTACCCTCGGCGATCATCATGCCGTCCCGAACCAGCACGACGCGATCGGCGTCCAGAATGGTCGAGAGCCGGTGCGAGACGATGACAATCGTCGGGTGGTCGGGAAGCTTGCGAAGAGACTCCTTGACCAACGCCTCACCCTCGGCGTCCAGCGCAGCCGTCGCCTCGTCGAGGATCAGGATCCTGGAGCGGCGCAAGATGGCGCGGGCGATGGCGATTCGCTGGCGCTGCCCGCTCGAGAAGAGCCTGCCGCTATCGCCGACGTCGGTCTCATAGCCAGCGGGCAGTCGGTCGATGAACTCGTCGGCGTGGGCGATACGAGCCGCCTCCTTCACCTCCTCGTCGGTGGCATCCGCCCGGCCGTAGCGGATGTTGTCGGCGACGTTGCAGGCGAAGAGCGTGGCCTCGGCGGGAACCAACGTCACGTGCTCGCGAAGCCAGGCGATGTCGAGCTCGCACAGATCGTGGCCATCGAGCAGGATGCGACCGCGATCGGGGTCGTACAGGCGGGCGATCAGCTTCGCGACGGTGGACTTGCCCGAACCAGATGCGCCGACGAAGGCCAGGACCTCGCCTCGGGGAATCTCCAGACTGACGCCGCGAAGAGCCGCGCTCTCGGGGCGCGTGGGATAGGTGAAGTGGACATCCTCGAGGCGCACGTGCCCCTCGACCTCATCGGGGACATGGCCTCCACCGGTCGGCATCTGGGTGGCACGCTCGCCCAGCGCGAAAATTCTCTGCGTCGCACCCTGGGCGCGCATCACCTCGGCTGCCGCGTGGGCGACGTTGCGAACGGATCGCATCACCATGGCGGCATAGAGAATGAACGTCACGAGTGAGCCGGCGGTCATGTTGCCACCAGAGATGAGTACGGCACCCACCCAGATGGCCAGCAGAACCGCCCCCTCGCTGAGCAAGTTCGTGTAGGACTGGAGCAGTGAGGTGGCCTTGGCCTGACGCTTCGCGGCCTCGATCAGCGACCGAGAGGCGCCAGCATAGCGATTGACCGCGGCCTGCTCCTGGTGGTAGACACGAACCGTCTGGATTCCCGCCAGGGCCTCGAGCCCGGCCTGGATGACCTTCACGTTGCGCTCCTGCACGCGAGCGGACTGCCTGCGCATGAAGCGCCCGAGAATCGAAGACCCGATCCAGATTGCCGGCCCGACGACTAGAACTACCCCCGAGAGAAGCGGGGCGGTGTAGATCATCAGCCCGGCGGCGATACTCCCCAGCAGGCTGAAGTGAATCAGCTCCGGCACGAGCTGGCGCATCGTGAACCCGAGCTGAGCCACATCGGCATCAAGACGAGCCATCAGCTCGCCCGTGCTCTGCTCGTCGAAGAAGCCCATCTCCTGAACGATCAGATTCCCGAAGAGCCATTTCCGCAGGGCCATGGAGACCCGCTGGGCGGCGATGTCGAGGAGATAGCTCTTCATGTAGGTCGCGATACTCGCGATGATCAGCACGCCGACCATCAGCAGAACGAGCTCGTTGGTGCGCTGCATCGAACCGGTCTGTATGCCCTGGTCGACGATGATCCGAATCAGCTGGGGATAGATCACCGCCGTTCCGAGCGTGAGAAGCTCAAAAAACACGCCCGGACCGTAGAGCCGCCGCTCGCGGCGGAAGAAGGGGACCAGGCGACGCCAGAAGAGCCTCAGTTGGAACGAACGCGGCCCGCTCTCACTGGCCATTCCGCTCTCCAGGACTGGGCTGCGGGGTCACTGACTTCGACGCCTCTTACTGGCTGGGCAGGGGGCGGACACCAACTTCCGATGACAAAACCAGCGCCGGGCACCTGAACATCTCGGCCTTCACGCGGACGGCGCGCCCCCTCGACCGGGGGGGGGGAGCCACGGATCAAGAGGTGCAGCGCAGGTGTAGCACAGGCTGATCGGCTCGCAGAAGAGAGCGGACCAAGCTTGCCTGCTCGACGAAGTTCCCGCAGGGGCCAACCGGAACGACGCCGCTCGATCACGAGAGTGTAGAGCGAGTTGGTTGTCGACCGCGTCGCCGCGCATGCCTTCGACGCGCGCACTCTGCCATCGAGCACGACCGGCATGCCTGCCCACTCGCCTCGCCGGCATTGGCCGGGATCGAGGTAACCTACCGGCCATGCTCACGACGAGTGGTGCAACATGAGCCGAGGCCCTGGAGAACCCTGGCTGCAGCTACGCAAGCAACAGCCGTCACGCCAATCGTTCGCAAGAGTCCGGACTTGATCGGGGCGATGCCGTGTCGAGCCTGAAGCGTCTTCACCTCGCAGTGCTCTCCGCTTTGCTGTTGGCCGTCTGGATCTGGCTCGCCGCTATCTGCTCCGGTCTCATGAATCACCCACCCGTATGGCCGGACGAGGCATTGTTCGCGGGGCCGGCGCAGTCCGCGATCGCCGGTGAAGGCACCGGCACGAATCTCATGCAAGGCGCTGCCCCGGGCATCGAGAGCACGACTCACTGGGTTCCCCCCTTCTATTTTCTCGTGCTGGCCGGCTGGTTCCAGCTTCTCGGCGTCTCGATCGAGTCGATGAGGCTGCTGTCGGTTGCCATCGCCTGTTTCGGCTTTGCGACGCTGTTCTGGGTCGGATGCCGCTTGGCGCTGCCGTGGCCGCTCCGATGTGTGCTCGTGATGCTGGTCGCGCTAGACCCGACGTGGATTCGAGCTTCGACACTGGGCAGGATGGATCTACTGTCGCTGACGTTGGCTCTCGCATCGCTCGCGCTCGCCACTGGCGACTGCGAAACGAAACCGCGTGAACTCACTGCCGCCTCTGGCGTGTGCCCGAGGCGGCGTATCGAGACGGCGAGCCTGGCATCCGGCCTGCTCGCATCTCTGGCTCTGCTGACACACCCGATCGGCGTCGCCGCCATCGTCGCGAGCTTCGTCGCCAGCGCGCAGGGCATTCTGCGCCGGGACGGTGCGAACGGCACCCGTCCTGCCGCTCGTCTGTGCCACTGGCTGATTGGCCTCGCCATTCCGCTACTCCCCTGGCTCGTTTGGGCGGGTACGACGCTCGATCTCTTCATCGCCCAGTGGCAGCTCCAGCTCGTCCGAAAGGCGTCACGCGCGTTCGATTTCTGGGGCCGCTTCGCGCGACTGCCCTCCGGCTACTCGGAGATGCGAGAGGCCGCCCATTTGATCTGGCTCGCGGCGCTCGTCGCCTGGGCCTGGCTCGCGCGCCAGTTCCCCAACGCCCGCCCGCATTTCGTGGCTCACTGCTCGTGGCTGCTACTGCTCTGGTTCTCCGACGAGATGTGGTACTCGGTCTACATGCTCCCAACCTCAGTCATCGCTCTTCTGTGGCTGACTGCGATTGGCCGAGAGCGCTCCCGGGAGTCCAGCGGACCGCGCACATGGGGTCGGGCACTTCTCGTGATTCCGATTCTTGCACTGAGCGTGATGGGCGGTACTGCGCTGGTCATCCTGTGGCAGCGAGGAATCTCGTTGTCACCTGCGGCCGTCGCCGGAGTCATCACAGAGGTGCGGGAGGAGCGAACACCGTATCATCACTTCGTAGACGAGATCGCCGCGCTCCTGCCCGTGGAGCCCGCCCGGGTTCATCTTGCCTGCATCCCGGATCCGAGCTTGCCCCTCAGCCTGGCTCGGCCGGAGTTGCGGCTACAGCACTTCTCGCCGCTGCCGATGGATGCGGCCAAGCGCGACGCGCGAGTACTCAGCGCTCGATACATCGTTCAGTGTATTCTGCCGATCCCCACTCTGGATCTAATCGACGCGAATGGCGAGATCACAGTAGCGAGCGCGAAAGGGCCAGCGCGAGTGCAGCTGGCTGATATCGGGCACGCAAAGCTGCCGGGGACGCTTACTGACGAAGCGATCGTCTACCGAGTCACACCCGTAGGCCGGTGATCGTACACACCTGCTCCGAAGTGTCTCACTCTTCACGACTTGAATATGCCTTGAGGTGCCGCGCCACGACCGGCGTGAGCACGTATAGGCCGAAGACGTTCGGAACGCAGATCAGGAAGACCAGGGCGTCGGAAAAGTCGAGAATCGACTCGAGCTTGAGCGTACAGCCGAGGGCGACGAAGAAGCAGAAGATCACCTTGAAGATGGCTCCCGTGCGGCGCCCTTCGCCGAACAGGTAGCTCCACCCCTTGAGTCCGTAGTAGGACCAGGAGATCATCGTCGAGAAGGCGAAGAGCGTGGCTGCGATCGACAGCGGATACGGCGCCCAGCTCAGGTTGCGCTCGAAGGCGGCGGACGTCATCTCGATGCCACCCAGGCCGCTCCCCAGTGCCGGCTCGAAGTAGCTCGTCGTAATGATGACGAGAGCCGTAGCGTGACAGATCACGACCGTATCGATCAACGGCTCCAGCAGTGAGACGAACCCCTCGGTCATGGGCTGGCTGGTCTTCACCGCCGAGTGGGCGATGGTCGCCGAGCCGATTCCCGCTTCGTTCGAAAAGACGGCACGCTGGAAGCCCACGATCATGGCGCCCAGCGCCCCACCTCCGACCCCAGCCGAGGTGAATGCGCCTTCGAACATGGCGGCGAAGGCCCACGGCAACGCCTCTCTGTTCATGACGAGCATGAACAGAGCACCGACCAAGTAGAGGGCGGCCATGAATGGCACCAGCCGCGCCGCCACGCCAGCAATGCTGCGAATGCCACCGATCACGACAACGCCGACGACGGCCGCAATCACACCGCCGACGAGCCAACCTTTGTCTGCCAGCCAGCTTTCTGCGCCGCCCGTTACGCCAACAATCTGCACGAAAGCCTGGTTCGACTGGAACATGTTTCCGATGCCGAAGCACCCAATGATGATCCCCACGGCGTAGAAGATCCCGAGGCTGCGACCCAAGCGGGGAAGGCCCCGCTCCGCCAGGCCGCGCTCCAGGTAGTACATGGGCCCGCCCGATACGCTGCCGTCCTCATTCTCTCGGCGGTAGATGACGCCCAGGCTGCACTCGACGAACTTCGTCGACATCCCGAGCAGACCCGCGACGACCATCCAGAACGCCGCGCCGGGGCCGCCCAGCGAGACGGCCACAGCCACGCCGCCGATGTTCCCGATCCCGACCGTGCCCGAGAGCGCGGTGGAGAGTGCCTGGAAGTGCGATACCTCGCCTGCTCCCTCTGCGCGTAGGGGCGTGCGGAGCAGCTTCAGTGCATGCGCGATGCCGCGAATATTGATGAAGCGAAAACGGAGGGTGAAGTAGACGGCGCCTCCGGCGAGCCAGAGAACGACGAGCGGAAGCTCCGCCCCGGCGATGGAGATCTTGAAGAAGACAAGGGCCGACAGCGCCTCGGCGGCGGGCCGAACGCAGGCATCGATCGTCGCATCGATCCCGTTCACTCCGCCTTCTCCGCTAACATGGCCGCGTGAAACCGCTTCGGATTCTTGCTGGACTCATACTCTCGCTCGCTCTGCTCGCGCTGGTCGCGGTCATCTGGGCGTCGCCGCCGCGGCTCGGCCGCACAGTGTACGTGGGTGGACCGATTCTGGCGATGGACGCGGAGAACCGCGTGGTCGACGCGCTGGCGGTCGATGGCGATCGGATCGCCGCGCTCGGAGACGAGGCAACACTGCGCGACTGGGCGGAGCGAAGCGACGCGCAGATCATCGATCTGGACGGCCGCGCACTACTGCCCGGCTTCATCGATGCGCACGGTCACTTCCCGGGCGCGGGCATCACAGCCGTCTTCGTCGACCTCAACAGTCCCCCGATCGGCCCGGTCGAGCGCATCGACGACGCGGTGGCAAGACTCGCGGAGCGCGCCGCCGAGACGAGCCCCGGCGAGTGGGTCATCGGCGTCGGATACGACGACAGCCTGCTGGCCGAGCGGCGCCACCCGACGCGGCGAGACCTGGACCGAGTCTCGACTCGGCATCCGGTCGTAGCACTACACGTCTCGGGGCATCTCGCAGTGACCAACAGCATGGGTCTCGCACAGATTGGCGTCGCCGCTGGCACGCCCGATCCCGAAGGCGGTTTCATTCGTCGCGATGCCGAGACGGGCGAGCCCGACGGCGTTCTCGAGGAGACCGCGATCGACCCCATCCACCAACTCCTCACGCCATCGGCACTGCAAGGCCTCACAATCGTGCGACACGCCGCCGAACTCTATCTCCGAGCGGGCGTGACGACAGCGCAGAGCGGCGCGACGACGAAGGGGCTCATTCGGACTCTCGATTGGCTCACCTGGCTCGGTGTCATCCCGCTTCGCCTCGTGATCTGGCCGAACCCCGAGGCCGCCGACGCGATCCTGCGCGGCGAGCTGAAGCCCCCTTCCTGGGACCTACGCCGCGTGCGCCTCGGGGCTGTGAAGCTTATCGCCGACGGGTCGATTCAGGGCTATACGGGCTATCTGAGCCAGCCCTATCACGTGCCCCCCGGTGGCGATCCCAGCTATCGCGGCTATGCGAGAATCCCGCGCGATGAACTGATCGAGCAGGTGGAGCACTTCCACTCGGCCGGACTCCAGCTCGCCGTACACGGAAACGGCGACGCGGCGATCGAGGACATCCTCGACGCGTTCGAACGGGCACAGCACGCGCACCCGCGGCTCGACGCGAGGCACATCGTCATTCACGCGCAGATGACGCGCGACGATCAGCTCGATCGCATGCGGGCGCTGGGTGTCATCCCGAGCTTCTTCAGCCTGCACACATTCTACTGGGGTGACCGACATCGCAAGGTCTTCATGGGACCCGAGAGGGCTGCACGCATGAGTCCCGCCCAGGGCGCGCTCGAGAGGGGCTTGCACTTCACGATCCACGCCGACAGCCCCGTCGTGCCGATGGAGCCTCTGCGCCTGGTGTGGGCGGCGGTGAATCGACGTACGCGCAGTGGATTCACTGTGGGACCGGAGCAGCGGATTGACGTGATGCAGGCGCTTCGGGCAGTCACGATCAATGCGGCCCGGCAGCACTTCGAGGAGGCCGACAAGGGATCGCTCGAGCCCGGCAAGCTGGCGGATCTGGTAATCCTCTCGCGCTCCCCGTTGGAAGACCCCGAGCACATCGACGAAATCAAGGTACTCGAGACCGTGATTGGTGGACGCACGGTCTACCGCAGGTGAGGCGCGTGCTGGCCGGAGCACCGAGGCGTCCGGCCGAGCCCAGTCGCGAAAGATCTCCGAATTCGGCGCGGCCGGGGTGTGCTTCTTCTTTGGTGCGAATTATGCTGGGCGTGATGGGAATGGAAATCAGCGGCAAGCTGCACGCGATCTTCGACGCGCAGCAGGTAACCGAGCGCTTTCGCAAGCGGGAGTTCGTGCTGGCACTGGAGGAGAATCCGCGCTTTCCCCAGCTCGTCCTCTTTCAGCTCACGGGTGATCGCTGCGAGAAGCTCGATGGATTCAGCGTGGGGGATGCGGTCCGGGTGGAGTTCAGCCTGCGGGGCCGTGAATGGACGAGTCCGCGGGGCGAGGTGAAGTACTTCAACAGCCTCGACGTCTGGACACTCGAACGCGAACGAGCTGGCTCGGCCGACGAACCACCGCCGCCCGACGAGCCCCCGCCGAACTTCGACGACGTGCCCTTCTGACGGCGGAGCGACGTCAGGCCTCGATGGCGAAGCGCCAGCACCCCGAACGAAACGCCTCCGCCTCGCCCACGAGACAGGCACGCTCGAGCCGTCGACCGAATTCGGGGTAGTAGGGCGCACGTTCGATGCGCCAGCGAACCTCCGACGGCAACGTGATGCGCAGCTCTCGACCGCTCGACAGGGCCAGCCGCGCCTCCCCGGCGCCGGCAAGCCGCGGCTTCAGGCCAACCGCCAGGGGCAGCGTCAGACGAACCGGTCGAGATCGGCCCTTGAGCGTGTCCGTAATCTCGAGCACGCCGCCGCGAAGCTGAAAGACGCGCCGGTGAAGAGTGTCTCGGGTGGACCATCCGACGCAGCTCGCCTGCAGGCGCTCGCCCGGCGTCACCTCTTCGAGCTGCACCACCGGGCGACCGCCGATGCGATGAGCGGCCCAGATCTCGGCCTGCTCGGCACCGGCCACTTCCAGTGTGGCGTGCGCCCGCGTGCTGCGCGCTCGGTCGCGCTGTGGACCGGGCACGTATTCACACAGACCTGTGTCTACAACGATCCGCTCGTCGCCGCAGGAGAGCTCGAAGGACAGCGCATCACAGTGGGCGTGGCCCGGCTGATAGCTCGGCATCGGGCCCGCGACGGAGGCGATCAGACAGAAGGGCTCCGAGCCCAGACGCACGTAGCCGGCTCGCTCGAGCACGCCGGCTCGCGCCGGCTCCCGCGCTGTGACGCCCAATCCGGCCGCATACCGCTCGAGCTCGCGGGCGGGCTGCGCGACGCCGAGGGCGGAATCGGCAAAGAGTGCAATCTCGTCATCGGGGTGCAGCCACAGCCGCAGCGCACCCAGCATGCGCGCGCTGCACTGTTCGATCTCGGCCACGAGCGGCGCGGCCGCCCGCCCGGGCGCTGCACGAGTCAGGTTGAGCAGGTCGAGCAGGTTCTCGAGCAGTAGCGAGTGGTACATTGGGCTGCGCTCAATATGCGCGCCGTCTGCCAGAATCTGCTCGCGTAGCTCGCGCAACAGCATCTTCTGCCGGCCGAGCCAGACATCCGCGCGCCGACCGGTGAAGAGAATCCCGCCCCACACCACCGAGATGAGGTTCGACAGTAGGTGGTTCGCCTGCAGCCGTATCTCCAGATTGCGCGACAGGGTTTCGATCTGTCGCGCCATCGAGTGATACACGACAGCGCGCTCGGCAGGACCCAATGACAGCGCACCCGGAGTGAGCAAGAGCTTCGTCCAGCAGAGTGTTCGTAGACTCAGCGGATGGGGATCCCAGCCGATACCCGCGCGATGACGCTCGATCCAGTCGAGCAGCAAGTCGCCGCGGGCCCCGGGCGTCAGTGACGCTGAGCGCAGGTAGTCGAGCTGGTGTAGCTGATAGGACCAGAGCGGCCCTTCGCCCGCGTAGTCCCAATCGATCTCCGGGGCGAAGTCGACGCCACGGTTGAGTAGCTCGACGTGCAGGCGCCCGTCGTAGCGGGCGTGGGCGGGTGCAGAGAGAAAGGGCACGCTGACGCCTTCGACCCGCAGCTCGCGGACGGGGTCGGCGAGATTCGCTGGCGCACCCACACCGCGCACGCTGTGCAGCGCCTGCGCGAGCGCCTGCCGCGGACGGATGTGACGAACGGTGCGAAGCACCCGGCTGAGCTCCTCTATGCGGCTCAACGCTCGACCTCTTTCGGCGCACTACGTGCCGCCAGAGCGCGTGCGTAGATCTCCCGCCTCGGCAGACCGGAAACGCGAGCCAAGCGCGACGCGACCTCCCTCGGCCGCAGCCCTTCGGCCACCAGGGCGCGGATCTCGCTGTCGACATCCAGCGCCGGGGATGAGTCGGACACCGCTGCAGGCTCGGCGACGTCCGCGCCCTCCACGACCAGCGTGAACTCCCCCCGGCCGCCCCCGGCGAAGCGCTCGGCGAGTTCGCGCAGCCCGCCCCGCACGATCTCTTCGTGCAGCTTGGTGAGTTCGCGCGCCACGCAGGCGCGCCGCCGGTCTCCGAGCAGCTCGGCGAGCTCTGCCAGTGTCTCTCCCACGCGGTGCGGCGATTCGAAGATCACCAGCGTCTCGCGCCGGGCTCGGTAGGCCTCGAAGAGCTTGCGACGGGCACCGGCCTTGCGCGGTGGAAAGCCGAGGAAGCTGAAGGGCTGTGGACGTAGACCGCTCACCGAGAGGGCCGCGAGCAACGCGGAAGCGCCGGGGACCGGCTCGGTACTGTGTCCGTCGGCGATCGCCGCGGCGATCAGGCGCACGCCCGGGTCGGAGATCAGAGGCGTGCCAGCATCGGAGACCAACGCGATCGAGCCCCCCCGGCGCAGCGTGGCCAGCGCCTCTTCGATGCGCGAGAGCTCGTTGTGGGCGTTCAGAGAGCGCGGACGGGCGACCACGGAGTGGTGGTCCAGCAGGATGCGGGTGCGCCGCGTGTCCTCCGCGAAGACGAGATCGACCTCGCGCAACACACGCAGCGCCCTCAACGTAATGTCCTCGAGGTTCCCGATCGGCGTCGACACCACGTGGACCGTTCCCATCGACCGCCCCTGTCGGCTACGCTCTCGAGTCTCCCCCTGACACGCCCGCGGTCCCGCGGAGACTCTCGAGTTGAAATCTGGTGTACCCAGCGATCACCTCGCCTTGGGCGCCGAGGGCGAGACTCGGGCAGCGCGTTTTCTGGCGCGTAGAGGGTATCGCATCGTAGACCGCAACGTCCGGGCCGGCGGTGTCGAACTCGATCTGGTCGCACGCCGCGGATCGCTGCTGGTCTTCGTGGAGGTCAAGACACGCCGCAGTATGCGTCTCGGCCCGCCCGAGCTCGCCGTGGATGCCGCCAAACGCGCACGGCTGGTCCGCGGCGCGGCGGCATGGCTCGAGGAGAACGCCTGCGACGCGCTGCGTGTCCGCTTCGATGTGATTGGCTGGCAGGTGCAATCCGACCCACCGCGCGGCCAGCGCCGCTGGCGCGTCGAACATCTGAAGGGGGCGTTCGATGCCGGAGACTAGCGCGCTATGGTTGCACACCCACCGGCGAGCGTGGAGGCGGAACCTTGGCAGCGGGAAGCGCGCGACGGGTCGAGAAGCCCTGGGGTCATGAGCTGATCTGGGCGCACACGGATCGCTATGTCGGAAAAATCATCACCATCGATCCCGGCAAGCGACTCTCGCTGCAGTACCACGAGCGCAAGGACGAGTCGGTACTGGTGATCCGAGGGACGCTGCGCCTGCACTTGGAGAACGAGGCCGGAGACATCGCGACGCACGACCTCGGCCCCGGCGAGCACCGGCGGGTGATGATCGGACGCAAGCACCGCTTCGAAGCGCTGGCCGAGCAGGTGGAGCTGGTGGAGGTCTCGACGCCCGAACTCGATGACGTGGTTCGTCTATCAGACGACTTCGGCCGCGAGGGCACTTCCGAGGCGTAACGTACGAAGGCCGCCGCGCGGACGCGCGACGGCCTCTCGACTGCCGGTGGGCAAGAGCAGGTGATCAGTTCTCCTCGCTCTTGTCCTCTGCTTCGGCGACCTCAGCGTCCGCGGCGGCGCCCGACTCGGACGTGGCGCGCCGCTCGGCCTTGGCCTTGGCCTTGGCCCGCTTGCGGGCCTTGCCCCGCAGCCCGCCGTCGTCGGCAACCGGCTCGGCGACTTCCACGCGCTCGGGCGGCTCTTCGACCACGGCCTGCGCCTCGACAGAACGGGCTTCCAGCTCTGCGGGCGAGAGCACGTCGGAGAGATCTCGAACCTTGCTTTGCAGGCGCGCCTTCTTGCCTCTCAACTCGCGCAGGTAGTAGAGACGCGAGCGACGCACATAGCCACGGCTCTTGATCTCCACCTTGGTCACGAGTGGCGACTGCACGGGGAAGACACGCTCGACCCCGACACCACTCGCGATCTTGCGCACGGTGAAGGTCTCACTGATGCCGCCGCCACGCCGTCGGATGACCAGACCCTCGAAGACCTGAATACGCTCCTTCTCGCCCTCTCTGACCGTCACGTGCACACGCACCGCATCGCCCACGCGGAAAGGCGGCAGATCGCGGCGCAGCGAATCACTCTCAACGAAGTCCAGGCTCCTCATGGCGCGTCCCCTCTCTCCCACCTTCTTCAGTTCTTCTCGCTCTTGCACGCACGTCCGACATCTCGCCGGCTCTGCGTCTCAGCGCTTCCCGGCTCGGCCCTCTCATCGGAATCGAGCAGATCGGGCCGCCGCTCTCGCGTCCACTCGAGAGCCCGTTGTCGACGCCACCGGTCGACGGCGGCGTGATCACCCGACCTCAGAACCTCGGGCACTGCCCGGCCACGGTAAACGGGCGGCCGAGTATAGTGCGGTCCCTCCAGAAGATCCTCCCCAAACGACTCGCTCAGTGCAGACGCCGGGTTACCCAACACACCGGGCAGCAGGCGCGTCAGCCCCTCGATCAACACCATCGCCGGGACCTCACCGCCCGAGAGCACGTAGTCGCCGATCGAGATCTCCTCGTCGACCGCCAGGTCGAGCACGCGTTGGTCGATGCCCTCGGAGCGCCCGCAGACCAAGACCAGACGCTCGGCGCCCGCCAGCTCGACAAGGCGAGCCTGGTCGAGTCGGCGCCCCTGGGGTGACAAGCAGATGACGTGCGCCCGCCGCTTGGCGCCCCGCTCGCCGGCCAGCTCCTCGATGGCGGGCACGAGCGGCTCCGGGGCCATCACCATGCCGGGTCCACCCCCGTAGGGAGAGTCGTCGACCTTGCGGTGGCGATCCGTGGCCCAATCGCGGAGGTCGTGCACGGCGACGCGCGCCGCCCCCTTGTCACGCGCGATGCCGATGAACGACTCGACCAAGAACGCATCGAACAGCCGCGGAAGAATCGTGATGACGTCGATTTCGAGCACAACCGCCCTTCCCGGCCGGACCGGTCCGCCCACTTACTCGAGCAGACCCGGAATAGCGTTGATGACGATGCGCCGGTCGTCCAGATCGACTCGTGTCATGATCTCGCGGGCCGTGGGCACAAGCACCTGACGCCCATCCTGCGTGTCGATCCGCAGCACGTCATGTCCGCCGGTCTGCCAGATCTCCCTCACTTGGCCAACCGACTCGCCCTGCTGGGTCTCCACCCAGCACCCGACGAGCTGATGCCAATAGAATTCATCCTCGCCGAGCGGCTCAAGAGATGCCTCACCGCCGAGAACCAGGAATCCGCGAAGCGCCTCGGCCGCACTACGATCCTCCACCCCGGCCAAGGCCAGGCGAACCTCGCCGCGGCGGCCGGTGCCCGAGTGCCTGATCTCATAGCGACTGGCATCGCGATCCCCGCGGTGCTCCCCCAGCCAGACCGCATCGAGACGCAGCAGGTTCTGCGGTCCGTCACCGAAGAAACGCACGCGCACTTCGCCGCGCAGCGCGTGGGCCCCGACGACGCATCCCAGCTCTACGCGCTCGGGGTCAGACACCTGTGCGGACCCGCCGCAGCTTCACCGCCAGGCCCATTGGCCGTGCTCCCGTGGCTGGCCGGCAAGGAGATTCAGTCGACGATGTCCAGCCGCAAGTCGGAGCCGCCGCGCAACTTGCCGAGCAACGCCCGCATCGCTTTGGCAACACGACCCTGGCGACCGATCACGCGTCCTCGGTCAGCATCGTCCGTTTCGAGCTCCAGCGTGCGGCCGTCGCTCGTCACACTCACCTTGGCCGCGTCCGGCTCGCTCACGAGCGCCTTGGCGATGAACTCGATCAGCTCCGCACCCCGCTGCGCGCTCTCATCGGCCATCAGGCACCCCCTGCGACGGTCGCCACCGCGCGACCGCGCGCGCGCTTCACGAGGCTTCTCACGGTTCCGCTCATCTGGGCGCCCTTGGCGACCCAGGCCTCAATCCCCTCGATGTCGAGCTTGATCTCCTCCTGCTCGGGCCTGGGATCATAGGTGCCCAGAAACTGCAGGGGGCGACTGTCGCGCGACTTGCGCTCGTCGATGGCGGTCACGCGGTAGAAGGGGCGCTTCGTCGAGCCCACCCGGGTTAGGCGAATCTTCACCATGTTCGGCGGATCCTTTCGTCCTTCAGCCCTTCATCTCATGAGCATCCTCGCAGCGAGCTGCTCGGGAGATCAAGGGAAACGAGGCGTCGCAGCGAGACCCCGGTCGCTCTGGCTCCGGCCGCTGCCCGTTGTACGGACAGCCCACCTCGTCGGCTCATACCGACGACCCGCCCCGGCCACCTGGCCCGACTGCGGCGATGCCGCCTGAGCGGCCGGCAAATCTAGGAAATCACCCCGGGAGGGTCAACAAGAGATCAACGTCGCCGCTAACCCCGCTCCAGGCCCATGCGGCTGCGCTCCTTCTTCTCAAAGCAGCTCGAGCAGGCGTACATGACCGCGTGTGGCGTCCTCAGTCGCTCATACTCGCGATCGAGCGCCACCCGCCGCACGCTGGGAACAATCTCGTGACAGAAATCGCAGCTCATTTCGGCCGGCGTCGCATCGGCGGCGGGCTCCGTTGGCTGAGGATTATCACCGATCACGGGCGCGCAGTATAACCGACTCGGAAGCGAAGATCTCCAGGCGACTCGTCGCCCAGCACCCGCCGCAATGCCTCGAGGATTTCGAGCCGCTGGAGCTGGAGCTCTTGGCACCAGACGCTGGAGTCCACGCTCAGCTCGAGCACGTCTGCCCGCAGGCCGATCGGGCGACAGTGGCGGGCGATCTCGGGCCCGACTGCCTCCTCCCAGCGCTGGGAGACCTGGAACGCCGCCGAAGCGGCTTCGAGCCCGAGCTCGCTCAGGACGGTGCCCATCAGCGAACCGACCAACTTCGGCTGGCTGCGGCGACGGCCCGGACGCCGCCGGCTCACTCAGCGTCTCGGTGCAGGCGGAAGACCATCCCCGTCGGCACCTTCGGATAAAAGAACGTCGACTTCTGAGGCATGATTTCACCCTGGGCGGTGGCGCGGAAGACATCTTCGGGGGACAGCGGATTCAGGTACAGCGCCACCGTCCCATGCCCTTCCCTCACCTCTTGAGCGGCCCGCTGGGCGCTCTTGGGAAAGCTCACTGCTCCATCTCGAATGGCCTCGGGGCTCAGCGCGAACACCTCGGCCAAAACGTCGCTCTCCACGATGTCGACCATCAGCGCCTCGCCAAGTGGCTCCTCTTGCCAGAATACACGCAACTCGCCCCCGCCGTCGTCAGCGGCAAACGCCGCGCGGTCCGCCAAGGGTGCCAAGTGCTCGGCCAGCGCCCCAGCCAGCGCGTCCACGTCCGCCAGAACAATCCGCTTGCTCTGCCATCCGGGAAGCTTCGCCACCCACTCTTCCGGCGCCGGTGCGGCAACCTGGCGCACCACGCGGTGGATGGGCAGCAGCAGGCTCCCCGGTGCATAGGCGTTGGCGAAGTAGGCCAAGGTCGACTCGTAGGGCGCATCGGCGCGGCTCTCTACGCCGTTCGCCGCGCGCCGCTCTCTACGATAAGCGAGCGCCGTCTCGTAGCGGTGGTGTCCGTCCGCGATCACACAGGCGCGAGCCTGCAAGAATCCGCGCACGCAATCTATCGCCTCGGCCCCCGCCAGCCGCGCGAGCGTGTACTCCACGCCCGCATCGTCGACGGCGCTCCCCAGCACCGCGCCTGCCCCGCCGCCATCGAAGGCAGACTCGAGCAGCGCCGCCAGCTCGGCCTCGCGATCTTCGTAGAGGAGAAAGACGCTCGACAGGTTGGCGCGCGCAGCGCGCAGCAGCTTGAGGCGGTCCGCCTTGGGCCCGGCCAGCGTTCGCTCGTGCGGCCGGACCACCTGCTCGTCGTATTCCGCCAACGCGAGTTCGGCGAAGAAGCCGATCCGCTCGAGTGTCTCCCCGCCCGGCGCCTCGAAGCGCTGACGCATGACGTAGTAAGCGGGCTCAGCGTCCTGCACCAGCACGCCGTTCTCGCACCACGAACGCAGCGTCGCCGCGATCTCGGCGTAGTCGGTGGCCACCTCGTCGCGCACGTTGCGCGTGAGCTCGAATCGGATGGCGCTGTACGGATCGCGGTCAAAGAAGTGGCCCCGCTCGTCGGCCGCGATCACGTCGTACGGGGGAACGATCACGTTGGAAAGCTCGACGCGCTTCGGGTCGTAGCGCACGGCGCGAAAGGGTCGGGCGACGGTCATTCGCTCTTGTCTCCTCCATCGATATTCGACCCGAGCAGCGGCCGCAGCACATCCGCGGTCAAGCCGCCCCAGCGAATCACCGCGGGCGTTTCGCGCGTCAGATCGATCACGCTGGTCGGGCTCTCGGCGCCTGCATCGTCAGCGCCGACGGCAATCACGTGGGGCGAGCCGGACCCAGCGCGGCACAGCGCTCTGGCCTCGACCTCGCA
The DNA here is from genome assembly GCA_029261835.1 of Deltaproteobacteria bacterium. GTDB lineage: Bacteria > Myxococcota_A > UBA9160 > UBA9160 > UBA4427 > JAJDAO01. The sequence goes on along the minus strand of JAJDAO010000036.1, from coordinate 119,294 downwards.
GCAAGCAGGCGGGTCACCGGTGCGGTTCAGGCTGGTAGCCGTGAGCAGCCCCAGCCCCGCAGCCTCGGCGGCGGATGCCAGCGCGGCGGCGACCGGATGCGAGCTGCAGCGCACGCCGACTGCACCGCCCGGGGCGGCCACGCCGGGGGCGAAGCGGGCTCGACAGGGCAGCACCAGCGTCAGCGGACCGGGCCAGAAGGCATCCACCAGACGACGCGCCAGGCCGGACAGCTCGAAGCCGTGCGTCACCAGGGCCGCCTCGCCGCTCACCAGCAACGAGATCGGCCTGTCATCCTGGCGCCCCTTCCAGGCCCGCAGTGCATCGATCGCCACGGGCGAGGCCGCTCGCGCGGCCAGTCCCCAGACGGTCTCAGTTGGGAACGCCACCGCACCGTTCGAGCGCAGGTGCTCGAGGGCGACCTCGATGCGACGGTCATCGCCCACTTCCGAGGGCGGGCGATCAGGGCGGGTTGCGATGCGGCCGGCCATCGTCGTTCAACGCTCGAGAGCGCGAAAGGCGATGTCGCCGCGATAGCAGGCGCCCTCGAACCCGATCCTGGCGACCGCCGCATAGGCCCGATCGCGCGCCTCCTTCACACTGGCTCCGCGAGCCGTCACGCCGAGCACGCGGCCGCCCTTCGTTGCGAAGCCACCCGCGCCGTCCGTCTGGGTGCCGGCGTGAAACACGACCACGGCGTCGTCGGACTCGGCCTCGGCGAGCCCACTGATCGGCTTGCCGGTCTCGTAGGAGCGCGGATAGCCCATGGAGGCCATCACCACACATACCGCGGCATCACCCCAAGCCACTCCTGCGGTGGCGTCGAGGCCACCGTGGGCGGCCCCCAGTAGCATGGGGACGATGTCGCCGTCCATGCGCAGCATCAACGGCTGCGTCTCGGGATCACCAAAGCGCACGTTGAACTCGACCACGTAGGGATCACCCTCAGCATCGATCATCAGGCCGACGAAGAGCACGCCGGTGTAGGGATGGCCGTCGGCGGCCATCCCGCGAATCGTCGGGTGGATGATGCGCTCGAGCACCCTCTTCTCGACCGTTTCGCTCACGACGGGTGCCGGCGAGTAGGCCCCCATGCCGCCGGTATTCTCACCTCGATCACCATCGAGGGCGCGCTTGTGATCCTGTGCGGCGGCCAGCGTCACGATGTTGCTGCCGTCGCTCACTGCGTAGTAGGAGGCCTCCTCACCCCGGAGCCACTCCTCGATCACGACCCGCTCGCCCGCATCGCCGAAGCGCCGCTCCCCCATCATCTCACGCAGGGCGCGCTCGGCCTCGGCGAGTGTCTCGCACATGACCACGCCCTTGCCGGCGGCGAGTCCATCCGCCTTCACGACGCAGGGCCCCGCCAGCTTGCGCACGTGAGCCAGCGCCGACTCGAGATCTTCGAATGTCCCGTAGGCCGCAGTGGGGATACCGTGGCGTCGCATGAAGTCCTTCGCGAACGCCTTGCTCGCCTCGAGCCGGGCCGCCGCTTGCGACGGACCGAAGGTCGCGATTCCGGCCTCGCGCAGGCGATCCGCCAAGCCGGCGGCCAGGGGATCCTCCGGACCGACGACGACCAGATCGACGGCTTCGTTGCAGGCCAGCTCGACGACAGCATCGAGGTCACCGGCCGCCAGCGCGGGAAAACACTCGGCGACCTGCTGCATCGCAACACTACCCGGCACCGCGAGCACGCGGTCGACGCGCGAGCTGCCCGCGATCTTCCAGGCCAGCGCGTGTTCGCGACCGCCCGAGCCAACGACGAGAACCTTCACGGAGACGACTCCCCCGCGCCCCAGCCGCCGTCGGGTGGCCAGGCGCTCGGCTGAGATCAGTGCCTGAAGTGACGCACACCGGTGAACAGCATCGGGATGCCGAGGCGATCGGCGGCCTCGATGACCTGCTCGTCACGATTGGAGCCGCCGGGCTGAATGATCGCCCGCGCCCCAGCTTCGACGGCTGTCTCGAGGCCATCGGGGAAGGGGAAGAAGGCATCACTGGCCAGAACCGATCCCTCGAGCGAGAGCCCGACGCGACTCGCCTTGGCGGCGGCTGCGTAGACGGCATCGACGCGTGAGGTGGCCCCACCCCCCACGCCGAGCGTGCGGTTGGCGTCGGCGAACACGATGGCGTTGCTCTTGACGTGCTTGACGACGCGCCAGCCGAACTCCAAGGCGGTGCGCTGCGCCGGATCCGGCTGGACACGGGTCACGACCTTCGCACCGGCAAACTCGTCCGCGGAGAGATCGGGCTGCTGCAGCAGCACGCCGCCGTAGACCCGGCGCCACTCGAGCTGCTGCCCCTCGATCCGCGCTGCGTCGAAGGACAGGAGCCGGCGGTTCTTCTTCTTGCGCAGCAGAGCAAGGGCGTCCTCGTCGAAGCCCGGCGCGACCAGTACCTCGGTGAAGATCTTATCCACCTCCTCGGCCAACGCGAGGTCGAAGGGATGGTTGCAGACGATGATGCCGCCGAAGGGTGAATCGGGATCGGTCTCGAAGGCACGCCGGTACGCCTCGAGCGGCGAGTCTCCGGCGCCAACGCCACACGGCGTGTTGTGCTTGAGAATCGCCGCTGTCGTGCGATCGGCCGGCTCGAAGTCGAGTATCAGCGCCAGCGCCGCCTGTACGTCGACCAGATTGTTATAGGAGAGCGCCTTGCCGTGGAGCTGCTGCACGTTGTCGAGGAACTCGCCGTAGAGCGCGGCGGCCTGGTGCGGGTTCTCGCCGTAGCGCAGCACGGCCCCCTTGCGAAGCGAGACGATCAGTCGCTCGGGGAAGGGGTCGTCGCCGTCTTCCTGCACCTGCTGGGCGAGCCAGCCCTGGATGGCCGCGTCGTAGCATGCCGTGCTGCGAAACGCCTTGAGGGCGAGGCGACGGCGCGTGGCCTCGCCGAGTGTGCCCCGCTCGCGCAGCTCGGAGAGCACGTCGCCGTAGTCGGCGGGATCGCAGACGACGCCCACATGGGCGTGGTTCTTGGCCGCCGAGCGCACCATCGAGGGACCGCCTATGTCGATCTTCTCGATCGCCTCCTGGTAGCTGACATCGGGCCGGGCCACGGTGGCCTCGAACGGGTAGAGGTTCACCACCACGAGGTCGATCGGACCGATCCCGTTGGCCTCGAGGTCGGCCTGATCCTGCGGCAGATCCCGCCTCGCCAGGATGCCACCGTGCACCGTGGGGTGAAGCGTCTTCACGCGGCCACCGAGCATCTCGGGGCTGGCGGTGAGCTCGGCGACGTCGATCACACGCAGGCCGGAGTCGCGCAGGGCCTGGGCTGTGCCACCCGAAGCGACGAGTTCGACGCCCAGCTCGGCCAGGCCTCTCGCGAGATCGACCAGGCCGGTCTTGTCCGAAACGGAGAGCAGCGCGCGCGCAACCGCGCACGGCGTGTCAGTGGGGGGCATCGAATCCTCCTGGAGGGACGTTCATACGGCAGCGGGATGCGCGGCTCGCTGCTGTTTTACCCGGGTGCCGTTGTGAAGTCAATTCGCACAGCGCCTCGCGCTGCGCGCTCAGCCGTCGGCGACCAGTCTGCGGGCCACACGCGCGCCCCCCACGCGCACGAGTAGCTCGTAGGCGATCGTGCCGGCCGCCTCGGCCTGCTCCTCCACGGGCAGGCGGGCCGGCAACGTGCCGCTGTCTCCCCCCGCCGAGTCGGCGATGCCGAACAAGGTCGCCCGATCGCCGAGCTCCACCGGGGCGTCCCCGACATCGACCGTGATGTAGTCCATCGAGACGCGCCCCACGAGGGGCCTGCGGGCGCCGGCCAGCCAGACCGCTCCCCGGTTGGAGAGCGAGCGCGGCACGCCGTCCGCGTAGCCGATCGGCAGGGTGGCGACTCGCGTCGCCCGCGCGGGGCGGTAAGTCGCCCCATAGCCGACGGGCTCCCCGGCCGCGACAGGGCGCATGGCCGCGACGTGGCTGTGCAGACTCATCACGGGGCGCAGGCGGCGCTCGCGGTCGAGTTGCGGTGCCGGGCGAACACCGTAAAGCATCAGGCCCGGCCGCACCGCACCGGCCTCAGGAAGCGCCGCAGACAGGGCCTCTCCGGTGAGCAGCGCCGCCGAATTGTCGGCGTGAACCAGCCCGGGCTCGATGCCGCGCTGCCGAGCGACCGCCAGCAGCTCACGGAAACGGGCGATCTGCTCCAGTGCTGACTCCGGGCCCGGGTCATCCGAGCAGGCAAAATGCGTAAAGACGCCCGCCAGCTGCAGGCTCGGCTCAGCCGCCGCCTCTGCCAGCAGCTCGACCGCCGCCTCGGCGGACACGCCCATGCGGCGCATGCCGGTGTCGACCTCGATCTGAATCGGCAGCGGGCGCTCAGCTCTGCGAGCGACCTCGGCGACCAACTCGAGCCCGCTGCGGTGATGCACGACGGGCGTCAGCTCGAGCTCGCTCGCGAGTGTTGCCTCGCGACTGTCGCCCAGACCACCCAGCACGAGCAGAGAAGCGGCAATGCCGGCCTCGCGCAGCTCCGCGGCCTCGCCCACGGTCACCACCGCGAGACGGCGGCAGCCCGCTGCGCACAGCGCACGCGCCACGGCGGCCGCGCCGTGGCCATAGCCGTCCGCCTTCACGACACCGATCACCTCGCGCGCACCCGCCAGACGCTGCGCCAGCGCGAAGTTGCTGCGCAGCGCCGCCAGATCGATGATGGCCAGACTCGGGCGCCGACCGATCACTCCTCACCCCCCCCCTCGGACCGAATCGACAATCGCAAGCACCGTCCCATCCAAACGCTACACCAAGCGGCAGAAAGCCGACAAATCGAGCGCGCACCAGCGGCGGCACGCCAAAGCCTCCGGTACGTTGTCGAGCCGTCGCCCTGCAAGGGCCGAGGTCCCGCGAGAGATGTCCCAGCAGCAACCCGCCTACGGGCACTCCGTTTCCATCACGGTCAACGGCGAAACACGGCAGATCCCGCCGGGCTGCACCGTGACGCAGCTGATCGCATTGCTCGAACTGGCGGGAGGTCGCGTGGCGGTCGCGGTCAACCACGAAGTCGTGCCGCGCTCGGGTCACGCGAGCAGAGAGCTCTCGGCAGACGACTGCGTCGAAGTCCTGGAAGCCGTCGGTGGAGGTTGAGCCATGTCCGACCCGCAAGCAACGTATACGGTGGGCAAGTACACCTTCCGTTCTCGCCTGATCATCGGGACGGGCAAGTACGAATCGTTCGAGCAGAACCTCGCCTGCGCGGAGGCGGCGGGCGCCGAGATGGTGACCGTGGCGCTGCGTCGCGTGAACTTCGACGCCGCCAAGGGCCCCCGGCTGCTCGACGTGATCTCTCCCGAGCGCTTCACCATCTTGCCCAATACGGCCGGCTGCTTCAGCGCACAGGAGGCGATCAATACGGCGCGCATGGGGCGAGAGCTACTCGACACCGATCTCGTCAAGCTCGAGGTGATCGGCGATGAGCGCACTCTCTACCCCGACGTTGCCGCCACGCTCGAGGCCGCCCAGGTGCTGCTCGACGATGGCTTCACCGTGCTGCCCTATATCACCGACGACCCGGTGGCGTGCCAGCGGCTGGCCGCCATGGGCTGCCCGGCCGTAATGCCGCTGGCGGCCCCGATCGGCTCCGGCATGGGGATCCGCAACCCCGCCAACCTGCGCATCATTCTGGAAACGGTGGAGGTGCCGGTGATCGTCGACGCCGGCGTCGGCACGGCGAGTGACGCCGCCGTCGCAATGGAGCTGGGCGCGACCGCTCTCCTGATGAACACGGCCATCGCCCACGCCAAGAACCCGCTCAAGATGGCCCTGGCGATGAAGCTCGGCGTCGAGGCGGGACGGCTGGCCTACGAGGCCGGCCGCATGCCGCGCCGCCTCTACGCCTCGGCCTCGAGCCCGCTGGACGGCCTCGCGAGCTTCTGAGCCGGTCCGACCGCCGTGCCCGAAGCAGCTCGCCCGCGGCCGATCCTGTGCCTGGTGGTGGATCGCCGCGTCTCGCGGCAGCCCCTGACCGAGGCCGTGCTGGGCGCAGCCCGGGCCGGCGTCGACTGGCTTCAGCTACGCGAGCGCGAGCTCGAGGGCGCGGCCTGGCTCGACTGGGCGCAAGAACTCGTCGAGGCGGGGCGGAGCGCCCACCCGTCGCTGCGGATCATCGTGAACCGCCGCATCGACATCGCTCTGGCGATCGGTGCCGACGGCGCCCACTTGGGCTTCGACGCGCTCGAGCCGTGCGAGGCGCGCGGGCTGCTCGGCGACAGCGCGCTGATCGGCGTCTCCGCACATACTGCCGACGAGGTGGCGGCGGCGGCAGGCGCCGGCGTGAGCTACGCCCATCTGGCCCCGATCTTCGACCCGCACTCCAAACCGGCGAGTCGGCCCGCGCTCGGCCCCGGCACGCTGCGCGAGGCCGCGCAGCACGGCGTCCCGCTGCTGGCACAAGGCGGCATCGACGCCGAGCGAGCGCGTAGCAGCCTCGCGGCCGGCGCGGCCGGCGTCGCCGTCACCGGTGCCATCCTGATGGCCGACGATCCGGCACAAGCCACCGCCGAGCTGCGCGAAGCTCTGGACGGGGGTGGTGCTTCAGCGCGCTGACACAGCACTCAGCGCTGCCCCAGGGCAAGGGCGAACGCCCCTGCAGCGGGGCGCACTCCGTAGCTTCGAGGCCGGCGCGCATAGCGTTGCTCGAAACGATCTGCGATTGCCTCGGTCGCCGGGGCGAGCTGGGCCGGAGCGACGAGGTGCAGCGTGCAGCCGCCGAAACCCGCCCCGGTCAGCCGGGAGCCAACCACGCCGGGAACGCCCTCGGCCAGCTCGCAGAGCGCGTCGAGTTCGGGCGTCGAGACCTCGAAGTCATCGCGCAGGCTGCTCTGGCCCGCGGCGAGCAGCTCTCCGAGCCTCGCGTGATCGCCCGCTTCAAGAGCGGCGCAGAAGGCGTCTACGCGCGCGTTCTCGGTCACGATGTGCCGCACGCGGCGAAGCAGGACCGGCTCCAGAGTGCGCTCCAGTGCGCAGAGGTCTGCGGGCGACAGATCGCGCAGGCTGCGCAGCTCATCACCGGCGACGCCCGCCACGCGCGCCTGCTCGAGCGCGCGGCGGCACTGCATCACGCGCCGGCCGTAGGCGCCTGCCGCCAGGGCCCGCTCGACGCCCGAGTGGACCAGCAGGATCGCCAGCCGCTCGCCCGCAAAGGCGATCGGGCGCACCTGCTGATTGCGGCAGTCGATCCGCAGCGCGTGATCTTCGCGCCCCAGCGCGCTGGCGAATTGGTCGAGAATGCCGCATTCCACGCCAACGAACGCGCTCTCGCCCCGATGCACCACGCGGGCTCGCGTGAGAGCGTCCAGCGAGAGACCCTGCGCGGTGTCGATCGCGCCCATCACCGCCAGCCCAAGCGCCGCGGAGCTCGAGAGACCCGCCCCCATCGGCACCCGGCTGCTCATCGCCAAGTCGAGGCCGTGCGCCTCGATTCCGCGCTCCGCCAGAGCGAAGAACGGCGCCTGCACGTAGTCGATCCAGCCGCCGCGACGCGTGAGTCTCCCGATGTCGAACTCGCTCGACTCCCCGAGGTCTCGCGCCCAGGCGCGAACGCGCCCGTCGTCACGGGGTGCGGCGAGCACCAGGGTGTGGCGATCGATGGCGCAGGGCAGGACCAGCCCATCGCTATAGTCGGTGTGCTCGCCGATCAGGTTGACGCGCCCGGGCGCCACACCCGCAACTTCGGGAGCACGCGCAAAGCGGCGCTCAAAATCGACGGCACACTGCGAAATCCACTCTTCCAAGGGCGAACTCTCCTCGGCCCATTGAACCGTCCCCGCTCGAGCGGGGCCATAGTCAGCAAGTTTCGGGGGGTACGAGTACGGCGCCGGATGTGCGATACCGATCCGCGGGGGGCGCGACAAGCGGGCCCCGTGGGCGATACCCTGTAAGCTCGCGTGGCCGCACTTCGCGAGCCGAGCGCCGCCCTTCCGCTGGTTCGGGCACGAGAGAGACGTCCATGAGAGAGACCGGCCACTTCGCACCCCACACCGCGATCTTCGTCTGCCTGCTCCTGCTCGCCGGCGCACTTCAAGCCAACGACGCACAGGCCAACGATCCCTTCCTGCGGCGCACCGCGACGGTCCGCGTGGTAGAGCGAGTCGGACCGGCGGTGGTGAACATCACGACCGAGCAGGTCGTCTCGAATCGGAGCCCATTTCGCCGCTACAGCGCCGACCCGATCTTCGATCGTTTCTTCCGTGACTTCTTCGAGCCTCGTGCGTCGCGCACGCTCCAGAACCTTGGTTCCGGGGTCGTCATCAGCGGCGAGGGACACGTGCTCACCAACGAGCACGTCGTCGCCCGGGCCAGCCGCATTCGCATTACGCTGGCCGATGGCCGCGAGTTCGCTGCCAGCGTGGTCGGTGCCGACCCCAGCAACGACGTGGCCGTGCTGCTGGTGGAGAGCGAAGAAGAGCTTCCGTGGATCGCCCCGGGCGATTCGTCCGACCTGATGGTGGGAGAGCCGGTCATCGCAATTGGCAATCCATTCGGGCTGTCGAATACCGTCACCACCGGCGTCATCTCCGCCCTCGACCGCTCGATTCGGGCCAACGAACAGGCCTTCCACGGTTTTCTCCAGACCGACGCCTCGATCAACCCCGGCAATTCGGGCGGCCCCCTTCTCAACGCAGAAGGAACGCTGATCGGAATCAACTCCGCCATCTACAGCGACGCCGAGGGAATCGGCTTCGCGATCCCGATCGACGTCGCCAAGCGCGTGGTCGCGGAACTCATCGAGCACGGTGAGGTCCTGCCGGTCACGCTGGGAATCGACTTTCAGGACCTCGACCCGGCCCTGCGCGAAGTCATGGAGCTTCCGAGAGGCTTGTTCGGCGCACTGATCAACGACGTACACCCGGGCGGCCCGGCGGAGCGTGCCGGCATCAGGCGCGGCGATGTGGTGGTGAAGCTCGACGGGCACAAGCTCGAATCCGCGCGACAGCTCTTCGAGATACTCGAAGGCGTGACGCCGAACCAGGCGCTGTCGCTGGAGCTCTGGCGCGACAGCCAGTCGCTGAAGGTCAGCGTCGTCGCCGAAAAGATCCCGGAGAATGTCGCCGAACAGCTGATCAGCCGCTTCCTCGGGCTGCAGCTGGAGCCGAATCCGACGGGCGCCTTCCAGGTGACCGCTGTCCGGCGCGCGTCGCCAGCGGCCCGATTCGGACTGCAGCCAGGCGACCTGATTCTCGGTATCAACGGACTCGCCCTCGAGAACAGGGAGGCCCTGAGGAGGGCGGCACTGAGCCTGCGAGGCCGCGATCGCGCGCTCGTCGTGGTTCAACGGGGGCCCGGCCGTTACCATGTGACGATTCCCCTGCGCTGACACCGCGATTGATTCCGTGTCCCGGCCTGTCTCGAAGAACAGGCGCGCGAAGACACGACGAAAAGAAGAGAGCAAGGAACGAGAGCGAACAAGGATGCCGGCATGGTCGGCCATCATCGAACGATGGAGCACGAATGACTCGATTCGCAACGATCCTACTGATGACGAGCGCCGCCATGATCCTGCTGGTCGCGTCCGGTCCACTCGAAGTCCAGGCCGATTGGCCGAAGGGAGTGGCCGACGCACTCGACAAGATCACGGGGAAGAAGTCGGATGAATCCGGCAGCCGGCACGCAGCCGGAACCTCCGGACCGATCGAGCCCTTCTGGGAGACCGAGAGCAAGATCCCGGAGCTGATCCCGTCCGGCGTGCCGACCAGCTTTGCCGATCTGGCGGAGCGCGTCTCGCACTCGGTCGTCAACATCCGCACGTCCCAGACGGTGAGTGGCATCCCCGGGATGACGCCCCAGTTCGAAGAGCACTTCGGCTTTCCGTTCAACGGCCGCGGTGGGCCACACAGGCGCCACAAGCGCGAGGGTGCCGGCAGCGGATTCGTGATCTCCAGCGACGGATACATCGTGACCAACAACCACGTCGTCGAGGACATGGATAGCATCGTCGCGGCCTTCAAGGATGGCAGTGAACGCCAAGCAAAGGTGGTGGGCCGCGATCCCAAGACCGATATCGCACTGATCAAGGTGGAACCGGAGACGGTGCTGCAGGCCATCGCGCTCGGCGATTCGGACAAGGTGCGGCCGGGCGATTGGGTCGTGGCGGTCGGGAACCCATTCGGCCTCGAGCACACCGTGACGGCGGGCATCGTGAGCGCCATGCACCGCCGCGACGTGATCGGCGGAAGCTACGACGACTTCATCCAGACCGACGCCGCCATCAATCCGGGCAACTCCGGCGGACCGCTCATCAACATGAAGGGGGAGGTGATCGGCATCAATACAGCCATCAATCCTCGCGCCAACACGATCGGCTTCACGGTTCCGATCAACATGGCCAAGCAGATTCTGCCGCAGCTGAGAGCGGACGGACGGGTGACGCGCGGCTGGCTGGGTGTCGTGATCCAAGGGCTGACACCCGAGCTCGCCGAATCGTTCGACCTGGCGGACGCTTCGGGCGCGCTCGTCTCTCGCGTGCTGCCCGACGGACCGGCCGAGGAGGCAGGCATCGAGCGCGGCGACGTGATCACGGAGTTTGCCGGCACGGCGATCAGCGAATGGCGGGAGCTGCCCCGGGTCGTGGCCTCGACGAAGGTGGACAAGCCGGTCGACGTGGTCGTGATCCGAAACGGCAAGAAGCGAACCGTCCGAGTGAAGGTCGGCGCGCTCGAAGAGCCCCAGTTGGCTCAGCAGGGCAGCGACGAATCCAGCCCGGCTGTCTTCGGGCTGCGCGCTCAGAACTTGACGGCCGAACTTGCTGAACAACTCGGCGTCGAGGAGGGCGGCGTCGTGGTCACCGAGGTCGAACCGGGAAGCCCGGCCGACGACGCGGGGCTACAGCGGGGCGACGTGATTCTCGAAGTGAATCGCAACGATATCGGAGACCTCTCGCAGCTGCGCGATCAACTCCAGTCCGCCGACAAGAGCGTGCTGATGCTGATCCGTCGCGGCGATGCCACGCTCTACGTGCCCATGAAGCGAGCCGACTGATAGGCCGAGATCGCCGAGAAGGCGCCCATGCATCTCATCCTTCGGCTCGACATGCGCTCGCCCGGGTTCGCCACCGGACATGATCGGCTCTATCGGGCTGGACTCGAGATGGCGGAATGGGCGGATCGGCACGGCTTCGACGAGATCATGCTATCCGAGCACCACGGCTCCGACGACGGCTACCTGCCAGCGCCGCTCGCATACGCGGCCGCCATCGCGGGCCGGACCGAACGAATCCGCTTGAGGATCTCGGCGCTGGTACTGCCGCTGCACGATCCGCTGCGCGTGGCCGAAGATGTGGCGGTGATCGACAATATCAGCAACGGCCGTATCGAGCTCGTTGTCGCCGGTGGCTTTCTTCCATCCGAGTTCGAGATGTTCGGGCGCTCGCTCGCAGAGCGTCCGAGGCGCGTCGAAGAGGGTATCGAGCTGCTGAAGCTCGCGTGGTCGGGCGAGCCCTTCAGCCACGCTGGGCGACGCATCCGGGTGACACCGAGACCAATCCAGCGACCGCATCCGCCCATCTTGATTGGCGGATCGAGCGAGGTTGCGGCACGCCGGGCGGCGCGTATCGCGGACGGCTTCGTGCCCGCAGTGCCGGAGCTCTACGAAGTATACGCAGAGGCATGTCGCGAGGCCGGGAAGACGCCGGCCGAAGACCGCGTGCTCGGTCCGCCCTTTCTCCACGTCTCGGAAGATCCAGAACGGGCCTGGGCCAGGATTGCCCCGCACGCGCTGCACGAGACCAACTCGTACGGCCGCTGGTATGCCGAGACCGGAACCGTCGGCCCCTACCAGCCGATCGAGGACGCCGACGCATTGCGGGCCTCCGGAAGCTACAGGGTCGTGACACCCGAGCAGTGCATCGGGTTGATCGAGCAGCTCGACGAGCGGGCCTGGCTCTTCATCCACCCGTTGATGAGCGGCCTCGACCCGGACCTCGGCTGGGAGAGTCTGAACCTGCTGGCTTCGAAGGTGCTGCCCGCACTCTGAGGTGCTGGTACAGCTCTCCGTCGTTGAATCCCAGCCGGCGGTAGTAGGGCCGAGTTCCGACCGCCGAAATCACGGCCAAATCCCTGAAGCCCGCCTGCTCGGCGCGGCGAACCGCCTCTTCGATCAGACGCTGCCCGAGCCCGCGGTGCTGAGCCTTGGCACCGGGCTTCGCGCCGATGGCAAGTGAGCTGCCATAGACGTGAACCTCGCGAATCAGTGCGCTGTCCGCGATTTCCGGGATGAAGCTCGCCCGCTCGGGCAGCGACAGCCGCAGAAAGGCGACAATGCGGTCTCCCTTGGTCACGAACTCCAGGAAGCTCTCGCGGCCGATGGCCGTCGCGTAGTCGTCCGCGACCAGACGCAGCAGCTCGGGATCGAACTCGTCTGCTCGAATCTCTCGCGCGCGGATGTCCACGCACCGCGCGCCCCGCTGCTCGAGTACGCGTTCGGCTATCTGACGGAAATTGGTGAGCTTGTTGCCGGCGACGATATCGTGCGATGAAATGTCGCGGACCACGCGGGTGACGCGACAGTAGCGGGGCACACTCGCCAGAGCCGCGGCCACCACCTCGAGCAACTCCGCATGCTCATACGGCCGCCACTCGCCACGCTCGTAGAATCGCATCAGCTCGGCGCTCTCGATCAGGCTGCAGGGGTAGATCTTGAGCTCGTCTGGCCGAAAATCAGGATCGTCGAAGAGGCGAGCGAAGTCCGCACGGTCGCGCTCCGGTGACGAGCCGAGCAGATTGGGCATCCAGTGCGCGTGGATCTTGAATCCGGCACTGCGCAACAACGCAGTGGCACGCCGAATCGCCGCCACGTCGTGCCCGCGTCGATTCATCCGGAGCACCTCGTCACACAAGCTCTGATAGCCGATCTGCACCTTGGTGCAGCCGAGGCGACGGATCCGCACGATCTCCTGCTTGGAGAGGTGATCCGGCCGGGTCTCCACCACGAAGCCCACGCTGCGGCAGGCCGCATCCTCGTTCTCGCGCTGGGCGGCCCGAAGCGCCCGCCAGCTCGCCTGTTCGTCCTGCCCGATCAAATCACCGTCGAGCTCGCTGCGCAAGAAGACCGACACCGCATCGTTATAGAGGTCTTTCGACTCGGCGCGCAGCGCCGCGAAGCCCCGTACCCGAATGCGCTCGCGGCCATCGACGCCCCGTCCGAAATCGTTCAGCGCATCGAAGCAACACTTGCTGAACCAGATCTGATAGGGCTCGGGAAGAAACGACCATGTCCCGCCGAGAACGATGAGCTCGATCTTCTCGACCGGATGCCCGATGGCACGGTAGGTCGCCAGGCGATTCCAGGTCTGAAGATACGGGTCGAAGTGGTTGGCCGCCGCGCGCTGGGCGCCGGGCTCGTCGGCGAGGTAGCTCTTCGGCATGCGAACGTCATTCGGGCAGAAGATGCAGCCGCCCGGACAGGGAAAGGGCTTGGTCAGCACGGTCAGCGGTGTGACGCCGCTCTGGGTTCGAACCGGTCGGAGCTGGACGCGCTCGAGAAAGCCCGCCTCGTCCAGTGAGAAGTCAACGCTCCGCGCGAAGTGGCGAAAGCCGGCGATCAGCTCACTTCGCGAGAAGAAGCCGCGGCCCTCGCGCGGGTGACGGCGCAGGACGCGATCGAGCTCGATCGTCGGGATCGGCGCGGCCGCCCCGCTCACGCCGGCGATCTCGTCGATGATGGCGAGCAGCTCGGCGCGGTGGCGCTCCGGGTCGAAGACCTGGGTGAACTCGGCGGGGCGCTCGGCCTCTCTCCCGCCCCGCAGCGTGCTCGGCTCTCTGGGCATTGTGTTCGCCTAGAATACCATCACACCTCTCGACGAGCCCCGGAGTCATGGACACAGAGACTCGCCGCCGACTCAACGCGCTCAACCACGTCTTCTATCAGGCGGTCGCGGCGCAGTTCAGCGACTCGCGCCGTCACCCGTGGCCCGGCTGGGAGCGCGTGCTCGCGTGCCTGCAACGAACCCGGCCGGATAGCGGAGCCGGAGCGCTGAGCGTGCTCGACGTCGGCTGCGGAAACGGACGCTTCGCGCACTTTCTCGCTGATCGCCGGTCGGCGCCGCTGCGCTACCTCGGCGTGGACGCGAGCCCCGCCCTGCTCGCCATCGCCCACGAAGAGACGCGTGGGCTGAACCTGGCAGCTCTCGATCTGCAACGACTGGACGTTCTCGACGGCCAGCCGGGCGAGCACCTCCCAGCGGGCCCCTTCGACCTGGTGGTCGGCTTCGGCCTGCTCCATCACATTCCCGGCTTCGCGACACGCCGGGCGGTGGTGCGCGCGCTACTCGAGCGCCTCGCACCCAGCGGCCTCGTCGCCGTCACGGCCTGGCGCTTCGGAGATTCGCCGCGCTTCGCAAAGCGCCGCGTTTCCTGGGACAGCTACAATCGAGACGCCGCCCAGCCGATCGATCAATCACAGCTCGAGGACGGCGACCACTTGCTGGCCTTCGGTGAGCCGGCAACGTCACCGCGCTACTGCCATCACAGCAGCGACGAAGAGCTGCAGCGGCTGGTCACGGCTCTGCCGGGCAGACTGGTCGAGTGCTTCGACGCCGATGGCCGTGAGGGAGATCTGAACCGCTATCTCGTGCTAACGGGCGAGCCAGTCGGCGCCGCCTAGTGTCCTGTCCCAGGAGTTCGGCGACTATATCGGCGCCCAGACGCCTCGCGGGCAAGGCGGGAGACCGCAGGAGTATCCGTAGATATTTCAAGGGATTCCCAACGCAGCCAGCGAGGATGGATGGTCGTCGAGATAGTTGGTGAACTCCTGGGACAGGACACTAGTCCCTGGCGCGGAAGAAGGCGGCAGCTACGAGCTTGCCCGGCGCCTCGAGGCGGCTCTCCAGTGCGCGGATTCCCTCCGCCCAGCCGGCGCCGATCCCCCAGTGGTCCACCTTGACGCCGCGCGCGGTTGGCAACGCGGCGAGAATCGGCCCGCTCCAGTCGGGCCGCGGCTCTCCGTCCGCTCCGACGACCCGCATCTGCCAGTCCGGGCCGTCCTTGAATACGAGCAACAACCCCGCGCCGCTCACCCGCTCGCTGTCGATCTCCATCAGGGCCGCGCGACCTCGCACGCCATCTTCGAGCTCGAGCAGGAGCCCCTCCACCAGTGGATGGCCGCTGGCGAAGAAGTCGGCCTCCTCCCTCGCCACCGCCTCGGCGCGATCGAAGGTACCGAGGAAGCGACTGCCGCCCGTCACACCGGGCAGCGAGTCGACCGTAGTCCGCGAGCCGAACTCGATGTAGTAGAGCGCTCGGCCGGTCTTCTCGACGCACTCGAAGCCCAGGTTCTCGGCAGCCGCGAGGCAGAAACGCTGTGTCTTCTCTTCGAGATCTGGCGGCACGCGGGCCAGTATCTCGTGCGCAAGCAAGGGCGCGTAGGCGTCTCGGTAGAAGACGTCGACGAGATCGTGTCGCCCGGCCCGGTGCAGCCTCTCCACTTCAGCGATCAGGGCCGGCTCGTCGAATTGCTGCTCGCCCGCCAAGGCAGCCTCGAGTGCGGGCCGTACACCGACCAGTGCCGCGTCGAGACCAGCCGCCGGGCGCGAGAAGAGATCGAGGCGCTCGTAGAGTCGCGCCAGGTCGACTTCGCCATCCCGCCCGGGCGGATGACGGAAGTAGACGATCTCCACCGGCAGATCGCGACCGATGCGATCCAGCCGACCGATGCGCTGCTCGAGCTCCACCGGATCGGCAGGCAGGTCGTAGTGAACCATGCGGTGGCAAAACTGGAAGTTTCGCCCCTCACCCCCGGCCTCGCTGCACAGCAGAATCGGAACCCGGGACTCGCGGAACGAAGCCACCTCGATGTCGCGCTTGGCGGGTGACAGCTTCTCGTGGAACACCGTGACACGCGTGCGGGTGCGGGCCTCCAGATATGCAGCGAGGGGCTCGAGGGTCGCGAGATCGCGCACGAAGACCAGAGCCTTCTCGCCTGCTCGCTGCCAGTCGGGGATGCGCTCGACCAGCCAGCGGGTGCGGGGATCACGTTTTGGATCGCTTTCGCCGGGACCCACGTCGACCGGACGCGGCGCCCGCGGAGGAAGACCACCGACATCGGCGCGTCGCACGGCACTCGTGCACGGGATTGCCGCGCGCCCGGATGCCACCGCCCGATCGAACGCCTCGAAGCTCTCGAACAGATCGGGATGCAGGAGCGAAAGCAGCTGGTAGAAGCCGCGGCGATCGGCCTGCAGGGGCGTGGCGGTCAGGAGCAGAGCGTGCCGAGCCGCTTGAACGAGCGGTCCCACAGCGTCCAGATGAGCTGGACGCGCCAGGCGGTGGGCCTCGTCGAGAACGATTACGTCGAGCCCCGCCTGCTCGGCCTGGCGCAGGAGCGTGCGATCCGAGGCGAGCATCTCCAAAGAGATGACGGCGAACGGATGCACCTCGAAGGGGTTCACACCCTGGCCGTAGTCGCTCTCGACACTCTCGATTCGCACGCGATCGAGCAGCACGAAGACCTGATGAAACTTGCGGTAGAGCTCGCCCAGCCACTGGATCGTGAGTGTCGGCGGCGCCACCACCAGCGCTCGCTTCGCGCGGCCGGTGCGCAGCAGGGCCGACAGGATCAGGCAGGCCTCCACGGTCTTCCCCAGCCCCACCTCATCGGCCAGCAGCCAGCGCACGGGGTCGGCCTTCACCGCCCTCTCCGCCGCCCAGAGCTGGTGCGGAAAGAGCTCGATGCGGCCGCCCAGGAAGCTCCCGAGCCCGCCGGCCTCGCGCAGGTGCATGAGCTCGAGCCCTTGAATGCGATTGCGCCAGGAGTCGAGCGAATCCAGACGCAGATTGGCAAGCCGCTCCAACGGTGTATCCGCGTGCTCGAGTGGCCACAGCTCGGCATCGTCCACCTCGCGGCCGTCCGCCAGCCTGTAGCGGTGGTCGAGCACCTCGCTGATCTCGACCTCCTGCTCCTCCGCCAGAAGCAGCGCACGCTGACCGCGCGCTAGAACGAGCCGCGTCAGCCCGGCCTGGGCTGAGAGAACGACCTCTTCGGCAACCGCCGGAAAGAAGACGGTGAGGAAGCGGCCTTCGACGCCGCGAACCACGCCCACGCCGAGGTCGGGATTGAAGGGATGGGCGAGCTTGCTGCCAGGTCTGAACACGGCCGATCTGTTTAGCGCAGCGCTCGGCCGCGCGCCCCAGCCGATGAGCCGCGGGTGGACGTCGGGCCGAATTCACTCGCCCGGCTCGGTCCGGGTCCATGAGATGGCTTCTAGTGGAAACGCTCCAGGTACGACGGAACCGGCTGCGGTGGAACGTCGCGGCCGAGAGGCGTCAGCGCCGCCCAGCTCTTGCCTCAATTCGGACATCGCGCGAACCGATGTAGAGCGAGGACAAATGGACCTCAACCGATACGCAAGAGTCGCGCCAGCTCTTCTGGCCGCGCTGTGCTTCGTGCTGCTGCCGACGCTCCCGAGTGCGGCGGTGGTCGAGGCGCCTGAGGAACAGCTCCAGCCGCCGGCGGTCGACGAGCCCGCAATCGCACCGAGCCTCGCCGAAGCCACACCCGACGCGTCTGGCGACACCCAAGCGAGCGAAGAGGAGCCGGGCGAGCCGGCCGCGACAGACTCACAGGATCTCGCCACGCCGGAGTCGGAAGCGCAGTGGACTCCGCTCCGCGACCCGCTCTTGCGAATCGAGCGCATCCGAGCGCACGCCCCGCCGCAGTTCGAGCTGGCGGACGATGCAATCATTCCTCTCGGCCTGCGCATTCGCTGGCTCTCCCAGTGGGCTGGACTGCGGGCGGCGGTGGCCGACTCCGAGGGCGCTCGCGAGACCTACGCGCGCGCCATCGGCCTGGGTGGGGGCAGCATCTCGAATTGGCGCGGCCTGGCGCGCATGCGGGTCCATTCCGGAGAGCTACCCGGCGCCGAGGCTGCCTTCCTGGCGGCTCTCGAGCTGGCCGAGCTAAACGACGACGCCGACACGCTGACGCGAGCCGAGATCCACCGCGAGCTCGGCGAGTTCTACCTGCTGGTGAATTGGCCCGAGGCCGCTGCCCAAGCGCTGGGTCAGGCGCTCGAGCTGGCGCCTGGCTCGCTTCGGGCCCATCGCCTGCAGGCCATCGCCCTGGAGCAAGCCTCTGGCGAGGACAACGTCGAGCTGGGGCTCGCCGAACGCGTGGCGCTCTGGCCCATGCCCCGCACCTACCGTTGGCGCAATCGCATCGAGTCGGGTCTCGACGCCCTGTTGTCGCATACGCCCGCCGGCCTGCGGAATGCGCTGGGGCTGATCGCAGTCGCCGGCCTGCTCACGATCTTCGTCGTGCGGCGCCTTCGCCGCCGGGTCGGCGATCTGGTGGTCGGCATCGACTTTCCCGACGAGCTCGAAGGGCTCTTCAGCGTGCGCCTCGCCACTCAGCGCGGCTGCCATCGGCGCCCGAATCCGGGCAGCAGCCACGCCGAAGCTCGACACAAGGCGAGCCGAACCAGCCACTATGGAGTCGGGCGCGAAACGCAGTTCACGGCCATCGCCGCGCGCCGCCACTACATCACGGTGAGCGGGGTGCTGAAGGATCCGGAGACCGGCGAGATCTTGAGCGAGCCCTACGAGGAGCACGAGATCGACGTCGGCGCCGATGAAACGACGCGAATCGATTTGGATCTCAGCCCGACGGAGTGCCCGGTAGACGTCAACGTGCGATGGGACAACCGCCCCGCTCGAGAGGTGGCCGTCTCGGCCCGCGGGCTTCCCGAATCGCTGCGCTACACCACCACGGGTGAGCTGCGTCTGCGCCTGCCGATGGGGTCACACACGATCATGATGGGGAGCGGCGACCGCGTCGCCGAGTGCGACGTCGAGGTCCGGTCGTTTCGGCCAACGCAGGTCGAGATCAACCTCGCGGGTACAGAGCACATGGTTTTCAAGGGCTGTCCGCCGGCGGTAGAACCCTATCTGCACGGGGATCTCGGCGGAGCTGCACGGGCACTCGAACGCGACGGTCACGACAGTCTGGCCCACCTGCTGCTCGCCCGGCTTCACCAAGAGCAGGGCTACACCGAGCGAGCGGCGGAGCAGCTCGAATCGGCCGGTCACATGCTCGAAGCCGCCAAGCTGCGTGAGTCCATCTCCGACTTCGAGCGCGCCGCCGCCCTTTTCGAAAACTCGGGCAATACCCGACAGGCGGCCGAGACCTACTGCGAAGCGAGTGAGTGGCTCAAGGCCGGCCAGCTCTTCGAGTCGATCGACGAGCTGGGCCGGGCGACCGATTGCTTCCGCCGAGCGGGGGCGAGCGAAGCCCTCGTGGGCGTACTCGAGCGAGCCGGGAACCTCTTCGAGGCTGCCCAGGTCGCACTCGAAGCGGGCGACCGCGCGCGTTCGATCCGCCTGCTGCAGCAGGTCGGGCGGACTGACCACAGCTATTCAGAGGCCTGCCTGCAGCTCGTCGATGCCTTCGAGCGCGAGGGACACGCGGACCTCGCCGCCGGCAAGCTCGAGGAGTTCATCGCGGCGAACGGCGTGGCCGGGGCCAGCACTGAGCTCTACAGCCGCCTGGCCGACCTGCTCGCGCAGGGCGATGAGAACGAGCGAGCCCTCGAGGTGCTGGAAAGCCTGCGTCAGAGGGACCCGACCTATCCCCACGTCGCCTCGCGCATCGAGATGCTCCGCAAGCGCATCAGCAACCAAACGATCGCGGGTTCCGAGACACTGACTGCCCCGACCGCCTTCGTCTCACAGCAACGCTACGAGATCCTCGAAGAGATCGGTCGCGGTGGCATGGGCCTCATCTTCAAGGCGCGCGACCGCCGGCTCAACCGGGTCGTTGCCCTCAAGCGCCTGCCCGAGAGCCTACGCGAGCACCCCAAGGCGCTCGAGCTCTTCTTGAACGAAGCCCAGGCCGCGGCTCGGCTCAACCACCCCAACATCGTCACCATCTACGACACCGATCAGAACGACGGAACCTTCTTCATTACGATGGAGCTGCTCGAAGGCCATCCGTTGAATTCGATCCTCACCAAACGAGGGCGCCTCGGCCCGCGCGACACGGCGCTGATCGGCAGCCAGGTCGCTACAGGTCTGCGTTATGCCCACGAACGGCACGTGGTGCACCGCGACATCAAGACCGCCAACCTCTTTCTCACGACCGACCGCGTGGTGAAGATCATGGACTTCGGGCTTGCCAAGATGATGGAGGAAGTCCGGCGCGGCACGACGGTCATCGGAGGCACGCCACTCTATATGGCGCCCGAGCAGGCGGAAGGCGGCAAAGTCGACTACCGCGCAGATATCTACGCTCTGGGCGTCACGCTCTTCGAGCTTGCGGCGGGCCGCGTTCCCTTCCCGGATGGCGACGTCGCGTACCACCACCGCCATACGCCACCGCCCGATCCGCGCACGATCGCAAACGGTATCCCCGATGCGCTGGCCGAGCTCATCCTCGAGATGATCCGTAAGGATCCGAACCAGCGCTGCAGCTCGATCGCCGAGGTGGAGCAGCGGCTCGAGTGCATCGCCGCTGGCTAAGAACCTGACCCAAGCGCGAGATCGGCTCCCGACGGTGTGCGATCAGAGCTTCTGGCCCTTGGCCGCACCCTCGGGCTGCTGGCGCTGCAGCTCTGCCAGCTCCGCCTCGGCTGCCGCATGCCCCGCCTCGGCAGCACGCGTCAGCCACTGCAGAGCTTCCTCGAACGTGAGGCTCTGGCTCAGCTTGCGCGAGAACATGCCGCCCAGGTTGTACTGCGCCGGGGCGTAGCCCTGCTCGGCTGCCATCCGCCACCAGTGCTCCGCCTCCGCACCGTTCTGTGACACACCGCCCTGTCCCGTGAGGAAGAGCGTGCCAAGCATGTTCTGAGCGGCGGCGTGGTTGCGCTGGGCCGCCAGGCGGTACCAACGCACAGCCTCCTGAAAATCCTGCTCCACACCCAGTCCCTTCAGGTAGAGAACGGCGAGGTTGTTGCAGCCGTCGGGGTCGCCGCCATCGGCAGCCCGCTTCGACCAGCGGAGTGCCTCGTCGTACTTCTGCGGCAGGCCGTCGCCGCGGGCGTACATGTACCCGAGCTGAGCCTGCGCCGGGGCGTAGCCCTGCTCGGCTGCCATGCGGTACCAGGTCGCGGCCTCGGCCGCGTCACGCGGCACGAGTGTGCCCTCGTCGTAGAGCACCCCGAGCCGGTAGCGAGCCACTTCGGAATTCCCTTCGGCGGCCTTGCGATACCGGCCCAGCGCCTGTTCGATGTCGGGCTCCACACCGAGCCCCTTCTCATAGGCCTCTCCGAGGCGAAAGTGAGCACTCGCGACGCCGAGATCCGCCGCTCTGCGCCACCACTCGACCGCCTTGACGAGATCGGGACCGAAGTCCTCGCCACCTTCGTAGAGTTCGCCCATCTGGTAGTGGGCCAGCGGATCGCCGGTCTCGACGGCTCGCAGCAGCCAACGTCTGGCCTCGAGCGCATTGCGAGCCACGCCCTCCCCCCCCTGCATGAACAGCACGCCGAGAGTCGTCTGGGCCTTCGCATGGCCCTGCTCGGCCGCTCGTGTGTACCACTCGATCGCCTTGGAGAGATTCACGGCTTCGCTGCCGGGCCCGCGATAGAAATCGGCCAGCTCGAATTGTGCAGACGGCTCCCCGTGCTCGGCGCGACCGATCAGCTCGGCGGCGGGCCCGCTGTCGCTCGCCTGCCCACGGCCGAGACGGAAGTCGACCTCATTGCATCCGAATGTCAGCAGCAGCGTGAGAGCGAACAGAAGGAAGCTCGCGCCGCGGTGAATTGTGTAGGACTGCATCGCACGCATGGTGGTGTCTCCTCGCCGGGCTCCGCATTCAGTTTTCGGAAGAGTCCGACTGCGGGTTGAGACGAGAAGCGAGGAAAAGCGCGCTCCGCCGCCAGATCGGTGGCATAGCTGCCGGTAGGGGACCAGCCGGGAGCAAGCGTGGCCTGCTCAGGTCGGGGCGCCCAGGCCGGCTGCTGCCCGGCAGGCCTCGAGCACCGGGGCGCCGATCGCGCGAGCACGCTGTGCCCCACGACGCAGGATGTCCTCTACGTCATCCGGCCGCTCCTCGAAGCTGGCTCGCCGCTCGCGCATGGGCCCGAAGTGATCGAGTAGACGCGCCAGCAGGTCCTTCTTGACCTCGCCATAACCGAGCCCACCGGCACGCGCGCGCTCGGCCATCTCACGATGCTCCTCCGGCGTGGCGAACAGGCGCCAGAGCTCAAAGAGAGCACCAGCGGGATCCTTCGGCTCTTCGACGGGCGTCGAGTCGGTGACGATCCCCATCACCGACTTCTTGAGCTGCTTCTTGGGAGCGAACATCGCGATGGTGTTGTCGTACGATTTGCTCATCTTCTGACCGTCGGTACCCGGAATGGTGGCGGCGTCCCTCAGGATGTAGGGCTCGGGGAGCACCAGCGCCTCGCTCCCGTAGGTATTGTTGAAGCGCTGCGCCATATCGCGTGCCATCTCGATGTGTTGTTTTTGGTCCTGCCCGACCGGCACCAGATCGGCGCGGTAGAGCAAGATGTCCGCCGCCATCAGCACCGGGTAGGTGAAGAGGCCGTGATCCACGCTCTCGCCGCGGTCCATCGCCGCCTTGTAGGCGTGGGCGCGCTCGAGCATGCCCATGGGCGTGATCGAGGTCAGCAGCCAGGTGAGTTCGCAGACCTCGGGGATATCACTCTGGCGAAACAGGATGGCGCGATCGGGGTCCAACCCGGCAGCCAGGTAGTCCAGTGCGACATTGAAGGCATTGCGGCGACGCGTGGCGGCATCGCGCACGCTGGTCATCGAGTGGTAGTCGGCGATGAAGTAGAGCGCGTCCTCGTACTTCTCCTGCAGCGCCACGAACTGGCGAAGCGCTCCGAAGTAGTTGCCCAGGTGCAGCTGATCGCCGGTGGGCTTGGTGCCGGACAGAACGCGCATGGATCAGGCCTCGTCGACGTAGCAGAGCCAGTGATCGAAATCGGGGTCACGACCGGCGGTCACACGCTCGAAGTGCTGAGAGAGCGACTCGGCCACCGGCCCGGGGCAGCTCGTGCCCACGGGCCGCCCGTCCACCGACACGACGGGCAGCACCCCGGCCGATGTGCCGGTGAGGAAGACCTCGCGCGCCGTGGTCAACGCCTCGGGTGAGAGGGGCACCTCGCGCAGCTCGATGCCGTCGGCCTTGGCGAGTTCGATGATGCTCTGACGCGTCACACCCCGCAGCACACGCCGCTCGGGCGGGGTGCAGAGAACGCCGCCGCCGTCCACGACGAAGACATTCGTCGTGGGTCCCTCGGCGAGTTGGTTCTCCTCGTCCACCAGCAAGATCTCGTCGAAACCGTGCTCGAGCGCCCGAGCCTTGGCCGTCATACTGGCCGCGTAGTTGGCCGCCACTTTCGCCTGCGGCGACACGATGTCCTCACGCCGCTGGTGTGTCTGCTTCTCGAGCCACAGTCGCACCTGCTTGGCGCGCTTCTGCCGCTCGCCGGACTGCGACAGCGGGTCGATGATGTCGGCCTGTGGATCGTACGCGGCAATCGCCAGCGAGACGCGCGTGTCCAGGGGCACCACATCCACCTCGACCGAAGGAAAATAGGCGCTCGCCTTCACCGCCTTGGCTCCGGGGTTGGCGCGCGCCGTCTCGATGATCGCCTCCGAGATCAGAGCGGCACCCTGCCTGAGGGGCAATCCCATCAATTCACATGAGCGCAGCATCCGCTGCACGTGCAGATCCAGCCGAAAGACGGCTGCCCCTCGGGGCGTCTGGTGCACACTCATATAGTCGAAGACGAGCGAGCCCCGCTGAAGGCTGTGGGAGAGGATGTGAACCGTCGCCCGTTCCCAGGGTACGAACTCTCCATCCAGCCAGATGAGACGATCGACGCGAGGCTGCTGCTGCACGGCCGGGACTGTATCACGCGGGACGCAGACGAAAAAACGCGGTGCCCCGGAATTAGTGCGCCACCAGGGGGGCACTGCTTCCCACTTCCTCTCACAGAACCCTCCCACGGCGCCGCGGAACCGAACCCAGGTGCTGCCGCGAACGAATCGGAGCACGAAGCCATGCCTCGAGCGATCAAGAACGCCAGCAACGTCCTCGTCCTCAGCGCTCAGCTCTACCGTGAGCTCGCTGTCTCGGCCCTCAGCCTGCTGTCGAGCCGCCGCTGAGCGACCCGAAGTCATGCGCGACAGCCCCCGCCGCTTCACGGCGGCGAGGCGAGGCATTGTGCGTGGCACTTTCAATTCCGATCGAATGCGGAGGATGCGTGGAAGCCTCCACTTTCGTGTGATCACCCGGATCCCCACATTCTGCCAACTCGTGTAGACTCGCGGTCGGCAGATCAGACACGGAAGCGTGATCGTACTTGGTGCAGATCCTTCAGCGGTGGTCAGTCGGCCGCCAATGGGGGGGGGGATGAGCGACGTACTCGTGCGGGTCTTCGCGCCCTTCAAGGGTGCACTGAGTGAGCGGGGCATCCCCGCAGAGCTACTCACCGAAGGCCTGCCGTTCGACGTCAACGACTTTCAGAGCGCGAAGAAGCGCATCTCCTGGGATGTCTTTGTGCTCGTCTGCGAGCGTGCGGAGAAGCTTCTCGGCTCCAGAGAGGAGCTCGAGGCCGTCACGCGTAAGTACAGCATCCATCCACGCCTGGAGTTCATGCACCGCGTGCTCGCGGTGGCGGCGACACCGAGAGACCTCTACTGGATGGGAACCATGTGGTTCGGCCGCATGCTCTTCAATGTCGTAGAGGACAGCTTCGAGGAGTTCCCGAACGGCCGCATTCGCGAGACGCTCTCCATTCCTCAGCCCTACCGCGACTCACCCCAGTTCTTCCACATGATGAAGGGTGTTCTGGAGGCGGCCCCGACGCTGCTCGGGGCAGAGCACGCGCATGTGGAGATGGATCTGCAGCCGCGCCGCGCCGTCTACACCATCTGGCTGCCGCCGCAACAGGTTCATCGTGGGCTGTTGGCGCGTATCCTCTCGCGCCGCGCGAAACCCGACGTGATCAAGGAGCTAATCCGGCAGCAGGAGGAGTTCCAGCAGACTCACCGTGCTCTCGCGCGCATCAGCCGCATCGGCCGTGAGCTGGCCCACAACATCGAGCTCGACAAGCTCGGCGATACGCTGCTCGAACACCTGACGACGGCCTTCGGCTTCACGGGTGTCGAGTTCTGGGTCGTGCCGCTCCACGGCGAGAAGCCGGAGCTCCTGCGGGCGGTGGGCAAGCACGAAGAGCCGCGCGAACGCCAGATTCTACTCACCAGCGGCGGCCAGGAGCTGGGAAGACTCGATCTCTGGGGACCGCACGGCGACCCGAACGAGCCGCCTGAGGACGACCACATCGAAGACCTCAGCGAACTCGCCCCGTGGATTTCGATCGCTCTCGACAATGCGCGTACCCACTCCGCGCTGCGCCAAGCCTCGGAGATGTTGCAGGATCGCGTCCGGCGACAAGATGCCGAGCTCCTGGTGGCGAACGACAGCCTGCAGAACGCGGAGCGCCTCGCCTCCGTCGGCACTCTGGCGGCCGGCATCGCGCACGAGATCAACAACCCCGTCGGGTCGATTCTGCTGGCTGCGGAGTACACCCAGCTTCGCCGGGGCGAGCCCGGCGCAGAGCCGGCGATCTGGGAGACCCTCGACGGAATCATCCACGAGGCCAAGCGCTGTGCCGAGATCGTCAAGAACGTGCTGCGCTTCTCGCGCAACGAGCCGACGAAGAAGAAGCTCTACGACCTCGAGCGAACGCTGCGACGTGCCGTGGCCATTACCAAGGATTACGCGCGGGGTCGTGGGGTCGCTTTGCGGGCCAATATCGGCGATGGCCCATGCGAGATCGTGATGAACAGCATGGAGATCGAGCAGGTGGTGGTCAATCTGCTGCGAAACGCGATCGAGGCCAGCGGCAGCTGCAGCTGCGTGACCCTGAGCTTGTCGTCGCTGGAAGACCGAGCCGAGATCACCGTCAGCGACGAGGGCTGCGGCATCGAATCCGAGCAGGCCAGGCGAATATTCGATCCCTTCTTCACCACGCGCCGCAGCTCAGGCGGCACGGGCCTCGGCCTCTCAGTGGCGCATAGCATCGTAGCGGGCCACGGCGGCAAGCTGCTCGTGGAGAGCGAGCCCGGCAAGGGAACCCGGTTTACGCTCGTGCTGCCGGCCGCCGGGCCGAGCGACGCGGACGAGCAATAGAGCGGTGCGAAGGCGCAGCCGCTAGCCGGCCTCGCGCACTGCCGCCGCCTCGCCCCCCCCCGCCTCACCCTTGGCGGTGGGGTCAGCCCGTCGCTCGACACGCGCTGCAGAATAGGCATCGAGCGTAGCGGCCACCCGGGCGTCGTTGGCCAGCCCCCGAGCTTCGTGGGTCTTGACCCAGGTGCGCGCGGCAAGCGCTAGAGAGAAGAGCAGAAAGATCCCCGCCATGATGACCATGTCGAGCGGTCCGAGACCGAAGAGTGTCGGCCGGTACGCCGTGGAGACGTAGATGGCCTTGAGCGCGAACGCACCGAAGAGGGACGTCCAGCCCATCAGAATAAGCAGGTCGATGATCGGAAGAATCGGCATCCCCATTTCTCCTCGTGCGCGCGCCCGCGACCCCGGGACCACTCACGTACCGATGCCGCCCCCCCATGCTAAGGCCCCGACGACCCACCGGTCAATCGCGCCGCGGCACCCTGGACGACCTCCCCCGGCAGACGAGCGGCAGCTCGAGCGCAAGAACGGCCGCACGAGCCCGTGCTGTGTGCCTGCCGATGGCGGCCCGAGAGCGCCAAGGCTAAGCTCCGGCCCCCCGGTCGTGCCATAGCCACGCTGCCCGCGGGCGGCCGTGGAAGCACGACACGCGGGACCCCAAAGCCGACGTAGCTCAGCTGGTAGAGCAGCTCACTCGTAATGAGCAGGTCGTCCGTTCGAATCGGATCGTCGGCTCCATTATTTCTCAGCGGGGGCTATGGGTTACGCAGGTCGGTGATCGACTGCGCTCGGGGAGTTCCGAAAAAAGAAACGGAATAGAAACGGATTCAATGCCAGCTGTAGTACCCCTCTAGCAGGCATTCGCGGGGATTGGCCCGCTTCGTGTTGAGCTTCGGATGACCTACTGAGCGGCGCAGCACGAAGAGCTGCTGCCCGGGCTTCGGAATTCAAGACGGCTTTGAGCCGTAGGTCGTCTCACGCCGTCCGCAACGCACCGGCAACGTGGCTGCATAAGTGCGGCACCGGCCCGGACCTATGACACCCCTGCACCCACGCGGGCACCTACCCATGGCGTCGCAGTGTACCCGAATGTACCTGGTAGACTGACGACACGGGGAGGACTCCATGCGTATCGTCACGAGCCTGGTTCGGATACTCGGAGCGTCGCCGATCGCGGCGGCCCTGTTGGTTGGTGGTGCGTTCTTAGGCGCGGGCACGACTTCGGCGGGCGCGGCGACTGCGTCGCAGGAGTTCGGCAGCCGCGCGGTGGCCGCGGTGATCGAGCGCGTCGAGCACGCGTACCGCGCCGACGACGACGGGTTCGCAGCCGCCGACCCCGGCTACCGGGTCCGCTACTCGAACGCCGAGCAGCTCGTGATCCGGCCTCGCAACGACCAATCCGATCCCGCGGCCTGGCGCGTCCGAACGGTCGAGGTGCGGCGTGGCTCACGCGATCTTCTCAGCGCGGCACCGGTGCCGCGCGCCGTAGAAGATGGCTCACTGGCGATCGAACACGGCGCGCTGCGCGAGCTACTCGAGAATCGTGCCGAGGGCATCGAGCAGTCCTGGGCCTTCGCGACCGAGCCGGCCGGTCGGGGCGATCTGCGCGTGCGCGTGCGGCTCGAGGGCGCGCGGCTCGCGGCGCGCGACGACACGGGGCTCCACTTCCTACACGCCGTGCACGAGGGAACGCGGCTCCACTACGGGCTCGCCACCTGGATCGACGCGCGGGGCGTGTGCACGCCCGTCGAGGCCGACGTCGACGGCGAAAGCGTCCTGTTCACGGTGCCCGAGGCGCTGCTTGCTCGCTCGAGCTGGCCCGCGGTGCTCGACCCGATCCTGTCGCCCGAGTTCCCGATCAGCGACCCCGTCGCCATGCCGCCCGACGTCGACCACGTACTGCCCGACGCGGCCTGGGGTGCGGACGGCCTGCTGACGGCGCGGACCCGGAGCAATCCCGGTGTCGTGCCACGCCGCGTCGAGACCGCCTTCGTCACCCCCGACGGCAAGCCGTCGATGCCTGGCCTGGCCTTCGAGAACGACACCGCCTATCCGCGGATCAGCTTCGACGGCACGAACTACCTGGTCGTCTATGCGAGCGGTGTCGGCAACGCGAACACGGATGCATACGCGCGCCGGGTTGACGCAGACGGAAACCTGGTGGACGGCGTTCCGAACCGGCTGTCATTCCTGGGCGGCGTGTCGGCGGTGGCGACGGCTTGGGGCGGCACCCACCACCTCGTGGCCTGGGCGGAGAGCGCCAACTCGGGCATCACGCACGACGTGCGCGCCGCGCGTGTCGGCACCGACGGTGTGGTGGTCGACGTGGCGAGCTTCGCCGTCGGCGTCGATCCGCTGACGGCCGGCTGGCCGAGCGTGGCGTGCGATCCGCTGAAGGCCCTGTGTCTGGTGGTCTGGAGTCAGAGAACCTCGGGCGCGAATCTGATCCAGGCCCGCATGGTCGATCTCCGCGCCGAGCCGGGCAGCGAGCTGGGAGCCCTGCTCCAGCTCGAGGACGGATGGGATCCCGAGGTGATATTCGATGGAGTCGCCTTTGCGATCGCCTACCAGGCCGTCGGCTCCAGCGGCACCGGTATCCGGCTGCTCCGCACCGACGACAAGGGCGCGCCGATCGACGATCTGCCGGTCTCGCCCAGCGGCAGCGCCCCGACGATCGCGTGGGACGGCACGCAGTACCTGATCAGCTGGCTGGCCAGCGGCAACCTGGTGGGCGCGCGGATGTCGAGTGCGGGCGTGTTGCTCGACATGTCTCCCATCACCCTCATCGCGGCCACGAGCGAGGCAGCGAGTACGGCGGGGGGTGGCTACTTCTTCGCCGTCGGCCGCGACCACAGCCGCTACGAGGGCATTGGCGACAACATCGGCGACGCCTCTCTGCGTCGCATGGCACCGGACGGCAGTCTTCCCGAGGCGGGTCCGATCGACCTCACGCCCCATTCGAACGAGCAGACCGACGCCGCCATCGCCTTCGACGGACTCCATTACCTGGTGGTCTGGGAGGATCTGCGCTCGCTCGGCGGACCGGACGTGTACGCCGCCCGCGTGACCCCGCGCGGCGAGGTGCTCGACCCGGCCGGTATCCCGGTGGGCGCGCAGCCCGATCCGCAGCGCGATCCCGACGTCGACTTCGACGGCAGCGACTTCCTGGTGGTCTGGACCGACGAGCAGGGGAGCGGCCCCACGATCCGAGGCGCGCGCATCGCCATCGACGGGTCGATCGTCGACGTCGTGCCCGCCATTCTCTCCGGCGCCGGCGCCGACTCGCCGGCGCATCCGGCCGTGGCGTGGAGTGGCACCCAGCACCTGGTCGTGTGGGAGGACTTCCGCAACAAGGGCGCCACCGCCAACATGGACGTCTACGGCGCCCGCATCACACCCTCGCTCGCCTCACTCGATCCGGCGGGCATCGGCATCGCGACCGAGCTGACCTCGGGCGGCTTCCAGAACAACGAGATGTCACCCGACGTGGCGTCGCGAGCCGGCGACTGGCTGGTGGTATGGCGCGACGTCGGCACGACGAGCTTCGACATCGCGGGCCGGCGGGTGACGGCGGGGGGGGCGCTGGCCGGTACCGCCAAGATCGAGATCTCGACGGCCACGAGCGCCCAGCAGGCGCCCGCCATCGTGGCATCGGACACTGGGTACCTGGCCGTCTGGGAAGACCTGCGCGCCAACCCGAGTAGCGACGTCTACGCGGCGCGACTGAGCGACGCCGGCGCGGTGCTCGACCCGGCCGGCATCGCGGTGGCGACCGGGGCGTGGTTGGCCGACGCGCCTGCTGTCGGCTGGGACGGCATCCAGTACGTCGCCGCCTGGCGCGACGCCCGCGGTGTGACGGCCGCCATCTACGGCACACCGGTCAGCACAGCCGGCGCCGTCACACAGCTCAACGGCGTGCAGGTCGGAGTCGGCTTCGACGAGGACCGGCCGGCGCTGGCCTCGCACGGCTCGGCGACCACGCTGCTCGTGTGCGAGCGCTTCGTCGACGACGGCCCCTTCTACGCACCGCGCCTGCACGGCCGCTTCGCCGGCGACTGCGGCGACGACATCCTCGGCGACGGCGAGCAGTGCGACGACGCCAACACGAACGACGGCGACGGCTGCAGCGCCATCTGCCGCAACGAGGACGAACGCACGATCTATGGCACGGCCAGCGGTGGCACCATCCAGGTCGTCATCGGCGGCGTGATCGCCGAGGTGACGACCGTCGCCGGTCAGTCTGCCGTCGAGGTGGCGATGGCGCTGGCGGAAGGAGTCATGGCCGAGCTTGCACTCCACACGCAGGGCGTCGGAGCCACAGCGATCGGCGACCGGATCGTGATCGAGGGCGTGATCGAGTCGGCCAGCACGACCGACCCCGGCCTGTCGCTCGCGCCGCTGCCGCCCGTCCCGGCGCTCGCACCGTTGGTGCGCCTGCTGGCAGCCGGCGTGCTGACGCTGTTCGGCAGCCTCACGCTGCCGAGGGCGCTGCGCGCCGCGGCTGAGGGCGGCGCGAGGCGAGATGGGCAGCGCCTCGCCACTCAACAAGCACGCGGTCGAAACCCGCAAGAAACCCGGAGACAGTGAACTCCATTGCCGAGTGGCGTGATCCTCGGATCGGGGGTGGGGGAGCCCGAAGTCAGATTCTGCGTCCCATACACCGCTCGCGTCACACCCGATGAAGGCCGGGGCGTGTTCCCTGACGCGCCGATACGCAGAGGAACGATCGTATGGCGTCACGTGCGCGAACAGCATGCAGTGCACGACGAGTGCTCGCTCAAGGAGTTCTTGGCTAACAAACCCCCCGGCAGGGACGGGCGGACTCTTCAGGAGC
Organism: Deltaproteobacteria bacterium; assembly: GCA_029261835.1. Classification (GTDB taxonomy): domain Bacteria; phylum Myxococcota_A; class UBA9160; order UBA9160; family UBA4427; genus JAJDAO01. The sequence goes on along the minus strand of JAJDAO010000036.1, from coordinate 88,372 downwards.
TACTAGAGATTCGTCCCCGCCTTCAGCAGGTCGAGATAAGCCGCATACCCGAACGTACGATCGCGCTTCTTCCCGGTCGTCTCCTCGAGCACGCCCGCTTCGACGAGCGTCTCGACTGCCTTGTTTGCCGTTGGGCGCGTTGTCGAGAGCAGCTCCATCGCCTTCGAGATCGTGATGATGGGCTGCTCGGGCAGCACCTCAAAGAGCCGGGCAGCCATCACAGAGCCCGACGGCGCTGCCAAGACCTTGCCACGATCTCGGGTCACGAGTGCAAAGATCTCGCGAGCATTCTCCACGCCTTCGGTCGCGATCGTCGCGACGGCCTCCAGGAAGTAGAGCGTCCAGCCTTCCCAATCGCCGTCGCTTCGAACCGCAGCGAGCCGGCGATAGTACTCTTCACGGTGGCGCTTGAAGAACAAGCTCAGGTAGAGGAGCGGCGCCCGCAGCAATTCCCAGTGCTCCAGCAAGAGTGTGATCAGGAGTCTTCCGATTCGCCCGTTGCCATCCAGGTAGGGATGGATTGTCTCGAATTGCACGTGAAGCAGTCCGGCTCGGACAAGCGCCGGCAGCTCGTCGTTCGCGTGCAGGTACTTCTCGAATGCCGAAAGCAGGTCCGGGAGCGCGTGCGATGGTGGGGGCACGAAGGTGGCGTTGCCGGGGCGCGTCCCACCGATCCAATTCTGGCTACGCCTCACCTCGCCCGGAAGCTTGTCCGCACCCCGCGTGCCCTGCATGAGTCGAGCGTGAGCCTCACCCAGCAGGCGAACTGACAGCGGGAGCCCGCTATCGCTCCCGAACTCAGCCCGAGCGAAGCTCAAGGCATCGAGGTAGTTGCAGACCTCCTGCACATCGGCGTCCTCTGCGTGACCGACGCGACTCTGGGCCTCGAACGAGAGCAGATCAATGAGGGTCGCCTGGGTTCCCTCGATCTGGGACGAGAGCACCGCCTCCTTGCGAACGAACCCATAGATGAACCAGTCCAAGGACGGCACCATGTCGCCGGCGAGTTCGAGCGTTCGGAGGGCTTGGTGAGCGGCGGCGAGCAGCCGCTGGGCTTCCTCGTCCAGAATGAGCGGAGGATCGGCCGGAGGCAGCGGAAGGGGAACGAATGCCTCCACGACCTCGCCGGCGATCGTCGTACGCTGGTATGAACCCGTGATTCTCGTCATATTCACTAAGAAAGAATTCTTGCTCAAGTGCGATAGAAAGTAAAGATATCTTTCCTAATCTGAGCCGCTGCGCAAGGAGCGTTTCTCGGCCGATAGGCCCAATCGCATCGCAACCGGCCACCGCTCACCCGCGGGCGCGGACTCTGGTTCCGTCTGCGGGCTATCTCGCTCGTAATGAGCAGGTCGTCCGTTCGAATCGGATCGTCGGCTCCATTATTTCTCAGCGCTCGAGCCGCGAAGCGGGCGCCAAGCGCAGACCGAGCCTGGCGGCGCAGCCGCCCGCAGGTCGTCCGTTCGAATCGGATCGTCGGCTCCATTTGTCTTCCGCGGTTTCTTCTGTATTGGCCTCGGCTTACCGCTTTCCCGGTCGACACGCTCTCGCGTTCGTCCGCGGACTGTTGGGAGGTTGGGGCCGTATAGGGGCCGTTTTGGGGCCGCGAGTGCCTCCGCGTGGCCAGTGCTTTCCGCGGGCATGAGGTGCCCGTACACGTCCAACAGCATTCTCGCGGATGACCAACCACCGGCTTGTGAAGTTTCAGATCCAGTCGAACATCCTGTCATGATCGTGACACACGATGCCGGAGGAAATCTACATGAGCGAGCATCAACATCAGCGCAACCATCAGGGCCTGGGCCCAGAGAGTGAGGCCAGGGACCGCTTTCGCCTGGCTCCCGAAGGCCCCCGAACTCGAATCCCAGCTCACGCTCGAGTCGGAGGGCACGGGCTCCGAGAAAACCACATCGAGGCTGGCATGTGAGCTGCCGTGGGCGGTGCTTACGACATTCATTGAGGCCGAGACGTCGACACGCGCAACTAGCGAGCGGGTAACCAGGGTTTCGCTTGCGTAGTTCGCGCCGGGCGGAACGACGTCGACCACCAGGCTGACGGGTTCATCCACGACGATCGGCGAGTCACCCCCGACACACTGGATTCGAGACGCGCGCGATCGATACTCACCAGGTGGCTCGCGCTGTTCGTCGCGCCATAGTCGAAGCTTACGGAAGCGGCGTCCTCATTCTCGGTACCCGTTGCCTCGGTACGCCGAATTTCCGGATTGATTCCGCTCCCGACGGCCAGTACGCAAAGCTCTCCCTGAGCCAAGACGTCTCCCTTCGCATGATTGGGCTGAAGGAGCAGCGGCGCGAGGGTGGCGGCAATAACGCAGAGGATCGAGCAGAACGCATTCCTATCCTGCAGACGTGATTCGAGCTGCATGGAGTGATCTCGTGTGGGGGAATTGACTAGCTCTCTAAGAAGGCCCACTAGAGTGGGGCCCACTCTCATTCGCGTTGCTCAACCTCGCTCGGTAAACGTGCGGGACAACGCCTTGTGTTGGTGGTCTTGGGCGGAAAGAAGTGACATTTCGCCTGCACGTCCATCCGTCAGCGAGGTCATCAACGCGTTGGTAGGGGTAGACAGATTGACGCCCCTCCGCAGCGATAGGACCTCGGGAGCAGGTGCCGCGCTCCGTGAGAATTCGGTACCTGCTGAAAACATTGGACTTTTCTCCTGTCGGTCATCGAAACGCATCCGTCGCCGTCGTAGACACCGAACTGCGGTCAACGACTATCACTACGCCCCTTCGTGCCACAAGTAGCGCTGGTGAAGGCCACCGCCACGCGGCAGCTCCACCACCTTTGCGTCCGGCGACGGCCGAAATTCAACAGGACGATGATCAATGATGAACCAGACATATAACAAACGAAATCCCACAGTCGGGACGACTGAACCACACCGGGCACCGCTCCGTGGCCATGGTGCTCGCCTACACCCGGGGCGCGGACGCCTTCTCGGACCACGCGGGGGAGGGGGCCGCTTTAGGCAGTTCGCCGCCGCTTCATTGCCAGCCCCAGCAGGCCGCAGCCGAGAAGGAGAGCAGTGGTGGGCTCGGGGACGAGCGTGAGCTGCGCGCCCAGCGTCGTGGCCTGTAGGCTCTGCGAGAAAGTGTTCGCGAAATCACCCTCCATGTAGAAGATGTCGTTCAGCCCCGCCGCGTTTGTGTTCCAGATCAGGAGATCCGTCCGGATCGCGGTCTCCAGCGTTACAACGTCGCCCACGTGTACCAAGATCGTGCGTGCGTCGGCGAGGCTCACGGGCCCGTCCACGTTCGTTAGCGAGTAGCGTTGGCTCTCGATGGCCAGACCTCCGAGGTCTGCCTGGATGTCGTCGAAGCTCCCGCGATTCAGATAGCGGTACTCGTCCAGGTAGAAGTCCTCGTCCAGCCAGACGGCGTCAGCCAGATGATTGAGCATGAATGCCACACCGGCCTCGCTATACCCGCGACCGGGATCGGTGGCAGAGCCGATGTCGAAGACTCCGTCGAGAAGGAACGAGAACTCCAGCTCCACGGGGTCCCCGACTTGCAGCGACGGGTCGGTCGCGCTCACCTCCCAGGTGCTGCGTAGATATGCATAGCCATTGGCGACACCCCAGTGGTTGTGGGGCGGAAGCGGAGGGGACCGGTCGGGCACCCCGTAGTTGAAAGCTTCGACCGTGAGCGATGAGCTTCCCGACCCGGCATCTGCGAAGACCTCGCCCCAGGCCGCGACCCCACCCGGGTTGGCCACAACTGAGCCAGGACAGCCGCCCGACCCGGCGTGGAACCAGCAGTAGTCTCCGGCCTCGCCGTGCACCGGCCCCGGTCCGTGCTCGCCTCCTTCTTCCGGCGGACTCAGCCCCTCGCTCACATAAGCCTCGGCGTAAGCGTAGACCGGAACGGGCGACGCGTAGACCGCAGTGCTGGCGGCGCCCCAGAGAGCGACCACGAGTGTCGCCAGACTCGAATGAATCGCTTTGCTAGACGGCATCGAATCATGACCTCCTTCGGATCAGTGGAATCGAACGGATGTTCAAGAGATGATCCGAGTCCTTTTCTTCTGGAACTGGTCTAGGGGTCTCGCGAATGACGCGATCCGCGCAGCAAGGAATCCGGCCCGGCATCGGGGGGGCTTCGGCCCTACTATTGCGCAATTCGACATGATGCCCTGGAGACGTTGATGTTGATGAAGTGGGCGGTGAGAGCGGAAGGTGTCAAAAAAAGGTGTCGGGGCGCCGCACTCTGTCAGAAGTCAGCCGACCCAAGACGCGAGTACCTCCGGGATCATCATGAGCGCTGGTCTGCTCGCCACTCTTGGCCGCCGCTGGCAGCCTGACGCTGGGCCCCATGGACACTCTGCAGCGTCAGTTCCTGATGTCGAATCGCATGAGGTTCCGCAAGCAGGTACTGTCGAAAGTGTCGGGCAAGACCGACCGGCTACTGGACCCGCCAGGCTCCGCGACGCCACGCGTCCACCGGCGCTGCAGACAGGTCACCTCGCAGAATCTATTCTGAGCACCTACGACCACCAGGAACTGCACGTCAAGAAATCTTCTCTGTTTCCATGGAGTAAGGATGCCCCCCGGACGTTGATTTGCCGCGGAGCTGTCCAATAGCGCGCTTGACCCGCCCCCAGTTCCTGGTCCACGCTGCTGGGCGGCTCCGCGACCTCACGGAGATGCGATACCGTACCTGCTGTGAAGTTCCTTCCGTCGCAGTTCGCCTACATCTTCTCGGAGAAGGAGACACGCCGAAACCTCCCGGCCCTGATCTCGTTCGTAGCACTGCTGGGGGCCTCGATCGGAGTCTTCACCGCACTGTTCCACGCGATCATGGTCTACGAGGGCCAGGAGCACTCCTGGCTGACCGGTCTGTATTGGACCCTCACCGTGATGAGCACCCTCGGGTTCGGGGACATCACATTCCACAGCGACCTCGGGCGCGGCTTCACCATCGTGGTGCTGCTCTATGGCATCGTGATGCTCTTGATCGTGGCGCCGTTCACCTTCATACGCTTCTTCTATGCCCCCTGGCTCGAATCCCAGCTGCGCGCTCGGGCGCCTCGCAAGGTGCCCGGCGATTTGTCGGGACATGTCGTGATCTGCCAATACGACGAGCTGGCGCGCGGGCTTATCCCACACCTCGAGGATCTCGAGGTCCCCTACGTGGTGATCGAGCCCGATCCCGTCGAGGCGGCGAGGCTCTTCACCGACTCGCTCTCGGTGGTGAGCGGCGCCCGCGCCGACGCCGCCACCTTCGAGGCCGTCCGTGCCGCCGACGCCCGCCTCGTGGTCGCGAACCTGAGCGACACCGAGAACACGAACATCACGCTGACAGTGCGGGAGATCACAAACGAGGTCCCGATCGTCGCCCTGGCTGAGAGCATCGACTCGGTCGACGTCATCGAGCTGAGCGGAGCGACCCACGTGCTGCCCCTGAAGCAGCGGCTTGGGGAGCAGCTGGTGGCTCGCGTCGTTGACGGTACTCGGTCCGCGCAGCGGATCGGGTCCTTCGGAGAGCTGGTGATCGCCGAGTTTCCGATCCACGGCACTGCGTTGACAGGACGCACGATCCGCGATAGCGGGCTGCGCCAGCTGACCGGCCTCAACATCGTAGCGGTCTGGGAGCGAGGCCGACTGCTTCCCGCAGGTCCCGATACGATGCTCTCGAACCACAGCGTCCCGGTGGTGGTGGGAACCGAAGAGCAGGTCACCGAGCTCGACGCGCTCTTCGTAATCTACCAGGCCACCGAGGCGCCGGTCCTCGTCATCGGCGGCGGCAACGTCGGCCAGGCTGTCGCGGGCGCCCTGCGCGATCGCGACGTTCCCGTCACGATCCTCGATCGCGACCCCGGGCTGGAGGAGCAACTCGCGCAGGTGGCCGATCGCGTGGTGATCGGCGATGCCGAGAACCTCGAGACCGTAAAGGCCGCAGGCATCGACGAGGTTCGTTCCGTCGTCCTCACCACCAACGACGACGACACCAATCTCTTCCTTGCGATCTACTGCCGCAAGCTCAGCGACACCGCGCACATCATCAGCCGCATCAGCCACGACTGGAACCTGGAGGCGATCCACCGCGCCGGCGCCGACTTCGCACTCAGCCACGGCTCGCTCGTCGTGCAGACCCTCGTCGCGATGGTTTGCGGCCGCGAGCTGATCTTGGTGGGAGAGGGCACCGAGGTCTTCGTCGAGAAGACACCCGAGCACCTCTACGGGAAGCCGCTGGCAGCGAGCGGCATCGGCTCCGGCACCGGCCTGAATGTGGTCGCGATCCGCGAGAACGGACGCTTCACCGCAAACCCGCCCCCAACCGCCGAGCTGACCGAGGGCTCCGAGCTGGTGATGCTCGGCAGCGCCGAACAGCGCCAGCGCTTCCAAAAGCTGGGGAGCGGAGATGCACCACGTCGCTACGGACCTTCATGAATGATGCGTTGCGCCAGCTCTGGGCGTTGGTGCACGAATCGCCGAGCGAAGGTGATCGAGAACGGGCTCATTGGCGAAGCTGTGGGTGTTGGGTCACGCTCCCCTCATGAAGTCGAGAGTGCATTCCAAGTACAAGACGAAGTACCGAGTGAGCAATTGGGCCGAGTACGACCGATCCCTTGTGAAGCGAGGTGACATCACGCCGCGCCTCCGCCCATGCTCCAGACAGGCCACCTCGAGTCCGAGATCCTTCGACGACGCACACCGGTGAGCCTCCGCCACATCCACGTACCGCCCGTTCGCGGACCTCTTGCGAAAACCTGCTTCTGCGTGTCATGACCCCATCCTCTCAAGGAATGGAGTCTCCGGCAACCCCGGGGCGGCTCAGGCAGTCGGTGGTTGGGGAAGCTCACGACGGCGGAGGACCGCGACGGGCTGCGGGAACTTCCAGCGGCGGCCGTCCGCATGGTGGAGATTTCTCTCTAACTATTGTCCAGACTGTGGCACTCCAGGCATCCCCTGTTACTGCGGTAGTTCTCCCACCGCATGGCGTTCCTGTTGGAACTCCCGTGTGCAAAGTGGCACGAGAGGCAGAAGACCTGAGCAGCGTAGCGGTCGTTTGAATCCCCCGTTGGGTTTTCCACAAGAGTCAGTTCAGGTTCCCTACGAGACCAGCCTTGGAAATCCGCATGCTCGGCGCCATAGATGGGGATGCCCACAGGATGCCGGATCCACCAGTTTCCCCGCCGAGTGTTGGCCTCACCGTGAAACCTCTCATGGCAGGATCCGCAGAACTCATTCATTCCCGAGATGTAGACATTCTCCTGGTAGAGGGGATCGGGATCGGCTTGGACGATGGTGGACATGCCATTGATCTCGGTCTTCAGATTCCTGTAGCTCCCGTTGCTGTGATGATCGTGGCAGCTGACACAGTTGAACTCGTTCAAGGCTTCACCGCCGGGAGGAGTGAGCCGGAGCACAGAGTCGGTGGCTGTCATATTGTGGCCGACCTTGTCCGAAACTACCGTGCCTGTGAAGGATCCGCCGGCGAGCATATCTCGTTCATTCATGACGTACGGCGTGTCGAGCCCGGAGCGATCCTGTTCCGCGTCGTGACAGGATAGGCAGGCCCCTGATATGGTTCCCACCGATAGATGAGGCCTGTCCGGATCCTTTTCAAAGAGATTGTGACATGCATCGCAAGCGATCTGCTCGTGCACGGCCCAACTCGTCAGGGGTACAAGAATCATGAGTACGAAGAGAATCGCACGTACCGGAACGGCACAGGCAGGATTGCATGACCGTCTCATAATCCCTCCCCAGGCCCAGTCGAATCGCAATGTTGGCCTTGAACGTTTCCGAGAAAGAACAAGGCCGCGCACGGAGGAGTTACGAGATGCTATCCCTTCCATTCGGTAGTCCCGCTGCCAAGACCAACTTGGGATCCTGGCCGGCGACTTTGCGCCCTGTCTTCATGAAACAGGTTGCCTTTATCGTGGAAGCTATGAATCTGTTCTCTTATCGCCCTATATCTAGTTGCCGCTAAATGACACAGGCCTGTGGATCTTCTTCTGCCATTGGCCGATATGCCGCTGCCGCTATTATCGGAAGATTCTGCAAATCCTTAAGGATTTGTTCCGGGAGAGGGACAGCGCGGGTGCCGCTTCATTGAGCGCCACCCTGCACCGAATCGAGCCTGCCGAGGAATGAGCCGCCGATAGCCAGACGATCGAGGCGTCGATCACCTCCTCCGTGAGCATCCGCTCGGCCTGCTCATCGCCGGTAAGGAGTTGAAGCCGTATTCTTCGGTGGTATCGCGAAGGGATCGTTCATTAGCCGGGACCACGCTGAGGACACCAGGAGATCGTGCGTTCGAACTCCGCCGCTGCTATCAGCGATGGAGGTCCCGCCATGGCCCAAGGCTTCCAGATCGAGGTCGACTCGAGGGCCTTTCTCCCGGACTTCACCCGCATCAACCGCCAGAACCACGACAACCCCATCCATCAGAGCGTGAATGCGTCGCTGCGGGGCTGCACTGGGGAGGCCATCGATAACGGAAGTCAGCCGAAGGCGAGCCCTCAAGAGCTTCCTTCTCTTTGGCCGGATTCCAGGTGATCACGTATGGCCGGATTGAGGTGATGAGCGAGGTCGGCGGCAAAACCGGCGGGCCGCTATCACCCCGCTGCACTCCGATCCGGGGCTCTGCTCGACGTCGCCCCGGGCATCGGATACATGGGCCCCGTCTTCGTCGACCCGACATCGGAACTCGCCCCGAGCCATGCGGGCCGCGACTTCGCCCAGGTGACGGTCATACGCGCGATCTTTGCAGACCTGATCCGCTCTGCCGCCGTGATGGCGGCGGCCTACAGCCTGTGGCGACAGGAAAGCGTGCCCCCCATCGTCCCGTTCTTTTCTCCACCCCGATACCGGGCCCTGTTGATGCAGAGGGGCCTTGATCGCCTTAGCCATACCGCGGAGAGTGCGGCTACGACTTCATCACCCATTCCGAGATACATCTCATCGGGGGTCCGCCCGTCGAACGCCGCATGGGGCATCACCTCGTTGTGCGCCTTCACGTAGAAACCGATGAGGTGACGCAGAGCTGCGAAGCTGTCCAGGGCGTGCATGTAGAGCCACCCGTGCTTCAGGGATCGCCAGAAGGCCTCGATCATCGAGGTGGAGAAGGTGACATCCGCCTGAGCCAGAATGCGCCTCAGTCCTTCGCCTTCGAGCATATCGTGTACGTCGGCGTTGACGCTCTCGCAGCCCGAGTCCGCGACCACAGTCGTCTGCGGCAAGCTGCCCTTCAGCTGGCGAGTGGCCTCGCGCACCGCCCTCGCCACGAACGAAGTCACCCACGTTCATGCCTACACGCCCGGTGGACTGGCCGCGCTACCCGTTCCAGAGCCGGGGATGTTCATCAGTTTGCTATCGGCGGGCGCATCCCTCGGGCTACTTCATCGCTGGAGAGGCCAGAAACCGTGAAGCCACCGTGGATCGACCCGAGAACGTGCAAAGAGCACAACGGAGCCAACGCCAAGAGGATCGGAACTCCACTCCCCGGCAGCCTTCGAACTCGCACCTTAGTCCGGAAACGTGATTCTGAAGACCTGCACCCGCTTGAGCGGCGGCTCCAGGACGTAGAGCCGATCCTTACCGTCCGAGACGACCTTGCTCGGCATGTAGAACTGGCCGCGCCCCCGACCGATCCCGCCGAACTCCTCGATGAACTCGCCGCTGGCGTCGTAGCAGAGCACCTTGTTGCGAACGAGGCTGCTGACGTAGATACGGCCCTCTTGATCTGTCGCCACACCCTGGGGGCGGGCGATCTGACCGTAGGCGACGCCGCCCGAGCCGAAACGCCGGAAGCTCTCTGCCACGGGGTCGAAGACGACCAGCGAGTAGGGGCGCATGTCACTGAAGATGAAGCGCCCCTTGGGATCGATCGTCATGCCAAAAATCAGGTTGGGGGCATCCTCGCCCACGATACGAATGCGCTCGTGTTTGCCGCCCTCCGGATCGACCTTGATGAGCGTTCCCTTGCTGTTGAGCACGAAGACGGCACCGGAGGGCCCAAGGGCGAAGTGCATGGGCCGCACCTGGTTTCCCGGAACGTCGACGATTCCAGGCAACTCGAGGGTTCCGAGACGATCGCCTCGGAAACTCAGCAGGGTGACGAGGGAGCTGCGGTTGTGCCCGATGTAGATGCGCCCGGCGCCGTCGGTAGCGACCATGGTCGCCGAGCCGATTCCGTCGTCGAAGGGAAGCTCCTGGAGGAAGGCGCCGTTCCGGTCATACACGAGGATGCCGCGGCCGCCGGCATCGGCGATGTACAGTTCGTTCGCGCGGCGGTCATAGAAGATGTCGCGGGGCGAACGCAGCTTCTCGCCTCGGCCGCCAGTGCTCTCGATAGAGTAGAGGAACTCCACGCGCATCTTGCCGCGGTCGCGCCCGCTGGCCTCAGCCGCTGTGGGGAGGACCAGGCCGAGAGTCAGGAGGGAGACCGTGATCCACAGTCTTCGCGACAGTCTTCTGTTCCGCCTCTCTCTCATTGGGTTTCGATGACTCCAATGATAGTCGCGCATCAGACTAGAGTTCATGCTGCCCCCGCTCGTGACAGAGATGGCAGAGCTTCTGCCTCTTTTCGGCACGCAACAGCCGCGGCTCTTTGGCCGAATGGGGATCGTGACAGCTCACGCAGTTCATGAACTCGCCGGTCGCAGGATCCACGTAGGGGCTCTCGCCCATGCCGTGTTTATGAGTTTGATACACGTCATCCTCATCATGACAATCCAGGCAAAGCGTCTCGACGGCGTCGTTGAGAAGCTCGCTGTGGTCGGCAGAGTGGGGGCGATGGCAGGTATCACAGCCATCCTCGACGGCATCGTGCTGGAACTCCCCCGCCAGCATCCTGTCGTCGTGACACTGGAAGCAGAGAGCCGGAGATCGCTTGAATAGCAACTCTTCCGTCGGTGCGACATGAACTGAGTGACAGCTCAGACATCGGTCGCCCGTGACAACCGGACGATGACGGACCGACCCGGCGAATTCATCGTGGCATTCCCAGCAAAGGTCGGGAAGAGGCATCAAGAGGTTCATCTCCCCACCCTCAGCGTGACAGGAATCACACTCGTCGTTCGCATACGGATCGTGGCCAAACTCGTGGAGTAGGGCATTCCCGCCCGCGTTGTTCGCATGCGGGTCGTGACACTGAAGGCAGTTCGCGTCGGAGATGTCCGAGCCGTGCTGCTTCGCTTCCATGTCATCGCTGTCGTGACATTCCCAGCAGATCTGCGGCACGCCGCTGAGCAGCAACCTGGAGGCGCTGGCTCCGTGGGGATTGTGGCAGGAGGTACAGTCGTCCTCGACCGGATCGTGCAGCGACTTCCCTTCAATGGAGCTCGCGAAATCCTCGTGGCAATTCAGGCACAGATCCCTACTGGGACTGGTCAGCAGACCTTCGCGCGACGAAGAGTGCGGCTCGTGACACGCAGCACAAGATTCCTCCTCCAAGGGACGGTGCTGGAACTCTCTGTCCGGGATGTCCGCCTTGTCTTCATGGCAGTCGAGACAAAGGCGAACACCCTTGAATACGAGTAACTTGTCCGCCGACGCCGCATGCGGGTCGTGACATGCGGTGCAGTCTCCCTCCTTGGCCGGATCGTGAACATGCGACGCCCGCAGAACGGCCTCCATCTCATCGTGGCAATCCAGGCAGAGCTTCTTCTCCGCAGCCACCAATGTGACATCACCGGCCGTACCGCCGGAGGCGTGGCAGCTGTCGCACTCCCGGTCCTCGAAAGGAGTGTGAAGCTTCACTCGCAGGAGCGCGCGACGGGTGGAGGAATGCGGATCGTGGCACGAAGCACAGTTGCTCTCCCCGCTCACCAGGCTCTGATGCGCCTTCTTGGATTCGGGACTGGTAATACTGTGGCACTTGATGCAGAGCGGGCCGACCTTCTTGGTCAAGTTCCCGCGGAATTCCGAACCGTGCGGGGTATGGCAGGTGTCGCACTTCCCATCGGCCACCGGCTCGTGGACAGTCCCTTCCTTGAAGCTGGTCTGTTCGTCCTCATGACAGGAGAAGCAGAGCTCCGAACCCACCTTCTCGAGAATCCCGGAGTAGTTCGACCCATGCGGGTCATGACAGCTGCCGCACTCTCCCAGGGCGACGGGGGTGTGGATGAACTCGCCCTCGAAGACTTCATCCAACTCGTCGTGGCAGTCCGTGCAGACGGTCTTCTCGTCGTTGAGCAACAGATGCGGGTAGTCGCCGCCGTGCGGGCCATGGCAGGTGTCGCACCCATCGCTCGCGGGATCATGCGGGAAGCTCCGACTCTCGAGATTCTGCTGCTCTTCGTGGCAACTGAGGCAGAGAGCGTCTCCCGGCAGGAGCGTCAATGCACTGTTCTCGGAACGGTGTGGGGTATGACAGACGGAACAATCGTCGTCGACCAGCGGCTGGTGCCGGTGAAGAACCCCGTCGCCGAACTCCACCTCGCTGTGGCACTCGGTGCAGAGAACGTTCTCGGCCTTCCTCAACAGCCGGTTGTCGAACGAGCTGTGCGAGTCGTGGCAAACGAGGCATCCGTCTTCCTCGACCGGCTCATGCGTGGTTCCGGGAGCCTCCAGCTCGAGGCGCGTATCTTCGTGGCAGCCCAGACAGAGTCCGGAGCCGGTCTCCACGAGCAAATCTGGATGGTCCGATCCGTGCGCGTCATGGCAGTGGCTACACTGCCCTTCCTCCAGCGGTGCGTGAACGTGCGCCCGCTCCATGTCATCTTCCAGAAGCAGATGGCATTCGAGGCAGCTCTCCTTGGGCGGTAGCCTGAGAAGGGAGCGATCGCTGCCACTGTGAGGGGCGTGGCAGGACAGGCATTCGCCCTCCTTCAACGGCTCGTGTACGACTGCCAGCCCCATCTTTGCCGTGATCTGCTCGTGGCAGTCCAGACAGAGCTCGTCTTGCCGCTCGAGAAGATCGCCCCCGTCGGCTTCCTCGTGGCAAGGCAGGCACGAACCCTGGGCGTAAGGCAGGTGGACCTCCATCTGAAGGCTCCCCTTTCGTTCGCTGCCGTGCGGATCGTGACACTCTCCGCAGACCTGCTCCCGCACCCACTCGAGATCGTGCGGCTCTGTTGCCAGGACCTCATCGCTCGGATGGCAAGACGAGCAAAGCTCATCGGCCGACTGCGCCAGCATGTTCTCCCTGTCGCTGGCATGCGCGGAATGGCAGAAGCCACACGCCTCTTCACGGAACGGCTCATGTGCTCCGACGGCCGTCGCCAATCCCTCGAGTTTGACGTGGCAATCAAGACACACTGACGAGGCGTCCGACCGCTGTTTCACCAGCCCCACTATCCCCGAGGCATGCGGGTCGTGGCAGCTGACACATTCACCCGTCGCCATCGGCGGATGCTCATAGTCGGCAGTCAGGCGCTCTTGGAAGCTCTCGTGACACTGGATGCAGAGTGCCGCCCCCACTTCCCTGAGAAGGAGCTTGTTCGAGAAACCATGAGGTCTGTGGCAGGCCCTGCAGTCAGTCTCCGCGACAGGGGCATGTACGAACTCCAGCGACAGGCGAGCGACGGCGTCGTCGTGGCAGTCCAGGCATTCGCGCCTCCCTGACCCGCTGCGGCCGTACTCCCCACCGCCGACCATGCAGCTGGACAGGCACACGAGTGCCAGCAGGACAGCGAGGCAGCGGTTCTTCGAAGAGCGATCCTGCATGGCCGAGCGTTTCTCCCCTGGGTAGGCGTCGCCGAAGCTAACGGAGGCTCATGCTCAGGTCTTTGGCGATCTCACCGACCGTCACCTGAGCGAGTCGCTCAAGCGAATCAATGCGGCCGATCCCGAAGACCGTTTCGTCATCGTTGCCGCGACGAGCGGCAGAGCTTGCCCAGACGATATCCCCGCTGGCGGCATCCAACATGCGCAGGGTCAGCGACACGACTGGCACTTCTCCCGACCCAGCGGCTCCGGTGACCCGCTGCAGCCGATACTCGTGCACGACTCCGAGCAAGAAGAAATCGACTCCGAGGCGCTCCCCCAGACGCCGGAGCGTTTCTTTCGGGATACTCGTGGCCAGTCGGATACGCTCCTCGAGCAGCGCTGAGGTCACCTGTCCCGGATCGATGATCTTGATCGGCGAGTGATTGAGAAACGCGATCAGCACGAGGTTCTCCATGCTCCTGGCCGCGCCCTGATCGTCACTGAGGTTGTCGAAAGGCAGGATGGCCAGCTCGGCGCCAGCCCGGCCCTCGAGATCCGGGCTGGCAAAGAAATGGCGCCCGCTGTTTGTCCCGCACGCGACCAGAATCGTCGCGAGCGCAAGCGCTCCTGCGATCTTGAACGAGATCTGATTCATGACACTCTCCCTTACCTGCCCGCTACACCAGCTTTCTTGTATAGACTCTTGACGACCTTCTTGCAGACCTTCTGCGTGAGCTCGCCCAGCAGGTACGACTCGCCGATGCTGACTATGGGCAGATTCGGCCCACCACGTGCGGTGACGTTGCTCTGCCAGACTACTGTTCCGGTGGCAGCGTCGATGAGCTTCACGGTCATGGACAAGATCGGGTACCTCTCTCCGGCGAGCTGAACCATACGGTACTCGTGTACTGTCCCTTCGAAGACGCCCTGAACCCCCGCGGCCTCTCCTATCTTCACGAAGTGCTCGGGGGCCAAGAAGGGCGCGTTCCCGGCATGCCGTGAGACCACCGCGTTGAACTGACCGAGATCCATCACGCCCAGCTCCCCGTTGATGAAGAGCTCGGTCACGAAATGCTCTGTCACCTTCTCTCCCGCCAAGGTGTCACTGTCCTGGCTGGAAAAGGCAATCACTCCCACCTTCTCATAGTAGCTGAAGTCCGCGTCCGGATGCAGGAAGCTGCGAACATCGAGCATGGAGCTGCAGCCAGTGCAGGACAAGACCAGCACCACAGACATCGCCCATCGTCCAAATGACTCTTTCATCCCCTCACCTCTTCAAAAACCGTGCCTGTAACGCACGCGAAAGGAGTGGTCTCGATCGTTCTCAAACAACTCGCTCACTGAATATACGGTTTCCAAACTGCTGCGCTTTCGCAGCACCAGGCGAAGGCTGGAGGTGAACAGGTCCGAACCTGCGCCTGCGCCCGTCCTCCTTCCGTACGTCAGATTGATCCTATGCCCTCGTCGAAAGCGGTAGTTGATTCCAGCGGTCACTGCGTATCTGCTGCTGCTCGTCTTCGAATCGGAGAAGTTCCCCGTCAAGCTATAACTGGTCCGGCGGTTGGCCTGGTAGCTCAAGCTACCGTTGACGGTCTGAGTCTCGACCTTCAGCAGATCCAGCCGACTCGACGACCCGCTGAAGCTGTAGAACAGAGCGATGTTCACGCGGGAAGTCGGCCGCAGATTCGCCTGTACTGTCCTGTTGATCAGGAATCTCTGATCCGGCGGCGGCTCAATGTGCACGGGTTCGGACCAGTCGCCAAGCCCGGAGTTCTTCGTGTAGACATCATTGTTGTCGGTGTCCAAGAAGGTGAATCCGGCCGGCCTATCGTCGAATTCGCTGCGGGTTATCAGTGGGCCAGAGGCGTCGTACCCCTTGGCACTCACGAAGGACGGGACATCATTACGGGTGATATTCAGGCCGAGTCGAAGTAGAGCGTTCGGGATGACATCGAAGATCGTGGTGAGCCCGACAGCATCTCGGGTGTTCTTCCCTTGATCCGTCCCCGATTCACGAATGTGGGTGCCGGTCAGATTGAAACGGATCTCGTCCGTGACGTGCCGATTCCAAGCCCCTCCCACGGTAAGGTAATCGATGTCCCTGTTGCCCTCGAAGTCGTCGAAACTCCGGTTGCCAATCGTCGTCCAGAGACGCATCCCGTAAAAGGGGTAGAGCGTCCCGGTCAGATCGAAGTATTGACTCACCGTGCTGATATCACCCAAGTTATCGGAGTCTGAATCCGTCTGGTCCCGGGTAAAATTGCCGGTGAAGCCGTACCACTGAGAACGACGAACATCCAGGCCGAGACGGGTAGCGTAGTTGGTGCTGGCAGTGTCGGGGCCTACCTGGGCCTCCGAATCGTAACGGCTCAAGTCGAACTCGCCCGTCACGACGGCTCCCGTCAGCACTTCGAGGTTGACACCCCCGCCGATAAGAAACGTATCGGTCACGATGGAAGCCGACCCCGCGGAGCTTCGCTTCTGATGGTTGTAGCCGCCGCGCAGGTTCAAATGTCTGTAATCGTAATCGGCGAACAGTGAGTACAGATCGCTGGTTGAGCCATCGCTATTCTCGAGTCTCTGCTCGCGCCGCGAATAGCTGGTGGTGATCCGAGGCCAGTATTCCGGGAAGATGGTGGCTGCCACCCGGTAGGTGTCGTTCTCCACCAACTCGGCGGCCGTCGTAACTGTTATCGTTCGGGCGTGCCGCAAGTTGAGCGAGTAGTCTTCGGCGCGCAAATCGACGGACAGATTGCCGATAGGGGAGACATTCCAGAGCCACTTGCCATCGGCGTTGGTGTAATCGAGCCTGAGATTCAAGCGGGCGTCCAGGTGCTTCTTGATTGCCGGTTTGATGCTGAGGTTCACCCCGGACTGGAGAAGGTTCCTGCTGGCGCCGTCACCGGAGATATACGTGTCTTCGGCGAAGACGTCGCCGCTGTACTCGGTAAGTGCTCGAGCCGTCCGAGGACCCACAGCGACGAGCAACGCGGCAGCGAGCGGCAGCAGTATTCGCAGGAAGAGCGCGTTCGGCTTCCGGAGCACGTAGCCTCGCGCCGCAGGCCGTCTCGAGATGAGGCCCGCATGTGCGCTAGCTCCGGACGCTGTTCGACAAGTCACGTTGTTCTCACTCGTCAGCGCGGATAGTTGAGGGTGTAGCTTCGGGGATCGTGGCAGGACTGTGTACAGGTGCCTCCACTGGGGCGCATGTCGAAGGACATCAGTCCCGGGTTCCGTCCTGTGACGATCAAGGCGCCGAACCGTGGCGATCCATGTGAGTCATGACAGGTGAAGCACGGAAGATCTTCCTCTTCGACATGATACGCATGCCCTTTGGGCTCTGCGGGTGGATTGAAGCGGCTTGCCTCGAGAGCAAGAGAGGATCCCATAGAAGCGGCATAGGTCTCGAAACTGTGGCACAGGAAGCAGAGTTCTTCGCTCGTGACCGTTCTAGGCATGCTGTTCGCTTCGTAGGGACGGCGGAGAATGTTGGGATACTGTGACCCGTGCGGGCCGCGCAGCGACGGATCTTCGGATCCGTGACAGTCACCGCAAAAGATGATGCTCGAGGCACTGAGCCCGTTGACAAAGGCGTTCGGGTCGATGTTCGGGTTGTTCCCTACCGCCTCCACCGCATGGTGGGAGGCATTGTTGGGATTGAACGATACGGCGAGGTCGGACTCACCCGGAGGCTGACGGGTCCAGGAGGAGTGGCACTTGAAGCAGATCTCGTACTCCAACACTTCGGAGCCGCTGCCGGCTGGCAGCAGGTACTCGTAGGTAGGAGTCGAACCTGCTGGACCATTGCTCACTCGTACCCGGCCCACCCGGGCGTTGCGCTTAGAGGCCACAGGGGCCATCGGCGGGAACGAATCCCTGAAGATGGCATGACTGTTGTGGCAGTCGCTGCATTCGACATGGCGATTGCCACCGGTGTAGGCGTAGCGGTTGGGATCACCTCCCTCGTCGGCGCTGTGACGACCGAAGCTCCGGCGCTGGACGTGGGCATAGGGCTTGCGAAGCTCCTCTGCGATACTCCGGCTCGCAGGGTCACCATCGTGGCAGGTCAGGCACAGGGTCGCCTCTCTTGCCGGCAGCAGGCTGGGAATCAGACCGTCGCGGTCCTCCTCACCGTGAGGGTCATGACAGTTCAGACACTTGCCATCCTCGTCGATCCCCAGCCTCGCAGGAGGCCTCGGTCCGGGCCAGACGACGGCAGGATCGTTCTCGTGACTCGAGGACTGATAGATGTGTTGTCCCGGAAAGACCCCGGAGATGTTCTCTTGCCGGTGGCACTCGTAACACAAGTGGTTGTCGTTCTCCCGCCACAGCGCCATGGCATTCGCCGCGCTCTCACTGTCTTCGGTATGGCACTGGCCGCACGACCCCGTGGGAGAGTCGGCCAAGCGCTGGACGCCGGTTACCGGATTGCCGTGGCCGGTCGCCTTGAAGGCGCCGGCATGGGCCGGATCATAGGAACAGAGCAAGACGGCCAGCGGCAACAACCAACCCGGCATGCTCGCCGCGCGGGCTTTCACCGGCGCGGACGCTAGTAGTTGTGACACTGCTGACATCCGGAGTCCTTGTCCGCAGGACCACCCGAGTCCTTGTACGGCCACACCAATCCCATTTCATGATTGCCGCCATGGGCAAGGTGGCAACTGCCACATACGACCTCGTTGTTTGCCGCGACCAATTGGGCTGTCGCATGATCGACTGCCCCGATGACCTGGAAGCGAAGTCGCGGGACTCCTTCCGTTGCGTCACCGGTGGTTACTCCGAATCCCGAGCCGACACCTGCTACCCAGTGAGCGGAATCGGTGGGATAGCCGGCCCCGTTGATGGGTACGTCCACAAAGTGGTGCTTCCGGTCGGCCGGCGTGTTCACCGTAGGCTTCAACTCATCATGGCACTCGACGCACCACAGTGAGGTCGCGGCCTGATAGCCCTCGTTCGACTCCTTGTAGGCATCGATCGAGTCACCCGCCGAAGGGGGGTCTCCGGGCGGGACGTCGCGAAACACGTCTCGAGCCATTTGTACCTCAACTCCACTTCCCCCTGCGGGACTGGTGAGAACGTTGCGGTAGTTGCTGGTGCCGTGGGGGTCGTGACAGGAAGCGCAGTTCAGGGTCACGCTGGTCCGACTGCTGAACGGAACACCGGCTGCTTCGAATCCCAGGTCGTGCCCGTTGATGTTCTCCGCGCCACCGCTGGTGTCGAAGAAGCCGGCACCGGAATGCTCGTCGCCGCTTCCGCCATACATACTGATTGGCGCCAGAACGTCCGGCGCCTTGGGGTCGCTACCGTCGTGACAGAAGAGGCAGAGCTTGGTGGTTGTGGACCGGATCAGCAGTTGCTGAAACGGTCCACCGGGCTCGACATCGGCCGGCTTGCCGCCTTCTTCGCTGTAGTGAAGCGTGTGGCAATCGCCGCAAGGCTGACGGTTTCGTGCCAGGTCGTGATAGTAGACTCCCGAGGCCGGCGAAGCGAAGGCCAGCACGGCAAGAGCGGCAGCCGTACTCAGTCGGCCGACAGCCCGCAGAACGGGGCATATGTCAGTCATCGCTCGGCTCATGAAGGTCCTCGACTCTGAATACCTGTATCCGGTTCGCTCCCTTTTCCAGCACATACAGGCGACCTTGATCGCCGAAACAAAGATCGACGGGGAAGAAGAAGCCGCCGGTCTTCTCTTCCGGCCTACCGAAGTTGAAGAGGAATCGGCCGGCCATCGAGAAGACTTTCAGCCGGTGTTGGAAGGCGTCGGCGATCCAGACGCGCTCTTTGCCATCCACGGCGAAACCCGTCGGGAAGGAGACGTTCCTGCCGGAGGTGTCCCCATGCTCCCCGAACGAGCGCAGCGTGCGCCCCTGGTCGTCCACGATAGTGACGGCCTTTCCCAGAGCGCTTAGCCCGATGGTCTCTCCTGCCGGTCCCGGGCCGGCCTTCTGAAGATAAGCGAACGGGCCCACGGTGCGTGTAAGCGAACCTTGGGGGGAGAGAATCAGGATCTCGTTGCTGCTCAGATCGACCACGAAGTGCTGCCCTTCGGCGTTCAGCATCACCCTCCCGGGCGACACCCGCTGTCCCCTGAGACTGGAGAGATCGAACTCGTCCACGAGCCGACCCGAGGGCCCAAGGATCTTGAGCCGGCCCGTCTCGACTTCGCTGACGTGGATCTGTCCCTTGGAGTCCACCGCCACACCGTAAGGAGTCACCAGGCCGGCCTCGCGGCCAAGCCTGTGGAGCAGGGCCCCAGCCTGGTTGAGGATCACGACCTCGCCCGATTCGAAGCTGGTGACGACGAGGTCGCCGTTCTGAGCGTCTCGTGCCAGGGCCAGGGGACCGCGCAAGGGACGTTCCCCTTTCAGGAACTGGTAGGTTGCCAAGCGCCTGATCAGCGGGACCGCCACTTTCTCGACAGCGACGGCCTGGGGCCTATTGGCTTCTTGCTCGGCAGCGGCCCCGGCTACGCCGTGGCTCCCGGGTAGCAACCCGGTCAGAAGCCCTCCCGTCGTCAGTAGAATCAATCGCAGATACATAAGCTCGCGCCGTCAGAACTCCTGGATCTGAAAGACCGAGACCTTGCCACCGCCCTGCTCCAAGACGTAGAGGTTGCCCTGTTCGTCGAGAGCGAGATCTATTGGGCCGAGCAGGTCACCGGACGGTCGTGTGTAGACAGGGTTTCCCCGCCGATCGAGGGCACGGATCGTGCCGCTTTCTTCGAGAACCCAGAGGCGTTCGCGTCGGTCCACCGCGACTGCCCGGGGTTGCAGGGCGGTGGGGAAGCGGCTGGAGACTTCACCTACGGTTCGTTGCCAGCGCCCTTTGCGGTCGTGAATCCTGACGCCGCCGAAACCAGAGTCGGCAAAGAACACGCCGTCGCCCCGGACCCAAACATCCGATATCTGGCCGAGCTTGCTGATCGTCCGGACATGTTCACGCCGGCCGTCGAAAACCAGGACCTGGCGGTTGCCGCTGTCGGCCACATAGAGGAAATCCTGGGCATCGACGAACATGGCCACCGGCTGCACAGGGCGGTCTCCGCCATGCGTGGAGAGATCCATCCGCTCGAACTCCTCTCGGCCCAGGGATGAGTATTCCGGCAGGACTTTGAGCTCGGAGCTGCTTCGTTCGGCTACGTAAAGCGTACCGCGCTGACTTGCCGCGATCGCCTGAGGGAGATTGAGCTCACCATCTCTGCCCACACTCTTGAGCACACTCCCCTGCGGGTTGAGCACGACGATCCGGTTGTTCTGCGTGTCGGCAACCAGGATCAAGTTTCGGAGCGGATCGCACCAGAGACCGGACGGACTCAGCAGTCCGGATCTGATACCGGACGGCTCGATAGCACCGGCATACTCGAGACTCAGAGAGAAGGACGATCCGGGCGGGAGGCCGGCGAGCGCCAAGACGAGCCAGAAGGCAAGACGAGTGCGGACAAGGCAGCATCGTGTCCCTCCACGCCTACTCATCGCGATGCTCTCCTGCCACCTCGTTCCGCGCCAGCGGGAACGGCCTCTTCTCACTACCGTTGCCGTTCATCACCCGCAGGCGCTCGTTGTTTCCCTCGAGCGAGATGTAAACGATCAGGTCTTCTTCGGGGAGAAGAACAGGATAGATTGCACCCGTTTCCGTGAGCCGCCTGATCTTGCCGCTCTTGGTCTCAGCGGCGTAGAGGTTGGGCAGCCCGTCATCCAGTCGGGTGAAGATGAGCCGTTCGTCGGTCAGATCGAAGAACGGAAGATTGGTCGACTCCTCCTGTCGCCACTGAAAGGCGCTGGCGACCGGCTCTGAGTGGATCAGCTGGGGCTTGGCGCCGTCTCTTTGCACCGTCCAAAGCTGGCGCAGGATCTCCTGTTCCTCGTAGACAGTCTTCGTGAAACACAGCATCGTGCCGCTCGACGACCAAACCGGATGAGTGGCGAGGGCCGGCCTCGCCTTCCCTTCGATGTTGGCCTCGTAGAAGTGGGTGATGCGGCGGCGCCCGCTGCCATCCGCATTCATCACCCAAATGTCGATCTTGTCGGAAAAGCTGATCAGGTTTCCATCGAAGGACCATTTCGGCTGCAGATAGAGCTCTGCCGCCCGCTCTGGTGCGGCTGGATAGCGCAAGTCGCTCTGCCGGAAGACGGCGTCGACGACGTCCAGCATGTAGAGCCCGGGCAGCTCTCCATAGCGTGGAATGGAACTGATCAGCACGCTATCGGATTGAATCGAGACGTCCGCATAGAGGTAGGCGCGATGGTCGCCCCGGTTGGCGAAGCTGATCGGTCCCTCACTGGTGAAGGCTCCCAATCCGCGCGGAGAGAAGATCAGTAGCCCCTCGCTTTCGGGGAGCCAGAAGAGTCGCACGCCCCCTTCCTGGGCGATTCCCGGGTGGGACTCCAGCCTCTCGCCGGCGGCGGTCACCACCTCGAGGCTGTCGACTTTGGACTCGTTGGTGAAGAAGGCGATCTTGGCCGAATCCCTCGTCGCCACCGGCATCCAGGCCGATGGCCGGGTGCGGGTCAGGCGGGTGACCTGTTCGTTTTCGAGATTGAGACGGAACAGCTCGCCGGCAAAGCTGTCCGGAAGAACGCCGCTGAGCAATACGCTCTTGGCATCGGGGCCCACGGCGAATCCGGTCAGATGCAGATCGGAAGAAGTCACTCGCGTTTCCTCCCCACTGGCGAGGTCGAGATACCAGAGGGAGCTGACGCCGACGCGCGCGAACTCGCGCTTGGCCGCTTGCGGGTGGACGGCAGAAGCCTCGTCTGCCTGTGACGTGTCCTCGTCGGTGGCCACGGCGATATCCTGCCCCACGTAGTAGACCCCTTCCCCCTTCCCGCCCCATACGAGCCAGCGGCCGGTCAGGCGCGGGGCTTTCGCGACCTGGACCTCGTCGCCGTCCACCGTCATCGTGTGAACCGAAAACTCCCCAGGGTTGTCGGGGAACGCATAGGCAATCAGGCCGTTCACCGGGGAATACGTGGGGGTTCCTATGTATTTGTTCAGCAGTACGCTGCTCTCGATGGTGGCGAGATCCATGCGCCAGATTCCGACGCCGTAGGTCTTTCCTACCTCGTAGTAGATCGTTCGGCTGTCCGGGCCCCAGAAGACGCTGCGTACACCCAGCTTCTCCGTCACCGCCTCCAGACGGCTCCCGTCGGCGGTTCCAATCCAGAGGTCGCGGATCTTGCCGGTGCCGACCACCGTCAGGGCAAAGAGCCTGCCGTCGGGGGAGTAGACGGGAACCGAAGCGTTGGGCGGCAGGCCGGGGACCCGCTGAGGCGCGCCTGCCTCCAACTCGGCCCGCATGACCTCGCTGAAGCCCCTGCGTCGGGTCGAGAAGTGCAGCGCCTGCCCGTCGGCCAGCCAGCGAAAACTGTCGGCGCCCCGCCGTGTCAACGGCCGCGCCGCGCCACCATCCGCGTTCATCACCCAGAGATTTGCGGGTGTGTGCAGAGTGGAGGATAGAAAAGCGATCTTGCTGCCGTCCGGAGAGTAGCTCCCCGCCCAGCCGCCGTTCGGAGACGCCCAGGTCGAGACCGGTCGTGGGGCAACCGGAGATCTGACCCCGGTGGGGAACGTACAGCCGGCGACAACCAGCAGAAGGGCCAGTGCGCCGAGCGGGCTAGGCAGATGACGCGGCTCGATCATCGGGGTGTGGCTCCTCTCGGGTCGCCGAGTGTAAACCACAAGAGTACGGACATCGCCAGCAGGCATGGCCGAGGAAGAACTCTGCAGGCATGCCTGTGGTGCCTGCTAACGACTGTGCGGGAGACGAGTGGGGGGTCTTCCCACACCCGTCTCCCGCGGTGTTCACCTCTGACTCAACTCAGCTCAGAAGCCGGTCTTGACGAAGGCGTTGCTCCCGCCCTTCTGGTGGCACTTGCCACAACCGTACGCCGGGTTGTCGCCGTCGGAGGGGATGCCGTTGAAGTCGGCTACACCGTCAGCGATGAAGGCGTGGCCGGAGGCATCCCAGCGAGTCATGTTCTCGTACGGGGCAGCGTGCGCCTTGTGGCAGGTGAGGCACATGATCCGGTCGTCACCGATGGCGGTGGCGGCGTTGGTCATCGAGGCCTCGTCGACCTTCACGGTGAAGTCGGCGTCCGGCTGCACCACCGGGTAACGCCAGTCGTAGCCAACCGGATTCGGGCTCGTGCCCTGCGCGTTGGTCACCTGCTTGGTGTAGGTGGCCATGCCGTACTTGCTGCCGGCCTCGTTCAACTTCACGTTGGTCGGATGGCGAATCCAGGTGCTGGAAACACGGGTCTGGCCGTTGTCTGCCGTGCGGGACTCGCCCTCGCCGCCATGGAAGTCACCGTGGCAGGCGGAGCAGAAGGATGAGAAGCCGCCGCGGTAGACGTTCTTGTTGGTGTCGGACTCGTCGGCCAGCAGATCGGCTCCCTCGAGCGGGTTGCCGTCGGGACGAATGTTGACGTAGCTGGTTCCCACGAGATCGCCGCGCGAGTTGGACTTGATCGGCTCGTATCCGGCCGCCGTCGGGCCCTTGTTGCCGGCGGTAGTCTCGACGCCGAAGCCCGAGACGTCGCCACTCACGACGATTCCGTTGACCTTGCGCTTGACCTGGCGCCAGGCGGTGTAGCTGCTGCTGAAGCGAGAGTGCATGCCGTGGCAGCTATGGCAGGACCACTCTCCGTCGCTGATTGTGCCTCCGGGAGGGGTGTCTCCCAGCGTCGGATCATCGGCGAGCAGTAGCGAGGTAGCGGTGCCAGTGCCAACGGCCCCCTTGGTGTAGGAGGGGTTGTGACCCTTCTTGGGATCGATGTTCGAGTAGTAGAAGTCACCACCCGGCAAGGCCTCACCGGCCGGATCCACGCCGTCCAAAGTCATTACGATGGGGGCTGTCCATCCGCTGTCCAGAACGTCGGGCAGGGCTGCGGTTGTGGAAGTGTTCTGCCCCTGCATGTGACAGGAGAGACACATGTCGGTCCAGTCCCCGCGATAGAGCAGAGCCCGTTGGGAGTCGGCCGGGTATCCGGCCATGACCACTCCAGCACCGTCTTCACTGTTATGCATGTTGTGGCAGTCAGAGCAGACCAAGCCGTCATAGGAATGGTACTGCGCGGTATTGACGCCGCCGCCGGCGGGCAACACGTTGGGGTTGGCGGCCATGGCCGCCGGGGCAAGAGCGAGCGCCACGGCGAAAACGAAGGCCGATCTCTGCACTCTCCTTCTACTAGTCATCTTGGCTCCTCTTCCATTGGTCTTCTTCATCTTGGGTTTCTCTTCTTCGCCATCTAGAGCGAGAGGCTGCGCACTCGCCTCGTCACAAACACCAGGATTGCAATGTGCATGCCGAGAGCTGCTGCCTCCAAAACAGACTTAGAAACAGCGACTTAGATCTAGGCGGTCCGTGCCTGCTCGATATTTCACGGGCATCTTGGCCATAGGACCACTTGCTAGTTGGTGATTTCACCCAGTGGCGCTCGGTGGTTTCAGGCCCTGGCGCTTGCGCTGAGCCTGCTTGGGTTTCTCAGCAGCGGTTTCCAGCGCGCAGACAGGCACCCGGCGGGAGCGGATGCCTCTGACTGCGATTGGGGCCGAAGGGCGCTGATGAGCCGGAGTTGGCACACACCCGACCCCGACGGACGGAAGAACCTCCAGCTACGCTGCTGTAGCCAACGAGCGATACTGACGATGACGATGCGGCTGGCTGTCGCCTGCGGCACGTGGCAAGGCACCTCGTGGAGATAGCGTTCTTGGCTACTCTCCACCGTTGGGGCGGCTAGCTTGTTGCCTTACAACGCGGAAGTTCGGATTCTCTTTGGCTGTGCGTTCGCGATTCCGGTTGTTTCTCATGAAGTACTGTGAATCTCTCCAGGGAACCCATTCGTGAGATCTGCATCGAACAAGTCTCGTCGCCGGGCTGTGCTCTTCGCCGTCTCGTTGTGTGCCGTGCTCGCCACGGGCTGTCGCGAGCAGGAAGAAGCGGTCCCTGTACAGGACCTACCGAAGCAATCGCTCCGAATCGGCCTCATTCCTGAACAGGACATATTTAGCCAGAGGCGGCGCTACAGACCTCTGGCCAAATACCTTTCGGACAAGGTCGGAGTGGTCATCGAACTCAAGGCCCTCTCCAGGTACGGCAACATCATCGACAATTTCGTTTCCAACAACTTGGACGGAGCCTTCTTCGGCAGCTTCACCGGTGCCCTGGCTCATCGAAAGCTCGGCATCCAAGCCCTGGCGAGGCCCGAGTATCTCGACGGAACGTCGACATATCACGGAATCCTTTTCGTCCGCAAAGACAGCGGGATCAGGACTCGCGACGACATCAAGGGGAAGCGGTTCGCCTTCGTCGACAGATCCACCACCGCCGGGTGGCTGCTCCCCCTGCATTACTTCAAGACTCAAGGCATCGATGATTACCAATCCTGGTTGAAAGAGACCTATTTTGCAGGCACTCATGAAGGTGCCATCTATGATGTCCTGGAGAAGCGAGCGGATGTCGGCGCTGCGAAGAACACCGTGTTCTCCAGGCTGGCCAGCAGTGACGCCAGACTGTCGGACGAGTTGTTGATCCTGACGAGATCATCGGAGGTTCCCGAAAACGCTTTGTGTGTCAGAAGAGATCTCGCCCCACTCCTCAAGAGCAAACTCGAACGGGCCCTCTTGAGCATGGATAAGGACGAAGAAGGCAGAGAGGTGCTGAGGGGTTTTGGGGCATCTAGATTCACACGGACGACAGAAGAAGACTACGCGGTGGTGTTCGACTTTGCAGAGCAAATCGGGCTCGATCTGGAAACATATGACTACACCAATGACTGATACTGTGGAGCAACGCCCAGCCGGCTGATTGCGCGATCCGTCAGGCTTAAGGTGACGTCGCTTGCCCTCTAACGACGATACGGCAATCTGTTCATCATGTGTTCGGATATGAAATCCATCGTCCGCTAGGCTGATCGATGAAGAAGAAGATAGCCATCGGGTTGATCATCCTCACGATATCTTTCGCTGCGGGTGGTCTGTACATAATCCGATCCATCGATCGAGTTGTCCTGGAACTCGAAACCGTCATCACCCTCCACCAAGTCGAAATACTCCGGAAGACACTTCTAGGTGATATCATCGCCGTTCAGCAGGATCTACTGCTCAAAGATTCCCCTCATGACGCGGGGGGGATCGATACCTTCGTGAACCACGCCGAGACGATGGAGGAGGCAGTCGAGAGCTGCTTCGAGTGTCATCACGATGATCCTGCAGAGAGCCGATTGAAAGGGATGCGAGGAGCGGTTCATCGATACCAGAAAGCTCTGAGCAGCGTTCATACGTTGCGGGCGAACCTCGCTAGAGTGACCAGAGAGAAGCAGATCGCCTATCACATCGGACAGCAGATCATCGCTGATGTCGACGAGATCATCGACTTTTCGACGGGAATGCTCAGCGACAGGACACAAGCGGCTTCGCACAGTATTGCCGATACGAGACGACTATTGATGATTCTCGTCCTTGCGGCTCCTATTGTTGCGCTCGCTGTTGCATTGTTCTTCATCCGAGACTTCACCGGTTCTGTAGAGGCTCTCATCCGGGCAACCAGGAGGCTCAAAGCCGGCGACCTCGAATACAAGATCGACGGGTTGCAGGATGAGTTTGGTGAGCTGGGCGACTCCTTCAACGAGATGGCGCTTGCGCTTAGAGACATGATCCACAAGATCGAGGAGAGTCAGAAGCGTTATCGGATGCTCTTCGAAAGTGCGGGCGACGCGATCTTCATGTTGGAGGCCGAGGGAGAGGATGCTGGTCGGATCGTGTCTGCGAATCAGGCTGCGGCGGACATGCACGGCTATACGGTGGATGAGTTGTTGGATCTCAATATTCGAGATCTCGATACTCCAGAAGCTGCCGCGGAGATGCCGGAACGGATTGGGCGAATCCTGAATGGAGAGTGGATCGACGAACAGATCTCTCATCGAAGGAAGGACGGAACGGTCTTCCCTGTAGAGCTCAGTGCTGGACTGCTCGAATTCGAGAATCAGAGACACATCTTGGCCTTTGACAAAGACATCACTGAGCGGAAGGAGGCTGAAGATGCATTGCAGCGGGCGGAACAGCTCGCGATCGTAGGGGAGATGGCTGCAGGACTAGCCCACGAAATCAAGAATCCCCTCACGGGCATAAAGGTCTCCATGGAGGTTCTTTCGAGCGAACTGGATCTGACGCGGGAAGACGCGGAAGTTTTCAAGCGCGTCAGCAACGAGATCAATCGAATCTCGACTCTGCTGAGGAATCTGCTCAACTACGCGAAGCCTCCCGCACCGCAGTTCACTTCCATCGATGTGAACAAGGTCATTGCATCGGCCGTCCAGACTGCAGAGTTTTCGCTGCGGAGTCCCGCCCCGGAATTGGAGTCACGGAAGATCCGATTTGTTCAAGACCTGAGCGATCGGCTGCCCATGATCGGGGCAGACTCCGCACAACTGCAGCAGGTGATCCTGAATCTACTGCTCAACGCGATCCACGCCATACCGGAATCCGGGACGATTTCGGTC
The DNA here is from genome assembly GCA_029261835.1 of Deltaproteobacteria bacterium. GTDB lineage: Bacteria > Myxococcota_A > UBA9160 > UBA9160 > UBA4427 > JAJDAO01. Next base: position 60,254 of record JAJDAO010000036.1, on the reverse strand, counting down.
AAGACCTCGGCTGATCTGGCGGGTTCGATACGAATCGTCGTATCCGACACAGGTAAGGGAATCGGTGAACAAGAGATCAGTAGGATATTTCAGCCCTTTTTCACCACCAAGCCCAAAGGCACGGGGCTGGGGCTGTCCATCTGCAAACGCCTGATTGAACAGCAAAACGGAACGATCCATGTCGCTCGCAATCCGGAAGGAGGTTTGATGTTTGCGATCGATCTGCCAGTCGAGCAACAGAGCGGGGTCAATCTGCAATGAAGGTCAAAGGACGAATCTTCCTGCTGGATGATGATGAACTCATCTCCTCGATGCTCGCACGATCATTGAAAAAGGAGGGGTATGTGGTGCAGAGCGAGACGACCACCAAGGACATCATCGATAAGATTGCGTCCTGGTGCCCCGATCTCGTCCTGCTCGACATCCACCTCGACGAAGACCAGAGCGGCCTCGACATTCTCAAGCAGCTGAAGGATGAGGAGATCCCCGCGGAGGTCGTGATGCTGACCGCTGATGATTCGGCTGAATCTGCCATTACGGCGATGAAGCGCGGCGCGGTCGACTATCTCACCAAGCCATTCGACATGGATGAAGTGAAGATGGTTATCAAGAGCATCATTGAGAAGGAACGACTCAAAGAGGAAGTCCACTACCTCCGAAGAGCCAGTTCCGCCAACCTCGGCGACAAGATGATCGGCGAGTCACCCGCCATGATCGAACTCACGGAGAAGGCGGAAAAGCTCGCGCAAGCCCACGTCAAGGCCATCCTCATCACCGGTGAGTCCGGTACCGGAAAGGAGGTGTTGGCGCGATACATTCACAATCGGCTCAGCCCAAGAGGCCGCGAAGAACGTAGCCTGCCCATCGCAGTCAATTGCACCGCTTTGCCGGAGCAGCTTTTCGAGAGCGAGCTCTTTGGCTTTGTGAAAGGGGCTTTCACTGACGCGAAATCCGACAGAAAGGGAATGTTCGAACTGGCCGATGGCGGAACGATCCTGCTGGATGAAATCGGGGACATAGAATCCAATCTTCAGAGCAAGTTGTTGCGAGTGCTCGAGGATCGGAAGGTTCGTCGGATTGGCGGGAAGGTCGATCTTCCGGTCGATGTGACGGTGATCGCCACGACGAACACGGTCATCGAAGAGGCCGTCAGGGAGGGCCGCTTCAGGACGGATCTGTTCTACCGGTTGAACGCGTTCTCTCTCCATATACCGCCGCTCCGGGAGCGGAGAGAAGACATCCCGTTGCTCGCAAGGCACTTCCTCGCCCTGTTCGCCCAGACATACCTCAAGAAGGCGATCAGAGGGTTTTCAAAAGAAGCAGAAGAGATCCTCTGTTCCCACGAATGGACTGGGAATTGTAGGGAATTGAAGAACGTCATCGAGGGGATCGTGGTGCTCGAAAACGTGGAGACCATCATGCCCGAACACCTCCCCGCAACATTGACCAAGAGAGAGTTCGTCGAAGGGCGCCAATCCACTGGTTTCATCTTGCCCGAAGAGAGCATCTCTCTCGAGGAGGTGGAGAAGGACTTTCTCGAGCAGGCGCTCAAGCGCACGAAGAACAATCAGACCCAGGCGGCCAAACTACTGGGCATTTCTTACGATTCCCTGCGCTATCGGATCAAGAAGTTCGACCTCGAGCTGTAGGTCGTCGGGTTCGATTCAGCGCGCGTGCTCGGCATGACGACCTATGCTGCAGCCCGTCAGCATCATTCGGACAGATCGGTGACCTGAGCTGAGAGACACTTCATGGGGTCTGGATTGCCCCGTCCTTCCGGGCGACCTAATCTCGTTGGAGACGGGCCCCCCTCGTTGCCGATAGAGAATGGGCGGGACTATCGACAAGTTCCATTCCCTACCCGCTGCGGGGCGGGTTCCGGGGCTCTGTGGCCGCGGGCACCGCGCGACCAACGGGACAATTCGGCCATGTACACCACACAGGATGCGGTCGGTCGATGACCGTCACGAGTGCGATTTCGGGCAGAGTGGCTGCGCTCACCAAGGTCGATATCGAGCGAACGATCGCCGAGCGATTCGAAAGCCAGGTCACACTACACCCGGTTCGCACAGCGATATCGGATGGGGCGCGCGCGCTCACCTACGCCGAGCTCAACAGCCTCGCCAACCGCATGGCCCACGTCATTGCGACTCGAATCGGAGCTGCACCTTCTCGCGTCGTCGTCTACATGGAGAAGGGCAGCGACTGCATTGCGGCCATCCTCGCGGTTCTGAAAGCCGGCCACGCCTATGTGCCGGTAGATCCACAATTCCCCAGGTCCCGCAACGAGACCATCGTGAGCGATTCCGAGGCCTCGCTGCTGGTCACGAACTCGGACGGCTTGGCCGATGCGAAACTACTGGCGACCGGTCGCGTGCCGGTCGTCAATGTGGACGACGTGGCAGCGGAAGCTCCCGACGGAAACCTCGAAATCGCCGTCTCTCCCGATGCGCTGGCCTATATCATCTATACCTCCGGCTCGACAGGGAAGCCCAAAGGCGTGATGCAGAGCCATCGCAACGTGTTGCACGGTTGCTGGCGGCGGAGCGTTCTGCAGAGGGTCTCTCCCGAGGATCGGATGACGCTCTTCTATTCGTGCAGTGTCATGGGATCCGTCTACTGCATCTTTGGCGCTCTGTTGAACGGCGCATCACTCCATCCCTACGACCTGAGCAAGGACGGACTCGATCGCCTCGCGGGTTGGCTGCGGGATCAGCGAATCACCATCTACCACTCCGTGGCTTCGGTTTTCCGGCAGTTGTCGAGCATCGATTCGATGTCCGCGGCACGTTTCGATGTGCGGCTCGTGATCTTCGGTGGTGAAGCCGTGCGCGTCAGCGATGTCGAGCAGGCGCGTCGGATCTTCTCGCGGGATTGTGTGTTCTATACCGGTCTCGGCTCCACCGAGACGGGGACGACTCGCTACTTCCCGATCGGTCCGGACACCAGCCTCGACGGCACGGTGGTTCCTCTCGGTTTTCCCGTCGAGGATATGGATATCGTGCTTCTGGACGAGCACGGGGCCCCGGTCACGTGCGGGCAGGTGGGTGAGATCGCGGTGCAAAGCGCCTATCTGGCTCTCGGCTACTGGAACGACGACCTCGCGACGAGCCGCGCCTTCAGGGCCATCGGGGAGGGGGAGGCGCGGCGCCAGTACCGCACCGGAGACTTGGGATGCTTGCATGAGAGCGGGTTGCTGGAACATCGGGGCCGCAAGGACTTCCAGGTGAAGATTCGTGGCTTTCGCGTCGAGACCGGGGAGATCGAGGCGGCCCTGCTCGCGCATCCGGGGGTCAATCAGGCCGTCGTCATCGCACGGAACGACGCGGTGGGGGACAAGCAGCTAGTCGCCTACACGGTACCCGAGGAATCAAGCAAGCTCGCCGCCGCCCTTCGAAGTCTGCTGCGCGAGAGTTTGCCCGAGTACATGGTGCCTTCGAGGTACGTATCGCTCGGTTCCCTGCCGCTCACGCCGAACGGCAAGGTGGATCGGAATCAGCTCCCAGCGCCCGAGGAGTCTGCAGCTCCGATCGAGGAGGGCTCGGTCGCCGGCAGCGAGATCGAAGAGCGCTTGATCATGATCTTTGAAGAGGTATTGAAGTCGAGGGTGACTTCTCGTGACGACAGCTTCTTCGACCTCGGGGGGCATTCGTTGTCGGCCCTCGGCGTGGTCACGAGCATCAACCGTCGCTTCGATGTCGATCTGCCTCCGATCGTGCTCTTCAGCTATCCGAGGATCAAGGATCTTGCCGCGGTGCTGGCGGACTGGATGGAGGGGCGCTTCGCCCTGCCGAAGCTGGCGTCGCCGGCGCTCGATGCCCAGGGAACGGCACGGGTCGATTTCATTCTCTCCGCCGTCAAGTCGATGTTGAAGGAGCGATCCGCGCGAGCGTCAGATCCCTGCCCGAAGATGCAGGAGTCCTGGCTGTGCAAGCACATCCTCTCGAGGCTGTACGCATATCATCGACGCAGCGTGCGTCTCGTGCTGACACGCCTGATCTTGAAGTTGGAAGGTGGCAAGACCTTCTCCGTTACTATGCGAAATCTGTTCGCCAAATACCATCAGATCGAGATCGGAGACTTCACGGCCGTGATCTTCGACGATCGACCGCTCCGCCCCAAGACGAAGATCGGCCGCTATTGCTCGATCTACCCGACCGCGGTGTTCCAGAACGCCGACCATCCACGCAACACGATGGCGACCCATGCACTGTTCTATGCTCGCGGGTATGGCTTCACACCGGGCTACGAGTTGGACCGCAAGCAGATCGAGATCGGCAATGATGTGTGGATCGGCAACGGCGCCAAGATCCTTTATCCGACCGAGAAAGTCGGCGACGGCGCGGTGATCGCCGCGGGGGCCATCGTGATCGAGGATGTGCCCCCCTACGCGATCGTCGGAGGTCACCCGGCTCAGGTCATTCGTTATCGCTTCTCGGAGGAGACGATCGCCAAGATGCTCGAGATCCGCTGGTGGGACTTTTCGCTGGAAGAGCTGCAGTCGGTGCGCGATGAGTTCATGAAGCCGCTCGAAGGCGATCGCATCCGGTAGAGTTGAGAAGACAGGTTTGGTTCAGAGAACGGATCTGTCACCCTCGATGATCGATATCGCTCGCCCCTCGGGTCGGGTCGGCCAACGGCGGCATTCGGTGACCGACTGTGCGCGGAGTCAGCAGTACCCCGATGGCGGAGCGGAGTGGCTCCCGGTTTGCGGGAGAGGCTGTCGTCGATGCGATGGGGGGTGGGGCCCGGAATGGGGGGCCCTCTCGCGCTGCCAGCCGATGCGCCGAAGGAAGAAGGAGTTCTTCGCTAGCAAGGCCGCGTAGGCGGAAACCAAGAACAGTCTCTAGGCAGGAGCCGTCTCTGGTCCGAAGTACCCTGCCGACGCACACCCTGGCCTGATCTTGAATGCAGAAGGCATGACCCCTGTCCGAGGCGACTGCGCAGCGTGCATTCAGATCCGCTGCTCGATGTCTCGAGTAGCGGCGCGATACTGGGACGGGTTGGCGCCCATCGAGGCTCGGAAATCGCGCGAGAAGTGAGCGGCATCGGCAAAACCGCAGAGGTAGCCGATCTCGGTCATTGAGTAGTCGGTGGTTTCGAGGAGTCGACACGCAGCCTCTACGCGAACCGAGCGTACGAGGCTGCTGTACGACGTGCCCTCTTTGGAGAGTTGGCGCTGGAGAGAGCGCGCGGAGGTGCCGAGCGCGCGGGCGGTTTCGGCAAGGGACCAGGCCTGGGAAGTATCACCCGCAAGCAGGTCGCAGGCGCGCGACGAAAGGGAGAGCGGCTCCGTCGACGGGGTTCGGCACACGCGACTCGCCTCGATCAGGTCGTCGCCGACTGCCCAATGGATCTGCCAGCGCTTCGCTCCGCCTTCGAGGACTGACTCTTCGATCGCCACTCGTGTGCCTCGATCGATGAGCCGACGGCTTCCGGGGAGAAGAGAGATCGTGAGATCCTTCGGCTCGGTCGTCTCGATCCCGGCGGCCAGGACGCCCAGGATGAACAGGTCGTGATCAAGGCCGGGCGCCGGCCCTTTCGTCGCGTAGTGCTCCAGCACGTAGTGGCCGGGTGCTCGGCGTTCCATTCGAGTTCGATGGAGCGAATGACCGTACCGCTCGAAGCGGCTCCACTTGGCCAGCAGGACTTCCGCGTTTCGCGATCGGAGGAGGGCCTGGAGAAGCGGGCTGAAGGGGATACGGTGAATGCTCCGTCCGATCCCGAAGACGAAGGCCGGGCCGAGTTCGTCGAAGGCCATTCGAAGGAGGTGGCGCTTGAGATCCATCGAAGTGTGGGCCTGGCGAATCGGATCCAAACCTTCGAGCTCCGCCGGCAGCAAACCCGGGGCTTGCTCTCGAACGGCATCAACCACGAGTGCGACCATCAGTGCACTCGCGTAGTCGATCTCTGCGGTCGCCATTCGGCTCGGTTCACCCATCTTCGCCAGAATAGGAGCCGTGCCTCTTTGGGCAAGCCACGGCATTTGGCGCATTCCTTCAAGCCGCGAGGCGCCGGGCGGCCTACCCTTGGCTCGCGTGCCCGTACAGCCGGAGGAACTGTCATGACGGAAGTCGCCCTGGTGACCGGGGGAAGCTCTGGCATCGGGCTCGAAATAGTTCGCGCACTCAGCGAGCGCGGTCTTCGTGTCCTCACGTGTGGTTCTCGCGAGAAGGCGCCGGACTCGTTGCATTCATTCCCGGGTGTCGAATACCGATCCTGCGATCTGTCGACAAGCGACGGTGTCCGGTCGCTCATCGCGTGGGTTCTCTCCGAGACGCGTGAGCTGCGCTTCCTGTTCAACAACGCTGGCGTGCAGACCGAGTGCGAGATCGGTCCCGATCTTCCCGCAGCGGTGGTCGAGCGGGAGATCGCGATCAACCTGACGGCACCGGTCCTGCTATCCGCGGCGCTGGTGCCGCTGCTCGAAGCGGCGGGGGGATGTGTGGTGAATCTCTCTTCCGGTCTCGCGCTCGCACCAAAGGCGAAGTCCCCGGTCTACTGCGCGACCAAGGCCGCACTGAGCAGCTACTCGCAGACTCTTCGGTTCCAGCTCGAGCCACACGGCATCCGCGTCGTCGATGTCCTGACACCGCTCGTGCGGACCCCCATGACGGAAGGCCGACACTCCGGAGCGATGGATCCGGCGGACTTCTGCCGGCGAATGCTGTACGCCATCGAACGAGGCAAAAACGAGGTCTTCATTGGCAAGAGCCGTCTACTTCCGCCGCTGCTTCGAATCGCGCCGACGCGGGCGCGCCGCATCATGAGGAACGCCTGAGATGCACATCACTTCTATTCCTGGCCGCATCGTTGTCACCGCGTTCTTCTTGGGCCTGATTGGGCTCCTTCTCGCAGCGGCGACCGGCTGCCAGAGCGATGGCCCTGTCGGCTTCGTACCGGGCGGCCCCTTCTCGGGCGAACCCGAAGAGGGGGCGGAACCGGACTGGTCCTTCGCGGCGATGCTGGATTCCGTCGACATCCAGATTCAGGCCGATCCTCCTCGAACCGTCCGAACCGGAATCATCGTGCACGAGGGCGTGCCCCATCTGCCCGTGACCTGGTCGAAGCTGAAGCGCTGGCAGTACATCGTCCGCGAACAGCCGCGCATCCTGCTTCGCGCGGATTCACGTCTATTCGAGCGCTGGGCTGTGCCAATCGACGACGCCGTCAAACTTGCCGAGCTGCGTGCGGTCGGCCAGGCGAAGTACGGCGCGCCGTTCCATGCGAAATGGACGACCGACATCACCTTCTACTTCCGTCTGGATCCGCCCAGGAGCGCCCGAGCAGCTTCGGATGCCGACTCGACTTCGGTGCCAGGCTTGCCGGCGCCGGAGGTTCGCTAAGGGTTCGGGCTTCGCTGCGAGCCTCCACGCACCGTTTCGAGGTTTGCGTCTCTCTTGGCGGAGGTGTCACCTCCTCAGAACGCGGCAATCATACGGCCGTTGCGTCGTAGGTGACTGGAGCCTTCAGATGGCGACCTCTGCGTCCTCAATATCGGTCCGTCCCGAAACTCCTGGGCTCTTCTCCTCGATCTCGCTCGGCCAGCCACTCATAGTACACGGTCGCTGTAGCCAGGGACCGTTGAGCCGTCGGCGGAAACAGGGCAACTCTGGCGAGTCATTTCGAAAAGCATCGAATCCGGTTCTGCAAAACCGCTGCCATTCCCACACGCAGCCCGAATTTGACAGCGTTTGCGGAGCACTGGGTAGTATCGGTCAGGGATGAATGTTCGTCGAAGCTGATTCTGTTTGGCGAGATATCGTCAAGGCGTACAATCTGTGGGTACCTCGTCCGCCGTTGTGTCGAACGGAGCAATCAGAGTAGAGACAACGTGCTGTCGATTGCAGCTGATACGAAAGCAGAGTATTCGTGTTGACGAGTCTGTCGGCTGCATAGAACGCTTGGGTGGGCTGCTGAAATACCGCCACTGGAAAGCTGCATGAGTATTTTGACCCTACGACACAGCGACGCGGTCTCCGAATGAACAAGACTCACCTTTCCGATTACCGCAGCGCAACAGATGCTGAGTCCATCCGGCACTCGTTCCTGGACAACCTCTACTTCATTCAGGCCCGGTTTCCCGAGGTAGCATCGGAAAGCGATTTCTACCTGGCCTTGGCGTGGACCGTGCGTGATCGGTTACTGCACAATTGGATTGACACGGCGAGCACGTACTACCGACAGGCGAGTCGAAGTGTCTGTTACCTATCCGCCGAATACCTTCCGGGCCCTCACCTACGAAATGCCCTGTTGAGCTTGGGAATCGAGCCAGAGATGCGTCAGGCCATGGCAGACCTCGGCTTGAATCTCGACGAGATTGCGGCGCTGGAGCCGGAACCCGGTCTTGGCAACGGCGGTCTGGGCCGCCTGGCGGCATGCTATCTGGATTCTCTCGCCACACTGCAGGTCCCCGCCATCGGCTATGGGATCCGCTACGAATTCGGCATCTTCGAGCAGGCGATAAGGGGTGCCGGTCAGGTGGAACTCGCCGACAAGTGGCTGCGCTCCGGCAATCCCTGGGAGATCCCACGACCTGAGATCAGCTTTGAGGTCGGGTTCGGAGGCACGACCGAGCCGTACGAAGACCGCTCAGGCCGATTCCGTGTACGCTGGCAGCCGCAACGCCTGGTCAAAGGCGTCGCGTTCGATACGCCGATTCCCGGCTTTCGCGTTCCCACGGTCAATCTGTTGCGACTGTGGAGCGCCCAGGCCTGCGAGTCGTTCGACCTCGAGGCGTTCAACGTGGGGGACTACGAGCGTGCCGTTGAGCAGAAGATCGCCTCGGAGACCATCAGCAAGGTGCTCTATCCCAACGACGAGCCGGTGCAGGGCAAGCGCCTGCGCCTGGAGCAGCAGTATTTCTTCTGTTCCTGCGCCATGCAGGACACACTTCGCCTGCTCCTGCAGCAGAACGCTTCTCTGGATCTGCTGCCTGAGAAGTTCGCGGTCCAGCTCAATGACACCCATCCGGCAATCGCCGTTGTCGAGTTGATGCGCCTGCTGATCGACGTCCACGAGTTGGATTGGGACGCCGCATGGAAGCTGGTCCGCACGACTGTCGCCTATACGAACCACACGCTGCTCCCGGAGGCCCTCGAGACCTGGCCGGTGGACCTGTTTGGCGCAGTATTGCCGAGGCACCTCGAGATCGTCTACGAGATCAACCGCCGCTTTCTGGAGAGAGTCCGTACGCTTTGCCCGGATGATGATGCGCTATTGGCCCGCCTATCACTCATCGACGAGAGTTGCGGTCGCAGTGTGCGCATGGCCCATCTGGCGTGTGTCGCCAGCCACCGCGTCAATGGCGTGGCGGAGCTGCACAGCCGCCTGCTGACGGAGCGGGTACTGAAGGATTTCCACGCCTTGGAGCCGCAGCGTTTCACCAACGTAACTAATGGCGTGACCCCGCGCCGGTTCCTGATTCTCGCGAACCCGCAGTTGACCTCGCTGATCAACGACACGATCGGCGATGCCTGGACAAGAGACCTCGAACGTTTGCGGGAACTCGAGGACTGGGCAGACAAACCGGACTTTCACACTGCCTGGCGCGAAGTCAAGCTGCATAACAAACGCTTGTTGGCGCAGACCATCCGCAAGGCTTCGGGAGTAGATGCCGAGCCGGCGAGCCTGTTCGACATCCAGGCCAAACGCTTCCACGAGTACAAACGCCAACACCTGAACATCTTGTTCGTCATCAGCCGCTATCTGGACCTCAAGCGAGGCTCGGATCATTCCACACCGTCGCGCACCTGGTTGTTCGCCGGCAAGGCCGCCCCCGGATATCACTTCGCCAAGCTCATCATCGAGTTGATCCAAGGCGTCGCGCTGGTGGTGAACTCAGACCCTGAGGTTCGGGAGCGAATGCGTGTCGTCTTCCTGCCCAATTTCAACGTCAAGAATGCCGAGCCGGTATACCCAGCTGCCGATCTTTCGGAGCAGATCTCCACCGCGGGTATGGAGGCCTCGGGAACGGGGAACATGAAGTTTGCCCTAAACGGCGCCTTGACCATCGGGACGCTGGACGGAGCCAACATCGAGATTCGCCAGCGCGTGGGCGCCGACAACTTCTTTCTCTTTGGTCTCACCGAATCCGAAGTAGAAGAGCGCCGCGCCAACCGCTGCCAGGCGCGCGAGTACTATCTCGCAGATCCGCGACTTCGCGCAGCCATCGATGCCGTTGCCGAAGGGCGTTTTTCCGCAGGCGACGCCAGCCGGTTCCGCCCCCTGGTCGACTCGCTACTGGAGCATGACCGTTTCTTCGTCCTGGCGGACTTCGCCACCTATCGGGAGTGCCAGGAACGAGTGGATCTGACTTGGAAGGACGCTACTGCATGGACGAGGGCGTCCATTCTGAACACCGCCCGCAGCGGTTGGTTCTCATCGGACCGGGCCGTTGCAGAGTATTGCGACCACATCTGGCGGGTCTCACCGGTGCCGATCGAGCGGGATTCGGAGGTTGGCCCCAGAGTTGCGCTCGGACGCAGTGAATCGAATGCAACTGACTGAGTTTGCTCTCGGTTTACGGGAGGGACTATTGGATCAGGCCGGGGGTGGGAAGCCGGAAGGGTCCCCGCCCCTTTCGCGCCGCCAGAAGAGGGGCCGCATAGGGGCCGTTCTCGTGAATCGCGGCTGTTCTGGATACGTAAGCGCTCGGCGAAGCACGTCCGCCTCACTTCAGAAGTAAGGAGCTGAGTGCACGCGCTTCGCCGAGCACATAACGAGAAATCTGCGCCCACGCCTTGATCAGTGACGGGGAGAGGCCCATGCCCGCATGGGAGTCTTATGATTTGCGAAACAGGTATAGGGCCCAGCCCAGGCAGTCGCGGCCCCAGTGCAGGTAGGCGTCACGGCTCTTGTGCGAGGTCTCGAGCAGGGCATCCACGTCCGAGTCGTCGGGATGGGCGGCTGCATACCGCTCGGCAGCCTGCCACTGGAGTCCCTCGTAGCGATCCCAGTCGTCCTCGCTGGAGACCAGGGTGTACAGGAAGGAGAGGCCCAGGTCCACGCCGATCTGCATGTTGCGCGCGTGAGATCCACAGAGCTCGGGATCGTCGCCGGTCAGCTTCAGGTACTCCGGATCCGGGTCCACCTTCCAGAAGGGCTCGCCCACAAGGACGAGGCCGCCGGGGCGCGTCATCTTGATAAGCGCTTTCAGGGTACCCTTGTGGTCCTGGTAGACCCAGGAAGCGCCGATGCACGAGGCCAGGTCCAGGCTCTCCGCCGCGTCCGGCTCGTACTTGGCACCGTCCATGTGGAGAAGGTCGATGCGCCCGGCCAAGCCCCGGGCTTCCACGTTCTTGCCCGCCTCCTTGATCGTGAAGGGCGACAGGTCGATGCCCGTGCCAACCACGTTGTAGCGCTCGGCTGTGAGACAGAGGAATTCGGCCTTGCCGCAGGCGACATCCAGGACGCGGTCGCCGTCGAGCAAGCGGAGCAGCTCGATGAGTTCCTGCGTCTTGGCCAGGCTCATGGGATTCATGACCCTATGGTCCGTGTGGGTGATGCCGTAATACTTCCACATGTCCAGGTCCATGAACGGCTCCTTTCTGCCTGGCAGCGCCTCGGGTGTAAGCGCTGAGTGAAGTAGGTCCGCCTCAGCTCTTGACTTCCGCTGACGGAAAACAGTCTCGATATGGCTGGACGGAAGAAACAATCCACTGAAGCGGCCGTGCGAATGCGAGTGGACTTTCCGGCCGGGGCTCTGATCCCAGCCGCCCAGGAAAGATGCCCCTTGTGAGCTACCGGTACTCGCTCAGGAATATCTGGTTGAAGATGCTGTCATTCTGTTGCCAGACTATGACCGCGTTGCCGTCGCCGTCCATGGCCGCCTCCGGGTCGTCGGTACTCGTGCCGCCTGGGCTGATTGTGTCCTGGTCGTCGGCTGGATATGTCCACTGCCCGTCGCGATATTCGCTCATGAAGATGCCCGCACCCTCCCAGACGATGATCACGCCTTCTCCTCCGCACATGGCCACCCGGGGGTCATATGAAGTCCCTCCCGGCGGGCTTATGTAATCGTCCCAATCAACAGGGTGATCCCATGAACCATTGCGGAACTCACTCATGAAGACACGCATTTCGAGGTCCTGCGTCCACACGATTACGGCATTCCCAGCATTGTCCATAGCTGTGTGGGGAGTGTATGAATAGCTTGAAAACGGATTTATGTAGTCGTCGTCGTTAGCCGGATGCGTCCACAGGCCATTGCGATACTCACTCATGAGGATCTGACGACTCAAGAAGGCCGTACCGACGTCCTGTGGCCAGACGACAATAGTGTCACCGCCGACATCCATGGCTACCTGAGGGTAGTATGTGTCATTCGCTATGGGGCTTATATAGAGCGGCTGCGTCCAGAATCCGTTTCTGTACTCGCTGATGAATATCTTCTTATACACCTTGTTCGGCGGTTCCTGCCTCCAAGCGACAACGGTCTCACCGTTACCTCCCATGGCCACATGGGGCACGGTAGCATGGTCCCCGTCAGGGCTTATGTTGTCCTGAGGATCCAGCGGGTGCTTCCACTGGCCATTCCTGAACTCACTCACAAAGATCTGCGCATTCATTCCGTCGCTCTGCTGCCAAACGGCGACAGCGTCGCCGTTGTCTACCATGGCCACTTCGTGACGATATACGTCCTCTCCATCCACACTGATGTTGTCTTGGATATCCAGGGGATGCATCCATTGACCGTTCCTGAGCTCGCTCATGAATAGCTGCTGCCGGCCGGAATCGTCGTACTGCAGCCAGGCGATTATGGCGTTTCCATCGCCATCCTTGGCCACCCGCGGAAAACCGGCTGATGTTTCATCCGGGCTTATGTTGTCCTGAAGATTCAGCGGATGCTTCCACTCGCCGTTCCCGAACTCGCTCATGAAGATCTGGTCGTTGATACCGTCGCTCTGGTGCCAAACGATAATGGCACTGCCATCGCCGCCCATAGCCACCTGGGGACTAGATGCTTCCGTTCCGTCAGGGCTTATGCTGTCTGAGAGGTCAGCCGGATGACTCCAGCTCCTCTCGACTGTACTTGGTGGCTGTGGTGGCGGAGGTGGCTGTGGTGTCTGCGTCGAGGTGCTCTCGTCATCGCTTGTCCATCCTACATTGCAAGCGGTAACGGAGAAGGCGAAGCTGCTTGCCACGAAGACGGCTAGGGCAGCACTGGGAATCGCTCTCTTGTCGTTCATGATGGCCACCCATCTAGTTGACAGCATCAAGGGACTGAAGCTATTCGGGCCGGCCGGAGGATTGGTATGGCGATTGCCACTGTCATATCCGATCTACCGATTGTCCTTCGGTAACTCGGTCATCTATTCCATTGGACCCTCCATCTTCCTGCTCCCTTTTGCTGCCGGTTTGGCTCTCTCGGGAAAGTCTATGGCATCCTCACCAGAAGTGCCTTTCGGCCGCTATTGCGGCTCTTCCAGCCACGTCTACAGCGCCGATGCGTGCCCCTATCCCAGGCCCATGGCCCGGAAGAAGCGGGAGACCTGAACCTTGATCTCGTCGATGGTGCGGTAGCGCTCGTCGGCCTGGTCCATGCCGATGTGCAAGAAGGGGACACCGAGGTTGCGACAGGTGTCGGCCATGATGCTCGAGCTGGCGGCCATGTCCTTGTGCCCCATGTGGCCGGGGAAGATCACGCAGTCCATGTTGTAGTCCTTCACGATCCGGGTGATGTCCTCCATCACGTTTTCGGCCTTGCCGCGTGCCTGACGAATCATCGGCCCGTCCTGATAGGCGCGCCGCGCGAGACCGCGGAAGATGCTGTCCTCCGTCGAGGTGTCGACCAGCTCGTAGGGACAGTAGCTCACCATGTCCATCGCTATGACGCCGCCCCACTCCTCCTGGAGCCAGGTCGTGATCTCGTTGAAATAGAACGGCTGGATGTCGTACCACAGCAGCCGGATCTTCTGGTTCGGAACCTCGGGGTCGTTCTCCCGGACGCGGCGCTCGGCGTCGGCCAGCATGTCCTCGTACCACCGCGTCCTGGCCGGATCGCCTGCGCCAGCGGTATTGATCTGGAAGAAGCAGGACATGGGCATGACGAAGCCATGCGGGGTGGGGGACGAGCGCCGGACCTCGTTGTACTCCATCCACAGCGAATAGCCCTTGTTGGTCTCCTCCACGATTCGCTTGAGGAGATCCATGTCGAGGGTCTTGCCCGTGTGCTTGGTGATGAAATCGACCATGCGCTTCAGCTCGCCCGCGTAGTAGTCGATCGCCCGGTCGTCGTCGTGATAGGGCGGATCCGGGGCGAAGACCGGCACGTCCCGCCAGGAGGGAAGATGGGTGAAGGCCGCGTGCCAGCCCGCGATCCCGTCACAGGGCTCGGTCAGCGCCAGATACGCCGTGGGAACGGGGAGCAAACCCTCGACTTGATAGTAGAGCGCGAGCCGCAGGAACGTGCAGCAGTCGTTCGGCACCGCCATCTTGTCCATCGCCTCGAGATCTTCCGCAATGTGGATTCCGCCGCCGGTGCCGCTGCCCGCGAACATCTGCTGGATGTGGAAGTACCAGTGCACGTCCATCGCGGTGAGGAGCTCGACGGGGTTGGTGTATTGGCTGGCCAGGAACGGCTCGCCCGTCTCGACGCACTCGATGGTGCGCGTGTGTTGCTGGATCAGCGTCCGCAGGACGGAGACCTGCAGGTGACCGGGGTCACCCTCCGGCAGCAGCTCCAAGGCGGCCAGCACGGGCTCGTAGAGGTTCAACTCTTCCCGAATGCGGGACAGGCTCTTCTCGCTCTTGGCATCCATCTTCTAGCTCTCCATGGTTTCCAGGAAGGCCTGCACCCGGGTCCGCAGCTGCCCGGCGCCGCTGAGGAGGTAGTCGCGGTCCATCGCCAGCAGCGGCACGCCCCACTCCTTGAAGTCGTTGATGAGTGAGAACTGCTCGAATCCATAGATCTCGCAGAACGTCAGGCGCTCGAAGATGGCTCCGTCGACCTTGAACTCACTCACCATCTCGCGAATGTAGGCAGCGCGACGATCGTATTCGGTGAACATGCGCGCGCAGGCGGGGCGATCGGCCAGATAGTACTGGGCCAGGGCCTGGAGTGGGTCGCCGGTGCCCTCCTCGACCTGCGCCCAGAGCAGACGCGAGCCGAAGCAGAGTGAGTCGGTCACCACCAGCGCGCCCTGGCCCTCGATGACGGCGATCAGCTCGGGGTTGTCGAGTTCGCCGCCCAGCATCATGACACGGGCGCGATGATCCGTGATGCCGTCCCCACTCTTCAGCTCGCCGAGCAGTTCCTCCAGGCACTCGTTGTAGATCGGCTTCGGCATGGCGGTGCTGGCCACCGTTACCGTGAGCATCTCGGCGCCGTTGATTGGCGGGGCGTCGCCCTTGCGCAGCTCGTAGATCTCGCGAAGCAGGCGCCGGGTCCGGTTGTGCAGAGCGATCTGCTCCTCGATCGCGTCGTCACGCAGCTCCACACCGAAGTGCTTTTCGACGCTCTCGCGAAGGC
Source organism: Deltaproteobacteria bacterium (assembly GCA_029261835.1). GTDB lineage: Bacteria > Myxococcota_A > UBA9160 > UBA9160 > UBA4427 > JAJDAO01. Next base: position 44,782 of record JAJDAO010000036.1, on the reverse strand, counting down.
GCTCGAACTCCGCACGGAAGAACTCGACCTGCGCTGCCTCCGCCTTCTTGGGCCAGCTCAAGATCTCGACGAAGGTGGTATCGAGCTGGCGGATCCAATGGTCGTAGATGCGGCGGATGTGGTCACAGCTGTTGAACATCACAACACCGTCGATGAAGGCGTAGTCCCCAGAGAGCGCCATGTTGAAGGCGTGGCGGGGAAAGGAGCAGTTGACCGGGCTGAAGAAGGAATCCGAGAGCTCGGTGCCCTCGCTCCCCGTGGCGCGCAGCCGCACCGGCAGGATGCCGCCGGCGGCCAGCAGCTCCTCCGGGAAGGCCGAGCAGAAGTAGCCCAGCACCCTCCCACCCTGGCTCTTCCAGTCCTCGATGCTGGGGTTGACGACCGCCGAAGCAGCCTCCGCGAATCGGTCAAACGCTTTCGAGTTCAGCCTGTTTTCGACCATCTGTGGTTCGATACTCCGTTTCCATGCCGGAAGGGCAGGCGCCCTGCCTCCGCGCGCTGCTCGACCAGGACGTAGTTTTCGACGACCTTGCTACGCGCCTCCGCGCTGGGCGCGTCCGAGGGTGGCTCGGCAATCGGTCGCTCGATTGTAGCCTGACCCGCCGCCAGTTCCCGGTCCACGCTGCTGGGCGACTCCGCACAGACTGACGACGACCGCCGAGCCTGAAGAACACTTCGCCCAGGTGCCGCGCATCTCCGAGCCGTGGTTGCCGGTACTTTGCACGGGACGCATCGGTCGGGCCGAACTTATTGCACCACCGCTGAATGGACTCGTGGCCAACTTCTGCACTGCGCTGCGCCAGCAGATCCCCGACATCTCGAAAGCTGAGCGAAGACCTATCTTGCAGTCACACTGCATGGCTGATGATCTTCTAGCGGGAATCGATGTCTGCGGTAGTCGGTTGAGGCGGTACTCATCGGCCTCCCGTGTCAGCTCACTCGTCAAAGTGACAACACGTGGCGGTACGGGCTGTCCGGCCCAGCGGAGAGGAAAGGGCTCTGCGGCAGACCCCCGCCCTTGCCGACCCTGCGCTTACTCGACAGAATATCCGACATCGGACTTGAGATGCGGGCTGGAAGTTCCTATCCGCGGATCCTCTACATGTTCTACGAGGCAGGGTACACAAAGTGGACTGGTACAGAATCAAGACCGCGTTCATCGGGTTGAAGCGTTTGGCGACGTTGCCCGAAGAGGACAAGCAAGCTTGTATCGACGCGTACAAGTTCTTTCAACGAATGCAAGCCGGTGAGAAGACCGAGACGGAAGACGAGACGAAGGCGGTCGCGGACTACTACAAGGTCTTGAACAACATGTTGTCGATCTTCGATCTGGAAAAACTCTACATCCCTCCATTGCTAAGCGAATCGGATGGTCTATATGCGAATCAGTTGTTATGCGAACAAGCTGCGTTGAAGGAGCTGAACCTGAAGAACCCTGCAGAGTCCCATCTATTGGATATGGGATGCGGGAGAGGAAGAATCGCGCATTACTTCGCCACGTTGACCGGTGGCCAGGTATCCGGCTACAACATCGATCCGAATCAGATCGAGAACGCGATCGACTGGGCCGCGGAATGTGGAATGAACGATCGGCTCCACTTCAAAGTTGGCGATCATCACAGACCGCTCGAGTACGAATCAGGCACCTTCGACGGATGCTTTTCCTTCCAGGCCGTTTGGCCCTTCTTCAAGAAGGAGGAGCTGGACGCCCATGCGAGAGAAATGCACCGCGTGTTGAAACCCGGAACTCGTTACTCTTGTTCTGAGTACTTGTTGACCCCTCATTTCGATTGGACCAACGAAGCACACGTGGCGCTTCACAAGGCCTTCCTGCCAACTCTGGCCGCCACTCAATCGATGTATCCGGCTGACGTCTGTGCCGCTTTGGAGAGAGCTGGGTTCGAGATTCTCATTTCGGCGCCGTCGAAAAGCGAAGCCTGGCCGCTATGCGAGCAAAAGCGCAATCTGATCTTTATGGGTCGAAGAGTGGTCAGAGCCCTTGAGGCAATTCGCGTCTTGCCTCCATGGGTCGAAGAATCGCTTGATCTACTTCAAAAAGGTGGTCAAGCCTGGACGGATGCCGAGAAAGCCAAGATTGCGGATTTGAACTGGCGAATCGTCGCGCAGAAGCATTGATCGTACGTCATGCCCAGCGGCGAAGAAGTGGAGCTGACCCAGTCTCGCTCTCGCTTGTGGGCGGGCCTGTGCTTGCCGCTTGCGAGCTTCGCCTCTGAGGATTCTTAGAGAAATCCCGTCGCAGATATCGGAAAGAGAGCGCTTGCGTTAAGAAAAGGGAAAGCCCGCTGTGGCTTTGAGCCCAGACAGCGGGCCATTTCTTACGTATGGGAGGCGCCGGTGGCGCTTAGCCGCGGACCGCTCTCGATGTGCGTAGTTATAGCACATATGAAGCCGGTTGGACTGTTCCCTTTCAGCAGAAGTCGGACATTCGGGTGGGCTGATGCAAGGCACCTTGCGGGGTTCTGGACCGCGAGGAGCGCCTCTCTTAGGCTTCGCGAGTTCGCCTTCGCTTCATCGCCAGCCCGACCAACCCGCAGCCCACGAGCAGAGCGGTACCGGGTTCGGGAATGACGGCGATCCAGGCTTCCTCGTTGCCGCTCGGGTTTATTCCGTAGCCGACGATGGTGAGACCGTCGTGGGAGATGTGCGGGGTGCGGAGCGTCCAGCCAGTTAGATCGAGGCCAAGAGCCGTCAGCACCACGTCGAGCTCGCGCATGCCATTCGTGGCGTCCCAGATGAAGGCCTCGCTGCCGGTCGCGACCACGCTAGTGCCGACGATTGTCGAGCCGTTGCCGGAAATGCCACTGGCGTAGCTGGCGAAGTCCCCACCCGGGAGGTCGCCGAGGCCGATCATTCCGCCGTCGCTCGTCCAGCGGAAGGCCTCGGGGCCGGATGCCGCCTTCTCGCGCAGCGCGCAGTGGTGAGCTTCACATCTTGCGGACGGGACTACTGGCCTTGTCGAAATCGTGGCCCATCGAGCCCCCAGGTGGCCAGGATCAGGGCCATCGGTGCCTTTGCCCCACGATCCATGCACCGACACCGGAACGAGGCGCTAGAAGCTGATGCCGGCCTGGAAGGCGTGCGTCTTCACATCGAGGCCACCGTCGAAGCCGACGGCCAGATGCCGGTATTCGCCGAATATCCCGAAGCCCTTCGTCAGCATGAACTTCGACCCGACGCGCACATCCACACCCACCTTGAACTCCGTCGCTACGCCACCTAGGCCCTTGGCAACCGCGGTGACGAAGGCCGGCCCCACGCCGACATAGGGCTGGATGCGTCCGTGGTCGTAGGAGTCGCCTCCCAGCAATCGCGCACGCACCATACCCAACACGGAGGCGGGCAGCATGTGGATGTCGCCCCCGGTCGGCTTGGCGTTGAAGTACGAGACGTCACCGCTCAGGCCGATGCTCACATAGTCGATCGGGTCGAACCAGCCTCCGACTCGCAGGCCCGCTGTAAACGACGAGCCGAAAGGAATCTTGCCGAGGGCGTACGTGTCGTCACTAGTAACCGCCACTCCGCCATAGAGATCGAAGAAGCCTTCGGCGAGAGCCTGCCCCGGCGCGCCGCTCAGCACGCTCACCGCGGCGAGGACGAGAAGAAGTCGAGAAGCACAGCGATACGCAGTCATGGCGGAACCCTCCGAGCTGGGAATCGAGATCTTCACTGTTTGGCGTGGCGAAGCGTACGGTCTGGCGCCCGAGAAGTCGACGGAAAAACACGCCGGGCGGGCCAGTCGAGCTGAACGAGGCCCACTGAGCGGCATTGTCGCACGGCTCGCTCTGAAGGCGCGGCGGATTTGGCGCCGACCGACCCGGCGGGGCGCCGAGCTGCGGAATGTCGGCTCGCCCGGCCAGCGAAGCCGCCGTCTCGTACCAGTCGGAGCAGTGAGGCCGAACGCAATTCTACAGGCGGCGTCAAGCTTCCCGAGTTCGCCGCCGCTTCATCGCCAGACCGATCAGACCGCAGCCGAGGAGGAGGGCGGTCGAGGGTTCGGGACTATGCCAACCGTTGACGGTGACTGACCAGCTTTCAAAATGGGAATTGCCAGCGTTCGATTCGTCCGCAAACTTGAACCGATAGGCATCGGCGTGGGGCGGATCGTGAGACACGACCTTCGTCCACTCGTACGGATCGTATTGCTCTCCTTGATTCACTCCGTCGAGCTTCAATATGTCCTTATTGCCAGTGGAGAGTTTCAGCTTCGCGTAGAAGCTGACTGTTGTGCCTTTGTTTGTATGCAGAATGTCTGGCGTGACGTTCGGTTTGTGGAACACACTTCCTTCCACTTCGACATAGTCCAGAGCCCCAGACAACTCCTCTAGCTTGACCGAAGTAATGCTCACGTTCCATTTGGAGCCTTGATTCAAGAGTCCAGGGGCCGTACTGGTGTCATCCGCAGTGAATCCACCGCCGCTGACGACGAATTTCAGGTGGGAGTCGGTGTCCGTTGTAATGTCCAGCGTGACGCCCGCAAGGCCAGGTATGCCAATCGGCACCGCTTGAGCGCTGCCTGCGGTCAGGGCAGCTGCGATCAGAGGTACGGCAGCCGCGACGACCCAAGCCATCGTGCGGCTCCGAAGGCGACCGAGGTTGCTTCTCATCATCTTCTCCTCTCCCATGCGTGCGTTGGGCCATGCGGCCCGCCCACTCTGCCATATGAACTCGGAACTCCCTCGAACTCCTTCGAACTCCTAAACGCCGACTGGACCTCCAGAACCCCACTGGGCGTCCAGCGTCATGAATAGATCCCATCCGTCGTTCGACTATCGCAGTCGCCCGACCGATGCTCGAGAAGGCAAGGCGTCGATGTGTGAATAGGGACGGGGCAGCAGCTCCCCCACTCCCACGATTTCCGCACCAACACCCTACACCCTTGTCACCGTCCAGGTGTGAAGAAATGGGGGGGTCGGCCAACATTGCTTCACAGTGCCAGCCAGGCCGCCCTCTGCCGCCGCTCGGAATAGCGGAGCCTCATGAGGTTCTGCAAGCAGATACTGTCGAAAATCGCAGGCAAGACAAACGGCCTGCTGGACTCGCCAGCCTCTGCCATGCCGCGCCTCCGACGATGCTCCAGACCAATCACCTCACAGAGTCGATTCTGCGCTCTGCGCCGTGTTGAGAACGCGAGTAGCCGCTATTCCTCATCCGCCTCTCGATCTCATAGTGAACAGGTTGCCCGTTCGAATCGGATCGTCGGCTTCATTCTTCCTCCGCAAGGTCTGGGGGATCGTCTCGCTCCGTGTTGATGTTCGGATGGTCTACAGACCGGGGAAGCACGATGAGTTGCTGGTGGACTCAGTCACCTTGCACGCTGCCGCCTTGCGGCGGCTCTTGGAGCAGCAGGGTGACGGTGGCCTGAGTGACGGCGCACTGGGACCGAGACCCGGCATGACCACCGCGGATAGATTCTCGGACAGAGCTTGCACTCGAATATGCGAGTCTACGGAGGCTTCACTGGATTGGGTCTCTCGACCATACGGCGTGAGCCCTACGATCTTCCTCGAGATCCCCAAGAGCGTCCCCCCGTCCAACCCACAAGACCGATCGCCAGCCAACAGCTGAGCCAGAGAAGCACGAGGAGCACTCCTACGAGATCACCTTGAAACGCTCCGGCAACGAGCCGCCATGAGTTCATCCAGGCAAAGAGCAGAACGCAGATCTGGACGGCGACCAATACTGCTCGGGAGGAGCGCCACGATGCGCGCGAGCCGTGACCCCCGCTTCTCAGGAGCAACGTGTAATACACACCCAGTACAACCGCGGTGGGAAGGTAGAGGAAGCTCACGAAGAGCGGAAAGAGCGCGGAGCAATGCACACGTGCTTCACTATGCAGGTGGTGCTCCCAGCCAATCCAGCGCCCACCACTGCCGCGTTCATACTGTTCACGCACCCAATCGCCGAGCTCGCCCACCATCAAACCGTTGTACCGGATGTGGACGTCGACGATCAGCAATGCAGCCGCGGCGACACCAATCAACAACAAGAAGTCCCGCGTATCGAAAAGGGCGGCAACTTGGCCACCCGTATCATTCTCCGGATTCGATTGCTCCGTCGAGCTGCCACGGCCGCCGAGCTTCAAACGAGTCGCGGCAACACCTACGACGCCCCCCAGCAGAATGAACTGATACAGAAAGAGCTGATGCTCGTGCTCGAGCCGCATTTGGATCTCTCGAGCTACCGTCTGGTATTCCTGTGCGATCACAGCCGGCACAACAGCGTCATCGGACGACGCGTTGTGCTTGCTGCAAGACTCTCTCGATACGGCCTGCCAATCGGCAAAGGTCAGAACCAACAACAAGGCGGCCGCACCGAGCAGCAGCCCATTCCTTGCCAGCGAAGCGCCGCCTGAGTTCTTCCTCTCCCTTGCCATCACGCACTCCTCCTGCAGCCCGAGCTCGCCGGCGATGACTCTCAGAGCCCCAGACGCAAGGCGACATTCAGCAAGTGCTGCACATCGTCGAGACGATGATAATCCCGCACCTCATAACTCGCTTCTAGGATCGCGGTGCTTCTGTTCGCCGGACCGCTGAAGAGCTCCAGCGACGAACTCAAGACAGCACCTCGGCTCTCGAAAGCACGCAACGCGTGCGTCGAAACTTCCTCGAACGGGCGCAGATGGACAGCCCACTGCGCCAGGCCAACAGGCCTGGAGGCGTGGCCAATTCGCAGATCGTTCACCCAGTCGAGGATTCGGTACGTGAAGATCAGGTTGAACTCCACGCTGCCATTGTCCTCACCGGGGTCTCCCGTTGTCTCTGTCTCGAACCAGTTGGCGAGGAACGCGACGTCCGTGCGCGGGAGCAGCTCGCTGAGCTTGAGCCCCGCGTAGATCGTATCGCTGACAACCTCTTCGTGCAGGATGCCATCGGTGTCGGCATCATCCGAATCGTGGTAGTTCTGCCTCTCACGGACGTAGCCCAGCTTGAACTCCTGGGCCCGTGGGTCGACTGTCCAGCGCTCCGTCGTCGCCAAGCGGGGAAAGTGCATAGCCCGTAGCCCCGCGACCAGCATGTGCTCAGAATCATGAGAGCCCCAGCGGCGCTCGACCCACGCATAGGATCCGGCGAACTCGATGTCAGCCTTGACCCTGCCAAAGCTCCGGGTGACGGTTGTGGCGGCGTTGAGCCGATCGGCCGTCTCGGCCACAGCCTTGCCTTCCTCTTTCGCGGTCACTCGCCGGTACTCGAGCCGCCACAGAGCATCTGCGGCGGGTGCCAGGCCAACCGTGTCCTCCACCGCAAACTCGAGCTCGTGAGTCTTCAAACCGGTATGCACGCCGGTCGACGTGTAGTCTGCAATCGCGTCCGCGACGTCCACACGATGCCACCCGATATCCAGATACGGAAGTGAGCCGTACCGCAGACGCAGGCGCCCGTGCAGACCAACGCGCTTCGGTCGCCGAAGTAAGTCCTGGATATTGGCATCGGGCAGGCCAGAGCGATTGATCGCCTTGCGCGCGTCCCCCGCCAGGTACTTGTGCAAGACAGCAATCCTCCTCACATCCACTTGGCTACCGAAGTAGACGCCCCATTGCTGTCTTGCTTTCTTCGGAATCTGGAGGCGAACGCCTTCGCCCCTATTCAGTTCGACGCGACCCCGGATGATCTCCTCGCGCAGCCGGCGAAGCTCGCATTCCCAGCCAAGCCGCTCGACTTCCCTGTGTTCCGCGGTCTCGAGCGCCCCGAGCTCGGCCTGGATGGCGTCCTCGGCTCGCAGGTAGTATCTCTCGCTCTCCGCAAACAAGCCCTTGGAGCCCCGAAACGTCCGGTAGTAGCGTGCGATTGCCTCCAGCAGCCGCGGATGTTCCGGACCGAGTTCGACGGCCCGCAGATAGAGAAGCTCCGCCCGATAGCTGCCGCTGTCTCGGTAATCATCGGCGAGCTCTTTGTAGCAGCTCGCCTTCTCGACCTGGCTCCACGCCGCAGCATCCGCCTCCATAAGGGCGCGCAGTCGCGGCATCACCTCGTGCCCCGACACCTGCGGCCCTCCCGCCTCCGAAACCAGGGCCAGGTCCGGGCAATACAGCCTGCCCGCCGCCCTCGCTTCGAACGAACAGATGCAGCCCAGCGTGAGAACCGAGAGCTTCAGCAGCACGCCCGCTCGACGCACTGGCATGCCAGCCAATGTCACGGTGTGGGTCCCGGTGAAGCGCGTTCGGCAAGGTACACTGCGAACGGATTGAAACCGCGCTCTGCGAATACGTACCAGCCGGTCGCAGCCACCGACTCCCACTTCCAGTTGTCCGGGTACACTTTCAACTCCGGCAGCGGGTCAGCGGCCGGAAAGAAGGAGAAGTCGTCCACCCACAGGGTAGCCTTGTCCTTGTTGAGGGACTTGCCGCCAGCAGTATTGCCGAAGCTGATTCCAACTGCCTGCACGTTCTTCAGATCGACTCCCTGGAATTCGCCGAGTGGGACGCGGACCTTCTTCCACCCACCGTGAGCGACAACTAGACCGCCAACCGCCGGCCACAAGTGCTCGCCAGCCCGATCGGTCACCGAAACCTTCACGCGCACGTCAGGTGTCGCCGCCCGTGCCCAGAACCGAAGCTCGGAGAAGCCCGAGATGTCGACCGGAGCAGCCCTTCCATCAGATTCCGTCTCCGGCGCGAGCCAGAGAGAAAAGCTGGCCCACTGATGCGGCATGCACGAAGGGACCCCGTCGCCGCGGGCGAGTTCACAGCCGCGGCAGTTGCAGCGACTCGCCGAGGTGGAATCGTTTACGAGAGCGAAGGACTTCCATGGACTATGAAAGGAACCGTCGGTAGCCGAGTGCTGGCACTCCTCGTCGACCGGATAGAAGCCGCTCCTGACGCCCGATCCGCCGCACATCCGATTCGGCTGGGCGTCCCCATAGACCTCGTGCGCCCCACCGAACAGGTTGGTGGCGTTTGAAAAAGTCGCCAGGGGAGACTCGTTTCGAGCCGCACCGCCCTCGAAATACTGGCCCAGGTCCAGCGTCTCACCAACGCTATATACGAGGCCCCCGTCACTGTTTTGGAAGCAGGCGAGATCTTCGACCGCGGCCTCCGCCCGCGCCCGACTCTCGGCGTCGCCATTGGGGGCAAGGAGCTTGGCAAGGGCATACCCTGCCATTCCTTCCACCCAGTACGAGGAGATCCGGCGATCAGGAAGGCCAGGAAGGAACATGCGCTTCGAGAAGCCAGGTCGCTTCACACCATTGCAGTCGACCGAGACCTTCCAGTTCCTCTCGAGCCACGCCAGCCCGACTCGGTCACTCGGAACCGATTGCCCAGTCACCAAGCTCGACGCCGACAAAGCCAGGAGAGTCCATGTTTGGCTGTCGAGCAGCTCGTTGAAGTTGGTCACCACCATCGGCTCAACGGATTGGTATCCGACGTTGAAACGGGATTCCAACGCGTTCCAGAGGCCCCCTTCCTCTACCGGCCTCAGCATCCAATCTTCGAGATCACCGGCAATGGTTCCCCACGCCAGGCCGGCCGAGTGTGGGGCGGCCTGCAACGTCTCCAGGCCGCGCAGAAGTGCCAGCATATCAGCGTTGTGCTCTGCAATGACCCATTTGACCGCAGACGTGAAGGGGGGCCGTGTTCCGCCGAAGAAGGCTGCAGCAGCCTTGCCGTCTCGCACCTGGAGATTCTCGATGACAAAGGTCGCTATGCTTCGCGCAGCTTCCAGATACTGTGGATCACGCAGTCGCTGTGACGCGTGGAGAAAGGCGAGTCCCATCCACGCGTTTGGACCCGTCGCCCGGATTCGGGCGTCCGGGATCTCGCTCTCATTATCCCAAGCGTAGGCGTCGGCAAGAGCCGCCATGCCGTGGTCTCGCCGACTTCTCTCCAAGAGCATCAGCATGGCACCAAGGACTTTCTCAGCTTCGCGTTCGTACCCTGTATACAGCAGACTGATGATGCCCACTGCCTGGTCGTAGGTCCATGCGCGGCGATCCGCCGGATCGTCGTAGCTTCGGATGAGATGCGTATCCTCGTGAATCTGCCCGACGATCCATCCGCTCGCATGGGACCGCCAATCGTCGCATTCCACGCCTTGCTCAACTCTCAGCGGAGCCGCACAAGCAACGGTGAACGCGACCAGCACCGCGAAGCCGAGCCCTCGCAGAATCGGGCACACACGCCTGATGTGCATCACGGCGTCGCAGAAGCGCAAGAAGAGATACGTAGCGCGCAGAAGCGGTGCGGTCATGGTCGGAATACTACACGAGAGTGGATCACACCGCATGACGCTTGTGCTCCGCGAAAACGCGGAACAAGCTGAAACTACTGGGCTTGTCCTCCCACCGCCAGAGCTCCCCAACGACGTCCATATCGCATGGATACATGGCTCCGAATCTTGGTACATGCATGCCGTGTCTTGCCCTGATCCGGCGTCGCCCACACGATCTGGAGCATCGTCTACCGCAATACGATCCTTGGACGGATCGATCTGCAAACCAGCAGGATCACTGGAAAAGGGAAGGCGCAAACCATCTGCCCAGACTTCTGTTAACCATCAGCCCGACCGTTCACTCACAGTGAGCAGGTCGTCCGTTCAAGTCGGATTGTCGGCTCCCTTTGACCTTGCTTGGCGGATTGCTTCTCAGACATGGATGCCTTCTCCTCTCGAGGCCGGGAACCCCTTCTTGGATCATCAACTGAAGATGTTCAAGCTCGGCTGACGGCTCACACCGGGGGGATTCACCGTGCTGAACCGAGTCAGTTCTTGGAGATCCGGAATCGCCTCTCTCGACTCGCTCTCGAACCATCACATCAGTCTTGACGCTGCTTGCGAGCCAAGCGCTGCTCCACGTCCTTCTGCAGTACCTTGAAGTCCATCTTTCCTTCCGCGGTCATCGGCCACGGCCCCTGCCACTCGAACACTTCCTTCGGGATTTCATACTCGGCCATCTTTCCCTTGCACGTCTCCCGGATCTCCTTGGTCGTCCCGAGTTCCTTGCCAGGCTTCATCCTCGCCAAGCACACGATCTTCGCGCCCCAGTACGGATCCGGCACACCGACTGTCAGGACGTCTTCGAATTCCTCACCGAATATGTCCATCAGAAGAGCCGAGACGTAGGTGGTCGAGACGTTCTCTCCTCCCGACTTCACCACGCCCCCGAGGCGCCCCAAGAACCGTATGTATCCGTCCTTGAAAGTTCCGTAATCGCCGCTGTGAAAGTATCCCTCCTCATCGAACAGCTTTCGCGTCTCTTCCTCCTGCCTGTAATAGCCTGCGAAGAGAAACGGGCTCTTGTAGCAGATCTCGCCTTGCCTATCCGGGGGGAGCGTCTCGCCGGTGGCCACATCCTTTATCACCACCGCTACGCCCGGAAGAGGCCTGCCGTTGGCGCTCCTTCTGATTTCTTGTGACATACAGTCCGGCTCGGTCAATGAGACCATGGGACCGTTCTCGGTCTGCGCGTAGAGCGTGACGATGGTCGCGTCTGTGGTGGTGCACATGTCCGTCGCGATCATGTCGTATGTCTTGGACGATATGGCACCGAACACCTTGCTGATCGTGAACTTGTAGTCGCCTGATTTCTGAACGGTCCTCAGTGCCTGCCAGTGAGCATCGAATCCTCCCGTCGCAGTGATCTCGTGTCTATCGACGAGTTGCATGGTCAGCTTCGGATCGAAGTTCTCCATCAGATACAGCGTCGTGCCTGTCAAGCCCAGGGTCAGGTTCATGGCGATCATGCCACTGTTGTGAAAGAAAGGCGTCAAGCAGAGATATGAGTCGTCTTCTGAGTAGTTCAAGGACTTCACCGCGAAGTGAGCTGAAGCGAGGGGAGAACGGTGGTTCCAGAGGGCACTCTTGGATAGGCCCGTGCTTCCCGACGTCTGGCACATGTACTGAACATCCGTGCAGCTGCTCGCCTCGACCATCGCGAGCAGATCGTCTCTAGAGTACTTACTTCCACGCTCCAGCAGTTCGTTGAAATCGGCGAAACCCTCGTGCCTTCGCCCCTGCCGACTGAAACTCACGACGTGGCTGAGACTGGGGATGCTCTTCGACGAAGCAGCTCCGTCTCGAAGCTTCAGATCGGGGATCGAGTCTCGCAGGAGTGTGATGTGATCGCGCCCTCTGTTTTCGTCGACGGTCACGATGATCTTTGGGGCATTTCTTCGCAGAATCCCACTCAGCTCTTTGGTCCCCCACAGCAGGTTGAGCGGGTTGATCAGAGCGCCGACTTGAAGAGCGGCAAAGTAGAGGTAGGCGAACTCCGGAGACGAAGTCGGAAGCATTGCGACGTGATCCCCCCGTCGGACGCCTAGATCGATGAGCGATTGGGAGAGTCTGTTGACGTTTTCGTGCAACTCCTTGAAGCGTATTTCCCGCTCCTGGAAGACGATGGCGGTTCTCTCGGGCCGGTCCTGACACGTCTCCGCGAAGAGTTGCTGCACGGTGGAGGTGAACCATCTGTTGGTGGCGAGTCTTCCCTGAAGCATCGCGCTTCTCCCGTTCGGTGCGGGGTTTATGAGATAGCTTCCAGCGCCCTCTTCTCTAGTCCCGTTGAGCGGACCCGGGTGTGAACGCGGGGAAGCAGACGGCGATGTACTCGGCGCCCTCGTCGGGGGTGCTGTACTGCACCCACTCGTTCGCCGGGACGATGATCGCCTGTCCGGCGCAGACCTCGTGCTCTGCATCTCTCGTCTTGACCTTGAGCACGCCCTTCAAAACGACGGTGTACTCGTCGAACTCGGGGGTCTGTCCGGGCTCCTGCCATCCGGCGGGGCTGGTCATCTTGGCGATACTCAGCGCGGTCGTCTCCGAGCTCACCACGCCGATGAACTCCTCGATCCGCTTGGGGATGTTGCCCGCTGCCTCGACGACCGTGGGTTGCTGGATCAGTTTGATCGACATCGTTCCACTCCCTGTCCTACCGCTTGCGGGCCACCACCGCGAACTCGGTGTGGTCGGAATTGTACGTCGAACCGGCCACATCCGCGTAGCGCTTCTCGACGGCGAGGCCGCAGCCGTTCAGCTCGTGCTCGAGGGCCTCGGGGCTGAAGTACTGCAGCCAGTTGTAGACGGTGCGGGTGCGCGTCTCTTCCACAATCGTGTACTTGTCGAGGACCACCTTCTCCTCGTCGTACGTGAAGGTATTGAGGAATCCGTAATAGCGATGCGGCGACCAGAAGCCGTCGAGGAGATCTATCTCGCAGGTGGCCAGCTCCTTGCGCCCGGCAAAGGCGGCCAGCGAGTAGACGTCGAGCAGCACCGCGCCCCCCGGCGCGAGCAGCCCGTGGAACTTTTGCAGCATGGTGCGCCGTTGCTCGGGGCTGAGCGCGCAGAAGTCACACATGATCATCGTGACGAGGTCGAAGCGATCGTCCAGCTCCAACTCGAGGTAGCTCTCGTCGATGTAGCGAACGGACAGCCCCTCGGCGGCGGCCATCTTGCGGGCGTGGTCGATCGAGCGCTTCGAGAAGTCGATGCCGGTGACGTCCGCCCCCCGGCGCGCCAGCCGGGTGGTATACAGCCCGGGCCCGCAGCCGAAGTCCACGATCTTCGTTCCCTTGCCCACGCCAAAGTGGGAGACGATCCATTCCACGGAGCGATCGATGAACACCCCGCTGCGCGAGGAGAGGTCCACCTCCTCGTTGAGGTGGTGGGCCAGCATCTGTGCGGAGGTGTGCTCGTCGGTCCACAGCGCGTCGGCGGTGTAGACCTCGAACGGCCTCGGTCGCTCGTATATCGTTTCGAGCTGATCGAACATGGCCTCAAGATCTCTCTTCGAGGGCGACAGGGCAATACCCACTGCCCGAGATCGCGTCCTCTGGCCGTCTGAGGGGAGGCGAACTCGACGCGCTGCGTGCGGGCGAATCTGGCTGGTCGCGAGTCGATCAGTAGTGAAATCCGAGGCGGAGGTAGACCATCGCCTCTTCGGAACTATTGGCCACCGAGACGCTTATCGTGTTCGTGCGGACCAGAGGAGAGAACCACAACCCGCCGCCGCCGCTCGGATGCCAATTGTTCGAATCTTCGCCGTCCACGAACACACGACCCGCATCGAAGAAACCCTGGACGCCAATATCACCGGGCACGATCAGCTTGACGCGCGCGAGGACAACGCGGAGATCCACATTTGCGTAGACCGATGAGGCGCCCGCAAAGCGCCGCGATCGGAAGCCGCGGGCGGTTGCACTCCCACTGAAGAAGTGCCCGCCACCGATATAGGCCAGATCGTAATACGGCGTCCGGCCGAAAGTCTCCTGGCCACCGACTCGAACACCGAGGGTCGCGCGCGCATTCTTGCCCGCGCTCACGTAGCCCGAAACCGATCCCCGAATCGTGCCGTAGGACTTGTCCACATCCCAGACCGGGGGGCTGAAGCGTCCTGTCAGCTCCGCGAAGAAGCCAGACGTGGGATAGCCAGCGGCTGGATTGTCGCTGAAGGGCAACTCGAGACCCGTATGGCCGGTGGAGATAGAATGCCGGGTATCGAAGCGCACGCTGACGTCGGCGCCGACCTGTCCAAACTTGCCACTTCCGTAGGGATCCAGGACATCGATCAGCCGAGCCCCCCTGGCTGTGCGGGAGAACAGAAGGTAGGGGCCTCCGGAAACGCGGACCTTCTCGTCGAGGAAAGGAAGACTGATCGCCGGCAGCATGCGGAACTGCTCGTTCCTGACTCTGAAGAAGCTATCCCGCCGATTGTCACTGGTTTCGTTACCCGCGCCATAGAATCGGACCACTTCGATTCCGGAGTACTGCAGGTGAAGCTCCGTCAGCGTGTTGGAGTTCTCTCGGCGGAATTGCCCTCGATAGCGAACGCGTGGCTTTTCTGCTTCGAAGGCCCACCCGGCTCCGAGGCTGTGCTTGCTACTCCATGGGTGCTTGCGGAATCCGTAGCGGGTGTGGGCTACGGCCACGCCGAGAAACACGCCAACATCCTTTTCGAATCCGAACGCGGGAAACGGGATGGTGTCGGTTCCCCAGTCGCGGGGAGGCACGTTCTCGACGTCTACGAATCCGGATTCCGACGGGGGCAGTTCATAGGGACCTCGGTCGACGCGGGTCCCGGGTCCTTCGGCGACCTCGACGTGACTGCCTGAATCGTAGATTCGCGTTCCGCCGGCCAAACTGTCGTCCACGTGCTTGTTTCCGTCTGCAGCGATGATGCGCAGCCGGATGCGGCCCGAGTCACCCGTGACCGTCACTCGATCATCGCCACCACGGAGATAGACACGAACGTCGCGGGTTTCACTGGGCTCGAATTCGCGGCGAAACAGCAGGCGCCCTGGTTCCTCCTCTGTGGGCTGCGAACGCACCTCGACCATCATGCGCCCGTCTTCCCTTCGCAGCACGCTCACGTTCTCGGATGCGCTGGAAGTCTGGACATCGACTTCGCGCGAGAGATGCTCATAGAAGCGCCGCGCAGCCTGAGGAAGCGCGGCGCGGCGTCCTCTGATGTCCGCACGCATTCGATCACCATCGAGCGTGGCATATTCTGGCGGAAGTTCCGCGATCGCTCGCTCGATCGTGTCGTCCAGGATCCGCGCTTGAATGTCGGCGACGATCGGTTCCCAATCGCTCCACGAAAGGTGCGGCAGCAGCCAGCGGTCCTGCTCCCAGCCGTGTAGGGTCAGACCCTTGATCGAGGGATATTCCGCATCGTATCGCTGAAGGATTGGAACGTAGATCCTGCCGATCCCGGGACCGAGACCGTCATAGCGAACGAAGGCCATGTCCCGATCTTCGGGAATCGGCTGCCAGCGAGGGTTTCCAGGAATCTTCGCCCAGCGCCACTGTTTGCGGTGCCGATCGAAGTCGCCAAGCAAGAGGTCGAGGAGGCGGGCCCGCAAGAACGCCCCATAATCGACTCCATCGCGGCTGTCGCTCTCGAGCCGCTCATAGAGCTCTCGGTGATTCAAGATCTCGACTGCTCCTGCGAAACCCTCGCGTGATCCCTTCTTCGGCTGGGGATACTCGAAGAAGGTCCCGACCATGCCGGCGAACTCTTCGCGGTACTTCCCCAGTCGCGGATCATCGGGCATGACGACCATCCGTTCCTTCACGGTGAGCACGCCAGCCGCCTCGGTGAGCACACCCGCTGCTGGCGGTCCGCCGGGATGTTGCGCGGCCATCTGGTCCTGAACGAGCGTCTGAATCACCGTATCCTGCAACAGAGAATCGAGCACCGCGGACGGGTCCTTATCCGTGCCGCGAAAGCTGTACGCTCGGCCATTGGCTCCCAAGAAGCCGAGAACGGCAGTTTGGAGACCCCCAAAGCGCCCGCTTGGCGTGAGACCGTCCCCTTCTCTAGCGAGGTCCAGAATGGGCAGATCGACCTCGGTCTCCCAGAGGTCGCGATACCCGCCACCCAGCGCAAAGCGATGGACGCGCCCGGCTTGGTAGCGCTTGCTCGCGGCAACCCGTGCACGGGCTGAGGATTCCTCGGCCCTGGCCACGTTCACGACCAATGTCGTGAACGCCGCAATGCAGATTGCCAGGACGCCCGAGGTTACGAGGCGACGCTGGAATCGAGATCCATCAGTCGGTCTCGAAGCCTGAGATCGGATCGACGCCATCGGATCAGACCTCCCCCTTCCCGCTCTGCGTGCCAGTTGCTTCTTCGAGCATCTTGAAGCGTCTCCCGGCACTGCGGGCTGCGAAGGCCCAAAGCCCCACTACAGGGAGCACAAAGAATGAAAGCGTTCGAATCCCCTCCACGCCGTGAAACAGGGCCGGCACGATCAGGTTCAGACCTACGCCAAGCGCCTTCGCGAAACGCTGCACGAACATATCGATGAAGGCCTTGGCCTGGTACTTCTCCTCTGGAGTGGTGGGGACGTAGAGGGCTTCCTTCGAAGACTGGTTGATCGAATAGCTGAAACCGTTGTCCGCGACGCTCAGAAGCCCGCCGACAATGAGTGTGGGGAGGAGCAGGAATCCCACGGACGCCAGCGCGATTGTGCAAGGGAGTACGAGCAGCGCCGTGGCGAGCCCAAAGCGGCGCATCACGAAGCTGGTGACAAAGAGCTGGACGAACATTGACAGCCAATTCGTGGTCGCATAGACGGTCGCGAAGTTCTGGCTTCGGGCGGCATCGTCGGCTGAGAACTCGATGATCGCGCTGGTGAACTGAAAATCGAGGACCGTGGACACCAGCTCGTAGAGACCCACGATCGCGACGATCGAGAGCAAGTAACTCGAGCCAAAGACGAGCCGCGCTCCGGCGAGTGCAGGGTTGCCAGGAGAGGCCGCCCCATCACCGGAAGAAGGCTCCGCCGCAGCTTCTCGAGCATCCGCCGGGGAGCCACCATCTGTGGGTGCATAGTCGGGCAAGGCGTTGGCGGCCGCCCAGGCGACCGCCATGATCGCCAACCCGATCGCCGTGGCTACCCCGAGCCATCCCGCCAATGGGAGCGAGCCGATCCAGACCGCGACGGCGCTCGAACCGAAAGCCCCACCAGCGACGCCGCCAAAACCCACAATGCCGTAGAGTCGCTTGGCGGCGCCAGACGACACGCTGTCGTTCAAGAAGGCGAAGAAGGTCGCGACCATGAGCGTGCTGAAGAGGTCGCCGAATAGGTAGAAGCTCCATGCGCCGAAGCCCGTTGGCGGGTCGAGCGCGACTGCGAAGACTCCGTAGAAGACGATGAAGAAGATCGAGAACACATACGTAAGTTGCTGGCGTCGCAAGCGGCGCGACAAGAGCGAGAAGATCACCGCGGCCACTGCGGCCACGACCATATTCAAGACCTTCGCGACCTGTTCGGTTTCCGAAGCGCCGAGGTGATAGCCGGCAAGATCGAACCCGGAGGTGGCGTAGTGACCGATGAAGAGGGCCTTCTTGATCGGCTTCAGAATCCAGAAAGACGTGATCACCAGAAAGAAGTAGGTGCACATCAGGACGGCGATACGGCGCTCGTCCGGTCGGACGTCAAACAGCGATCGAAAGAACCCGAACTCTTTCGACTTCATGTCGTCGCTCCGGCGTGGGACTCGTCGTCGATCGATAGGAAGAGGCCAGACTCATAGTGATTCGTATCATTGTACTGGCACACGCCGGCCATCGCGACAGATGATGGGCAGGCCTCAGCCTACTGCTCTAGATGCATGGTCCTGGAGAAACGTTACCGACGCAATGGAGCTTTCTTCAAGAAAGGACCCGTCGCCCCCCTCTTCGATACGAGCAGCTTCAGGATGATTCCTCACGTCCTTGACTCGCCCCGCGGCGACGCGCATAGTGCGGACCGCCAAGTGAGGAGCCCAGTTGTGCCCGCTGCAGGTCGTCGCATCAACACGCCGTGCCGTCGGGCTGTGCCCGTTGCCTTCGTCATGCCGTTGGGCACGCGCAGACCGCCGCTCTCGTTGCTGGTCTTCGCCATGTTGGTCGCGATGGCCGCTGAATCCAGCACCGCGGCGGCCGCGGATCTGCAGCCCGAAACCTCGCCTGGGTTCTTTTCGTGCAAGCGAGACTACCGGGACTTCGCAGACCGAGCTCGATCTCGAGCGAGCGCGGATCTGTATAACGGGTTCTTGTATTTCGGAGCGACGGCCGGGCTCCACTACGGGGGAGATCCTTCCCGCCGTTGGTCGAGCACCAATGGTTTCGATACCGGCATTCGCAGCGAACTGCGCCTCGGTTCGGCCGGCGCACGCGACGACGCAGATCTCGCGAGCGACTTGACGCTCGTTTTCGCCGCCGCCTTGTTGCCTGTCTCCGGTATCGGCGCGAAATTCGCAAGAACACACGATTGCGTTGAGACATGGGACATGTTCACCGATACTTTCGAATCCCTGAGTATGACGCTCTTCGTCACGGAAGCCGTAAAGCTTGCCGCGGGTCGCAGTCGACCTTCTACCAGGGAGTGTGATGGTTCTCCGCCTGCCGATGCGAGCTGTGGGAGCAACGACCGACATCTCAGCTTCTTCAGCGGCCACGCGAGTCTTGCGGCAGCCGGTGCCGGGCTGACGTGCTCGTACGCGATCTCACGGGAAGCCTGGGGGACGAGCCTGAGGGCCAAGGCTGCGCCGTGCGCGCTCGGGGTCGCTGCGGCGCTCACGACGGGAGTGTTGCGGATGGCTGCGGACAAGCACTGGGCTTCGGATGTGTTGATGAGCTTCACAGTTGGGGCGGCGATCGGGTACTTTGATCTCTGGGGCCCGTTTGATCTCCTGAAGTTTCGAACACACGATTCCGGGGGGCGGATTTCCTCGCAAGGGATCGTACTCCCCCGTCTGGGGGACGGCAGCTTCGGCACTCAGATCATTGTGGTGTTCTAGTGCCCTGTTTCAGAGGTTCGCCAACAATCTCGACGATGATCGTGTTTGCGATGAGGTCCAGGCCAGTGATCGTCAGCGAGATCCAGTCGCAGTCGCGGCCGGCGTTGGTGGACACTCAAAGGCTTGGAGTCGCTGGACCTTGCTTGCCACACACGAACGTACCGGCACAGAGCAGCAGCAGCGCCATCGCCACCAAGCCCCATTCTGAGAGGGCGGGGACGGTTTCGGCTTCCTGCGGAGCGTCGCGTACGGCGCGAACGTAGTTGAAGATGCGGATGACGTCGCCTTGCGGGCCGTTGCCCAGGGGCCAGGCTGACGGGTCGCCGCTCTTGGGGTCGCTTCGCTGCGCGCCGGCACCGTGGACGTCGAGCAGTTGATAGCTGCCCGAGTCGGGTGGTGTCTCCATCCAACCCAAGCACTCGCCGAAGCAAACATACACGCCCCATTGACCGGACGTCGCCGTCCAGTTGCCGTGCGTCGAGGAAGCCCAGTAGCTCGGGTAATCGGTGCCGCCGCCCTCGTCGGTGATCGGCGTGACGGAGAACACTGGGTCGATGGCTGCGGAGCCGGTCGTGTCGGGTGACCGTGTGTAGTCGAGGATGCTCTGCAGCTCTTTCGCATTCGGCAACCGCCAGTCGGCGTGCCCGGCTGTCGCCAGACCCTCGGCGTAGGCAAGTGCCTGCTCCCAGTTCAGGCCCGTGCCACTGTCAGCCTGCTGCCACATCAACCCGCTGGCGAGATCCGTGACCGTGCCGTCGCCGTTGTCGCCGAAGTCGTTGACACCGTTGTTGGTGTTGCCGCGCACATAGCGGACGAACGAGGTCATGGTAGATTGCTGTCCCGTCGGGCCAATCGGCTCGGACGGATAGCCCTTGATGCGACCGTCGGCGAAGTTGACGCCGAAGGTCGTGGCGTCTCCGTTCATGGTCGTACTGACGTACTCGGTGCTCGACCAGTACTGTGCGTCGATGATGCGTTCGACGGTCGGGTCGCCGTACTCGAAGTCGAAGTACGTCGTGTCGATAAACGGCGTCAGGATGGACGTGTCCGTACCGGTCCAGCCGCTTGGGTCCGTGCCGCGAAAGTCCATCAGCGAATAGAGTTCTTTGATGCTCGGCAGCCGCCAGTCGCTGTGGCTGGCGAGATTGAACGAGGCCGCGCCGGCGACGGAGTCGGCATAGGTCATCTTGGCGCCCGGTGTCTGCTGCCACATCAGCCCGGTATTCAGGTCACTCACTGTACCGTCGCCGTTGTCCTGATAGCTGGCTGGGGTTCCCTCGTAGTGGGCGTCCTGCCCGTAGAAGGGCTCGCCCGAGACGGGCGCGGAAATCTGCGCGCTGTCGTCGTAGAAGGTCGTCTGGCCCGTATCGACCACAACGAAATCCGCCCTGGCGTAAGGCGGATTGGCAGCGAGGCCGGCGAGCAGAAGCCCAGGCAGAACCCCCAGGCCGAGGACCAACGGCATTCTCATGGTGCATCTCCCTGTTCTTCATCTCTTTTCTCTTAGAACCGCGGAGCCGCAATACGGTTTACGGCCGCGGTCGCATCATTTGCACGCGACCGCGCGATCGCCCCGCAGGCTCGACTGCTTCAGGACATGTAACCCGATCGCCCCCCTTCGCGGTTCGAACAGAGTGAGATCGACCTGCCTGCAGGGCGCTGCCATGAGGGCGGAGGAGACGATGAGCGTAGACGGGGGGTTGGCGATTCCACTCGCTGGGCTACAAGACGCCTCTGTGAGGCTCGCACGAGAGCGGGAATTTGCGGTCTTCGTCGCCCAGCATCGGGAACGAGCGGTGCGACTCGCCTGGTGCCTGGTGAGTGGCGACGACGACGCGGCCGAGGACGTGGCGCAAGAGGCCTTCATCAGGGCTCATCGGGGCCTCGCGCGCTTTCGCGGGGACGCGGCGCTCTCGACCTGGTTCTACCGGATCCTGGTTCGCGAAGCGCACCGTCATCGCCGCTGGCTCGCGGTGCGCGAGCGCTTCCGCGCCAGCGCGCCCACCGAGTCGGCGGATCCCTCGCCAAGAGCCACCTCGGATCCCACGCTGCAGCGCCGAATTGCCGGGGCGCTTCGCAACCTGCCCCGCAGACAGCGCGAGATCTTCGTGCTCGTTCACCTCGAGGAGTTCACCGTGAGAGAGGCAGCCGAGATCTCAGGTGTCGCGATCGGAACCGCCAAGAGCCACCTCCACCGTGCGCTGGTGTCGCTGCGGCGACAGCTCGCGGATCTGAAGGATGAGGCGGGAGGACGAGCGCATGAGTGAGCCGAGTGACAGACTAACTCTGCTGAGTGACGAAGATCGCGCCTTCGTGGAGCGCATCGCCTCCGTCTACAAACGCGCGCCGATGAGCCCCGAGCGCGCCATCGAATTCGACGAGCGCCTCGAGCAACGGCTCGAACGACGGCAGCTGCCCTGGCTGGTCCCGTCGGGTGCGCTCGCGGCCGTGGCAACCGTGGGACTGGCGATCTGGCTCGCACTCCCCGGCAGCGAAAGCCCGCAGCACATGTCTCTCGAGCCCGTCGCCGGCAGCGAGATTTCGCTCGAGGATGGCCTACTCTCGCTGACCTCGGGCAGCGAGATCGATCGAGACAGCTCGCTCCCGGAGGACTACCGGGCGATTGCGAGCCTCTTCATGGAGGGCGTCTAGTCGTGATTCGGTCCAGCTTCGCCGCCGTGACGAGCCTGCTCATCGCGAGCATCTGTGGGCCGGTCTATGCGCAGGGACCGCCCGAACCGCCGCCCCTCGGCGGTCCGCCGCATCGCCCGCCCTTTCATCACGTGCTCGAGCACCACGCCGAGCGGCTCGGCCTCGAGGAGAGCGTGCGGGCCGAGATCACTGCGATCGCCGAATCCTCGCGCGCGAAGCTGGACACACAACGCGAACGCCTTCGCGCCGCTCACGAGGCGCTGCGGGGGCTGCTCGAGCGGGAGCACCCGACCGAAGAGGCGGTCATGCACCAGGCCGAGCGAATTGGTCAACTCGAGACCGAGAACCACAAGCATCGCCTGAGAACGGTCCTTCGAATCCGCGCGCTCCTCACACCCGAGCAACGCCGGGAGCTGATCGCGATTCAGCAGGAGATGAAGCGGGACGGCGGTCCTCCCCGCCGCAAGGGAAAGAGGCCACGCCGCTACGGGCCTCCGTGAGTGATCCGCGCAGACCGCTGGAGGTCCCGCCCGCCGCCGCGTTCGCTGACCCGCTCTGCGCGAGCGTCGGCCTTGTCGACGGGGTTGGGGGCGAAATCGCTCCTCCTGGCCGCGATGGGGGTCTTGAGCGCGGCCCGCTCTCCTTGTGACGATGATGCGCTCATGACAAGGGCGCGGCAATCGTGGAGAATGCATCGAGACCGAGCCGACGACCAGGACACCGTGATCGGGCACGTGGCCGCCGGCTGAGCGGCACGGCCCACCGAGCGAAGTAGAGTGAAGCAGGCATCGGAAGTCGCAGCGAGACGCGTCGCAACCCGATCCTCGATTTGGACGATCTTGCTCGTAGCCGGTCTTCCTCTCATCGCCTACACGGTTCAGCTCTTCCTCTTTGCCAATCACGTCAACGACGACGCGTACATCACCTTTCGATACAGCGCGGCGCTGGCGGACGGCCTGGGTCCCTACTGGAATCCGGGCGAGCACGTCGAGGGCTACACGAACTTTCTCTGGATGCTCGTGTTGGCGCCGGTCGCGGCGGTCTCGGAGTCCGCCGTGCCCGCCGTGGCGCGATGGGTGGGTGCATTGGCGGCCGGCGCAGCGCTCGTCGTGGGCTCAGCGATAGCGCTGCGCGCGACGCGAGGCTGGACATCCCCGTGGCGGTGGGCGACCGCCGCAGCGGGCACGGGTGCGGTCGCGACATTCCCCGGCTTTGCCCTCAATGCGACCAGTGGACTCGAGACCGGCCTCTTCGCGCTTCTCGTCGCCGGGGCCGTGTCGCTCGGGCGGTCGCGGCGCGGCTGCAGCGGCGCGGTCTGGGCACTGGCGGCGCTGACTCGTGCCGAGGTGCTTGCGGTCTTCGCGGTCTGGTGGATCACTCGACTGGTCGTCGCCGTGCGAGACCACGAGGGCGAGAACGGCGCGAGGATACAATTCGCCGGATGGGTCGCCGCGCTTCGGAGAGTCGGGCTCGATGCGGTGATCGTCGCGGCTGTGTTGCTCGGCCAGCTGGTCTTCCGGTGGGCCGCGTACGACGGCGAGATCCTGCCCAATACCTACTGGGCCAAGATCGGCGGTTACCTGGGAGACACGCCGCTCGAGTACGTGCGCGCGGGGGTGGCGGCCGTCTTCTTGGGGCCGATCGGCCTGGCCGCTGGACTCGGCGGCGCCGCATGGCGACCGCCAGGCTTGCGAGACCCGATGCTCATCGAGGCGAGCTGTGTCGGGGTCGTCGGCGCCGCGTTGCCGTTCTTCATGGGCACCGATTGGATGCCCGGCTGGCGTTTCTCGGTCCCGTACCTGATCCCGCTGAGCGTCGGGGTCGCCACCGGCTGGATCGCACTGCTGCGAGCGGCAACGGAAAGGACTCCGCGCGCAGCGCGTGCGCGCCTCGTCGCGCCGCTCTTCGTAGCTGCGATCGTCGGGGCGAGCGCGGCCTCGCATCGCGCCGAGCGCACCGAGCTGCGCGAGCTCGTCGAGACGCGCGCGGCCGCCTTCGAGACCGGTCACCGATCCCTGGCCCGGTGGATCACGCAG
This sequence comes from Deltaproteobacteria bacterium, assembly GCA_029261835.1. Taxonomy (GTDB): domain Bacteria; phylum Myxococcota_A; class UBA9160; order UBA9160; family UBA4427; genus JAJDAO01. The sequence goes on along the minus strand of JAJDAO010000036.1, from coordinate 20,859 downwards.
GGCGGTGTGCCCGCGGGCGGCACGATCGCGCTCATGGACATCGGCCTCGTCGGCTACACCGCGCGAGACCACCGCATCCTCGACATCTCGGGGCTAACCGATCGACACATCGCCAAGAGCCCGGGCGTCTTCCTCGCGAAGGAATACGACCCGGCGTACATACTCGACCAAGAGCCCGATGTCATCGTCATCGCGCTCACGGCAGCGGGCGATCCGAGTCGTCCGCTGCGCGCAGACCAACGGCTGCGCGCCATCACCCGAAATGAGCATCGATTGGCCACACACGAAGCGTTCGCGCGCCACTATCGCCTCGACAGAGACGATCAGCGGCCTTCCGATGGAGCGGTCTCGGGCGGGAGCTGGCTCGAAGAGCTGGCTGACCGACTCGGAGCGACACGGGTATTCGAACATCGCATGCCGAATCGGTACTACCTGCTGGCCACGTACGCACGCACGGACTGATCGCCGGGTGGCGACCCGCGCAGGCCTCCCCGCTCCGGGAACTCCAGCGGTTCGCTTGCACTAGCCCCGAACCGCGTAGCCCCAGAAGTTGAAACCCGCGATCTTCGGCGTGCTCGGAAGGTACATGGTTTCGAGCTCGCGAATCTTGAAGCCCGCCTCTTCGATAAGGTCGGGAATCGGCCGGTTTAGATTGCATCCGCCCGAGAAGAGCTTCCAGATGGGGTTCACGCGGTCTTGCCACTTGCGTGTCGAGGCATCGGGGGCCGCACCATGCTCGCAGAAGATCAGTCTTCCCTCGGGCTTGAGAACCCGGCGCATCTGCGCGAGGGCAGACTGAGAATCAGAGATCGTGCAGAGCGTGTAGGTGAGCAGGACCGTGTCGGCGCTCGCGTCGTCCAGGGGAATCTGCTCGCCCGGGAGGTCCAGCCACTTCACCTCGAAGGGTGCACGCGCCAGGTTGGGCTTCGCCTTCACCCGCATGCCCTCGGAGGGCTCGAGCCCCCAGACGTAGTCCACACGCTCGGGGTCGTAGTAGGGGATGTTGATCCCCGAGCCCATCCCGACTTCGAGCACGCGCCCCTCGGCCTTGGGGACCACCTTCTCGCGCTGCTTGCGAACGGGCTTCGCGCTGCACGACATGTCGATCATGTGCGGAAGAACGTGTCGTTCGTAGAATCCCATCGATGCTCCTCCCTCGTCGGCTCCATGCCTCATGACACCCACTTCGACGCGGCCGAGATCGCGGGCGATCAGCGGCGCTCTTCGGAGCGTCTGCCTCAAGCAGGTGCGAAGACATAGCCCTCACTGACATCAGGCGCTAGGAAGCGCGACCGGAAGAGACGCTCGTCTGCGTCGCGCAGGCGCCGACTCAGCTCGCGGCCCAGATTCATGTAGATCAATGCGAACTGCTCGATGTCATTCCGGGCGGCTCGGCTGAGATTCTGCGCCGAGATCTCGATGGCGCTGCAGTCGACCTCGGCCCGGATCGAAGCGCTGCGGGGACCGAAGTCCAGGAGGGCAACCTCGCCGAAGAAATCACCGACATCGAGCCGGCGCAGGAAGTGGTCGCACCCATCGTGGCTCTTCAGCACGGAAACGTTCCCTCGCTCGAGAAGGAAGGCCGACGTCCCGACATCACCTTGCCGAAAGAACCAATCGCCCTCGCGAACATCCACCACGGCCGCCTCTTCCAGCAGAAAGGCCACGACCTCCTGATTGATTCCGCCAAAGAGGGGCGTACCAAGCAGCGCCTCGATCCTGGCTCGCTTCATGGGCCTGCACCTCCTCTGTGGGTCACCGGGCCCGCGGCCGGCTCCCGGCAGACGACCTCGATTCTACCAAGCTGAAGCGCTTCGACGGAAGCAGCTCTGCTCGATCTTTGAGACAGAGTTCACTCTGGCCTACGCTTCATGTACCCACGCCGCGGCTTACGATGCGGCGAAGGATGAAGGAGTAATTGACCGGCAAGGCCGCCTGGGCAAGAACCGAAGACCGTCTCTTGGCGAACGCCATCTCTCGTCCGGAATGTCTTGCCGACGTACACCGCCGCGCTGCATCAGGCCGGCCGCAGCCCGCACCACACGAGGGCCTCATGGAATCGCCGACACCCCGCCACCCCCTCTCGATCACGCTCGGATTCGTCTGTCTCCTCCTCGCCGGGTCCGTCTTCGCGCAGGGGCGCCCCGCCGTCGGTTGGCCGGAGTACGGGGGCGACGCGGGCGGCATGCACTACTCGCCGCTTGCCGACATCACCGCCGAGAACGTGGGACGGCTCGAGGTGGCGTGGACCTATCGACATGGCCAGTGGTCGGATGGCAAGGGCGAGTGGCGCATGACCACTGCCTTCGAACTCACACCGATCGTGGTGGATGGCACTCTCTACGGTTGCACGCCCATGAACAGGGTCTTCGCCCTCGATCCCGAGACTGGCGAGGAGCGCTGGAGCTTCGACCCGGAGATCGATCCCACCGGCCGCTACGCCAACCAGCTCATCTGCCGCGGCGTGGCCTTCTGGCGCGATCCGGTGCGGGCTCCCGACCAGGCCTGCGCCCGGCGCATCCTCACCGCCACCAACGACGCAAGGCTGATCGCCCTCGACGCAGCCACCGGCGAGCGCTGCGCGGGCTTCGGTGACGGCGGCCAGATCGACCTCAAGCAGGGAGTGGGTGAGGAGCTCTGGTACGGGGAGTATCAGGTGACCTCGGCGCCGACGGTGGTGGGCGATCTGGTGGCGGTGGGCTCGGCGGTCTCGGACAACGCGCGAACCGACGCGCCGAGCGGTGTGGTCCGCGGATACGACGTTCGCACGGGGGCCGTGCGCTGGGCCTGGGATCTCGCGCCGCCAGGCTACCCGCCGCCCAAGGATGGAAGCTACACGCGCGGGACGCCCAACGTCTGGGCTCCCATGTCGGCGGACGCGGAGCGTGACCTGCTCTTCGTGCCCACCGGCAATCCCTCCCCGGACTACTACCGCGGCGGGCTTCCCCCCACCGATCACTACGGCAGCTCCGTGGTCGCCCTACGCGCCTCGACGGGCGAGGTGGTCTGGCACTTCCAGACCGTTCACCACGACCTGTGGGACTACGATGTCCCCGCCCAGCCCACGCTGGCCACGCTGCGCCGCGAGGGCCGTCCCGTTCCCGCGGTGATCCAGACCACCAAGATGGGTCACGTCTTCGTGTTGCACCGCGAGACGGGAGAGCCCCTCTTCCCGGTCGAAGAGCGGCCGGTTCCCCAGGACGGTGCGCCGGGCGAGCGTCTCTCGCCCACCCAGCCCTTTCCGGTGAAGCCGCCACCGCTTGCGCCCAGTCACCGCATTGCACCGGACGACGCCTGGGGGCTCTTGTTCTTCGATCGCCGCTCGTGCCGCAAGCGCATCGAGAGCCTGCGCAGCGACGGGATCTTCACGCCGCCCACCTTGCAGGGATCCATCATGTACCCGGGCAACGCGGGGGGCTCCAACTGGGGAGGCGTCGCGGTAGACCCCGAGCGCCAGATGTTGCTCGTCAAGGTCCTGAACATTCCCTGGGTGGTGCGGCTGATTCCGCGCGAACAGGTCGAGGAAGAGCGGCTCAAGACGCCTGGCCGCGAGGTCGCGCGCCAGAAGGGCACGCCCTACGGCATGCGTCGCGACATCTTCTTCTCGCCGCTCGGGATTCCCTGCATCAAGCCGCCGTGGGGATGGTTGTACGGCATCGACCTCGCGACCGGCGATGTCCGTTGGCGCGTAAAGTACGGCACCACGCGCGACGTGGCGCCGGTCCCGATCGCATGGGAGCTGGGCGTTCCCAGCGTGGGCGGGCAGCTGGCGACGGCCGGTGGTCTGGTCTTCCTGGGCGCCGCCAGCGACGACTACCTGCGCGCCTTCGATGTGAAGACCGGTGAGGAGCTGTGGAAAGCGCGGCTTCCGGCCGGAGGACAGGCCACGCCCATGAGCTACCGCGCTCGCAAGGGGGGGCGGCAGTACCTGGTGATGGCGGCCGGCGGCCACGGTCGCGCGGGCACCACTCTCGGCGACCATCTGATCGCGTTCGCGCTGCCGGAGTAGCGGGGGAAGCGCGGTCGCCTCGCCGCGCGCTCTGCAGACGGCGCCTTCACGACGCCCGCCGTGGCTCTCCTAGCGGTAGGACTCGATCTGCCGGGCCACGGTCTCCACCTCCGCCATGTTCTGGAACATGCTCAGGATGTACACGCCCTCGCTCCCGATGGCGTCCAGCACGGGAACGATCTCATCGGGCCGCACCAGGTAGACCTGGACCGACTTCCCGGCATCGAGGATTCGGCGGTACAAATCGAACCAGCGCGAATCGCCACCCAACGGCAGATTGGCGTTGGGGGTCCACTCGATGGCGTCCAGTTCTTCAATCTCCAGCAGCGCATCCAGATGGCGAAACTGCTCCTGTCCGTCCAGGTGATACATGCTGTAATCAAGGAAGGCGCATTGCTCGCGAAGGTGGGGTGCGACGAACTCGCGGAACATATTCGGGGAGAACATGGTTGCCGCGTCGCATTGCACCTTGGCCGTCTTACCCGGCCCCCAGAGCTTGTAGGCCTCGAAAGCGGCGCTTCCGTCCTCCAGTCGGATGATCTCGTGGACACGATCGTAGACCTGGAAGTACACCTCGTTGATCTCTCCTAGCTTCGCGCTCACCCACTCCGGGCGCTCGATCATGTCCATCAAGAGCGGGGACATGCCGCGCAGCGAGGCCAGGATATCGATGTTCTCGATCAGGTCGGGACAGCCGACCAGGTAGCGACCGCGGGCCAGCGCGGCGCACTCGCGCAGGGTGTCCTCGTGGATCTTCCACCAGCGGTTCTCGGGATCGAAGCGAAGCGGGCCGCGCTGTTCCGGATTCTCGTCGTGCTCCATCGTGGAGGCGAACCAGACGGTGTGCTCCGCAAACCCCGGCTCGCTCCCAAGGCATAGGGCCAGGGAGCCGGGCCCGATCATGCTGTCGGACGAGGGGATCATGTCCAGCGGGAAGTCCTGACGCGAGAGCGTGTAGTGGTTGCGTCGGGCGCGCGCGCGAGCGTCACTGTAGAAGGCTTCCGAGGCGGGAGAAACGTGCTCGGGGCGCGGGAGATCCTCATGGGGTCGTGCGGCCCCCACACCCCCCCACATGCCCACTACGAGCCCCCGGCGGTTCCACCAGTCGGTGAAGTGGCGCTGCGTCTCCGCCCAGTTCGGCTTCCAGGAAATGTCCGTCTGCAATGCACGGCCAGGAGTTGGCGACGATAATCGCCCGTAGAGGAAGGGAGGGAAGGCCATCGCTCACAATAGCGCCTTCGAGTTCGTCGCCAAGAACGTCGCCGGGGACGATGCGGGTCTCGAGTCTCAGCGTGAAATGCTCGAGATTGCCGACGCCGCGGACATCATCAAGATGATCGCCGCGCAGCGAGAAGGCTCGATCGAATCGATGGGGCCGCATTGGGCGTGGTCGTTGAGAGACTGCCTGACGGCGGGTACGATAGGGCCAACTGCGTACTCGGATTCAGACATTCGTCGAGAGCCGAGCTCAAGCGATCGCTGACGGAAGAGGTGGACGACATGGCCAAGCCACAGTATCCGACCAAGGAAGGCTTGTGGTCGGAAGGGGAAAGACCAGAGGCCGGGTACGAGAAAGTGAAGCTGGGACTTCCCTACGCGGAGGCGGTCGCGCAGTTTCGCGGGGCCTTGCAGGGACGCGACGATTTCGATCCGGCAGTCCTGCTGGTGTGGGGCACGCTGCAGGCGACGGGTCTTCTCAACCTGCTCAAGGAAGCAGAAGAGACCTTCGGCGAAGCTGGCCAGGAGATGGCCAGAAGAGCCATCAATCGCGCCGGCTACGAGGCGATGAACGACTTCATCGACAACTCGAGCTTTCCCGATGACGTCGACGAGATCGAGAAGATTTCGTATCTGGTAACAGGCGTGAACACGGTCCTCTACGCGTCTCTCGAGAAGCCCTGGATCGTCTCGCCGGATCGCTGCGAGTTCGACATCCTCTGGTGCCCGCACCAGGACCGCTACACCGCGTTCGACTGCAGGGTCCAGCGATACTTCGTGGAAGGCTTCTTCCAGGCCATGGAGGCGCGGGGCTACGGGGGGTTCACGGCGTGGGTCGAGGAGCTGATCCCGCACGGCGCCAGTCATTGCCACTTCGGCATCGAGCGAAGGAAGGACCGTGACGACAAGAACCCCTGGCACGCCTATTCCGACAAGCTCGGCCGCAGAGCCTTCCAGAAGCTCTCCAAGAAGGGCTAAGCGCCAGACCTGCTTCCCGAGACCGACTTCGTGCGTCTGATGCTGCTGGGCGTCGACTTGAAGGGATCTGTAAAGTCGAGCATTCTCTTGGAGTTCAAGGAGGAAGAGCTTCCTCGCACTTCTTGCGCGGGGTTGGTGACAGGACCGCCCTTGAGAAGCTCTCAAGTCAGGTGCTCGCCATGGTGCGGACGTGCTGCACATCGTCCCGAGGCCGCCGGCAGTCTCTTGCGATCGTTCGTAGCCACTTCGCAGGTCGACTCTTCGTGATCTCACTCACGGCGTGTCTCTCCTTCGCGGTTTCGGTTCGGGCCGCCGACGTCGTTCCCACCGACATTCAACAGCCCGGGACTCAGCCCGGCGAGGTGGGTAACCTCGAAACGCCGGACAAGTGCGACAACTGCCACGGCGGCTACGACAGCAACGTGGAGCCCGCCCACAACTGGCGCGGCAGCATGATGGCCCTAGCCGGCCGCGACCCGATCTTCTGGGCGACCATGGCCGTGGCCGAGCAGGACTTCGACGGCTCGGGCGACTTGTGTCTGCGGTGCCACAGCACAGCGGGTTGGCAGGCCGGGCGCTCGACCCCCACCGACGGCTCGGCCCTCCAGGCGGGTGACGCCGACGGCGTGGAGTGCAGCTTCTGCCACGCACTCACCAACCCCGACGACTCGGAGCACATGGGCGAGCAGTACCCGCCCTTCGTCGCGAATAACGGCGGAAGTCCGGCGATCGGCTACTTCGGAAGCGGCATGGCGTCACTCTGGGGAGGCAACCAGAAGCTGGGACCCTACTCCAACGCCACCGCCAAACACCAGTTCCTGCAGTCGAGCTTTCACCGCTCGGTGGATTTCTGCGGTGTGTGTCACGATGTCTCGAATCCCGCGGTTGGCGACTTGGCCCACAACAACGGCACACAGGACGGGGCGGCGCCTGTCGTCGCCAGTGGGGTCCCGGGAGGGCCGGTGGCGGACAAGGCCGCCTTCAACAACTTTCCCTACCAGTACGGCATCGTGGAGCGAACCTTCAGCGAGTACAAGTCGGGGCAGCTGGTTGAGACCCGCGTCAGCGCATACGGCACCCTGCCGCCCGAGCTGCAGGCGGGTGCCGTCCTGGAGGCGCGCGATGCGGCCCTGCTGGCGGGAACAGGTGGCGACTACGAAGACGGCAGCCCACGTTACTTCAGCTGTCAGACGTGCCACATGCGACCGGTCGAGGGCGTGGGCTGCAATAAGAACGGCACGCCTCTTCGGCACGATCTCCCGCTGCACGATCTGACGGGCGGGAACTACTGGATGCCCGAGGCGATCGTCTACTTGGACGGTCTGGGCAAGCTCCGCCTCGGCGGAGGGCTCGACAGCGTCCAGCTCAATGCCATTAGTGATGGCATCTTGCGCGCCAAGCATCAGCTGGAGATCGCCGCCTCCCTCCAGGCCGATGGCACGACGGTGAAGGTGACGAACCTGACCGGCCACAAGCTGATCACGGGCTATCCCGAGGGCCGACGCATGTGGCTGAACATCAAGTGGTACGACGAGGGGGACCTCTTGGTGCGAGAGGACGGCAAGTACGGCCCGCTCTTCGATGCTGCGAGCAATCCCGTTGAGGTCGTCAATCCGGCCACGGGGCAGCCGGTTCAGGTGAGCTCGGTCCTCGATCTCGAAGACCCCAACACCAAGATCTATGAGGCACACTACGGGCTGACCCAGGAGTGGGCGAGCCAGCTGCGCGGCCTGGGCTACCCGGCCGATCTACCTCTCAACTACGACCGCCTCACGGGATCGGTCGAGTTAACGCTCGACCAGCTGGCCACCTCAGCTCCGGGTGCAACGCATGAGACCTTCCATTTCGTCATCAACAACACAGTGCTCAAGGACAACCGGATCCCCACCTACGGAATGCGCTACGACGACGCCCGGGGTCGCAATGCTCTCCCGGTTCCGGACGATCAATACGGGAATCCCGGGCCGGGCGGAGTCTACCGGCACTGGGATGAGGTTGCGCTGAACCCGCCGGTCGGCGCCACGTCCGCTCAGGTCGCTCTCATCTACCAGCCGACCAGCTGGGAGTACATCCAGTTCCTGGTGCTGGCAAACGACGGAAGCAACGCCTTTCTCGCCGACGAAGGCGCCAACATGCTGGAGGCATGGCTCGAGACCGGAATGGCGCCCCCCTACACCATGGCGACCACGACCATCGCAGTACCCGAGCCGGCCGAGCTCTTGCTGCTCGGCTCCGGACTGGCCTTCCTGCGCGCTATCGGCCGGCGTCGAATGCGGGGGTGGCTTCGAGGCGAGCTGACCGCTGCTCGGAGAGTGGCGAATAGAGGCAGCAGTCGGGGATAGCGGAGTCTCGTAGCGTGCGAATACCCAGCCGCCGTTGGGGGCGCTGCTTGCGGCTCCACCTCCCAGCAGCCCCGCTCGGCTCTCTTCCGATAGCCCCTGCATCGCCAAGAAGGAGTGTCCAGAGAGGTATCCGCCGAGTGTCTCGAACCGCCTTCTCGGCGGATTCCTTCTTGGACGCGGATTCCTTCTCCTCTCGGAGCCTGGGACCCTCTCTCGGATCATCGACCGAGGATGTTCACACTCGGCTGACGGCCCACACTGCTCGAGCGACTCCATCACACGCCCGCCAGCCATGATAGTATTGTGCTTCAGTGACGGAGGGGAGCAGCGACCGGGGTTGGCATACTGGGGGCGAGCTATCGGCCTTCCGCAAGGGTTGCTACGCCTCGGCAAACCTGGGCGTCGGCGCGCTCGACTACATCGTCGCCATCTTCCTGCTCAAGTACTACACCAGCTACACCGGCCTCGACGCCGCCTGGGCCGGCGTCGCCCTGCTGATCGGCAAGGCCTTCGACGCGATAAGCGACCCCGTGATGGGAGCCATCTCGGATCGCACCCGAAGCCGCTGGGGCCGCCGCCGCCCCTGGTTCATGGCCGGATCACTCCCGCTGGCGCTCAGCTTCGTCGGCATCTTCTCGGCCAACCCCGAATGGTCGCAGATGCAGCTCTTCGCATGGCTGGTGGCCACGAACATCCTCTTCTGGGCGGGCAACACCATGGTGGAGGTGCCCCATGCCGCCTACGGAAGCGAGATGACCTCGACCCACGAGCAGCGCATCTCGCTGATGGGATGGCGCCAGGGTTTCGTGATGCTCGGCCTGCTGCTCGGCGGGCTGATCGCCTTCAGCTATCTGGAACGGAGTATCGACGCCGCTACCGCACGCGCCGCGGCGGAGGGTCTATCGGCGGATGTCGTGGCCGAGGTCCTGCGCACCGTTCGCGGCGAGGCCCACGGGACCCTCTCCATCTGGCTCGCGCTCTGCGTGGTGGCGGTCACCGCGATCTCCTTCTTCGGAACGCGCGAACGGAGAGGCCCGTACACACCACCCCGCGACCGCTTCTTCGAGGATTTCGGCGATACCCTGCGCAGCCGATCCTTCCGCCTCTTCACGCTGGCCTTCATCGTCGGCCAGATCGCCGACGGCCTCACCGCGACGCTGGCGCTCTACGCCATCGAGGAGTGGTGGGGTCTGGGCGGTGCTCACCCCAAGTTCCTGCTGATAGGGTACATGGCGATGGCCGCCCTCACGATCCCGCTCTGGATCCGGGTCGGCGTCTACTTCGAGAAATCGAGAATGCTGGCCGGCGGCACCTTCATCGGCTTCGCGGGCCTCATCGGAATGCTGCTGGTTCCCCAGATCGGCACCTGGTGGGCCTATCTCTGCTTCTACTTCGCGGGCGCTGGGCTGGGAGTGCGCTCCCTGATGGCCATGGCCATCGTCCCGGACATCATCGATGAGGACGAGCTGAACACGCACACCCGGAAGGACGGCGCCTACTTCGGCATGCTGAGCCTTCTTCGAAAGCTCTCGCGAGCGCTCGCGATCGGCTTCTCCGGAATCGGCCTCGGTCTCTGCGGCTACGTGAGCGGCGCCACTCAGCAGGAGCCGGGGGCGGTGCGGGGCATCGTGGTGATGTTCTGCGTGGTGCCCATCTTGTTCAGCGCTGGTGCCGGCGTGCTCTTCCTGCTCTTTCCGATCACCCGGGCGCGACACGAGCGGACCCTGGCGGAGCTGAAGAGGCGCCACGAAGAATCCTGAACCCGCTGGGCTTGTCTGAACTCTGTCTCGAATGGCCAGCGGGCTGCGTTTCGGATGCCTCATGGGCGGCCGCTCCAGATCTGGGGCTTCACCTCCAGGATGCAGCGAGATCAGGAGCCATGCACCAAGGCCGAAGCTGCGCTAGAAGAAGACGTCCGACTCGATCCGTAGGATCACGCACTCGCTGCGCGCCGTTCGTGCACGCCTGTCGCATGTCGTAGAGGAAGGAAGCTGAAGAGGCTCCGTATCGAGCGTACGCGAGCTTACGCCTGCATAGCGACTGGGCGTCGCGATGCGGCACCTGCCCGGAGGATCGACGACCCTATGAGCCTGGTAATTCCCACACGCATCGTGCCGAGCGCCGAGTTCTCCGATCTCAGTCCTCGCGCCGTCATTCGAGAGTTCCGCGAGCTGCTGGATGACGGCACGCGCCTGCACGTGGCTGGCAGCGCGCGCCGCAACCCAGCGCAGCTGCTCTCGCTCGGATACACGCCCAGGTACCGCCTCGACTTGTTTGACACACGCTTCTATTTCACGAATTGCCGACAGAACCCGGAGCTGCGCTTCTGCGTCGCGTACGTGGTGCAGCCGGGTGCACTCACGCGCACACCGAATGTTCATGCGCGGCTGTTCTACAAGGACCTGTCGCTCGTGTGGCGAGCGGCCTCACACTTCTCACGGGCCGACGATTCGCTCTGGGTGGGCAAGGGCGACGTGCGCGCGATGACCACGAACGGCGTCGATATAGTCGAATCGGTCGAATCGACCACCGATCTTCCGCTCGAAATGCAGAACGCCGTCGAGAGTCTGATCCGCCGCGTGCGTATCCCGCGCAGAGACGAGGACGTGATCGATCTGGTGCTGCGGCGCTCACCCGACGATCGCATCGCGCCCTACTGCGACTTCACGCGCCCGCGTGCACGAGCTCGCGAAGAGCGACGAAATCTCATCAACGGCGGTCGCAAGATCGCGCGCTTCCGGCGCCGCAATGACCCGACATCACTCGAGTTCACCCCCGGCTTCGAACCCGACTTCGTGCGCGGCATCCTCGAGTCAAGTCGCTCGCGCAGTCACCTGTACGGCGGAGCCCTGCGGCGCTACCGCATCCTGTCGAAGAACCGAGCCATCCAATACGCGTTCATTGCAGGGCCGAAGCAAGTCTGGATCATCCCGCCCCAGGCGACGACGACCGAACTCTCGAGCTACGGCGTGCGCACGATCGACGTCGAGGCCGACGACGACCTGTTCATCCCGGGCTACGAGTACCACTACCTGGACGACAGCGAAGACCCGCCCGAGCTTTGCAGCCAGATTCCGAAGGGCTTCGCTGGTGCAGCATGCGCGCACGACGACGACAAGGCCGACGCGTCACCGTGGCTCGACAAGCTGCCCGTGGTACGAGAGTTCCGGCGCAAGGTACTGAAGCAGCGCCGCTGAGCCACCGCCAAGCAAGTGGGCTGGCGACCGAAACGACCCACCGGCAGAGCACATCGTTGCCGGAGCCGAAGGATGCGTCGAGTCATCCGTGCAGCTGCCGATAGGCGCGCTGGATCTCCTGGGACTTCTCGTGCGCCAGCTTCTGCAGCTCCTCGCCCAGATGAGCCACCTTGTCGGGATGGTACTCCTTCATCCGCGCCCGGTAGGCAGCCTGAATCGCATCGCTGGACGCAGAGCGCGCAACTCCGAGAACCTCGTACGCGTCGAACGCCTTTGCGTGCTTCGCCTCGGCGGGGGAGCCGCGCCCGGAGTCCGCGTCCGCTGGGCGACCGGCCGCCCCGTGCCCGAGCCCAGTCGCGATGTACTGCCGGACGTGGTTCCGGTAGAACCAGGCGAGCAGCACCATCGCCACAACATCGTCGATGCGCCCCGGGATGCCGAGAAAGTCCGGAACCAGGTCGAACGGCAGCAGGAAATAGATGACCGCAGCAAGGATCAGCCACTTCAGCAACGTCTTGGGATCCGTTCGCTCGAACATGGAGGAATCGTAGCGCCCGGCGAGCGGGTCGCGAAGTTCGACCCGCATCGCGCGGACAGCGCGGCTCCGATCCGCGGAGAATCCGTGCAACAACGCCGGGGAAGTCCGATCCCCGAGGAGGCACGAGAGCTCACGCTTCGGTTCCCTGTGGAGTATGGTTGGGCCACGCCGAAGGTCCGTGCCGAGCTTGGAACGCCCGGCTTCAGCGAATGTCTAGCTGGCTGCGAGGAATCGACTGCGGGATCGTCGCCTGGATGTGAGGAGAGAGCATGACCACCGGTCTCCGCGGTGACGCCGTCGCCACCTGGCTGGGGCCGAAGAGTGGCCCTCCCGCTCCGGTCCGCTGGGCGAACCAGCTCGGGCGCCCCCTCGAGAGATTCGTGAATCTCGACGAGGAGTACCTCGTGAACCGAGCGCTGCGCCCACACCCCGACTTCCCCGCGGAGCGCCTCGAGTTTCGCGACGGACTGCGCGCCCTCACCACCTCCTTCGAGCGCGACGCCCGGCTCAACTTTCTCGGTCGGATCGCCGCCCAGCAGGACACGCTCCGTCTGATTCGGACCCAGGTCCGGACCCTGAAGGAGCTGGACCAACACCCAGAAGTGTGCGATCAGGAGATTCGTCGTCCGGTCTTCGTCGTCGGACTGCCGCGCACGGGCACCACCATTCTTCTCGCCCTGCTCTCGCAAGATCCCGCCCACCGCCCCCTGCTGATGTGGGAGGGCCTCGATCCGGTACCACCGAAGCGCGGTCCGGATCGAAGGCTCCAGCGGGCACGCGGCATCATTCGCGGATTCAACTATTTCTCACCCAACTATCAGTCGATCCACCCCATGAGCGCGCACCTCCCGGAAGAGTGCGTTCTGCTCTTCATGCCCATGTTCTCGACTCCCCAGTTCGACTTCCAATGCCATGTGCCCGGCTATCTGGAGTGGTTGCGAAAGAGAGGTCTGGGAGATGCCTATCGACGCTATCGAGATCAGCTCCGCCTGCTGCAGTGGCAGGGTCGGCCCACGCCGACTTCGCAGGACTCGGGGCGCTGGCTCCTCAAGGACCCCGCACACCTTCTCGGGCTGGAGCACATCCTCGAGCTCTTCCCCGATGCCTGTGTGATTCAGACCCACCGCGACCCTCTGAAATCCCTGCCGTCGAACTGCAGCCTATACGCACACTCGAGAATCATGTTCAGCGACGAAGTGGATCCCCGGGAGCTCGGCGCCTACGTGGCCGGAGGCGTCTGGCCCGAGGCGCTCGATGTCGCTCTCGAAGCCAGGAAGCGACTCCCGGAGCAGAACTTCTTCGACCTCCGATACGCGGACTTCATGAAAGACCCCATCCGCTCCATGGAGGGGATCTATCGCTACTTTGGGCTCGAGCTCAGCGACTCGACCCGAGAGGCCATGCGCGCCTATCTCGACCGGCATCCCCGTGCGGGCGACCGCGTCCACAGCTATTCGCTCGAGCAGTTCGGTCTGTCTGCGGCGAGCCAGCGCATGCGCTACCAGGCGTACTGCGCGCGCTTCGATATTCCTCCGGAGAGTTGAGCGGGGAGCACGAAGCCGAGGTGTCGTCGCGAGCCGAAGCGCGGGGCCGGATTCATGCACCAACGCCCATCTGATTCGTCGACTCGACCCAGTCCCGCCGTTGCCAACTCCAGACGAACACTGCTGCGATCAGCATTCGGTAGATCGCGAAGACACAATAGACCATGAACAGGGAGCCACCGAGCATCGGGCCGACGACGTAGACGGCGGGAATCAGCACGAGCCACTGCGTGCCGCCGGATACGACCAGCACGCGTTTACTCGCGCCAACGCCTAGATGGGCGTTGAGGAGCACGCCACCCAGAGCATCGATGGCGATGAACGCGGCGAGCAGTTGCAGTGGTCCCCGCGCCAGCTCGATGGCGGGTGCTTCGTACAGGAAGATTCCCAGGATCGGATCGGGCAGGATCAATGCCGGCAACGCGAGTATCGCCACTGTCGACATGGCGATGCGCGCCACTTGCCAGGTCCAGTCGTTGGCGTCGTCGGGATCCTTGGCGCCAACCGCCTGTCCCGCCAATGATGCGGCGGTCAGTCCGAAGGCATTCGCCGGCAGGATCCAAGCGAGCATCAGGTTGGTGAGAACCGTGCCACCGGCGAGTGCAGCAGAGTCCATCTGTGCGAGCATCGTGAAGAATGCCGTCATACCCACGAAGAAGAGAACCTGTTGCAGGCCAGCCGGAGCAGAAACTCGCAGGAGATTGGCGAGCGCCTGCCGATTCGGCAAGGCATGCAGAAACCCGCTTGCTCGCGCGTGGCGCATGCCAAGGTAGAAATAGCAGGCGGTGCCAAGGAATAGGGAGGCAGTGCTCGCGATTCCCGCCCCGAGTGTGCCGAGCGCCGGTACTCCGAGGTTTCCGAAGATGAGAATCCAGTTCAGGATGACGTTGGCGATGTGAATCACGACGATCGTTCTCAGGTAGAGAACTGATCGCTCGACCGCGTTCCAATAGCCGCGGAAGGCCATATTCATCCCGATCGCGGCGATACCAACGAGTCGCGCCTGCAGGTAGGGAACCCCGGCCTCGGCGACCGCCTCCCCGCCCGCCAGAATTGGGAAGAAGCCTGGCGCGGTATAGACGAAGAAGAGCGAGGCGGGCAGAGCAAAGGCGAGCGCCAGCAGTAGACCTCCATTGAGTGGAACTGCGGCCTCGTCTTGGCGTCCGGCCCCGACAAATTGGGCGGCGGTGGCCTGTACGCCCGCCGCCATGCCCATGACAAAGGCCGCGCAAAGCACGTTGACGAAGCTGGCCAGGCCGACCGCGGCAAGGGGCGCTGTGCCGAGCGTACCGACCATCGCCGTATCGACGAGATTCAGAATCGTCTGCGACATCATGCCGCCCATGATCGGCAGGGCCAGCTTGAGAATCCGGCGTCGGCGCGCAGGCCAGTCGCGTTCCGCGCGCTCGCTCGTTGGCATCGTTCAATGCGCGTGCGGGCTTGGCCGCCGCGCCTCCGGCAGGTGCGCGAACAACGCCTGGTCGGGGTCCCCCCCTGCCAGCACGATCGCGCTCAGGAACGGCGGGAACGCCGATCCCTTCCGTCCGTTCACGAGCACAAGGGGCGTGCCCCGCAGACGGGCTTCCATCGCCCAGGCGATGTCGTCCGCGAGCTTTGCCCGTGTCGCCGGCGCGGCGATGCAGGCGGCGAGCTGCTCGCGCGCGATGTGGGGCTTCGCGAGTGCGAACACCTTTTCTTCGCTGAGGCTGCGCTGGCTTGCGAAGAGTGCCCCCGCGAAATCGAAGAAGTAGGGTTCTCCCTCGCTGCAGATCAGCGCCTTCGCCGCGGTGCAGCGGACGGGCTTCCCCGTCATGGTCGTAACGTTCGGGTTGCAGGCGCGGTCCAGAGGGAACTGGCGCGCATCGATCGAAAAGGACCCCGCCGGAAGGGTTCGGCGGATTCTCGTCAACGTCGCGTGAAGGTCCGCACAGTGGCTGCACAGGATGTCCGAAAACTCCGTGATCCGCACCGGTGCATAGGACGCTCCGATGAGCGAGCGGGCAGGCCGCAGCGGGACTGCGGAACCGCTCTCATACAGCGCCAACGCGTCGCTGAGATCCTGACGCTGGGCCGTCGGCAGCTCCTGTAACAGGCGCGCGAGATCCCGAGCACGCGAACTGTCTTGCGGTGGCAGCTCGAGGGGCCCGGTCGGCATCGGGCTCCGCCCGCCGACGGCCCGCGATGTGTGGATCGCGGGATAGAGAAGCAGCAGGAACGCGGCGAGTGCCGAGGCCCCGGCGATCGGCACGCCCCGCATGACACGCTTCACCGCGGGTGGCTCCAGATCACGGGCGCACACCGCCGCGTAGGCGACCACGAGCACGTAGGTGAGCGCGCAATTGGTGCAGAGCGCGCCGGTCGCGATGGATGCGGCGACCAGGACGACGACGGATGCGATTCCGAGCGCCGCGGTCAGCAGGGTGGCGGACCAGACGGCGTCGCTCGGCTTTCCGCGGCCCCGCTGCACCCGCGTCCAGAGCGGGAGCGCCATCGCGAGCAGGCTCCAGGCGACCCCCCAGCCCGCGACCGGGAGGATGGTCCAGCGCTCGACCGCCACCGCGAATGCGGAATTCAACACCGTCTCACAGGCGTCTCCGCCCCCGAGCAGACAGTAGGCCGACGCGCCGCTCCGCGCGTCCAGCAGCTCCTTCCACTGAAACAGTGTCCAGAAGACGTGCACCAGAGCCAACACGATGGCTCCGTCGAGCGTGCGAAGGCGCGGTCGTTTCGGTTCCACCCGATCCTTCTTGCGTCGCGTTCGTCGTTTCTTCTTCAGCGTGCATCTCCTCGAGCGTCGCTCGTGACTCGGCCGTGCGTCCCCATCATCGATACGCCCCGAACTTCCGGGGTCCTTCTCCTTCACTGTCCCCCTTTGCCACTCATGATACGCCAAGATTGGGAGGAGAATCAGCCTTCGCCTGTACGCCGGACGCGCCGCGATCGGTCAGGGTACACGATCAGTCGGCGAAGTGCGTGGGGAGGGTGGATGGCACGCTTGGCGATCAGAGAGCACAATCAACCTGTCCGCTGAATCGATGACATCCAATTGGTCAAGTGTTGCAGCAATCACCAGCAGACCGCCGTGCCCCAGCTCAATGATCTGTGCATGTGCCTCACCCCCCTTCCCTGGCGAGAGGTGCGACTCGCGCACCACGCTCATACCGCGTTTGTCTCTCTAGAGTGTATGCCTCTGCTCCGCACGCACGCCAACGCGCGCGATGCTCGAAGGCAATGCACCGAAACGGTGGTCATGCCGCCTTCTCGCGCGACTCGCGAAGCTGTCGACAAGTGCGATTCTGCAAGTAGTCGCTATCGAAAGCACCACTCGAGACCACCGCCCTGCTTGACCCGCCGATCTCCGCCATGCCACATCGACCCAATCCCGAATCTGGCTCCGATGCCGCTGCTGGTCTTCTCACTTGGAGAGGAAGAACCCGGCGGCGGCGAGGCGGCGGCTTGGCGCATCCACTGGGAGGTCGAGGCGCGTCGAGGCCGAGGTCCAGCGCGACGGACTCTGGGGCCCCGGCCTGGCGAGCTGACGCCCCCCAGAAGCGAGCCCATCCTCTCTACAGACGCGGATTATGTCCGGAACACGGCCACAACCCGAAATTCTGGCCCCACGCCGCCGTATGCAGCCTGTACAATCGACCTGGATGAGGGGGATGTGGTCTGAAGGGGTGCGTCCGCGCGCGAGCGCGGATGAGCGCCTTCGCTCACACCAGAGATGAGCCAGGTTTACCGATTCGATATGTACGAGGTCGACGCCGACCGGCGTGAGCTGCGGCGGGCGGGCGACGTGCTCGACGTGCAGCCGAAGGTCCTCGACCTGATCGTTCGACTCGTCCGCTCACGGGAGCGGGTCGTCACGCGACAGGAGCTGCTCGACGAGTTGTGGGGCGATGCCGCCGTGAGCGAGGGCGTGCTGACGACGGCCATTCATGCGGCCCGAAGCGTGCTGGGCGACACAGCCTCGCGCGGCTGGGCGATCAAGACGGTCGCACGCCGGGGATACCGCTTCGTCGCCGCGGTGAGCGAAGACGGCGGCACCGGACCCGCCGCGCAGACAGCCGCGGGCCAGGGCGGCGAGGACGCGTGGGCCGCCGACGCATTCGTCGGCAGAGACCGCCCACTTGCGCGCCTCGATGCGGCATTCGCAGCGGCCGGGGCCGGCCGGGGTCGTGTCGTGATCGTGACCGGCGAGTCCGGGATCGGCAAGACGCGATTGCTCGACGAGCTGATGACCCGCCCTACAGTCCGGTCCGGCCGGGTCCTGCCGGCCTGGTGCCACGGGAGCGAGGGCACCCCGCCGTACGCTCCGTGGGCGCAGATTCTCCGCCAGGCGATCGCCGGGTTGGATCCGGCGGAGGCGTTGATGGACCTGGGCGCCGGCGCCGCAGATCTCGTCGCGCTGGTGCCGGCGATCCACGAGCTTCGCCCCGATCTGCCCGAGCCACCGCGGCTGCAGTCGGGCACCTCGCGCTTCCGTCTCTTCGAGAGCATTGCCACCTATCTCGGCAACCTCTCGAAGAGGAGTCCGATGCTGCTGTTGCTCGACGACATCCAATCGGCCGACGATGGATCCCTGCGCCTGCTGGGCTACCTGGCCCGCGAGGTACGACACCAGCGCGTGCTGGTGGTCGCCTCCCTCCGCCCGAACGAGCCCGATGGCGGCTCGGTGCTCGAGGAGACACTGGCCGAGCTGGCCCACCAGTTCCCCGGTGAGCGGATGGCGATCGAAGGCATGACACGTGAGGAAACCGGTCGGCTGATCGAGCAACTGACCGGCGAGGTCCCCGCGCCCGAGGTCGTCGATACGATCCTAACTCGCAGCGAGGGCAATCCCTTCTTCATCAAGGAGATCGTGAGCCTGATGGAGAGCGGGGGGGCGGATGTCGGCTGCGCCGCGATACAGGACTGGGCCTCCGCGGTGCCACCGGGTGTGCGCGACGTGATCCTCGGGCGCGTCCACCGCCGCAGCACCGCCTGCCAGCGCGTGCTCAGTGCCGCATCGGTGCTCGGCCGCCAGTTGCCGCTCGATGTGCTTGCCCGCATCGTCGAGATCGAGCCCGCGGCGCTGAGCGCGGCGATCGCCGAAGCCTGCACGGCGGGCTTCCTCGCCGAGCAGGTACAGGCGCCGGACCACTACCGCTTCACCCACGGTCTGTTGCACGAGACGGTCTACAACGCGCTTGCCGCCGAAGAGCGCAAGCGCTTCCACAGCCTCGCGGGCGATGCCCTCGAGGCTGTCAGTCCCGGGGTCTCGGAGGCATCCGCAGCCGGGCTCGCCCACCACTTCCTGCGCGCCGGCCGGAACGGCGCCACCGCCAAGGCGATCGACTACGCGGAGCGCGCCGCCGAAGAGGCCGCGGCGCTGCATGGCGACGAAGAGGCGGCGAGGCACTACGGCATCGCGCTCGATGCCCTCGAGCGCGCGGCCGCGCCCGACGATGCGCGCCGCTGCGAGCTGCTGATCTCACTGGGTGCGGCGCGGCTCGGTGTGCGCAATACCGATCCACGCGGGCGCGACTCATTGGTGCAGGCCGTCGAGATCGCGCAATCGATCGGCGACCCGATGCAGCTCGCCCGTGCCGTCCTGGAGGCGGCCGCCGGCGCAATGCTCTCGGGGCCCGGTGACGCAGAGCTGATCGAGTTACTCGAGAAGGCGCTCGGCGCGCTCGAGGAGCTTCACGACGAGGCTGGCGACATTCTTCGAGCCCGGACCATGGCGTATCTCGCCTTCCAGATGCTGGGCAGCCCGAGCTGGGAGCGGGGCCTCTCGTTGAGCGAACAAGCGGTCGCGCTGGCCCGCAAGAGCGGTCAGCCGGCGGTCATCTGCGAGACGCTGAACCTGCGCTGCATGCTGCGCTCTGGGCCCGATCACGCTCATGCGCGACTGCGCGAGGCCGACGACCTGCGCGAGTGCGCGGCCGAGGCGGGAATGACGGAGCTCGGGCTCTTCGGTCACCGCTGGCGTCTGCTCACAATGCTCGAACTCGGCGAGATGGAGGCGGCCGACCGAGAGCTGGCCGACTACAACGAGGCCGCGGACCGCGGGCGCATCTGGTCGGCACGCTGGTACGACCTGACCGTGCGCGGAGCGAGGGCGCTGTCCGAGGGGCGACTCGAGTCCGCCGATCGGATGATCGTCGAGGCCTTCGCGAACCGACGCGACGACCCGACTCCGCTCATCATCAACGCCTTCGCAACGCAGCTCTTCTGGCTGCGCCGCGAGCAGGGCCGGCTCGCCGAGATAGCCCACCTGCGCCTGACCGAACGGGCGGACAGGTACCTCCCGTTCCATGCGCTCCGCATGTTCATGAACGCCGAGGGTTCAGCCCCCGAGCTCGCGGCGTCGGAGCTTCGAAAGCTCGTGGGAGAAGGCCTCGCCCACCTGCCGCGGGACTTCACGTTCCTCTATGGCGTGTCGGTGCTGGCCGAGGTCTGCGCGTCCGCGCGCGACCAGGACTGTGCCCGCGCGCTCTACGACGTGCTAGCCCCCTATGCCGACCAGTTCGCGGTGCTCTTCCTCGGCACGGTCCAGCTCGGGTCCATCTCGCGCTTCCTCGGCAAACTCGCCGCCGTACTCGGCGAGTGGGACGCGGCGGATGCCCACTTCGCCGATGCCCTCGTCGCCAACGACGGCATCCACGCATACCTCTGGGCCGCCCACACACGCCTGGACTGGGCGACGATGCTCGAGGCCCGGGGCGGCGAGAACGCGGAGCGCGCCGGGGAGATCCTGCGTCCCTGCATCGCGACCGCCGAGGAGCGCGGCCTCACGGAACTTCGGCGGCGTGCCTTGGATCTGACGGACCGGCTGCCCCACTAATCCCGCACCGCAACGCAACGCACGCCTATCTTCGCCGCGTAGCATGCGTATCCTCGCCGCGTATCCTCGCCGCGTATCCTCGCCGCGTATCCTCGCCGCGTATCCTCGCCGCGTATCCTCGCCGCGAATCCTCGCCGCGTATCCTCGCCGCGTCTCCTCGCCGCGTATCCTCGCCGCGTTGCCTGGCCGGGGTGCGGCGCCGGG
>JAJDAO010000035.1 GCA_029261835.1 Deltaproteobacteria bacterium | reverse complement strand
TCCTGCCGGGCCTCGAGGTATGCGTCGGCCAGCTGGTCCACGGCCTCGATGAGGAAGGCGCTCGAGCCCATGGCGGGCTCGCAGATGGTGAGGGCGAGAATCTCGTCGGCGGTCTTCTTGCGCCGGGGCTTCTCCTCCTCTTCGCCCTCTTCCCAGAGCAGCTCCTTGAGGGCGTACTTGACGAGGCACTGGGTCAGGACTTCCGGCGTGTAGTAGCTGGCCGACTTCTCGCGGTTGCGGCCGGCGAGGCGGAAGATGAAGGTGCCCTTCTTGTGGACGACCTTCTTCTCGTTCTCGTCCTTGACGATCTCGCCTTCCGTGTAGTCGCCAATGCGGCTGGCTGGGACGAAGTAGGTCTTGAGCGCCTCGCGCTCAGCGGCGGGCTTGCCTGAGAGCTGCTTGCAGTCCTTCTCGGAGGCCACCTCGTAGAGGTCTTCGGTGGCGAAGAAGCCCGTGTAGGAGAGAAGGCCCTCGTAGACGGCGCCAAGCTGGTTGATGCCGAGCTGGGCGTAGGAGATGCGGCCTCGGGTCTTCTTCTTCTTCTGGGCAGAGAGCGAGAGAAGCTGGAGAACGTCCTGGAGAATGTGATTTCGGAAGCGAACACCCTTGAGGAGCTCGAGGCGATCGTCGTCGAAGAGCGGGCTATTGAGAGCGTCGATCCACATGTCGTTCGCCGTCAACATCTGGCGGCCGAACGCATCCATCCCTCCGTGTTCCGTGTCCAGCTGCGGGAAGCCCATATTGAGGATGTGGAAGAGCGTCTTGAGGCTGTCGTGCAGGAAGTAGCCGTTGCGGGCGTGCTCGGAGGTAAGGGGAACGAGTTCGAGATCGCGGAGGGTCTCGAGGCTGTAACCCTTGCGGTAAGCGTTTGATTGCATGGGCACGGCGCCGAGCTCGGCGCCGCGGGCCTCGACGTAGAAGAGGAAGAGGAGGCGGTAGAGCCACGTGAGGCCCTCGGCCGTGAGCTTGGCAGCGAACTCGTCGTCGTTGAAGACGCCCTGCTTCTGCACCTCGCGGCGGTAATAGACCGCCTCGTTGGCGAGGAGTTCGACCGCCCGACGCACGCCGTGCTTGAGATCGCCAGAGACCGCATAGGCGTGCTTGTGGGAGTTCTCGTCTAGCGTGTCGTGGAGGCAGAGCCCGGCCTCTGGGGCAAGAACGTCGCGGTGGAGCAGGCCCGCCACAGCGCGAAGCGCGGCTGCTTGCTTGCGCCCGAAGAGCTCCCCCAGGTCGAAGCGCAGGTACTTGCCCTGCAGCCATTTGTGACGCTCGATCAGGAGGGCTTCGCTGCCTGCCAGGAAGAGCACCCAACGCGGGGGTCTCTCCAGACGGAAGAGGCGCTCGTCGAGGATCTCGCGCCAGGTGGCGGGAACATCCTTGCGCTGGCTTGATTTGGGGAGGCTGGCGCCTTCGGTTTCCTTCCCCGAATTCAAGAGTTCTTCCGGCAGCGGGGGCGACGCGAGGGGATCTTCGTCGTTGCGTGCGGAAAACGGGGCATCGAGAACCCAGAGGAACGGGTTGCCGTCTCGGCGCAGGGCCAGGTGGACCGGTACCACTTCGTTGCCGCCGAGCGGCTCGAGGGCCGGCTGCCTCTGGTAGCCGAGGGCCTCGAGCAAGTAGGCGTGGAAATCCTGGGCCAGCGCCAGGCGCGCGGCGGGGTCGCTCTCGTCCTCTGCCTTGGCTCTCGCTGTGAAGTAGCGGTTGGCCAGACCCGCCAGGGCCTCGTTGGGTGGGCGTTGGCCTTCTTCCTCCTTGGCCTGCTTCCACTTCGCGAAGGTGGCCTTGAGGTCGCCCTCGAGAACGGCGCTCAGGTAGTGGCCCGAGTAGAACTCGCCGATGTTCTCGATGCCGCTGAATTCGAGAGCCACGGCTACCTGGCCTCCTGCGGAATCAAGACGGCGGCAACGCGCAGGTACGGCTCGGGAACGGTCTGCATGCGGTTGCTGATCCAGTCGCGCCGGGCCTGGTGCCGCTTCTGCACCTCGCTGCGCTCGCCTTCCAGGCGCTTGACTTGGTCGCTGCGCAGCTTTCCCTGCTTTGCCACGAGGGCCTCGCGCCAGCTTTCGAGGTCTGCGGCGCGTTGGTCGTGCCAGCGCTTCACCTTTCGGAGACCCTCGCGCAGCGGCTCGGCGATGTCGGCCGCGCGTTGCTTGCGGAGGCCCAGCATGTAGGTTCGGGCGAACTCCACGCCCGGGCCAAGAAGGCCGGAAAGCTCCTGTTCGAGCCGGGTCGAGAGCGCGCCACCCGGGTTGGAGGTGACCGCATGAAGACCCGTCGCAGCTACAAGCTCGGCGAGGGGAGCAACGCCGGCCGGCTGCGAGCCTTCGAAGCGCACACCAAACCACTCCACCAGCACAGGCTGGCTACGGTTGTTGGAGATCACGCCCTGAAAGATGACGACACGCTCGTCACTCCCGAGGCCCTTGGCCAGGCGAAGCACGGGCGCCTCGTGGCGAGCGAACTTGCCGAGGACTCGATCGTCGAGCCATTCCGCCACGGGGTGCTGCTCCCAGAAGAGCTGCCACTCGGGCCACTTCCGTTCGTCCTGGCGCGCTTCGTCGAGAGCGTCCATTACGCGCTGCCGGTCGATGGTGAGCTTGAGCTCGCCCTTCTCGCCTCGCAGGTCAGGGGGCAGATAGTCGAAGCGTCGCAGCAGGTCCTCTGGGGCCTGAAGCGTGAAGCCCTCGAGATGTTCGTGCCATTCAAGGCATTTGGCATCGCCTTCCAGTACTTCTTGAAACGCCTCACGCGCGTAGGCGAGCTCATCAGCCAGGAGGCGAATGGGCTCCTTCACCTCGGGAGCTGGCTCCGTCGGGGCGCCCTCGCCAAAGAGCATGGCCATGAAGTCGGTGTGCTGCTTCTCTTCAGGGATGATCTCCTCGGGCGCCGTGCCCTCCTCGATCCCTCGCGCGATGCGCTCCTCCTCGAGCTCGGCGTCGTGGAGGTTCATCAGCCAGGCGACGTCACCCAGATTCTTGTGTGCGGCGTCTTCCTTTTCGATCAGGCGCTCGAGAACGCGAAGATCTCCCTTCAGCGTGGCGTGATTCGGGATCGTGAGGAGATAGGTGATCTCCGGTGTCTCGGTCTGCCCGAAGCGATCAATGCGCCCGTTTCGCTGCTCGAGTGTGATCAGCGACCACGGCAGGTCGAAGTGGACCATGCGATGGCAGCCGTAGTGAAGGTTGATGCCCTCGGAGGCCGCGTCCGAGGCCAGCAGGATGCGGATCGCTGTTGACTCGGTACCGAAGCTTTCGACAAGACCCTGCTGCTTCTGGTCGTCAAGGGTGCCGTGAAAGACCTCGATCTGGTCTTCCTTGAGGCCGAGCTCGCGCTTGAGTGTGTCGTGGAGGAAGCGGAGCGTGTCGATCCGTTCTGAGAAGATCACGATCCGCTCCGGGCAGCCCCGCTGATCGAAACCCAGGGCTCGCAGCATACGCAGCAGAACCTGGAACTTTCGAAAGGACTCGGGCTCCACCTGCTCGGCCAGCGCCTTGAGCTCGCTTAAGACCTGGTGGTCGTGATGGACACTTTCGTCGGCCTCATTTTGCATATCCTTGTGCTTCAGGCGGTTCTCGATCGTGGATACACACGCCGCCGGTGACGACAAGAAGGCCTTCAGAAGAAGCGTGCGAAAGAGTGCGCCCTTCCCGCCCCGCTGCCGGGCGATGGTCTTGAACTCGAGATCCGACAATCGCGCGAAAGCTGCGTCTTCCGCGGACGAGGCTTCTTCCTTGATGAGGTCGACCTCGCGCTCCCGAAACGAGTCCTCCACCTCGTGGGCGACATCCTTCTTGAAGCGCCGGATGAAGAGATCCTGAACCTCTTCGCTGGTGTAATCCTCGAGGTTCGAGATCGCGGTCGGCTCGAGCAGGTTCATTAGGCTCGCAAAGCTCTCGGGCCGCCCGTCGTGGGGGGTGGCCGACGTCAGAATGAGAGCATCGCTCGTGCGGCCGAGCAGCTGTGCCAACCGCGCCCGCTGCGATTCGTTCCCTCTGACGGCGACGTGCTGGCACTCGTCTACGACCACCACGTCCCAGTGGCTCTGCTCGAGGTAGCGTCGGTACTTCTCGTCCCGCTTGAGCGTGTCGATCGAGATGATGACCCGATCGAAGTAGTAGAAGGGGTTCATGTTCGACGGGATGCGGCTCTGCACGCGCTGGATGCCAACGGAGTCGAGCCGCACGAGCGGGATTGTGAACCGTGCCCAAAGCTCCTTCTGGAACTGGCTCAAGATGGACTTGAGAGCCACCACCAGGATGCGGTCCCCCCGACCGCGCTGGATCAGCTCGGAGAGAAGGACGCCGACCTCGATCGTCTTGCCAAGACCAACACCGTCGGCCATGAGGAGCCGAGGACGGAGCTGCCGAAGAGCCTTGGCTGCGGGTTGAAGCTGGTAGTCGGCGCGGCGGATCGCGCCTCGGTGCCCGACGTAGAGGGCGTCATCGGTGGCGGGTGAGCGGCGCAGGAGAGCGTCGAGGTAGAGCCGGGAGCGACGGTACTGGGGAGAATCGTCGTGTACGAGCGCGGTCTCTTCGGGGCGAAGCTCGCGCACCTGGTCGAGGTCGGTGAGGAAGATGGCCTCCTTGCCCCGCACCAGCTCGGAGACCCCGATGACGTGGACAGACCGGCCGCCGAACGTCGCGCCCTTGATGGAGCGGACCATCCACTCTTCGTCGCGAATCTCGACGCGGGCGCCGGGGGCCAGCGTGAGCTGCTTCGGGTCTGCCATCTACGATCCGTCTCCCCCGTTGCCAAACACATCCTCTCGGCCGAGCTCCCGAGCAATGAGATCGACCACCTCCGCATCGTCGTCGAATCCGATGGGGGAAGTCGTGTCGCCCTCGTCATCGTCGTCTTCGATGAAGTAGCGGACGGCGATCTGCACTAGCCGGTGCGCATCCTCGGAGCCATGCGAACCCACTCCGGTCAGGAGTGCCTCGCACGCGGCCGCTATGCGGCGAGCAAGGGCGAGATCAAGGAACTCCATGTCGGCACTCAGGCTCTCGAGTTTGGCGAGATAGGCATGTACATCGGTCCGGAGCTCATCGGGCGCTCGCAGCGGCTCATCGAGATATTGGCGAAGGAGACCCGCGATCGATGCGGGAACTGCCGCCAGCACGCGGTCAACCGGTGTTTCGAAGAGCGGGCCCGGACCGGCCGCTCGGTCAGGTGCCATGGGCCTTTGCCTTCCGCCTCGGGATTGCCGCGATCTTGGAGCCAGGCAGCGCGTGGTGCCGCGTTAGCCGGTACGCGCTCTTCTCGCTGACCTTCGGGTACGCGGCGACCTCGCGAGCAGCCATCGCGGGGTAAAATTCCCTCATCGCTCTGCATGTGAAAATCTGGTCCAAGATTGGCCATCGTACTGACCCGAGGCCTTCAGCGTCAAGAAAGCATCATGAAAATGGTGGCCTAGGCGGGCTTGGACGCCGGCTGCAGGAGGAGAAGCAGGGCGGGTGCGGACGACTCGCTCGAAATGTGCAAATTCACATCCCCTTGTCCATCTTTCGCTCGGGATATGGCAGGATAGTTCGGCTGGACCCGCAACTTCACAACGATCGGCAATGTGAGTCCAGCGACATTCGAGAAATCGGCACGGGCCAGGGAGGCCAACGCCTGAGCAGGGTGCCTACTTCTTGAGAACAAGGTCAGTCTTGGCATGAGAACCCTCATTACCAAGCTTCGTAACTTTCGGCTGGACTGGCCGTTGCCACGAGGGCGCCGGCTAGAGATCAACAGGTCCCATGGCACCTGGGTGCCCCTGGGTTGGGCACGAACAGGCGGCATTCAGCACATCTGGTGCGGCGCGTGGGAGCTGGCAATTCACCTGCGAATCAAGCCACAGGCATGAGGCAGATCCGCACAGGGGAAAACAACATGGCATCGCGGTGGCCAAGGCAGAGCGCCGGTGCGTTACGGCCGGAAGGAGGTAGATGGGAAGGCGAAAGCAAGGACGAGGCAGGCTGCGCCTGCCTCGTTGCGAAGTTTGCGGCCAAGCGATCGGTGCAATCCAGACAGTGCGTAGCGATGCTAGCGGACGACGGCTCCCAGTATGCAAACAGTGCTTCGCGCTAACGCCCACCCAGCAACGATCACACAAGCAAGCGAGGACAGCGGCCAAGACTAGGCGATGGAGACCCGTTCAAGGGGGTGCGCCGGGCAGCGGACGGCGCTGATGCGTATTGGAGTCGGCCACGCGAGCACCGTGCGCAGATGAGTGGCGAATCTCGTGCGGCGCTACGATGTTATCCTTCTCCCGCACGCCTTCCGTCCGCCTGATGTCGCCCTCGGGCAACTCACCATCATCGACGAATTGGCTAGGGTTGAAGTCTGACCGATCTGGCACGGGCTATCGGGACATCGCTGTCTCCGAATATGGTGCAGCACGAGACGTTGTCGATTCCTCACCCTACTGTTCAATCACAGAGTCAGTCAGCTCACGAAACTTCCTGTAGCGGCGTTCGAGCGCGTGCTCATCCGGCCGCCATTCCGGCCGGCGCGGCACCACCGCCAACTCCGACTCGTGGATTTCCTGCAAGCCGTGCAGAAGCATGGGCCCATCGGTCTCTTCAAGAATGGAGGCCCGCACCTCGACGATAAGATCCGGCCGGATGCCAATGAGCTGCTGATCGTAGGCCGCATGGTGGAGCTTACACAGGCTAAGTCCGTTGGAGACACGAGGTTCACCTTCGGGATCCGAGTCCGAAATGATGTGGGCCGCGTCGAGCAGATCGCTGTGCCGGAGCCGACAGACCGCGCAGTGATCCCGATACGCCCGCAGCACACGGTCGCGGAATGACTGCTGATGCAGGCGCTGGCGGGTGGTTCGTACCCCGTATCTCCGCGAGAGCTCCGGCTCGGCCACATGATCGGACTGCTCCGCCCACGGCTTCTGCCCGTCCACGTCGACATGAAAGGCCAGGTGCTCCTGATCATCCCCGATGACGTAGACAGGCCAGGCGGCGATGTAGCGTGTCGGCACCGTCGCGTGGAAGTAGATCAGCGGAACTCGGTCCTGCATGGCCCTGCGAAGACGAACGTTGTCGTGATGGCGCGGGTCGGTCCCGCGGTATCTGTAGATCACCGTGCCGTCTGGCTGAAATCCGTCGTCGTAGGGGCGCCTCTGCCCGGGCTTCGGTGCAACCGTCGTAATCGAGAGTGGGTAGTCTGTGAGGATTCTCGGCTTGAAGATTCCCTGTGGCCCAACGAGCTTCACAGTCTCACCGCGAAACTCGAAACCCTGGCGAAGAGTTTCGGCCGTGAGGGTCTCGCCGTAGAGCCGAGCACGCTCCTCGAGGAACCGGAACGCCGCAAGCCGGACCTGGGTGTCGAGTGCGCGGTCGGTCGACTCAGTCACGCGTATTCCACAGCTTCGAGGTCAGCGCAGCCCTGAGGCTGCCCGCGAAGGCATCAGAGTCTCGATCGTTTCTCTGCATAGTGGCAGTTCACCAGTCTCTCTTGGGAAGGGGATGAGTGAAGAAGTTATCTCTTCTGAACCAGCATTTCCGTGAGCTTTTTCTGGGCTCGCGTGGAGATTCGCGAGGTCTTCCAGACGGTCAACGCTTGGGCTCTCGTATCTGGTCCAACCGCCTGACTGAGCCGCTGGTCGCGGCGCCGCTCCGCTGGCATACTCCGGGTGTATCGGCATCTCTGGCCCGCCTGCTGGCGCCTCTGGGTGGTTGGTCGGCTGAGGTTCGACTCCCATGATCGACAAGATGGATGAGTTCTACGACATCGTCGGTAGAGAGATCGCGAGTGGCAATATGCACCCAGGTGTGATGGCTCGTGCTCTATCTGACAGCGGCGGTGAGCAGGGGCAGGCTCGATCGCTATACATCAAGTATCGAGTCCTCGATCTGATCGCAGAAGCCGAGGCGGCAGCAAGAACAGAAGACCAAAGACGCGAGCAGACAGCTCGAATCGCAGCCGCTGAACAAGAACGGATAGAGCACGAGGCTCGGCAGAGAGCGAGTCAGCGAGAGCATCAGAGGCTGATCGACTTGGTTGAAGAACTGGGAGGGCTTCCCCATCTTCTTGAGCATCTAAGCACGTCCGTTACGGGTCTTGAGAAACTGACGCCTCAAGAACGCCAAGATTCGTTACTCGAGTGGGATGATGCGACTGAGATCTACCAGATTGCGCACCGGCTTCATTATCAGCTTCATGACCCTGACGCAGCCGAACCAATCTACAGATTCATCTGCTCTCGCTTTCCGGATCTTCCAGAACACCGTTACTCCGCTACACAACTCGAGAATATCGCTGTTCTGACGAGCAAGCAGCGAACAACTCTTGCCAAGAAGCGCGACCGCCGGTGATGCTATTCCTCTACTACGTCGGGAAATTCGTTCGCGAGGTCGCGCAAGTTTGCGAGGGTGCCTGGCGCTGTTCGAAGGCGCTCGTGCTTGGGTGGTCGTGACAAGCCCTTAGGCAACGCGAAGTCGTGCCGGCTTGCCCCGCGGAGATGCCCCAGCGAGATTGGCCGGATCTGTCGTTTCTCACGACCTTGATCCCACTTCGAGGTCGGTTTTCTCACGAGCATGATCCCACTCGGGTGGTGGTTTTCTCACGAGCATGATCCCACCCCGGCGAGCCCGGCTCCGCCACGCTCCAGCCCCGAAGGAGGGGACTGGAGATGGCGTACCGGGAGATTGCGATGTGGGAGATTCTCGAGGTATTGCGGCGGGTTCACCGAGGTGAGGGGCAGCGTGCGATCCAGCGCGTGACCGGCCACGGCCGCACCACGATCCGGCGCTGGGTGACGTGTGCCACGGAGCTGGGCTGGGCAACCGCCGTGCAGGCGCCCGACGAAGACCTCGCTCGCAAGGTGGCGCTGCAGATGCGTCCGGTGGACGAGCAACGCGAGGCGGGCGAGAGCGAGTCGCAGCTTTCCCCACGTGTTGGGCAGATCCGGGCCTGGCTCGCGTCGGATGAGGGAGGCCGGGGACTTCGACTATCCAAGGTCCATGAGCTGCTGGCCCGGCAAGGCGTGCGTGTGCCCTACAGCTCGCTGCACCGCTTCGCGACGAAGCACTGCGGCTTCCAGGACAAGCGTCGTGTCACAGTCCGTGTGGCCGACGTCGCTCCGGGTGAACTCGCCGAGGTCGACTTTGGACGTCTCGGCCTCGTTCACGATCCTGAAGCTGGGCGTAGACGCGTGCTCCACGCTCTGATCGTCACGCTCGTTCATAGCCGTCACCAATATGTTCACGTCAGCCACGGACAGACGTACGTGGACTTGATCGCGGGGCTCGAGGAGGCCTTCGCATTCTTCGGCGGTGTGCCGGCCCGCGTCGTGCTGGACAACCTGAAGGCCGCCATCACCAAGGCGGATCGCTACGACCCCGTCTTCGCCCGCACCTTCTCCGAGTACGCCGCGTACCGGGGCTTCGTGATCGACGCCGCCGTGGCGCGCCATCCCAAGGACAAGCCCCACGTCGAGCGCCAAGTGCAGTATGTGCACGAGCGCTTCTTTCGAGGCGAGCAGTGGATCGATCGCGACCACGTGCAACGCGAGGCTGTGCGGTGGTGCCTCGACGTGGCCGGACAGCGGGTCCACGGCACCACGAAGAAGCGGCCCCTCGCGGTCTTCGAGGCTGTCGAGCGGCCGGCTCTGCGTGCACTCGATCGCCCCCGCTTCGATCCACCGATCTGGAAGTCCTGCAAGGTGCACCCCGATCACCACATCCAGTTCGACAAGGCTCTGTACTCCGTCCCGACGCGGCATCTGGGCAAACAGGTGTGGGTACGGGGCGACACCAAGCTCGTGCGCGTCTTCGTCGACGGCGAGTGCGTCAAGACCCACGAGCGCATGGAGCCGGGCCGGCGCTCGACCGACTATGGCGACTATCCCAAGGAGCGGGCCCCGTATGCGATGCGCGACCCGGAGGCCGTGATCCGGGCTGCTCGGTGCTGGGGCGAACACGTCGGACGCTTCGCCGAGCAGCTCCTCGCCGGTGACTTCCCCTGGGCCCGGCTGCGGCAAGGACAGAAGCTTCTGCGCCTCGCTGATCGCTACGGCGCCGCCCGGGTTGATGCCGCCTGCCGACGGGCGCTCGCGTTCGGGATGCACAACGTAAGACGCGTCGAAGCCATCGTCGCCAATGGTCTCGATCAGGCGCGGGCAGAACCGACCCAGGGCGAGCTGATCCCCCTGCCGGCCCGCTACCTGCGGCCCACCAATCACTTCAATCACTCCAACAGTAAGAAAGAGGAGAACCATGGAAACACAGACGTCTCTCAAGACCGTGCTCAAGCGCCTGAAGCTCTCGGGCATGCTGACGACCCTGCCCGACCGGGTCGCCTACGCGAGGAAGACGAAGCTCCCTGAGCTCGACTTCCTGGAACTCGTGCTCCAGGACGAGGTCGATCGCCGCGACCACAAGAACCTCGCGATCCGGCTCACCCGTGCTGGCTTCGAGGAGGAGCAGACGCTCGAGGGCTTCGACTGGGATGCTCCGGTCACGTTCGACCGGGACCGGATCAAGGATCTGTTCGGCCTTGGCTTCCTCGAGCGCCACGAGGACGTGATCTTCCTCGGCCCGGTGGGGGTCGGGAAGACGTTCCTGGCGTGTGCGCTGGGCCATGCGGCTTGCCGTGCCGGCGCCCAGGTGCTCTTCCTGCGGACCGACCGGATGTTCCAGTGGATCCACCAATCACGGGCCGATCACTCGACGGAGAAGGTGATCCGCAGGCTCCTGGCCCCGGATCTGTTGATCCTGGACGACTTCGGTCTGCGGCGACTCTCGCCCCAGCAATCGAGCGACTTCTACGAGGTGATCCTCGAGCGTCACCGGCGAGCTTCGACGATCGTGACCAGCAACCGTGCCATCGACGAGTGGATCCCGCTCTTCGACGATCCCGTGCTCGCCCAGAGCGCCCTCGACCGGTTGGCCCACAACGCCTACCAGGTCGTCATGGAGGGAGACAGCTTCCGAAAACGACAGAGGCCGGGAGAGCGCGACAAGGACGTCGCCGCCCCCAAGCCTCGTTCGAAACGAAGGAGGGTCGCGTGACACCCTCACGTGCTATGTAGGACACGGGCTCGCTGGGACTGGGATCAAGGTCGTGAGAAAACCGGGATCATGGTCGCGAGAAGTGACAGATCCGGGCGACTGAGAGTTGGCTCACGCGAATGGTCGTTTGCGTGAGCTAGTTCTCCGCCCGGCGCGGTGTACTGAGCCTGCTTCTCGTCGTACTCCCGTTTCTGCTCAGCTCCCTGCCGCATGGCGGCGCATCGGGCGAACGGTAGCCAGTGCGGAGCGGTGTCGAGGCAGCCGGGTGGGGCATCGGCGGGGAGAAGAATTACTCAAACAGGAAGCGGCGCCGTCGAAAGTAACGCAGGTTTGGCCACATCCAGAGAAGCCACCCTGCAGCCCCTGCGCCAATCGCGTGACCAGCGAGGGAGGCAGGATCCCGCGGAACTGCCACACCTGTGGATACAATCATGTAAAGGTAGCCGAGCGCAATAAAGAACCAGTTAGCCTTCCACGCCCACAGCCGCCTATGATGCAGACCATACGCGAGGACAAGCTGGCTGACGGAAACAACAAGCAGATACGCTCCGACGGGTCCCGCCGTCCGCAATAAACCGATAGAGTTCACCAGCCCGATCACTCCACCGACGGGAAGGCTGAAATGCGTCAGAAAACTTATCCATTTCGTAGGGAGCGGGCGCGAGGCGCCATTCGCACTCTTGGGAATCGCTTGAGCCTCGGATCGCCCTGGCAGAGGCGGGGGGAGGAGGAGCCCAGGAATCTCCGTGGCCATCTGCCATTTATCAAGTCCCGGATGCCACACCATATCGGTCGGCTGGAGTCCTCCCGACGCGGCTAGTGCCCGGATCTCTTCGGAGGTCAGCGGGCCCTTCTTTGCGCCACTCCTTGCGTAATGCCACTCCATTGCGACCCCGCCCAACGTGTCTACTGAGTCGAGCCGAGTATACACCGGCGCGACGCACCCAGGCATTCCGGCAAGAGCATCCGCGGCGACCGCTGCCTAAACTCGTAGCGTGGCCAGCGACGTCCGGACCTGCCGTCTCTTCGCACGACGGTTCTACGGCAACTGCTGCAGAAGCGGGTCCCACACATCGCCGAGAGCGGGGTCAAGCTCGGTCTCACCACTCGCAGTTCCAATCCATCTGATTCTTGTAACGCCCAGCGCCATCACGTTGAGCGACAATCCGATCAATTCCGTCCGCCCGTCGGCCGCGAGTTCGTCAAGGTCAAGCAAGACAACAGTCGGGCTATCAGCGTCGGCGGGAAGTCGCCCGAGTAGCGTCGAAGTTTCACTCTGCAGTTCATCGCGATTCATCCCCCCTACGCACTGAATCCTAATCAAGGGCCTGAGCCATTCGCGGCTCGCATGATGAATATAGTCCGCGAACAATCTCCGGTCGGATGATGTGCCGCCACGTACGACAACGTTTCGAGCAGGATCGACACGATTGATCGAATCGACTTGATTAATCAGCTTGCCGAATCTCTGGGCGAACTCCCTCGCGATTTGGTTCCGAACGACGCGGCCCCTCAGGTCTCCGCCTGAGGCCAGAAATGCGAACGCGCGAATCTCCGCCAGATTGATGATCCCATCCGTCAGAATCCGACAACGGTAGCCTCGAAACATGTGCTTGAGAGCTTGCTCCGACTCGCCTCCCGGATTCAGCACGATCCATCCAAGATGGGGGTATCTTCCTACGAGGTACTCAGCAAGGTCAAGAAAGGAGCCAAGACTCCGACGCACCACAGCTACAACTGCGTCGGGTGCCCTCCGGCGCGCCACCTCCTGTTCGATCAGGGAATCGATCCCCGGGTCGGCCGGAAGGTTCGTGGCAACTAGAACCATATCGCCAAGAAAGGATTCAAGTCGCTGAGTCAGCCCTGCACGCTCTGCGGCCACAATAGTCAGCGGTCTACTCACAATGTAGTATTCTACATACAACGGAACCGAGATATCAAGATACGTCTGTGCTCTCGAATCTACGAGGGAGGTGCCATTTCAGAACGCGCCGAAACACACCGATAGAATAGGTGTGACGTACGCGGCCGTGGACATACCGCTGGGACTGCTTGCGTGGAACAACGACAGCAAGTTTCGCGTCCCCTGTGGTGCAAGTGCTGAAATCGAATGGTATTTCGATACGCGGGCGGGCAGGTGGATCGAGGCCCCAGAGGCCGGATGCATCAGGGCCGGTCCACTTGGGATCATCATCGGCGAGCTCACCAGCACTGGGTCAGTCGACGTTCCGAGGGAGTCCGGTCGAGAGTCTGCGCCTTGGCGTATTGACGACGCCCCAGAGCCCGAGTCGGCCGACGCCACCGTTGCAGAAGGCGAGTGAGCAGCCCTGCGATTCTGGTACCAGCCCCTGAGTTAGCCTCAACCAGAGGCAACGGGGGTGGAGATGAAGCGAGCGCGGTTCTCTGAAGAACAGATCATTGGAATTCTGAAGGCTGCAGAGACGTCCGGGAACATTCGG
>JAJDAO010000034.1 GCA_029261835.1 Deltaproteobacteria bacterium | reverse complement strand
CCGAATGTTCCCGGACGTCTCTGCAGCCTTCAGAATTCCAATGATCTGTTCTTCAGAGAACCGCGCTCGCTTCATCTCCACCCCCGTTGCCTCTGGTTGAGGCTAACTCAGGGGCTGGTACCAGAATCGCAGGGCTGCTCAGCAACGGAAGCGGTTGAAACAACGCTGAGTCATCTGGGATTGCTGCACTCATCTAGGAAAGAAACTCGATTGCGAGCGCAGCCCACACCAGGCGCTTGACCCGGGTAGAAGTATCAACAATGCAGGGAGTGCAAGGGGATCAGCGCTCGAAAGCACTACCGCAAGAGGAAGGAGCGAGCTGAATCGGGAGAGCCGAGGGCGGCGCGTGACTTCCGGGAGTGAACGCGGGAATCGAAAATGTGGCCACCACAATGAATTCAGGCACTTACCGCCGAAACAGGTGCCTCAAGAGTGCCTCGCGGACTTTCGCCTCGGCTGCGAGGTGCGGCGAAGCGTCGCCCCGCTGAAGTGCGACCGTCGCCGGACGCCAGAATCGTCTGGCTCCCGCCTGTCGGTGGCCTTCACCACCGCTACACCTGGCCGGAGGCGGCGTAGCGGCAGTACGCAAACAACGCGAAGCACCACACAGTGGCGGGGGACAGGTTCTGATGACGCACAGGCGGATGCGATCCACCTGGTAGCGATTCTGGACCTCGAACTCCGCAGCGACACGCTCGCCGAACCAACACTCGTAGAGCTGCTGTACAAGGTCGCTCGGCGCCAAACGAAAGAAAAGCATCAGCATGTGATTCAGCGGCTCCTCGTTGCGCCGGAGTCCACGAAAGACCTTCAAGGGACTCACGTCGGTCTGCGGCTGCCGGCCGAGGGAGCCAGGCGACCAGAAGTAGTGCTCGACCATGTCGTAGTAGTCAGCGTTCCAGTCGTCCACGCCCCAGTCTTCCAGGTATCCGTTCATCGCCTCGACCCCCGATTCGCGTGCCACCGGACTCGGGCGACACCGCGCGCTTCCCCTATCGGGAGAGTGGGGCCTTGTCTAAACTCCCTCCTATGATTCACCGCGTGCTTGCAAGCAGCGGCCGTTTGGGTGCAGCGCCCCCATCGCCCCGTTCTTCTCTGCCTCGATACCAGGCCCTGTTGATGAAAAGGGGTCTCGATTCGCTGAGCCCCAGTTTGCCTTTACGACCTTTGGTAGAATCTGGCATCATCCTTCTGAGCTGTAGCGAGCCGGTCAGCCTGTTGCCCAGCCGCTGAAGCTCAATCCGTTAGGCGAACGCGAGCATGGTCGAGGAAGAGTCGCTTTTCCCGCTGAGCCAGGGCGACTGGCTCCTCCTGATTGCCTATGTCGTCGTCACGTCGGTCCTCGTTGCCATCCACTGGCGTCGCGGCGGCAGCGTGGCCCTGCGCCTGATGTGGGCCGTGCTACTCCTCGTGCCTGTCATAGGTTGGCTATTCTGTTTCTCGCTCTACTCGCCAACTGAGCGAAGTGCTAGAGAGGCGCAGCGTGCAGACGCTGGCTTCATGCTCCAGCCGAGCCGTTCGAACCTGCCAGACTCGACGACCGGGCGAGACCACAGCGGGCTCGATGCGGGATAGCAGTGGGTACGGTCGGGCTGATGGTTAGCAGAAGTCCGGGCACATGGTTCACACCTGCGGAAGCCCTGAGTCGAAGGAGAGCGCCGCCTAACAGAGCTGCTGAACCCGGACCTGGAAACAGCGTGTTCCAGTCGATCCGTGGTACCGTTGGGCAACAACCTTTCAAGGCTCGGCGTCCCGGTCGGCCTGTTTCCAGGCCGGTTAGCGCCGACCGTTGGGCGGCGAGGAATCACGGCTTTGCCTCCTGAACCGGAACAGACCGCGTCTGTAGACCAAATTCTGAACGCGTTAGCCGAGACTGGCGGTGCTTCCCTCACGGGTCCGGAACTCCAGCGCGAAACCGGCCTTTTGCCTGCCGATATCGACAACGCAGTTTCATTACTCGAACTCGTTGAGCTAGTTCGTTGTACGTACTTGCAGGGTTCGGCACCGTTTTCCTTCACAAGCGCCGAGCTCTCCGACTTGGCGAAGCTCCAGCACGAACGGCTCGTTGGCCTCACGAACGAGGAGCAGTTCAAGGCTATACGCCAGGAAATGCAGGGCATCTGGTCCCGGTCCGGCCAAGATCCCTTTCCCCGGTTCTGCAAGATCATACGCGCGAGCAGCCTTTCCGCTTCCCAGGTCTCAGAGTTGCTCGACCTGGTGCCTCCGCTTGGGCCTGGGACTACCGGTGCCAACTGCAAGCGCCTCTACGGAATCCTGAGCCGAACCTGCGAGGAACGCCGGGAGAATGAGAAGAATGCGAAGACAGTCCAAGATCCCGATCGGGTGCAGTCATTCCGGAGACGTATCCGGCAACATCCTATCGGTGCCGTCATCATCCTCGTCTCCGTGTTCCTCGCTGCTGTCGCGAGCTTCACATCCTCGATCGACACGATCGTATCGTTTGTCCAGGAGAACTTCGGTGCAGGTGCAGCCGCGACTGAACTACCGGGCGACACTGGATGGATCTTCGCTGGGTACTTCGATATCGATCGAGAAGTCTTTATCGAGGGTCCATACGTGTCCGTTGTGCGAAGTGCGAGCAGCGGCCATCGTCGGTACGTAGATCTTGGCGATACAATCCGGCTCAATGTAGCGCGCCCAGTCATCATCGTTGACTTCAAGCGATCGGGGACAGCCAAGAAGCTGGTCTCTCCGATCGAAAAGGGTATCGTCGACGAGTTCGACGAGACGAACGTCTTCCTGTCCGCCGACACTGAGTTGGTCGTGCGTGACATAAGCGAGGGCCGATGGCTGTCCAATCCAAACGCGGCGCTCTGGCTTCGAGTCGTACACGCTCCGCGGTAGAAGCAGCGCTCGCCCGTTTGGGCGCAGCGCCCCTATCGCCCCGTTCTTCTCTGCCTCGATACCGGGTACCATTGCCGAAAAGGGGTCTAGATTCGCTTAGCCCCAACAAGGTCACACCGGTTCCTTGCCCAATTAGTGTACGCGAACTCCCGTTCGAAACCGGCCAAATCACATTCGCGGAGGCGTGCCTTAGAGGTGCACCACCTGCAGGTCTGACTCGGGCCACGCCTCGGTCAGGTATTCGACGACGAGCCTGCGGTGGCAGTGATGCGGCTTGTCCTCACTGCAGAGGAGACACCCGCTGTCGAACAGGCCGGGGTCTAGCTTCTCTTCGATTCGTCGCTCGCGCATGAGCGCAAGGAAGGCCCGCTCGTAGTCCTCCCAGGGGCCTTTGTCTTTTTTCAGTGCGTCCAAGATGTCCTGAGTGGGAGCGAGCACCGGTTCGTGCACATAGTCGATGCCGCCGAGAGCTCGTAGGAAGAACTTGAGGTCGTCCCGCTTGGCGAAGCCCGCCAGCTGTGAGCGGTTGTTGAGCCGGACATCGACGACTCTTCGCACACCGGCATCCCCAAGTCGTCCGAAGAACCTTTCTGCAGTCGTCTTCGTAAACCCGATCGTAAACACGTTCATCGAAGCACCTCAGACTGAGGCTGCGTAGCGTCCTCTTCATTCGTCGGACGCCGATAGGCGATCTTCTTCCCGTGAAGGTCGTAGGCCTCGTCAAGGAGCTCAGAGCGAGTTCGAAAGAAGTCACCGTTTTCTAGCTTTGCCATGCGGAGCAACCGCTCTTCTGCATCTTCATGCGCCTCGAGCTCCCCGCTCGGGAGAATGTGAGCGATCGACAGGCCCTCATCCCTCAACGCACGACACACCAAGATCGTGCGATGGCAGCTCAGCGGATCTCCCTCGGCGCACATGAGTGCGACTCGGAAGGACTCGACGCCCTTGCGCACGCGCTCAAGACCCGACTGAAAGAGCGCAGTCTTTGCGATTCGGTCGTAGCGAGCCTGGCCATCGACGTAACAGCTCGGATCATTACTCCTGGCTCCGAGCTCCTCTCCAAGAAATACGTACTTTATGTGTCGCTCCGCGAGCGCGCCTCTGAGTTCTTCGAGATTGAACTGAGGGTTCCTACCGCTGTAGGGAGCTGAGCGCACGTCACATATAACACCAACTCCATGCTCTTCTAGAAGCCCCAGAAAATCCGGTAGCTCATGCGAAGAGTGGCCAATCGTTAAGAGCTCTCTCGACATCGCCCTCACCCCACCTCGAACACGGCCGCCGCCAGCTTGTAGCGGTAGCCCCGATCGGGCTCACCCAGCGACAGACATCCGTAGCATTCGTCCGCGAGCGGATACCAACCCTCACCCTGCGGCCGGTACCGCGCGCAGAATTCGGGGTCCGTCGCGGCCAAGTTGTACGACACCCCCTTGTAGTCAAACGCCACTCGTACCGCGGTTCGCTCCGGAAACTCCTTTACCATGACCCTCGCCGATTCGAGCCGAACGAGCATCAGCGACGAGTCCAGCTGGTTTGCTTCGTCCTTCGGCACGCGGTCTCGGAAGTAGTGATGGCTATCGTCCGTCCCCCAAATGTCATCGGGCTCGTCGGCCATGGCTCGAAGTTCTCGATCGCTGACGGTGCCGACCTTCTCCCACCACGCGTCGGCATCTATCAGGTGATTCTCTACCTGACACGCGTGAGGCCTCGGCTCGAGGAATTCGATCTCAACCACGTCGAGCAGCTCCACCTGTCCTCCACCCTCGTAGGCCATCTCCTCGTCCTCGATCGCTTCCGAAAGTCGGTTTCCAACGGGTCGGATCCAGTCTCCTGCGTACGAGTCGTCCCACTCGAGGCCCGCCACGCAGGTCGCCTTCCATTTCTTCGATTTCGCCAGACATACCAGGCGCTTCATGTAGGCCACGACAGGGCCAGGATAGAGAATCCTGCAACTTCCCGCGGGGCATAGCGACGCTCGTCACTCCGAACCGGGATCCCGACCGACCGATTCCGGCCTGACGGGCAGCCACGCCCCTGTCGGCCAGCCCTCCCTCGCAGCCTTGAGGCCCGTCCGACCCTTCTGACGTCGGTTACCGGCCCGATAGCGTCTCGGAGGTGTCGGAACCTCCAGCTGTTTGTAGATCTTTCAGAGCCCGTCGTCGGAGAGGCCGAATCGCTTCGCCGCCTTGACTACCGGCATCGACCACACCAGCTCGTGAAGCTCTTCGCGGGTCATCTTCACGCGGCCGGCCCCGTTCTAAGGAATTCGCATCCTGGGCGGACGCTCCTTTTCGGCCTTCAATACTCTCCGATCTCTCGCACAGGCAGCTCTGGAACCGGCCCGCTCGGAGGCGAAATCCTCGACCACCTTCGGGCATGCAAGATAGACGGCGGCCCCACATTCTACGACGCTGCAGTTCAGACACGAGAGCGGTTTCGCCTCCGCGGCCGACCCCTACCACGGCGGGCAGTGGGAAGCACGCTACTGCTCAAGGGCCTGGAGGCTGACGAAGCCGTGATCCTTAGCGCCGACAACCTTGATGCCAAGAATCTCTATGTGGTGTTGATTCGGGCATCCAAGGGCTTGACGATCTGTTCACGAGGGCCGGTTTTGACCCCTGAAGCCACTCCTCAACCCTGCCCTTCTCGACGCGCCCCTTGAACGAGAGCTTCATGGGTCCAAGACCCCCACGACCTAGAAAGCGAGCCCATTCAGTCGGCCACC
Source organism: Deltaproteobacteria bacterium (assembly GCA_029261835.1). Classification (GTDB taxonomy): domain Bacteria; phylum Myxococcota_A; class UBA9160; order UBA9160; family UBA4427; genus JAJDAO01. Next base: position 700 of record JAJDAO010000034.1, on the reverse strand, counting down.
AACTTGCCCTTCACGAAGACTGCGCCCGCGTGCTTTGTCTTCGACGGATACTGCATCGGCCACTTCACATCAGACCAGCCCTTGTCTGCAGCCTCGGAGTTTACCCACTCGCGAACTTTGGAGGAGACACTCTTCGCCTTCATGCCTGTTTCCTGCTTGTAGATGTCGACCACGTCGCGTGGATTCCGGATGACTACGCCACTGGCATCATGGATGTCGTCCGGACTCGGGAAATTCTTCTTCCTCGGCTTTCGCTTCGGCGCCTTCTTCTTTCTGATCGTACCTTTCGCTGCCATGAGTCCCTTCTGTTGTTCAGGCTCACCTTTCGACTACCTGTGCAACCCTGAAGAAGTTTACGACACCCTCCTGTCTGCTCTCAAGACTCGTCCGCCGCCCCTCGTCGGGCCCTCGCCGCCTGGCGAGCTCGCGCCGGGATATTCCCTGCTGCCGGCGTGCGGGATTCTGCCCGCGGTTAAGTTGCCACCTAGCCTCTACAGCCGGAAAGCGGGTGTGGCGAGGGTACTATGCGGCGCACTAGAGAAATCCTGAGGTGGATGGCTGGCAAGCCCAAGATTCCGGTCCAGCCGTTGTGTTAGGGATCGTGCCTGACCATCAGGCCGCTTCCCGTTCTTGCTCTTCCCAGAGTTCGAAGAACTCCACGGGCGTCAGCCCGTCCAGCGACCCATGCGGTCGCTCGTGG
>JAJDAO010000033.1 GCA_029261835.1 Deltaproteobacteria bacterium | reverse complement strand
CCGTGCGGATCACCTCCGTCGGCTGAAGACCCACCGGCGTCCCCAACAGCGCCACCACCTCTGCAACCGACTCACTCCAAACAGGTGAGTCCGCAGTCAGAGTCCCGGGATCTAGTTGTGCGACATAACGGGCTTGCATCTTGGCGCTCCTTATGACGAGTTTCCGTCGCCCCGCGCGGCGGACGAGGTCCCGCCGCTCATCGTCGACGTCTCAGGCAGCTCGATTCTCGCGAGAACCGTCTCGACCAGTGAATCGAGTAGCGCTTCGGAATAGGCGGGACGCTTGCCCGCCGGCGTGCTCGGCACGCACACGAGTTCTACCACCTCCCCCGTCTCCAGATGATCTTGCCTCGGGCTGCCGCCGCTCGGGAAGAGAACGACGCGTGGAATCGACTCCCATGAAAAGCCTTCTGCCAGAATCAGATCGAGCCCGAGCGGCAAGGTTGCGACCGCGGCAGCCAGCGAGACATCCCGCCCGGTGTGGCCGCAATTGCGCGTGAACGTGGCGATCTGTTCGGCGGAGATCAGCGCCACGGCGGCTGCGCCGGATTCGTAGAAGCGATAGGAATCCTTGCCGGGGCGATCCGCCAGAAAACCATGGTGCGCGTGCTTACAGGCACCCACCGCCAGACCCCGGGCGACGAGTCTGGGCATCAGCGCTTCGAGCAGCGACGACTTGCCCACGCCCGAGGGTCCAACGAAGCCGATCACGACCGCGGACCTCTGGGCATCGGACCGTTCGATCACCGCGCTCCTCCCCTATGTATGCCTGGCTCCGCCGTAGCGCTGGGCGTTCCCTGCGGTTCCTCTGGGGGTTCCGCAGACGCTCACCGTGCGGCGGACGTTAGCCGTGGGAACGGCGTGGCAGGATGACCCAGGTCATATCAGGCCGGGGTAGAGAATGCGATAAGCTCGCGGCCGACCGACGTCCGGGGCTCGAGGTGCCTCGGTCGCGAGTAGCCGGAGACGCAGACGGCCGGCTCCAAGCCAATCCCGAGGACACCCGAATGAGCCCCGTCGGCGTTCGCCGAGCCCTGCACCATGTGTACTCGGTCTGCGCCATCACGCTGATGGCGACAGGCCTCTTCTTGACGCTACCGGACCTGCGCGCCTGGCTGATTGGCGGCTACGGCCGGCAGATCCTCGACATCCACATGTGGGCCGGCTGGATCTTTCTCGCCGCGCCGCCGCTGGCCCTGGCGCTGGGCGCGAAGCGGCTGCTGCGCTTTGCGCAGCTCCGGCTGAACGCGCCGGGTGGTCTGAGCTGGCGCAAGGTTCACATCACGAGCTCGCTCCTGGCCGGCTTCCTGCTCGGCCTCAGTGGCCTCTTGATCTGGTGGGACCCGCGCGAGATGCCGCGCTGGCTGAGCAACCTCAGCAGCGAGGTTCACTTGTGGCTCTCGTGGTTCGTGATCGCTGAGCTCGCAGTGCACCTGATCGCGGCCCGCAGCGCCATCGTTCAGCGAGCACGCGTCCTGCTGGGCCTCGCGGAGGAGGAAGAACAGGAGACTGCGCCCTCCTGACGGCAACAGCCGTCGCGGCGAGTCCTCAACGAGAGGCGTTCTTCCTCGCGGCAGGCCAGGCGGTCATCTTCTCGAAGAGGCGATCCCAGGGCTTGCCATCCTCCACGGGCTGCGCGCACTCGGCGAACCAGCGATACCCCTTGAGCGCCGGCCCGCCTCGCTTGCCCAGCAAGCGGCGAAGACGGTCCAGGATGCGCGAAACGATCTCGCTCTCGGTGCCGACCAGCAGCAGCAGCAGGCGGCGATCCGCCACGGCGCAGAGCGCGTCCTCGGATCGCAGCGCCTTCTCACAGGCCACCGTCAGGGCCTCGAGCGCGTGCGCGTCCGGCACCTCGAGCGCGACCAGCACGGACCCCAGACCAAATTCGTCGCCGAAGCGGCACGCGCGCTCCAGCTGCTCGCGAAAGGCGCATTCATCCAGCATCCGCGTCGAGCTCGAGCCACCGAGGAGCGCTTCGACGACCTCCGGATCCAGCTCGCAGGGTGGCGGGGCGGGTGCTCGCAGCAGCGCCGCGACTTTGCGCCGCAGTTCGAAGCGCTGCGCGGGCTTCGGAAGCGTGTCCGAGGCGCCGAGTACCAGCGCCCGCACTCGGTCGGCCGCGCGAAGCAGACTGCTGGAGACGACCAGCATGGGCACCCGTCCACCGGCGCCGCGCAGCGCGCGCATCACCTCATAGCCGTCGACACGCGGCAGCACCAGCTCGAGGACGATGAGATCGGGCTGGTGGGCGAGCATGGCCGACATGGCGGCGAATCCGTCTTCGGCCGTGACGACTTCGCACGTCTCGGAGAGCCAGTCTGCGATCTGCTCGCGGTCGTGGGCGTCGGCATCTGCCACCAGAACACGAGGGCGCCTTCCGGCCGGCTCCGGAGCCAGCACGCTGGGCGAACCGAGCACGGCCGGCTCTGCGACGGACCGCATCGCTCTCGCCGATGTAACGCCGGCCCCGGCGGCCTCATCCTCCGGCCCCACCAACACGTCGCTCGGCGCCTCGACAACACGCATCGCGCCACCGGCTCCGATGCGGAAGTGCACCGGTCCCGACTCGAATCCCGCAACGCGAGACTTGCGAACGCCGAGCAGATAGCGACCGTCCTGCGTTGGCTCGAGCTCGACGATGGCACCGCAGGCATCCTTGAGAACGCGTGCCAGGATGGCGTTGTCAGCCAGCTGCTCTTGCTCGATCGTCACCACCACGCTCTGGTCGAGCGTGCTGGCGCGGTCAAAGATGGCGCGCACGATTGCGCGCAGCGCCACCTCGTCGATCACCTCCGAGGCCAGCGGCGTCAGCGGGTCGATGAGCAACAGGCGAATCTCGGGCAGCGCGGTGGCGACATCGTCGACCAGCGCCGCCCCGCCGTGAACGCGCACCGTCGACGCGACCCGGGAATCGAGCTCCAGCAGCGCGAGCCGTCCTTCGCGAATCGCCGAGACGAGATCGAGGCCCATGGACCCGGCTTGGCGCAGCAACAGCGGCGCGGGCTCACCGGTCAGCACCGCCACAGCCTCCCCGCGCCGGCAAGCCGCCTCGGCGAGCTGCAGGCAGAGCACGGTGCGGCCCGATCCGGTCGGCCCGACCAGCACGAGCGGGAAGCCCGGTGTCAAGCCACCCAGTACATCATCCAGTAAGGCAACACCGGTCGGACGCACGGGTTCCTGGTCCCCCTCGATGACCGCTGCAAACGCAGGGCTCCGTAGGGAGACATCGGAGTGCCCCGACCAGCCCTTGATCTGTCGGGTTCGAAATCGTCCACCCCCACTGCACAACGCATCCTCGTCCCCGGCGGGGTTCCAACTCGGCCGCGCTCGAGAGTTGACACTATTCTGAGTCTCAAGCCTTTGCCCCGGGTAGCCGTAGAGCGCGGCGTATGGTTGATCCGCCCACACCGAGGCCGCAGACAGAAACGGACGGGGCATCGCCCGGGCCGAGAGGCACTCTGCCGCGACCCCGCCTGGGAGAGTGTCGGTGATGAGGGCGCTTCGGCAGCTGATCCCGCTACTGCTCTGCACCTGGGCGACGTTGCTCGGACTGACCGCCGTGGCCACGGCGGCAACGGATACGCCTCCGCGCATCGTGCTGATACTGGATGCCTCGGGCAGCATGTGGGGGCAGGTGGAAGGCCGCGCCAAGATCGATGTGGCGCGTGATGTGATCCGAGATCTGGCTCACGAGTGGGACCCGCGCATCGAAGTCGGCCTCACCGTGTACGGCCACCGGGACCGGCGGGATTGCGCCGACATCGAGACTCTGTTGCCCGTTGGCCCGCCCGACGAAGAGGCGCTGATGGCCGCCGTTCACGCCATTCGGCCGAAGGGCATGACGCCCATCGGTGCGGCGCTCGAGCACGCTGCAAAGCAGCTCGACTATCGGAAGAGCCCGGCTGCCGTGGTGCTCGTCAGCGACGGCAACGAGACGTGCGAGGTCGACCCCTGCGAGATGGCACGCAGGCTCGAGGCACAGGGGATCAACTTCACCGCCCACGTCATCGGCTTCGACGTCACCAGCGAGGAACGCGCGCAGCTGCAGTGCCTGGCCGAAGCCACAGAAGGGCTCTTCCTAACCGCCGACAACACCGAGAGCCTCGTGCTCGCGCTGCGGACCGCCGTGCGAGACGCCGCCCAGCGGCGGGGGCCAGGTCTCTGGCTGGGCGCTGTGCTGGGCCCGGACTCGGCCCCGCTCTCGGAGAACGTATTCTGGCGCATCGTGCGGCTGCCCTCGGGCACCGAGCCGCCGGGGGCGCCGGTGATCGAGGCGCACCAGCCGACCCTCTCGCCCGCTCTGGCGGCGGGACGATACCGCGTGACGGTGCGGTACGACGGCGTGTCGGGCAGCGTGGACATCGACCACGACGCGACGCGGCGCGCGCAATACTTGGTAAACCTCGAGGCGGGCCAGCTCGAGGTCTCCGCCGTCGGCCGAGACGAACAGCCGATCCAGCGGGGGCTGAGCTGGGCGGTGCGACGAGAGGGGGAGCAGAAGCCGCTGGTCGAGGCACGCGCGAGCAGCCATCGCTTCACGCTGGGGGCCGGACGCTATCGCGTGGAGGGAACCTACGACGATTCGACCGTCGGCATGGACATCGTGCTCCGGCCAAGCCAGGTCATGCGCAAGCGCTTCCAGTTCGGCATCGGGCGCCTGTCCGTGCGTGCGGTCCTCGCCGAAGGGCGCCACCCGATCGCAGAGCCCATTCACTGGCAGATTCACAGAGCCGAGAAGCGCCGGGGCACGCTGGGCGACAAGGTGGTCGACGAGAAGCAGCCCACCGGGCTCCACAAGCTGCAGACCGGCCACTACCGCATCAGCGCGCAACACGGCGAAACCAGTGCTCAGAGCTGGGTGGAGATCAAGTCCGGCGTGACCCTCACCCACACGCTCAACCTCGCCGCTGCCCGCGTGCGGGTCTTCGGTTCGCTGCCAGCGCCGGGCGGCTCGGTCCACGACCCCGTGCAGTGGGAGATCTTCGACCTGGAGATGGGCTCGAAGCGGGGAAAGCAGGCCGAGCCGATCGCACGGCAACGAAGCGCCTCGCACCTCTTCATCCTGCCGGCGGGCAGCTATCTCGTCTCGGGACACCACGACAAGCTCGCCGGCGGCGCTGAAGTCTCTGTCCGCGCGGGCGAGGAAGCCTCCGTCAACGTGACGCTGCGCTGACGCGTGCTGCCGCCGCCGATCGCTCGATCTCTAGGGTGACGGGGCGGCCAGCGCTGTACCAATCTGGCAGCCGCCCGTTCCGCGATAACGGCCGCAGGCATCCCATACTTCACTGACCGGCGCCACGCGGATGCCCGTCTGCGCGACCTGTTCGAGCAGCTTCACGAAACCCTTGATCGAGTACTGGGTCTCGAACTGCGGGTCTTCGACGAACCAGTGGAACATCAGGAGGAGCCACTCCTTATTCTGCTTCGCGCGAAGCGCCGCTTGACCGACTTGCTCGGGTGTGGTGTCGGTGGTGACGTTCAGCGTTCGCAGCAGGTGGGGATCGGCAGGGGGCAGTGTCTCGAAGCCGTGCGACGCAACGCGGGCGGTGGTGAAGTGTTTGCGCACCAGCGGGCGAACGAGCGAAGTGTTCTGCTTGCCGAGCGGATAGGCGAGGTGACCTACGCCCCGGTAGAACTCGTTGTCCACCAGAAAGCGTTGTACACCGAGAATGGTGTCTTCGAGCTCGTCGGGACGCATCGTGGTAAAGGGCGTCTGATGGTGGGCCGCCACGTCCCACCCGTAGCGCTCCTGCAAGTCGACGAGCTGGTGCAACGTCATGTACTCGTGCTGACCGACCGCATCGGGAATCACATACGCGGTGCCGCGAAAGCCATGCACGGCCATCATCTCGGCCGCTGACAAGTGCTCATCATAGCCGTCGTCGAAGGTGAAGCTGAGCACGCCCTCCGAGGGCTCGTCGACCGCCGCGATGCCGCCCCAATAGAGCGTCACGGGAGCCTGCTTGCCCGTGTCCGCCACGTAGAGGCCGATGCTATTGATCGCCGAGCGCGAGGGATTGCCTTGACGGCGCGCCTGGGCGAAACCCAAGGTGATCGTCGTCCAGACACCATCGCGAACGATGTTGAAGTCCTCGTCATCGAAGAGTGGAAAGCCAAATGCGAAGTAGCTCTCCGCGAAACGATCGGACGAAAGGCGAAGCTCGAGCCCGCCCAGATTCGTCAACTGATCGAGTCTCAGCCACAGCTTGACGAACTTGCCACTGAGATCGATCGTCGGCTTATACGGGCGCACGTTCGCCACGAACACTCCGTTTCCGTCCCCCTCGGTCACGACACGCAGCCACGGCATGCCCGAGCCGCCGCCCTGCTCGATCGTGCCGCCCGGCCAGACCTGGGTGAACTTCTGCTTGCCCGAAAAGGCCTCGATCATCATCTCGCCCGCGCTGGCCTCGAATCCGGTCGATAGGCCGACCAGCAGCAAGACGACTGCCGCAGCCAGCCGATACCCACTCTCGTTTCTCATCTCGCTCTACTCCCCGATCCCCGAGCGGGCGCGGCAGGCGTGGGCCTGTGCGCGGCTCGTCACTGGACTGCCGACTCAATCGGCCATTCCCACGCTCCGCTCAAGCGCTCTTCCGACCCTTCGGGTGCAAGAATCTCGTAGTCGAGCGCATACGAGTACGAGACGCCGGCCGGAATCTCCGGGAGCAGCAAGTCGAGCCACTCGAGACCGCGCCGATAGCGGATCCCTGGCCGTCGCTGGAAGACCAGGGTGGGGGCGACGGTGGCCGCCTCGACGGGCCGATTCAGATGCACGCGCAGCACCGACCGGTCAACGGCCGCCGGACCCAAGTTGCTCAGCTTCAGCAGAACGCGTCCCGGACCGACCCGCTCGAAGCGCGTCGCGATGCTCGCGCGGCCTGACACCCAAGCGACGATTTGCTCCTGGGAGGCGATCCAGGCGCCACTCTGCCGCAGCAGCGAGATCGCCAGGGCGCGCAGCTCGCGGCCGCCCGGCCCGGTCGCGGGCAGCGCGAGGCGCGCGAGACCACCCGAGATCTCGGCGCGATGAATCTCGCTCTCGAAACCGCTGCGCGCCGTCTCGGCTCCCGACTGCTGCCAATCGGATACCGCTTCGAGCCGGCCGGCAAAGCGGGCGCCGTCCGGCCACGGCAGGAGTTCGAGCCACGGCTGCCGACCCACCCAGGCCAGCGCCGCACCCACCAGACGCGCCATCGCCTGCCACGGACCGACGCCCGGGTCCCAGGAACGCTCGGGGCCGGCGGCCAGCCAGAGCAGACGTCCCCGCCCCAACTCGAAGCGCTTCGAGGCCGCGGCAATGCCGCCCGCGTCCGCCGTCGCGGAGGCGGGCCAGCGCAGCTCGGCGCCGGCATCCGTGTCGGCGATGGCGGGGGCACCGGACTCCGGGGAGAGCCGAACGCTCTCGCCGGGAGAAAGCCCGGCGGACAGCGGGCCACGCCGCCAGGCAGAGATCTGCTGCGCAGCATTGCGCTCGAGCGGTATCACCTGCGAGACCGAGAGCAAGCTCGCCATCAGATCCCAGCCGCGCCAGCGACCGTCGCTCTCGCGTACGCCAACCGGGCCGGTGAGGATCGCCCCCCGACCCTGCCGAACGAAGCGCTGCAGCTCGGCGATTCGCTCGGCGTCGAGAAAGCGCGCGTCGGGGACGATCACGACACCGGCCCCATCGGCCACGAGCTCATCCAGGCTGTCACGCGCGAGCAGAGGAAGGCCGTGCGAGAGCAGGCGACGCCAAGCGTCGATGCGCCGCGCCAACTCGCCGGGCACGATGTGGTCGGAGGCATCCGGAACCCAGAACCCGACCAGCGCCTGCTGCTGGTGCTGCCCTGTGGAGAGCCTCAAGAACCGGAAGGGGCCGATCACGTTCGCCCACATCAGGATCGAGAGTGTCGTGCCGGCCACCAGCAATGTGCAGCCGATGTTCCACAGCAGCGGCCGGTACAAGCGCCCCTCACGCCGCGTCATTCCCCTTTGCCATCCTCATCCGCCACGGGGCTCTCTTCATTCGCCGCGGCACTCCCTTCATCCGCCGCCACCTGCTCGAGCTGGTAGCGGTGAAAGAAGACAGGCGCGTCCGAGTTCGACTTCGGGCGCCGCTTGTCGCGCAGCTTGAACGCGGCGTATGAGAGCACCGCCAGCAAGATGGTGGCGATCGTGGAGACCAGGATCACGGCGGATAGATAGGGAACGAGATCCATGTCAGATCCTTCCAATCCGATCGAGCTTGCCCCAGTCCATGCGCAGCTTGAGCATCTCTTCGATGGTCGCCAAGAGCTTTGCCACATCGATCGTCAGGGCGAAGAAGGCGCGGTAGAGCACCGCATAGGGCACCAGGCTGATGCTCTCTTCCTCGACCGCCACGCAGTAGAGGGCCGCTGCCAGGTCGAGGACCGTAAGCTGAGCGAACCAGAGCATCAGCGGCAGCGCGGTGCCATAACGAGCTGCGATGAAGACGAAGAGAACGTGGGCAAAGACGTTCATCGAGGGCCAGAGAATGCCCTCGAAGATCATGTACCAGAGCGTGAAGCAGATGCCGAAGCCGCGATGCGGCGTCACGAGCCGACGCTTGTGCTTGGAGATCGCCTGCAGGATCCCTCGCGTCCAGCGGTAACGCTGCTTCAGCAGATCGAGAAGCTTCTCGGGCGCCTCCGTATACGCGATGGCTCCGGGCTCGTACTTCACCTGCCACCCGTTCACCAGCAGCTTCAGCGTCAGATCGCAATCCTCTGCGAAGGTATCGTCATCGTAGCCAGCGACGCTTTCGAGCGCGCTTCGTCTGAAGATGCCGATCGGCCCGGGGATGATGTTCACCAGACGAAAGAAACCCTGCGCGGCGCGAACCATATTGAGGCCCTCGACATATTCGAGCGCTTGCAGGGTCGACAGCATATTGGTCCGGTTCACCACCTTCACGCTGCCCGCCACCGCACCGACACGGGGATTGGTGAAATGCCGAACGGCTTTGCGGAGCGTCTGGGGCTCGAGCGTCGAGTCACCATCCATGCAGAGGATGAACACGCCGCGGGCGCTCGCGATGCCTGTATTGAGCGCATTCGCTTTGCCGCCATTGAGCTTGCGGATCACCCGCACCTTGGCGCGCCCGTGATCTCCCTCGAAGGCTCGGGCACGCTGCGTCGTGTCGTCGGTGGAGCCGTCGTCGATCACCAGCACTTCGTAGCGCGGGTAGTCGAGCTCGAGCAGCGAGCGAATCGAGCCCTGAATCACCGTGCCCTCGTTGTAGGCGGGCACCAGCACGCTCACGAGCGGAAGCGGTTGGTCGTCCGACTCATCATCGTCGAGATGGCTCAGGTAGGAGAACCAGAGCAGCGCCAGGTAACGCACGATGAGCAGCACCAAGAAAGTCAGGAGCACGAGCATCGAGGCCTGCACGAAAGCGCCGGGCAAATCGAAGCGCGCGCGGATCAGCATCTCGTAGAGCGTCATCGAGAAGGCGACCAGCATCAGGATGATCAACATGAGGCCGCCCACGTAGCCGAGCTTGCTCACCGACATGCCTAGAGCCCCCGACCCACGCTGAGGCCCGCGCCCCAGCTCGAGTACGTCGTCGATCGAATCGAAGAGCTCCGATACGCCTGCGCGCTGACGTGCCACGCTCCGATAGCCAGCGTCGGCCCGCCGCTCACCCGGTAGGCGAAGCCATTGCTCTCGAGACCGTCCTGCTGCGCGTACCCCCAGCCCAAGCTGGTCGCACCCTCGAAGCTCAACCCCGCGAACAGGTCGAACTCACCCGCGGCACCCAGGGAGCCCTCTACACTGATGTCGGGATCCCAGTAGGCGCTCGAGCCCTTCGTGTAGCCGAGCAATCCGAGGCCCGAGACGAAACGCACGGGGATCTTCTGCCAGGGGCTGTAGTCGAGACTCGCGGCGCCGGCGATACGCCGGTTGCCATCGCCGAGAAAGCTGACCTCGACCTCACTCGAGAGTCCGACGAGCGGATGCAAGCCGAACCAGGCCCAACTGCGCAACGTCGCGTCGTAGATACCCTCGAGGACCGCATCGAGCGAGTGTGAATGCTCGAGAAAGTCGCCGTAGCGAAGCGAGAGACCCGTGAGGAACCGCTTATTGACTGTGTACTCGGCTTCGCCGCTCGCCACGAAGTAGTCGCGCGCGCGATCCCAGCGGCGTCCGCCGACACGGGCACGCGTCACGAGATGCTGTCCGAAGCGGTGCTCGATCCCGAGACTGGCGTCGAACGCCTCAGCGTCATTCGCGCTGCTCGCCGCCCTGTCCATGTCGAGCCAGATGTAGCTGCCGCGCGCGACCAGCTTGCTGCGAAAGCTGAGATCGACATCAAACGCCGCCCTCAGCGAGCGCAGGCGGAAGCCGTCGCTGTCCTCGCTGTAGTCGCTGCCAAGCTGGACGCCGCCCGCGAGCTGCGAGCGCAGCCGCGCGAGATCGCGCTGCGCTTCGCTGTCGTCCTCGATCGCCAGGGCGCGCTCGTAGGCCACCACCGCCTCGGCGCCGCGGCCCGACCATTGATAGACGCGCGCCAGGCCTCGGGCCGCGCGGGCGTCGCGTGGGTCGGCGGCGAGAAGAGCCTGAAAGGCAGCTTCCGCCTGCTCGTAACGACCAGCCCACGAAAGGACCTCCGCCCGCTCGACACCGGCCCAGTCGGGTGGCTCCTCTCCGGCGAGGAAGTGGTCGTAGTGCACGAGCGAGTCGTCGTAGCGACCCTCCCAGGCGAGCACGCGCGCCAACCACATGCGCGCCATGAAGTGGTCGGGCTGCTCCTCGACGACTTCACGATAGAGATCGATGGCGCGACGGCGCTGACGATCATCGGAGAGCAGAGCATTGGCCTCGATGACGCGCGGATCGCTGGGGAAGACACCCTCTTGCTCGCCACTGCCGAAGGCGGCCGAGGCCAGCAGCAGAACGGCGAGCGCCGGGCTCGCGCAGCTCCCCATCGCGAGCCCCCGGCCGAGCCGGAGCCAAGCGGCGAGAGAGAGCGCCGGAATGGGCCGATTACAGGAATACGCCACGACTTCAGCGTTATCGAATGTCTCGTGGGCAAGCTGAAGACGGAGGGGAACACCTCAGGCTTCTTCGGGAAGCGGCGCCGGGCCTTCACCGGGGCGTCGTGCGCGACGCGCGATTCTCAGCGGGACAGCGCCCGAAAGGCTTCCAGGGCGGGCTTGGATCGCCCGTCGCTCGAGATCAGCCCGAACTGTCGCTCGGCCGCTCCGAAGTAGCCGCGGTGCTCCGGATCGTCGTAGAGCTGGAAGTAGATCGCGCCCCACACGCCGGCCTCGCGCAGCGCGCGGCGATGCGCGAGCAGATCGCGCAGCGCGTCGTGCTGCGGCTCCTCCCAGCCCCCGTGCGAGGAGACCGCGACATAGCCCAAGAGGATCGGTCGCTTGAAAGCGCGCTTCAGATAGCCCGCGTAGTCGACTGCGGCCTGTCCCACAGACAGATAGCCGGAGCGCTGCGCGTCGGGGTCGCTGACCGCACGCATCTCCTGGAAGGCGAGGAAGTCGAGGTCATCCGCCACGGGCCCCAGTACCGGCTCCAAGTTCGGCGTCCCCGGAAAATCACCGGGACAGGTTCCCACCCGGACATTGGGCGCCTGCGCCCGAATCATCTCGGCGGCTTCCCGCAGCTCCTCGGCGAAGCCCGGCCAGCTCGTAATCGCCGTCTCCCCTTCCGGAGGTGCGCTGTTGAACTCCGGCTCCAGAATCACCAGCACCGGCGCGTCCATGCGCAGCAGCCGCGTCATGCGGCGCAGGCTGGCGCGCCACTGCTTGCGCTGACTCTCGACCCGCTGCCGGCTGATGGCGTCCCCGAAGTAGTAGTGGACCACCACGGGCGTGATCCCTCGCGCGGCCATGGCCTTGAGCTGCTTGCGATCGATCCAGCTCTCGTCCCAGCCACGTGGAAGCCACATCTGGAGCAGGTCGACCCGCAGAGCGAGTCGGTCGAGCTCCGCCAGCGTGGCGACCCAGCGCTTGCCCCGCCGCAAGCTGACACGATCGCCGATACCGATTCGCAGCCGCGAGTTGTCTTCCAGAGACAGCTCCGACGAGCCGCCGGAGACCGGACCGGCCAGCAGCGCGGTGGCGATCAGCAACAGGCTCGCGATGCGTTTGCCTGGCGACGGCACGATCCGATCGTCGTGGGACGGAGCACGCAGGGATTCGAGTCCTTCAGCTGAGCCAGCGCCCGAGCGCCGTGCCCCAGAGGATCTTCATGAGCTTCTGCCTGGTGGCGTCGGCCTTGATCGAATACGGGTAGTGATCGGCCGTGCGCCGGCCGCCGAAGCGGTCGACGATGATCGGCTCCGCGTGGCAGTAGCCGCGCAAGCCCGTCACGCCGTTCACCTGACCGATACCGCTGTGCTTGAGTCCGCCAAAGGGGGCCTCCTGCAGGGCGTAGGTCACCGTCATGTCGTTCAGACAGACGCTGCCGGACTGGATGCGCTGCGCCAGGCGACGGCCCTTGCCAACGTCGCTGGTCCAGACAGTGGCGCCGAGGCCGTAGACACTGTCGTTCGCCATCGCGACCGCCTCATCCTCGTCTTTCACGCCCATGATCGGCAGAACCGGCCCGAAGGTCTCCTCACGCATGATGCGCATGTCGTGTGTGACATCCGTGAGGACCGTCGGCTCATAGAAGAGCCCCGCCAGGTCGGGGTTGCGACGACCGCCGGTGAGCACCACGACGCCGCGCTCCCGCGCATCGGCCATGTGCTCCTCGATGATCTCGAGCTGACGCGGCCAGAAGATGGCGCCAATGTCGAACTCCCCTTCGACCCCCTGGCGCAGCTTCGACACGCGCTCGACGACCTTGCGCGTGAACTCCTGCGCGACCGACTCGGCCACGTAGACGCGCTCCGTACCGCAGCAGTACTGCCCGGTATTCATGAACGCTCCGGCGACGGCGCCGGAGGCCGCGTGGTCGAGGTTCGCATCGGCGCAGACGATCATCGCGTCCTTGCCACCGAGCTCGAGTGTGCAGGGGATCAGTTGCTGCGCGCAGGCCACGGCCACCTTGCGACCGGTGTCGACGCTGCCGGTGAAGGCGATCTTGTCCACGCCGGCCTGGCAGAGCGCCGCGCCCGTCTCTCCGTCGCCCAGCAGGACCTGGAGTACGCCCTCGGGCAGCCCCGCCGCGGCAAAGAGCTCGGCAACGAGCTGGCCGGAGAAGGGCGTCACCTCGGACGGCTTCAGCAGCACGGCGTTGCCCGCGACGAGAGCCTGCACAGTCGGATTCATGGCCAGGATGAAGGGGGCGTTCCACGGACTGATCACGCCGACCACGCCGAGCGGGCGGTAGACGACGCCGAGCTGCTTGAGCAGCCGCATCATGCCGTGTAGCCGCTTCTTCTCGCTCGCGAGGATGCGGGCGGCGTTCTTCGCATAGTAGTTGAGCGAATCGCAAGCGGAGAAGATCTCCATCATGAGCGCCTCGCTCCGGGGCTTGCCGGTCTCGCGCAACACGACGTCGATGAACTCATCCTGGCGCTCGAGCAGGATCTCGAGTGCCCGCAGCATGTAGCGGGTGCGCTCGTCAACCGGCAGCCCGCCCCAATCCGGCTGCACCTTGCGCGCCACCTCGACGGCGGCGGCTACGTCCTCGGCGCTGCTGACTTCGATCTCACCGATGCGTTCGAGAGTGGCGGGGCTCGCCAGGGCGAGACGGCGACGTTCACCGGGGGCGGTCTGCACGGGGCTCACTATGGCCATTCGGGGCTCCAGTTCACACGACTTCCGATGCCGCGCACCGAGCGACCGGGGCCTCGGATCGAGTCGCGCGCAGTGTACCAGAGGAGCCCCACGAAGGTTCCCCGAAGCGCCGGGCTCGAGCCTGGCCGCCCCCTGGCGCGGCGAGGAGCCGCTCGTGCTACCAAGGCTGCGGCATGACCGATTGTCGGACGTATCTGGAGCAGAACTCGCAGCGCTTTCTCGCGGAGCTGATCGACTTCCTGCGCATTCCGAGCGTGTCTGCACTCTCGCAGCATCGGCTCGACGTGCGGCGCGCCGGACAGTGGGTGGCAGAGAGGCTGGCGGCGGCGGACCTCGAGAATGTGTGCGTGCTCGAGACCGAGGGACATCCCGCCGTGTATGCCGACTGGCTGCACGCGCCCGGACGGCCGACGGTGCTGATCTACGGCCATTTCGACGTGCAACCCGCGGATCCGCTCGAGCAGTGGCAGCATCCCCCGTTCGAGCCGACGGTGCGAGATGGGCGCGTCTACGCGCGCGGCGCCTCCGACGACAAGGGCAACATGCTCGCGCCCATCCTCGCCAGCGAGGCGATGTTGCGGACGAGCGGCGCACTGCCGGTCAACGTCAAGCTCCTCTTCGAGGGGCAGGAGGAAATCGGAAGCCCGCAGCTGGCAGATCTCTTATCAGCCGAGCGCGATCGGCTGGCCTGCGATCTCGTGCTGAGCGCGGACGGCGGGCAGTGGAGCGAGGAGCAGCCGGCAATCCTGCTCAGCCTGCGAGGAGGCTGCGGCCTGCAGATCGACGTGACGGGGCCGAAGCAGGATCTGCACTCCGGCCTGCACGGCGGTGCGGTGCAGAATCCGATCCACGCCCTGGCGGGACTGATCGATTCCATGCGAGCGGACAGCGGCGAGATTCTGGTCGACGGCTTCTACGATGACGTCGTCGCGCTGTCGCACGAAGAGCGGGCTCGCGTCGCCGAGCTGCCGTGGAGCGACCCCGCCTACGCGGCTTCGCTGGACGTAGACAGCTGCTTCGGCGAACCCGGCTACAGCACGCTCGAGCGACAGTGGACCCGCCCGACTCTCGAGCTGAACGGATTCTGGAGTGGCTTCCAGGGTGAGGGCACGAAGACCGTCATCCCGAGCACGGCCCACGCCAAGATCACCTGCCGCCTGGTCGCGAACCAGCAGCCGAGCGCGATCGTCGAGCTCATCGCGGCCCACGTCGAGCGCCACACACCACCCGGTGTGCGCGCCACGGTCACGCCGGCCGCGTTCCACGCCTGGCCCTACGCGATGCCCTCCGACCACCCGGGCAATCGGGCGGCGCAGGCCGTACTGGAGGAGATCTACGGGAGAGCGCCCTACTTCATCCGCTCCGGTGCCAGCATTCCCGTCTGCGCCCTCTTCCTCGAGAACCTGGGCGCTTACACGGTGGGCTTCGCCTTCGGTCTGAACGACGAGGGCTTCCACGCGCCGAACGAATTCTTCCGCCTGGAGAGCTTCGCGCGCGCGCAGCGCGCCTACTGCGAAATCCTACGGCGTCTCGCGTCGCTCAGCTGAGCGAGGCGACTCGGCGAAGCCCGCGATCACGCTTCCCTCGGCGCCACTCGGCGCGGCGATCCCGAGCAGCGCCGCCACGGTGGGCGCGACATCGATGCTCCGCACTTCGCGGGGCGGCCGACCCACGGGCACACCGCGGCCGAGCGCGAAGAAGATCGCGCCCATGTCCGGGTGATCGGGTGCAAAACCGTGAAGCCCGCGCCGCCAACCGAAGAGCTCGACCGCGCTGATGAAGAGCTCTTCCAGCACACCTGTCCTGCGAAATGCGATGGGCGGATCCACCAGCAGCACCAGATCGCCGTTTCGGTTCGCGTGGCTGAGCCCGAGCGAGCTCGGGAGTGCACCTCTGCGGTGAACCGCCAAGCCGCTGACCACGCCAAGGGTGCGCTCCGCCCGCGACAGGTCTTCCTGGTTCTCCAGAAAGACGTGCGCCACCGCGGCGCTGCTCATCACTTCACCCTCGATCCGCGCCGCGCTCAGCAGTGCCTCCACGTCGATGCTCTCGCTGGTCTCCGTCATACCGTGGTCGCTCACCACGATGAGCGTCGTATGCGGCCAAGCTCCGCGCCGATCGAGCTGAGACAGTAGACGCTGGAGCTCGGCATCCTGACCGGCGAGCTCGTGAAATACATCCGGGTGACTCGGCCCCTTCAGATGACCGACATCATCGGTGCCGTTCCACCACTGCATGATGAGCGAGGGACGACTCTCCGGCGGTAGATCCAGCCATCTGAGGATCTCGTCGACCTTCTCGGCCTCGCCGACATCAGCGTCGAACGGCGCGTGACGATACGTCGCGCCCGTGCCACGCCAGTCCGTCTCCGAACCGACCCAGAAGTAGGTCGCCGCTCGCAGCCCCTGCCGCTCTGCCGCGACCCAGAGCGGCTCGGCCTCGAGCCAGCTGGCGTCGCTCCCATAGTCGAACCGCCCACGCACGCGATCGCGGAAGCGGTTGTCGACGATGCCGTGCCGGCCCGCACTCGCACCGGTGGCGAGGGACACCGTATTGGGGAAGGTGTTGGCGGGAAAGGTCGGCGTCAGCCGCTCGGCGCGAACACCCGCGCTGGCCATCCGCTCGAGCCCGGGGAGCCGGCCCCGATCGGGGTAGTCGTGGCGCACACCATCCCAACACAGCACGATGACGAGCGGCGCCTCGCCGCGCGCCGCACCCGGCGCGACGGCCAGCAGCAATCCAATCGAAAGGCCGAGCAGACGCGGATCGCACAGCGACGAGAGCTTCACGGCTGCGCCTCGCGAGCTCGCCACCTCGATCGTTGCGGGCAAGCGGTCATTGTTGCTCCTCGTTCGGCAGGCGCCGCAACGCCCGACCGCGGGCGGGGATCAGCCGCGATCGGCGCGCGGCAGTCGCTGCTCGAGTGCGGGCAGCGCACGGATCGGCTGCGTGCGGCCGACCTGATACCAATAGGCGGTGCTGCAGTAGTCGTTGGCGAGCGCGTTGGCGTGGCCCGTCTCGATGGTGACGCGAATCGAGCACTCGAATGCGATCGGGTCCTCGACGTGGAAGCGATACATGGCGTTCTTGCCGCCCCAGGGCCAGTCCTCGTCTCCGCTGTAGACCGTGATGCCGTGGTGGGGAGCGCAGTACTCCTGCCGTGGACAGAAGGCGGTGTTGAAGTAGTCCTCGGTGCCGGTGCCGTGAAGACGTGGTGGCCACGGCTCGCCGTCGATGAAGATCATGTCATCACCCTCGCCGTACCAATCGTTGACCTGGCGCTCGAAGACATCGACGCCCAGATTGCAGCCCACGTAATGACCACGCCCCTCGGCCTCGAGGATCACGTAGTTGCATTCACCCGTGAGGTTGGCCTCATCCCACGGCCCCCCGATGCCGAGCCCCGGACCCGCCCGGCGCGCGTCGCTGTAGCCGTAGTCGGCGCGCGAATATCCCTGCTGGCGAGCCGTCCCGGCTGTCGGATTCTGCCGGTTCCAGCAGGCGTGGAAGCGCGCGAGCTCGGGATCGGCTCGCCGGTGCTCCTCGTAGTCGATATAGAAGAAGAAGAGCCGCCCATTCTCGCCCTGATTCTCGATCTCGAAGCGCGCACCCTCGGCGAAGGGCATGGGGAACCAGCAGTTCATCGCCCTGCCATCCTGCGGGCTCATCTGCAGGGGCTGTGAAACGAAGTTGCGTCGCAGGCCGAAGGCAATTCCGAAGAAATCGCCCAACGGCACCTCGATGCTCGGCGTCGGCTCCCCGTCCCAGAACGCGCGCAACACGAGCCCTACGAGGTCGTGCTCCTCCGCCGGCATCGCCAGCGTGGTGACCCAGATGTGTCGCACACAGCCGGCCCCCTGGATCTCGCCCAGCACCTGCCGATCACCCGGCCGGATGACGAGGTAGTCGGCATTGCCACCGGTGCGATCCCAGGAAGAGAGTCGGCGACTGCTGTAGCTCCGCAAACGCGCGAGGCCCGCGAGCGATCCCGCAGCGAGATGCGTCGAGGGCGCTCCCTTCACGGCTTGCGCTTCGCCGACGATTCCGCGGCTTCGAAGGCCAGCGCCGCTCGAACACCGCGCTCGATCTGCTCGCCTTGCATCTGCCCGGCGAGCCGGTCGAGCTCGCCGGGCGCGAGGCCGACGAAGCCCTGGCGGGCGGCCAGGTAGTACCACTTGTAGGCCTCGACCAGGTCGCGCTCTACCCCCTGGCCCTGCTCATACATGCCGGCCAGGTTGTACTGGCTCGCCATCTCGCCGCGCTCCGCCGCGGCGCGGTACCAGCGAGCAGCCCGCTCGTACGAGCGCTCTACGCCGCAGCCCGCGTCGTAGAGCGTGGCGAGATCGAATTGGGCGCGCCGATCGCCGCGCTCGGCGGCCAGGCGGAACCAGCGCGCGGCGGTCGCGCAGTCTCGCGCGACCACCACCCCGTCGGCGTACACCACGCCGAGTCGATAGGCGGCGCTGACGTTGCCGGCGGGGGCTGCTTCTCGCCACCAGGCGATGGCTCGCTGGTAGTGGCCATCGTGGTAGAGGTCATCCCCGACGTCAGCCGAGACGGTCGTCGACGCGAGGCAGCAGATCGCCAGCCCGAGCCCACTGAAGACGAACCTCAGCGATGGGCGACCTCCCCACATGACCGGCCGGCTCGGCACGCGGGCTCAGCGGCGCCCGATGCGGCGCAGGGCATCCGGCTTGAACAGACTCGGATCGATCCGCCCCTGCTCCCCGGCGAGCCAATCGGACTCGGGCTCCTCGGTCTTGATCCGGTCCATCACATAACGCCCAGCGACCAGGTCGTAGCTGACGCTGCCGTCCTGGGTACAGGTCGGCAGCTCGACGATCAGCTTGGGCCCGCCCTCCATCACGCGCCACAGGCCGCCGCGACGGTCGTAGATGTCCTCCGCCACCGGCACCCAGCTGTCTTCGTCGATGTAGAAGACTCGCTTGCTGAAGAGATGCCGCTTGCCCTTGCGCACAGTGGCCTCCACGACCCAGACGCGGTGCAGCTCATAGCGGAAGACACCCCGGTCCGGATACTGGGCACCGAGGATATCCTTGTACTTGAGATTGCGGTCGTTGTTGATGCGGAAGTTGTTGTAGGGGATGTAGAGCTCGCGCTTTCCGACCAGCTTCCAGTCGAAGCGATCGAGCACGCCGTTGAACATGCGGGCCTGGTCGTTGGTCATCAGGTTTTCGGTGCCGGGTATGGGGTTGTCGTAGGCGATCGTCGGGGCCCGTCTGACACGCCGCTGTCCCGGGTTGTAGATCCAGGCGCGACGCTGGTCGTTCACCATCTCATGCACGAGCACCAGCTCGCCGGCCAGCCGCGGCGGCGCGAGCTTCTCGAGCAGGAAAGAGGCCGAGCGACCGGTGGACTCCTGCAGCGTGGGAATCTCGCGGTCGTAGAGGTGAACGTCATACATCGCCTTCTCGTGCACGGTGGTGAAGCCACCGCGCTTGGTGGGGACGATGATGGCGTTGTACTCGATCTTGCCGCGACCGAAGTAGCCGGTCTTGTGGTTCCAGATCGCCTCGGCGCCGTTGCTCGGGACCGGGAAGAGGAAGCCGTGCCAGCCGTTCTTCAGGTAGACGCGATCCTGGTCGAGCTCAGCGGTGGCGGCGTTCTTCTTGGTCTCCTGGTAGATCCATTCGGGGAAGCCGCAGCTCCGCCGCGTCGGGTAGACGTCCATGCGATAGCCCTCGTAGCGCTTGATGAGGGCGATCTGGCCGGCCGAGAGCTTGCTCGCGTGCTGCTCGACATTGCTGGCGTCGATGGAGAAGAGCTTGCGATCGCCCTTGAACGGATCCGGACGCGGATCCCCGGGCTTCCAGCCCGGCGGCGGTGTGACGCTGCCACCGGTCCACTCGGGAATCGTGCCATCGGCGTTGCCGGCGCGCTCCGCGCCGATGGGTGTTAGATCCTTGCCGAGGCGGTCCACCTGGGCTTGCGGCGCTTTGGCACTCGCACCAGCGGCTGCAAGCGTGAGTGCCATGGCCAGCGCGATCGACGTTGCCTTGATCATCTCATCCCTCCTGCTTCGCTGCATGTTCGTCCCCCCTTCGCTGACGCGATCCTCAGAAGGCATACGAAACGCTGAACTGGACGAAGTCGCGATCGTTGTCCGTGTTCGCTCGTCCGCCGCCAAACGAGTTGGAGTAGCTGACGAGTGCACCCCAGCTGTTCTGGTAGTCCGCCTCGAGCTGGAGCCCGATCTTCTTGATGCCCTCGGTAAAGGTCACGCCGGAATCGGGCGTGGTGCCGTAGGGATCGTGGCGAAAGCTCACACTCGGCGTCAGCGTGATGGGGCTGCCGCAAACTCGGCTATAGGTTGCAGCCAGGCGAAGCTGATAGCCGAAGGAGGTGTCGTCGGGGCGCCAGACGTTGCGTACGAGTCCGACAAAGGGCACGATCATGTTGACATCTGCAAGCACCGCGTTCGGCGGTGCATAGGCCCGATCGCTCAGATCCGGGTAGTGGGCCAGAGCGAACTCCGCGATGAAGTTCAGGTCGTCGGCACCCATGAAGGTGATGGCCGGGCCGATCAGCGGCGTCGCCGGGCCGGGCACCCACAGCCCGTTCACGATCGCCATCAGCCGCTTCTCTCGCACGGCGCCCCCCACCTCGCCGACGCCACCCATGCCGAAGAAGAGATCCGTGAAGGCGTCGGAGACCGGCGTCGGCTGATTGGGTCTGAAGGAGAGTTCTCCTCCCAACGCCACGCCGAGCAGCGTCGTATTGAAGCTCAGCCCGTAGAGATTGATTCGCTCCTTGTACTCGGTGAAGTACTCGATCTGTCTGGCGCCAAGCCCCGTGCCGCGAAAGCTCACGGTAGGCTGCTTGTCGTGCAAACGGACGTAGTAGAGACCAAACTCGGTCTCGATCGCCTCGAGGTAGTAACGCAGGGCGGCGCCCCACTGCCCCTGACCGTCCGCCTCCCGAGTGGCGGCTCGCGGCGCACCGCCATTGGCAAAGTTTGGAACGAAGACCATGTTCAGAATGGTGGATGCGGCGATTCCATTCGTGCCGGGATCCTGAAGCGTGAACTGCCCCTCGGCTCCCCGAGCAACCACGTCGCTCACGGCAAAGAACGTGCCGACGGGATCCACCTGCGTGGGGTGCCAGTCGAATTGATAGTAGGTCTCGAGGGTCAGCTCGCCGATGACATCGACGGACAGACGCACGATCGGCGCCGGCACCAGCCCCTCCTTGAGCTCCGCGCCCGCCACGCGCAGCTTGCTCACGTCCAGGGCACTGGTGGCCTTGATGCCACCCTGGGCGAAGTACTCCTCGCCCCAGTTGATCACCTGGTTGCCGAAGCGAAGCTCGAGGTGGCGATCGAAGCGGCGAAAGTTCGCGTACGCGTAGGCATCGAGCAGCCGAACGTCGGCCCCGACCACGCCGCCCTCCACGACGTTCCCCCAGCGAAAGCGCGCCGCGTCACTGAGATCCGTGCGCCGCGGCGCATGGCCGGAGTGATTGTGGCTCTGCATCACATCGTAGAAGTAGAGCACGCGCGCGAAGACACCGTAGTCACGCCACTTGACATCGAGATCGTGACTCACGCTGACCAGGACGGAGTAGACATCCCCCTTGTCGACGTTCAGATTGCCGTCGTCGGAGTTGAGGAGTCTGCCGTTGAGCTGGCCGTGTAGCACGGGGTTCGATAGAACATTGCAGCCCCCGTTCGCCTGGGCGATCTGCATGCAATCCCGGTTCTGCACGCGCATCGACATCGAGGCCGAGACGAACGAATCGAGCCTCGCCTCCACCTCGCCCCAGCGGTAGTCGACCGCGCCCGCCACTCCGCTCCAGGCCACGGCGAGAAGCGCGGTCGTGACAGCCCCGATCAGGCGGAGCCCACTCGCTCTCTGGTCCGTCCAAGTACAAGCAGTCGCTCGCTGCGTCATCCCTTCCTCCGTCGAGTCGATGAAAGAGCCTTCGCCGGTCGGTATTCGGATAGCTCGTGTTCTGCGATTCCCCCCGGCAGATCGCACACGCGTACCGATCACTGCTGCGAGACCAAGCCCGGCTCCGCAGCCCCCCCGCGGCATGCTAGGTCAGCGGCGTTGCGAAGCAACTCTCATAAGCAAACTTCCCGCAGCGTTGCCGCTCGAGTAGACAACTCGCCTCTTGCTATCGCTCCGCTCCCGACCGGCACGAAGCCGCCCCGGCATCAGCGTTGCTGCGAATTCCGTGGGAATTCACCCGCTGTGCTTGCCATCCGGGCCCCATGATTCATAACATCCCGCCACGTCACTGCAGATACAGCTGCTGCCCCCCCTGTGAAAGAAGCCGATGATCGCAGCTCTCGAAAGCTTCGTCTTTCGCTACCGCGGCCCGATCTTGCTGCTGCTCGCGGCAGCCACCCTGGTCATGGGCTACTACGCCGCCCAGCTCCGCATGGATGCCGGCTTCGCCAAGCAGCTGCCGCGTGATCACGAGTACATCGAGACCTTCCTCGAGTATCGGGATCAGCTCTTCGGTGCCGACCGCATCATGATCGTGCTGCGTGCCCGGAACGGTGATATCTGGACCACCGACTTCCTCGCCACGCTCGCTCATGCCACCGACGCTGTGTTCTTCCTCCCGGGCATCGACCGCCGCACCGTGACCTCCCTCTGGACGCCCAACACGCGCTATATCGAGATCACCGAAGAGGGCATGCGCTCCGAGGACGTGATCGGCGGAGACATCACGCCCGACAACATCAGCCAGGGCGATATCGAACCGATTCGCGCACGCGTGATCCACGGCGGGCACGTCGGCCGCCTGGTGGCCAGCGATCACTCGGCGGCGATGATCATGGCCAACATCGTCAACATCGATCCGCTCGGCGATGAGAAGCTCGACTACCTCGATCTGGCCGACCGGCTCGAGAGCGAGATACGGCAGAGCTTCCAAGACGAGCGGCACGACGTTCACATTCTGGGCTTCGTCAAGCAGATGGGGGATATCGCCAGCGGTGCCAAGACTGCGGGCTTCTTCTTCGTACTTGCCTTCATCCTGACCGCCGCCGCCGTCCAGGCCTACTCGCGCTCGTGGATCCTCACCTCGACGACACTCTTCTGCTCGTTGACCAGCGTCGTGTGGCAATTCGCCATGATCCATCTGCTGGGCTTCGGACTCGACCCCCTGGCGATCTTGGTGCCCTTCCTCGTCTTCGCCATCGGCGTCTCCCACGGCGTGCAGCAGATCAACCTGATCAGCAAGCGCATCGCCTCGGGCGCCAGCGGCATGGAGGCTGCGCGCACCAGCTTTCGCGGGCTGCTGGTCCCCGGCTCGATGGCGCTGATCACCGATCTGATCGGCTTCGGCACGCTGGTGCTGATTCCGATCCCGATGATCCAGGAGCTCGGCATCACGGCGACCATCGGCGTGGCGTTCAAGATCATCACCAATCTGCTGATGCTGCCGCTGATCGCCTCCTACTTCCGCTTCGATGCGGGCTTCGCCGGCCGCGTCACCCGAGCCCAACACCGCCGTGCCCGCGCAATGCGGCTCTTCGGCCGCATCGCAGAACGCAAGTACGCCATCCTCACCGGGGTTGCCTTCGTCGTGCTCTTCGGACTGGCGGTCTGGCAGAGCCAGGGCCGCCACGTGGGGGATTTGCATCCGGGTGCGCCGGAGCTCGCGCCCGACTCGCGTTACAACGAGGACGCCAAGCTCATCGTCAGCAAGTTTGGACTCGGGCTGGACCTGCTGACGGTCATCGTCGAGACGGCCGAGGGCTCGTGTGTCGACCACGCGGCCATGGAGCATCTCGACGAGTTCCACTGGCACATGCTCAACGTGCCGGGCGTACTGTCCGTTCTCTCGGCGCCGGCGCTCGCGAAGAAGGTGACCTCGGCCTGGAACGAGGGGAACCTCAAGTGGGCGGCGCTGCCGCGCAACCGCTACGCGCTGGTACAGGCGACCTCTTCGATTCCGTCGTCGGCGGGCGTCTTCAACTCGGATTGCACGCTGATGCCGCTGCAGATCTTCACCGCCGACCACAAGGCGAAGACCATCAAGAGCGTGATCGCCGGAGTGGAGAGCTTCCGGGACGAACACAGGCTCCCGGGTGTCGAGATCCGTCTGGGCAGCGGGAATATCGGCGTACAGGCGGCCATCAACGAGGTGCTCGAGGATTCCGAGCTCCCAATGATGCTCTATGTCTATCTCACCATCGTGGCGCTCGTCATTCTGACGTATCGCGACTGGCGCGCCACGATCTGCTGCTGCTTGCCCCTGACGCTGGCGACCTTCCTCGGCTACTGGTTCATGAAGGAGCTCGAGATCGGGCTCAAGGTCGCGACACTTCCAGTGATGGTGCTGGCCGTGGGCATCGGTGTCGACTACGCCTTCTACATCTACAACCGTCTTGAGGTCCACCTGGCTGGCGAGCTCGACATCACCGCGTGCTATCAGCGGACACTGCTCGAGACCGGCAACGCGGTGATCTTCACTGCGGTCACGCTCGCAGTCGGGGTGTCGACCTGGGCGCTCTCGCCGCTCGAGTTCCAGGCCGATATGGGGCTGCTCCTCACATTCATGTTCATCATCAATATGATCATGGCCGTCACCGCGCTGCCCGCGCTGGCGGTGCTACTCGACCTCGTGATCCCGCGACGCCACAAGGGATGACGGGCAGGAGCGGAAGTAGGGGGTGATCGCCGTGGAGATGACATGCAGCTAAAGACGCTTCGCCGATCACTCTTCGTGCTGCTGTTCCTCGCAGCCTCGCTCCAGGCGCACGCCGAGGGCGGGGAAGGCGCAGCCGCCCCACCTGGGCGCGCCGCCATTCCTTCGAAGCTCGCCGCGAACGCGCTGCTGCTCGACGCCGCGCGGGCCGGACAGCGCATGGTTGCCGTGGGCGAACGCGGCCACGTCGTGCTCTCCGACGACGGAGGCCAGAGCTGGCGCCAGGCACAGCATGTCCCGACCCGGGCCAGCCTGACGAGCGTGTTCTTCGTCGACGCGGAGCGGGGCTGGGCCGTGGGACACGATGCGACCATCGTGAGTACCCGCAACGGCGGCGAGAGCTGGCGGCTGCAGCGCACCGCACCCGAAGAGGAGATCCCCCTGCTGGCCGTCTGGTTCACAGACGCCCAGCACGGCCTGGCGGTCGGCGCATTCAGCCTCATGCTGCAGACGACGGATGGAGGCAAGCGCTGGCAACGGCTGCCGCCCCCGGGCGGCGGAGAGGTCGACCACCACCTGAACGACATCTTCAGCGGTCCGAACGGGACTCTCTTCATCGCGGCGGAGCGCGGTACGGTCTATCGCTCGCGGGATGGCGGGCTCTCGTGGCAGACGCTCGGTCTGCCGTACACGGGATCGTTGTGGGGCGGTCTGGCACTGGCCCACGACGCGGTGCTGGTCTATGGCATGCGCGGCCACGTCTTTCGCAGCGACAACCTGGGCGAGAGCTGGCTCGAGATCGCGAGCCCGACCGACAAGTCGCTCTCCGGCGGCACTCGACTCGAGGGTGATGGCGTCGCGCTCGCCGGTCTGGGAGGCGTGGTCCTGCTGAGCGATGATGGCGGTCGCAGCTTCAGGCCGCGCGTCCGGCCCGGGCGCCGGGGTTTCGCGGCGGTCGCCACGACCGACGGTCGCAGCCTGCTGCTCTTCGGCGAGGACGGGGTCGAAAAGCCGGAGCGGTGAGACGAAGGGGTGTGAGCGGCTACACTTCGGCCCGAACCGGGACATCCGAGGGGGAGAATGCTGGCCGGCGGCGGAGTCGCGCTGAGGGGGCGACGCGTAATCGAGCTCGCGGACGAATCCGGCGTCTACTGCGGCAAGCTGTTGGCCGACATGGGGGCGGATGTCGTCAAGATCGAGCGGCCGGGTGGCGACGCCACCCGAAGGGTTCCGCCCTTTCTGCACGATGTGTCGCACCCGGAACGCAGCTTGTTCTTCCTCTACATGAATACGAGCAAGCGCGGCGTGACGCTCGACATCACACAGCCGGAAGGGCGAGAGATTTTCCGCAAGCTGGCCGGCACGGCGCACGTCGTCATCGAAACGCGATCACCCGGCGAGCTTCAATCTCTCGGCCTGGGCTACGAGACACTGCGAGCGGAGAATCCCCGCCTGGTCTTCACCTCGATCACCGGCTTTGGACAGAGCGGA
The DNA here is from genome assembly GCA_029261835.1 of Deltaproteobacteria bacterium. GTDB lineage: Bacteria > Myxococcota_A > UBA9160 > UBA9160 > UBA4427 > JAJDAO01. The sequence goes on along the minus strand of JAJDAO010000033.1, from coordinate 14,404 downwards.
CCTCATCGCGACTTCAAGAGCTCGGATCTGGTGGCCAGCGCCATGTCGGGGACGATGTACGTGACGGGCGAGGCCGAGGATCCGCCCGTCAGACTGGCGGGTGAGCAGTCGCACGTGATGGCTTCCACCTGCGCAGCGGTCAGCAGTTTGATCGCCCTCTTTCACGCCGACCGAACCGGTGCGGGACAACACGTCGATATCTCGAGTCAGGAGGTCAGTCTGGCGGTCAGCCATATCTCCGGCGTCGGCAAGTGGCTCGACGACGCCATCGTGCCCCGTCGCATGGGCAGCGCACTCTTCGCCTCGGTTCCCTCTGGCGCCTACCGCTGCACAGACGGGCTGGTCTACCTGATGGTGAACCGACCGGCGCACTGGAAGGCGCTGGCCGAGTGGATTCACGAGGAGACGGGGAACCAGGAGGTGATCGATCCGATGTTCGAGGGTCCCTCCTCGAAACGACTGGAGTACCGCGAGCTACTCGACATCTTCATCTCGGACCTCACCGCGCAGTTCACCGTAGAGGAGATCTATCACGAGGGACAGCGTCGACATATCGCCTTGACACCGGTCAACAGTGCCGCCGCCGTCGCGCGCGATGGTCATCTGGCAGCGCGCGACTACTTCGTCGACTTGGAGCATGCCGAGCTGGGTCGCCTGCGCTACCCGGGCGCGCCCTATCGACACACGAAGACGCCGTGGAAGCTGCGACACCCGGCGCCCCACATTGGCGAGCACAACGACGAGGTGTACGGCACGGAGCTGGGACTCACGCCGCAGCGGCTCCAAGCACTGCGCGACAACGGAGTCATCTGATAGCCGATGGAACGAGCACTCGAAGGCGTAAAGGTGGTTGAGTTCACGGCGGGCATGGCCGGGCCGTGGGTCGGCCGCCTGATGGCTTATTGCGGGGCGGAGGTGATCCGCGTGGAATCGCGGCGCCGCCCCGGCGTGGTCCGGCTCTACGTCCCGCCACGCACGCCCGAGCAGGGCGTGCAGCCCCAGCTCTCTCCCTGGTTCACGGACTGGGATGCGGGCAAGCTCTTCGTCGCACTCGACCTCGCGCGACCCGAGGCCGTGGAGCTGGCGAAGAAGCTGGTCGCCCGCTGCGACATCGTGATCGAGAACCAGAGCACCGGCGTGATGGAGAAGCTCGGACTCGGCTGGGACGAGCTCAAGCTGGCCAAGCCCGATCTCATCATGTTCAGCAGCAGTGGCTACGGCGACAGCGGCCCGAGCCGTCGCTACGTGAGCTGGGGACCGAACATCGAGGCGACAGCCGGCCTGGCGGCGCTCTCCGGCTTCCCTGAGCGCGAGTGCACCATGACGCAATACGCCTACCCGGACTCACTGTCGGCATTGCACGGGCTCTTTGCGGTGATGTGCGCCCTCGACCATCGTCAGCGAACAGGCGAGGGACAGCGCATCTCGCTCTCACAGCTCGAGACCACGGTGGGCGTGATCGGGCCGCAGATGATGGATCATCTGGCCCACGCTCGCGAGCCGCAGAAGCTCGCCAACCGCTCTGCGTCCGCTGCGCCTCACGGCTGCTATCGCTGCCACGGCGATGACCGTTGGTGTGTCATCGCCGTGTCGAGCGAGCCCGAGTGGCGCTGCCTGTGCGAGGCGGTCGGACACCCGGAATGGCTCGCCGACCCGCGCTTCGCCGACCTGGAATCACGCATACGGAACGCGGCGGAGCTGGACCGGCTGCTGGAGCAATGGACGCGCGAACGCGCGCCCCATGAAGTCATGCAGTGGCTCCAGGCGGCGGGTGTCGCCGCGGGTGCCGTGCAGACGACCGAAGACCAGTACCAGCTCGATCGGCACCTGGCCGAGCGCGAGTTCTTCGAGCACATCCCGCACCTGGCCAAGGGCGAGGTGGTGGCGACGGGCATTCCGCTTGGACTCACGGCGACGCCGGGTGCAACCACCCGTGCCGGCGCCTCGGTCGGTCAGGACAACGAGCACGTCTTCCGCGATCTGCTCCGCCTCAGCAAAGAGGAGATGGCTCGCTATCAGCGTGCGGGTGCGATCGAGTCCAGCGACTGAACGACGTGCTCGGGCGCGGCCGGGTCGCCGAAGAGACGGATGCCGAGCGAGATCAGCGCCGGCGTCAGCAGCAGGTTGGCGATGAATGCGATGGCGATGCCGAATGCGGTCAGATAGCCGAACACGACGGTGTTCTGCATCGTCCCCAAAGCGCCCATCACGCTAAAGCCGGTAGCCAGCACGAGCGACGTAAAGAACAGGGCCGACCCCGTCGTGATGAGAGTGGCCCGCACCGCCTGTCGAACGTCGCGCGAGATCGCGTGCTCGCGTCGAAAGCGGTGCATGAAGTGAATGGTGTCGTCCACGGCGAGGCCGATGATGATGCTGCCGATCACGATGCTCGAGGCGTCGAGTGGCAGGTCGAGCAGACCCATCACCGCCAAGGTCAGGCAGAGTGGCAGTAGATTGGGCACCATGCTGATCAGTCCGAGCCGGATGTTACCGATCAACAGCATCATCAGCGGGGTGATGACCAGCAGAGCGAGCACGTAGGACTTGGCCATGCTCCGGATCAGCGCGCTGAATGTGCGCGCGGCCAGCGCGCTTCGCCCCGTCACGACGATCGGCACTCTACCCCGAAGAGAGTCCGCGAAGAACTGCTCGATCTCCTGAAGGAAGTCGGCGTAGAGAACGGCGTCGACCCGCGGCATGCGGAGCGTCACGCGTCCGTGTCGAAACTGGCTATCGGTGATGGTCTCGAGATCGTCGCTGCCACTATTCTCGAATAGCAGAAGCTCCTGGGCGACCAGGAGCGAATCGCTTGGAATACGGTAGAAGGCGGGGTCGTTGGCGTTCAGCGCCTGGTGGGTTTCCTTCACGATGTCGATCAGTGAGGTCGCCTTGCCGACGAAGAGCTCGCCTCGATCGATCACCTCGACGGCGGCGATGGCACTCTGGATCTGGACGAGCGTCTCGGGATCGCGAAGCCCGTTCTCGCGACCGGTGTCGAGCAGCACCTCGGCCGTGGTGGCTCCGCGCAGCTCGCGGTTGATGAGATGGCTGGCGATACGCACCGGGTCGTCGGCTGGCAGCCACTCGAGCGGCTCATGGGCGAAGTGAACCCGGAACAACCCGCTCCCGATGGCCGCCACGACGAGCAGCGAGACACCGAGCACCGCTCGCGGGCGCCGCGCGGACAGGTCGCCCGCGAAGAGCATGACGCGCTGCAGCCGGCCCCGCTCGGGTGAGCCGGCCACCCACTGCTTTGCCGGCAGTGGAAAGATCGCGATCAGCGCCGGCAACAGCGTCATCGTGAAGACAAACGCAAAGAGCACGCCGTAGGGCGCCGTAACACCCAAGTAACGTATCGGCGCCAGCTCGGCGGTCAGGAAGGAGAACATACCAGCCGCGGTCGTGAGGCTCGTCATCAGAACCGCCAGGCCGGAGTGGCCAAAAGCGTAAGCGAGGGCATCCTCACGACTGCTGCCCGCAGCCAAGCGCTGATAGACGAGCGTGAGCACGTGCACCGCGTTGCAGACCCCGACACACATCGTGAAGATCGGGAGCATGCTCAGGATGATCGAGAAGGGAATGTCGAGCCACACCATGACGGCGAGATTCGAGATGAGCGAGGCGGCGACGATCGCCATCGGGTAGATGACGCCGGAGAGTCGCCTGAACAGGAAGAAGAGAAACGCGACGATCACCCCGGCTGTTACGCTGACGTGGAGTCCGCTGTCACTGGTCATGCGCTCTGTGACCGCGGCGGCGGCGATGGCGCCCCCGACCGAGAAGAGGCGAAAGTCGGGCGCGTCGTGCCGCGTCACGACCCGCCGCAGCTCGAGCACGATCTCCCGCTTCTCGGTCTCGTGCAGGAACTCGAGCTCACCCTCGTCGGTGCCCGTCGGCGCCTGCGATTCGTCGAAGCCGGCGAGCGCCGACTCGGCGTCCTCATCACCGCCAGAGTAGACCACGGGCTCGATCGACACGGTCGTGAGTCGGCCGTCACGCGAGATCACGTTGTCCACGTAGAGCGGGCTGGCGAATACGCGGCGGCGCAGATCATCCAGCGCCTCGCTCGTTTCGGGCCAGTCCTCCATCAGGTCTTCGACCACCAGCGTGTCACCGTCGCCGCGCGTCTGCCGAACGTTGATCAGGCTCGTCACCTCCCGAACATTGGGCAGCACAGCCTCCAGCTCCCTGTGAAAAGCGCGTAGCTTCGTGAGGAAGTCGAGATCGAAGATCTCCGGGGCCTCGACGGCGACGAGCAGCCGGTCATCCTGGCCAAAGCGGCGCTGGAACCGCTCGTATTCGAGCGACGCGGGATCCTCGCTGTGGAGGTAGCTCTGCGAAGAGTTCTCGGCCCGCATGTCGGGCAGGTAGCTGGCCAGCCAGGCCACCCACGCCAGGCAGAGAGCAAACACCACGTAGCGTCGAGCGTAGATGCCGCGAGCCCAGGCTGCGAAGGCCCGCTCGATGTGATCGCTCGGACTCACTGAGCGCCCTCGCCGCCGTCCAGCTCGCTCACCATGGAGGTCCACTGCTCGGGCTTCATGACACCGAACAGAAGCAGACGCTTGATCTCGCGCGCGAAGCGCGCCACGGCCCTCCGGCGATCGTCGTCATCGACAGTGCTCTTCTGCACCCAGAGCGACCAGAACAGGGGTGCACCGACCAGGATTCGCGCCAGCATCTCGGGGTCGATGCCCGGCTGCGTATCGCTCGCCTGGGCGAATCCCTCCAAGGTCGTGACGAAGACCCGCCAGCTATCGCTCGGCGCGCCGTCGGGGCTGGCGAGCATGTCGTAGATCCACAGGCGGGCGAATTCGGGATGCTCGACGAAGAAGGCGAGGAAGCGATCGATGCGCTCGCCGACCGGGCTCTGCTCTGTGAGCATGGCCGTCAGCCGCTGGCCGAAGCCGTGCATCACGGCGGCGGCAAGCTCATCTCGCGTGCGAAAGTGCTGATAGGCCGTGCCCCGGTTCACGCCGGCCCGGTGCGCCACCTCGGAGATGGTCATCGCCTCCGGACCCCGCTCGGCCATGAGCGCGCGCGCGGCGGCCAGAATGGCCTCTCGCGTTGAGGCCGGATCTCGTCGCCGCCGCACGGCGGCACTGATCTGGTCTGCCATTAGCGAGTCATTTCGCACAAATAGAGATTCTAGTCAACAGTGTTGTTGATTTAGGATTGGCGCTGCCGAGTGTGGCTGACTCTGCGGCCGGAGAGACGGGGCGGCTGTCTCAGCCGGCAGCGGGACGGCTGATCTCGACCGGCTTGCCCGGCCGTTTCAGCTTGCGCTCGAGCAGCTCGCCCCCCGGCCCGTAGCGGTAGCGCTCGCTGCGCACGAGCGATCCGCGCTCGTACTCCCGGAAGAGCACGACCCGCCCGGCGGCGTCGTACACCGCCTCGTAGTAGCTGTAGAGCTGGTAGACCTCTTCGTAGTTCTTCTCCCCGACGAGGTCGCTCACGAGCCCCTGCAGCGAGAACTCATCCGAGTAGTAGGAGTGATCCGGCCGGATCTTCTCCGGCCGCGCCGCGGCGGGCGGCGACAGCAAGAGAGCGAGGGTGCAGACAACAAGTGCTCGCTGTAGTCGTCGCATGGATTCCATGACCTCCTATGCAGTGTCTGGCCGCGAGGGTACCCCTCGCCGGCCCACTCGTCCGTGGTACCGTCGGTGAGCGCTGCTCGCGAGGGCGCCCGACAGGAGGTGTGGTCATCGTGCTGAAGCGAATCGTCCTCGTCCTGCTCGCCCTCGTCTGCATCGCGGGCGCGGTTCTCTACGCCATCGGGCGCGGCGTAATCGGGCGCCACGAGGGACCGGGCGAGGTGACTCGGCTGGTCCGGCCGCGTCAGGTGGTTGCGGCGCGCTCCAGCGAACACCGGCGAGCCGCTTCGCAGATTGGCGTGGCCCGGCCCAAACAGATCTTGTTCGGCGATCTCCACGTCCACACCACCTTCTCCTTCGATGCCTTCCTCATGAGCCTGCCCGTGTCTCAGGGCGAGGGCTCGCACCCGCCGGCGGATGCCTGCGATTACGCGCGCTACTGCTCCGCGCTGGACTTCTGGTCCATCAACGATCACGCCGAGGGCATCTCGCCGCGCAACTGGCGTGAGACGGTCGAATCCATCCGTCAGTGCAACGATGTCGCCGGAGACCCCCAGAACCCCGACACGGTGGCATTCCTCGGCTGGGAGTGGACCGACGTCGGCGATACACCCGACGACCACTACGGGCACAAGAACGTGGTGCTGGCGCAGACCGACGAAGCGAGCATTCCCGCGCGCCCGATCGCCTCGGGCAGCACGGTGCGCCGCGCGAGCGTGGCCAGTCAGATTCCGACCTTGGCCGTCGGGGCCTTTGGTCTGACCGCGCGAGACCGCCGGTATCACGATCTGATCCGCTTCCTCGACGCACGCCGCGATATCGAGATCTGCCCGGACGGTGTGGACGTCCACGATCTGCCGAGCGACTGCCTGGAGAAAGCGGACTCGCCCGACGCGCTCTATCGCAAGCTCGACGAGTGGGGACACGACGCCATCGTGATTCCCCACGGCACGACCTGGGGGTTCTACACGCCGCCGGGCTCGCAATGGGACAAGCAGCTCGAGGGCGAGATGCACGACCCCGATCGCCAGACGCTGCTGGAAATCTACTCAGGACACGGTGACTCCGATGTCTATCGCGACTGGCGCGCTGTCCGCTTTGATGCCGATGGGAAGGCCCTCTGCCCCGCCCCCTCGAAGAACTATCTCCCGACCTGCTGGCAAGCGGGCGAGATCATTCGAGAGCGCTGTCTGGCCGAGGGGGCGGCGGCACCCGAGTGCGAACGACGCGCCGAGCAGGCGCGCAGCAACGCTGCGGCGGCACTCGGCCAGGCACACCTCACCGTGCCCGGTGCCGAGCCCGAAGACTGGCTAGACGCCGGTCAGTGTCGGGACTGCAGCCAGCCCGCCTTCAACTACCGCCCAGGCGGATCGGCGCAGTACATCATGGCGCTCGGAAACTTCGACAATCCAGAAGCACCGCGCCACTTCCGTTTCGGTTTCATGAGCTCGAGCGACAACCATTTCGCACGGCCCGGCACCGGCTACAAAGAGGTGCATCGCCGCGGCTTCACCGAGTCGCGCTCGCGCCGCGGGTCCGATCTCGGACCATTGGCCAACCTGGTGGGGCCGGCGATTTCGGAGCCCCAGGCATACTCAACGCCCTTCGATCGGAAGAGCACGGCGATTTCCGGCTTCGCACTCTTCGAGCTGGAGCGTCAGACGTCGTTCTTCACCACCGGGGGTCTGATCGCCACTCACGCCGAGGGGCGCGACCGCGAGTCCATCTGGCGCGCGATGCAGAGCCGCGAGGTCTACGGCACGAGCGGTCCGCGCATACTGCTCTGGTTCGATCTCTTGAACCCGCCCGGCACACGCGGCAAACCCGTGCCGATGGGGGCAGAGGTGACCATGGGAAGCAGCCCGATCTTCCAGGTGCGCGCGGTCGGGTCCCTGGAGCAGCTCCCGGGCTGCCCCGACTACGCGGTGAGTGGCCTCGGCCCCGAGCGACTGGAGAATGTCTGCAAGAGCGAGTGCTACAACCCGGGGGACCGGCGTCGCCTCATCACGCGTGTCGAGGTCGTGCGCATCCGTCCGCAGAAGACGCCGGGCGAGCCCGTCGCGCCGCTGATCGAGGATCCCTGGCGCACGTTCGAGTGCGAGCCGAACCCCGACGGCTGTGCCATCACCTTCAGCGACGCCGACTACGCCACGAGCGGACGCGACAGCCTGTACTACGTGCGGGCTCTCGAGGCGCCGGCCCCGGGCATCAACGCCGCCAACGTCCGCTGCGAGTACGACGCCGACGGCAACTGCGTGGATGTGAACCTCTGCGGGGGACTGGAGAACGAGTGTCTCGCCGAGCACGAGCCGCGCGCCTGGTCGTCTCCCATCTTCATCAACTGGCAGGCGGCGACCGTGGATGAGCTCTAGCCCGGACTATGCATGAATGAACTGCGACAGCCGCGCTACGAAGGCGCCGTCTACCGTCCGCCGAGCGAGGCACACTCGCTCATCATCCAGGCCACCCTCTCGTGCCCCCACAACCGCTGCGGCTTCTGCTCAATGTACAAGGATCGCAAGTTCAGAGTGCGGCCACTCGAGGAGGTCATCGAGGATCTCGATCGGGCACGCGCACTCTACGGCCCCGGCGTGCAGACGATCTTCCTGGCCGACGGCAATACGGCGGTGCTCCCCACCCGCAAGCTCGTGACGATCGGCCAGGCCGCACGAGAGCGTTTCCCGAGCCTGCAGCGGATCACGGTCTACGGCTCGGCGAAGTTCCTGGCCAAGAAGAGTCTGGGCGAGTGGCAGGAAGTGTCGAGAGCGGGCATCACGCGCATCCACTCGGGCCTCGAATCCGGCGATGCCAGCACGCTCGAGGCCATCGAGAAAGGCGTGACGCCCGAGCAGGCGGTGGCGGCCTACTCCCATGTCAAGCAGGCGGGAATCGAGCTCTCCGTCTATCTGATGGTCGGTGTCGCGGGAACCGAACGCTGGCGCGAGCACGCCTCGGGGAGTGCCGATGTGCTCAACCAGGCACCGCCCGACTTCATCCGGCTGCGAACTTTCGTGCCCTCCCCCGGCACGCCGTGGCACGCGCGCTGGAAGGACGGGCGCCTGACACTGCCGAGCGCCCATGAAGCGCTCCGGGAGACGCGGCTCCTGGTCGAGCGGCTCGACGGACCGACGGAGTTGCTCTCCGACCACATGAGCAACTTCCTAGACGTGCACGGCCGCCTGCCGCGGGACAAGAGCGACATGCTGTGCCAGATCGACGAAGCACTCGGCTGGCCCCTGGAGCGATTCCGGCCTCCCACCGAGCGTCTGGTGGGGCTGGGTCTCTAGGCGTCCCGCTCAGGCGACCTTCACGACCTCCACCGGGGCGCCACGCGGCGAATGGCTCGGTGAGCTGTAGAACATGCGGTAGTGGATCTGGCCGTAGCCACCGGCGAGGTGAATGGCCTTCCAGGGGGCCTCCACCGGCTCTTGCGGGCCGCGCCAGTCCTTGAACTGGTACGGCTCCCAGGCGTGATAGAGCATGATTTCGCCGGCGGCGGTCCCCCTGCTGATCTTCACCATGGCCTCGAACTCGCCGGCGTGGTTGTAGACGCGTACGCGATCGCCATCCTTGATGCCGCGCCCGGCGCAATCGACCGGACTCATGAAGCATGCGGGCTCGCCGCGCTGAAGGCGCAGCATCAGCTCGTGGTCACGCCAGATGGCGTGAATGCTCCAGCGGTTGTGACCGCCGTTGATCCTCAGCGGCAGGTCGCTGCTCGCGCCCGGCGGAGCCTTGTGCACCGGCATCGCTTCGCCAGCCTCGAGATACCAGTCGTGATCGATGTAGAACTGCTGGCGGCCGGTGATCGTCGGCCACGCGACCTTGTCCTCGACGAACCAGCGGTGGGGCCAGTGCGTGTCGTTGGGGTCGTAGTCGCTGCTCGTGGCGTAGATGGGTGTGGGACGAGCCGGGCCGATGATGGGAACAGCGCCGAGTCGCAGCGCCTCGTCGGCCCGTATGTTGCCGACGCTCGGGCTCGAGCTCATGATCTCGTCGATCAGCTTGATGGGATCGGCCGGGTCGTGCGGATCGTACATGCCATCGTTGGTGAACTTGTCGTAGGCCTTGGTCAGGTCCAGCGGCCGATCGTTGAAGCCGCGCACCATGCCCACGTTGCGCTCTCCCGCCCGCTGCGCCACCCGCTCGGTCAGCAGGCCGAAGATCTCCCACTCGGTCTTCGACTCGCCCAGCGGCGGCACCGCCTTGTCGGAGAGCACGACGTACGGCAGGTAGGTCTGCGCGTACTTGATGCCGTGCTTCTCGTAATAGCCGGCACCCGGCAGCACGTAGTCGGCGTAGCGCGTCGACGTGCTCATGCGGAAGTTCACGGAGACGATCGTGTCGAGCTTGGGCCAGAGATGCTTGCGCGCGTGCTGGGGGGCGGGCCAGCGGCGAAGCGGATTGGAGCCGGTGAAGATGAAGACGCGCGGCGGACGATCCTCGGGCGGATGGATCTTGGTCCAGCCGCGGTCGATGGCGTCGCGCATGTAGTCGTCCATGCCACGGGGCAGCTGCGGGTCCATGAGATCGGGCCGCGACCACATCTCTCGGTAGCCGCCGTGCACGTAGAGCCAGGGCATGAGCGGCGTGTTGGGCGCCAACTCGCTGAACTTCGTGAAGAGCCCTTCGTAGTCGCGCGGCGTCAGCCCGCGCATCGCCTTCGGGATGATGCGCAGCATTTCGAGCAGCGACAGGTCCATACCCGCACCCATCTTGTCGAGCCCGTCGAGCCCCCACCAAGCCGCCACCCGCATGCCGCCGCCCGGCTTGCCCTGATTTCCGGTGAGCGCCATCAGCAGGATCATGGCGCGCTGGAACAGATCGCTGTGGTGATGCTTGCACGAACCCCACGAGGCGAAGATCATCGCCGTCGGTGCAGCGGCGAGCTCACGAGCGAAGCGGCGGATCAGCGCGGGGCTGAGCCCGGTCAGCGCGCTCGCCTTCTCCGGCGTGTAGTCGGAGCCGATCTGCTGGCGCAGACCCTCGAGCACCGGTCTGACCTTCACCATTCGGCCATCGGCGAGCTTCACCTCGTAGCGGCCGGAGAGTGCCGGTCGCAGATCGCCGAGCGCGATGGTGCGGCCACCGTGCCCCTGGCATCCCGGCACCACGGCAAGGCGATCGCGGGCCTCGTCCCAGAAGTAGAGCTGATCCTCTTTGCCGCCCTTCTTGAGGTCGGACTCGCGCAGGAAGCGCTCGTTGTCTTCACGCACCAGGATCGGGAGATCCGTCTGCTCGCGCACGTACTCCTCGTCGTGCAGCCCCTCCGCCAGAATCACGCCCGCGGCCGCGAGCCCGAGCGCCGAGTCGCTCTCGGGCTTCACGTTGATCCAGAGATCGGCGTGGATCGAGGAGGCGCTGTAGTCCGGCGCGATCACCACGAGCTTGGCGCCGCGGTAGCGCGCCTCGTGCATGAAGTGGACTTCGGGAATGCGCGTGTAGACCGGGTTTCCGATCCAGACGACGATGTAGTCCGAGCGGAACCAGTCGTCGGCCGTCCCCTCGCAGTTGTACATGCCCCAGGTCTGTACCGCGCCCATCGGCATGTCGCCCACGCCCGACCACGAGTCGAGCACCGACGCGTCGATGGCGCTGGTGAAGCGCATCTCGCCGGCGGTCTCCGGCCCGTAGCCCGCGTTGGTCGTGCCGTGGTCGTGAACGATCGTCTCGGTGCCACTCTCCACGGCCGCGTCGATCACGGCATCGGCGATCTCGGTGTAGGCCTGATCCCAGGGGATTCGCTTCCACTGGCCCGCGCCGCGTTCACCGACGCGCTTGAGCGGGTGGAGAACACGCGACCCAGAAACCTGCAGATCGCTGTAGCAGGCGCCCTTCTGGCAGCCGCGGGGGTTGAGATCGGGGACGTCGGGCCGAGGCGGTGTATAGATGGCATCCTGCTCTTCACGCCAGACGATGCCGTCCTTCACGAAGACATTCCACGCACAGGAGGAGATACAATTGGCCCGCGTGTGCGTCCCCTTGGCGACGCTGTCCCAGGTCCAGCGCTCGCGATAGACATCGGTGAAGTCACCGTAGGTCTGCTTCGCGACCGCGGTCTTCGCAGCGGGGGTCGGGCCCACGGGCTCGTCTCGCTCACCCAGACGACACATCGTCAGCGACAGAGCGCCGGCGGTGGCGCCGGCACCGATCAAGAAGCCGCGTCTCGAAACACCCAGCGTGCTCGACTCACTCATATGCGCTCGACCTCCACTCGCGTATCTCGGTCCGTGTGACTCGGCTGCATGGCGATCATCATCGGTCGCAGGTGGAACTGACCGCCCGCCAACTCGACTGGATTGAGCGGCGATGGAGTCAGGTTCTGGAACCCCTTGCCGTTCTTGAACTGGAAGTTCTCCCAGGCGTGATAGATGATGATCTGCCCCTGTCGCGAGGATCGCGACACCTTCACCAGAATCTCGAATTCGTCCAGATCATTGAAGACGCGTACGCGGTCCCCATCCGTCAGCCCGCGACTCTGGGCGTCGGGCACGCTGATGTAGGCCACGGGCTCACCGCGCTGAAGCTGCAACATGAGCTTGTCGTCTCGCCAGTTGGCATGAATGCTCCAGCGGGCGTGGCCCCCGTTCAGCGTCAGCGGATAGTCGCCACCCGCCGTCGGCGGATCCTTGTGCATCGGCAGCTCTTCGCCCATCTCGAGGTAGAGCTCCTGGTCGATGTAGAACTGCATGCGCCGGCTCAGCGTCGGATAGGGCACCTTGTCGAAGACGTGCTTGGTCAACGGCGTGATGGTCTCGCCCGGCTTGATCTCGGTCGCGTTGCCAATCGCCACCGCGCCCTGCCCGATCGACTCGAAGCGCGCGAAGCCCTTCTTCTTGAGATCCTCCCAACGCAGCCCGCCCAGATTGCTGGCCTTGTCGAGCAGCGCCGCACAGATCTTCTCGTCGTCGGTGTGCCCGTACTCCCCGTTCTGCGAGAACTTCTCGTAGAGATTGCCCAGCGGACGCTCGTCTCCGCGGCGATCGACGTAGCTCGCGATGCCGCGCTCCTTCGCGCGCCGATCGGTCACCTCGGCCAGCCGCGAGATGATCTCCCAATCGCTCTTCGCCTCGTAGAAGGTCGTCGCCTTCTCGCCGGAGTGGATATACGGCATCAGGGGCGTCACCCATTTGTGTTCCGACCGCTCGTACCAGGCCGCCACCGGCAGAACGTAATCGGACCGCAGGGCGGTGGAGGTCATGCGCCAGTCCAGCGTCACGACGCTGCTCAGCTTGGGCCAGAGGTGTTTGAGCAGCAGCGGGAAGCTGCGGATGCGCCGCAGCGGGTTGCTGCCGTAGACGAACATCATCTTGGGGTCGGTGCCCGGTCTCGGCCAAACGTCCTGCCAGCCCTTCTCGAGCGATTCGTCGAGCACCTCGCTCACCGGCCGCTTCAGATAGGGATCCCACTCCTGCAGCTTCTCACTCGCCTCCAGCAGACCGCCGTGGATGTACCAGAACAAGGCGCCGGAAGTCATGCGACCGCTCTTGAGGATGTCCCGGCCCTGCTCGTAAACGATCATCTCGTCGCTATAGCCCGCGAGCTTCCAGCGGGCGGTGTCGGCGATGACCTTGCCGATGATGCGGAGCGCGGTCGGGTTCATCATGTCCCCCAGCGAGAACATGTCGCGAATGAAGTGCTCGAAACCGTCGTGATCGAGCCAGGGGAAGCCGACGAAGCCGCTGCCCTTCTTGCCGTAGTTGCCCGAGAGCGCGAAGACCAGCGCCTGCGTGCGCTCCATCAGGTTGCCGTGGTAGTACTTGCCCATGTTGCTCGACGTCACCATCGCCGCCGACTTCGCCCGGCCAATGCGCCGTGCCAGATCGCGAATCACACCGGGCGGCGTGCCGCAGAGCTTCGATGCCTCCTCCGGGCTGTAGTCCACCAGCTGCTGCTTCAGCAGCGAGAAGACCGTACGCACCGCCACCTTCTCGCCGTCCGCCAACGTGACCTCGAAGCGCCCCTCCAGCTCCGGCTGGATGCCGTCGAGCGCGAGGCTGCGCTTCGGCGCCATCACGGCTCCGCGCTGTGCGTCGTAGAGGTAGAGCTCTTCCTCGCTCCCGCCTCGCTCCATGTCCGAAGCACGCAGATAGAGACGCGTGTCCTCACGCACCAGCAGCGGCAAGTCCGTCTGCTCCACCACGAAGTCGCGATCGACCAGACCCTCCTCGACCAGCACGTGCGCCAGCGCGAGCCCCAGTGCAGCATCGCAGCCCGCCTTCACGGGCACGAAGTGATCCGCGTGAACGGTCGAAGCGCTGTAGTCCGGCGCGATGCAGACGAGCTTCGCGCCCTTGTAACGCGCCTCGGTCAGAAAGTGGGAGTTCGGGATCTGCGTGTAGAGCGGATTGCTGCCCCAGATCAGAATCAGATCCGAGTAGAAGTAGTCGTCGGCCGAACGCTCGAAGCCGATCTTGCCGAAGGTCTCGGCCACGCCGCGATGGGCGTCGCCGATCTCCGAGTTCATGTCGAGATTCGTGGAGTCGAGCAGAATCGTCAGACGTTGGTGCGCCGCGCTCATCGTCCCCTCGGTGTAGAGGGGGCCGAGATCCCAAACGATGCGGTCGGAGCCGTGCTGCACGATCGTGTCGAGCATGGAGTCGGCGATGGCTTCGAGTGCCTCCTCCCACGAGATGCGCTTCCACTGGCCCGAGCCCCGCTCGCCCACGCGCTTCAGCGGGTAACGAACACGCGACGGGTCGTACATCCGCTCGCTGAAGCACCCCCCCTTCTGACAACCACGCGGATTCGGGTCCGATACATCGGGGTTCGTCTGCGGGTAGTCGGCGACCTGCTCCTCGCGCCACACC
>JAJDAO010000032.1 GCA_029261835.1 Deltaproteobacteria bacterium | reverse complement strand
CCTCGCCGCGTATCCTCGCCGCGTATCCTCGCCGCGTATCCTCGCCGCGTATCCTCGCCGCGTATCCTCGCCGCGTATCCTCGCCGCGTATCCTCGCCGCGTATCCTCGCCGCCCGCGGCGAACGGGGTGCGGCCCCCGATTCTAGACTTCCTCAGTTGATTGCTGAGGGAACGCTGAGGTTTCCCTCAGGACTTCATGCGCCCAGCCGTCGTACCTTGGCAGCATGACGAGCAAGCTCAGCATCCCCCTCCAACGACTGCACTCGCCGGGCAACGGGCAGTGCCTCGGGCGTCAAGAGGAAGACGTTCGAGGCGCAAACGATCCGGACCCCGCGGTCTTTCGCCGCGTGTGCGCATGGTGCGGTCTCGAGCTTGCTCGCGAGAGGCGGGCCCAATCGGGTACAGCAGAGATAACCAGCTGGGGAATCTGCCCCGATTGCCTCGAGCTCCGGGAGGGAGTGGGCGAAGTGGGTGCCGGCGAGCGACGTCGAGCTACAACCAGGCGAAACGATGGACCCGAGCAGGCATCTCGGGGCGCCCGGTGTGCGGACGAAGGCTCGACGGCAGCAGACGTCCCATCGGACCGGAGGGGCTAAGCCGCATCCTCCGATGGTCAGACCCTCCCGGAGCTTCATGGCCAAGCAATGAACCCGGACCGGGCCAGAGAGCCGGAATCGAGCTTCCCGATGATCACATCTGCGCGATCCTCGGCTGGAAGCACCGAACTCTCGACTATGACGAGTCGGCCCGCACGAAGTCGGCCGGGGTATGTCCGGTCCAGCGGCGAAATGCCTTGGTGAAGGCGCTCGGATCCGAGAACCCCAAGAGAAAGGCGACCTCGTCGATTCCCCGCTTTTCTTTCGTCAAGTAGTGGCGTGCCAGCTCGGCGCGCACCTCGTCCAGGATTTCGTGGTAACTCGTAGCCTCCTCTTGGAGGCGCCGCCGTAGCGTGCGGTTGCTCATGGAGAACTGGGTCGCGACGGCGTCGGCAGTAAGGCCGCCCAATGGCAGCATGGACACGATACAGGCGCGGATGCGCTGGGAGAATCGCGCACTCGTTGGAATCCTTGCGAGCTGGTCAGCGGCGTACCGTTCCAACAGCTGCCTGAGGGCGGCGTCAGCGGAGGGGTTCAAGCTGTCCATCATCGAGACCGGAAACAGCACGCCATCCTCGCCCGCATCAAATCGAACGGGGAGCCGAAGGATTCGCTCGTATTCGTCCGCGTACGCGGGCGCGGGATGGGAGAATCTCGCCTCGAGAGGATCGGAGCGAGCCGCCCCGAGAACCCGGCTCATCGCGACTGTGAGTCCGACGGCATACTCCGTCGTGAAACGGCTCGCGTGCGGTTTGCTGCTCGTTCCACATCGAATGAACGCGACCTCGCCATCACTCTCCAAGTCGCACTCGAAGTCTTCCCACAGCAGCGGAGTGAGACCTTTCACGAGCTCGAAGGCATTGCGACGCGATTCACTCGCCGAAGCCAGATACCCGATGATGCCGAGCGTGTTCGGCTTGACCATCGTGGAGACCCGAAGCGCGAGGGTCGGATCGCCCGTGGCCTCACTTGCAATCTGCCACAACGCCTCGAAACGTCCTTTGGGAAATCGCGCTCTCGTATCTTCGAGAGCAGATCTGGGGATGCCCACGCGGTCCAGCGTCGTCGTCAGATCGAAGCCCTCGTTCTCGAGGTATTCGAGCAGCGGGAGAATCGCGTTGACCGAGCCGTAAGAACTCACGCTTGAACCGGATTCAGACACCATTCGAGCCTACCGGTTGGGCCTCCGAGAGCAGAGAAGAACCATCCTCGCCGCGAAGCACGCGTATCCTCGCCGCGTGTCCTCGCCGCGAAGCACACGCGTCCTCGCCGCGTATCTTCGCCGCTGGCCGGAATCGACCAAACATGGGACCGGACCGGACAAGATCCTCCCCCCGATGACCCTCTATTTTCGATTTCGCAGCAAGAAGATAGGGTAGTCGGCGATCAAGTTCCGGCGTGCCCGGGCCGCCCCAGTTCAACGGTCGCGCCGCCCCTCCGGGCACAATACGGGCTGTCTTCTGGGGTCCCATGGAGAGGGAGGCTCGTGAGGATGCCGGAAGAGAAGCGCGGAAAGCAGCGCGATGCCGAGATGCCGGCGACCGCTGTGCGCCATCGGCTACGCGGGGAGGTCGCCCATGGGTATCTCGGCGCCCCGAAGCCCTTCATCAGGCGCCTCGAGCTGAACAAGATCACCCGGACCCACACGTCTCGCGCGGTGTTCTCCCAGGCCTTCATCCGCGGCATCTTCATGGTGAGATGACGCGTCTGCGCGCGCGGTCAACCCCCGCAGAAGGTCCGTTCGCCGAGATCCGCTAACGAAGGAGCTCCGATGAACCCCGAGCATTGCCTGGTCGAACGCGAAGGCCACGTGTTGGTCGTCACCCTCAACCGCCCCGAGGCGAAGAACGCCCTGAGCGGCGGAATGCTGGCCGGCATGTACCGGGCCTGGCGCATGCTCGACGAGGACCCCGAGCTGCGGGTGGGAATCCTGACGGGCCGCGGCGACGTCTTCTGCGCCGGCGCCGACCTGAAGGCCATGGGAGGTGGTGAAAAGGACGAGGAGTTCCAGAAGTTGATGGCCGAGGTGCCGGACATCCACTGGCAGGCGTTGCTGCGGCACAACCGACCGATGAAGCCCATCATCGCAGCCGTAGAGGGCTTCGCGGTGGCCGGGGGTACCGAGATCCTCCAGGGCACCGACATCCGGGTGGCCGCCGAGGACGCGGTCTTCGGTGTCACCGAGGCCCAGCGCGGGCTCTTCCCGCTCGGCGGATCCAGCGTGCGACTGCGGCGGCAGATCCCCTACACACTGGCGGCCGAGATCCTGCTCACGGCGCGACACATAACCGCCCAAGAGGCGTTGAACTTCGGCCTGGTGGGGCGGGTCGTTCCCAGCGGTCAGGCCTTGGCCGAGGCGAAGAAGATCGCCGATGTGATCTGCGACAACGGCCCCGTCTCGATCCGCGCCCTGATGCGCATGCTGCGCGAGATCGACGAGAGCTACAGCGAGACCGAGGCCCTGGAGAAGGAGATCGTGATCGGCGGCCCCGTTTTCGCCTCGAAGGACGCACACGAAGGACCGCGGGCCTTCCGGGAGAAGCGCAAGCCGGTCTTCAAGGGAGAGTAGACACGGGCGAGTAGCGAGACACGACGAGACCGACAGCTCGAACACGGAGGACACAAATGGCTGCCAAGTATGATGCAATCGTGATCGGGTCAGGTCTCGGGGGAAGCGTATGCGCTGCCCTGCTAGCCAAGAAGGGTATGAAGACCCTGCTCCTTGAGAAGAACAATCAGCCTGGCGGCAAGTCCATGGGCATCTCCGTGAAGGGCTTTCGGGGCGAGCTGTGGCCCACCTATGGAATTCCGATGGAAGGCGGGCCTTTTGTCGAGGCATTTCAACAGCTCGGTATTGAGTCCAAACTGGACGTCATACCGGGATCCACGGCCATGATGTATCGACGCAAAGGCGAAGCGTGGACGACGATGGTCGATGCCCCAGGAGTAAAGGTGGATGACCCCTCCGCCAATCTCTTCGACTCCTGGGGGCTGGATGGCGAGGAGCGGGTGGAGTGCATCAAGGTACTTGCGGAAATCGCCTTCTTCACTCCGGAGCAATTGGACGAACTCGACGATATCAGCGTCAAAGACTGGATCGCGCGGAGAGGGGATATCCCGAAGCCGATCCAGACGTTCCTTGCGACCCATTCCAACCTCATGGCCACAGGTGTCTACGAAACGGTTGCCATGTCAGAGATCGCGAGAGTCATGCAGGCGTTCTCGGGGCGAACAGCCGGCTATCCAAGAGGCGGCTACGGTCGGATCATCAATGATGTCCTAGACGTCTTCAAGGCAGAGGGTGGGGAACTTCTGACCAAAGCCAAGGTGGAACGCATCACCGTTGAAGAGGGTCGCGTGACTGGTGTCAGCACCAAAGACAAGGTCTTCAAGGCGCCCATTGTTGTTAGCAATGGAGGAATCCAGCCGACAGTTCTGAAACTGGTTGGCGAAGAGCATTTTGACAAGAGCTATGTGGGCTATGTCAAGGACATGCCCCCTAGCCTGGGATTCACTTGCATACGTTACCTCTTCAACAAACCTGTCATGGAACATGGCTTGTACGTGGCCACGACTGAGGACAGCTTCTTGGATGTGGAGCGTGTTGAGAAGATGAGGGACGGGATCATCCCGGATGAAATCGCTTTGGACGGTGTTGTTGCTTCCCACTTTGATCCTGAGATGGCGCCGGAAGGCAAGCAGATGCTTCTTCTCGGAACGTGGTGCACGCCCGATCCGGCCGGCAAGGAAACGGGAGTTCTTCACAAGAAGATCGACGAGCTATTTGCAGAGATGTTCCCCGATGCCGTTCCCTACATAGAATCCAGAGAAGGTTTTGTCGGCCCGGCCGAGGTCTCGTCCCTTACAAGGGACCAGGTGCTTCCTGGCGTCGGAGGCGAAGCTGCTGGTTCGGCAGTAACCGTGGGGTATTGCGGCAAGCACAAGCCGAATCCCAAATCCCCTTTGCCCGGGCTCTTCTTCGTGGGGCATGATGCTGGCGGAGGTGGCTATCTCGCTACCAACCAGGCGGTTTGCTCGGGCATCAATGTAGCGCCGCTAGTGCATTTCTATTGGCTGGAAAGGAGATCGGTCATCAGAATCTGAGCGTCCGTGTCTTCTGCTGTCCAAGGAAGGGGAAGTCGTCCGATGATCAACGGATCGGGTCTGAACCGGCGAGAGTTCCTTCGCGGCGCGGGAGCTGCGGTTCTCGGTCTTTCGCTCGGTCGCCTCAGCTTCGATCCCGCCAGGGCCCAGGGCTCGCCCACCGCCCAGCCCGTTGCGGGCGGCCCCGACTTCCAGAGCTGGCAGGACGTCTACCGAACGCGCTGGACCTGGGACAGCATCTCGAAGGGCACGCACTATGTGAACTGCTGGTACCAGGGACACTGTAACTGGAACGTGTATGTCAAGGAAGGCATCGTCTTCCGCGAGGAACAGGTCTCGACGTACCCCCAGACGAATGCGGATGTGCCGGATTTCAACCCGCGCGGCTGTCAGAAGGGCGCCTGCTACAGCGAGCGAATGTACGATCCCGGACGGCTTCGGCATCCGCTCAAGCGCGCGGGCGAACGCGGCGAGTGCAGGTGGAAGCGAATCTCCTGGGACCAAGCGCTGCGGGAGATTGCCGACCGAACCATCGACGAGCTGCGTTCGAGAGGCCCAGCAGGCGTCGTCTGGGATTTCGGCACCGGCAACAGCAACGGCTGCAACGGGCTCGGGCTGCATCGCACGGGCCTGGTTCTCGACACGCCGATCCTCGGTATGAATGCCGAGATCGGTGACCACCACCCGGGAACCGTCGTCACGACCGGCAAGATGTTCTTCGCCAGTTCTGGCGACGACATGTGCTACTCCGATTTGATCATGGTCTGGGGAGGGAACCCGGTCTATACGCAGATCCCCAATGCCCACTTCATCGGCGAGGCGCGTTACAAGGGGGCGACCATCGTCACGATCGCTCCCGATTTCAGTCCCTCCTCCATTCACGCAGACGTGTGGGTTCCCGTGGAGCCCGGCACCGACGCTGCCCTCGGGCTGGGGATGGCCCAGGTGATGATCGAGGAGAACCTGCACGACGAGGCCTTCATCCGCGAGCAGAGCGATTTCCCCCTGCTGGTTCGAAAGGACACGCGACGCTTCCTGCGCGAGGCCGATCTCGAGTCGGGCGGGGCAGACGACGTCTTCTACATCTTCGACCGGGTCTCGGGGGAGATCCGCGAGGCCCCCAAGTCGACGCTGGATCTCGGGGATCTCGATCCGGCTCTCGACGGCGAGTACAAGATCAGGGCGACGGACGGCGATGTCGCAGTGGAGGTCGCGGTGGAGCCCGTCTTCGCGCTCTTCCGCCGCCACCTCGCCGCTTACACGCCGGAGGCGGTGAGCAAGATCACCGGGACGAGTCCGGGCCTGATCCGGGATCTCGCCCGGCGCATCGCGCGGGCCAAGGCCGCGACGATCCTGACCCAGTCGAACTTCGGCAAGTACTACCACGGCCTCGAGATGGAACGAGCTCAGATCCTGGTGATGACGCTGGCCGGTCAGTGCGGGAAGAAAGGCAGTGGCTTCACCGGCTTCCCGTTTCTCTCGCTGGGAAGCGTCGATGCGCTCAACGTGTCGTCCGGCAGCCTGTCTCCGATGCTCGGAATGATCGCCATGGGGGTGGAGATGGCTCCGGCGATGATCATGGCCAAGCTCAAGGGATACACCGACGAGATGTTCATGTACGAAGCCACGCGCGAGGAGTACAAGAAGGGGGGCTATCTCCCGACTGCACTCTACCTGCATCGCGTGGGCGGGCTCGACGTGAACTCGGGCCGATCGCGCGAGTGGGATCCATACATGAAGCGCGATCTCGAGGAGTACCTCGAAGAGTCGCTCGAAAAAGGCTGGCAGATTGCCCCCACCATGCCACCCAAGATCATGTTCGAGGTGGGCGGGAATATGTTCCGGCGGGTCCGCGGCTACGACAAGCTCTACGACAGATTCCTGCCCGGACTGGACATGTTGGTGACCGTCGACTGGCGCATGAGCAACACGGCGCGGTTCAGCGACTACGTGCTCCCGGCCGCCGCGTGGTACGAGAAGGACGACATCGTCTGGGCCACACCGATCGCCCCGTTCGCAAGCGTAACGACCCGTGCGGTCGATCCTCTGGCAGAATCGAAGAGCGACTGGGAGTTTCACGCTCTACTGCTCAAGACCATCCAGGCGCGTGCGGCGGCGCGTGGAGAACTCACATTCAAGGATCGCGCCAAGGAGGAGCGGCGGCTCGATACGGTCTACGACGAGTTCAGCTTCGGTCGTCGCTTCACCGAGGAGAATCCGGAGGAGTTTCTGCGCGAGATTCTGAGCTTGAATACGAACCTGGGTGGGGCCACCTGGGACGACCTCAAGGAGAAGGGCTTCGAGCGGTACACGGAGCTCGGTATGGGACTCCCCAACATCGGCACCGCTACCGACATCGAGCCGGATCAGACCATCACGGCCAATACCTGGCACACGAGGGACAAGATGCCCTGGCCGACCCTCACCCGGCGCCTGCAGTTCTACATCGACCACGAGCTGTACATGGAGCTGGGGGAGGAGCTTCCGGTCCACAAGGACAACCCCCCGATTGGCGGGAACTACCCGCTGCAGCTGACCGGCGGCCACACACGCTGGTCGATCCACTCGACTTGGCAGGACCAGCAGAGCCTCATGCGGCTGCAGCGCGGTGAGCCGACCATGGTCATGAGCCCCAGAGACCTGGCCGCACGCGGGCTCCGCGACGGCGATCTCGCCCGGGCACGCAATGACATCGGCTCTTTCGAGGCCCGCATCAAGGTCTCCCACACCGCCCGGCCGGGGCAGGTGATTCTCTACCACGCCTGGGAGCCCTATCAATTCAAGGGACACCGCTCGCACCAGAGCATTCTCCCCACCCCGCTCAACCCCCTCCATCTGGCGGGGGGCTACTTCCATCTGCAGCCGCTCATGCTCACCGGCGAGCCGGGGCACAACGATCGCGGGACCCGGCTGGAGGTGGAGCCGGTCACCGCTTCCCGGTCTTGAGCAGGTCCGGGGGGCTGGATACTAGTTGGCGCTCGCTGGAGGCGGACCGCCCTCGGCCAGCCGCTTTGCCCAGCGGTAGTCGGGCTTGCCGCTCGGCGCCCGCTTGATCTGGCCAACGAGGTGCATCTCACGGGGGATCTTGTAGCCGGCTACGACAGTGCGGGCGTGCCGCTGGAGTTCGTCGAGGTCGAGTGTGACCCCTTCACGCAACTGCACCACCGCGGAGACCCGGCGGCCCCAGCGTTCGTCGGGCACGCCGACCACGAGGCAGTCGTAGATGTCGGGATGGGCCTTGAGGCCGTCCTCGACCTCCTCCGGAAAGATCTTCACACCACCCGAGTTGATGCAGCCCGAGCCGCGACCCAGCAAGGTGATCGTGCCGTCGGCCTCCAGGCGCGCCATGTCGCCGGCCATGGACCAGCGCGTGCCATCGGAGGTCGTGACGAAGGTCTCGCGCGTCTTCTTCTCGTCCTTGAAGTAGCCGAGCGGGATGTTGCCCCCCCGTGCGAGCCGCCCGATCTCACCACCACCGGGCTCGAGCGGCTCGAGGTTGTCGCCGAGCACCGTGACGTCCTTGCCGGGATCGACCCGCAGACCCTTGTTCTCCTGATCCCGCTGCTCGGCGACGGCCTCGTCGATGTTGTCCTTGGTGAACGTCTTGATGCCCGTCGTGCCCTGCTCGGAGGCACCGACTGCGTCTAGAATGGCTAGCTCGGGCTTGTGCTCGAAGAACTGCTTCTTGACCGAGTGGGAGAAGATCGCCGCGGTCGAGACCAGGATGTGCAGGTTCGACAGGTCGTAGTCGCCCTCGGCGAGGGCCTCGACGAGCGGGCGGCCAGTCGCATCGCCAGTAATCGAGATCGTGTTCACCTTCTCCCGCACGGCCAGCTCCCAGCACTCGTGGGCATCGAATCTGCCCGGGATCATCACGATCTTGAAGCCCCTCAGCATCTGGTTGAACAGCGCCCACTGGGCAGCGCCGTGCATGAGAGGCGCCAACGGCATCTGTACGAGGCAGAAGTCGCCGATGCGGTCGGTCATCGCCTCGGGAGTCTCGTACTGGATGCCCGAGACGGAGTCGATGCCACCGCCCAGGGCCATGATCACGTCTTCCTGGCGCCAGATGACGCCCTTGGGCATGCCGGTCGTGCCGCCCGTGTAGATGACGTAGAGATCGTCGGCCGAGCGCGGCTCGTAATCGCGCTCGGTCGACTGGCTCTTGATCGCCTCCTTGAAGTCGACGCCGCCGATGTCGCGGCAATGGCCGTCGAAGCTGATGAGGTTTGCCAGCTTGGGCATGTCGTCTTTGACCGCCGCCACCCGATCCTTGAACTGGCTCTCGAAGACGAGCGTCACTATGTCGGCGTTGTCGAAGAGATAGCGAAGCTCGTCTTCGACGTAGCGGTAGTTGATGTTGATCGGGATCGCCCGGATCTTGTAGGCGCCGAGCATCGCCTCGACCCACTCAATGGAGTTGTAGGCGTAGATGCCGATGTGGTCGCCCTTACCAAGCCCGAGCGACAGATAGTAGTGGGCGACCTGGTTCGCCCGTTCGTCCAGCTCGCGGAACGTGGCCCTGCGATCGCCGCAGACGATTATCTCGCGGTCGGGGGCCTTGTCGACGGCTGCCTCGAAGAGGTCGGCTACGTTGAATTCCATGGGCCTCTCCATCCTCTCGAAAGAGATCATACGACTGCAGAAGGGCGTCGTCCTTCCCGGCTTCTATGTCCATTCCGTTCCACGTGGTTCCAACACCGCGATGGGGAATTCGCGTACGCTTCTCTCTTGAGCTTCTCTCCAGATGAAGAACATCTCTGTCATCATAGGCCAGTAACGCTGATGTTCTTCCGCATTGGCGATATGTGCATGTACCTTCGTCTCTTTGCCCTTGATCTTCACCTTGGCTTCAGGGTTGGCATTGAGATTGTCTACCCAGGCTGGATTCTTGGCGTTGCCCCCGTTTGAAGCTACCAAAACGATCTTCTCTTGATGGCGCAAGTAGAACAACGGGGTGACTCGCTTCAGGCCCGACTTGGATCCTATGGTGTATAGCAATAGAACGGATACGCCCAAGAAGCTATTGCCCAAGCGACCATTGGATGTCTTCAGCAACCACATATTGATCGGGGCAATGACGTGTTTGAGCAGAGTTGCCGAATGCACGAGCACTCTATCAAGCCAACCAATCGCATCTGATTTGGATTCAACCATTGGTATTTGCGCCGATATTAGCCTACGTGTTGTTTGGACGGAGGAGGCCGAGAAGCGAGTGGGGCAGTCGCCCCAACCCGTCCCGAGCGTCTATTTCGCCGGAGCATGATGGTGGGGTGACTGTTTGAGGAGCTGGCGCATGATCAGGCCGGCGAAGGGGCGGAGGAGGAGGGGGTACAGGCGGGGAATCGTCTGTCGAACCTCGTCGAGATAGTCGTCGAAGCTGTGGCGCTGAAAGCGCAGCAGGTGCTGGGCCTCCTCGGTGTCCATGAAATCCGTGTAGAACGGATGGGGGCTGAACGCCGACTCCGGAAACCTGGAAATCCCGATCAGCGCAGAGATCCTCGCCCGCATCTCGCCAGCGCTCAGACGACAGCCCTCCCCTCCCCCGATCAACAGGGTGCGGCCCAGCGCTGCGTCGCAGCTCACCGCGTTGGCCACCGCGAGCCCGACGTCGCGGGTGTGCACCGTCTCCATCCGCTGGCTCTCGGGTAACTCGAAGGTGATCGGGTCGAAGCGCTTCGGCAGCTCGCTCGGAAGCACCGCACCGAGCCGCAGGATGGTCCAGTCGAGCCCGGACTCGCGCACCATCTCCTCCGTCTCGATCTTGTGCGCGGTGTAGGTATCGGTCGCTATCGTCGCGTGGGCCGTGGTGACGGGCGGCTCGTCTTCCGGGCCCCGCGACCCGGTGACCGAAACTGAGGATGTGTAGACCAGCCGGGGCGGGCGGGGGCGATCTCGCATCGCGGCGATCAGGTTGCGGGTTCCGGTCACGTTGATCTCGCGGGCCCACTCGGGCCTGCGCTCGCTCTGCGGTGGAATCACGAAGGCGATGTGTGCGACCGCATCCACATCCGCCACGGAGCGCTCCAGCTCCCCGGGGCTTCTGATGTCACCCCATGTGACCTCGAGCCGGTCGTCGCAACGGCGGGCTGCCCGCCGGTTCGCACGGCTGCGCAGGTCGAAGGCCCGCACCCGATGGCCCTGAAGCAGCAGCTCGACGAGCGCGCTTCGCCCCACGTTTCCGAAAGCGCCAGTCACCATCACCCGCATATACCGTGCTCCTGGTGTCCTGTTCTCAGGCGATGCGGCCGTGGCCGCTCGCATGCATGGCGGCGACGTAGCCGAACGTCATCGCCGGCCCGAGGGTCGACCCCGGGCCTGGATAGGTGTCGCCCATCACCGAGGCGCTGGCGTTCCCGATGGCGTAAGCGCCCTCGATCGCGGAGCCGTCTTCGCGAAGCACTCGCGCATGCTCGTCGGTGACCAGGCCCCCCTTCGTGCCCAGGTCACCGGGAATCATCTCCACGGCGTAGAAGGGCGGCTTCTCGATTGCTCCCAGACACGGATTCGGCTTCACGCTGGCATCGCCGTAGTAGCGATCGTAGGCACTGTCGCCCCTGCTGAAGTCGAGGTCCTTTCCGGTTCGGGCAAACTCATTGAAACGCGCGACCGTCTCGAGAAGACCCTGACGATCGACGCCGATCTTCCCTGCCAGCTCCTCGAGCGTATCCGCCATCTTGACGTAGCCGCTCTCCAGGTACTCCTTCGGAAACCTCAGTATGGGCATGGTCACGCCGAAGAAGTACCGGCCGCGAGAGCGGTGGTCCATGATGAAGTGGGCTGGGATCGACACGGCGTCTGGTCGGTTGTGCTCATACATCGCGTGGACCACATCGATGTACGACGCCGACTCGTTGGTGAAACGCTTCCCGTTCGAGTCGATCAAGATGGATCCCGGAAGCGACCGCTCGGTCACATGAAAATGCGGTGTTCGTCCGGGTGGGAGGCTGGAGGGACCCCACCAGGCTTCCTCCATCAGGTCGACCGCCGCACCAAGCGCGAGACCCATGCGTATCGCATCCCCGGTATTGCCGGGACTGGCCGATGTCCACTCGGGGCTGATGGGCGAGCGCTGGTACTTCTCGCGCATCTCTTTGTTGTGAGCGAAGCCACCCGCAGCCAGCACGACGCCTCTGTTCGCGCGAATCTTGATCGGCCGCCCCTCTCTCTCAGCAGCGACACCGACCACGCGCCCGTCTTCGACGATCAACTCCCTGACGTGCGTGTTCAGCCAGACGGGCACGGCCAGGTCGCGCAGTGTCAGACGCAGTGGCGCGATGAGCGCGTGTCCCAGGCACAGCAGCCTCGCCCGCGAAACCCAGCTCCAAATCATTCTGAGAAGCACCTTGGCGGCCACGAGCAGGGATGCGAGGTTTCGCGTAAACATCGCGATCTTCTTCACCTCGGCGATCGTCAATACGAGCTTGGGGGAATAGTCGATCTGACGGGGCCGCAGCTCCTGTATCAGAGGACCCAGCTTCCTGCCCGGGTAGATGCCCGGCTCGAGGGCGCGTCCGTCGGTCATGCCGCCGGGTCGATCCGGATAGTAATCCGAGTACCCCCGCGCCAGCTGAAGGTGCAGATCGGAGTGCTGGAGCAGATACGCAACCGTCTCGGGAGCCTTGCTGAGATAGGCATCCTTTCGCGCCGCCGGTACGCGGTCTCCGACGGTGGCGTCCAGGTAGGCGCGCGCCTTCTCGAGCGAATCGTGAAGCCCCACTTGAGGCATCAGAGGGTTGTTGGGCACCCAGAGGCCACCGCCCGAGCACGCGCTCGAGCCGCCGTAGAACTCCGTCTTCTCCACGACGAGTGAGTCGAGCCCTTCCCGCTTGGCCACGATCGCCGCCGTCATCGCGCCCGCCCCCGAGCCCACGACCAGGAGATCCGCGGTGAAATCCCAGTCCGTCATCCCCACCGCTCCTTGTGGCTCCGAAGGCTTCCGGCCCCCATCCGCCGAGGGCTCCGGTGCGCCTCGCGAGAATGCGCTCTCACCCGCATGCCGGTGGATATGTCCTGCGGGCCCGCGGGACGGTCCGCACGTACGGGTACGCGAGGGTGAAGGAGATCGGGAATCCCGACATGGTCACCAGCGTAGGGCGAGCATCGAGTGAGAATCCTGTCCGGTCCGGTCCCATGCCTAGTCGATTCCGGCCAGTCGAAGTGCCCGTATCGGACAGCTGAACCCCGTTCGTGCTACTCGACCGTCCCGGGTTTGCGGCGCGCGGCTGGAGCTGGAGCCGGTCGCCGCTTCCCGGGCCTGAGCGGGTCATGGGGCTGCAATTCACACCACGCAGACGTGCGTTGGACTCCGCGCGGTTCATGAGTTGGAGGGGGCAAGATGGCGGTCAATGCGAAGGAGGAAGAGAGAGTATCTGGCCGCAATGGCGGCCTAGGGAACCTCTGCACAAGCCTCTCCGAACACGGTACACAGTAGCCGGGGGGTACAGAGATGAGCGATCAGCGGACATTTGCATCGGTAGCGTGGAGCCGGAAGGGCAAGGTGACGCGCCGGGAGCGGTTCTTGGTGGA
>JAJDAO010000031.1 GCA_029261835.1 Deltaproteobacteria bacterium | reverse complement strand
CCGGCGCGCTTCTCGAAGGCCGCTTGTTCGCGATCGGCCTTCGCGAGACGCAGTTCCTTGCGGTCGGCGTCGCGCTCCTTCGCCATCTTGACCATGCGCGCGTCGTCGGACTTGCGGAACTCGGTACCGTCGTCTGACGTGTAGACGACGGGGTCGCCCTTCGTGATCTCGTTCAGCTCTGCGTCGCGCTCTTCGGACGACTTCGCGAGGAACGCCGTCGCGGCGTCGCCTTCGATGTCGTTGTAGTGCGCACGCTGACTGTCGG
Source organism: Deltaproteobacteria bacterium (assembly GCA_029261835.1). Classification (GTDB taxonomy): domain Bacteria; phylum Myxococcota_A; class UBA9160; order UBA9160; family UBA4427; genus JAJDAO01. The sequence continues at coordinate 63,780 of JAJDAO010000031.1, read as the reverse complement.
TCAGCGTCGCTTCGCGCTTCGCGAGATCTCGCTCGGCTACGACCTTTTCGTGGTCTGCCTTGGCGACGGTCTCGCCGGCGCCCTTGGACTTTTCGGTCATCTGTCCTGCCTCCGGTGTTGGATCGCCTGCGGGTCGGGCGTTGCTCTTGATGAACTCGGCGAGCTTCGGCTCGCCTTCCAAGCCGAGAACCCGCGCACGCTTGATGATGTGGCGCACGACGTCGGCTTGCGGGATGTCTCCTGCGACAGCGATCGCCGTCGTCAGGTCGTGTTCGTTTCGGATGGCGAAGGCGCCGTCGGTCATCGACGACTTGCCGATCACTTCGCCGGCCCCCGTCCGCATGGCGATCTCGCCGCTGACGACCTTCTCGATCACTTCATCGGCGGTCATCTTCGAAACGTCGATGATCACGGCCTCAGAGGCCGAAGACAGAACGATGTCAGCGATGACGGTCGGAGCCTCGCTCACTTCCATGATCAGCTCGCGCATCGCTGCTTGGAGCGATCCGGCGTTGACTGTGTGACTGTGCCCGTCGTTTTCGCCGATCACGACCTCGCCGTCTTGCATGATCGACCACGGATGGTCGTGACTGTGCTCTTCCTCGGGCGCGGTTCCGTAGCTCGTCGTGCCGCCTCGGTCGCGGCCGATCCAGAGCAAGTGCGAGTGCCCGTCGACGGCGTCTGTCATGACGGGAACGGCCTCGACATACGACTTGCCGAAGGCTTGCTCGTCAAAGGCCAGGGCCGCCGCCGTGATTCTCTGCGTCGCATCGGGGAACGCCTCGCGCGCCTCGTCGCTGCCTGAAAACCGCTTGACGAACGAATCGAAAGGCTCGCCGTCGCGCATCTTGAAGAGCGAAGACAGGTCGACGTCGACATCGCCGGCGCGCTTCATGAAGACGACCTTCGCGCCGCCCTGCGCGGGTCGGTCAACGAAGCTGCCTTCTGAGACGACGAACTTCTTCACTCGGTAGCGCTTGGTCATCCGATCAGCTCTCCGGTTGGCGGTCGACGTAGTGGCCGCCGATGCTGAACCCTGTGTATTCACCCGACTTGAACTTCGCCAGCGAATCGGCGTCGGGCTTTGCGCCGAAGAGAATGCCGCTTGTGTTCGATTCGATGCCGAACGCCTTGGCGATCTCTTCGGTCATCGGAAAGGCGAAGACGGCGGTACCCTTCGGGTCGCCCGTGTGCATCGCCTTTGTCGTGCGGCTGCTGATCATGAAGTCGGTCGCGGCCTCGACCATCGCATCTTCTTCGAGATGATCGCCCTGCGAGTCGAAGTAGTCTTCGAACGGAGTGCCGATCGACTTGCGGATCTTCGAGATCATGAGCCATCCAAAGACGAGACCTAGCTCGTCGCTGATCTTGGTGATCTTGCCGCAGTCGTGAAGAAGCTCGCTTTTTCCCATGGCCGGCATTCTCGAATCCCCAGAACGCGGCTTCAAGCGTAGTCCTGCGAGTTATTCGAGGTCGCTCGGCCTAGCTCGGGAGCTTGAAGCGCCGCAAGACGAGGCATCGGCACGAGATCGTGTCGAACGCCGGCCCGTTAGGGTCTCCGGGGTACATCAGCGAGCTTCCGGCTCCGCTGGTGAACGGGACGCCGATCGGGCGAGTCTGGCCGTTCATGCTCTTGTGCGACGTCTGCGCGCCGCTCTCAAAGTCCCGGACTCGATCATCGCCCGCGTCATCCCAGGTGCCTTCGACCTCATCGGCTTGAACGCGGCCCTCGTCGACGAGCTGCTCGAAGAGTAGCTCTGATCCCTGATGCGTTGAACGCAGGCCTTCGGTGCGCGCGATCGTCGTCGCTCGGTGAGCGAGCGAGCGCTCGCGGTAGCGCCCTACCATGCGTTCGATCTGCGCCGAAGAGAGACCGCTGCCGCCGTCGAGCATCCTGCGGATCGAAGGATCGAAGCGGCGATCCCGGAGCTTCCGCGAAAGCGCCGCTCGATCGCCCTCGATGAGCAGGCGCCGGAAGTTCTGAACGGCCCGCTCCTGATGCGCGGTCAGCCCGATCGAATCGCGGAACGCGCGCGCCATCTGCCTCGGGTTGATCCCTCGCTCTATGCCGTCGATCAGCGCTGCGCGCGTCGCGCTGCGCTGCGCTGCCGTGAACTCGCGGATCAACCGCAGCCGGTTCTCCGTGATCATCTTCACGGCGCGCACGTTCGTCTGATCGAAGGCGACGAAGACCGGAAGGGCTTGCGAAGCGATCGCGGCCTCGGCCGCTCCGTTGACCACAATCACGCCGACGTAGCTGTCTGCGAATGCCGTGAACGCAGCCGTCGCCTCGGCGAGCGCCTGCTCGAACCTTCCGTCGATCAGCAGGCGCTCGATCTGATCGATCGTGCGCGAGTCTCGGATGAACGAGACCGCCGACATGAAGGCCGCGCGCAAGTCTCGATTCGCCTTGGCGATCGCGAGCGCCATGCGCTCTGCGGATCCGTCGATCTTCTCGATGCGCGTCATCTGCGAATCTCGAGTTTCACGCGCGGCACTGGCAGACGTAGGTAGCTGCCGCCGGATCGCGCGCCACGCCGTCGCCTACGATCGTGAACGTCTGGTTCTCGATGATGATCTGATCGTTAGGCTTCGGAGCGACCTTGCCGTTCGAGATCGACTGCCCCATCAACACGATGCGACGGTCGCCCTGCTGAATGCGCTCTCCGTCGATTTGCGACTCGCGGTAGCTGCCGACGAATCCCTTGCACGAGATCGGCCGCGCTTTCTCTTCCTTTCCAGCGGTCAGCGCGCCCGCCGTGCGCGTGCCCGGAGTCACGATCAAGAGCTTCGCGTCGAGTACGCCACCGGCGCTAGCGACCGCGTCGTTCGCAATCTTGGCGATGTCGATTCCGAAGAGCTTGGGCATGTGGTCTTCCTTTCAGCGGCGCGCAAGGTCGCGCAGCATCTTTCGCACGACCGCATTTGCGGATTCAAGCGGAGTGATCACAGGCGAGCATCCAGAGCGGACCTCGCGGTCAACGTCCTTCACGACAGGTCGCCCGCTGATGTCGATGTCGATGCTGATCTTTCTGCCATACGTCGGCGAGTTGTCGAACCTGGCCTTGCAGTCTTCAAGCGAGCGGCCGAGATCCCTGGCAGCCGAGATGGCTCCGAGCGACGCGATCTTCAGTCCCTCCGCAGCGGCCCTGGCTCCCATGGTGCCCGATCGCTTCAAGCGCCTTGGCCTGTTAGCGCTGTCGCGAACTCTGCGCGCGCTGTCGCGCCTACGCGCCGGCTCTCGGTGTCTTCCCGTCATGCGTAGCCCTCGGTCAAGCCATGCCTGTCCGCCGAGTCGAAGCTCGACGCATCGCATGACCCAGTCGCCAGCGATCCCAGAACACTACCACCAGACGCGCCGGGCAGATAGTTTGAGATTGTTCGCATGACGCGAATCGGGAACCTGGTTCCGTCCTTCCCGATGAAGAACTCGACTTCGACAGTGTCGGCCTTGACCCTGCGCAGATTTGTCGAGCCCGAAGTCACGCCTTCCGCTGCGTCGGGATCTTCGGTGTAAATGAAGGCCAGCTCGGACTGCGCGCGCTTGATGTCTTCCGGCGCCGAGGCGATCACGATCGCAACACCCGCCGAATCGACAAGGCCGAGCTGATCCAGGTCCGTGAACGCCGTGATCAGCGCTCGCGTCTTCGTGTCGTCGCCGAGGAACTCCCAGCTCCCCGAATAGATCAGGTCATCGAGGAAGGTGTTCGCTTCAATGATGGTCGCGTAGCTGTTCGTCCCTACTGCGATGGCTGTCGGCATCAGGTGTTCACCACGTTGCGGAGAATGGTCAGTGTCCCTGTAGCGAGAACGATCGACTGGCCGCCCGAGTCGAAGCCTTCAAGTTCGTGATAGAAGTCGCCTGACAGCGCATCGGTGTCGCCGGTGATCAGTTGCACGTCGGCTGCGTCGTTCGTTCCTACATCGTTGCTGAAGTCGATCTCGTTGCCGCCGGTCTCGGCCTGCGCGACATTGCTCTTCTTCTCGATCACGGGAGTCGTGCTCACGTTGCCTTCGGCGTCGAAGCGAGACAGTGCCCACTTGACCGAAGAAAACTCGGTGTCGAGGTTGCTGAGCGCCGGCGATCCCGAAGCGTCTTCGTCGACAACGGGGATATGGAGCTGCAGTCTGTTGCCTGCGTAGAAGGTGTAGTCTTGTCCGATCTTTGCCATCAGTCGCACGGGCTCCGGCTTCCCTGAAGAACTGCGACGAGATCGCGCCCGCCGCTCAGCGCTGCCACCATAGCTGACCCGCCTTCGAGGTTCGCGACTGCGTCTCGCCCGCCGGCAAGATTTGCTTTCGTAAGTCGGCCTGCGACCATGTTTGCGACGAGAAGTCGCCCGCCTTGCAGTGTGACGCACTCTTCGATCGTTGTGACCAAGCCTGAGTCTACGCTCACGGATCCGGTCGACGTCATGGCTGGCAGCGCTGCTGGCGCCGCAACCTTGAACCGCTGGATGACAGCTCCGCTAGCGATCAGGGCTGGCAAGGTTGCGAGCGCGTTGACGTCGATCTTCAGCGCCACTTCGCCGGCGCTTGTCAGCGCCGGAAGAGCGGCCGGGGCGCTGACCTTGAAGCGCTCGACCACGGAGCCTGAAGACGTGAGCGACGGGAGCATCGCGGCTGCGTCTACGGCCGAGCGCTGCGCGACTGTGCCGCTCGACGTCAGCGCCGGCAACGTTGCGTCGCTCGACGCCTTGAACCTCTGCGTGACGTCGCCGGCGGATTGAAGCGACGGCAGGGTCGCCGGCGCGCTGGCCTTGAACCTCTGCGCGACACTGCCCGCAGAAGCCAGCGCCGGAAGCACTGCAGGCGCGTCGACCGTCGTCAGCTCAGTCGATGAGACCGAGCCCGCGCTCGTGAGCGCAGGAAGCGTCGCCGGCGCGTCGACCTTGAATCGCTCGGACACTGCGCCTGCTGAATCGAGCGCGGGGAGCGTCGCAGCAACGGCAGCCCTGAAGCGCTGCGCGACAGCTCCGCTCGACGTCAGCGCAGGCAGCACTGCAGGCGCTTCGACCGCGAACCTGGCTTGCACTGAACCCGACGCCATGAGCGCAGGGAGCGCTGCTGACGCGCTGACTTTGAAGCGCTGCGCGACAGCGCCCGAAGACTCGAGAGCGGGCAGCATGGCGGCGCTGTCGACAGCCGTGCGCGCGATCGCGCTCCCGGAGCTGGTTAGCGCAGGCAGCGTCGCCGGAGCATCGACCTTGAAGCGCTCGACCACTGCGCCGGCGGATGACAGTGACGGCAGAGTCGCCGGCGCAGTGGCCTTGAAGCGTTGCGCGACACTCCCGTCCGAACTCAGAGCCGGAAGAACGGCGGGAGTGCTCGCCTTGAATCTCTGAACGACAGCGCCGGCAGACGTGAGCGCGGGCAAGACTGCGGGCGCGTCGACCTCTGAGCCTTGCTGCGTAACCGTCACTTCACCCGCAGATGTCAGCGCGGGAAGCGTCGTCGGCGCCGACACCTTGAACCGCTCGACGACATCGCCGCCCGACGTCAGCGCCGGCAAGCTCGACGCTGCATTCGCCTTGAATCTCTGCGTTACCGTGCCCGCTGATTCGAGTGCGGGCAGAGCAGCCGGCGCGCTGACAGAGAACGGAAGCTCTTCAACCCACAGGACCGAATACACGCGGGCTGTCGCGACTGTCTTGCTGAAAGCGAGGTCGACCGTCGTCGCATCGCGAGCGTCTGGCGCGGCGATGATCAGGTCGTTCGCGCCGTTCGCGGTCGTCGTGTGAATCAACGCTTCGTCGAAGACCGAGTCGGTCTCGGTTGTCGTCACGCCGGCGCGAGCGTTCGCGCCCATGGCGACATGCTCAAGGTTGGCAACATCCGAACCGCCGACGCCGACCATCATTGCCGTTTCAGTCGTGTCGCCGGTTGTGTTCCGGCTCGAAACGGCGTAGGCGAATCCTGTGCGGAACCCTGTCGTGAAGACCTCGTCGCCGTTGCTCGTCGGCGTCAGCTCTTCGATGTCGAGCTGAACCTGCGCCGTCGACGGACGCACGGCGAGGCCGATGAGTCTAGGCGTTGGCGTAATGATCCCGCCGCCGTCAGAAGCGAACCGCAGGGTCGTCGCGTTCCATTGATCGATCGAGACGACGTGTCCTGCGCCAATCGGAGACACGCCAAAGTCGGCGCCTGATCCCAGGATCCCTGAGTAGTGCGTCGCGTTCGAGTCCGCAGAACCTACGCCGTCTTCAGCGAAGCCGACTTGAACGACCTGTTTCCCAGTGCCCTCGATCGCGATCGATGGCTGAAAGACCATGTCTGCGTTCAGTGACTCGGCGAGATCGGGCACGGCGTTAGCGAGCACGAAGCCTGTTTCGAAACCCGTCGTCACGGTGGTCGTATCGCCTGAGACCATCGGCGCAACCGTGAACGCCTTGCAGTCGCAGTCGTCGCCAAAGAACAGGATCACGCCGATCGTTCTCGCCGTGCCGACGACCGACGTGAAGTTGATCCTAATGCCGCCGCTGATGAACGAGTCGAACGCGCCGACGATCAAGTCGGCGCCGGTCGTCGCATTCAGAACCCAGACGACGCGATCGTCTGATCCGGCTTTCTTTGCGTTCGTCGTCGACGCGCCGTCTTCGATCGAGTAGGTGCCGCAATACTCATCGGTGCCGTCTGTCACGCCCCACGAGAGCGCGACGGCGCCCTCGATCGAGTCGGCGGCCGTGTTGCGCGTGGCAATCACAATCGCGCCGACCGGCACTGATGTAATGCCCGACGCCGTGAAGTCTTTCGTTCCTGTCGAAGTCGGCGTCGTGCCGCTTACGACGCGAGCTTCAAACGGTAGCGCCACGCGTAACCCTTACGTCTTGCCGAGTCCGTCGAGCATCTCTTCCAGGGCGCCGAGCGCAGCCGCCTCGCGCGGCGTGAGAACACCTAGAAGAAGGTCGACTTCCTCGTTCGGGTCTGCCTTCAGGTTGAAGAACTTCGAGCCGATCAGCTCGGGGTTCGAGAAGTGGACGTTCCTTCGCACGAGCTTGAAGTCTCCGATTCTAGCGGCCTCTTCAGCGAAGAAGACCTGACCGCTGTTCGGGCGGAACTGCTCAGAGAAAAGCTCAAGCCTCGGCGAAGGCCGGCCGCAGCGAAGCTGCGTCAGAATGCTGATGCCGTCGGAGGTCGGCGGCGTCTCGCCGAATGCTTCGATCACAGTCGGGAAGACGTCCACTGCAGACACGAACCCGCCCATGATGCGGCCGCGTCTAACGCCTGCGCCCGCGACGATCATCGGAACGCGAATACCGGCCTCGAACAGTGTGCCTTTCTGGTGCCCCACTTGCGCCGGGCCATCATAGGCCGCCTCTTGCGTTCCGTTGTCGCCGATGAAGATGACGAGCGTCGTTGACAGGTCGATCGATTCGAGCAGTCGCCCGATCTCTGTATCCATCGCCTCGACCATCGCTCGATGGTGAAGCGGCGCGTCGTCGTTCGGGTCTCCCGCGCCGAGCTGTAGCGTGTGCAGCCCTTGCGGCGGCTTGTGGTAGGGCGCGTGCGGCGCGTTGTACATGACCGCCATGAACCACGGCCCGTCGCGTGCGTCGATCCACTGGATCGCCTGATCGGTCGTGCGCGTCGTCGCATATCCGCTGACGACAGGCGCGACAGGCGGCATGCCGGCAACCGCGAGCGCCTCGATGTACTGCGAGTAGTTCTGGTCTCCCGGCTCCGTGATCGTCGGGAACCCTGTCGGCGTTCCCTGCCAAATGTCGAAGCCTTGATCGATCGGCCGATTGTAGAGCGCCGGATCGTTGTCGTTCAGATGCCACTTGCCGAAGAGGGCCGCGTCGGCCGACGGAACGGCTTCAGGGATGAAGACTTCAGCGCCCTTGATGAAGTCCGGTCCTGGCTCTGCGCTGAAGATCGTCCCGACGCCGTTGTGAAACGGATAGTCGCCGGTCAGCAGCATCGCGCGCGTCGGGGAACACACAGGCGCAGACCACGCAGTTTCGATCACGGTTCCGCGCCGAGCAAGCTCGTCGAGGTTCGGCGTGTTGGCGTTCGAGGCGCTCAATCCGTAGAGCGACATGCGCTCGATTCCCATGTCGTCAGCGGAGATGAGCAAGACGCTTTGCGCAGAGACAGAGGCGCAGAGCGCGAGAACCGTGATCAAAACTCGAGACATGCCTACGTCTCCGGCTGCGTCAGCGAGTGCGTCGTCAGCTCAAGCTCTGCGCCTGTGACGAACGCTGCGGCGTTGGTCGTGTAGTCAGTGCCTTCGATGAACTGCGCGATCACATTGTTATCGCGATCGAACGAGCGGGCGAACGTGTTCGTCGCCGTGGCGTCGATTCCGTCGACGTCAATGATCGGAACGCTGAGAAGCGTCGCGATGCCGCCGGGCGCAGCATCGGCGCCGGCCCCATAGGCCGGGTTTGCGAACTCGATCGTACCGAGCACGGTGTTTCCAGACAGAGCCGTCTGCGCATCCGCAGGCGGCGTGCCGCTGTAGAAGACCATCGCGCCGTTCGCATCGGTCGATCCGACGTCAGCGAGGTCGGCTGCGGCATCGACCATTGCGATGGCAGTGTTCGTTGCAACGCTTGTCGTCATTACTCGGCGCTCCCTTCGGTGGATGCTGCGACGTTGCCCGGACGACCCTTCGCCTTGAGCGTGCGCGTGCGAAGCGCCTTGAACTTCTCGAAGGCTTCCGCGCCTTCTTCGACCGGGGTAACCGCGTCGTCAGGCACGAGCTTTCCGCCGTTGCGGCTGTCCATGTACGACTTGCTCGGCTTGGCCGGGCGCTTGCCGCCTCGCCCTGAAGTCTCGTCGTCGCTGCGCGTGATCTTGCCCGCCTCGACGTTCGCGCAACGGCGACACGTCAGGATGCGGTACTCCTTCTGCTGAGACGCTTCGCCTTCAGGCGATCGCCCACACATCAGACACTTGGTCATGTCTCGTCACCCTCCGGGGTTTCGACTTCGGGATTTTCCTCGCTCGACTTACCTGCGTCGGGCTTGGCGTTAGGTTCTGCTTCGCTCTGCGATGCCACGGCCGCTGCTGCAGCTTGCTGCGCCGCGAGCATGCGCTCTTCCTCTTTGACGCGCTTCACTTCTCGCGCTTCGATGTCTTCGACCGAAATGCGCGTCAGGCCGGCGAGGTCAAGAATCTCGCCGAAGGCTTCGTCTGCGGGGTCGAGCGGGCTTGCGGCAAGGTCGCGAAGGGCTGTCGTGATCTCTTCGAGCGTGCGATGCTGAAGCGCTTCGGTCTTGACCGTAGGTATCAGCTTCTCGTCCCATCCGTTGATCACGAAAAGCGGGCGCACCACGTCGCGTCGCACTGCAGCGCAGATGTCGTTGAGCGCAGAGTCAACGATCTCGGCGAGCGTCTCGGCCTTGCTGCGCGACAGCGCCAGCGATCCAGTGCCGCCTTCGCCGAGCAAGATGCCTTCGACGCCAAGCACTCGCGCAACCTCGCGGTTGATGCGCTCGATCGTTCTGTTCACTGCGTCCTGCGACGTCGACCCGCCGGTCAGTAGCTCGATGTCGAACTTGCGCGCCGCGCTCGCCTGCTTCGTCTCGTCAGCCTTTTCGTAGGTCTGCGATTCGAGCATCAAACCGCGAGCCGGGTTCAAAATGTGCTTCTTCAGGAAGTTGTCGAGTCCCTCGATGTGCTTGTCGGCGTCTTCCTTTTTCATCGTCCCGGCTTCGACCTGGTCTCGAAGCTCTTGCAACGGAGCGCGTGCGATAGGCACGCCGCGCAAGTCAGACTCGAACGCGTAGCCTTCGAGCTGCTCGAAGCGCTCAAGCCTGCGCACGGCCTCGACGGCGTGGCGAAGCAGGCCAAGGCCTTCGGGACTGTCGTTGATCGCGTCGTCGACCAAGTACACAAGACGGCTTCGCGGTAGGTAGTTCTCGCGCTGCGTCTGCGGGTCGCGCTGCATGACGCCGAACACGGTCCCCACTTCGTCGAGATCCCAGCGCTCGATTGTGATCTGCGGCCGAACCTCGATGTCGACGAAGCCGAGCGTACCGTCATCGCGACGACGCGCGGTCCACTCGTGAATCGAGAAGCCGTGCATCTTGAACATGCCGAGCCGGCGAACAATGCGAGGCCAAGGCGTCGCCATCTCTTCCGTCAGGATGCGCTCGACTTCATGCGCGAGTCGGTCCGCTTCTTCGAGGTCGATGTCATCGCCCGTCGCGGGCTCAAACTTCCACGCCGGTTTCGAGATCAGGTTCAACAGCAGGCGAACGCCGGCGCCGAGGATCGTCGTGTTGACGATCATCTCGCTGAAGGTCTTGTAGCGTGCGCGGCCTTGCAGAGCCGGTGACTTCTCGCGCTGCTCGACGTACCCGCCGTAGACGTTCGTTCCGCCGGTGCCGGCGGTCTTCCTGTTCGAACCGCCAGACGTTCGAATCGACTGAAAGACGTTATCGATGAAGCCGCCGCGCTTGAACATGCTCAATCGTAGACCCTCATAGATTCACCCGCCTTGATTGTGCTGCGCGCCGGCGTTGCGAGTCGAGAGAAGGCGCGGGAAGCGGCATCGATCTGATCTTTGTACTGACCGTTCGGGAAGAGCATCGCCTCGCTGATGAAGGCGTCGTTCCAGGGTGCGCGAACGAGAGAGAGGTTTCCAGCCTCCGCCTGCGCCGCAAGCGGGCGCGCTCGGTCTTCCTTCGATCCTGTCTCCGGTGAGCTATGAACCACGAAACCGGCGAGAAGGCCGGTGAAGTGCTGGCGTTGGAACTTGCCAGCCTGACCGGGGTCTTGCGGGATGTCGACGGGAACGGTCTTGCCGTCCTGCTCGGCAACGCTCTTGAACAACGCCTCGACACCGCCGGGGCTTAGCTGATCTCGAACCACGTCTTCGATGCAGTAGTTTCCCCGGCCGTCGGTCGACATCTTCACGCCGGCCGTGTAGGCGCCGCGATCTTTGCTCGCCGCGAAGTCCCATCCGCGCACGCGACGCCCGCCCTTCGGTGGCGCGTCGACCATTTCGAAATCATCGCGCTTGAACATGCCGCCGCCGCGCGGAACTGGATGCTGGCGGAGCTGACCCGCCTCGGCGTAAGTGCCGCCCCATGCCCGAAGGTTCGGCTTCAAATGTTCTTCAAGATGCTTGCGCGAGAAGCGCTCGGGCCAGAGCAGCTCGCCCTCTTTCGTTCGAGGGTCCGAAAATCCGATCGACGTCGAGCACTTGCGAGACTGCTCGAACTCCATCGGCAGCATCAGGTGTTCGTAGCCGAGTTCTTTCGAGAGGATCAGGCCCGAGACGTCGCGCTCGTGAACGCGCTGCATGATCACGACGAACGCGGAGTCGTCGTCATTGGTGCGCGTGGACAAGACCTCCGTGAACCACTGCAGCGCGCTCTCTCGAATCGCCTCGCTGTCAGCCTGCGAGACGTTGTGCGGGTCATCGACGATCAGGCGGTCGCCGCGTTCGCCCGTCGACACTCCGCCGACCGACGTTGCAATCCTGAAGCCGCGCTTCGTGTTCTCGATCTTGAGCTTCGCGTTTTGATCAGCAGCGAACGCGAATCGCTCGCCCCACAAGTGCTGATAGACATCTGACTCGATGAGCTGCCGACAGCGGCGGTTGTCGCGAACGCTCAGCGACTCCGCGTAAGCGCTTGAGATGTAGCGAAGGTTCGGGCGATTGCGCGGCCCCCATTCCCAAGCCGGCCAGAAGACATTCGTCGTCAGCGACTTCATGCAGCCGGGCGGGACGTTGATCAGCAGCTTCTTGATCTCTCCGCGCGTGACCGCTTCGAGATGCTCGCAGATCGCTTCCACTGCCCAGCCCTCGACGAAGCGTCGACCTGGCTCGATGACCGGCCACATCAGACGGATGAAGTCGAGCAGGCTTCGCTGAGCGAGTGCGCCGCGTGCTGCAAGCGCAACGCCGGCCGGATCTCGCGCTAGCTCGGCGCGCAAGTCGAGCACGTTAGTTGCTCGCGGCGATCTCGCCGAAGCGTGGAGCCGCAGCCGGCGGCAAGAGCGCGTCTGCCATGCCCGCGAGCGCGCGAAGCTGCGCGCTGTCGAGAGACTCGAGATTCGCCGGCGCAAGGCGAACGCTTCCGCCGTGCTCGATGTGCTGCTTGTCGATCCAGCCGCCCTGACACTTCAGGTAGAAGATCGCGGCGAGCGTTGCTTGAGGCCCGTTGCCCATCGCCTTGCGAATCAGGTTGCCAGCGACTCCCGCGATCTTCTTCGTCTTCGCCGTGTCGAGTTCGTCGCGATAGTGCTTGCGCAACGTCTTCGGGTCGCAGTCCATGACCGTCGCGATCGCTTCTTGCGGGATGCCGGCTTCGCACATCTTGCGCACGTTCGTCCGCGACGCCTTCGTCGGCTTGTGGTGCGAGTAGTGTTCGCCCATAGTTCGCTCGTCTTTTTTGGGCCGGGAGCTTCCCGGCTTCGCGCTCGACCCTACCACGGAGCGGGCGCGGTCTTCATTACACGAGCGAGCACGAGGATTCCAGTCGGCTGTCCTGGTTCTGCGTAGAGCTTGTAGGCCGGCGGGTCGTAGCCGATGACCTGCGCGTCGTCCGTCCAGAGGATCGGCGGGAGACCGTCGAAGCTCCCTAGCGCGTCTTTCAAGGCCTTGACCACGTTGTCGAGGTCAGGCTTTGGCGTCGGGAACGTGGGCGCGCTGTTCTTCAGCAAGTGCGCGTTGCGTCCGGTCCTGAAGTGCGACGCGGGTCGAGGTAGGTAGACGAGCACGCCGAGCGTGATCGGAGCCGGCAGCGGGAAGAGCGGGGCGCGCGGCGCGAAGTCGAGCCCGAGCGCGTCGAGCGCCGCGCGTCGGATCGTTGTCTTCCACGGGTCGCCACTGCGATCGCGCATCGGCCGACCGCGTCGAATGACGCGAGCGCGCTTCTCGGGCTCAGGAACGCCCGAAACGAAGAATCGAAACTCTTGCATATGTGTTGCCCGGCTCAATGTGTCGGAACGTCGGAACGACTGTATCCCTTCAGATTCTACACCACGCGCAATTAGCCTTTTGAGACTATGTTAGGTTTTTTTTAGGTAGTATGTAGATATCAGCACTCTACGGCTATCTACGGCATCGACTAGGCTGCTGCCATATTGGCGCACTGTTACATGCGCGGGGATACCCTTGTTCCGACGTTCCGACAAAGCCCGCGCCGCGCGCCGGCGCGGGATAGTCTATCGATCGACCATCGACAGACCGGCTCAGAGGCGCCCTACTGCGTCGCGAGCCCTACGGGAGCGACGACACATGATCAAGCCCGCACTCGCAGCACGCGCGCTCTACTACCCATCAAGGCACGAGCTGCGAAGCTCTGCGGACTTCGGCCTTCAGCGCGAGCAGTTCACGCCCGGCGACCCCGATCTCGCCTTCGCAGCGCTCGTGACGCATGTTCGCGCCGAGCACCTTGTGAACCTCGTCGTCTTCGATCACTTCGGCGGCAGCCACGGTCGATCCGGCGTCTTCATTCTGCCGGCCTACGTCAAGGCCTCTGACCGCACGTCCGTCGAGCGCCGCGAGACGCCTTTCTGCGTGCTCGTGCCGCCCCACTTCGTCGGCGCGCAGGTTCAGTCATGACGGCCCCGACGATCGGCGCGAAGGCACTCTACTACGCGATCCCGAACGTGAACGACCGCTCGAAGTACAAGGTTCATGAAGACTTCGAGCAGCGGCCGGTCATGCTCGACGAGATGCAGCCCTGCGCGGCAACGGTGTGCTTCGTTCACTCGCCCGACAACGTGAACCTGGCTTTCATCGACCACGTCGGCAGAGCGCGCGTCGCGTTCTGCGTGAAGGTCATCCACGACTCGCGCGATCCTCGCACGCTGAACACATGCCTTCAGAGCTGGGAGAGGCCGCAGCCGCACTGCAAGATTGTTCCGCAGGAAGAAATCAAAGTCGCCTGTTGCCAGTGCGCCGACATGCAGTAATCTTTCCTCCCGGTTGCCCTGGCTCATAACTCGGGCGATGCGTTCATCAGGGTTGACAGCCCGAACGCAGGAGTAGCGGCGCGACCTTCCTTGTCAGGGAAGGCTCGCTGTCTCCCCGGTCGGCGCCGTGTAGTTCAACGGTAGAACAAGGGCCTCGGTCGTCTGCAGCGGCCGGGCCTACTGTTACGGGTTCGATTCCCGTCGCGGCGCCTTCTCTTCAAATCGGAGCGTCTGTAGGCCCGTAGCTCAGCACGGTAGAGCGACGCAGCTAACAGCGACGGAAGCTAGCTCCGCCGACGCTGCGCATGGACGGAGGTTCGATGCCTTCCGGGCCTGCCACTCTCACGCGAGGTCGCGCCATGATCGACACGACGCCGTGTCCGGTCTGCGACTGGCGCCGGATGAAGTCGCCGCGCGAGACCGTTCAGGAGATGTACGACGCAGGCGCGTCGTGGCCGACGCCATTCTTCACGCTCGGCGAGAGCGCCTTCGTCTTTGCCGACGACGTGCGGCGCGAGGTCATGAAGCACGTTCCGTTCTTCTGCAGAGCCGTCTGAATCTCGAGTTTTCGAACTGGGAGCGCCGGGCTCCCCTCGTCGTGTCGGCCCGAACACGCTTAGACATCGGGCGGCGCTATCGCGCCTTACACGAGCACTCCGGCACTGAGCCGCACGCATCTCGCGTGCGGCTCTTTTCGTTCAGCGTTGCTCGGCGAGGAACCGCGCCTGCCGGCGCGCGTCGCGGCGACCGTGGCGGTCGAGGCCCTTCAGGATCGCGGCAAGCTCAGAGCGCACGTCGGCGCGCTCTTGCGGCGAGACTCCGGGGTTCCGATGCAGCGTGACCGAAACGTTGATGTAGGCAGTCGCGGCGCGGCCGCTGCCGTATTCGCGAGCCTCGCGCGACCAATCTTGCGCGTAGGCCGTGATCGCCTTCTTCGTGGCGCCCATGTTCATGCGAATCGTTGTGGTCATCGGTCAGTCTCCGTTCGGGGGTAATACCTTCTTCGGAAGGCGAGCCGCCGCACTTGAGACCTGGCTTTATTTTCTTCGCTGCTGTCGCGTCGGGATAGGCCCCGGCCTCGTCGCCGGCGCGACGCTCTTCGGCTGCCGCGATCCATGGCTCGGAAGCCATGAGCACAGGCACTTCTCGCAGAACTCGACGCCGTGCTCGCTGAGCTTCACGCGCGGCCATCGGCAGACGCAGACGGGGCTCATGGCCTCTCGATGCGCGCGTTCAAGAGCGACGGCGCCGTAAGGTGCGACTCGGCCCAAGCGCACGCCTCGTCGTTCGACATCTCGACATCGGTGAAGCGCTCGCGCTTGCCGTCGGACGTGTACATGCGCAAGCGCAACGACGCGTCGACCATCGACACGCGTTCGAGCTTGGCGACGACGCGGCCCGTGCGACCGCGCCACTGTGCAACGACCGTGGTCGTCATCGGCTTAGAGTTCATAGGCCTTTTCCCATTCTGGAATCTCGACAGTCTGCCCCTTGAGTTTGTGTGTGCAATCTCCGAGGAAGCGCATGCGCCCGCCCTGAACATACGAATGGCAAACGTGCATGCCCTCGGGAGTCGGCCACCACGTCTTCACGGAGGGCGAGAACGTGGGGAACTCGCGATCTTCGTTCCATAGCCACACAGGCGGGATGCTGCCTTCGACGCGAACCCAGTGCGCGCACTCGCAGCCGGGGCAGAAGAACACGAGGCGCGGCGCCTCTCCTTCGAAGTGCTGGTCAGCGACCTTGTCAGGCATGACTCACCACGCGCTTGCGGCCGCAGTCGCAACCCATGGGAGTGAAGTAGTGCTCTTCGCGAGAGTGGCCTGTCTTCGCGATGCCGCACCAACATGTGTCAGGGTCGATCTCTTGATCGCAGCCTTCGCACGTCGGGCGAACCGGACCGACGCAGCTCGGGTCGTGCCCGCAAGCCGCAAGCGTGTTGCGCGCCTCGGTGTCGCGGGCAGCCTCGGTCGCATGCTCAAGCTCTGACATGTAGAGCACGGCGCCGGGCGCCTCGCGCGCAGACACGTTCGGCGCGCGGATGCACCAGTGGTAGACCTTCGGCTTGCCGGCCGGCTTCCACCAAAGCGGTTCGTAGGTCCATCCGTCGGCAAGCTCGACCGGGAAGCCGGTCTCGAGTTTTGCCGGCGCCATAGGCGCCGGCGCCTTGCTCACGAACCACGCTGCGCTACCCTCGGCGTCGACTCGGTAGCAGAGCACGGACGAAGAGTCTTCGGGATCGTGAACGATGATCATGTTCGGCGGGTCGAACCCGCTGACCACTTCGTAGGAACTGCGGTCGAGCGGTCCGCCGCGCAGCGCGATCGTGCGCGCAACCTGGCTCTGTGCTTCGTCAGTCATTGTCGTTCTCTCCCTGAATGAGTACATCTGTCGTCGGGTTCGGGATCGGAAGCCACGCGAAGACGCTTTGAAACCAAGCGAAGCCGTTTTCGATTCCGTGATCTTCGCGCAGCTCGGCTAGCGTGCAAAGCGTTGGCGCCTCGCGCACAGGAAGTTCGTACCAGAGCGCCGGCTCTTCATCGGATTCAATCTCTTCAGGCGTCCGCAGGCAGCGCATCTTCGCGACCTCGGCGCGCAGCGCGAAGACCTCTGCCGCGAGCGCGCCGGCAAGCTCTTGCCGCAGCTCGTGTCGGCGCTGGTACTCGACGCCGAAATAGACCGACGGGCCGACGCCGCGCTCTAGCTTGAGCAGCTCATCGAGCTTCGCGTCTTCCACTCGGTCAGGCATCTCTGCTCTCCCGTTGCTCAGTGTCGGCAGTCAGGGCATTCGCCATCGACGAGCGGCGCCGACTTTCCGCACGCCTTGCAAGCGGTCGCGTCCGGCTTGGGTTCGCCGACATCAACGCATTGAATGCGCCGGCAGCGCCAGCCGAGAACGTCTTTCATGAAGTCGAGGCGCGCGCTGTAAAGCGCACTGCGCAGTGGAGCACCCTCGATCTTCCACGCTTCATTCCATGCGGCACTCCACGCGGCGCGACTCGAAGGCCGCACGTCGTCGGCCAAGGCGTCGATGCCGACAGGGCCGGCGAAGAACATCGAGAACGAACTGCGTGCGCGAGCCTTCGCGTTCGCGTCGGCCATGATGAGCAGCTCTTCAGTTACCGCGAGGTCATCCCTCGCGAGAGCGAGCAAGACTTCCTCTCGGTCGCATTCAAAGGCGCAGTCGAAATAGGATTTTATCGCTATGAGCGCGCGCTCTTTGTACTCGCCTGATTTTTCGTCACCCGCCATAGTCTTCGCCTTCCTCTCGCGCAGTCACGAACTCGGCGACCATGCGCCGCAGCGTCGCAGGCCCGCAGCTCGCGGTGAACTCGAACTCGCCGTCTTCTTTAGGCGTGACGGCGAAACGGATGCTTTCTAGGCATAGGCACATCGCAACCCATCCGGCGACGTCGGTTCCCTTGACCACGCGTTTCGATTCGATCTTCGCCATATGCCTTCCCGCTCCAATCCCGGAAAGACTATCACGTCTCGAACTTTTCGAAAGCAGGGATTCTTCGATCGCTAGCTCAGCCCATCAAAACTGCGCAGGCTTCAGCGTATCCGGCGCGGATCATTGTACGCATGGTCTCGGACTTGTAGGCCGCGAGGGCCTCGTCGACGTTGCGGAAGACGCGGCCAAGGCTCGCGCGGTAGGCCCTATGCGCGGCGTTGATGCAGAGCACGGAGACATCGCCGCGCTTGGCGTTGAAGGTCAGGAAGGCTTCCTTCTTGCCGCAGGTCGCGGCGACGCAGGTCGTGCCGCTGTCGGTCGTAGTCGAGATGATCTTCGCTTCGTTGGTCATGGCTGTCGCTCGCTTGGGGGTAACAACCTCTTCGACCTTCGGGCGGCTCGACGTGAGTCCGCCCGAAGGTTTTTTCTCTCAGGCGTTGGCCTTCCACCACGCGCGCAGCTTGTTCAGGTCTTCGGACTGAACCACGCAGCGCGGGTATCCGTCGGAAGCGCCGGGCGGGTCGTCGGTCCAGATCTGAAACATGCCGTTCGCTCGCGACACGACGTAGTGCTCTTGTCCGTTGACCGGGCCTTGATGAAGAAGGTCGGCGAGGTAGCCGGCGATGCTGACTCTCTCGGTCGGTCTGTTGCTCGGGGCCTTCATGGCGTTGTCTCCGTTCGTGGGTAACAATCTCTTCGGCCAGCGCGCCCCATGGACTTGAGAGGCGCGCTGGCTTTTTCTCAGACGCCGTAGCAAGCGGGGTTGTGCTCAGCCTCGCTCATGCCGCGCGCGAGGGCGCGCAGCGCGCGGCGATGCCAGTAGTTGAACCTGCGCTCGACGTCGCCGGTCTCGAAGGCAACGAAGGCAGACCAGACGACCGAACCGATCTCGGGGCGGCTCGGAAGAAACGCGACGACCTGCTTGCTGAGAAGAATCTCGGGGCAGCATTCGACGGCGTCGCGCATGCCGTCATGAGCGATGCCGCAGGTCGAGCAGGCGAATCGGGCCGGGCTTTTCTTTGTGTAGCTCATCGTGCGATCTCCGTCGCGAGGTACATACCTCTTCGGAAGCCGGCGCTCGCAACCTGAGCTGATCTCGAGATTTTTCTCAGATCCGAATCTGCTTCAGGGTGTCGACGATCTTGCGCACGCGAGCGAGGTCGCCCGGCTTCAGTTCGGCAAGGCGAGCCGAGGCCTCGCAGAGTTCCTCGTCGAGCCCGCGCAGCAACCGGAAGGCCTCGGCGAGCGGCGCCTGAATCGCGTCGAAGAGAGCATCTCCGCTGTCGGCGTGCGCGCAGTCGTCGCGGTGATAGCCGACGCCGTCGCACTCTTCGCAGATGTCGTTCGAAACTCCGCAGACCTCGCAAACGCCAGTCGTAGGCTCGAAGTCGCAATGCTCGCCGGCGTGCTGATCGTGGTCGTTCTTCATGGCGCTTCCCTTTCGTTTTGCCCGGCTGCGGCTTGCTGCCGGTAGCAGCCTCTTCGTCGAAGTCGAGCCTGCGACTTGATACCTGCAGGCGATCTTTTCTCAGTGCGCAGAGCCGTGGTTCTCGCCGCCGCAGGCGCACTCGCAGGTCGGGCCGGTCGAGGCCTCGCACTTCGCGTTGCAAGCGGCGTCAGCGTTCACGCGGCCTTTGACGACGGACACGCTCACTGCCGCGCCGCACGCGCATTCAACACTCGCGGAGCTGAAGCGCACGGGGCGCGCGGCGCGACGGGTCGCCCAAACGAACTCGGTCTTGATGATCGGCACGCCGGGGCGATGCTCTCCGCGCTCGGTCATGACCTTGATCACAGGGGCAGAGACGCCGGCCTTGCAAGCGCGGCAGCGCCCGAGGGCGCGAGCGAACTTGATCTTGGTGGTCATCGTCAGAGTCTCCGTTGGGTTACCAGCCTCTTCGGCAGCCGGCGCCCTTTGACTTGAGCGCCGGCTGCCTTTTTTCTCAAACGCCGATGACGCTCTTCACGCGCTGCAATGCGGCGGAGTGCTCGGGAAACCAGAACGCATGCCCTGGCGTCTGGCTGTTGCGCATGCCGTCGACGCGCTTCTTGTACTTCTTCACGATCCGGCGCTTCGCGGCGTCAGAAAGTTCGGCGACCAAGTCGCGCAGAAGCTCTGCGTCGATGCTTTGGTCGGGCGCGGGCGCTTCGTTTGCTTTGGCTTCGTTGCTCATTGCTGAGTCTCCGTTGCGAGGTACCTACCTCTTCGTCAAGCGAACCGCTCAACATGAGCCGACTTCGAAGAAATCTCAGAGACTCCGCGCTTGGATGGCAAGTGATCGAACGCGTCGCGCTCCCAGACTGCATGCTCGTCGCCCGCTTCGAGCTGCGCCTCGCCATCTTCCTCGCGCATCCTGACGACGAACTCGCGCCCGCCGAGGCGCGATCGACGTACCTCGATGATCTCGGCGTAGTGCTCGACGTCGAGCTTGAAGGCGATCACGTCGCGGACTGCGATCGCGTCGGTTTCGATTCCGTAGTCGTTGATCATCGAGCTGTCTCCGTTTGGGATGCCATCCTCTTCGGCAGACAAGCAGGGCGACTTGAACCTGGTTTCGGATTACCTGAACGGAGGTATGCGGTGAAGCTCTTCATTCAGCCTGCGCGCGATCTCTTCGTGAATGCGCCCGCTGTAGGAAGCCTCAAAGAAAGCCTGATCGCTCATCGTGTACACGGCCCTTCGGCTGCTTCCGAATGTCGCGTAGGCATGAACCTCTCCGCGAAGATCGCCCGCCGACCTCTCGATGCCGGCTTCGATGACACGCATCGCCACTGACTCTGCGATCGAATCGAGAGCGGCCAGCGCGCCAGCCTCGTGAATAGACAGCGCGGGGCCATGAACGGGAAGCCGGAACTCCCTTGCGTCTTCAGGAAGGCGCAGCTCGATCGATCGCGCTTCTTCCATGGGCGACATGTCCGCTCCGACCTCCCTGAGTCGCGCGCTCACGAACTGCATCAGCCTCGCCGACTTGCTCTCTTTGCTGCGTAGCGCTTCGGCAGATAGGCGCAGCGAAGAGCACTGAGATTCAAGGCTTTGAATACGCTCTCGCGCGCGTCGCTTTTGGTTTCTTCCGTATCGCTTGCTCATTCAACGACCTCGATTTTCTGATCCGTGAACCCGAGCGCATCAAGAAAAATGCGCAGGTCTTTCTCCGACTTGTCGGGCCAGCTAAGGCGAGGCCCGAACGCAACCGTTCCGCACGTCGTCGAGACCTTCCACGTCCACGACTCGCCTGTCGGGTTCCATGCGGTCGAGCCCTTGCAGCGCCTCTTGACGACCTTGCACGAGTAGTCGACCGGAAGGCTGCAGCCTGACGCCTTAGATATCATCGCGTCGCTCGTTTCGATTTTGTCGACGGCGTCTGCCATCCACTCGTCGTCCGATCGGTTCCAGTCCGTGACGACAAACAGGCCGTGACCGTCTTCATGGGAAAGCGAAACGCCGTGAGATCTGCAGACGCCTCGAACCGCTTCGATGAACTCATCGCGACGTCGAGACGTTCCTTTTCCAAGATCGCTCATGCGGTTTGACTTTCTTCGATGGCTGGCCGAGGATGCCCGATCGCCTTCGAGCTTGTCGCTCGCGGGAGACGGTCTTTCCCGGCGCGGGGATAGATCGATGACGCCGACTGCGCGGCCGATAGCTTGCTGCGCAGTCGGCACTTGAGACGAAACTCGAGATTCAGCGCACGGCCTCGTCGAAGTCTAAGACGATCGACAGGCCGTCCATCTTGAAGGCCGCGCGCCCTGGCCGCTGGCCTGCGAGGAAGTGCCCGCCCGATGAATACTGCCACGCTGGCCGATAGAAGATGTGCCGGCCGCAGCGCTCGCTCGTGACGAGACCGGCAGAGCGCAGCGCAGCAAGATGATGACTGATCTTCGGCTGGTCAATGCCGAGTGCTTCGACGAGCCCCCCGACGCAGACTCCGACGTCATCGGTGTCGTTGACCAAGGCCTCGATGATCCGCATGCGCGTCGTGTCTGAAAGAGCAGACAGCTTCGCGCAGATGTCTCGGATGCCTTCGCTCGCGAGCTTGCCTTTGGTGATCATGCCGTCTCCTGTTTCGTGAACACGAGCAGCGCGTCTGCCTTGCGCCTCGACTCGATCGCCTTTTCCTCGTCGCGCTCAGCGAACGTGTTCGCGATGTCAAGAGCGATCGTCGCGACAAGCTGATCGAGGCTTCGATGCCATTCGAGCTGAGTCGTCTCGGAGACGATCTGCGCGCCATTGCCAGACGCGCTCGTGTAGACGCACGCGCTGCCGTTGCTGAACCGCGCTGCGTACCACTCGATCGACGTCTTGAGCTGCCCGAGCGAGACTTGCTTGATCTCATGCGGCGTGTAGTGCTTGAACTTCTCGATCGAGATGTGCGGCGAGATCCTGCTTTCGATCCATTGGCGCGCGAGCGCGCCCTGTTGTTCGCGTGTGCTCATAAGCCTCTCGGATGCGGCCTGCCTTGTCCTGTGCAACAGGCCTTGTCGAAGCAGCCCGCGACGTCGCGCGCTGCCGTAGTGCTTGCGTGTTTTCATGCTTGGCATCTCGTCTAGAAGTTCCCGAGCAGAGCGCCCTCTTCGTCGATCGCCAAGATGATCGAGTAAGGGCCGACGATGCAGGGAAGTGCGAAGTAGCTCCATTCGGGGTCGCTCTCCTGAAGCGCTGCGGCCTTGGCTTCGGCGATGTGGTGAGGGAAGAAGGTCAGGTTGCTGTCGATGCGCGGGCTGTTCATCTCGTGTTCCTTGTCGGGGTTACCTACCTATTCGGAAGAGGCGCCCAGTAACATGAGATGAGTTTCATTCTATTCGAAGATCGCGTCGCAGACGATGCCTGAGCCTCGTTCAAGAGCCTTGACGCTGACAGACTTCGGCATGACGCCGAGCTTGCTAAAGGCCCTGATCAGATCGGCGCCGGCGATGTCGATGATCGGCTTCTCGCCTTTCCCGCTCACCGTGTAGGCGCCATCTGAGCGCTTCTGAAGAAGTATGGTCAGCCCTGAACCGAAAGTCCTGTCGTAGCGATCGCCGGGCTTGAACCCTGCGTCGCTCAGCAGCTTGCCTTCGAGCCAGAGGCGCGGCCGGCCTCGGTTGCTTCCGATCTTGCGTGTGACGGTCTTCATTGGATGTTTTCCGGGAGAGGTCCGCTTGAGCAGCTATCTTCGGCGGATGGCCGCAGCGACATGAGCGAGGTTTGATATTATTCGACAAACGAAAATGCGCAAGGTAGGCTTCTCGTCGGAAGGGCCGTGAAGTGCGCCGGTGTCTCCCTGCGCATCTCTTGCCCGAGTGATAGCGCGGGACGGTCCTGGCTCGTTAGGCGACGGCCGATCATGCGAGTCGGGGGTAATGCGCGTCTCGGCCCTTCCACTTCCTACTCGGAGAGCGTGCATGCCTGTACCTAGACCAGAACCTTGCGCTGATGTCGTAACGGCACGCGCTGTCGCGCTGATGTCCGTTGCGCTCGGCGCGCTCGAAGAGGCCTCCGCCGCTTTCGATTGGAGCCCTGAAGAACTCGAAGCCGCGAGCTGCCTCGCCGACCACATGAAGCGTTCGCCGACAGGCCCGACGCTCGAAGACATCGCCGCCGGACTCGTTCTCATTCAGCGCGCAGCGAAAGCGGGCGCACGATGACGTCAGGCCAGCCGACCGCATCGGGCTCAAGTGCGACGCCGTTCGCGCGCGTCGCCTCGATGATCTCTGCGAAGTGCCCGAAGTGCGGGACGTTCAACACCTACCACGATGCGCGCATCAAGTCGAAGCGCAGCAACCCCGGCGGCATCGTGCGGCTCGCGGCGCGCTGCTACCCGTGCGATCATCAGTGGTGGGATCGCGGAATGCGCGTCGACAGGACGCATGCGCGCGCGGAGCAGCGTCACAATGAAATGGTTCGCGCGGGCATGATCAAGCGCAAATGAAAGACGCCTGCCTCGGCTGCTCGACGAGACAGGCGTCAGTTACTTTTCGGGACTCTCAACCCATGCCAGCGCCCAGAGCCTAGCACGGATCAGACGATCGCGACCTCAGTCGAAGCGGCCTTGCCTTGATCGACGATCGATGGCGACTTCACGTTGAAGGTGCCGTTCCATCCGTAGTGCGCGGCGACAGGCCACAGGCATTCGAGCATCGCGGCGGTCTTGTCTTTCCCGTTCCACCACTTCGCCTGATTGCAGATGCCGAGCGTCGTGCGGCCAATCTCGAGAATCTCGGGCATTCCGTGACGCGTGGCCGAGAGCGCGAGCGCGCCGACGACAAAGCGAATGTTCGTGCCCTTGATCGTGTTCCCGTCGTCGCCGCCTTCGCCAAGGCCGAACGCCGTACCGGCGTCGCTCCAGATTCCGCCCGACGGAACGCGCTTGCCGGCAGTGATTCCTTGATGAACATCGAGCTTCGGCTTGGCGCAGATGTTGACGAGGAAGTTCGTCGCGTACTTGTGCTGTTCCATCGCGAGGCGTCGCATGTCGGCTCCGGCTGGTGCTCCGTCGGGGTGCTTCTGCCAAACTCCGTAGGCATCCCAAAGCGACAGGAGATGGTCGAGGCCCGTGATCAGGATCCCGACGTAGAAAGCTGCGTCGCTTTCCGCGCCGAGAACGATGGCGTCGTGAACCTGCTTGTCACTCCACTCGGGATGCACGGCGCGAATCACATCTTCGAACGCGACCTTGACCTCGTCGTAGGTCAGGTGCCCGCCCTCGATCGTCTGGCCGTTGTCGGGCGCAGGCATGCCGCCCTTGTTCTGAGCAGCAAGCACGTTGAGCGACTTTTCGATTGAACGGATGACCGAGTGCGTGACGTGCGGCTTCTGGTAGCGGAGCACCGGAGCGAGCTTCGCTCCGCAGTCGAGCTGCCAGCCGTGCCCGCGACTCGGCCACTTCTCGCCGGCCCACAAGAACGAGCTTGCAGCTTGGAAGTGCGACAGCGCGCCTTCGGCCGCAACCTGGCTGCGGAAGAACACGGCGCCGAAGACGAGCGAGTCGACGGTCATATGCAGCGAGCTGCCGGCGGCGAGGCCGGAACCATCCCAGTCGACGCCTTCGGGAAGGCGCCGACCGAATCCCGCCCAGAAGCCTCCGAGCATGACGCGGTATCCGTTGCCGAGAACGAGTCCGGGCGGCCCTTCGAAGTCATCGCCGGGCACAATGTAGTCGCGCATGGCGTGTGCGTCGTAGACCTCGAACTCGTCGATCCTGACGACGTCGGCGCCCGTATAGGTCGGCTTGTCTTCGAGCGTGCGCGGCTTCATCCAGAGCGTAGCCCAGTAGCCGCGCGCGCATTGCTCGACGATCCATCGATCGAGGTCGGCCGCTTGTTCGTGCGTCGGCTGCTCACCAAGCACGATGTCGCGAACGAGGATCGACATCTCGACCGGGCTGCGATGTGCATGCACGCGACCGCTGCCGGTCGCGTCAGTGTCTTCGGGGTCGGGGCTCGGACCCCAGCGATAGAAGCGATCGAGGTCGCCGACGGGCACTTCGTCGAGCGTCGGCCCGCCGCCGATCAGGAAGTCGCGATAGGCGACGTCGCGCTTGTCGACCCTGAACGGCGCGTCGCCCGGAAGGAAGAACGGCAGACGCGTGCAAAATGGAACCGGCTTCGACTCCGTCTCGAAGACGTCGAGAACCTGACTGCCGTCGTGCGAATGAACCGTAACGAGCGCAGGCCCGATGTCGAGGTCGCGTGACAGGTCGACGCCTTCCTGAGCGGCGAGAGCTAGGTCGCCGTACTCGATGCCGTACTCTCGGCCGAATCGGTAGGCCCAGCCGACGAGGTCGCCGTCGACATGAATCGGATACTTGCCGTCTTCTTCGAGACGGAACTCTTTCTCGAGTTTTTCGAGCGTGAGCGATGGAACGGGCCGGCCCATAGGTGCATCTCCGCGTAGGTGCTAAGCGAGGTCTTGCGCGCCTTGCGCAAGACGCGACCTACAATGTACGCGAAGCGCCGACGCGCAAGGCAACAGCGGACTAGGCGTTTCCTTTCACGGGAGCGCCGTCGAACCGGCAGACTGCGCGATGCAGCGTGTAGCCGCGAGAGCGCAGATTGTTCGCGCTGATTCGCGAGATGCTCGACGCCGACCACCATGCATGCGCCTCGCTCTCCGAGATCTCCGAGCAGAGAAGTCCTTCGGGGCTGAAGACGCCGTAGCGAAAGAACTCCGGGGCAAATGCCGCGTCCGTCATGGCGAAAACCCTGGCTGAGAACGTGCAATCGAGTGAAGCATCATGAGTCGGTCGGCGAACGGCTGAAGCTCGTCGCTACCGATGATCAGCACGTCGGGCCATGATCCGGTCGCCTTGCGCAGCGTCGCGGCGGCTTCTAGGAATCCGGCCGGCGACAGCACTTCGCACTGAAGCGCGGCTTCGATGGCAGCTCTGCAGATCCGGCAAAGCTGAGTCAGGATGAACGTGTCGACATCGGTCGCGATCGCCGGCGACCCTGGCTCGCGCAAAATAAAGGCCGTCTCGTCGACGGGATGCGACGCCGAGCTGAGATGCGAACCGCAGAAGTAGCGACCGCATCCAAGCTCGCCGCCTTCGTGCATGCCGCCGCATGCGTAGCTGACGCCGTGATCTATGATCTCGTCGCAACCTGGTTCCATGCAGATTCCGTCGTGCGCGTAGCCCATCCAAACGCCGTGCTCGCGGTTGTAGCCGCAGTTCGCCCAGCCCATTAGCTAGCCCTATCGCGGGAGAGTGTCTTCGAAACTCGAATGCTGATCGCCGACGGTCTCGACGTTTGCGTCGACCGAGCCCTGCGCGATCGCCATGCGCAAGCGAACGTTGTTCCCTTCGCCGGCTTGATGTGCGATCCATCCGACGCAAGGCAGCTCGTGCGTCGTCGGCGTCTCGTGGCAGGCCATGATGCGCAGTGGCTCGAACATTTTCAAAACGTCGAATCCTGCTGAGATGGTTCCTGACAGATTCGCGTGCTTCTCTTCGCTGTATCCTCCGGGAATGTCATGTGGATCTGCCGCAACCTTCCACGGGCATTTTGCGCACTGCCGTCGCGGTCGATTAGTCGGCATGCGATCCGCCGCTGATCGGCTTGCGATCGCTGTCGAACTCGACAACGCGCTCGACGATCTCAAGCCTGATCTTTGCGTCGCTCGGAATCGGCCAAGCCCGCCCGCCCTTGAGAACAAGAAACGCGTCGACCCTGACGCGCGTCTTTCGGTTTGGCATCTTGGCTTCGAGCGCGGTCAAGCCTGACTCGACGACATCCATTGCCGGTCGCTCGATTTTGCGTGAGACTTCTCGCGCCGAGCCATGCTCGAACATATGGCCTTGATCGCTCACGGCCTGCGATCCTCTCGCGCCGACGTCCCGTCAACCTTGTCGACGAAGTCGAACAGGCGCCCCGAGATCATCAGGAACGCTGCGACAAGCAGAAGCGAGAAGATGGTCAGCTTGCACCAGATCTCGACGTGCTCCTGCGACTGAAAAAGAAAGGATTCGATCATAGCGAGCGCCCCTAGCGAACAAAATGCAAGTTCACTAGTAAACACCCGTTCGGCAGAACGTGCAAATCGCTGCGCTACCATCGCTTCGGGCGGCCGTCTTCGGCCTTTAGCTTCTCGCGTGACGGGTTCGCCGGCGCGGCCCTGTGCTCGTCGAGCGTCTCAGAGAGCGAGGCGTTCACTTGGTAGGTCTTCCATGTCTGCGGCCTCGGCCCGCTTGCGGCGACAGGCTTTCCGATGCCGGTTATCCAGTTCGTTTCGACGAGTACGGCGAGAGGCCCGGCGAGATCGTGGACGGTCTTCACTGAAGAGCGTCCGCCCTGCAGGCCGCGCTGAAGGTCGCGGCGCGTGAACGTCTTTCCGCTGTAGCCTTTTCGATCGAGCCATTCGAGCGCGCGCTCGGCGATGCGAAGCTCGGGGTCGTCTCGCAGTGTCGCAGAGATCGACTTGTTATGCCCTGCGAGGTACTGACCCCATGCAATCGCAGCGCGCATCGTGTGAAGGTCGATGACGGCTCGGCGCAGGCCGTCTTCCTGGATGCCGTGAAGAAGAAGCGCGATGCGCAGCACCTTGCCGGGGTATTTGCGATGCCATGCATCGCGCGGATCTTCGCCCTCGTCGATCTCGATCTTGTCCATCTCGCTGAATAGGTCTTGCCCCCACTCCGCGAACTCACGCCGCGCCTCTTCACTGAGCGTGATCTCGTCGGGCTCTTCGATGCGCTTCACGTTGAGCAGTTCGGTAATGCGTCGCTCCCACTGCGAGAACTCAGCGTCTTCCATGTCGCGGCCCGGCATGAACCGGCGCCCTACGGACGGCGACACGATGGCGGCCGCGAACCTGGCTACAAAGCCTCGGCCCTGCGCGACCTTGTCCGAAAGAAACTGCAGAGCCTCTGGCTGCGTCGCAACGCCGACGTTGATCAGCGGCCTGTGAACAACGCGGTCGCCACCGATGCGCTCTTGCTTGATCTGATCTCCGTCGTACCCCTTTAGCCATGGGCCGAGGTTCGGGGCGCCGCTGCTGTAGCGCCCCATCGCGACATCAAACGTGTCGCCCTCCGAGTCCGAGACGAGCACGCGACCTTGGCTGCGCTGAAGCAGTTCGACGAGTCGCTCGGAGGTTGCCTCCGATGCGATAATCGCGTCGCTCGTGACGACCGAGGCCTTCGCGAAAGCGAGCTTCTTGTTCGCTTCGAGCAGCTCGTCAGCCGCGCGCTTCTTCGACTCTTCGTTCAGACCCTTGGCGGTCTTCTCTACTTCGCGCAGCGCGCGCTTGATGTCGGACTCGGCGAGCATCAGTCGCGTTGCGTGCTCGGCTTCGGCGGAGCTGTTGTCGAGCGCCTTTTCCCATTCGCGCACAGGCCGAATCAGATCTCTGTGAACGGGAGATTTGCCCGAGCCCGATGTCATCGCGCAGATCGTCCAGAGTACGGCCGGCTCTTTCCAGCGCTCGCCGGGAACCTTCACTTCGAGTTTGCCGGCGAGCGCCGACATTGCGATCGGGGCCGCGAGTAGAACCGGAAGGTCGACCGGGACTTGATAGGTCCACGCGAGCTTCTTCAGGAACTCGCGAAGCCATGTCAGCGCGGGCGGGAAGGCTTCATCGATCGGGAACTCTGGCGCTGCGTGTCGATCCCAAATCCACTCTGGCTTCAGCGAGAGTGCCGGCATCGCTTGCGCCGGCGAAGCGTCGTTCTGTTGCTCGGGCAGCTTCAGAGGCCTGAAGCCGAAGCGCCGGATCGCGATGTCGAAGACCGTCCGCCGGCCGCGCGAGTTCTTCCCGATGGATGTCGAGAAGCTGTTCCACTTGGCGCGACACCCGCCTTCGCCGGCGAAGGCTGGCTTCCCGCTCGGCGTCAGCAAGCCCTCGGCTCGCGCCGACCACGAGAGGAAGACGCCGAATCCGGCTTCGCTTCCGCCGGTCTCTTCGTGAAGGCCCATCGCCACGGCGAGCCAATCTTCGTACCCGACGTTCGGCGGGATCGTCGCCAAGGCCTGAAGCATCTCTTCGTCGACGCCGTCGACGGCTGCCAGAGGGCCGCAGGGCGCCGGCGTGCCGGCCTGCGGCGGGTCGCGGCTGTCTCCGGCCGGCGGAGAGCCGTGGCCGCGCTCAGGGCCGCTCAGGACGCGCCTGACGAGCCACGGCGGCGCCGGCGCGAGCGGAGAGGTCTCGGGGTCGGAGAGCCACGCGTAGCGGATGCCAGAGGCATGTAGCGACGGCGGGGCCAAGACGTAGCCGCCCTCGCCCTTGATGTCGATTCCCTTCGGCATGCCGCCGGGGCATCCGACAGGAACGTCGGAGTCCCACGCGAAATAGATGTGCCGACCGCCGCCGCCGGTCTTGGCCGTCATCGTGCTCGGAAGAGCTTCGTTGTCGGCCTCGAGTTTTGCGAGTGACGCCTCGCCGTCGGTCTTGATCTCGCCGGTCGATCGATCGAAACGAATGTCGACGTCGAGAACCCAAAGGCCCGACGCCTCTCCCGTCGCGATGCCGATGTTCGCGTCAGGCCATCGCGACCACCACTCGACGACAGTCTCTTCGAGATCGGTTGCGTCTTTCAGTCCGTGACGCGTGCGCGGATGCTTGCCCGGCGAGCAGTTTGGACCGCCGGGGTCATGGCATGAGCACTTGCCGTCCGCGTCGACCGAGTGGACCGGGAAGACCTGCCATCCAAGCTCGGCGTATGAAAGCGCGAGCTGTAAGTGACGGGCTCCCATGGCAGCGGATACTAACGGCGCGCGCGCGCTTCGAGCAAATGCCAAGTTGCATTATTGACGAATCCGCCGCGCTGCTCGACCGGGCACTAGATGTAGTGCGCCAGCTCCCACGAAAGCCAAGCAGCCGAAGCGATCGCGCAAAGCCTGAAGAACCGCGCGAGCTTCATGCGCGTTTCGTATTTCAACCGAAGCCTTCCTGAACCTGGCTCGGCTCGCGTCGCTCCGCCTGTTCGATTTCAAACTGTAGGTACTGCGCGGCTTTACGAAGGTCTTGAAGTTCGCTGCCCTTGTGTGGCGCGCGAGCGATGTACTTCACGACGTTTCCAAGGCAGAAGTTCAGCGACCAATCTTGAATCACGGAGATCGGCTCGATCGAAGTCGCGTTGTAGTGCGGAGGTCGCGCGATCATGTCGTCTGTCATTGGTCAGTCTTCAGCGAATGCGAGCCGCTGAAGGATCCGGGAGTCAGGGCCGCTTACTTCATCAAAACTCGGATAGCGAAGCCAGCGCCCTGTACCGTCTCCCCAGAACGCGACACGCCTCCCGCTCGCATCGTTGAAAGAGATCATCTTTCCAGAGAGCGACGGGCGGCATGCCGGCAGAAGCGCTTCCTTGATCGTGGCGCTGGCGTTCAAAACGGAACTCCGTGCTCTTCCCACTCGTCGCAGCCCACGTCGACGATGTGGTCAGGAACGGACTTGTCCCATCTCTCGCAGTGGTGGCCTTCGCTTTCGAAGCCGCACGTCACGCAGCTCCGATCAGTGGGCCATGCGGCGACAGCCTCCATGATCACGCGCTGAGCGAGGTCGCGCACGTCTGGCGACTCCGTGGATCTCGTGCGCAGCGCCTCGGCGACGACGGCGCAGATCATGCCGGCTTGAGGCTTCGTGAGACGTGCGCCAGACGGCGACGGTTCGAGCAGGCCTTTCAAAGAGGTCAAGGCGATCGCTCCTTTCGGGAAGAGTCGGCGCCGTCAATGCCACCGATGACAACCGCGAGGATCGCAGTGTCGATCTCGGACTTCAGCATCGACAGGTCGGAAACAACCTGACGGTTGCTGCGTGTTTTGTCTTGAAGAATGTTCGCGATCGCGGTTCGCGCCGCGCGCACATCTTGCGTCATCTCTTCATCGGTCATCGTGCTCGCGCTCCAAAGAAAAGCGGCGGCCCGGCTTCAGTGCCGAGCCGCCGCGAGGGTGATGCTGTTGTTCCGGTTCAGCCGCCGAGGCTGCCGGCAGCGCCGCCGCCGCTGCCGCCGCCTCCGCTGCCTTGCCCGCCGCCGCTAGGCGGCCCGGTGTCGGGCAAGAACTTCTGCAGTGTGTCGAGCGTGTCGCCTAGCCGCTTAGCGAACTCGCCCGGCTTCTCGCTTCCCTTCGGAGTCAAGCGAAGCGTGATCTTGATGTTTCCAGACCACCATTCGAGAGTGATCGACTCGTCGCCAGTACCGCCGCTGCCGTCAAGCGCTGCGGCGAATGCGGGCGAAGCGCGACGCTCAAGATCGCTCCACAAGTCCTGATCGAGCGTGAGCACAAGCCCGCTTTCGAACACGCGCGTTTCGAGTCCGGTGACGATGTCGACGGCGGTCAGAGCGGGAAGGCCCCAGTCGTCTTCGTTGTCGAACGCGAACGCTGCAGGCGACGAGAGTTCTCCTGCAACCGGCGTAGCGTTGACCATGCCGCCGAAGAGAGAGGCCGCGAGCAGCATCGCAGCGAGGAAGGTGCTGAACATCTTCAAGGTTCGTTCTCCTAGAGAGGAACGTCGCGCGCTCTTCAAAAGCCCGCGACCTGAAAGCGGCCGGCCTTTCCTGATCGGTCGCAGAAGCACCCTAACTCCGATTCGCACAAATGCAAAGTCGGCAAATACCGGAACGCCCGGTCATCTAGAACGGTATGTCTTCGACGGCCTCGTCTGCCGGCATCGCGCTAGGAAGGTCGTCTTCGGTGAAGTATGCGGCTCCGGGGCGATTGAACTTCCGGTCGAACTTGACCGAGATCGCGACAGGTCTTCTGATCTCGTCGGATCGCTCGATCGCCTGATCGACGCTCGAAGGGAACGGGGGTTTGGCAAACCGCAGCCACCACTCCGCCGCGCGATGCTGCGCATATCCCTTGTGTTCGATGCAAACCCACTCGCTGACGACTGTGACGCCGAGAACGTAGTCGACGCGCATCGAGTCGGGGGAGCCCGGCTTCGTGTGCCGCCGAAAGAACATGTCGGTCACCCTTTTGATGTTCGGTCTCTCGGGCTGCATGTCGATCGGCGAGGCGAAGCTCGCTTCGTTCTCATGGCTAACGCCGGCCTTTCTTTCGGGCCATGCGTATCCGCAGTGCGAGCAGGCGCCTACCGCGAGCATCGAATACGCGTGACACTCCGGGCACTCTTTCACGGGGGTTTCGCTTTTTCCGTTTCCAGAACCTGGCTTCGTCGGCTTCACGCGATTGATCGGCCCGTGGCGCTCGACGTTCAGCCCGTAGTCGAGAACGAGACAGTCTTTCTTGCCGGGGAAGATGCGCATCCCGCGTCCCATGATCTGAACATAAAGCGAAGCCGAATGCGTCGCGCGCATGACTGCCATCAAGTCGCATCGAGGCGCGTTGAATCCCGTCGTTAGAACGCCAACATTCACGAGCGCTTCGAGTTCTCCGTTTTTGAATCGCGAGACAGTGTCGGCCCGAGATTCCTTCGGGGTTCCACCGAACACCCCGAGCGCTTCGACATCATGGCTTGCAAGCTCGTCGATAATCTTCTCGGCGTGGCTGATGCCTGACGCGAAGAAGAGCAGTGATTTTCTATTCTCTGCGCGCGCGATTTGAACGGTCTCGGCGACGGCAAGCTCGACGCACTCGCCAGCCATGGCAGCGGCTTCAAGCTCGCCGCTCTTGAAGTCGCCGGCCGACATGCCGAGGCCTTCAGTGTTGATGACATGCTCGGGCCTCTTCGCAACGAGCGGCGCTAGATACCCCTGCTCGATCAGCAGCTCGACAGGAACGTCGTAGGCGACTTCGGTGAACATGCGGCCTTCGCCGGAGTGAAGGTAGCCGCCATCCAAGCGATAGTGCGTCGCCGTGTAGCCGCACACACGCGCTCGCGGATTGATTGCTCGAAGATCTTCGAGGTAGCTCAGGTATCGGCCTTGGCCTTTCTTCGGAACCAAGTGTGCTTCGTCGATGAGCACAAGATCGAAGTGACCGAGCAGTTCGGCCTTGTCCCAGATCGACTGAATGCCCGCGAAGATGATCTGATCATGGACGTCGCGCCGCCCTGCGCCGGCCGAATAGATACCGACCGGGCAGAACGTGCCGCCCCACTGCGAAAGCAGCTCATCGTGGTTCTGCTCGATCAGCTCTTTGACGTGCGTCAGCACGAGGATTCGAGTGTGCTTCCATCGCGACAGCGTGCGCTTGATGAACTCAGCGATGATCAGCGACTTGCCGCCGCCCGTAGGCACCACGAACAACGGGTTCCCAGTGGCGTGATCGAAGTAGCTGTAATGCGCAGCGATGCACGCCTCTTGATAGTCGCGCGGAACGAGAACGGACATCAGGGACGAACCGTCAGCTCGCCGCCCTGGTCGATGACGCGCGCGCCCTGCTCATCGATGTAGGTCATTGCGCGAGCGATCTCGTCGAAATCTCGAGGCTCCCACGGGAGCATCTTAGGGATGAAAAGATGCTGGCCGCATCCATCGCGCTGCTCTTGAGGCGTCAGCGTCTTTTGGAAATGATCGCATCGCCAAGTCCCGTCCTTCATGCAAGTGACGCTCGCGCATGTTCGGCAGTTGCGTTCGAGCGACTCGACCTCGCGATACTGGCAGATGCCCGCGAAGTCGCACCACTTGCACTTATAGAACGTCGGGTTTTCTGAGATCTTCGAGAGCGGCTCGCTTGCGAAGACGACGTGATCGGCCTTGGCGATGAGCGACTCGGCGAACGCACGGTCGTAGTGAATGCGCTCTTGATGGATCTCGTCGTTGTCTTTGCAAACGCACTGGTAGAACGCGCGCTTTAGCTTCAGGCCGTGCATGTAGAGCTGCATCTGCGCGTAGTGCTCAGGCTTCGCCTTCTCGACGCCCTGCTTCTTCAGGATCGCGAACTGCTTTGCGTTCGACGTCTTGCACTCCCAGACATGCCACGTCTTCGGAGCTTCGAGAAATCCGAGTCCGACGCCGTCGCACGATCCGCCGAAGTGCGGGAAAAGCAGAACGCGAATCTGATCCTCGCTGTCTTCCTGCGTTGTCCTGAGATCGACGCCGATCGCACGCAGGTCGCGCGCGAGCCACTCTTCTTCGCGTTGACCGCGCTCGAACAGCCTGAGCACGCGTCCGGGGAACTTCGGAGCGGCAGACCATCGGAACCCGTACCAGAGCTGGCGCGTGCATTCACGCCCGATCAACGAGGCGCCGAGATGATCGCGGCGCCAGTCGGAGCCGCTCTCTTCGTAGTGCTGATGAAGCGCGTCTGACGTCGACAGCTTGCGCTCAGGGATCTTGACCATGCGTTCGGACCTGGCTTCGAGTGCGTGAGTTGCCCGGCGATCGATGCGCACGCAGGGAGACGTGCGCATCGATCTTCAATGCCGTAGCGGCATCGGGAGCCCGAGCGCCCCGGTTGCGCGATCAGCCGCCGGTCGGAGTCGAGGGCTTGTCGCCTCTTTCCCACGGCGCCGGCTCTCCCGCAGCGCCGCTCGCTGGCGCTGCGGCCGGCTTGTCGGCTGCAGTTGCAGCGACGGGGGCCGTTGTCGGCTTGAAGTGTTCGGAGAGCGGCGCGTAGCCCTTCACGACGTTCTGTGCGTCGTAGCCAGCGCGCGCGGCCTTGGTTCCGATCTTGACCGACATCAGAATGCCGTGAACCTCGTCGGTGTCTTCGACGATCGGCTTGCCGACCGCGCGGCAGATCGCAGAGAAGTCGCGCTCTGCAATCTGAACGGCGTCGGGGTTGTCGTTGCCAAGGTTCAGATTGCTGAAGACCACTCGGTTCGCGTGTTCGGGATGGTAGCCCTCGGCGACTTCGTGCCGGAGCTTGACGTACCAGCACTGCGGCTTGTCGTTCACGGGCTTGATCTCGCTCTCGCTGATCAGCATCGCGTACCAGCCGTTCGGGATGAGTTCGAACGCTTTGTTCGGCTCGACATCTCCCGAGTTGAAGGGCTTGTTCAGCTTCGCCATGTTTCCTTACTCCTGTGTCGATGCAGACGACTGCGTCGCCTGCGGGTTGATTGAAGCGGCCATCGCGCCCGCGAACGCCGCCCAGCTAAGAGGCATTTCGAACGGAAGGCCGTAACGGTTCTTTCCCCAGTGCGCCGGACGCTCTTCGGTGTACATGACGCGTTCTCCAGATCCGGCGCCGCGCTTGCGCTCTGACTTGGTTCGCTTGTCTGTCTCCGTGACGACGTGGACCTTCCAGTTCGCGAACATCAGAACGTCAACCCACTCTTGCACAAGGTCTGCGAAGCGGTTCTGAAGACGCAGCTTGTAGCGATCATAGGCCGGCGAGTCCGGCGGCTCGAACCGCTTGCGCTCGATGTGCGCGAGAAGAACGATCGCCATCTTTCGGTCGTTGCGGAGTGCGTCAAGGCCCTGAAGCAGACGGCGACCGTAATCCGCTGCGACGACGTAGCCTTTCCCATATCCGCCCATGACATCTTCGATCGATGACGCGTTGTGATCCTCGCAGACCTTTGCCCAGAGCAGCGGCTCGAGTCCGTCGAGCGTGTCGATCACAAGCGTCTTGTGTTCGTGCTCCTGCTCATAGAGCGCGCCGACGGCGCCCATGATTTCATCCCACGTTCGGATAACCGGATCGTCTTCGCGCAGCTCAAGGCGCGGCAGATCGAGCTTGCCCTGACCCTCTTCCGTGAACAGGAAGTAAGGCTTCGTCGCGCCGGCCGCGAACGTCGTCTTTCCGATGCCGCCCACGCCCATGAGCGCGACCTTCGGCGGCTTGATGCGAACGCCTGTCTTCGTGTGCGAAGCGAGGTTGATAGCCATCAGTCGTCGCCCCGAATCACGAGTTCCTTGACCTCGAACGAAACCTTACCGGGCTTTCGCGAGATGCACTTCGCGACCTTCGCGTAGGTCGCGGGATCTTGCTCTTCGAGCAGGCGCATCTCTGCTAGAACAAGGCTGTACTTCGGCTTCATGAGCTTGCGCGCGAGGGCGCCTCCGATGCCCTTCTTCACGTTGCCCCACTCGTCCATATCGACAGACGTATTGACGCGCTGGTTCAACACGACCTTGCAGCGGCCGTGATCCGTTTCCTCAGCGTAGGTCGCCGAGCCTTCGCCTTTGTCGAAGTTCGTCAGCGCGATCGCTGCGACTTCGAGGTCTTCCATGTCTTTCGCGGCGAGCTTCCTCCTGCGGTCAGCCTCGGTGTAAAGCCTCGCGATGTCGACGAGCGTTAGCGCCGCATCTTCTGCTTGAATCGTGTCGGTCATTTTCTCGCATCTCCTGATTGCCAGATTGGACCGAGCATCGTAATCGAGGCGCGAACAAAATGAAACCATTCAAACGAAAACAGCGCGCCGCCCGAAGGCGACGCGCTGACCCTTGAAGCTCTCCGCCCTCCCGCGAGGGCGCATGCGTTTGAAGTGTTCGCGACGAGCCCCGAAAGCGCCGATTCGCGGGGACACGCGGTAGACGGGGAGTCTCAAGGCAGCGAGCGGACGCTCGCCGCGAACGAACGAACAGTATCTCGGTCTCGAATAAATGCAAACCCAAAAAAGCCGACTCCGAAGGCGATGCCCTCGGAGTCGGCAGTTTGATCACGTCGCGCCGTCTCTCCCGGTCGAGCGCGACGTTCCTCACCGGACGATTACCCGCCCTTCGTTTGGCCTCCGTCGTTGTCGCCGGCGCTGCCATCGGCGTCGGAGCTGTCAGCGCCGGCCGGCAGACCGAGCACCAGCGCGCGCGCGCCGAGCGACAGGGCGCCATGAACGAGCCCGACGATCCGCGCGCGGATCGCTGCGTCTGCGCCGTCGGCGGCTTCGGTGATCGCCTGCGCCGCCTTCAGGGCGACTGCATCGCGCTCCGCGTCGACGGCGTCTTCGAAACCTGGCTCGTGTACGATGGTCGCAAGGTGCGCTGCGCGCTCGGCCGCGTAGGCCGCGACGCCTTCGAGCTTCTCGACGTCAGCCTGCGCACCGATCTCCGAGACAGTTCGCGCGAGCAGGTTCAGGAACTCAGTCTTCATCGTTTTGGATCTCCTTCAAGGGGACCGGCTGCGCGCCGACCAACACGAGCAGCGCATCGTAAAGCCGGTCTGTTCGTTCGTTCAGTGACTTCGCGACGCCGGGGCCTATCTCGCCGGCAGCGATGCGCACCTCGACGCCGCGACGCGCCCACTCGCGAAGGTAGCCGGCGTCCGCCGCCATCTCAGCTTCAGTGTAGGTGCGAGTCTCGAGTTTTGCGCGAAAGGTCTCGATTCGGTTGTAGGCCTCTGTCGCGCCGCCCGATCCGGGCTCGTGATCCCAGCCTTCGACGCCGACATAGGCGAGGTCGAAGACGTCTTGTGCCGCGTCCATGACGACAGGCGCAAGCACTTCGTCGCGCGCCGTGCTGCCCGAGCAGCCGACGCAGCCGACGAGCAGGGCGAGAGGGATGAGAAGCGCTGCGATGTGAATCTTCATGACGTTATCTCTCTGGGGGCTGCAGGCGCCGCCGCGTGCGCGGCATGTCGCCTAGCTTCAGGTTTCGATTTCAATCTTGATCGACCACTGCGCGCCGTCGCTTACGCGCTCGGCCTTGACCGACGTCACCTTTTCGCCGGTATCGCGTTCGTAATCACGGAGGGCGCTCACGAGTTCGCGAAGAACCTCGCGCTTGTGGAAGTTGCTCACCTTGCTCTCTCCTGATCGTAGTCCATGGTGGCGCGGCAGCGCCGGCAGCGAAGGCGCGTGTACTCGCGAAGAAGCTCTTCGCGCCGCAGGTCGTCCGAGTCTTCCTCTGGAATGAACCGCTCCGGGATGTCGGCGCCATGCTCTTGCGCAAACGATCGCCAGCGATGGCGGCCCTTCAGGCACCCGAGCCAGCGCGCTAGGCAGAAAACGACAGCGACGATCACGCAAGCCAGCAAGCCCACGGTCACGCCGCTGTCGAGAATGCCCATGCCGTCAGGCGCTCGGTCGCTCGGCGGCCTGCGCAGCCTCCGCGATCGAGTCATGCAGGAACTTCGCGCCGCGCGGCGAGTTCTTCACCAGCTCAGCGGCGAGGCCGTCGAGCGCGTCGAGGCCCATGCTGCTGATCTTCTCGGCGACGATGACGTGCGCGGGTCGATTTTCCTTGCGTGGCTTGCTGGCCGCAGGCTTGCCGCCCTTGGCCTCTCCTTCTGCCGGCTTGCCGCCGGTCTTCGTGGCTTCCGCCATGTGTTCATCTCCGTTGGGTTGGGACGGAAGATGCTAACGGCGATCGCGAATAAAATCCAAGCGAAAAGCCTTTCAGCGCCAGAACCCGCGAGTCCTGCCCCACGGAGTCAGGTTGCGCACAAAGGTCGCGGCAAACGCTCGCGTTTCTTTCGAAAGGCCTCTGTCGCGCGCTTCGCGGATGAAGTGCTCACGCCACTCGATCATCGATGCCGCGCTTCCGTTGCGGGCGGCCTCGAAGGCTTCGTCGACTGGCGTCTTTGGCTCTGTGTAGGGTTGCGCGATCATTGTATGCCGTCTCTCTATGGCTGCGCGACCGCCGAGCACTCTTGCGAGGCTCGGCGGTCGCGCGCTGGCGTTCAAGCTGCGGCGAGTTCGTCGACGTAGTCGGCAACGATCGCGGCGGCCGTCTCGGCCGTGTTCACATGCATGCCGGCGGCGCCGCCCTTGAAGAGCTGGAAGCCGCCGACGCCGTCGGTCACGACCGATACGCCGCGCGCGCTACTGACGTCGTAGAAGCCGCCGTGCGCGCCGGCTCCCTGCATCGCTTCCTTTACGGCGTCGACGTGACGCGCCGCCCTCTCGCCGCGTGCGCCATGGCTCCAGCCGACAGAAACGTACATGTTGCCGCCGCTCAGGATGTCGCCGCTGATCTCGCAGCGACGGACCTCTTCGTACGCAGAGGCAATCGCATGAACCTCGGCGAACTTCATGCTCGCATCTTTGATCTCGACATGGATTGCGCTTCCCATCGAGTAGCGATCGATGCGAACGCTGACCTTCTTCGAGTTTGCGGAAAGCTCGCTCTTCAGCGCGGCGCGGATGGCTTGGGCGGCGGTCTTGGTGCGGTCGTTCATGGTTCAGTCTCCGTTCGGGGTTACATACCTCTTCGGAAGCCTGAGCCCGCGACATGAGGCGACTTTGAAAAAAATCAGGCAGCCTGTTCGATGGCCCACTTAGCGAGCGCCGGAGGGATCGCGTTTCCGATCAGGCGCGTCGCAAGGGCGACGTTGTCGGGAATGATGTAGTCGGGTCGGAAGTCCTGCGCAGCGAGCAGCTCGGCCGTCGTGATCGAGCGCATCTGCTGGCCGTCGACGAGATGCCAGTGAGACGGCGCAGTCGTGATCGTTCCGATCGGGCGATCGAGACTGCGCCCCGGATGCTTCGTCACATACTGAGTCAGGAAGCGATCGCCGTGCTTCTCGCGGCCCGTGTCGATGCGCTTGCGGATGTTCGCGCTCTTGGCTTTGATCGACGTCCATCCTTCGTCAATGTCGAGCAGCACCGAAGAGAATGGCTTGCGCTCGCTCTTCGGCGCCTCGAACTCGACCGGCGCCTTCAGCGACGCCGCTACGACGATGCGCTTGCGGTTCTGCGGAACGCCGAGGTCAGCGGCATCGACAAGCGTGCTCGTGACGTGGTAGCCAAGCACGCGCAGTCCGTCGCACCACCAGTCGAACAGCTCCCACTTGGCGAAGCGCGGGACGTTCTCGACGAGGATTGTCTCGGGGCGCTTCTTGTCTGCGCACTCGATCACGGCAAGCGCCGTGTTGCGGTCGGCCTCGTGCTTCTTCGCGGCCCTCGCGCTGTCGCTGCCCTGGCCGGCCGTACTGTGTCCCTGACACGCCGGCGACGCGAGAAGCATGTCGAAGTCGGGCAGTGACTCGAAGTCGAACTGACGCAAGTCCTGGCATTCATGCTCGACGCCGGGATGGTTCGCTTCGTGCGCATCCACTGACACGGGCCAGTGATTCGCAGCGAAGATCACGTCGACGCCCGCGCGCTGCGCGCCTTCGGTGAAGCCGCCTGCTCCGGCGAAGAGGTCAACCGCTTTGATATTCATTGGTCGCGACCGTGAAGGTCGCGCGCAAATCTCTTCGCGGCAGCCAATGCCTTGCGCGCGCTGTCTCCGTGCTCGACGACGGCGAAAATCGCGTCACCGTCGAAGCCGCGAACAGAGACCTCGTAGGAATCAATCTTGTAAGTCGTGCTGCGCGACGAGCCGGAGACATAGCTCTGCTCATAAACTGCATCGATCTGGCCGATGCGATCGCCTTCCGGCGAGAAGATCGTCCACTGAGCGCTTGGCTCTATCTTCCATTTGTAGTCGCGTTCGCTGATCGTGTTCGGCTTCGTCTTCATGGTTCTATTCTCCGTTGGGTTACCAGCCTCTTCGGCAGACCGGCCCGTTGGACTTGAGCCGGCCTGCCGATTTCACGGAGAAATAAAAAGTCTCAAGACTCGAGGTTTTCGACGACGCGCTCATATTGATCCGAGATCGCCTTCAGCGTTTCACGCTCGGATTCTTGCTGAGTTCGAATCTCTTCGAACAGCCCGTGATCGACGATCGAATCGATCTCGGTGTCGATCAGCTCGACGAGGGTCGGTGGGCTGAGCGCGTCAAGCTCCCAAGAGCTGAAGCCGTGCTCTTCGACGTAGTCTCCGGCGCGCGAGTCGGTCAGCTTCGCAGGGTTCGGAGGGCATCCATACTGATCGACTTGCGCGCGGCTCAGCGCGATGCGACGCACTTCGACGTCGGTTCCGCTGAGCATGCGCAGCCGGTCTTGGATGTCGCGCGTCATGTCGATCCCGCTCGGATCGTGGTCGCCAAGGTGGATCACGACGGGCCGCTGACCGGCGTCGTCGTAGACCTTGAAACGCTGCGCGCCTACCCACATTTCGGACTGCGAAACGTAGCCGCGACAAGACAGGTAGGAGACGTCCCACTCCGCGCAGACGTTTTCGATCACGCCGGCGAGCGCATCCTTTTCGATCCAGACTTCGACGCGCCGATCTTGGCTCTGCCAAAGGTCGATGCCGTAGCTGCGCGCCGCGCTTGCGATGATGCTCGACGGGTCGTCCCAGTGCGACTGAGCCTGAACGTTACGCGTTCTGTCTGTGATCTGCTCCCAGTCGATCATTCCGGCGAGCCGCGCGTCGGAGATGATGCTTCCGAGTCGCTTGTAGCTGCGCTGCGTGTTGGGGATCAGGTCGCGCGAGACGAACTGATAGTAGAGCTGGCGAAGCGTGAGCGTGAACCCTTGCGCGTCATATTCATCGACAATCACGTTCGCCTGTTCGATGATCCTCAGAGAGTCGGGGCGGAAGCTCTTTCCGACGTAGCAAATGCGTGGCATGTCAGAAGTTCTCCGAGAGCGGCTTATGCGACGTGCCGGCGAGAAGGTCGAACATGGCTGTCGTCTCGTTCACTTTCCGAAGAAGCTCTTCAGCGCTGAGATGCAGATCGTTGCGGCTGAACGCCGCGTAGACCTTTCGTGTCGCAGTACGCAGGTCATTGATCGCGCGCTCTTCTGCGGGCGATAGGTCGTGATTCTTTTCAGTGCTCATCGTTCTTTCCTTGGGAGAGAGGCTTCGGGCTGCTGGCCTTGCTTCTTATGTGTCCCCTTGCTCGACGTTTGGGCCTACCTAACTTCAGGAAGATTCGAACAGACGTGTTCGCCCATGGCGGGAGTCACGGCGTTTCCGATCATCGTGTTCGCCTTCGTCCAGTTATCTAGGCCGTCGAGGTAGCTCGCCGGGAATCCGCCGATCGCGAGCGTCTCTTCGGTCGTCAGCATTCGCATCGAATCGCCGTTATGGAGCGACCATCGCGCCTTCGTCGTGAGCGTCCCGCATGGACGGTCGATGCTGCGGCCGGTCTTGCCCGAGCCCGCTCCGTAGAAGGGCGCGAGGAAGATGTCGCCCACATTGCGCCTGCCGGCTTCGTGACGGCTGATCGTGTTCGCGGCCCGACGTTCGGTGTAGACAGGCCCGCCGACGTTGTCGAGGTCGAGCACGCTGCGCACGCTGACGTGCTCGACGTGCGGCGCCTCGATCTCGACTTCGCCGTCGAGTGATCCGATCAGGAACATGCGCACGCGGTTCTGAGGAACTCCGACATCGGCGCTGTCGAAGATGTGCGGCGACAGCGTGTAGCCAAGCCGGCGCATCGCGTCGGCCCAGCTCGGGAAGAGTTCCCAGTCGAGGAACTCGGGCACGTTCTCGACGACGACGAGCGGCGGCCGGCACGTCTCGGCGCAGTCGATCACTGCCCACGATGTCGCACGGCTCGCGTCGTGGTGCTTGCGCTCCTTACCCTTCGCTTTTGTGTGGCCCTTGCATTCAGGCGACGCGAGCAGCACTTCGAAGTCTGGCAAGGTCGACCAGTCGAACTGCCGCAGGTCTTGGCAGTCGTGCTCGACGTCGGGGTGCGCGCGCTCGTGTGCTTCGACCGCGTCCATCCAATGGTTCGCGGCGAAGACCACGTCGATGCCTGCGGCCTTCGCGCCGCTCGTGAAGCCGCCGGCGCCTGCGAAGAGATCGACGGCGCGCATCATGACTGCGCCGCCTTGCCGTCAGCGATCTCGATCGCATCGGCGATCTCGCGCATGCCGTCGTCGGCCCTGAGATAGCAAATGTTCTGCAGGGACTCTTCGTCATCTTCGACGCGCTTGGCAACGACGTATGCGCCTCGCGAAACTGACTCCCTGTCGAACGTGTCTGGCGCCCGGCCGTCGAGATGTCGGACATCGGCAATGCACGCAGTTCGGACGATCTCGATCTCGCATCCGAATCTTGAATAGATAGTCATCGCGCCGCCCTCGCCTTGATGCTTCTCGAAAGGCGAAGCA
Source organism: Deltaproteobacteria bacterium (assembly GCA_029261835.1). Classification (GTDB taxonomy): domain Bacteria; phylum Myxococcota_A; class UBA9160; order UBA9160; family UBA4427; genus JAJDAO01. The sequence goes on along the minus strand of JAJDAO010000031.1, from coordinate 21,296 downwards.
GCGGACCGGCCGTGAGCTGACCGCCGTTGAAGATCAAGTCTCCGACGAGGAAGAGCGAAACGGCGGCAACGCCGAAGATCGTCCCGAGTGAGTCGATCGCGCCGGGGAGCTGGCTTGCGTCGAGTGCGTAGCTTGTGATCGTGTCGTTCATGGCTTGGTTCTCCGTTCTGAGGTAACTACCTCTTCGGAAGCTCGGCAAGCCAACATGAGCAGACTTTGATTTTTTTCCAGCTACTTCGACGATCTCTTCGGGATCTTGCCCTCTTCGCCTGCGGCGGCCCGTGTCGCGACAGCGATCGACGCAGGCCAGTCTTGCTGCCTGAACCTCGGAGCGTGGTGCGACAGGAGCAGCGCCGCTTCCTGAACAAGCGTGATCGAGCCGAGCAGCGGATCGCAGCGCCGGATCACGTCCGGGCCGAGGCGCCGACTCGACCTCGTCGGCCATCCTTCGAGGATGGCGTGAGCGACGCCGGGCTCGGCTCCGATCGAGCAGAGCATGCGGTAGGCGCTCAGGCTGTCGCCTGCGGCGATCCTGGAGTTCACGAGGGAGCAGAACGCCATGAAGCCGGGAGCCGCGTCACAGGACGACAGGTCGGCTCTCAGGCGAGCGGCCGGAAGCCGTCTGTCTTGGGCAGCCATCAGACGTCGCGCATCCGCACGCGCCCTGCGTAGGCCGATGCATCGGCTTGAACGTTGAAGTCGATCAGCAGGCGCAAGCGCGCCTCTGAGAGCGGCATGCCGGGCACGCAATGCCACCAAAGGCGCTGCATGCTCTCGAACGTCGTGTCTTCGAAGCGAAAGACCGGGCAATCCCGGTCATCAGCGAAGCGGAGAATCTTGGCGTGCTGCTCGGCGACGCGCTCTTCGTCGATGGAAAGTCCGAGTAGCGTCAGCGAGCGGGCGATCGAAGCGGGCTCTCGAACGAGAGCGGCGAACCTGGCTCGTGGATGCTTGGCTTCGAGCTGCTCCGCGTAGGCCGTGACATCGCTTCCAACAGCACCAGCATGGAAGAAGGCCTCGGGCGGCCGAAACGATCCGCCGGTCTCCGCGAGGCAGTCGTGACCGCACCACGTTGTCGGCGTCGTCAGGAAGTTCGAAACCCACGCCGAGCGCGAGCGAACCGTCGAGAGCACGAAGAAAGTCTGAGTCGATCGTTCCATGTCGATGAGCTTACAGGTCTTCGGCATGCAGTCAAAAAAGACGAGCCGCGCATCGCTGCGCGGCTCGTCGGTGGCGGTGCTGTCTGGCGGTACAGGAGATCCGGCGCTCAGCGAAGCCTCGCGTCGGGGTTCATGAAGTTAGCACCCGACGGGCTGCCATGGAACACAGAGACCGAATCCGCTGCGCCAGACTTGACGATCTCGGAGACAAGGTGTTCTCCGATCCGAGCTTGAACTTCAGCGTTCGCGAGGTCGATCTCGTCGGCAAGCGGCATGATCTGAATGCCCTTGCGCTCCATGTCGAGGAAGACGCCTAGCTTCAGCTTGACCGTCGAGAGTTCGCGGATCTCGTGATCGTTCGCGTAGACCGGGATGCTGATCTCCATCGACTCGGGAACCTCGGCAGCGTTCGATACCAGACGCTCAAGGCGCTCGCCGAATGTCGAAGAGCCGTGCGATGCGCCCTGCTCGACCTCGGCCGTCGTCTTGAACGTGATCTTGCGCAGCGAGGTCGCGAGCGCGTCAACGCCGGCGACAGGAAGCTCGAAGCGCAGCAATCGAACCGCCTCGTCGACATTCATGGTCTTCGGGCTGTAGTGCATGTGCAGAACGCGCATGAACAGTTGGCTCGGGCGGAGCTGCATCTTCGCTCGGTCGAGGCGCGTTTCGCTGTTCATGATCACGCGCACTGCGCCACCATCAAAAACGGCGCCGGACTCAGGCGCGAAGTGGTCGTCGACTCCTTCGTGGTAGACCTCCGGCGAACTACCTTTGTGCTGAACAGCGATCGCGATGATGTCGCGCAACCCGTGAAGCTCGATGAGCTTCCTCGGTGGCGCGATCTCGTGCGACGTCATCTCGCCGTTATGCGCAACGAACACGCGTTCGAGCTGCGGGCAAACGGTCACGCTCGGCTCGTGCGCGCTTTGAGCGAGTTCCGTGACGTGGCGCAAGGCGCCTTCGATTCCGTCTTCGTTCATGTTCATGCCTTTCCTTTGTCGTGGGGCAGCGGGAGCGAGCCTTGCCCGGCGTCTTCAGGCGAAAGCTCTTCGAACTCTGCGTCGCCCTCTGCAGTTACGCGCATGTCGTAATCGATCGAGCGCATGTCGGGGAACTTCGAGCTGACGACGCAGGCCGTCGAGAGCCTGTCGAACTTGCCGCGCTGATCAGCGACGGGGCAAATCTCGAGAGTCAGGACGACTTTACGCGGCTTCGCTTCGCCGGGACGGTCTTTGCAGTCTGCTACAGCGGCGCGAACCTTGTCGTTGATGGCCGCGTTCACGAGGCCGCCGTCGATGGTGCGCAGTCCGCCGAGCGATAGGTTTTGCTTTGCCATTGAATCTCTCTCGGTTTGAAAATGTCCGAGAGGCAAGGCTAGCCGACGCCGGCGCTGCGGTCTAGGCGAAGATCTTCTTGCGCCTGCGCGTGCGCCAGTAGTGCTCGACAACGTCGACAGGCTGGTCGCCCTTCTCGATCTGCGAGATCCAACACGGAGTGCGGTTGATCATCGCGCCGAGGTCTTCGAGCGACATGCCGTCGCGCTGGCGATAGATGAAGCAGATTTCGTGCGGTTCAAGATCGCCGAGAGAGACATCCGGGACGCCCTCTCCCTCGCCAAGCTCCCAGCGCCGAAACTGGTAGAGCGTGACGGCGTAGGCCTCAGCCGCGTCGCGCTGAGTCTCGCCTCGGCGGCGACGGTCGAGCAGGAGTTTCTCACCTGCTGAGAGCTTCAGTTTGATGGTCTTCTTCACGGCGGCGAATCGTATCGAACGAAAGTCGCCGAGGCGAGTATCAAGTTTCTATTCGCTTGATAGACCTCCGACGCCACACAAGCCAGCCCGCCAGCCGCACTGCGACGTGCATGACGAGGCAGCGCCAGCGCGGGACTCCGGTCGCGTACATCGCCCGATGAAACTCGCGGTCAGACTCCGAGCGAGTGACACGCGATGTCCCGCCCGCCCGCCGGCGCGTAACGATCGGCCGATGTGCATACAGCCAATCATGAAGCACTGCCGCGCGCGTGTGCCGGCCCGATGGCGCGATCAGCCACCACATCGGCTGCGGGATGGAAGCGAAGTCCGTTACAAACCCGACGTGAACTTCAAGTTCGCCAAGCGAGTCGGAAGAGTAGGCGAGCGGCTCGACAAGTTCCCACTCGCGCGGATTATCCGTCTCGGTGACGACGAGTCGCGAAAGGAATCCGTTCATCCCTCAGCGAGCGCGTCTTTCAGTGCCTCTACGCGCGAGAGATGCCAGCGCGCGCACTCGGTCTCGGCTGGCTTTAGCGCGTCGTTGCAATACGTCGCGACGACATGCGTATCGCCATCGTGAACAAACGTGGTGCTGTAATCAGGTTCGCGCATAGCTTCGTCTTCCATGACCATCTGCATGAGATCTGCCGCGAGCGTCGCCGACGACGCATGCGTGCTGCTCGCGACAGCCGAGGCGTAAATAATCGCGCCTCCGAGAAGCGCGAACGATACCAGCACGAGAATCACTTGCCGCATGCTGGTAAAGAGCACTTTTCCCCATCTCTCGGACACCAAAAAAAACTATCTGCGCTCCCGCTCTTCCTTCAAGACGGTCTCATTGACCGTGACGCGGTTTTCGAGAGACCTTAGAAGCGAGTCGTTCGCATCAATGCGCGACTCTAGGCCGCTGAACCTGTTGTCGACGCCGTCCGAGCGGCTCTTCGCTGCGTCGGCGATGCTGCCGTGCTTCTCGGTCAGCACGTTGACCGACGTGTTCAGCGTTGAAACTCCGCGAGTAAGCTCGTCGACGCTGTCCATCAAGCGCTCGACAAGCCATCCGCTCGCGCCGAGAACCGCAACGATGACCGTTCCGACAATCGACTTCACGAGCCACGATGGAAGCACAGTCACGCCCTCGCCGTCTTGGCCTTGGCTCATGTGAATACGACGGCGAAGCCGTCTTGCGCAGAAGCGGGAGCGTTCATGCTGAGCAGTTTCTCAGTTGCCGAGTCTGTGCTCAAGTGCCTGATCTCGATCGTATCGGTCGCGACCACGCCAGCGACGCTGCCGGAAGTGCCACCGGCAGCGATGAGCGTCGTCCACGACCCTGCGTTGAGCCTGAACTCGACGTCGCCGACAGAGAACGCCGTCGACAGCGTGAACGCATGCGATCCGGCGTCGGTGGCAGTGTAGAGCGCGGAGATGTCGCCGTTATCGAGGGCGCCGAACTCAAACTGACCTGTCAGGCCGCTTGTCACGTCGAAGGGCCATGCAAGGTCGACGCGAGACTCGAGCCCGGCGAGTGATTCGAAATCATGCACGGCACGAATGCGAACTTCCATGCGTGTCGGCAAGGCGCCGTCAGTCGCCTTCAGGATTGAGAGCGCCGTGATCGCGTTCGTGATCAGCGATCCGAAGTCGACAGTCATCAGGCTCGCCGGCGAGCCGTCGGGGTCGTTGATCAGCTCGACCTCGTGCGTCGTGTTGTTCGCAGCCGGGAAGTCCGCGAACAGCGTCCCTGCATCTGCGCCGAGCTGCGCGACTTCATCGGGAGACCTGAAGTCGCGCCGCAAGAAAGAAACGTCGATTCCCTCGGCCTCGCCGGCGCCGCCGCCGCCTTCGAGCGCTACCGTGCTGCCGAAGCGCGCGCCGTTCAGAGAAAGCTCGCTTGGCGCGTAAGGTCGCTTCGCGCGATCGCTCATCTGAAGAACGATCGCTGTCACACCGGCATCGAGAGGATCGAGTTCAGTGAGCTGCGAGTTCGGCGTCAGGCGGATCTCAACGTGGTCGCCGCTCGCGAGAGAGCTGCTGCTAATGTTCATCCCGACGAAGAGCGCAAACACGTTCGCTCCGAGCAAGTGGTCGGCTTGCACTGAATCGAGCGCGCCTCGCCACACTCCGTCAATGCTGATGTCAGAGGGCGCTGTAACGGAGCCGCTCACGAGCATGAACTCGTCGTCGATCAGCAGCAGCGTCGAGAGGCCCTGGCCGGCCTCGGCCTCGCCTACGGCTGCAGGGAAGGCTTCTAAGATGTCTTCTTCCTCGCTAGGCGTTGCGACAACGCCTAGCGAGTTGATCGGATAGGCGGAGCCTGCTGGCAGCGCTGCAACGAGCTGCCCGATTAGGGCGAAGCCAAGCACTTCGCCGATCTCAACAGGAGTGCCCGAGAAGGAAGCCGTCGACGGATTCGTGCGCGCGAAGATCTTGACGAACGACTCCGCTCCCACGTCGCGTGCTGCGGCGCAGATCTTTGCGACGTGGGGATCCGGCGTCGCCGGATCAAGCGCGAGAAGGGCGCGCGGCGCCTCGAAGGCGACTTGCTGCGCAACAGGGAAGCCGACAAGCACATCAACAGGCGGATCCCAGAGCGAGATCTGAGCGCCGCTGCCGGATGCCTCGGCGCTGTAGAACACGTCCTGCATGAAGTCGAGTCGGATCGTACCGCTGACCAAGTCGCCGAGATCGATGCGCGTGATTCTTATCGGAAGTCGAGTGATCCCTAGACGCGCGTTCGTGAAGGCGAGCACGTCTCCCGGATTCGTCGCATAGAAGCTGCGGTCGACGAGTACCGACCCGCTAGCCAGAGGAACCGAAAGAGCGCGCAGCTTGCGCCAAGCAATCTTGGCGGCAAGGCCCTTGTCTTTGACGCCCGGCATTTTCGGCGCAATCGCCGACCGCTCGCCGGCGCGACGCCGAATGTTTGCAGGGTCGATCGCAGACGGCGTGAACGTGTTCTTGTATTCGTCATCCCTGTCAATGAATCCGACGCGCACGTCGTTCGACGTCTCTTCCAATGTCGAGCGCCCGAACTCGACAAGCTCCACCATGTTGTCGTCGTTGATCTCGGGCACTGTCATCAGGTCATAGTCGGCGCGCGCGAGCTGGAAGCGGTAGACGCCGTCAATCGCGTCTCGGTAAAGAACGCCGTCGACCTGGTCTTGAATGCGAGTGATCATGTCATCCGCAGTTTCCTTGCGGTCGACGATCATCGAAAACCCATTACCCTCCGTGAGCAAGGTCTCTCCGACGGCCTTTAGATTCGCGATGTCGATTTCGGAGACCGGGCGACGCAGCGGGAAGTCCTTGCTAGTCAAGACTTCATAGATGACGTTCATCGGGTTTGCGTCGAGCGTGTTCACCACGGCCGATGAAATCGAAAGCGGGTTAGGAGTCCTGCGAAGTTCGACTTTCCATGCCGCGATATTCGGGGAGTTGCCGACGTAGCCGCGCTTTTCCGCGTTCGCAATGAAGCATCGCGACGTGTAGGTGATCTGTTGCCCGGCCTCGGTTTGGAACGGCGCGAGGTAAGTCGATGGCGCCTGAGTCCGGCGCCCGTCGAAGAACTCCATCGTTAGCTTTACGCCACCAGCTCCGCCGACTTTGTCGCCGCCGAAGAGGCCCGGCTTGTCGATCGTGAACGTGTCTCCGTTCGTGACGACGGGGTCGTCTCCGCCGCCATCATAGACGACCTTGTCGTCGATGAAGACGCGGCGCATCTCGTCGACGGGGTAGTCTCCGCCTCTGCAAAAACCAAACTGCATGCCGATGAAATACTTGAAGCCTGTCGTCGTGCTGCTGCTCGAAAACAGTCCGCCCGAATCTTGCTTGATCGCCTTCTCTTTTCGATCGCCCCACCACAGAAGGGCGGGACCGCCGACGAGCACAGTGCCCCAGAGATGCGCCCACTCGCGGCCTTCTTCGATCGTGGGAAAATCGAAGTCTCCGTCGCCGGCTGGCTTAGCGCTTTCTACGGCCGACTTCGGAGTGACAGCAGCCTGCAGAAGAAGCGATCCGATCAGGTATGCGAATGCCCAGATAGCCATTATGTAATGCCAGTCAGGAACGGATTCAGTTTCGGGCCGTATGGGTCTCCGCCATAGTTGGCGTAGTTCAAGAACTTCACTGAGCAGTCGGTCACGTCGTGCGCGCATCCAGCGAAGACGTTGACCTTGCGGCCGACGATCGACTCGCCGAATGGAAGCAGCATCGTAAGCACGTCGCCCGCCTGAGAGAGCACAAGGCGCAGGTCGTTCGGCGTGACAAGTTCGACGAAGCCGCCGGTAAACCACTCGGACGCGTACCCGGACGCGAGCCCCGGAACAGTTATGTCGCGACCGTCGGCAGAGACAGCCGTGACCGTGAAGTCGAACGCGCGAAACGCCGGATCTGTCTCGCTGACCTGACACTCGTGGTCGTACAGGTCGTTATTGCATCCGCCAGTGTGCTTGTAGAACGGCCACTCGCGCGCCGCCGCTGCGATGTCTGGTCGCGCGCTGATCGTCGCAAGCATCCCGTTCGCAGAGAACTTCACCAGCTTGACCTTGCCCGAGAAAAGACCGACGACTTCGGGGTTCGGAAGGTCGTCAGGATGGAACCTGCGGACCGTCATGACGACTTGCTTGGCCGGGACGACCGAGATGAAGAGGCGTGCGAACTCGTTCCCGCCGGGAACCTGTATGTCGACCGTACCGCTTCGCCTGTCGCTGCTCTGAAGCATCTGATTCCGCTTCATCGCGAGAGGCTCATAGACCTGAGAGTCAACGGTCACTGCCACCGAAGACGACGTGTATCGGTACTCTGTACCAGCGATCGAGAACTTATAGACCTCGATCGGCCGACCGGACTCAGAGCTTCCTTCGAATGAAACAAAAGTCATGCGATAAGGCTCTTCACTGAGGTCGCAAACCGCTTGGACATAAAGCCCGGCTCGTGCGAGATGGTAATGACGTCAGAATCTTGACGAACGAGTTCGATGAACTCAATGCGCGAGACGTCTTCAACCGCGTAGGTCGAGGGCCAAGCCACGTCGAGAGTCAGCGTCTCGCGGTCAGCGTCGACGACCGCCGAGCTAACGACAGTTCTGACGAGCTGCGCATCTCCGTTCGCGAAAGTCACCCTGATCAGATTCTTAGGCGACCTCGACTGAACCGAATCCGTGTATCCGATGTTCGCGATTTCAAGAACAAACGAACTGGTCGTGAGCGGCAGCACCGGGACGAGGTCGTCATCGTGAGTAGGCAAGTAGAAAGACACCTGTCGCCCGTGAAGGAAATGAAAGAGCTGACGGAACTCCCACGATCTCTGCCGTGATCGCGTGAACAGCTCCATCGGCCTTCCGTGCTTTCCGCGACTCCAATCCGAGAGCTGCAGGACCGTGCCTGTAGCTCCGTCGATGAGCGTTAGCTCTCTCTCGAACGTCTCGCTGTTCGTGCCCGAGATAGAAAGGAAGTCCGTCAGCAGAACCTTGCCGTCGAATGAATCGAAAGCGGCGCTGCTCGCAAGCGATCCGACGTCGTTGTCTAGCACCATGAACCGAATGCGAATGTCGGCAAGATTTACGGGGAACCTCGATCCAGACAGCGCGCCGGGCATGATCACTTGGCGCAGTGGAAGAACTGAAGCGCCTTGCGCGTAGCTTCCGATCACGGGGCTTGAGAATGTGATCGTCGTCGAGGTCAGCGAGTCGATCGTCAACACGTCGAATGCATCTTGGCTTTCGAGGATGACTGCGAGCCCGCCGACTCTGAAGTCGGCGTAGTCCGTCGACGCGACGTTGATCACTGTGTCGAGCGATGCAATCGACGACGACGCTTCCGTCTCGTCATGCCAGACCGGAAGACCGAAGGTTCTCTCTTGTGCGTCGAACAGAAGGCTTTCGTAGAACCCGCGCTCTTCGCCGCTCTGCCACCGATGCAGGAAGTCGAAGAACTGACGCGGGTTATCTCTCAATGCTACGCGCTGTTCGGATCCGCTGACTTTCGGAATGACGTCTGTCAGCGACTCTAGCGTCTCGTCGTATCCCTGTTCGGGGCGCAGCGCCCACAAGACGATTGTCGTGAACGACAGCGGGACTTCTACAAGGTGCAAGTCGAAGCTGAAGTCGAAGTCGCCGTCAACGGAAGACGGACCGTCGACTGTCGACTCGACCGTCAGCGTCAGGCTGCTCTGCGATCCGATCGTCTCGGGCAGCGCCGGCGGCGATAAGACGCTCGCGCCTCCGCCGGTGTTGTTCACGATCGCTTGAAGCTCATGGTCTAGGCGGCGGTCGCTGTTGTAAAACTCGAGAACGTCCTGCCTCGTCGAGAGCAGCAGGCCAAGCTCAAGCGACTTTGGCAGAACGATGATCTTCTCGAACCACGGGTCGCCGGCTCCAAGGCCTTGACGCGTGTCTCCGGGGTAGGTGTTGCGCGGCTGATTCGACTGCGTGAGCGCTTGCCGCGAACCGCCTGCAGGCACGCCGAGCGCAGGAAGGTTGCTCGACGTGATCAGCTCAGGCACCGGCTGGCCGATGCCTGTTAGCGCCTGAGCCGACAGCGATCCCGTCGGCTTCAACCTGGCTGCGGTCGCGCCTACGAAGTCCGTCAGCGCAACCGCGTTCGTCGCAAATCCTGGATAGTCAGCCATGCTCGGTCAGGGTCGGAGGTAGGCAACGCCTGCATTCAGCGAGTCGTTTGAATCGCCAGTGTTGCCCTTGCGCGACATCGGGAAAAGCATCCAGTCTTCGCTGCCGATGGTAACGACCTCGCCGAATGTAAACGCCTTCACGTTCACGCCCTTTACGTCAGGCTGCGCGCCCATGAAGGCAACCTTGTTCGGCGACGACACGTTGTCCCAGTACATGCAAACGATGTCGTACATCGGCACAAAGGCCGTGCCGACGTTCGAGGCGTTCCATCCGAGCCCGGCTGCAATCGGGCCGGCTCGGTATCCTCCCTGAACTCTCTGACGATCGTTGCCGGCGGAGTCGTCGAGAAAGCCGCTGGATGACGTCTGAACCCAAAGCGCGCCCCACTTGCCCGCCGCGTCTTGGTCGAGGAAGCCTTCCATCCGAATGGTCGGGGTTCGATGCTCCGTGTTTCCGCCCGTCGACGCGAAGAGCCCGTCGAGCATGCAGAGGCTTGTGCTCGGAGTCGAAAGAGAGGCCCCGCTGTTCGAGCTTCCGTAGCAGTATTCGCCGCCCTTCCAGTTTCCGATCTTCTCGATGTGTCCGATGCCCATGTGGCGCGCGACGCCGGAAGAGAACTCGATCACGACGTGAAGGTAGGGGTCGCCGGCTGCGTTCGTTCCCGCGAAGAAATGGTGACTTGAGTACGGCCCGCTTCCGATGTCGGCGAGGCCTCGGAGATCCGAGAGTGTCGCGTCAGTTCCCGTCACGATGCCGCTGCCGCTGTCGTCGCACGACTCGCCCGGAAGGGTCGAACCGATCGTCCCTCTGAATGTGCAGTTAAGCGTGCATCCAGTTCCGGCGCCGCCGGTCGTGCTCACGGGATCGGAAGGCGTCGAGCCATAGTCGATTCCGGCCGAGAGAACTTCGACCGTTGCCACAACGCCTCCCGGCGCAGTAAGCACGCGAACAGTCGCCGCCGTGGTGGGCGATCCGCCCGACAGCGTCAGCACGTCGTCGACCGCGTAGCCCGTGCCGCCAGCAGCAACGCTGTCAACGACTGCCAGCCCGTGCCCGAAGCCGAGCGCCTGATAGAGCGCGAGGCTTGTCGGGCTCGACGTCGCCCATCGGAACTGCGCGAAGAGCGTCGTTCCGATGTGCATCGACGCTTCGCCGTTCGCCGTGTCGAGATCGAGCTGCGTCCATCCGTTTGTCGTCGCGAACGAAAAGAGAGCTGTTACAAAATCGCTCATCGTGCTCGAAGCGCCAGTTGCGTATGCCGTTGCGGTCATCGCTTACTCTTCCTTCATTGCGCAGAAACTAAACAGCTCGGTTCGCGTGCCGCTCTGGAATACGAGGTATCGGTCGGCCCCGACCGTGATCGTGTCTTCGGAGATGATCACGGAATCCTGCTCGCCGCTGATCCAGAAAAGCCCGTCGATCTCGCCCATCATTCCGACGCCGAGCGTCCCATCGGTGAGCGCGAGCGAGCATGGGATCGGAACGGTAACGTCGCCGTTCACGGAGTCAGGCGTAGGCACTAAACGGCGCGACTGCGATCCAGGGTTGCCCGTGTTAGGGATGACGCTGTTCCATCCGAAAGAGCCGTACACGACGACTCTGTCGTCGGCTGCGATCGGATCAGCAGCCGGGCCGCCCGACGCGACTGGCGTTCCCGTCGGATACACGACAAGCGTATGAAGATCAGCGCTCGAAGATGCCGACGTTCTGTTCTGCGCGTCAACCCATGAACCACTTGCAAGGCGCAGCAGACCTGGCCCGCGAGAGTTCGAAGTGATCGGATCGGCGATGCTGCTGTTTGCGATGCCCGACGACGAGAAGATCAAGTTCGGGTCGTTGGTCTGGCCCGCGATGTACATCGGGTAAGGGTATTCGGCGACGGTCGCAAACGGGTTCAGCAGGCCGACGTGCATCGACGAGTAAGTCGATCCGACCTTGGCCCAGCAAACGATTCGACGTGACGTGACGAAGAGCCAGAATGGCATCGTCGTATTGCTGAGCAAGATATGCGCGCCGCCGCGCTGCGCGGAAAAATCGTCGTCGTAGCGTCCGGGGCTGATGCCCGTCTGATTCTCCCACTGCTCGGCTGGAAGGTAGCCCGTGAATCCCGCCAGTTCCCAGTTTCGCGCGCCGCCTCCGTCGACGTAGCTGCGCGCTCCGACGAAGATTTCTTCGGCGCCGCTGCCGACGCCTTTCAAGATCAGTTCACGCAGCCCCACCACTCCGTTGAACGTCGCCGTGATCGTTGCGCCTGAGCCCGTGCCTCCAGTTGTCGTCAGGGTTCCGGTCGGAGCCACGCTGTAGTCGCCTTCATCTTCGATCGCGATCGTATCGATCACGCCGGCCGTCTGGCCTGTCACCCTGATCGTCGCAGCCGTGGTGAACGTGCCCCCGACGACTGTCAAGATGTCGTCGTCGGCGTAGCCAGTTCCGGCGACGACGAGCGCGATCACAGTCGGCCCGAGGTTGCGCAAGAATCGCTGCCTCTCCCATCCCGTCGCCGCTGGCGTCGTGTCGAGCGTGCATCCGGTGCCCGAGGCCGACGCTGTCGTCGCCGCGCCCGTAGCCGCAGGGTTCGCGCTGTACGCGCCTGCGTGGTGCGCGCGGATGCCAGTGACCTCGCCGCCGCCTCCGACGGTAGTGACCTCAGCGATCGCCGCAGACGTGAACGTCCCGCCCGTGACAGTGATCAGCTCGCCGGCGACGTAGCCCGTGCCGGCTGCATTGATGGCGAGCGTCAGGCTGTTCGCAGTAACGAGCGCTTCGAGGTCAGCCAAGAGCGCTTCGTGATCTGTGCTTGAGCCTTGAAAAAGCGTCATGTAAGAGCCCCGACCGACCCAGGATTTCTTCCGAGAACCTCGATCACAGGCTGATCGAGCTTGCCAGAGTTGAACATATCTGTAACCCGATCCGGGTTGTCGACGACGACGACCTGCGGAGTCGCTTCGACGTTCACGTTCACTTCGGGCGCCTTCGGCGCAGACGCCTCTTGAATCGCGGCGGCGGTCTCGCCCGCAGGCGTGATCGAGCCGCCGTCTTCTGGCGTGAACAGCTCCGGGCCTTGCTCTCCGACGAGGAAGGCATTGTTCGGTGAGACGTCGCCGCCACCTGCTTTCGCGCCGCCGAAGCCGCTCACGCCGGCTGCGCCGAGGGCCGTCGTAGCGAGCCCGCCCGCGCCGCCTGTTGCCAAGTTCAGCAGCGCGAGGATGCCTTGCTGCGCGAGGATCCGAGCCGCATCGGCGACGAGCCCATCAGCGAACTTCGAGAAGCTCAGCTCGCCCGTCGTCACGAAGTCGACGAGAGCGTTTTCGGCGTTGTTGAAAGCGTTGACCACGCTCCCTGACACGGTCCCGGAGATATCCATCAAGCCCGCGCGCACTTGAGCAAGACCCGCTTCGAATCCGCCCGAGAACGTGTTCTGCAACGCGCCCGCGTTCGCGCGCGCGTTCGCCATCGCGTCGGCGTACTGGTTCGCGCTGATCGAGCCTGCATCGAACGCGGCTGCGAGAGCAACCTGAGTGCGCGCAAGGTCTTCAGCGGGTCCGTTGATCTGCGCAGTCACGGCCGCCTGATCTTCGAGCGCCTGAAGGTTTTCAAGGCGCGTCTTCAGCAGCAAGCGCTCTTGCGGATCTAGCTTCACGCCCTCTTCGAGCAGTGCGTTCTCGATGGCGATCTGACGGTTCGCCCGATCCCGAGCAGTCTCCGTCAGGCCGAGCAAGTGCGCTTCCTGGTCGAGCGCCGCGCTGACCTTGGTCAGTGCGGCGATGCGCTTCGCGTCGACGTCTTCGGGAGACTCGAGATCGTCGAGCGCGGCCTTCTGCGCCTTGAGTTGCTCAGTCAGGATGCCGACGGCTTGCGCGATGTTCACGTTCCCCTGAACAGCCGTCGCTGCGGTCTGCTCGATCTCGACCGTGTCGAGCCCGAAGAGCCTGTCGAAGAAGCCCTGCTCGACGTTGCCTTCGAGTCCGGCAAGTGCTTCGTCGCGAGCCTTCATGCCCTGAGCGATCAGCGTGTCGACCGTTTCTTGCGGAAGGTCGGGCGCGATCTTGATCAAGTCCGAGAAGTCGATCGAAGCGGCGCCGTCGCGCGCTTGCGCGACGATGCTCGAAGTCGCGTTCTGAAGCGCCTGAACTTGCGCTTCGGCATTTGCGCGAATGTCTTGCGGATCTGCTCCGATGTCGAGAAGAACCGAGCGATCGGCGCGCAGCCCTTCGAGTCCGCTGACAGCTTGATCGAGGTCGATCACGGAACCCCTGAAGCGCTTCATCTTGTCGGTCGCGCTCTCTGCTTCGGGGATCAGGGCGACGATTCCGGCGACGACGGTTCCGATCGCGACAGCCGCAAAGCCGAGCGGGTTCGTTGAGATGGCGATCTTCAGGCGCGTGAAGGCCGCAGCGAAGGCACTCGTCGCGATCGAGCCCGTCGTCATGGCGCCTGCAGTGGCGAGCGTGGCGCCCGAGAGAGCCGCCTGAGTCGTGACCATGCCTGCTGCCGCTGCTGATGCGGCTGTCGTCGTCGCAGCGAGCCCGCCTTGGACCGTGATCAGTCCGCCGGTGCTCAGCGTCAGCGTGACCTCTGACGCGCTTGCGGCCGCCGCAGAGGTCGCCAGAGCAGCCTGAGACGCGGCGAGCTTGGTCGTGTCGGCTGCGAGCAGCGCCGCGCTCGCACGCAGCACGAGGAAGCTCGCGCCGGCGGCCTTGATCGAAGACACGATGACGTCGGCGTTCGAGGCGAGGAATCGCAGCCCGCCGGCCAGCGCGCGCAGCGAGACTTCGAGGTCGTCCGTCACGCCAGCCTGACCGAGCGACAAGAAGAAGCCTTGGAACGCCGAGCGCACGCTGAGAAGCGCGCCGTTCAGGTTGTCGTCCATGGCGTCGGCGATCCTGCGCGCCGTGCCGTCGGCGTTCTGCAGCTCGCGCGTCATGCGGACCACATCGGGAATCGATGTGCTGAGAACTTCAAACGCCGGGCCGCCGCGATCGCCGAAGAGTTCGAGCGCGAGTCCCGTGTCGACGCCAGCGTCGCGGAGGTTGATCAGCGCTTGTGCGAGACCGACGCTGCTGACAGCGACTTGGTCCTGCGTAAGCCCCATGTCGGTTAGAATGTTGACCGTGTTCGCGCTCGGCGATTCGAGTTCCGAGAGCACGCGGCGCAGGCCCGTGCCCGCGAGACTTGCTTGCAAGCCGGCGTTCGACAGCGCGCCTGCCGCAGCAGCGGACTCTTCCAGGGACACGCCGAGTCCGGCCGCCACGGGAGCGACGAACTTCATCGCCTGACCGAGCTGGCTTACGTTTGTATTCGCGCTGTTGGCGGCGAGCGCGAGCACGTCGACGACGCGGCCCGCCTGATCTGTCCCGAGCCTGAAACCCGTCAGCACATTCGACGCGATGTCTGCGGCTTCGCCGAGACCGAGCGCGCCCGCTTGCGCGAGGCGAAGCGTGTCATCGATCGTTGCGAGAACTTCGTTCGCCTCGAAGCCGGCGCGCGCGAGGAACGACATTCCCTGCGCGGCTTCGAGAGCGCTGAACCTGGTTGTGATTCCTAGCTGCTGCGCCTGCGCTTCGAGCGCAGCAAACTCGGAGTTCGTCGAGCGCGTGATCGCGCCGACCGTCGACATCTCCTGAGAGAAGCCTGCGAGCAGCGTGATTCCCGATGCGATGCCGACGCCAAGGCCGGCAACAGCGAAGGCGCGGCGTAGTGCGCCGCCTACGCGCTTCGCCGCGCCTTCTGTCTTTCCGAGTTGGCCTTCCACTTGCCGCAAGCCGGTCTGCGCTGAGCGCGGGTCGACAACGACATTGATGCGGAAGTCAGTCACGCGCGCTCTCTATCGAGGGCCTCGGCCCCTTGGCTTCATGGAAGACGAGCGCTTCGGAGTGCGCGTAGCCTGCCCCGGCTTACCGGCCTTCGAGGCGTTCATGCGCACCTTACGATCGAACTGCTCGCGGCTCCATTGTAGGTATCCGCGATCCATGTTCCCAAGCACGGCGCAGAAGAGTTCTTCAAGCTCTTCGTCGCCGCCGATAGGCGACCTCCGCGCCCTGTCTTCAAGCGCACTGTATGGAATCGGGCCAATGGCCTGTCCCGTCACGATGCGCTCAGTCGACGCCTTCCAGAACTCTTCGTAGAACAGGCGGTCTTCTTCGGAGAGAGCGGGCTCTTCGAGATACCAGTCAGGGAGCTGACGTCCCTTCGCGAGAGCCGACTGAATCGAATGGCCGTCGCGCGTGTAGCGAAGCTCCCAGAGCAGGCGAGCCCTTAGTCTTTTCCCACTTCTTCGCGATCTTCTTCGATGACCATCTCTTCCGGCCGCTCGACGAAGTTCTCGGGGCTCATGGCGAAGAGCATGATGCGGCGCATCGCGTAGTCGGGGATCGCTTCGAGAAACTTCTGACAGTCGGAGAACGGAACCTCGCTGCCGTTGTCGTACTGCGGCGCGACCTTGAATCCGTCGATGCAGCCCTCGGGTCCGGGGTAAAGCTCGATCGCGTTCTTCAGGTTGATCGCGTCGGCCTGCTCGCCCGTAATCGTCAAGCCGCGTCGCGCGCTGTTCCTGCGCTGCATGCGCTTCGTCAGCGCCCTGTTCGATCGACCCGCGTAGCGGATGAGAAGAACCGGCGTCGGGTCTTCGAGTTCGTAGATGTCGTATTCGCGCACGACATCCGAGTTCGCTTCTTGCGACTTGATCTTATTGAAGGATCCCATTTTGTAAGCCCTTGCCATGTAAGTAGACGAGCCGCCCGAGGTTCGCCCCGGACGGCTCGTCACTATGCCAAGTTTGATTCTGTTCGCGCCAGCTTGGCCCTAGATTACGCGGCGCTCGCGGGAACGATCGGGAAGAAGCTCACCCCGAGCGACGTTCCGAGCGTCGGGTCTTCGAACGCCTGCAGCGTGAGCGACGCCTGAACCGACTCGTTCACGGGGTACTCGCGCCCGCCGCTGCTGAGCGTGCCGCTTGGGATGTCGAAGGCGATCGCGCCGTCGCCGTTCTCCAAGATGAAGTCCATCGTCACGGTCACGTTATCTCGGATGCGAGCCGGGATGAGCGGGTTCGTGAAGAGCACGTTCGTTTCGAGATCGATCAGGAAGTTTCCGGTATTCAGGAACTTCGCCCCGAGCTGGCCCTGAACCTTCTCGGCGCTCGCGTTGTCGTTGATCGTGAGCGAGATCGTCTTGAAGTCGGTCGTCAGTCCGGCCTCGTCGATGTCCGTGATGCGAAGGCGTGCGTAGTCAGCGCTCGTGTTGAACGCCTCGTTGAAGAGAGGCAGGAGCGGAGTCGTTGCATTCGCCTTGCGCGACGCGTTGTCGACGGGGTTCTCGGTGTCGGTCCCGATGTAGCTCAGCGACATGGTCGCCTTGTCAGTCAGCGGCAAGTTCAGCGCGAGAGTGTTCGCGATGTTGTCGAGCATGTACTCGAAGCCGTCCGGGCTTGCGACAGGCGTCGGCGGCGTGGTCTCGAACAGGTTCGGAGATTCGAGTTCGAACTGCGTGTACAGCTCGGCGTAGTCGGCGTGATCGACCGAGACGTTCCGCACGAATCGACCGAAGAGAAGGTCGATCGGTACGTTCGTCCCTGCGGCGTTGTCATCCGTGCCGTCGAATGCGAGTAGCGCGGGGTGCGACGTGATCGCGTTCGCCTGTTCGAGCTTGTCGATCATGAGCGATCCGGCCGCGATCGCGATGACTCGCCCGTAGCCGTAAGTCGGCGTTGCCGCAGCGCTCGCCGGCTGGTTTGCCGACGTCGTGCCGCCGACGTGGATGTACTGACCAAGCGTCAGCCCGAGCGTCGTGAAGTCGATGTTGTTCGTCGCCGAGTTGTTTCCCGACGTGATCGTGCCGACTCCCGACGTGATCGTCATCGCGAGGTCGCCGGCTTCGGCGCGGATGCCAGCGACCGAGACTTCGGCGTTCGCCGGCGAGGTCTCGGCAGAAAGTCCCGAGACCACCAGCTCAGTGTCGGTCGTGACGGGGTCTGCGGTCAGGACGTGCAAACCGTTGTTTGCGGCGAGCAGGTAGCCAGCCGAGTAAAGAAGCGACGCCATGCCGCCGGAGACCCACTGAAGGCGCGACGCCTGCGTGGCGGTCAGGGCGGCAACAGTGAAGCCGGTCCCGGTTGGATCGCCGCCCCTGAAGGTCAGGTCGCCGTTCGCCGCCGTAGAGAAGAGATACTCTTCAACGGCGTCGAGCATCGCGTCGAGCGTCAGGTCGGCTTCGTACTCAATGCTGCTGTCGAGGTCGGTCGTGGTTCCCTTCCGGCGTTGCCGATTCTTCGAGATCGGATCGCGCGGAGTGTTGACGATCGTCGCGCCAGCCTCGCCGAAGCTGTTGGGCTCCGTGAGCTTCCAGGTCGGGGAACCGCCGAGCACGCCGAGCGACGTCTGTCGCGCGCGGGCAAGGCCCATGTTGTTAGTCAGCACGCGTCCCATTTGCGGCTCTCCTTACTTGATTTCTTGGTAGTTGAACTCGGTTTCGACGATCCCGCGCTTCCATTTGCCGTCGGGAGTGATCTCTCGGTAGTGCGAATCAAACATGCGAACGCCCGAGAACGTGCTCGCTTCGAAGACATCCTGCGCGGGCTTGGCTAGCGCATCAAGCGCAGCGTAGCCGGCCTTCTCTATGACGCTGAATCTGATCCACACTCGGCCTTCGCGCAGGAACCTGCGCGAGCCCGCAGGCCCCATGGTCTGCTGACCGTCGAGTTTCCTCGGCTCGTGCTCGACTCCGAGAACGGCGTAGGAAGCGACGCCCTTTTCGAGCGCGCTTTCTGGCTCGCCGTTGAAGACGTAGGGTGTCAGGTCGAGCCATCTGTCGACGAAGCGCTGATAGATCAGCTCGCGCGCGGCAGCCACGACGAGGCTCGTCATTACGCGATTCTCCGCAACGCGATCGTGCGCACACCGCGCGCGATCGCGCGCTGAACAAATCCGGCCGGCTGCTGCGGCGAATGCCCGTCGTTCAAAGCGCCGATGTACGTCACGTTATTTGTCAGGAAGATCGGCCCGCGAAGCAGTCGGTACTCAGAGATCAGCGCCGCAAGCCCGCGCGTCGAAGGCCCAGAGTCGACCGAACCCGCCTCGGCAGCCGCGCGCGATCCGGCGAGCCCTTCGAACGACTTGCCGATCTCAGGGATCCAGTTCGAGCGCGCGAAGCTCGTGTCGCGAGGCGTGTCTTCGCCTAGGTTCGCATGCACTTCGAACGCGAGCGCTACCATCTGACGCTCGACGTGCTCTGTGCCGCCTTTCAGCACGAGACGAACCTGACGGCTTGGCGGCATGACTCAGTCTTCCGAGCGCTCTTCGATGATGCTCTCGATGACCGCTTGCCAGTCTTCACGATCGCCGAGACGGATCTCGAGTTCCTCGACGTCGACGCCAAGCGCCTCGGCGAGAAGTTGAACCTGAAGCTCTTCGGGCTCTTCGGCTCGCATGGCGAGCGTCTCTTCGATCTTCGCTGCGACCGCAGCGCGCCGCTCAGCAGCCTCTTCGGCCGCCTCTTCAGCAGCGACTCGATCGGCTTCGATGCGCGCGTCGCGTTCTTCCGGGCTCTCCCATGTGCTGAGCATGTACTCGGTGTAGGGATGGCCCTGCGGCCCGATGCGGCGACGCCGGTTGAGCGCGCGCATGTGGTGCCTGCGGAGCGCGCCCGGCTCGATGACGTGGCCCGGCTGCAAGGTCTCGCGCGCAGAGATTCGGATCGGGCGCACAACGACGTAGGTCAGCCCTGCTCGAAAACCTGGTCGCGCCGCGCGAGTTGGCCGCGCGGCTCGTGAGTTGGGGGCAGTGGTCGCCATCGTCGAAGCTCGCTTTGAAGTGGTGGACGTCGAGTGAACCGCTCCGGGGCCTTCCACCTATGGCCCCGGAGCGGCCTACCGCAGTTCAGCGATCAGGCAGCAGTGCAATCGCTGAAGAAGTACCCGAGGGAGCTGCCGACGAGCTTGTGATCGAAGGCCATCTCGGCTTCGATCCGGTCGCTTGCGAGAGCTTCCATGCGGAAGCGCTTCACGCGCGATCCGTTGGCATCCGCGCCGACGAAGCCGGTCCAGTTGAACGTAGCGCCGGCGGTCGGCGAGCCGAACGCGAGTGCATCCGGCGCGTAGTACAGCAGCGCGTTGTCGCCACCGATGAACGCCTGAGCCTCGGTCGCGGCGCCCTTCGCAGTGGTCGTCTCGATCGCGTCCATGACGTGAATCACGTCGAGTTCGAGAAGCTCTGCGAGACGCTGACGCATGACCATCGCCGGAAGCGCGGTCGTGGCTCCGCCGCTGATGCGGTCGAGCACTGCGTCGTTGTCGAGGATCGCGTCGTAAGGCGCGCGCCCGATGACGAGCTTGTTCGGCCGGAAGCCAGTCTTGCCCTGAACGACGCGCTTACCGACGCGGATGTTCAGGATCGGATCAGAACTCGCGGCGTCCCACTTCACGAAGTCGGTCGTACCGACAACGTCTGTGTCCCAGAGGCCCGTACCGAAGAACGCGTCGCGCCAGAGCTTCTCGCGACGAATCAGCATGAGCTGCATCAGGAACTCGGTCGACGTGCGGTCGAGCTGGATGCCCTCGTCCTGGTTCGCGCGCTGGCGATCGCTCACGTCCTTGTGCAGAGCGTCGACATCGGCGAAGTAGGGCGAAGTTGACAGGCGGAAGTCAGCGCCCGCCGACTCGGTGCCGTCGGCGCGGCGCTTGGCCTGATCGCGACGGAAGTCGTCGGGGTTGAACTCCCAGTAGAGGTCGGACTGCTTCGCCACGGGAAGGCCCGGCATTGCACGGAGCGCGACGAACGCATCCGTATCTTGCAGGAACTTGGTGGCGAAGTTGGAAAGCGGCGTGTTGACGTGGACGTCACCCGCCTGCGGGCTGGTGGCGACAGACTTCTGCATCGTGGTCGTCATCGTTGCACCCTTCGGTCTTGTGTCTCGGGAAAGTGAGACGGTTTTCGTTGGCGAGTTGACAGGTCAGGCGGGGAGCAGACCCGAGTAGAGAAGGATCACGTCGACGAAGACATCCGCCGCACCGGCAGCCTGCGCCGCATGCCCGAAGATCGAATCTCCGGTCGTTGCAGTCACGGCTCGACCCGACGCGTCGGAAGTGACGGCCGCTCCCTGCGTGATTGCTGCGCCGGCGAGCATCGGCACGCGACCGCCGTCCATCTTGGCGACGGCGAGCGCGGCGTCTGCGGCGACGGCCGCCGTGAGCGCGACACCGATGACGAGGTCATTCGGGTCGGCCGCGACGATCACGCCAGTCGCGTTCTGCTTGACGAAAGAACCTGCGGCGATGGTGCCGACAGGGTTCAGGGAGATGCTGCTTAGGCTCTCCGTGGTCATGTTCTTACCTCTTGTCGTAGTTCAGTTCGGGGTTCGTTGCTGCGCCGTGACGGCGTGCTCTTGTCGTCAGGCTGCGGCGGTCTTGTTACCTTCGTTCAGCGCGCGCTTGGCAAGCTCGGGATGGACGTCGCACGCCTTCGCGTAGGCGTCCGCCGCCGTGCCCTTGAAGCCTTCGGCCTTGGCGATGTCGTCGGCCTTGGACTGAAGCTCTTCGTTCGCGCTGCCTCCCGACTCAGTCGGGCCGCCCTTCGAAGACCCGTTGCGCTTGAAGAGATTCGAGCACGCGCTGTCGGCCGCCTTCAACATCTCGTGAACGCGCTTGCTGACTTCCGCGTCTTCGATCCCGTCGACAGCCTTGATCAGCGCTGCGCGGTCAGAGACTTCGCCGGTGAAGTGCGCCGTCTCTTCGACGGCGCGCTTCTCGAAGGCCGCTTGTTCGCGATC
>JAJDAO010000030.1 GCA_029261835.1 Deltaproteobacteria bacterium | reverse complement strand
TGATGCCCGGTGACAATGTGGAGATGTCGGTGACGCTGATTACGCCGATCGCGATGGACAAGGAGCTGCGGTTCGCAATTCGGGAAGGCGGTCGCACTGTCGGGGCCGGCGTTGTTTCCGAGGTGATCGAGTAAGCAGGGCTCAGCGGAGCCGTCCCGCCAAGTGAGGGTAGTGAATGGCCGACAACACGGCGCAGAAGATCCGAATACGCATGAAGGCGTACGACTACAAGCTTCTCGACCAGAGTGCCGGGGAGATTGTGGATACGGCCCTTAGAACCGGCGCTCGTGTGGCGGGTCCCATCCCTTTGCCAACGAACATCAATAAGTACACTGTGCTGCGTGGGCCACACATCGACAAGAAGTCGCGGGAGCAGTTCGAGATTCGGACGCATAAGCGGCTGATCGACATACTGGATCCGACACCACAGACCGTAGACGCGCTGATGAAGCTGGAACTCGCGGCCGGTGTCGACGTGGAGATCAAGCTCTAGTCATGGCCAGCGTCGACGTCGTTACGACTGAGAATGAAGAGGCGGGATCACTTGATCTCGCCGCGGCGGTGTTCGAAGCCAAGGTGCGGCCGTACCTGTATCATGCCGAGGTTCGACGCCAGCTCGCGCTGCGCAGTCAGGGAACTCACAGCACGAAGAATCGCGCTGCGGTCTCTGGCGGCGGGGCCAAGCCCTACCGACAGAAGGGGACCGGTCGGGCCCGTCAGGGCACCACGCGAGCTGCGCAGTGGGCAGGTGGGGGCGTCGTATTCGGGCCGGTCCCGCGGACGCATGGACACAATCTGCCGAAGAAGGTGAGACGAGCAGCGCTCAGCAGCGCCTTGACCGAGCGTTTGCAGGGCGGCGCCATCACAGTCGTGGATCAGCTTGAAGTGGGCGAGTTCAAGACCAAGCGGATGGCGCAGATTCTGTCGAGCCTTGGCCTGGCTGGAGAAACCGTTCTGATCGTCCTGGCCGAGCCCGACGCACACGTCGAGGCCTCCGCGCGGAACCTTACCGGCGTCGGTCTGATCCGTGCCGAAGGGCTCAACGTCTACGATGTATTGCGCCACTCGAGACTGCTCATGAGCAAGGCGGCGGTGGAGTCCTTGAACCAGCGCTTTTCCGGGAGCGGAAAGGGGACGACGGCGTGAATATCCACGAGGTCATCCGGCGCCCACTGGTCAGCGAGAAGAGCAATATTGGACGGGAAGAGCAGAATCTCGCCACCTTCGCAGTCGATCCAAGGGCGAACAAGCACGACATCCAGCGGGCTGTGGAGGCGCTCTTTGGCGTCGATGTCGTCAAGGTTCGAACCATGCGGCAGCACCGGAAGAAGCGGCGCGTGGGCATGAAGATCGGCAGACGAGCGGAGTGGAAGAAAGCCATCGTTGAGCTCGGCGAGGGGCAATCGATCGAGTTCTTCGAGGGAGTGTAGGTAGGGAATATGCCTGTCAAGGTCTACAAACCGACGAGCCCTGGCCGACGCAACATGAGCGTTTCGGACTTCGCCGAGGTCACACGCGGGCGTCCGGAGCGGTCTCTGGTCGAGGGGCGGGTCAGCAGGAGCGGTGGACGAAACGTCCATGGTCGGATCACGTCCTTCCAGCGCGGTGGGGGGCACAAGCGCCGCTATCGAAAGGTGGATTTCCGACGCGAGAAGACGGGCATTCCGGCCAAGGTCGCCGCGATTGAATACGATCCGAACCGCTCGGCGAACATTGCTCTGTTGCATTACGCGGACGGAGAGAAGCGCTACATCCTCGCGCCGAATGAGCTGAAGGTCGGTGATCGAGTAGAGTCTGGCTCCGGTTCCGATATCCGGCCGGGAAACGCACTCCCCCTGCAAGACATCCCGGTGGGTACCCAGCTGCACGCGATCGAGCTCAAGCCTGGAAAGGGAGCGCAGATGGTTCGTTCCGCCGGCACGAGCGCGCAGCTGATGGCGCGCGAGGGCAAGATGGCGACCCTTCGTCTCCCGAGTGGCGAGATGCGGATGGTGCACGTCGACTGCATGGCCGCTGTGGGGCAAGTGGGAAACTCGGAGCACGAGAATCAGCGGGTAGGCAAGGCGGGCCGGACGCGCTGGAAGGGCAAGCGCCCGAACGTGCGCGGTGTTGCGATGAATCCGGTGGATCACCCGATGGGGGGGGGTGAGGGCAGGTCGTCTGGTGGGCGTCATCCCTGCACGCCGTGGGGCAAGCCCACGAAGGGACGTAAGACGCGAAGAAACAGCCGCTCGGACAAGTACATCGTCAAGCGACGAGGGAAGAAGTAGATGGCACGCTCTCTCAAGAAGGGACCGTTCGTTGATCCGAGCCTTCAGCGCAAGATCGATCGACTGCTGGCTTCGGGTTCCAAGCAGGTACTCCGCACCTGGTCGCGGCGGTCGATGATCACGCCGGAGTTCGTCGGGCTCACATTCCACGTTCACAACGGGAAGCTCTTCATGCCGGTGTTCGTGACAGAGAATATGGTCGGACATCGCCTGGGTGAATTCGCACCAACGAGGAAGTTCACTGGGCATGCCTCCGACAGGAAGGTGAGGCGCTGAGATGGAGGTCACGGCATCGCTCAAGGGATACCGCGTGAGTCCCCAGAAGGCGCGGCTCGTGGCGGATCAGATCCGGGGCAAGGCGGTCGAGGACGCGCTCAACATCCTCGGCCTATCGCAGAAGCGCGTGGCGGCACCCATTTCGAAGCTGGTGCGTTCAGCGGTCGCCAACGCAGAGGATAAGAATGACACCCATGAAGCGGGTATCGAGATCGACAATCTGGTGGTGAGAAAGATCACAGTGGACGAGGCCGCGAGTCTCTGGCGTATTCGTCCCCGTGCTCAGGGCCGGGCGAACTGGATTCAGAAGCGCGCCAGTCATATCACCGTGGTTCTCGCCGAGCGTTAGCGAGAGGATCGAGGAGAGGACGTGGGTCAAAAGGTCCATCCCTACGGCTTCAGGGTAGGCACCCTGTACGGTTGGCAGTCCAACTGGTACGCCGACAGGCATTACGCCGAGCAACTGCATGAAGACATCGCAGTTCGGAAGTTCATCAAGAAGAAGCTGTATCACGCCGGCATCTCGAAGGTCGTCATCGAGCGGACCGGGGATAAGATGGTGGTGAACATCCACACTGCACGTCCGGGGATTCTGATCGGAAAGCGGGGCGCAGAGGTCGATGTGCTTCGCAAGGAGCTGAAGAACTTCACCTCACGGGACATCTTCATCAACATCCGGGAAATCAGGAAGGCCGAACTCGATGCGCAGCTCGTGGCTGAGAACATCGCACTGCAGCTCGAGCGCCGGGTCGCGTTTCGGCGAGCGATGAAGAAGGCCATGATCTCCACGATGAAGTTTGGTGCTGAAGGCATCCGGATCCAGTGTTCCGGGCGGCTGGGTGGTGCTGAGATGGGACGTCGGGAATGGTATCGAGACGGCCGCGTTCCGTTGCACACCCTGCGCGCCGAGATCGAATACGGCATGGCCGAAGCGAAGACGACATACGGGATCGTGGGGATCAAGTGCTGGATCTTCAAGGGTGAAGTCGGAGACAAGGAACTTCGCACAGCAACGCTCAGCCACGAAGCGCCGAGCGAGCACGCCAGGTAGACACGAGGTAGGGGGCGATGCTGCAGCCTAGGAAGGTCAAACATCGAAAGGTCCAGAAGGGCCGACTGCGGGGCAAGGCGCAGCGGGGCAACACAGTTGCCTTTGGCGACTATGGCTTGCAGGCGCTCGGGACTGGATTCATTACGGCACGGCAGATCGAGGCCGCGCGAGTTGCCATGACGAGGCACATCAAGCGTGGCGGAAAGATCTGGATCAGGCTCTTCCCGGACAAGCCAGTCAGCAAGAAGCCGGCGGAGACGCGGATGGGTAAGGGGAAAGGTAACCCTGAAGAATGGGTTGCTCCTGTGAGGCGCGGTCGGATGCTCTATGAGATGGAAGGTGTGACTCTCACGGTCGCTCGGGAGGCGCTGCGTCTCGCGGCACACAAGCTGCCGATTCCCACGCGCTTCGTGATCCGCGAGGAGTAGAAATGAAGGCAACCGAGTTGCGGGAACTGGCGTTGCAGGAGCTGGAGCAGAAGGTGCGGGAGTCCCGCGACGAGCTCTTCAATGCACGAGTGAAACACGCAACGGGTCAACTCGAGGATACGGCGAAGCTGAATAGGTTGCGCCGAGATATTGCTCGAGTGGAGACCGTGATACTCGAGAAGCGTGAGGCGACGAAGTGAACCAGCGAGGAAACCGGAGAAGCATGGTCGGAACCGTGGTTAGCGACAAGATGGACAAGACCGTTGTCGTGCGCGTGGAGCGTCTGGTTCAGGATCCGCGTTACAAGAAGTACATCCGTCGCTACTCACGCTTCATGGCGCATGACGAGAACAACGACTGTAAGCTGGGCGATAGTGTCCGAATCATCGAGCACCGTCCGCTCTCCAAGCGCAAACGTTGGAAGGTGCAGGAGACGGTCGCGAAGGCGACGGGGGGCTAGCGGAGGCGGAGATGATTCAGGCTGAGTCGACACTCCAAGTAGCCGACAACTCGGGCGCACGAAGACTCAAGTGCATTCGAGTCCTCGGTGGGTCGAGGCGACGGTTCGCCTCGGTCGGCGATATCGTCGTGGTCACGGTGAAGGAGGCGATCCCGAACGGCCGCGTGAAGAAGGGCGAGGTGCGGCGAGCGGTGATCGTGAGGACGAAGAGAGCGATCGGACGGGCGGACGGATCGCACATCGTCTTTGACGAGAATGCCGCTGTGTTGATTGGCAACGACAAAGAAGTCGTGGGAACTCGAATCTTCGGCCCCGTGGCGCGTGAGCTGCGAGGGCGTGGCTTCATGCGCATCGTCTCCCTGGCACCGGAGGTGCTGTAAATGCCCCCGCGATTGTTGAAGCAATACAGGGAAGAAATCGTCCCGAAGCTCAGAGAGCAGTTCGGGTACTCGAACGTGCATGAGGTTCCGACGTTGGACAAGGTCGTCGTGAACGTCGGCTTGGGCGAAGCGACGAGCAACCCGAAGCTGCTCGAGACGGCGATGGAGGAGCTCGCCGTGATCACGGGCCAGAAGCCCTCCATGCGTCGTGCTAAGAAGAGCGTTTCGAATTTCAGGTTGCGCGAGGGGCAGGCCATTGGGGCAACCGTCACGCTTCGTGGTGCCCGCAAGTGGGAGTTCATCGAGCGGCTTCTGAATGTCGCGCTGCCGCGAGTCCGGGACTTTTCGGGCGTGTCGACAAGAGCATTCGATGGTCGGGGAAACTACACGCTGGGTGTTCGTGATCAGACGATCTTTCCCGAGGTGGACTACGACAAGGTAGAGCGGGTCACTGGCATGAACGTGACGATGGTGACGACCGCGAAGACTGACGCTGAAGGCAGGGCGCTCTTGACGGAGCTTGGAGTGCCTTTTCGCACGTGAGGGACCCAAATCATGATGACCGATCCGGTCGCTGACATGCTTACGAGGATCAGGAACGCGGGACGGGTGAGGCACGCCCAGACCCGCTGTCCCGCCTCGAAGCTCAAGACCGCCATAGCTCGCGTCTTGAGTGACGAAGGCTTCATTGGAGAGGTCGAGACGGAGGACGCCGGCGCGAAGCCGACTCTCGTGTTGAATCTCCGCTACGACGGCGATGGGCAGCTGCTGTTGGACGGTATTCGAAGGGTGAGCAAGCCGGGGCGAAGAGTCTACGTGGGTGCTGCCGAGGTTCCGAAGGTTCGCAACGGCCTGGGAATGGCAGTCCTGTCGACTTCGAAGGGCGTGATGTGTGACCGTGATGCCCGAGCACAGCGTCTGGGTGGCGAAGTGATCTGCGAGGTCTGGTAGAGATGTCTCGTATTGGCAAGCAACCCGTGCGGATTCCGAGCGGCGTGACGGTCAGCATCGGTGACGGCCAGATCGCCGTGAAGGGACCGAAGGGATCACTCAGCGGTGCGGTGCCGGCGAGCATCTCTGCGGCCGTAGAGGACGAGTGCGTTGTCTTCAGCCGACCGGATGACACGAAGGAAAACCGAGCTTTGCACGGATTGGCGCGCGCGCTTGCCAACAACATGGTGGCGGGGGTGACCGAGGGATTCTCGAAGGGGCTCGAGATCGAAGGTGTCGGCTACCGCGCAGAGCTGAAGGGTGGCACGCTGATCTTGACTCTCGGTTTCTCGCACCCGGTGGAGATGAAAGTTCCCGAGGGCCTCTCGGTGACGATGGACGGGAATACGAAGCTGAAGGTCGAGGGGATCGACAAGCAGGCCGTTGGGCAGTTCGCCGCGGACATCCGAGGGCACCGTCCGCCAGAGCCGTACAAGGGCAAAGGCATCCGCTACGCCGGTGAGCGGATCCGTCGCAAGGTTGGCAAGACCGGGGCCGTGTGAGGAATGCGATGAGTATGAAGGATATCGACGAGAAGCACCGGAAGTGGCGAGCGCGCCGCTCCCGGTCGCGAAACGCTCTCGGCCGCGTCGACCGGGTGATGGTAACGGTCTTCCGGAGTTCAAAGCACATCTATGCGCAGCTCGTCGATCCTACGAGCGGACGCACCGTCGGCTCGGTGTCGAGCCGGAGTGTCGTGAGTGGCGGGCCTACGGGCAATATCGAGGCCGCCAAGAAGGTAGGCGTGGCGCTGGCGGAACTCGCCAGAGAAAAGAACATCGAGAAGGTGGTATTCAACCGGAATGGATTCCTCTATCACGGGCGCGTGAAGGCCCTGGGAGAGGCCGCCCGGGAAGCGGGGCTTCAGTTCTGACATGTCGAAGTTGATCAAATCATCGCGCATCAACCCGAACGACTACGAGCTCAACGATCGGGTGGTTCACATCAACCGCGTGGCCAAGGTCGTGAAGGGTGGTCGCCGGTTCAGCTTCAGCGCTCTGGTCGTGGTCGGAAACGGCGACGGTGTCGTCGGTGTCGGTCTCGGCAAGGCGGGCGAGGTGCCGGAAGCGATTCGTAAGGGCGTGGAGAAGGCGAGGAAGTCGTTGATCAGGGTTCCTCTGGTCGAGGGAACGCTTCCACACGAAGTGATAGGGCGGGCTGGTGCCGGTCGTGTCTTGCTCAAGCCTGCGTCGTCCGGTACTGGCGTGATTGCAGGTGGGCCGGTTCGTGCAGTCGTCGAGTCGGCCGGAGTGCACGATATCCTGACGAAGACTCTCGGGACGAACAATCCCCGGAATGTGGTGAACGCGGTAATGGAAGGGTTGCAGCAGCTTCATGATCCCGAAGAGCGACTTGCTCAGCTCGGACGGACGCTGACGTGAGTGTGGCAGGAAAGGTCAGAGTCAAGCAGGTGAAGAGCGCCATCGGCTACAACCGCCGACAGCGGGCGACCCTTCGCGGACTGGGACTGCGGCGACTGCATCAGGTGGTCGAGCTGGAGGACACACCGGCGGTTCGAGGCATGATTGCGAAGGTCAGGCACCTCGTCGTGGTGGTGGAGGATTAGTACCATGTTGGATCGGCTGACTCCGCGTCCCGGTGCGCGACATCGTCGCAGACGGGTGGGGCGAGGTCCCGGCTCGGGGCGCGGCCAGAGCTCTGGCACAGGCGTCAAGGGACAGGGCACCCGCTCCGGTCAGAAGATCAAGGCGTGGTTCGAGGGCGGCCAGATGCCGCTGTTGCAGCGGGTTCCGAAGCGTGGCTTCAAGAATCGCTTCCGCAAGGAAGTCGAGATCGTGAATGTCGGGGACTTGGCGGCCTTCGGTGATGGCGCAAACGTGGATGTCGAAGCGCTCGTGCGACAGGGACTGGTGCGGGGCAGCGGCGCTCCCGTCAAGCTGTTGGGTGGTGGCGAGACGCCGAAGAGCCTGACGGTCAAGCTACATCGTGTCAGCGCCAGTGCGCGGGCAAAGGTAGAGGCGGCCGGTGGAACGGTGGAGCTGATCGGATGATCGGCGGCATCCAGAATATCTGGAGAATCGCGGAACTTCGACAGCGAATTCTCTTCACGTTCGGGATGCTGGCCGTCTATCGCGTTGGCTGTGTCGTCGTTACACCCGGAATCAACGCCGACGTGATTCGCGATTTCTTCAGTCAGATGCAGGGGACCGTATTTGGTCTCTTCAACCTTTTTTCGGGCGGTGCGATGGAGCAGCTCTCCATCTTCGCGCTCGGCATCATGCCGTACATCAGCGCAACGATCATCTTTCAGTTGCTGACGGTGGTGATTCCGGCGTTGGAGGCACTGAAGAAGGAAGGCGAACAGGGGCAGAAGAAGATCAACCAGTGGTCGCGCTATGCGACGATCGTCTTGGCCCTGTTTCAGAGCGCACTGATGGCCGTCGCGCTGGAGAACGGGCAGTTCGGCGAGGGGGCCGTGCTGAATCCGGGCTGGGCCTTCCGAATCACGACCATGATCACGCTGACTTCCGGCACGGCGTTCATCATGTGGCTCGGTGAGCAGGTGACCGAGCGGGGTATTGGCAACGGGATCTCCCTGATCATATTCTCCGGGATCATCGTCGGTATTCCGTCGGGTCTCTCTCAACTGGCCGATATGGTTCGGACAGATCAGTTCACGCCGCTCGAGGTCATTCTGCTCTTGCTCTTCTCTCTGGTGGTGGTCGGTGGCGTGGTCTTCGTCGAGCGCGGGCAGAGACGTATTCCGATTCAGCACGCGAGGCGTGTAGTGGGAAGACGCGTCGCCCAGGGCGGAATGAGCTATTTCCCGCTGCGCGTGAACTCCGCCGGCGTGATTCCGCCGATCTTCGCGTCGTCTCTGCTGATGTTTCCACTGACGATTCGGCAGTTCAGCGACAATCCAGTGGTCCAGAGCTTCATCGATCGCTTCCTCAACCCAGGCGATTGGACGTACAATGTGATCTACGTCGTGCTGATCATCTTCTTCTGTTACTTCTATACCGCGATCATCATCAACCCGGTGGATGTCTCAGAGAACATCAAGCGCTCCGGAGGGTACATCCCGGGCGTTCGGCCGGGTAAGAACACGGCGGAGTACATCGATAGGGTATTGAGCCGCATCACTCTCGTCGGTGCGGTCTACGTCTCGGCCATCTGCGTACTGCCCGTCATCCTGTCGTCACGCATGAGCGTGCCGTTCTATTTCGGAGGTACGGCGCTCTTGATCGTGGTCGGGGTTTCACTTGACACGGTTGGGCAGATCGAGGCGCACATGGTCTCGAGACACTACGAAGGCTTCGTCAAGGGCGGACGCATTCGCGGGCGGCTGGGGCGATGACGCATACGAGGATCATGTTGCTCGGAGCCCCGGGCGCGGGGAAGGGCACTCAGGCGGCATTGCTGGCCGACAAGCTGGGGATACCGCACATCTCGACGGGCGACATGCTGCGCGCTGCGGTTGTTGCGGAGACGCCAGTGGGACTCGAGGCGAAGGCCGTGATGGAGGCCGGCAAGCTGGTGAGCGACGAAATCGTGATCGCGATCGCTGGGGAGCGTCTCGCCGAGGAGGACGCAGGGAAGGGCTTCATCCTCGACGGATTTCCGCGCACATTGGCCCAGGCCGAGGCGCTGGAGGGTGTGCTGGCGCGGATCGGCAGCGGACTGGACTGTTGTCTGGCATTCACAGTCGACAGCGAAGAGGTCGTGCAGCGGTTGCTGAAGCGAGCGGAGATCGAGGGGCGGGCGGACGACAACGAAGAGACGATTCGAGAGCGAATGCGGGTCTATGACGATATGACCGCACCGCTGCTCGCGCACTACGAAAAGCGGGGCCTCCTGGTGGAGGTCCCCGGACGGGGAACAATCGAGGAGGTATCAGAGGCGACCATCGGAGCTCTGGCCGGGCCGTGAACTACGGCGAGCGGATCGCGGTGAGGAGCCGGCGCGAGTTCGAGCTGATGCGGGAGGCCGGGCGGCATGTCGCGGAGATCCTGCTGAAGCTGCGAGAAATAGCCAAGCCAGGGGTGAGCGGCAGCGAGCTCGAAGAGCTGGCGAGCAGGGAGATCCAGGAGCGGGGGCTCCACTCATCCTTCAAGGGCTACTCGCCCGGGGGGTTGCCGCCGTACCCGGCGGTACTCTGCGTGTCGGTCAACGAGGAAATCGTGCATGGAATCCCGGGGTCGCGCGAGATGAGGGAGGGTGACATACTTAGCCTGGATTTCGGAGTGAACTGCAACGGGTTTCACGGCGACTCGGCGGTGACCGTCCCGATCGGGAAGGTCTCGGGCGAGGCCGCACGGCTCATCGAGACGACGCGCGACGCGCTGTATGAGGCCGTCTCCGTCATGGTGCCCGGCCGACGGCTCTCCGACATCGGCCATGCGGTGCAAGCGCGGGCGGAGGCGGACGGTTTCTCGGTGGTTCGTCAGTTCGTCGGGCACGGGATCGGGCGTCAGATGCACGAGCCGCCGCAGGTTCCGAATTACGGTCGGCCGGGCCGGGGACCACGCCTGCAAAGCGGAATGGTCTTCGCGATCGAGCCGATGGTGAATGCGGGGACCGAGCGGGTGCAGATGCTGGATGACGAGTGGACAGCGATCACGGAGGATCGCCGGTTGTCAGCTCATTTCGAGCACACCGTGGCGATCACAGAGGATGGACCGGAAGTACTGACGAAGATTGATGGCTCTCATTGAGGCCGGTGTGGCGCGGTGGGAACTCGAGGGTGAGCGGAGAATCGAAATGAAGGTTCGAGCATCGGTTCGAAAGATGTGTGACAAGTGCCGGATCATCCGTCGCAAGGGAGTTGTTCGGGTGATCTGCGAGAACGCGAAACACAAGCAGAGGCAGGGCTGAGAGCCGCAGTGATGCATTGGCCGTTGTCTGCCCGGGTTCGAGCGGGCGTCACGGGTAAGAGAGAGGCAAGAGAGGAGAGTTGAATGGCGCGAATCGCGGGCGTGGATCTTCCCCGCAACAAGCGTATCGAGATCTCGCTGACCTACATCTACGGGATTGGGCGAACGCTGGCTTCTGATATCTGCAAGAAGGCCGGCGTCGAGCACGGCACGAAGACCGATCAGCTCAGCGAGAGCGAGGTCATCAAGCTGCGCGAGATCATCGAACGCGAGTACAAGGTGGAAGGTGATCTTAGACGCGAAGTCAGTCAGAACATCAAGATGTTGATGGACATCGGCTGCTACCGCGGTCTTCGCCATCGGCGCGGCTTGCCTGTCCGGGGTCAGCGCACTCATACCAATGCCAGGACCCGTAAGGGCCCGGCGAAGACAGTCGCGGGCAAGAAGCTCGCCCCCAGAAAGTGAAGTAAAGCCAATGGCTGCTGCCAAGAAGACCGCTAGGAAGAAGAAGGTCAAGAAGAATATTCAGACGGGTGTCGCGCACATTCAGTCGACCTTCAACAACACAGTCATCACGATTACCGACGTGGGTGGTGACGCCATTGCCTGGGCCAGTGCCGGGCAGCAGGGCTTCAAAGGCTCGCGCAAGTCGACGCCCTTCGCTGCCCAAATGGCGGCTGAGGATTGTGCGAAGAAGGCCATGGAACATGGCGTCCGTACACTCGGGGTCTGCGTCAAGGGGCCCGGAGCCGGGCGGGAATCTGCTCTGCGTGCGCTTCAAGCCGCGGGGATGAAGATCACGATGATTCGGGATGTCACACCCATCCCGCACAATGGCTGTCGGCCGCCCAAGCGGCGCCGCGTGTAGCCCGGGATAATATATGGCGCGATATCGAGGATCGGTGTGTCGGCTGTGCCGGCGTGAAGGGGCCAAGCTCTTCCTGAAGGGAGACCGCTGTTTCAGCGAGAAGTGCGCGCTGGAACGACGTGCCTATCCGCCGGGCATGCATGGCCAGGGGCGAGTTCGCTTCTCGGACTATGGCGTGCAGCTGCGCGAGAAGCAGAAGGTCAAGCGGATGTACGGCTTGCTGGAGAAGCAGTTCCGACAGACGTTCGACAGCGCGGCATCGCTCAAGGGACGGTCCGGTGAGAATCTCCTGATTCTCCTGGAGCGGCGCCTCGACAACGTAGTCTTCCGTCTGGGCTATGCCACTTCGCGCGCAGAGGCGCGCCAGTTGGTCAAGCACGGCCACTTTCTCGTCAATGGCAAGAAAGTGAAGACGCCGTCGATTCGAGTGAAGCCCGGTTGGACGATCGGTCTGCGCGAGTCCTCCAAGAAGGTAGAGCGAATCAGCGCCGCACTGGATGCACTCGAGGGCCGCGCCGTTCCGCAGTGGTTGGAAGTCGATCAGGAAGCGATGCAGGGCACGATCAAGCAGATGCCGGTTCGTGAGGACATCACGCTGCCCATCGATGAGCAGTTGATCGTCGAGCTCTACTCTCGCTAGCGAGTGGGATGGACTCGTTCTAAGAGGATTTCAAGGGGGTTCCGATGCAGCAGGAACTGATCGCCGCGAACTGGCGTGCGCTCATTCGACCGCGACGGCTCGAAGTGGAAGAGGTGACGCTCTCCCAGACGTATGGCCGTTTTTCGTGTGAGCCGCTAGAGCGAGGCTTTGGCACAACGCTTGGGAACGCGCTGCGACGCGTTCTCCTGTCGTCGTTACATGGGGCGGCCATTACGAGCGTCCGGATCAATGGGGTTCTTCACGAATTCTCGACCATCCCGGGTGCGATGGAAGACGTGAGCCACATTGTGCTGAATCTCAAAGAGGTCCGGCTCCGCATGCATTCGGAGGGTCCGAAGTTGTTGCGCGTTCGCAAGTTGGGCGCGGGGATCGTGACAGCGGGCGATCTGGTCTCGGATGACCAGACCGTTGAGATCATGAATCCGGAGCAGAAGCTCTGTACGCTCGGTCCAGAGGCGGAGTTCGAGTTGGAAGCAACCGTCTCCAGCGGTAAGGGCTACGTCTTGGCCGACAAGAACAAGACCGAGGAGATGCCGATCGGCACGATTCCGATCGACTCCGTCTTCTCGCCGATTCGCCGGGTCAACTACATCGTGACCCCGGCGCGCGTCGGACGTGAGACCGACTTCGACAAGCTCAATCTCGAAGTGTGGACCGATGGTGCGCTGGACCCGACCGACGCGGTGGCCTATGCGGCGAAGATCCTCAAGGAGCAGCTCACGATCTTCATCAACTTCGAAGAGCAGGACGAGGCGCCGACGCCGCTGGCCGAAGAGCCGGACCCGCTGAATCCGAACCTGTTCAAGTCGGTGGACGAGCTCGAGCTCTCGGTCCGATCCGCGAACTGCCTGCAGAACGCGAACATCCGCTTCATCGGTGAGCTGGTTCAGAGGAGCGAGGCGGAGATGCTGAAGACGAAGAACTTCGGGCGAAAATCACTCAACGAGATCAAGGAGACGCTCGCTTCGATGGGTCTTTCCTTGGGGATGACTATCGAGAACCTGCCCCAGCGCAAGGAACTCGAGAAGATGCGCGAACAGCGCGAGGCGTGATCCATGCGGCATCGCAAAAGCGGAAGAAAGCTCGGGCGAAGTAGCTCCCACCGGAAGGCGTTGTTTCGGAACATGGTTACGTCCCTTCTGGAGCACGAGAGCATTCGAACGACCGACGCCAAGGCCAAGGAGCTGCGTGGACTTGCCGAGCGAATGATTACGCTCGGTAAGCGTGGCGACCTGCATGCGCGTCGGCAGGCACTCTCGGTCATTCGCAGCAAGGGCGTCACGGCGAAGCTCTTCAGTGAGCTGGCCGAGCGCTATCGAAGCCGTGCAGGCGGCTACACGCGAGTGGTCAAGGTTGGGCATCGAGTTGGTGATGCCGCGCCGCTGTCGATCATCGAGCTCGTCGATCGGCAGGGCGACGCGGATTAGCTCGCGGCCGAATCCGGCTGGGGCTCGGGTCTTTGCCGGGGCAGCGAGATGTCGACCGAGAACACCACACCTGAGGAGCGGGAACCCGGCTCGAGCGCCGTGGGCTGGGTTGTGGCTGCCGCCGTGGTGTTCGCGGGGCTCGCGCTGATCCTGCTCGGCGAGGAGGTCGCGCCGCCGCTCTCGAGAGGGGATTCGGCGCCGCCCTTTGATCTGCCGAAGCTCTCGGGCGATGGAAACCTCGCGCTGAAGGATCTCCAGGGCCGGGTTGCGATGATCAATTTCTGGGCGACTTGGTGCAAGCCCTGCGAGGAGGAGATGCCGGCGATGGAGCGGCTCTACCGAGAGCTGCATCCCGAGGGCTTCGAGCTGGTCGCGATCGCGATGGACGAGAACCGCGCCGATGTGGAGCGCTTCCAGCAGCGTATGCAGCTCAGCTTTCCGATTCTGCTGGACCCGCGCCAGCAGAGCGCGCGCCACTATCAAACCACCGGGTTTCCAGAATCGGTCCTGCTCGATCCGGACGGGTACATCATCGAGCGCTACGTCGGGCCCCGGGAATGGGACCACCCCGACTACGTATCGCGCCTGCGGCGCCTGATACGCTGAGGCGGGGCCCGCAAGGGCACTCCGAGCGGGCGGAGCGGGCGGATTTCGGTAAGCTTGGCGCAAAGATACGTCGTCCACGGGGGGGTGGGTGAGAGCGCGCAGGTTCGTTTGGGCGGCGATAGCGTTGGTGTTCGCGCTGGCCGTCTTCGATCGGGAATCCGGGCTGCCCGGTTGGCTGCGGCTGCGTTCGGAGCTGGCTGTGGCGAGGACGCGTACCGACGCGCTTTCGGAGCAGATCGCAGCGCTCCGCATCGAAATCGCCGCGCTCGAGCACGATTCCTTCGCGATCGAGCGGGCGATTCGCGAGGATCTGGAGTTGGCTCGCCCCGGCGAGACCGTCGTGCGTTTCGAGAATGGCGACGATGCTCGTGATTTTTACTAGGCCGGATTATTCATAAGTCATCCAGGCCAGCGTGCTGCGGAGAGGACGGGGGCGGCAGCCCGACTCCGGCGTCCAGCAGCAGACGGCAATTGCTGGCGCCGCGAAGGAACGATGAAGGACCAACTCGCTCACCATATCGACGCGGCGCTCAGCGAATTGCTGGCGGCGGCTGGCGATGAGGCGGCGGCGCCGGACTACACGCTCGAAGTTCCGCGCCAGGCCGGACACGGCGACTTTTCCTGCAACGCCGCGATGCTCTTGGCCAGGCGCCTGCGCCGCGCACCGCGCGCGATCGCTGAGCAGCTGCTGGAGCGACTGGGCGATGCGGGTGGACTGCTCGAGCACGGCGAGGTAGCGGGCCCCGGTTTCATCAATCTGCGCTGTCGTCCGGAGAGCTGGCAGGGCCTGGTGCCTTCCATCGTTCGGGCGGGACCCGCCTATGGTCGCTGTGACTTCGGTCAGGGGCGACGAGTTCAAGTGGAGTTCGTGTCGGCGAACCCCACCGGTCCACTGAGCAGCGGCCACGGACGCCAGGCCATACTCGGGGACTGCATCGCCCGGCTGTTCGATTACTGCGGCTTCGACGTAACCCGCGAGTACTACTTCAACGACGGCGGGCGCCAGATGCGCGTGCTCGGCGAGTCGGTGAAGGCGCGCTATCTGGAGGTGCTCGGCAAGGCCGCTACCCCGAGCGAGGCACTCCTCAAGGATTCGGCTGTCGAGTGGCCGGAGCAGATCGACGGCCTGCCGGTTGTCTTTCCACGCGATGGCTATCAGGGCGACTACATCCGCGACATCGCCTGCAGGCTGGTCGACGAGCGGGGCGAGGCGCTGATCGACGAGCCCGGGGATGGCGAATTCCGCGAGGTGGCACAACGGGAGATCTTCGCTGATATCAATCGAACGCTGGACTCCATTGGCATTCACTTCGACGTCCACTTCAACGAGAGGTCGCTCTACGAAGACGGCAAGCTCGACGAGACCATCGCCGACCTGCGAGCCAAAGGCCTCGTCTACGAAGCGGAGGGCGCGGTCTGGCTCGCATCCCAGAAGCTCGGCCTCGACCGCGATCGCGTGGTGATCAAGAGCAGCGGCGAACCGACCTATCTGCTGCCGGACATCGCCTATCACCGGGAGAAGCTCCGACGGGGCTTCGATCTCGTGGTGGACGTACAGGGAGCGGATCACATCGAACAATTCCCCTTCGTCCGGCACGCCGTCGGGGCGCTGGGCTACGAGATGGATCGCATCGAGCTGGTGATGCACCAATTCGTCACGATCAGCGAGAAGAACGAAAGGGTGAAGCAGTCGACCCGTCTCGCGACCTTCGTAACGGTGGATGAATTGGTTTCAGACGTCGGAACCGACGTATTTCGTTTCTTCATGATCGAGCGGAAGCCTGAGGGCCATCTCGACTTCGATCTCGATCTCGCGAAAGACCGCAATTGGCGCAAGAACCCGGCATTCTATGTTCAGTATGCCCATGCCAGAACCTATGGCATCGAGCGCAAGGCCAAGGCGGCCGATGTCGCCATGCCCGGGCATGATGGCTTCGATCCGGGGCGCCTGGTGCTTTCGACTGAGATCGAGTTGGTGAAGAAGCTCGGCGAGTTTCCGGAGATGGTGCGGCGCGCGACGGAGATCCGCGAGCCTCACCACGTCGCCTATTATCTGCGGGATTTGGCCGGCCTCTGGAACCCGTATCTGCAGGACGGCCAGCAGCACCGTGTATTGTCTGAGGACGAGGGGCTGAGTGCCGCCCGTCTGGGCCTCGTCCTCGCTGTGCGCCACGTCTTGAGAAGCGGCCTGGATCTCCTGGGCATTGCGGCGCCGGAGCGGATGTAATGGGATCGGATCGCTCAAGTCGCGGACGAGCCAGAGGGCAGAGCTGGTTCAGTGCTCTGCTCGGGGTTGCGGTGCTGACGAGCGGGGGCTTCTTGCTCGGTCTGATCGTCGGGGTCGTGTCGGAGGAGCCCGAGCTCATCGTGGGGCACGTGGCGGGTCGCAGCGAGGAGATCGCGTGGGCTTCCGATACAGCCCCCGTGTCTGCCAAGCCGAGTCGTGGTCAGGCGGCTGCCGCTGGAACTGCCCGGGAGAGTGAAGGCCGCCCGAGTGGAGAAAGCGCGCGGTCGTCAGCTCCGCCGGTCTCGGCGCCCGCGAAGTCTGCGGCGGCAGAGAGCTACGCGATTCAAGTCGGTGCGTTTGCTGAGAACGAGTCGGCCGAGCGGTTGGCAACGCGGCTTCGCGACCGAGGGTATGCGGTGCTCGTGCTACCCCCCGAGACGGACAATCGCTGGCGCGTGAGAGTCGGGCCGGTTGGCGGCAGAGACGAAGCGGAGCGCGTGGCACGGCAGCTGAAGACCGCGGAGCGGCTACCCACTTGGGTGCTGTCGGAGCCGGGGCGCTGAGCGCGCGCATGCCTTCGGGGTCGACTGCGGCGGCACCGATGGGACTGGAGATCGAGCGACGATGCGCTGGCTGGTGACCGGAAGAGACGGCCAGCTTGGCAGCTGCTTGGCGGCGGGCCTGGCGGCTGATCCGGCCGAAGATCTTCTGCGGGCGACAAGCCACGCCGATTTCGATGTCGCGGACGCGCGGGCGGTCGCCCGTGTATTCGACGATGTGGACGGCGGGGTTCCGGACGTGCTCGTGAATGCCGCGGCGTTCACAGCCGTGGACCGGTGCGAGTCCGAGAGCGAGCTGGCCTTCCGCGTCAATGCGCTGGGTCCGGGCCTGCTGGCGGAGCGCTGCCGCGACGTCGGCGTGCGTTTCGTACACGTCTCGACCGACTACGTCTTCGACGGTCGTGCTCGGGAGCCCTATTGCGAGCAGATACCGATGCGACCGCGCTGCGTCTACGGACAGAGCAAGGCCGAAGGTGAACGGCGAGTTCTGGAGGTGCTGCCCGACTCGCTCATAGTCCGCACGAGCTGGGTCTTTGGCCCCGGGAAGAACTTCGTCGAGTCGATCTTGCGGCAGCTCGAGCGCCGTCGATCTGGCACGATCGAGGGGCCGCTCGCCGTGGTGGATGACCAGCGGGGATGCCCGACCTACGCGGCGGATCTGGCGGACGCGATTCGCGACCTCGCCACCCTCTCGTTGCGGCGGGATTCGGCCGATGGGGAGGACGTGCGGGGGATCTTTCACTTGTGTAACAGCGGTTCTGTGACGTGGTGGGAATTCGCCCGGGCGATCTTGGATCTTGCGGGATACGCCGATCTCGCGATCGAGAGGCTCGGTACTCAGGATCTCGATCTCCCCGCGGAGCGGCCGAGGTACTCGGTTCTGGACTGCGGCCGGGCGGCACGCCTCGGTGTTCGCCTGCGCCCATGGCGGGAAGCGCTAGCCAGCTATCTCACTTCGCGCCCGCGTGGCGCGACAGCGGAAGGCGTGTGATGACGCGGGTCGACCCGGAACGCATCCGCAACTTCTGCATCGTGGCCCACATCGACCACGGCAAGAGCACAATCGCCGATCGATTGCTCGAGCTGACCGGCATGGTCTCGGGGCGCGACCGGCAGGATCAGTTTCTCGACAACATGGATCTCGAACGCGAGCGCGGCATCACCATCAAGGCACAGACCGCGCGCATGCGCTTTACCGCTGCGGACGGTGAGATCTACATCCTCAATCTGATCGACACGCCGGGTCACGTGGACTTCTCCTACGAGGTGTCGAGGGCGCTCTCGGCCTGCGAGGGAGCCCTCCTGGTGGTCGATGCGGCCCAGGGCATTGAGGCCCAGACGCTGGCGAACGCGTATCTGGCGCTCGAGTCGAACCTCGAGATCATTCCCGTAGTCAACAAGATCGACTTGCCCTCGGCGGATCCGGATCGTGTGGCGCAGGAGATCGAGGACGTCGTGGGGCTGGACGCCAGTGACGTGATTCCGGTATCGGCCAAGTCCGGGCAGGGGGTGGCTGAGCTGCTTCAGGTCATCGTGGACCGCATCTCGCCGCCGGTCGGAGAGCCGGAGGCGCCGACCCGCGCTCTGGTGTTCGACTCCTGGTTCGATTCTTATGTCGGAGTCGTGATGCTCGTTCGCATCGTGGACGGGCAGCTCCAGCGACGAGATCGGATTCGACTGATGATCTCGGGCGGTGAGCACGAGATCAACCAGCTCAACGTCATCGATCCGGTACCACGGCGCGTCGAGAGGCTCGGCGTCGGCGAGGTCGGAATGGTCGTGGCGGGTATCAAGACGCTCTCGGATGTGCAGATCGGTGACACGATTACGGTGCAATCCAGGCCCGCGAGCGAGGCCCTGCCGGGCTTTCAAGAAGTCAAGCCGATGGTCTTCGCCGGCCTCTACCCGGTGGAGGCAGAGGACTACGAGGATCTCAAGGCGGCGCTCGAGAAGCTCAAGCTCAATGATTCCTCCTTCGGATACGAGCCGGAGACCAGCGCCGCCTTGGGCTTCGGCTATCGCTGCGGCTTCCTGGGCTTCCTGCACGGTGAGATCATCCAGGAGCGGCTCGAACGAGAGTACGGTCTCAACCTCATCACGACTGCGCCCACCGTGCGGTACCGCGTTGTGCCCAAGTGCGGCGAGCCCTTCGAGATCGAGAGCCCGGCGGCGCTGCCGGATTCGACGGAGATCGAGCGTATCGAGGAGCCGATCATCAGCGCCACCGTGCATGTTCCGTCGGAGTATCTGGGGGCCGTGATTCGACTCTGCCAAGATCGGCGGGGCGTGCAGAAGGACTTGGTGGTTCACGGCGATCGCGTCCAGGTTCGCTATGAGCTACCGCTCAACGAGGTCGTGACGGATTTCCACGATCGGCTGAAGAGCGCGACCCGGGGCTACGGCTCGTTCGACTACGATCTAGAGGGATTTCGCCCCTCCTCGCTGGTCAAGCTCGACGTATTGGTGAACGGCGATAGCGTGGATGCGCTGTCGCTCATCGTGCACAGGGACAACGCTCAGAGTCGCGGCGCCGAACTCGCACGCAAGCTCAAGGAGTTCATCCCGCGGCAGCAGTTTCCGGTGGCGATCCAGGCCGCGATCGGCGCCCGGATCATCGCCCGCACCACTGTCAGAGCGTTGAGGAAGAACGTGCTGGCGAAGTGCTACGGTGGTGACATCACTCGCAAGCGCAAGCTCTTGGAGAAGCAGAAGGCGGGCAAGAAGCGCATGAAGATGGTGGGGTCGGTGGAGATCCCCCAGGAGGCTTTCCTCGCTGCGCTCAAGCTCGGAGACGAATGAGTAGGTTTGGATCTGACAGGGCCAAGGAGGCTCAGGAGGGCGGGGCGGCAGGGCAATCAGCCGCCAACGGGGGGGGCACCCGCCGCGGTGGCCTGGCGGCGATCTGGGAGCAGGTGGGCACGCTCGTGATCGCGGTGGCGATTGCGCTGGCGATTCGGGCCTTCATTGTCGAGCCCTTCCGCATCCCCTCGGGCTCGATGCTCCCGACGCTTCTGATCGGCGACCACCTGTTCGTCAACAAGTTCCTCTACGGGCCGAGGGTCCCGTTCACCACCATTCGCCTGCCGGGCCTGCGCGAGCCTCGACGTGGCGACGTAGTGGTGTTCGAGGTGGCCCGAGGTGACGGCAAGCGCGTCCCGCAGATCGTGCCCGTCGACAGCCACCCGGACCTGCCGCGGGACGACTTCGTCAAGCGGATCGTGGGACTTCCCGGAGATCGGATCTCCGTGGAGAACGGTCAGGTCACCGTCAATGGTGAGTCGGTTCTGCAGAGGAAGACGGGAAGAACTCACACCGACGAGGTGGGGCGCAGTTTGCAGATCCGTACCGAGAATCTGATCGGCTGTGCCCACGCCGTGCTCGACGATCCCCATTTCCGGGGCCTGGAGAAGCCCAGCTTCGTGGTGCCCGAAGGGCGCTACTTCCTGATGGGGGACAACCGGGACTACTCGAACGACAGCCGCAAGTGGGGCACCGTCCGCTTCGAAGAGCTCAAGGGACCGGCGTTCATTCTCTACTGGTCGTGGAACGTCAATGGCAACGCGCTGCAGTTCTTTGACCCGCGCAACTGGTGGTCGGCCGAGAAACGCTGGAACCGCGTCATGAAGCGCGTGCGGTGCGAGACTCCGGCGCTGTCCGAGAGCGCCGAGCGCGACATCGCCCCCGGCGGCGGCCCAGGCGTTCGCGTATCTCCTCCCGTCTGACAAAGGCCAATTGACGCGTCGCCGGTAGGCGGTAGACTCCCGCCACCATTGGACACGGCCCTTTTAAGTCCGTCCAGAGAGTCGGATAAAGGTGCGAAAGTGGCGAACGACGCTCCCCCCAGCTCAGCGTCCGCGGATACCCCTGAGACAATCGGGGAACGAATCGTCTTGGACGACC
The DNA here is from genome assembly GCA_029261835.1 of Deltaproteobacteria bacterium. Taxonomy (GTDB): domain Bacteria; phylum Myxococcota_A; class UBA9160; order UBA9160; family UBA4427; genus JAJDAO01. The sequence goes on along the minus strand of JAJDAO010000030.1, from coordinate 112,954 downwards.
TCGGAATCCGTCGCTGCTTGATGCGGATCGCCCACGAGATCGTAGAGTCCAATGCGGATCTCTCCGAGCTCTACGTTGTGGCTGTTCCCAACGGTGGCGTGCCGCTCGCCCGCATGCTGGTCGACAATCTGGCGCAGGTGTCGGAGTGCGAGGTGCCGCTCGGGATCCTCGACACCACGCTCTACCGCGACGATCTCGTGACACGGGGCATGCGCCCCCGCCTGCGTCGTACCGAGATGCCCTCGTCAGTGGACGCTCGCGTCGTGGTGCTCGTGGAGGACGTGGTCAGCACGGGGCGGACGATCCGGGCGGCCATGGACGCGCTGATGGACTTCGGTCGCCCCAGTGGCGTCAAAGTCGTGGCGCTCGTTGATCGCGGGCACCGAGAGCTGCCGATCAAGATCGATCACGTGGGCAAGAATATTCCCACCCAGCCCGGGGAGGCCGTGGTCTTGCGCGGGAGCGAGGTCGACTTCGAGGGTGATCTGGAGGTGGTGGTGCAGGCCAGGCGCGTGCGCGACTCGCGAGTCGAGCATCGGGCCGGCCAGATGGAGAGAGGCGCATGATCGGCCAAGACCTGCTGGGCATCGAGAATCTGGAGCGTGAGCAAATCGAGCTGATCCTCGAGACCGCGGAGCGCATGCAAGAGATCGGGGCCCGAGAGGTCAAGAAGGTCCCCACGCTGCGCGGACACACACTCGTCAACCTCTTCTTCGAGCCGTCGACCCGCACGCAGACGAGCTTCGAAATCGCCGGCAAACGGTTGTCTGCCGACGTGGTGAACTTCTCCGCCTCCTCGTCCAGCTTGACCAAGGCCGAGAGTCTGCTCGACACCGGCAAAACCATCGATGCGATGGATCCCGATGCCGTGATCGTGCGTCACAAGGTGGCGGGCGTGCCCCAGCGCCTGGCGGACGTCCTCGAGGCGCCGGTCATCAATGCTGGCGACGGCGCTCACGAACACCCCAGCCAGGCGCTGCTCGACATGCTGACCGTCAGCCAGGAGAAGGGTCGGATCGAGGGGCTGACGGTCGCGATCATCGGAGACATCGCCCACTCGCGGGTGGCCCGTTCGAACATCTACGGATTCACCAAGCTCGGCGCGGAGGTCCGCGTGGCGGGGCCGCCCACCATGCTGCCGGCGCGCGTGGAGGCGCTCGGCGTCAAGGCCTACACCTCCCTGCGCGAGGCGCTGGACGGGGCCGATGTCGTGATGGCGCTGCGCATCCAGAACGAGCGAATCGCCGGGGCCTGCTTCCCGAGCGTTCGCGAGTATTCGGCCACGTTTGGGCTCGACCGCGTCAAGCTGCGCTACGCGAGGCCGGACGCCATCGTCATGCATCCAGGACCCGTGAATCGGGGCGTCGAGCTCTCGCACGACCTCGCGGATCAGAGGCCGAGTGTGGTTCTGGACCAGGTTCGAAACGGTGTCGCGTTGCGCATGGCACTTCTATACCTGATCGCGGGGCGTCGCTCCGCTGTGGAGCGGGGGTGATGCCGGTGTCTCGAGTGCTGATTCGCGGTGGTCGCGTGCTCGACCCCGCGAGCGACCATGACGCGATTGCGGATCTGCTGATCGAGGATGGCCAGATCGCGGCCTGCGCCTCACTGATTCCGGCGGAAGACTGCGACGTGATCGATGCGGCCGGGCTGTGGGTGGCCCCGGGCTTCGTCGACATGCACGCACATCTGCGCGAGCCGGGGCAGGAGTACAAGGAGGACATCGCATCCGGTGGTCGAGCCGCAGTGGCGGGTGGCTTCACCTCGGTCGTGTGTATGGCGAACACCGACCCAGCGAACGATGACCCCTCGGTGACCCAGTACATCCTGGACCGCGCCGCCAAGGACTCGCCCGCCCGCATCCACCCCATAGCCGCCGCCACGCGAGGGCTGGCGGGAGAGGTGATGACGGAGATGGCGGCGCTGTGCGAGGCGGGTGCGGTGGCGTTTAGCGACGATGGTCGAACGATCATGGATACCGCCGTGATGCGGCACGTGCTGGAGTACTCGAAGCTCGTGGGCGCAGCGATCGTGGTGCACGCCGAGGACTGCGGGCTGCGGGGCAGCGGCGCCGTCAACGAGGGGCTCACGGCGACGCGGCTGGGATTGCCGGGCAACCCGGCCGCCGCCGAAGAGATCATGGTGTCCCGCGACATCCGGCTGGTTGAGCTCACCGGCGCGCGGCTTCATGTGGCACACGTCTCGGCCGCCGGATCGGTCGAGCTGATTAGGCAGGCGCGTGAGCGCGGGCTGCAGGTAACGGCGGAAGTCACGCCGCACCACCTGACCTTGACCGACGAGGCGACCCTCGGCTTCGACACGAGCACCAAGATGGCTCCTCCACTGCGCTCACAGCACGATGTGACCGCTCTGCGCGCTGCTCTCACCGAGGGCGTGATCGACGCCGTTGCCACCGACCACGCGCCGCACGCTGGCTACGAGAAGGACGTCGAATTTACCGGGGCTCCGGACGGGATCATTGGGCTGGAGACCGCCTTCGCCGTCGTAAACGATCTGGTGCAGCAGCAGGAGATCTGCCCGCTCGAGCTGATGCGCCGCATGTCGACCAATCCCGCTCGCATTCTAGACCTTCCCGCCGGTACGCTCGCCGCCCGCGCGCCAGCGGATGTCGTTTTGCTCGATCCGGAGCGCTGCTGGACCTATGATCCAGCCAAGGGCTACTCGAAGAGTCGCAATTCGCCTTGGGCGGGCCAGCAGCTCACCGGGCAGGTGATGGCGACGCTGGTCGGCGGGAGACTGGTGTATCGAAACGGAGACGGGGTGCTGTTTCGATGAAGGCGCTGCTCGGCTCGGCCGGCTCTGGCCCGGCACGCGAGGCCGCTCTTGCGTTGGCGGATGGCACCGTCTATCGAGGGCACGGCTTCGGCGCGAGCGCGGTTCGCGATGGCGAAGTGATCTTCAATACGAGCATGACGGGATACCAGGAGATCGTCAGCGATCCGTCCTACGCCGGGCAGATCGTGACGATGACCTATACGCAGATCGGAAACGTCGGTGTGAACCCGGAGGACGACGAGTCTCGCCGGCCCTTCCTCTCGGGCTTCGTCGTCAAGGAGTTCTTCGACGAGCCGAGCAACTGGCGCGCACGCGGTGGGATCGACGGTTTCCTCGCAGAGGCCGGTGTTCCGGGCATCTGCGGTGTCGACACGCGAGCACTTGTGCGGCGCATTCGCGACGCGGGCGCCCAGGCGGGCGTCCTGAGCACCGACCCGGCATTGCAGGCGGCCGATGAGCTGGTGGCGCTCGCTCGTAGGGCGCCGGGCCTCGACGGGCACGACTGGGTGGCCAAGGTGACGTGTGACGATCCCTACCGCTGGGATGAGGGTCGCTGGGGCGGAGTCGGGGGACAGCTTCCAGCCCCGCCTCGTCCCGAGCGGCGCTTGGAGCTGGTCGCCTACGACTTTGGTATCAAGCGCAGCATTCTTCGCCTGTTGGTCGAGCAAGGATTCTCCGTGACTGTCGTGCCGGCCAACACACCCGCTCGCGAGGCGCTGGCGCTGGGTCCCGACGGCGTATTCCTGTCCAACGGGCCCGGTGACCCGCGTGCAGTCAGGGGTGTGCGGGAAATCGTCCGTGAGCTCGCCGAGAGCAAGCCGCTCTTTGGAATCTGCCTCGGACACCAGATCCTCGGTCTCGCTCTCGGTGGGGAGATTCGCAAGCTCAAGTTTGGACACCACGGCGGCAATCAGCCGGGGCAGGACCTCGCCACAGGTAGGGTGGCGATCTGTGCAGAGAACCACGGTTATGCCGTGGATGCGGAATCGCTACGCGAGGCCGGCGAGCCAGTCGACGTGACCCACGTCAATCTGAACGACGGCACGGTGGAGGGACTGGCGCACCGGACCAAGCCGATCTTCTCGGTGCAGTACCACCCCGAGGCCTCGCCCGGACCGCACGATGCCTCCTACCTCTTCAGCCGATTCCGCGACATGGTCGAGCGCCACGCGGCGGGTGATGCGGTGACGGGTGCGCTCGTCGCCACGAACCAGGCCTGCTGAGAACAACGCTTCCGGCTGCTTAGTAAAGAGGGGATCCTGCTCCGTGCCGAGACGTGAGGACATCAACACGATCATGGTGATCGGCTCGGGGCCAATCGTGATTGGTCAGGCCTGCGAGTTCGACTACTCCGGCACCCAGGCCTGCAAGGCACTGCGCGAGGACGGCTACCGCGTGGTGCTGCTCAACTCCAACCCCGCCACCATCATGACGGATCCGGAGACCGCGGACCACACCTACATCGAGCCGATGACGGTGGAGGCGGTCGAGAGGATCATGGAGGTCGAGCACCCCGATGCGCTCTTGCCCACGATCGGTGGCCAGACGGCGCTGAATCTCGCGGTGGCGCTGGCCGACGCAGGCGTGCTCGAGCGCCACGGCGTTCAGCTCATCGGTGCAAGCCTGGCGGCCATTCACAAGGCCGAGGATCGCGAGCTCTTCCGAGCGGCCATGGATCGGATCGGCCTCGAAGTGCCGATCTCGGGTGTCGCGAAGTGCCTCGAGCAGGCCCGGGAGATTCTGAAGCGGACGGAGCTGCCCGCGATCATTCGGCCGAGCTTCACGATGGGCGGGACCGGCGGCAGCGTGGCCTACCAGGATGGTGACTTCGATGGCCTGGTGGAGTGGGCACTCGATCAATCCCCGAGCGGTGAGTGCCTGATCGAGCAGAGCGTGCTCGGCTGGAAAGAGTACGAGCTCGAGGTGATGCGCGATCATGCGGACAATGTGGTCGTCGTCTGCTCGATCGAGAACTTCGACGCCATGGGGGTGCATACGGGCGATTCGATCACGGTGGCCCCAGCTCAGACTCTGACCGACCGCGAGTACCAGGTGATGCGCGATGCGGCGGTCGCCATCATGCGAGAGATCGGCGTGGACACCGGTGGTTCCAACGTGCAGTTCGGTGTCGATCCCAAGGACGGCTCGCTGGTGGTGATCGAGATGAATCCCCGAGTCTCGCGCTCGTCGGCGCTGGCCTCGAAGGCCACGGGCTTTCCCATCGCCAAGATCGCCGCCAAGCTGGCCGTTGGCTACAGCCTCGACGAGGTGCGCAACGACATCACGCGCGAGACACCGGCCAGCTTCGAACCGACGATCGACTACGTCGTCACCAAGGTGCCGCGCTTTACCTTCGAGAAGTTTCCGGCCGCCGACAACACGCTCACGACCCAGATGAAGAGCGTCGGAGAGGTCATGGCCATCGGGCGGACCTTCAAGGAGAGCCTGCAGAAGGCGATTCGCTCACTCGAAATCGGTCATGCGGGCTTCGAGACGCCGGCCCTGCCGGACGGCACACAGGGCGAGGAGATGCTCTGGGGCTCCATTGATGTCCCGCGGCCCGGCCGACCCTGGGCGATCGCCGAAGCGCTACGGCGTGGCGCGTCGGTCGAGGAGCTGCACCGGCGTAGCTTGATCGATCCCTGGTTTCTGCGGCGCATCAAGGAAATCGTCGATGCCGAGGCCGATCTCGCTCGAGCCGACACGGCTCAGCGAGAAGCCTGGCTGCGTCAGGCCAAGCAGTTGGGGTTCTCCGATGCCCGCCTGGCCGATCTCTGGCAGACATCCGAGTCTGAAGTTCGAACGCTGCGTCATCGCCTCGGCGTGCGTCCCGTCTACAAGCGAGTCGATACCTGTGGTGCAGAGTTCGAGGCCCACACGCCCTACCTCTACTCGACCTACGAAGACGAGTGCGAGGCGCGCCCCAGCGATCGCAAGAAGATCATGATCTTGGGTGGCGGCCCCAACCGAATCGGCCAGGGCATCGAGTTCGACTATTGCTGTGTGCATGCGGTCTTCGCGTTGCGCGATGCCGGCTTCGAGACCATCATGGTCAACTGCAATCCCGAAACGGTCTCCACCGACTACGACACCAGTGATCGACTCTACTTCGAGCCCCTGACGCTCGAGGATGTGCTCGCGATATCCGACACCGAGAAGCCGGATGGGATCATCGTGCAGTTCGGCGGCCAGACACCACTCAAGCTCGCGGTTCCGCTCGAGCAGGCCGGTGCCCCGATCATCGGAACCCCTCCCGACGCGATCGATCGCGCCGAAGATCGCGAGCGCTTCGACGAGCTGCTGGAGACGCTGGGGCTGCAGCGGCCAGCCGGAGGCGTGGCGCGTAGTGCGGGTGAGGCGGAAGCCGTTGCCGAGCGCATCGGCTTTCCCGTCCTGGTGAGGCCCTCCTACGTGCTGGGCGGACGGGCGATGCAGATCGTCCAGGACGTGGCCGCCCTGCGCAACTACATGCGCTTCGCCGTGCGGGCCTCGGCGGCTCATCCGGTGTTGATCGACTGCTTCCTCAATGATGCGATCGAGGTGGACGTCGATGCCATCTGCGACGGAGAGCGCGTGGTGGTGGGCGGTATCATGGAGCACATCGAAGAGGCGGGCGTCCACTCGGGTGACAGCGCCTGCTCGCTGCCGCCGTATTCGCTGCCGAGCGAAGTCATCGAGCAGATCGTCGAATCCACGCGCAAGCTGGCCCTCGAGCTGGGTGTGCTCGGTCTGATGAACGTGCAGTATGCCGTCAAGCAGGGTGAACTCTACGTGATCGAGGTCAATCCGCGGGCCTCCCGCACGGTTCCCTTCGTTTCGAAGGCGATCGGCCGGCCGCTCGCCAAGCTGGCTGCTTTGGTGATGGTTGGAAAGAGTCTCGACGAGCTGGGTTTGACCGAGGAGATCATTCCCGGGCATTACTCAGTCAAGGAGGCTGTGTTCCCGTTCGTGAAGTTCCCCGGTGTCGATACGTTGCTGGGCCCGGAGATGAAGAGCACCGGCGAGGTCATGGGCATCGACTCAGACTTCGGCCGCGCCTTCGCAAAGGCGCAGATTCAGGCGGGCAACAGCCTGCCGGTCGGGGGCACCGTGCTCGTCTCGGTGCGAAGCGACGAGCACGAGCAGGTGGTGCAGCCGGTTCGCTCGCTCGTAGAGAACGGGTTCAAGGTCGTGGCCACCCGGGGCACGGCCCGCGTGTTGCTCGAGCACGGGATCGAGTCGACGACGCTCAACAAGGCCCACGAGGGGTCGCCTCACACCGTGGACTGCATCGAGTCCGGCGAGGCGAATCTCGTGATCAACACGGTCGCGCCCGACACCAAGGCGATCGAAGACTCTTTCTCGATGCGTCGCGCCGCCCTGCAGCGCGGGATCCCCTATTGCACGACGCTGGCCGCCGCGCGGGCCTCGGCAGGTGCCATTCGGGCGCTGCAGCAGGAGTCGATCGGCGTGCGCTCGCTGCAGGAGATCCACGCCAAGATGTAGACTGCGTGGACCAAGGCGGGCAGCGCACTTGTCGCCTAGTGTCCTGTCTGGAGCCCTGGGTGGTGCCGAGCCGACAGGCCGAAAAACAGTCGACGCAGCGGAATCTGCAGGCTTCCATCGAAGCGCTGTGCAGGCCTCTGGAGTTCGCGGCTCGCGACGACTTCGCCCAGATGGAGCGCGTGCGCAATCTGGCGGGTGCTGTCCAGGCGGCCTGCGAGAGCTTGCTCGAGTATCGGATTCCAATCGACTTGCGTAAGTTTTTCAGCAAGTTGCACGGAGACTTCTCGAAAGAACTGGAAGCTGAAGATCGCAGCGTTCTGATCCGCCAGGCGCTGCGGGAGCTGACACCTCTGCGGCGCCCGGGCTGGTCGGACGAAGTGTTGGCCCGCTCGCCGTCGGTGCTGCCCGGAATCGGGCCGAAGAGGGCCGAGTCGTTGGCACGACGGGGCCTTGGCAGCGTAGGCGACCTGCTGTTGCACCTGCCGACGGGCTACGAGGATCGCCGCTCGCTGGCCAAGGTCGAGGCTCTCGAGGTGGGGAGCCGCGCCACCTTCGTTGCCGAGGTGAAGCTGGTCGACTTCATCGGGAGCCGCTCCGGTGGCCGCTTTCGGCAAATCCTGCAGGCGGTGGTGGGCGACGACGCGAACACCATCAACCTCAAGTGGTTTCGCGGTGGCGAGACGGTGGCCAAGAGTCTGCGCAAGGGCCAGTGGTTGCTCGTGACCGGCGACGTCCGGCGATATCGCTTTTCCAAAGAGATCATCCACCCCGAGATCGAGGTAGTCGACGACGCGGAGGGGCAGGCCGCGTGCGAACGCGACGTGCTGTGCCGGGTGGTTCCGCGTTACGCCGCGCCCGACGGCGTCAACCCTCGGACGTTGCGCAGGTTGATCCAGCGCACTGTCGACGAGTACGCGGATCTAGTCGTCGGACATCTGCCGGCGACGCTCGCGCGCGAGCGCGGTCTGCCCGAGGCGGCCGCCGCCGTCCTGGCGCTTCATTGCCCGGAGAGCGATGTCGACGTGGCCGCCTACAGCGAGCATGCCTCACCGGCCCATCAGCGACTGGTGCTGGAGGAGCTCTATCTTCTGGAGCTGGGGCTCGCCTTGCGCAGGCAGAGCGAGACGGCCGCACCGGGCGTTGCGATCAATGTCGACCAGCCGTTAGTCCGGTCGGCACCCGACGCGCTGCCGTTTCGGCTGACGGACGCGCAAAGACGCGTCTGGCGCGAGATCGGCGATGATCTGCGCCGCCCGCATCCGATGAATCGCCTGCTGCAGGGTGATGTCGGGAGCGGCAAGACCGTCGTTGCGCTGCTGGCCGCGTTGGCGGTAGCACGCACCGGCGCGCAGACGGCGCTGATGGCACCGACCGAGCTGCTGGCCGAGCAGCACGCGCGCACGCTCCGGGCGCTGACCGGCGCTTCGGGCTCGTCGCTCGACCTTCGCATCGGGTTGCTGACCTCTTCGCTGCCGGCCGCCGAAGCGCACCGGCTGCGAGACGAGCTAGAGCAGGGGCGACTCGATCTCGTCGTCGGAACTCATGCGCTACTTCAGGAAGACGTTCGCTTCGCGCATCTGGCGTTGGCGGTGATCGACGAGCAGCATCGCTTCGGGGTTCGGCAGCGAGCGATTCTGGCGGCGCGGGGGCGCGACGGGCTCCGCCCGCATACGCTCGTGATGACCGCCACGCCGATTCCTCGGACCCTGGCGCTGACCCTCTACGGTGATCTCGATCTCTCGGTGATCGACGAGCTGCCCCCGGGTCGTATCCCGGTGCAAACCCTGCTGCTTCGGCAGGGCGAGGGGCGTCGCATCACCGCTCTCGTGCGCGACGCGGTGCAACGTGGCGAGCAGGTCTACGTGGTCTATCCGCTGGTCGAGGAGAGCGAGAAGAGCGATCTGCGTTCCGCCATCGAATCGGCCGAGCGCATTCGAGCGGTCTTTCCGGACTGCGGCGTAGAGCTCGTTCACGGCCGTCTGGATGCCGAAGCGAGATCTCACGCCATGGCGCGTTTCGCGGGCGGCGAGAGCCGGATCCTGGTGTCGACGACCGTCATCGAGGTCGGTGTAGACGTACCCGGCGCCACGCTGATGGTGGTCGAGCATGCTGAGCGCTTTGGTCTGGCGCAGCTCCACCAGCTCCGTGGCCGCGTGGGTCGAGGAGAACGCGCCGGCAGCTGCGTGCTGGTCGCGAGGAGCCGGAGCGAGAAAGGGGAGGCCCGCTTGCGGGCCATGCTCGAGACCCGGGATGGCTTCGAGATTGCGGACGCCGACCTGGCGATTCGTGGGCCGGGCGAATTCCTCGGTGCGCGCCAGAGCGGCCATCTGCCGGACCTGCACGTCGCCGATCTGCTGCGCGATGCCAGGCTCGTCGCCGTGGCGCGCCAAGCCGCCCTGGCGACGGTGCAGGCGGATGCGGGCCTGCGGCGGGCACCCGAACTCGCGAGGGCCGTCCGCACTCGCTGGGGGGATCGGCTGGCGCTCGCCGGAGTCGGGTGAGCGGGGTGGATCTAGCGAAGAGTGAGGATTCGATGGCCCGGCGGCCGCGCTCGCGAGACCGGAGACGCCGTCAGAACGCCGGCGGGAGGTCGGCCATCTGGAGCCAGAACTGCTTCATGGCATGGACCAGCTCGAGGTACTCGCTGAGCTCCGTCGGCTTTGTCAGATAGCAGTTGGCGTGCAGCTCGTAGCTTCGCAGTACGTCTTCTCTGGACGAAGACGTGCTCAACACGATCACCGGGATCGCTTTCAGCGCGTCATTCGTCTTGATCCGCGCCAGTACTTCGCGCCCGTCCAGCCGCGGCATGTTCAAGTCCAGCAGGATCAGAGCCGGCCGCGGTGCGGCCTTGTAGGCGCCCGTGCGGTTGAGGAATGCCAGCGCGTCTACGCCGTTTCGCACGACGTGCAGGCGAACCGGGATGCCACCGTTCTTGAGGGCCTCATCGGCGAGGCAGATATCGCCCTCATTGTTTTCGATCAGCAGAATCGTGGCCTGCGATGTCCGATCATCCGCAGCGAGAATCAAGATCAGATCTCCGACTATGATTATGAAGCTGCCATCTGTGGGCCCCGACAGTAGGGATGCGGCACACACTTGACATCGGCCGTTACCCCGAGGAGTCACTGTCGCTGAACATGAATCGGCCGAACACCCCACCGAGCCGATCCGTTCTTTGCCGGGTCGACATCGGCATGTCGGTGGTCGACGCTGTGACGACCGGAGAGCGCAGATGGAGATCTCTGCCGATCGCGAGCGCGAGGATTCAATCGGCTATCGGACAGGCCGACGAGGTAGAGGGTTCCCTCGTCTACCTTCGTCGCTCGCCGGCAGAATCACGCTCCTGAGCTTCGCCATCAGCACGGCATTGACGGTCGCCGTTGCGGCGATTCATCTCGGCGCGGAGCGTACGATGGCTCGTGCCGAGATGGACGAGAAGCTGACGCTGATCGCGCGCGCGATCGGCCGCCAGAGCGCGTCTGCGATCGCTCACGGAGATGTTCGCAAGGTCGAAGAGACGCTCGCTGCGCTGGCGATGGAGCCGATCGTGGCGAGTGCCTCGATGCTGCGTCCGGATGGTCGGGTGCTCGCGCACTATGCGAAGTCTCGAGACGATCGCAGCGTGCTGGAGGGCTCACGTTCGCCACCGGACGGGCGTGGAATGGGGTTCCGCTCGCAGGCCGGCTGGCTCGAAGTCACGTTGCCGGTGAGGTCTCAGAATCGCGTGATCGGGACCATGCTCGTCGTGGCCGACATGCGCGAGGTCCAGGCCGGTCAGCGCGCTCATCTCATTGCGGTGTGTCTCGTTGGGCTGGCCGTCATCACCTGTGCGCTCGTCCTGACGCGGCTCCTTCTGCCCCGAATCTTGCGTCCCGTCGAGCATCTGGCGAAGCTGGCTCGCTGCATCTCCGAGGAGAAGCGCTACGACCTGAAGGCTCCCGAGAAGATCGGTGCCGAGGCTGCCTCGCTCGCCGAAGCCTTCAATGCGATGCTCGGCCAGATTCGGCAGCGCGATGCAGAGCTCGCCGAGGTCAAGCGGTCGGCCGAGGACGTCGCATGCCAGATGGGCGGGTTGCTCGAGAAGTCGCGTCAGACGAATCTCGAGCTCGAGCGTGAAATCCGCGAGCATCGGCTCGCACAGGGCGAGCTGCTCGTGAAGAGCCGTGAGCTCGAGCGCTCCAATCGGGAGCTGAATCAGTTCGCCTATGTGGCCTCCCACGACTTGCAGGAGCCGCTCCGCATGGTCACGATGTTCACGCAGCTTCTGAAGCGCCGCTACGCGGACGACCTCGATGCTGCGGCGGTCGGGTACATCGACTTCGCCGTCGACGGCGCGATGCGTATGCGGCGACTGATTCAGGATCTGCTCGAGTACTCGAGAGTAGGGCGTGCGACACTCGACTTCTCGAGCGTCAACTGTGTGCAGCTCATGCGGTCTGTGTTGGGGAACCTGCGCGTCGCCATGACCGAGAGCGGAGCACGGGTCAGAGTGGGCGATCTTCCGACGCTGGAGGCCAACCCGACCGGCATCTCGCAGCTCTTGCAGAACCTGATCGCCAACGCGATCAAGTTCCGGGGCGATGGCGTGCCGGAGATCCACATCAGCGCACAGCCCCAGGCAGAGCGCTGGCTCTTTGCGGTGCGGGACAATGGAATCGGCATCGCACCGGAGTTTCGCGAGCGAATCTTCCTGGTCTTTCAGCGCCTGCATACGCGCGACGAGTACGAGGGCACCGGAATCGGCTTGGCGCTCTGCAAGCGCATCGTCGACTGCCATGGTGGCGAGATCTGGGTGGAGTCGGCGCCCGGTGCCGGGAGCTCGTTCTTCTTCACCCTGCCGTGTCGGCAGACCGCCGCCCAGCCGGCGCCTTCGGCCGGTGTGCGGCGTGTCGTGGATGCGAGCGCGACATCAGCTCGTCCGAAGAGCGGCGCGGAGCATACGCCTGGCGCTTGACGAGCCGCCGCGACTCGGGTACCTAGCTCAGTCATGGCATATCGTTCCATTTCACGGCTGAGCCTCCTACGCGGCCTGCTTCTTAGCAGGGCGGGGGAGGTCTAGCGCGAAGCGGTACGAGCCGAGATTCAGCAAGAGCGAATACGGCAACCAAAACGCGAAACCCTCTCCCGCCGAGCCAGGCCGGAGGGGGTTTCGCGTTCTGGGAATCCGTGACCGTGGATCGATAGCCGCCGATCAACTCCTCCAGCCTACAGCTCGACGGTGGGTTCGCACGAAGAGCGAGCAAGGGAGGAGAAGATCATGTCCGAGAATCGGCAGTCGCCGACATCTCAGTCGTCCATCAGCAGCGACAAGACTGTGCCGCGAGAGTCCCGTCGAGCGTCGAGTACGATGCCCGCCGGTCACTACGTCCCCATAGCGCCGGTGGCCTTGCCGGGCCGCCGCTGGCCCGATCGGGTGGTCGAGCGTCCTCCCATCTGGTGCAGCGTCGATCTGCGTGACGGCAATCAGTCGCTGATCGAGCCGATGGGGGTCGAGCGCAAGCGCGAGCTCTTCGGGCGACTCGTCCAGATGGGCTTCCGCGAGATCGAGGTCGGCTTCCCGAGCGCCTCACAGACCGAGTTCGACTTCGTGCGCGACTTGATCGAGCGCGACGCGATTGCGTCAGACGTGACGATCCAGGTACTGACGCAGTCCAGGGAGTCGTTGATCCGGTCGACCATGGCGTCGATTCGCGGTGCTCGCCGTGCGATCGTGCATCTCTACAATTCGACCTCGACGCTGCAGCGGCGTGTGGTCTTCCGGCGCGATCGAAACGGGATCGTCGAAATCGCCACGCGCGGCGCGCGCATGATTCGAGAACTCGCCGACGCGATGCCCGAGACGGAGATCGTCTTCGAGTACTCGCCGGAGAGCTTCACCGGCACCGAGCTCGCTTTTGCCATCGAGATTTGCGAGGCGGTGATGGAGGTCTGGCAGCCCACTGCGGCGGAGCCCATCATCCTGAATCTGCCGGCAACCGTGGAGATGTCGACGCCGAATGTCTATGCCGATCAGATCGAGTACTTCGCAGACCACGTCAAGAAGCGAGACTGCGTGGTGTTGAGCGTGCACCCGCACAATGATCGCGGTACGGCGGTGGCTGCCGCCGAGCTGGCGCTGATGGCGGGTGCCGATCGGGTCGAGGGGACTCTCTTCGGCAATGGTGAGCGTACCGGCAACGTCGACCTCGTCACGTTGGCGCTCAACATGTTCACCCAGGGTGTCGATCCCGGCCTCGACATGAGCGACATCAACGATTTGGTGCGTCTGGTCGAGCACTGCAATCGGCTGCCCGTGCACCCTCGCCACCCGTACGCGGGAGAGCTGGTCTTCACCGCCTTCTCGGGCTCACACCAGGACGCCATCAAGAAGGGACTCACGGCGCTGCAGCACTCGTCCGAGGAGGTCTGGCAGGTTCCCTATCTGCCGATGAATCCCGCCCACGTCGGACGCAGCTACGACGCCCTGGTGCGCGTCAACAGCCAGTCCGGCAAGGGGGGCATCGCGTTCCTGCTCGAGCGGGAGTACGGCGTCCAGATGCCGCGAAGAATGCAGATCGAATTCCACCGTTGCATTCAACGAGTGACCGAGACCAGGGGCGAAGAGATCGCAGCCGACGAGATCTGGGCGATGTTTCGCTGCGAGTACCTGGCGCGTACGGGCCCAGTCACATTCATCGAGGAGCGGAGCGGTCCGGCGGGGGAGCGAGATCGCGGCTGTGCCATGCGTGCGGTCATCGAGCGAGACGGCGTGCGGCAAGCGATCGAGGGGCGTGGCAACGGGCCGCTCGACGCCTTCTTCGCCGCGCTGAGGGACGCGCTCGCGCTCGACCTGCGGCTCAGTGACTACTGCGAGCACGCGCTCGGCCAGGGCTCCGATGCCGCCGCCATGGCGTACGTCGAGCTGATGAATCCGGACGGTCGCACCTGGTACGGGGCGGGCCGCGACGAGAGTATCGTGCGGGCCTCGCTCGAGGCGGTGGTGAGCGCCGTCAACCGCGTACTGGCGTAGCGGCCATCTCACGAGCCCTACCGTCGGCGAGGCGGATCTTCGGCCGGCCAATTTCGCGCTTGGCCGACACGAACGCACAATTTGTCGGAAACCCGTGGAGGGCCGCGTGGCACATACGCTCGACAGGGAGCCATCACGGGAGCGATGGCCCCGAGCAGTGGGAGGCGCCCCGTGTGGAGTAGGTCGAGCGAGTCGAGCAATTCGAGCAAACTGCGTGGCCTCTACCGGCTGTGCCTGCTGATAGCGCTGCTCTCGTGGACCGCGCTTCCCGTGGCTGCCGACGTCCGGCATCCCTCGGGCGACGATCCGGTGGTGGGCGTCGGGCGAAGCGATGCGCCGCATGGCCCGAGCTGGCAGCGCGCGGAGCCCGTCTGGCTGGATCTGGGCTGGCTGGAGCTCGGCAAAGCGAAGAGCCACGAGCGCGAGACGCGGGCGGCGGCCTTCCCGCCGCTCAGCTACTCCGACCCGGTGCGGCAGATCCTGATGCTGACGCTGCTGGCCGGTATCGCCTTTTCGCTGCGCTCGCTCTGAGGCCCCGCGAGCCTCGCACCGGCGATCTTCACCGCTGCACAGGGGTAGTGTCCTAATTTGCTGGTTTCCTTGTAGAATGCTGCCGATAAGGCTGGTGGCGCCCGCCGCCAACGATGGTACCTATCTAGCTAGCGCCTACGAACAGTTGCACTTGGGCTTGATAGGCTTTGGGGTCGAACGGACGTGCGGCTTCACCCGCACGTTCTTCGGCCCCGGCTTCTTACCAGTCCGCACGGGGCGGCATGTGGTTTTCGGCTTTGCCATCTGAATCACCTCCTTCCTCGGGCGGTTGCCCGCCGCTTATCGGGGCCGGCCGAGTTTCGGTGGTGATAGGGTTGGCGACGGACGCCGTAACCTCCTTAGGCTGCTCGGTCCACCAGCTCCTGCAGGTCCCAGACGCGATCAGTAACGCCTGCTGCCATCGCTGGGGTAATCCGAAGACTGCGGTGGATTCTCACGAAGTTGTAGTGGGCGAAGTGGAGTGCGACGGCGGCCCGCAGGTTCTCAACCTTCTTCGAGAAGCCATTGGTGAGCCGGGTGAAGCGCCGCATGGACATGCGCATATTCAAGTTTTGACGCTCAACATGAGACGTGCAAGTGCCCTCAGGAGTGCCCATCACGATATCTGTTGAGACCGAGGAGACATGCGGAGGCGAGTACCTACCCGGGCCGACGGGCTCCGCTTCGTAGTGCTTTACGATCCGACCGTAGTCGACGCGATCGATGCCGAAGCCATCCTCAACGGCCTGGACGTAGGTTTCGAGCATGTCCGTGGAGAGCTGCACGCGACCGTTGATTCGCGAGGCCACATCAGCCACGAAGGCGTGGGTGGTGGCGCGGTCTCGCTTTCCAACGAGGTGAGACGGAACGAGCTTCGTGTCGGTATCAATGGCGACATACGTCCAGAAGTCACCAAGTTGGCTTGTGTCATCGCTCGGCTGCAGCCGGCGTTGCTTCTTGCCGACGTAGCACCAAATCTCATCCATCTGAACGTGGCGAAGGTGCAGATCGCGGAGGGCATCGTCCATGAGGGAGGCGCAGCCATCGCCGACGCGGAGCATTAGGCGGGTGATGGTGTCGCGGTGGACGCCGGTCATGCGCTCGGTTGAGCGGATCGAGCAGCCCTCCACGAGAGAGGCAACCACCTGATTCTGCTTGTCTTTCTTTAGCTTGTTCATGGCCGATGCCTCATCAGTGAGGTACAATAAAGAGTGGAGCGCCGGAGAATCGAACCCCGCGGACTGGCTTGTAGAGGGCTGCCCGGGAACCTTCCGCGCCCCAAGTGCTAAGTGGGCGGCGGCGCGTCCCATCAAACCGAAGTGCCGCCGCCCTTTCGGCCGCTCAGCCGGCCCCGCTACTCAAACGCATGGCATCGCCTCCCACTTGTCTCCAGCATCATCACTCGTTCGACTTTCTTAGTCAAGACTAATTTTGACAAAAATGCCGGATGTAGCCTAAGCTCCGATTGACGAATGGATCTAGGTGAGAGATTATTGGTCTCCAAAGGAGACAAGGCCATGGCGTCGCCATTCGACCGGACCGAGCAACCGCAGAAGAAGAAGAAGGGGCGGAGCCCGAACTTCCCTGCCATTGATCTACAAGTCGCCATTGAGCGGGCTCAGGGCCTCTACGACAAGGAGAACCGACACGGGGCTGCTGTGCAGACCGTGCTATCCCACTGGGGCTATTCGCTCAAGAGCAGCGGGGGAGCACAGGCGCTTGCCGCGCTCAAGAGCTTCGGCCTGACCTTCGAAGAGGGGATGGGAAGCTCCCGCAGGATCCGACTATCCGACCTGGCCATCAAGATCCTGCTTGATAAGCGCGAGGGATCGAAGGATCGAGCCGCCGCGCTCCAAGAGGCTGCACTCGCCCCCAAGATCCATTCCGAACTCTGGGAGGAGTTTGGTGGCCAGCTCCCGTCAGACGAAAACCTCAGGTACACCCTGCTGGTCGACCGACTATTCACCGTGAACGGCGCGGACGACTTCATCCGCGAGTTTCAGAGCACTCTCTCCTTCTCTGGGCTGCTCAGTTCTGGTAGCATATCCGAACCTGATGGAGACGAATCCACCACGGATAACGAGCAAGAGCAGAAGGATGGGGGGGCCCGCACAGGAGGACTCCAGGTCCAACTGCCGGTCCGCCAGGAGGTCAAGCCCGGCATGAAGCAGGACGTGTTCACCCTTCCCGAGGGCGATGTGATGATTCAGTGGCCCGGCCAGCTCAGTCAGCGGAGCTTTGATCGCGCGAAGGCGTGGCTCGATCTTATGGCCATGAAGCTGGAAGATGCCATCGAAGAGACCAAGGGCACCGACGACCCCGAGGCCGCGTGAACGAGCTACCGCTCTCCACTTTCGACCAGGCGATCCAAGCGACCCACGGCGCCAGACCCAGCCTCGCTGAGCGTGTCCCCGTTCACGAGCAATTCGGGGGCGAGACCGTCTGGGAAGGCGATGTGCTGGTGTTCGAGCTGTCCGGGCATCCGACAGCTTCCAGGTGCTACGCCTGGGAAGTGGACGGCCGGGTAACGGCCGTGCTGCATGAGCCGCCGGTGGACTCACCGCGGGCTGCGGTGCGAGCTGCGATTGCAGCAGAGCATCGCTACAAAGGGAACTGACGCCCGCCTTCTACCAGCGGAACAGAGAGTACCGGGATGTGAGAGCGAGGGGGCGGGCGTCAAATTAGGACACCACCTGCACAGGGACCTCCGTGCTTCGCATCGCCGTCTGTGCGAGATTCTCTGGCCGGCGCGTCAGCCGGGTCGGTGTGCCTCGAGACGTCGGGGCCACAGGGAAGCGAAGAGGAAGCGCGTGCAGGAAGTTCGATGGCCCAGATTTCTCTCGCTCGCGGCCGTGCTGCTCGTCTCGCTACCGGCTCAGGCGGCAAATCCACCGTTCGACGGCCCAAATCATGCCGGGGAAGACCACTCGTACCACGACCACGCGGGCGAGGGCCTGACCGGCATCGACTTGTCCGACGCCACGCTCGTGGCGACGGACTTCCTCGGCGCGTTGCTCTATGGCGCTGACTTCTCGCGTGCCCATCTGCGCTTCGCCCGACTCGACGCGGTCGATACCTGCGATCCCGATGCGGATCCCTGCGACGCCGCCAGCTTCAGCGGGGCAGATCTGAGCTGGGCGAGTCTGCGCGAGGGTCGCTTCCCGGGAGCCGACTTCAGTAGCGGTGCGATCCTCTTCGGGGCGGACCTCACGCGCGCCGATCTGTCCGGCGCCGATTTCACCACCACGACGGCGGCCAACCTGCGCCAGGCGAATCTGACGGCTGCCATCGTCGACACTGCGGACCTGCGGAACGTCGACCTCACTTCCGCCCGCGCCGATTATTGTGTCGTCGATGCCGAGGCCACGAATGGCGAGACGTGCGTTTCCTTCGCCGGCGCAAAGCTTGAGGGCGCCACGCTCGACTACGCCGAGTTCACGAGGCCCGTGCTGAAGAGCGCGACGCTCGATGCCGACACGAGCCTGTTCGCGGTGCGGATGCGAGGGGCGAACCTCGCAGGTGTCACGTTTGCGAGTGTCGACCTCAGTCAGGCCGATTTCGCGGGCGCCACCCTCAGCGAGTCGAAGAGCGAGGCGGAGGACACGACTTTCGTTGCCAGCTTCGAGGACGCCGTCCTGACGGATGCCACGCTGGCGGTCGATGGCCTCGTCGCTCCCTGTACGACACCGCTGGAGGGTGAAATCAAGGAGTGCGTGTCCTTTGCCGGAGCCGCGCTGACGGGCGTCCGGATGCAGAGGGTGGATTTCACGGAGATTCCGCTCTTCGACGTCGACGACGCCTTCGACCCGGTCGACGTGTGGGATCTCACGGGGGTCGATTTCAGTGACTCCGACTTCTACGACGATGACGCGAACGGCGACGGCACGCCCGGCGACGAGCACACATCGCAGCTGCGAGCCGCCAAACTCGACCAGGCCAACCTGCAGAATGCAGACCTGACAAAGGTCGATCTCATCGGTGCGACTCTGATTGGGGCGGATCTCAGCGGTGCGACTCTGACCGAGGCGGATCTCAGCGCCGCGAACCTGACCGGGGCGGATCTCGGCGGTGCGACTCTGACCAGTGCGGATCTCAGCGGTGCGAACCTGACCAGCGCAGATCTCGGCGGTGCGACTCTCACAACGGCGGAACTCAGAGCGGCAACGCTGAGCGACGCAGATCTCAGCGGTGCGAGCCTGGCGGGCGCCAGTCTGATCTACGCGCTCTTCTCCGCGACGGAGTTCGCGAAGGACGCCACCGGTGCTCAGGGAAGCTGTGTGCTGGCGCCGGACGGTGCGGCGGTCGACCTGCTCGGGGCGGATCTGGCTGATGCCGACTTCAGCACTGCACTTCACTTCTCGAGCGGTTGCATTACGGTCGACCAAACGACGACCTACACATCCGAGACGAAGTTTCCCGACGGCTTCACGTTGAAGGACTCGATGCTGCTCGTGCCGGAGCCGAGCGCTGCGCTGCTGCAGCTCGGCGCCGTGCTGGTACTGGTGTCGCTGAGGCGACGCCAGCGTCTGCGAGTGCTCCCGACCGCGCAGACTCCTAGATAACGAGTTCCAGCAACTTTGGCCCCGGCTCTGACAACGCGCGCGGCAGAGCCTCGCTGAGCGCTTCGCTGCTCTCGATACGCCGGGCCGGGACCCCGAAACCGCGTGCCAACGCGACCCAGTCGAGCTCGGGCTCGTCCAGCCGTGTGAGTGCGCGCGCCTGTCGGCCCGGCTGGCTCACGCCGGCGCGCGCCAGCTCGATCTGCAGGATGCGATAGGCGCGGTTGGAGCACAGCAGCGTCAGCACGTCGAGGCCCTCACGTGCCTGGGTCCAGAGCGCCTGACAGGTGTAGAGCGCGCTGCCGTCGGCCTGAAAGGCGATCACCGGCCGCCCCGGGCAGGCCAGCGCGGCGCCGGTCGCGCAGGGCAGTCCCTGACCGATGGCGCCGCCCGTGAGCGAAAGCAATGTGTGGCGCGGGGCGTCGACCGAAGCGCCGTAGAAGGGGAGCCCCGTTGTCGCCGCCTCGTCCACCACGATGGCGTCCTCGGGGAGACGGGCGGCCAGCACGGCACCGATCGTCTGGGGGTTGAGGGGGCCGGAGGCCAGCGGCGGGACTGCGCCGGTCGCCCGCGCGGCGGCCGCCGCCCGCGAGCCACCCGCGACGGCATCGGCGAGCGCTTCGAGGGCGCTCTCGACATCCTCCTCGGGACCCGCCAGACGGTGGGTCTCGACGCCCGCCGCGATGCGGCTCGGCACGCCCTCGTAGCCGAAGAACGAGATCGGCTCACGTGCGCCGGCGAGTACGAGCGCGCGGTCGTCGCTCAGCAACTGGTTGGCCTGCTCGGGCAGGTACGGCAGTCGCTCGACCGCCGGCAGATCGCCGCCGCGCTCCCAGCGGGCGGGGAAGGTCTCGGCCAGCAGTCGCGCGCCGGTCGCCGCCGCGATGCGCTCCGCTGCGCGCAGGCCCCGCTCACGCAGCGCGGCGCCGCCCAGCAGCAGCGTGACGCGCGAATCGGTACCGCCGGCTGCCTTTCGCAGGTCGCGTGCCGTGCGCTCGATGTCGTCATCGCTCACACGCGTGAGTGGCTTGGGCCCCGCCACGGCCACCGCGTCTCCGGCTTCGCCCGCCTGGTAGTCCGCGGGCACGATCAGGCTGGCCACCTGGCCGGGAGGCCCGGTGGCAGCCGCAATGGCTCGGCCGATATCGAGCGGCAGAGCCTGCGCTGTGTTGCAGGCGTGGAGCCAGCCGGAGACGGGGCTCGCGAGCGACGCGATGTCGGAGGTCAGCGGCGCATCGTGCTTCAGGTGCCAGCTCGCGTGATCGCCGATCAGGTTCACGACCGGCGAACGCGCGCGCCGTGCATTGTGAAGATTGGCGATGCCGTTGGCGAAGCCGGGCCCCAGATGGAGGAGCGTGAGTGCCGGGCGGTCCGTCATGCGCCCGTAGCCATCCGCCGCCCCGGTCGCGACACCTTCGAAGAGGCACAGCACGGATCGAATCCCATCCACCACGTCCAGCGCGGCCACCAGGGGCATCTCGGTCGTGCCGGGGTTCGCCAGGCAGATCTTGACGCCCGCGCGAGCGGCTGTCTCGAACAGGCTCACCGCTGCATTCATTTCGTCCTCCGGGGCCTGCGATCCGGGGCGCCCGGATGGCGGTCGCCAGGAGCATAGCCGGGGCGTCTGGCGGGCCGCCGTCCGGGCGCGCGGCGCCGGGTCAAAACCTCAATTGAGGCTGGACTTTTGACATGCTGCCGTCTAGCCTACCGCCGGCCGAGGGGAGCCGGCGCCGGCCTCAGATGCCCGAGCCGCGGCCCTCTTCGCTGATGGCCCTGGCAGATGGCCTTCGCAGAGGGTCCAGGTACATCCGGTTGCCGAGATCGCGGGGCCGGCCCTCCCACTCCCTACCCAGCAGCAGGACAGCAGGAGACCGAAATGTTCGTCACAGTTCTAGCCTTCGTCGCGGGGATCCTCGCCATCGTCTGGGGCGGGAAGCTCTACCGCCAGGTCATGGCGGCGCCCTCGACCCACACGCGTGCCAACGAGATTTCTGCGGCGATCGCCCAGGGCGCAACGGCCTTTCTTCGCCGCCAGTACCGCACGGTGGCGTTCGTCGGGCTGCCGGTCTTCGTCGTGGTCGGGGTGGCGCTCAACTGGTGGTACGCCTTTGGCTTCGCGCTGGGCGCCCTGGCGAGCGCGGCCGCCGGCTTCATCGGCATGAGCGTGTCGGTGAGGGCCAACGTGCGGGTCTCCGAAGCGGCCCGCAGTGGCTTCTCGCCGGCCTTCGATCTCGCCTTCAAGGGCGGTGCGGTGACGGGTCTCATGGTCGTGGGCCTCGGCCTGTTGGCCCTGGCGGCCGTCGTGTTCACCGTCAGCTCGCTGTCCAGCGACCACACCAACGTGATGACGTCCACCTCCAACGCCCTGATCGGTCTGGCGTTCGGCGGCTCATTGATCTCGGTCTTCGCGCGTCTGGGTGGCGGCATCTTCACCAAGGGGGCCGATGTCGGCGCCGACCTGGTGGGCAAGGTCGAGGCCAACATCCCCGAGGACGATCCGCGCAACCCCGCCACGATCGCGGACAACGTGGGCGACAACGTCGGTGACTGCGCGGGCATGGCGGCCGATCTCTTCGAGACGTACGGCGTGACCGCGGCCGCCGTCATGCTGCTGGCGCACATCATCTTCCCGGGCAATGCCAGCATGTTCTTCTACCCCTTGATGGTCGGCGCAGCGGGCATCGTCGGGTCCCTGGTCGCGCTGCCCTTCGTCACCATAAGCGAGCCCGCTGCGAGCGAGCAGCCCGCAGTGATGGGCGCTATGTACCGCGGTCTGGCGGTCGCGGCCGCGGTGCTGGTCGGCGCACTCTTCGTTCTGACATTCTTCTTCGATGTCCCGGATGTCGACGCGACGGGCCACGCCCTGGGCGAGATTCGCGTCTGGCTCTGCACCCTGGCGGGCTGTGGGTTGACGGGCGTGATGCTGTGGATCACTGACGTCTACACCGGCGACGGCTCGAGGCACGTCGCTGCGATCGCCGAGGCAAGTGAGGGCGGGCATGGCACCAACGTGATCAGTGGACTCGCGGTTGGTATGCAGGCCACCGTGGTGCCGGTGCTGGCCATCGTGCTGGCCATCGTCACCTGCTACGCCCTGGCGGGCCTCTACGGCGTTGGCATCGCCGCCATGGCAATGCTCTCGCTGGCGGGGTTGATCGTCAGCATCGACGCCTACGGCCCCATCACGGACAATGCCGGCGGCATTGCGGAGATGGCGGAGCTCGGCGACGACGTACGCAGCGTCACCGATCCGTTGGACGCCTTCGGAAACACCACCAAGGCCGTGACCAAGGGCTACGCCATCGCCTCCGCCGGCTTGGCGGCCGTCGTGCTCTTCGCCACCTATATCGAGGATCTGCGGGTCAGTGGCATCACGACCGACTTCGATCTCTCGAGCGTGAGCGTGCTGGCCGGTCTCTTCATCGGCGCGATGTTGCCCTTCGTCTTCGCCTCGTTCGCGATGAACGCCGTCGGAGTCGCGGGCAAGAAGGTCGTGCAAGAGGTGCGGCGTCAGTTCAAGGAGATCCCCGGCATCATGGAGGGGACGGCGAAGCCGGACTACAGCCAGTGCGTCGACATCGTGACGCAGGCGGCACTTCGCGAGATGATCGCGCCGGCGCTGATCCCGGTGGGTGTCCCCATCCTGCTGATTCTCGTGCCCGGGCTGGTGAGCGCCCAGGCGGTCGGTGGGTTGCTGATCGGCTCGATCGTTTCGGGCGTTTGCCTGGCGCTCTCAATGACGACGGGCGGTGCGGCATGGGACAACGCCAAGAAGTTCATCGAGATGGGTCAGCACGGTGGTAAGGGCTCCGAGGCCCACAAGGCCGCGGTGACGGGTGATACGGTGGGCGATCCCTACAAGGACACCGCGGGTCCGGCCATCAACCCGATGCTCAAGCTGGTGAACATCGTCGCACTGCTCCTCATCCCATTCATGGGCTGAGGATCCGGGCACGTTCCTTTCGATTGGCGCTTCTCGAGGCTGCGCGGGAATCGACAATCGAAAGGGACGTCCCAATGAGCGTGACGAGCACACAGGCACACCCGCGCGACCGCCTGGAGCGACAACTCTCGCTGATGGATGCCGTCATGCTGGTTGTGGCATCGGTGATCGGCGCGGGCATCTTCTTCACGCCCGGGCAGGTGGCAGAGCTGCTGCCGGTGCCGGGCTGGATCATGGCGGCGTGGCTGGCCGGGGCTTTGCTCTCGCTCGCCGGGGCATTGGCCAACGCCGAGCTCGGCGCCATGTACCCTCATGCGGGCGGAGACTACGTCTATCTGCGCGAAGCCGTTCATCCGGCGGCCGGCTTCCTGGTCGGTTGGCTCAGCTTCTTCGCGATCTACGCAGGCACCATCGCCGCGCTGGCCTCGGCCTTTGCCGAGGGCGTGGGAGCGCGGGTTGGTCTCGAAGACGGGGCGGTGCTCACGCTGGCGATTGCGGTGACGCTGGCGGTCTCCGCCCTCAACTTCGTGGGCGTCCGTTGGGGTGCCCGGGCGAACAATCTCACCTCGCTCTTCAAGATCGCCGCGCTGCTCGCCTTCGTGCTGCTCGGACCCTGGCTGGGCGACGGCGAGGTGGCGCGTCTCACCGCGGCGTCGCCAGCCGGGCAGGGCGGTGTCACGGCGACCAACTTCGGGCGCGCTCTCTCGCCGGTCCTCTTCACGTACCTCGGCTGGAACGCCTCGATCTACGTCGCCAGCGAAATCCGAGCGCCAGGACGCAACCTGCCGCGCTCGCTCTTCCTGGGGCTCGCGATTTGCGCCGGCATCTACCTATTGGTGAACGGCGTTTATCTCTTTGCGCTGCCGATGGATGAGCTGCGCGGTGTTGGCGATGCGGGTGAGGCGGCGGCGCTTGCGCTCTTCGGGCCCGCGGGTGGGACCCTGGTGGGTCTCTTCGTGCTGATTTCGGTATTGGGGACACTCAACGCCACGGTCCTCGTCGGACCCCGCATCGCGTACGCGATGGCGCTCGACCGCCTGTTCTTTCCGGGTGTAGACCGGGTTCATGCCGACTTCCGCACGCCGTCGGTCGCGATCGTGGTGCAGTGCATCGTGTCCGTTGGCCTGCTCCTCTTGCTGCGCAGCTTTCCGAGTGCACTCGATTTCACGGTCTTCGCGATCCTACTCGCAAGCATGGCGGACGTGGTGGCACTCTACCGACTGCGGCGCATTCAGCCCGACAGGCCGCGTCCCTACCGGGCCTGGGGCTATCCCTGGATGCCGGGTCTCTATCTGGCGGCCAACGCCGGCGTCGCCCTGGCGATGTTGATCGGCAGTCCGTTCGAGTGTGCGGTCAGCTTCGCGATGCTGGTGGCCGGGCTGCCCTTCTACTGGATCTTCGCTCGCCTCGCGGCGGTCAGAGGCGGTGAGGGGGCGGCTAGAGGCGACCTTCTCGAGTAGTATGGCGGCATTCGCGAGGTCTCATGTCTACGGTCATCCGCACTCAGCAAGCCTTTGAGAAGGGCGACCAGAAGGGTCGCTCTGCGGCACCCGTGCGTGTTGGCAAGGGCGCGAGGGCCTTCAGCCACCTGCGCATTCCGCCTCACTGCCGCCGCGAGCCGGTGCGCGAGCCCGAGCTGGTGGAGATCGAGCGGATGCTGCGCGGACTCGGTCTCGAGTCCGTCTGTGAGGCGGCGCGCTGCCCGAATCGCGCTCTCTGTTGGTCTCGGCAGGCGGTTACATTCATGCTGCTGGGCGATGTCTGCACGCGCGCCTGTCGCTTCTGCGCCGTTGCGACCGGTCGACCGGCCGCGGTCGACGCCGAAGAGCCTCGCAACGTGGCGAGGGCGGCACGGAGGCTCGGGCTCAAGCACGTGGTGCTGACGTCTGTCAATCGCGACGATCTGCCGGACGGCGGAGCCGAGCAGTTCCGGCGAAGCGTGCTGGAGATCAAGCGGAGTCGCCCCGCGACGAGCGTTGAGGTGCTGACACCAGACTTCAAGGGTGATCTGGAGGCCGTCGCAACCGTCTGCAGCGGTCAGCCGGATGTCTACAACCACAACGTCGAGACCGCGCCTGAACTCTATCCGCGGGTGCGGCCGGGCGCGTCTTTCGAGCGCTCTCTGGCAGTTCTGCGCGAGGCCCGTCGCCTGCGCCCCGACTCGATTGTCAAGTCGGGGTTGATCCTGGGGCTCGGTGAAACACGGCCGCAAGTGGAGCACGTGCTCGAGACGCTGCGGGCGGTTGGTGTGGATTCGCTCACGCTCGGCCAGTATCTGCGCCCGACACGCGACCACCTGCCCGTCGAGCGCTACCTGGAGCCGGAGGAGTTCGCTTCTCTCGAGGAGTTCGCGAGCGGCCTGGGCTTTGCTCACGTGGCGAGCGGGCCGCTCGTGCGCTCATCCTTCAACGCGGCCGAGACGCTGCAAGCCGCACGCGCTAGTTAGCCCGCCGGTGTTCGCGCCGGGTGTCGGCGGGCTGAGACGAGGGCGCAGCGGGCCCGCGCCGATCGTTGTGCGCGCGGGCAGGAATGGCATCGACGACGAGAAACAGCGACTCGAGAGACCGGACTGATGACAGATCACTTCAAGCACGAATTTCGACACGACTTCAACAAGCTGAACCGACTACCTCCCTACATCTTGGCGGAGGTGACGGATCTGACCCGGGTCGCCCGCCGGGCCGGCGAAGACATCGTGGACCTCGGCATGGGAAACCCCGACCTAGCGACACCGCCTCACGTTGTGAGCAAGATCGTCGAGGCGGCCCAGGATCCGCGCAACCACCGCTACTCCTCCTCGCAGGGGATCCCCAACCTGCGCGTTGCCATCACCGAGTGGTACATGCGGCGTCACGGTGTGGAGCTCGATCCCGACCACGAAGCCATCGCCGTGATCGGCGCCAAGGAGGGGCTCTCGCACTTCGTGCTGATGACCGTCGGCCCGGGTGACGTCGTGCTCTGCCCGGATCCCGCCTATCCGATCCACCAGTACTCGGTGATCATCGCGGGCGGCGACCTGCGCAAGGTGCCGCTCGCGCCAGACGTCGACTTCATTCAGAAGCTCGAGCAGGCCGTGGCACGCACCTGGCCCAAGCCCAAGATGCTCATCGTGTCCTTTCCCTCCAATCCGACGACTCACGTGGTCGATCGGGTCTTCTTCGAGCGGATCATCGACTTCGCGCACGAGCACGATTTGATGGTGTTGCACGACTTCGCCTACGCGGAGGTGAGTTTCGATGGCTACCAGCCACCGAGTATTCTGGAGGTTCCGGGCGCCAAGGACATCGCCATCGAGTTCGTCTCCCTCTCCAAGAGCCACTCGATGGCGGGCTGGCGCGTGGGCTTCGCCTGCGGAAATCGCGAGATGGTGCATGCATTGCGCCGGATCAAGAGCTATCTCGATTACGGCATGCCACAGGCCATTCAGATTGGCGCGATTGCGGCGTTGCGCGGTCCCCAGGACTGTGTGACGGAGAATGCGGCGGTCTATCAAGAGCGGCGGGACGCACTGATCGAAGGCTTGGGCCAGCCAGGTGCGGGCTGTTGGAAGATAGAGAAGCCGCTGGCCACCATGTTCGTCTGGGCCCAGCTGCCCGAGTCGATGCGCGAGCTGGGCTCGCTGGAGTTCTCCAAACGGCTCCTCAAGCAGGCCAAGGTAGCGGTCTCGCCAGGTGTCGGTTTCGGGGAGACGGGAGAGGGGTTCGTGCGCTTCGCACTGGTCGAGAACAAGCACCGCATAAGGCAGGCGGTGCGCGGAATACGCCGCTTCCTGAGGGATGCAAAGGCAAGCTGAGGCTTCGAAATGGCAGATGAACGCAAGGAGACCGTGGGTGTCGGTCTGATCGGACTGGGTGTCATCGGCACCGGTGTGGTGAAGGTGCTGTCGCGCAACGCGGATGTGATCGAACAGCGGCTGGGCTTCGGCCTGCGACTGGTGCGCGTTGCCGACCTGGACATCGAGACGGATCGCGGCGTCGATCTCGACGGAATCCACTTCGATCGAGACGCCTCAGCCTTGATTGCGGATCCCAGCGTCGACATCGTGATCGAGCTGATCGGTGGATACGACGTTGCCAAGGGATTCATCCTCGAGGCGGTTGCCAAGGGCAAGCACGTTGTGACGGCCAACAAGGCATTGCTGGCGCTGTACGGCAAGGAGATCTTCGCTCTCGCAGCCGAAGCGAACGTCGATGTGGCTTTCGAAGCGGCGGTTGGTGGCGGCATTCCGATCCTGCGGTCGCTTCGTGAGGGACTTGCGGCGAACCACATCAGCAGCGTCCACGGCATCCTGAACGGAACCACCAACTACGTGCTGACCGAGATGGAGCGCACCGAAGAGGACTTCGAGGTGGTGCTGAAGCGGGCCCAAGAGCTGGGGTACGCCGAGGTCGATCCGACCTTCGATGTGGACGGCATCGACGCAGCCCACAAGCTGGCCTTGTTGACCGCGATGGCCTTCGGTGCCGAGCTGACCTACAAGGAGATACCGACCGAGGGGATTCGTGGGCTGGCGCCGATCGACTTCGAGATGGCGCGCGAGTTCGGCTACCGCATCAAGCTGCTCGGCATCGCCAAGTGTCGCCGAGATCGGGGAGGGAACGAGCGCATCGAAGTTCGCGTTCATCCGACTATGATTCCTGCCGGCAGCATGCTCGCGAGTGTCGATGCCGCGATGAATGCGATCGAGGTGCGAGGCGACGCGGTCGGGCCGACGCTCTACTATGGCGCCGGTGCCGGGGAGATGCCCACCGCGAGCGCCGTGGTGGCCGATCTGATGGAGATCGCCCGAGAGATCCGGCGCGGCGGAGCCGGTCCCGTGGCGCCGCTCTCCTACATGCCGGATCACCTGATCGCGAAGCCGCTGGTGCCACTGGGCGAGTTGCGGGGCCGCAGTTATCTGCGCTTCACCGCAGCAGATCGGCCGGGTGTGCTCGCGCACCTCGCCGGTGCGCTGGGCGACCAGGGGGTGGGGATCGAGTCGGTCGTGCAGCCACGCGGCGTGGAGCCCGGTGCCTGCGTGCCGGTGATCGTGCTGACCCATCCCGCCGACGAAGAGGCGCTGCGCCGCGCGCTCGAGGAAGTGGATCGTCTCGCCGATGTCATGGCGCCGACGCTCGTGATCCGGATAGAGGAGGATCTCTGACCATGTCCGACAAGCCGCAATACCGAGCCTGGTTCGAGAGCCTGGGGGATCCGGGGGAGCGCTACGGGCTCGACGAGATCGTCTACACCGCCCGCGACGGCGAACTCCTGCAGGTCGTTCACGACATGGAAGAGCTGAGGAAGACATCCGCCTCCGAGTGGAAGTCGCTCTTCGAGCGCCGTGCTCGCAAGAACGAGTGGCCCTATGGCTCGGGTGTCTGGGGCAAGAAGGAGTGGGTTCTGCCCGGTATCGACAACGACAACGTCGTGTCGATGTACGAGGGGCACAGCAATCTCTTCTGGGCGGAGCGCTACGGCCGAGAGGTGGGGATCGAGGACCTGTGGATCAAGCTCTGCGGCAATGCTCACACCGGCTCGTTCAAGGACCTCGGAATGACGGTGCTCGTCTCCCAGGTCAAGCAGATGATCAGCCAGGGCCGGACGATTCCGGCCGTGGCCTGCGCCTCGACCGGCGACACCTCGGCGGCGCTGGCCGCCTATGCCGCTGCCGCTGGCATCCCCGCCGTGGTCTTCCTGCCCAAAGGCAAGATTTCGCTCGCGCAGCTCATTCAGCCCGTCGCCAACGGTGCGATCGTCTTCTCCCTGGACACCGATTTCGATGGCTGCATGGAAATCGTCCGGCAGGTCTCCGAGCGCGACGGTGTCTACCTGGCCAATTCCATGAACAGCCTGCGTATCGAGGGCCAGAAGACCGTCGGCGTCGAGATCATGCAGCAGTTCGACTGGGAGGTGCCCGAGTGGCTGGTGATTCCCGGTGGCAACCTCGGCAACATCTCGGCCCTGGCGAAGGGGTTCGACATGATGCTGGAGCTCGGGCTGATCGAGAAGCGGCCACGCATTTGTGTCGGCCAGGCCGAAGCCGCCAATCCGCTCTATCTCTCCTATCTGAAGGACTTCGAGGTCTTCGAACCGATTGCGGCTCGCACCACGGTCGCTTCGGCGATTCAGATCGGGAACCCGGTGTCGCGGGACAAGGCGATCGACGCTCTGCGGCGGTACGACGGCGTCGTCGAGCAGGCGACCGAGCAGGAGATCGTCGAGGCGTGCGCCTCGGCGGATCGTACCGGCCTCTTCAACTGTCCCCATACAGGTGTCGCGCTCGTGGCCATGAAGAAGCTGGCGGCGCGCGGTTTGATCCGTCCGGCCGACCGCGTGGTCGTCATCTCGACCGCCCACGGCCTCAAGTTCACCGACTTCAAGCTGGCGTACCACGAGATGCGGCTCGAGGAGATTGCGCCCGACCACCCGAATCCTCCCATGGAGCTGCCCGCCCGCTATCAGGACGTGCGTGATCGCATGCTTCGCGAGATCGATTTGAGGTTCAGGCGCTGATACGCACGACGATCTCTCGAGTGTCGTGTCGATGCGGTCTCAACAGGGGGAATTCGATCTTTGATCACTTCGGTCGTCAGTACACTGCTCGCCACCGTCGCAATGACCCAGCCGGGCAACGGCTGGCAGGAGACCATCGATCGCGTGGCGCCGTCCGTGGTCGTCATGAGGGTCAATGCGCCGCGAGCCTTCGACAGCGTTCGCACGGGCTATCAGACGGCGACCGGCTTCGTCGTGGATGCCGAGCGTGGACTCATCTTGACGAATCGCCACGTGGTGATGTCGGGCCCCGTGGTTGCCGAGGCGGTCTTTCTCAACAATGAAGAGGTGGAGGTGAGTGCGGTCTACCGCGATCCGGTTCACGACTTCGGTTTCTACCGATTCGACCCGGATAGCGTGAAGTTCATGGACGTGAAGGAGCTGCAACTCGCGCCCGAGCGCGCGCGGGTCGGAGCCGAGATTCGGGTGATCGGCAACGATGCCGGCGAGAAGCTGTCGATTCTCGCCGGAACGATCGCCCGCCTGGATCGGGAGGCACCTCGCTACGGCTCCCATACCTTCAATGACTTCAACACGTTCTACATCCAGGCCGCGTCCAGTACGTCTGGCGGATCCTCCGGCTCCCCGGTGATCGACATCTCGGGCAACGTGGTGGCGATCAACGCCGGCGGCAAGCGAATGGCGGCTTCGAGCTTCTACCTGCCCCTCGATCGCGTGAAGCGGGCGCTGGCCCTGTTGCGCGAGGATCACCCCGTGCCGCGCGGCACGATCCAGACCGTGTTCGTGCACAAGCCCTACGACGAACTGCGTCGACTCGGGCTGCGACGTGAGAGCGAGTCACGGGTGCGTGAGGTCTTCCCAGATGGAACGGGAATGATCGTTGTCAGGGAGATCGTGCCGGGCGGACCGGCGGACGGCGTTCTGGAGCCGGGCGACATCCTGCTGCGGATCGAAGATCGCCCTCTGAATGCGTTCATCCCGCTCGAGGAGGTGATCGATGCGAGCGTGGGGCAGTCGATTCACCTCGACATCGAGCGCGGTGGCAGGCCGGTGCGCCTAGATCTCGCGGTGGCCGACCTGCACGCCATCACGCCCCACGCCTATGTCGAGGTCGGTGGCGCCGTACTCAACACACTCTCCTACCACCAAGCGCGCAATCACTCGGTGCCGGTGGGTGGGGTCTATCTCGCCAGTCCCGGGTACATGTTCTCTCGCGTCGGACTGCCACCGGGATCGGTAATCACACACGTCGCCGGGCAGGCGACCGATACGCTCGAGCAGTTCGAAGCAGCGATGGCGGCGCAGCCAGACGGCGCACGTGTCCCGGTGCGTTTCTTTCTGCTGCAGAATCCCCGCTCTCCTGGCGTGGTCGTGATTCGCGTCGACCGCCGGTGGTTCAGCATGCAGCGCTGCGTGCGCGACGACAGCAGCGGTCGCTGGCCCTGTCGGGCCTCGCCCGAGCCGCCGGCAGCGGAGCCACTGGCCCCCGCCAGCACGACCTTCGTGGCCGATGGAGGTCGTGCCGTGCGGACCGTCGCTCCGTCGCTCGTGATGGTGGAATACGACATCCCGTACCGCATCGACGGCGTGCACGGCGATCGCTTCCAGGGCACGGGGTTGGTGGTGGACGCCGAGCGCGGTCTCGTCGTGGTGGACCGTGAGACTGTGCCGGTGGCTCTGGGCGATCTGTCGCTCATCTTTGCCGGCTCGGTCCAGGTCCCCGGTGAAGTCCTCTACCTCCATCCGGAACACAACATCGCCGTGGTTCGCTACGAGCCCGCACTGCTGGGCGACACGCCCGTAGAGAGTGCCACGCTGCGGGTCAGCGAACTCTCGCCAGGTGATCGGATCTCGCTGGTTGGCATGAGTGCCGGCCAGAGGATCGTATCCCGTGAGACCAAGGTCGCGCGACGAGAGCCGGTCGCGCTGCCGCCCACGTATCCGCCGCGCTTTCGCGAGAGCAACATCGAGCTGGTGGCGCTGGATGATGGCGCGTCAACGGTCGGGGGCGTGCTCGCGGACCGCAAGGGTCGCGTGGTGGC
This sequence comes from Deltaproteobacteria bacterium, assembly GCA_029261835.1. Taxonomy (GTDB): domain Bacteria; phylum Myxococcota_A; class UBA9160; order UBA9160; family UBA4427; genus JAJDAO01. The sequence goes on along the minus strand of JAJDAO010000030.1, from coordinate 81,094 downwards.
GTTCTGGGCGTCGTTCACCAGTGGCAGCGGGAAGGCGGCGGAGTCGTTCTTCGCCGGCATTCTGGTGCGGGAGATCGTGCCGCTCGTCGAGGCGCTGCGGGCGGGGCGTCCGGTGGGCTGGCGCACGCTCGGTGTGGAGTTCAGGTCGCTGACGCTGGCCGATGCACGCAACCGCGGCCTGTCGGACGAGCAGGCCAAGCGCCTGGAATCTCACGATCCCAAGCGCAAGCGGGTGCTCTCGGTCTTGCGGCTCACCGCCGGCAGCCCGTCGGCAGCATTGCTGCGCGAGGGCGACATGCTGCTCGCCATAGACGGACGACCGGTAACGCGCTTCCACGACGTTCAGCGGGCATCCATGCGGGAGCGCATCGCGCTCTCGGTGCTGCGCGACGGCGCAGCACTCGATCTCGTCGTTCCCACCGAGCCGATCGGAGGCGAGGGGACGGATAGGGCCGTGCTGTGGGCGGGGTCGATGCTGCAGAGCCCCCCGCGCGCACTGGCGACACAGCGCTTCCTGCCGAGGGAAGGGGTGTATGTCTCGCGCCATTGGTACGGCTCACCCGCGAATCGCTACGGTATCGAGGCCACGCATCGCTTCCTCGAGGTCGACGGCGTGCCGACACCGGACCTGGATGCCTTCCTCGAGGTCGTGGCCGGCAAGCCGGACCGCGGTGCGGTCCGGCTCAAGGTCGTCGACCTCGACGGCCGAGTGGAGGTCTTGACGCTCAAGCTCGACCTCGAGTATTGGCCGACCTATGAGCTGGTGAGATCCACCGACGGCTGGCAGCGTCGGCGCATCAGTCCGCACTGACGGGATTCTAGACGAGGTGTCGCAGGAGTAGCGTTGCGATTCCGAGGAAGGAGAAGAACCCCAGCGCGTCGGTGCAGAAGGTGACGATGACGCCGGCACCGAGGGCCGGGTCCTGGCGCAGCGCCTTGAGGATCAGCGGCACAGCCGCCCCGAGCAGGCCGGCAACCGTCATCGTGAACACCATGGCGAGCAAGAGGACGAGGCCCATCATCGGATTGCCGTGCCACAGGTAGGCGATTACGCCGCTCAGCAGGCCGGCTGCGCTTCCCACCGCGAGCCCCACCGCCATCTCCTTCCCGACGGCGCGAAGGCCGCTCGAGAACTCGATCTCACCGAGCGCGATGGCCCGCGTGATGACGGTGAGGGTCTGGATGCCGCCGTTTCCGCCCACACCCGCCACGACGGGCAGGAAGACGGCCAGGCTGACGAGCTGCTCCAGCGTGTGCTCGAAGAGGCCGACGACTGCGCCCGCAGTGAACGCGGTTGCGAGGTTGAGCAGCATCCACGGCAGCCGCTTGCGGATAGAGACCCGGGCCGACGAGAAGACGCGGTCGGCTTCGGAGAGGCCGGCCAGGTGGTAGATGTCCTGGGTGGCCTCTTCTGTGATCACGTCGATCACGTCGTCGACCGTGATGATTCCGAGCATGCAGCCATCGACGTCGGTCACGGGAATCGCGAGCAGGTCGTAGCGGGCGACCAGATGGGCGACCTCCTCCTGGTCTGCCTCGGCGGGCGTGCTGATGGCTTCGCGGATCATCAGTTCGTGGCACGGGGTGCCGGGCTGTGCGGCGACCAGGCGGCGAATCGGAACGACGCCGAGCAGCCGTCGCAGCTCGTCTACGACGTACAGGTAGAGGACCGGGTCGGGCGAGTCGCCGGCGGCTCGGATCGAGTCGATCGCCTCCTGGGCGGTCATCTTCTCGTCGAGCGCGAGGAAGTTGGTCGTCATCACCCGGCCGGCGCTGTCCGGTGGGTAGAGCTCCGCATGGCGCAGCTCGTCTCGCTTCGACTGGGGCAACAGCTTCCTGACCGATTCGCATCGGTCTTCCGGGATGTTCTCCACCGTCTCGAGCATGTCGTCGATTTCCAGGCGAGCGAGTAGCTCGGCCAGGCGCTGGTCCGTGATGGAGTCGAAGATCTGCGGGAGAAGCTCCGGCGGAAGCTCGCGCAGCATATTGGCCGCCCGCCGCTGCTTGAAGAGCAGATCGATGACGATGCGAATCTCGTCGGGTGTGAGGTCGGCCAGCAGGGGGCCGAGGTCGGCCGGATGGATGCGCTCGAGCAGTCGCGCGGCACGCGTGTGGACGCCGCTGGCCAGCAGTCGCCGCAGGATTCGCACTGTTACGACGGGTTTCGCCATCTCGATACGCGGTCCATGTCCAGCAGATGCCGGATGGTGGGTGGTTACCACAGCGCTTCGGCCATGTGGCAGCACAGCTCGCGCCAGGTCTTGCGCCGAGCCCGCGCCGATTCGCCGCGCCCATTCGGTACATCAGTTTCGACTGATTCTCTACCCCACCTGAGTGGCGCCTGACGTGCGGTTTCGCGCCGTGGCCGGGGCGGCGCGCAGAGTGATTCCAGGGCCGATCGGGCGATTTCTCCACCTCGACCACGGAGTTTTCGCATCGGGCTGTAAAGGTTGCCGCCGAATTGCCGATGAGTTGCTCATCCGGTCTTCTTCGGAGCCCAGCTGGGCGCAGGGGGCCGGGATGGGGATTTGAGCCACGGGAGGGCAGCAAGTGGGTCGTACGCGACTGCGCGGAATCGAGTTGGCGGGGGTTCGGCTGGCGATCGAGGTTTCATCCTCGCTCGACTGGCGTTGGCCAGAGAATGAGCTTGCTGCGCTCGCCTGCTCGCCGCTGGCGCCGGACATGTACGTGGGCGTTCGCGTCGGTCGAGGTGAGGCTCCGGATTGGGATCCCATCAGCTACGCCTTCGCGGACGGCAGCTTCGACGTCGGGCGTGTCGGCGACGACTGGCTCGTCGTGACGCATGGCAGGCGACGTCGCTGCGAGCGCGTGGCTCGCTTCGATGCGGATCTGCGCGTGGGCGAGGTGATCATCGCACCCGAGTTGGCTGCCGCGCGGTCCTTCCCGCTCGAGCAGCCACTCCTCGACATCCTTCTACTCCACCGCGTGATTCGCGATGGCGGGCTGCTCGTCGCCGGGACACCGGTGATCCGGGACGGCCGGGCCCTCGTCTTCCTCGGAGCCGACGCGCCGCCGGATTCGCCGGGGCGCGGGCGCGTCGCATGGCAAGAGGCTCGGCCGCCTCGGCCACCCAGTATTCTGGGAGAGCGCTTGGTCCTGCGGCCTCTGAATGATGCGATTCGTGTGCATGGACTTCCGGGTGGAGAGGACGCACTCGGTGGCGGACTCTCGGCCCCTCTGGAGGCCATTCACGTGGTCGAGCGCTCGCAGACGATTCACGCCCAGCGGCTCGCGCACGAGAGTGCCGTCGGCGAGCTGCTCCAGTACGTCTTCGCACCGGTGCACGATCCCGATTGCACGGCTCGCCTGATCGAAGTCGCGAGCGACATCGCCGCCCGCGTTCCCGTGCTGAAGCTGGCGCGGCCGGAGCAGAAGCGCGCTCTGCCCTTTGCCTGGGGCCAGCGACAGGCAGCCCTGGCGCTGGCATCGCCCGCTCTCGGCTGACGTCGTCGGCGAAGCTCGCTTGCTCGAAGACGATGCCCAGTGGCGCACCGGCTGTCGGAGCGTGTCGCCACGATGGAACTCTGCCGAAGGCCTCTCGAGTTCACCTCTGATCGGATGTGTCACGAGCCCGCTCAGCTCTCCGGAACAAAATCTGGCAACTGAGGGGTGTTCACCTGTTGCGGTGCGAGGCCGAACAAAGGACTCTTGCGACACCCCCTGGGGTAGGCACGAATGCGACTCTGGCCTGAAGACGGGCGCAGTATCGTCGGCCGAAATGAGATGCCCGGGGATGATGAGCGGCGTAGACTGATCTAGGAGTGTGTGTGCATTGTGGTTGCCGCGGCGGATCGTGTGACGGGGGGGAACCGGCAGCGGATCGTCGAGGCGGAGGCGGAGAACGCGATGATGAGGCAGCTCATAGAAGACATCGTCAAGTGCTTGGTAGACCAGCCCACGGAGGTCCAGATCAAGGAAGTGGTGGGTGAGCACGCGCACGTACTCGAGCTGCGTGTGGCCAAGGAGGATCTCGGCAAGGTGATCGGGAAGGGTGGGGCGCATGCTTCGGCGATTCGAACACTGATGGCAGCGGCCAGCGGCAAGGAGAAGAAGCGCTACATCCTCGAGATCATCGAGTACTGAGGCCCGTCGAGCGCCACGCGGGAACGCAGGGTGGTTGAGACCGATTCTTGGGGGGAGGGCCTCGCCGCCAGCGGCGCAAGCCGATTCGCCAGATCTGCGGGCTCGCTGCGCGCTCCCGCCTCACGAGCCCGACCGTGGCTCACAGTGCTCGACCTTCGGTAGCATCACCGATTCGGTCAACTGGGCGGTCATGTGAAATGGCCGCCCCCGTTTTCGGAGTGCAGCCGTGGCCTTCAGCCCCATCATCGAAGCTCCCTTCACCGTTCGCGACCAGATCGAGGCCCGGGCCGAACATGCCATGCTCGGGGAGCGAGTTCTGCTGCGCCACGACGAGCAAGTCTGGACCTACCGGCAGTATCGCAACGAAGCCGTCCGCTACGCGCACTTCCTCCTCGAGCGCTTGGGGCGCATCGACGACGGCCGTCCTGGACACGTCGCGATGTTGCTCGAGAACTGCTTTGAGCTTCTCGCTCTCTACGGTGGTTGCGCCTATGGGGGGCTCACGCTCTTCGGCCTCAATACCGGTCTCGTGGGTGACACGCTCGCCGGCGTCATCAAGCATTCGGGCTCGCGTGTGTTGGTGGTGGACGAGAGCCACCTGGAGCGACTCGAGGCGATCGCCGGATCGCTCGGGCACCTCGACCCGGAGAACATTCTCGTGGTGCCGTCGCGCGGCGAGACGGAGCTTGCCCCGGACCGAATCCTGGCGGACTGCCTCGCTCGAGAAGTCGCCGAGTGCGGCGAGGAGCTCGACGCCCCGGCCGTAGACGTCTCGCCTGAGACGAATCTGATGGTCATCTACACGTCGGGGACCACGGGGCTGCCGAAGGGGATCAACAACAATCACTTCAAGCTGACGGCAATCGGGTTGACGGTTTCGAGCAATCTCGCGCTGACGCCTGATGACTGCGGCTACGCCTGCATGCCGCTATTCCACTCCAACGCGATCTTCCTCGGCTTTCAGCCCGCCTTCTGCGCCGGAGCCTCCATCGGCTTGCGAGAGCGCTTCAGCGCCAGCCGCTTCGTGCCCGACGTGCTGAGGTATGGAGTGACTTTCTGGAACTACGTTGGGGAGCCCGTGCACTACATCCTCGCCGCCATTGAGCGCGAGTTCGGCGGCGACGAGGAGCGCATACGAGCCGAGCTGGCCGAGAATCCGGCCAACCGCTTGCGTTGCGCGCTCGGCAATGGCGCTTCACCGCCCGACATCGACAAGTTCATTCGCTGGCTCGGACTCGAAGACATGTTCGAGCTGTACGGGTCGACCGAGGCGGCGATCAGTACGTTCCGCAAGAAGGGCGATCCACGTGGCTCGGTCGGCGAGGTGACCGATGCAGCCGTGAAGATTCTCGATGAGCAGGGGCGCGAGTGTCCGCCCGCCGAGCTCGCTGAAGACGGCAAGATCCTCAATTACGCGGCGGCCGTCGGCGAGATCTGCCGTGTCGCCGACGATACGGCCCTGTTTCAGGGCTACCACGGAAACGAGGCGGCCAATTCGAGCAAGTACCGGGCTGGCGTCTATCACTCGGGCGATCTCGGGCACATCCTGGTTCGCGGTGATGAGCGCCACTTGTTCTTCGACGGCCGAACCGACGACTGGATTCGCAAGGACGGCGAGAATTTCTCTGCGGCACAGGTGGCCCGGATCATTTCGGAACACGCCGATGTCGCGCTGGCGGCGGCCTACGGAGTGCCGTGCGTGGTCTCGGACGAACTCGTGATGGTGGCGCTCAGACTCGTTGAGGGCGCGCGTTTCGATCCCAAGCGATTCTTCGAATACTGCGAGCAGCAGACGGTAGCGGGTGGAATGGACCGCAAGTGGTTTCCCGACTTCGTTCGCATCGTCGGCGAATTCGAGTACACGCAGACGCAGAAGATCCTCGTGCGAAACCTCAAGCGGCAGCACTTCGACCGACGCAAGCTGCCCGACGCGCCGATCTACTGGCGTGAGCGCGGGAGCACCGTCTTCAGCCCGTTCAGCTCGGAAGACTTCGAGAGGCTGCACAGCGACTTCGCGGCGGCCGAGCGAGAGAACCTGCTGGACTGCTGAGCCGCATTCGTCGGCCCTGGAGATCGTGCTGTGTGACGCTGCGTCGCGGGGGCAACCGCCGCAGTGCTGCGCGGCTGGAGCACCAGAGGGAAACTCGCAGTAACGAAGCTGTAACCCGGGCCCCACTTGACGAAGGCCAGTTCTGGCCGGGACGACAGTAGTGCTTGGGCTTGAGTCGAAAGCTGCCGATGGGTCAAACGGCACACAGCTTGCTTCTTATTGTCCAAGCTCAGGCGGTTCTCGCCGGCTGTGCGACTGGAGGCAATGAATGGCTGCATGTTCGGCGGACACGGTCCTCGAAGAGCTCTCGACCCGAGAGCTTCTCGAGACCGGCTGTTCGATGTACGAAGGCGGCGATCCCGTTCAGGCGCTCGAGTACCTGCGGGACGCCTACCGCAGAGAGTCGGGAGATGCGCGGGTTCGCTCCTACTATGGGCTTTGCCTCGGGCTCTCGGAACGCCGCTTCGAAGAATCCGTCGAACTCTGTCAGTCGGCGGCCAAGCAAGAGTTCTTCAACCCCGACCTCTATCTCAACCTCGCCAGACTCTACTTTGGCTTCGGATTCAAGACGGAGGGGATCCGTTTCCTGCGAAGGGGGCTGATGATCGACCCGGGACACGCGGTCATACTCGCCATGCTGGACGAGTTTGGTGACCGCCGGTCGCCCGTGTTGAGCTTTCTGCCGCGACGCCATCGCCTCAATCGCTGTTTGGGTGCAGTGCGGCACGTGTTTTCGCGCGGTGTCCGGCTGGCAGCGATTTGATGAACGTGTCCCACCTGCATGCGCGGGCGTTCCAAATACCGGCAATGGCTTGAACTCGCGATCTGATGTCGGCCAGCCCCCGGGGAGAGCCGCGGTGTGCCCAGCAGCACGGGTGAGGGCGCAGTGCGCGGCTTGACTTTGAACAGGTGAGTCAGTATCCCTTGGCGCGCTTCTGGCGGGGCCTGAGCGTGTCTTGTTGGGCCCAGCGGTGGCCAGAGCGGTGAACAGAGCGGTGGGTAGAGAAGCCGTCTGGTTGTTCCGCGATTCGGTGGCCAGCGAGTCGACCGTCAGACCGTCAGACCGTAAGAGAGGTGGTTTCGTGGGAAGCGTGATCAAGAAGCGCCGCAAGAAGATGCGCAAGCACAAGCAGCGCAAGCTCATGAGGCGACAGCGCCACAAGAAGTAGGCTGCACCGCACGTTCGGCGTGACGCGGCGTGCGAGCCCGTTGTTCGAGCAGGGGTTTCAGCCCACGGAGCAGGTGCTCCCCGCCCAACGCCCATTTCATTTCACAACCGATGATTCGTTCGCGTCGCGTCGCGTCGCGTTGGCGTGGTCGTGTGTCCGGACGTTCACGGCCGGGCGCGGCCCACGATCGTACTGATCGTTCCGCCACTGCGAGCGCTCGGCCACACAGTGATCGCGTATCGATCATTCGCACGGCGGGCCGCATGACATCCGCCGGACAGTGATGCGGTCAGCATATTCGGCCGAGTTCGGTCTCGTTAGCCGCAGTTTCACTCCCCATCACATTGTTTTTTTTGACGTAATTACTTGACGTGCGCAAAAGGCAGGTGTTACGGTCACTCGCAACAATCGCTCTAGTGTCGCGGTTTGCGATAAGAAGATGGTCCGTTTGCCTTCAAGTCGCCGGAGCCAGCCACCGATAGGGGCACCAACACACGGTCACGCAAGTTCCTATCGTAAGTGGGCAAGCAGCCGATATGGCTTCAAACCTCAGAGCTGGAATAGCGAGATCGCGGCATCAAGAGAGTTGAACAACAAGGGGGGTGACCCAAGAAATGGCAGCTCGTAAGAAAGCAACTCGGAAGAAGGCCGCCAAGCGCAAGGCCACTCGCAAGAAGGCCGCCAAGCGCAAGGCGACACGCAAGAAGGCCGCTAAGCGCAAGGCGACACGCAAGAAGGCCGCCAAGCGCAAGGCCACTCGCAAGAAGGCCGCCAAGCGCAAGGCCACTCGCAGGAAGGCCACTCGCAAGAAGGCCACCCGCAAGAAGGCCACTCGCAAGAAGGCCACTCGCAAGAAGGCCACGAGGAAGAAGGCCGCTCGAAGGAAGAAGGCCGCTCGAAGGAAGAAGAAGTAATCGACTTCGACCTGTTGAGGGGTCTTCCTTCAATGGAAGGCCGTTGGACCCCGGCCGGCGCAAGCCGGCCGGGGTTTCCTTCTCTGGGGACGTGCCCTATCGTGCCGCTCGCTTGGCTCCGCGACTTGTGCGGGCAACCGGAATCGATCGTTCAAGTACCTGAAATATAGGCAGAAAACGCAAGCGGTCCGGTGGGTCGCGGGCGCGCAAGACGGGGGTGACCGGGCATGGCGCGAATTACTATCGAGGACTGCATCGAACAGGTCTCGAACCGCTTTCACGTGGTGCAGATGACGGCAATTCGAGCCAAGCAGCTCAAGAAGGGCGCTACGCCGCTGGTGCAGAACGAAGAGAACAAGGAAGTGGTGGTGGCGCTGAGGGAAATCGCCGCCGGACTGGTTACGCCGGACTTCCCCGAAGACCGTCCCGTCGAGGACAGCCAGATTCTTCCCGGGCTCGACGAGGATCTCCCGGAGGCGGCGGCGAGTGTCGAGGTCGTCGAGGACGGCGCCCCTGTGCCCGCTGACGTCGAGGCCAAGGAGTAGTCGCGGCGCGGCCGTTCGTCAGGCGAGCTGGACGGGGATCTCGAAGATGGCCGAGGTGCCCTGGCCGGGTTCGCTCTTGAGGCGACACTCCCCGTCGAGCAGCGCCAGGATATCGCGAGCCAGCGAGAGTCCGAGTCCGGCGCCTCGGTAGTAGGTCGATGTTCGCTCGTCGACCTGGAAGAACTCGTCGAAGATGTACTGCTGGTCGTCCGGGCAGATGCCGATGCCGGTGTCGTGGATCTCGCAGTGGAGCATGCCGTCCTCGACGCCAGCGGTGATTTCGATCCGGCCGTTCGAGGTGAATTTCGCCGCGTTCTCCAGCAGCAGGAAGAGCACCTGGTTGACCTTGGCCAAATCCGTCTTGACCTTGGGGAACGTCTCGGCAAGCTGCTTCTCGATGTTGACCGGCTTCCCCTTCAGCGTGTCCTGAACGCTGAAGATCGCCTCATCGATGACCTCGGAGAAGTTCAGATCCTGGATCTCGACGGGCATCTCGCCCTGCTTGATGCGCCATAGGTCCAGAATGTTCTGCAGAGTCCGTTGGAAGGTCGTGCCCTCGTCGAGGGCCAGCCGCAGACTCTCCTTCGCCCCGTCCGAGAGGGTCTCGTTCTCGCCCGCGAGGACCGAGATCGTCGACTCGATGATGCTGTTGAGGGGAGTGCGGAGTTCTCTGGACATCTTCTCGATGAAGTCGCTCTTGACCTTCTCGATCTGTCCCAGCTTCTCGTTGCTGCGCAGCAGCTCGATGTCCTGGGCAAAGAGGGTCTCAGAAAGCTTGAGCAGCTCATCACTCTTCTCGTGGGCGAGATTCTCGTTCTCACACGCGCTGCGGCGCAGACGTGCGAGCTCTTCGTTCAGCTCGAGATGATCGATGTGCACGGCGGCAGTGGACGCCAGCAGCTCGAGTGCTTCGGATTGAGCCGCCTGCAGCGGTTCTGGGGATCCCGCTGCCAGCACACCATGGATTCGGTCGTCGATCGCGAGTGGCATCAGGACGACGCCTCCGGCTCCCCGCGGCCCCATGGCGCCGTCACCGGGCTCCGCCACGGTCTCCTTCGTGTCGATGCAGTGGGTCACTTTCGCCATGATGGCGCTGGCGGCGCCGCGCGCGACGTCAACGGAGTCGAAGCCGGCTGCCGCACGCAGCCTCGAGCGAGCCTCTTCTTCGAGTTCTCCGGGCAGCCCCGCAAAGAGCAGTGCGCAACCGCCACCCGCGATCTCGGCGGCTCGCGACGCCGCGTCGCGCAGCGCTCTTGTCAGGATTTGCATTCGTTCCGGAGTCGCCATCGGTGGGGTCAATCCTCCGTCTTCCTTGTCTGGCGCCTCGTCGTCTCGCGTTGAATGCTCAGACCCGAGCTGGGCGGCAGCGGCCAGGATTGCGTGTCGGCTGGCATCGCGGCCTCTAGAATCGCCCGTCCGGCTCGATCTCGAAGGGAACTTCCGGCTTCTGATCGACTTCGGTGGCCTCCGAGAAGTCCCCCTCCATCTCCAGCTTGGTCTGGAAGTCCGTCGGATTCGAGGCGGCATTCAGTGCAGTTGCGACAGAGATCTTGTTGGCCCGCAGCAGGTCGAGGAGGTGCTGGTCGAATGTCTGCATCTTCTCGCCCCGCCCGCGCGAGATGTACTCCGTGATCTCGTGGGACCGCGCGGGGTCCTTGATGCACTCCTGAATCGAGCGCGTCGAGCGCATGATCTCGACCGCAGGGACCCGGCCGTTCTGCTTCTTGTTGGCCAGCAGTCGCAGGCAGACGACGGCGTGCAGATTGTCAGCAAGCCGCGCTCTGACCTGGAGCTGCTCCTCAGTCGGAAAGAACGAGACGAGTCGGCCGATGGTCGAGGCCACGTCGGACGTGTGGATCGTGGAGAAGACCAGATGTCCGGTCTCGGCGGCCTTCAGTGACGTGTCGACCGTCTCGAGGTCGCGCATCTCGCCGACCATGATCACATCTGGATCCTGGCGCAGAGCAGCGCGCAGGGCATCGGGGAACGATTGGGTATCCGTGCCGATCTCACGCTGCGTGATGATGCTCTTCTCGTGGTGGAAGACGAATTCGATCGGATCTTCGACAGTGACGATCTTGCACTTTCGCGTTCGGTTGATCTCGTTGATGACAGTCGCCAGGGTCGTGGACTTGCCCATGCCCGTGGCTCCGGTGACCAGCACGTAGCCGCGCCGAAGCTGCGCGATGTCGGCGAGAACGGCCGGCAGGTTGAGGTCGGCGAAGGCCTTGATCTGCGGCGGGATCACGCGCAGCACGACATTGAAGAAACGGCGCTGACGAGAGATGTTGACGCGAAAACGCCCTTCGCCCGGAAGCTCGAAGGCGAGATCGCGCTCGTTGAACTCGAGGTTCGGGCCTCGGGGGTCCGCCTCCAGCAGGAGCTGCACGATCTGTTCAGTGTCGGCGGGCGTCAGCACCTTGTAGCGCAGCTCGACCAGCTCGCCGTGGAAGCGATAGAGCGGCAGGTACCCCACCTGGAAGTGGATGTCCGAAGCGCCCTTTTCGAGGCCGAGCCTCAAGAGTCGGTACAGCTTGTCCCGTTCCATCGCCGTTCTTCCCTCCACGAGGACCGGGTTGCGGGTACCCAGGCGAGGATATCGGGATGTTTATCGGCGGTTCCCGCGTCCTCTTGAACCCTGATTACTCCGAATCCACAACAGTGCGGACGGATTTGGAGTTGGCTGGAATTCCTCCGCTATGATTCGCGCCGTGCGGTCTTGGCCGTCGAGTGGGTGACTGCGGTGAGCGGGATCGAGAGCAGGCCGGGGGCGGAAATGGCACAGGGGTGTGGGGAGTCGGGCCCGGCTGACATCGGCCGACCCTCGAGGGGGCGGCTGTGGATGGGGACACCCGCCTGTCGCGCGACCCTGCCGATCTGCGCGCTCGCCTTGCTGGTCGCGGCTTCCGGCCTCGTGCGAGCGGATTCGGACGCGCCGATCGCCCGCACCGGATCCGCCGACCCGCTGCCTGAGCTGACCAAGCCGGTCGAGCCGGAGCCGCGGCACTCGGGCGCGGGCGCCGAGGTAGGGCTCGACCGCCTCTTGAAGCTGCCGAGCAGCATGAAGTTCGAGGGCGAACGGCGCGCCGGGGCGACGGCCGACGAGTGGCGCAGCCGCTTCGAGCAGAGCCGCCTGGAGGTCGAGACGGCGCACCAGGAGTTGGAGCGGGCCAAGAGTGAGCTGGATGCGATCGCCGACGGCAGTGGGGGCGGGCAGTGGCAGGTGGCCCCGCCCGGCAGCAACCAGACTCAGGTCTCCCCGCTCAGCTTCAAGCTGCGCGAGGAGATCCGTCGCGGCCGAGAGCGGCTGAGTGAGGCCGAGCGAGAGCTGCGCGACCTCAGAATCGAGGCCGATCTGGCGCGTGTGCCCGAATCCTGGCGCACGCCCTCCGCCCAGTGAGATTCGCTCCGCCGCAAGGCAGCCGTGCGAATTGGCAGCCAGATCGTCTGCGGCTAGAATGCCGCCGCTCCGCGGCTCGGGCTTCCAAGCTGAAGCTGTAGAAGCGGGAAGATGAGAGAGAGAAAGCGAGAGAAAGAGAAGAGGAGAGGGCGATGACACCCGAGGGCCAAGAGCCGGAGCAAGCACCCGAGGAGTCTCAGAATGGGCCCAAGGTCAACGGTGATCTAGTCTCGTGGCTCTATGTCCTGGGCGGCATCCCGGCGATGATCCTCTTCTGGCTGGTGCTGTTCGGACTGGTCGGATCATGCGATTCGACCAACCTGATGCTCCACGGCTGATCGAGCAGCCACCCCCCGTTTTCGGCGATATCCCCGCATAGGCAGACCTGTCCCTATTTGCCTACAGTGCCGAGGGAATCTCGTTCTTGCCGGTATTAGTTCCTTCTTTATCGCATACTTAGGCTCAATCGACCGCTCTCGTTCGCCGATGGATTCCCTGTCATGCGGACGAGAATCGCCACAGTTGGCGCGGCCGTCGCTCTGCCGCTGCTCGCCTTCGCCCTCGGGCTCGCGCTCGGCTGCGCGGCGCTGCGCGGCGAGCCCACGAGCTACGCCTATTTCACCCGCGCTCGCGCCGACGATGCCTGGAGCCAGAAGATCGCCGGCTGGCAGCGTCGCGAGCGGGCCGACGACGGAGCGCTCAAGGTGGAGACGCCGGCGGTGGCGGGACCCGGCCAGCGCATGGCCGACGCGACCTCGCCCGAAACGGCGTCGAGTGAGTCCCCTCGGGATCTACGCTCGAAGTACTTCGGCTTCCGCGCGGATCGCAAGCGGAGCGTGGCTCGCGAGCTGGCCGAGTGGATCCAGTCCGAGGCCAAGCGTCACTACATCGCCGATGGGCCCATCGACCACTGGGCCACGCTCGAGGAGACGCTTCGCGGAGACGGCGACGACTGCGACGGGCTGGAGCTGCTGACATTCCACGCGCTGCGCGATCTCGGCTTCGACTCGCACGAGGTCTATCGCGCCATCGTCTACCGGCCCTCGGACGGTCAGCACCACATGGTGACGCTCTGGTTCGAGGACCGCTACGACCCTTGGGTGATCGATCCCACTGGAGCGATGACCACCGGCATGCCTCGCATGTCCGAGCTCCCGAGCTGGGTGCCCCTCAAGGTCTTCAGCGACACCGTGGAGTACACCGTGCGCCCGCGGCGGCCGCTCGACGCGACACACCGCTTCGCCGCCAACGAGTAGCGGGTTGCTGCTCAGAACTCCGAGCCCAGGGTCACGCCCGAGCTAGAAGCTCGTCCCCACCGTGATGCCGAAGGTGCGTGGCTCGAGAATGAAGACGTTCGTGAAGTTGCCCGAACTCGCATCCGTCAAGTAGTGGGTCGTGATGTCGTCGTTGTCGGTGAAGTTCTTGACCCAGACATCCACGTAGAAGCTCTCATTCTCGTCTTCGTAGTGCAGGATCGCGTCGGCTTGTGACCAGGTGTCGATCCGATCGCGCGCCTCGTTGAACATGCGACCGAACATCTCGCTCTGCCAGTAGTAGTTGATGCGGCCCGTCAGCGGGGCGTGCCAGGGGGTATCCCAGGTGTACTGGCCCCCGATGTTGATCTGGATGTCCGGCGTATTGGGCATCTCGCGGCCATCGAGATTCTTGGCAATGCCCCCAGCGGGATGCCACAGCGTCGTGTTCGTTGGGGCCGCCGCATTACTCGTGATCTGATTCGAACCGATCACGCTCGTACTATCGGTCACGTTCTTGACAGCGGTCCAGCTCGGGTCACCGGCGGTCGGGTCCACCGGGTCGATTGATGTGCTGTTCCGGATGCGACTTCCGAGGTAGGCGATACTGAGGTCGAGCTGCACGTCGTCGACCGGCATGGCCACGAACTCGGCTTCTAGGCCCCAGAGATAGGCGTCGATGTTCTCGTTGACCGAAGTCCGGGCGACGATCTTGGAGATCTGGTAGTCGCGATAGTCATAGAAGAAAGCGCTGACGTTCGTCTGGAGCCTGTTCTCGCAGTAGCGGTTCTTCGTGCCAACCTCGTAGGCCCAGATGGTCTCCTGATCGAAGGTCTCGTTCACGGCGGAGGAACTCGCCGCCGCTGCGGGCGGGTTGAAGCCGCCCGGCTTGTAGCCACGCGAGATCGAGCCGTAGACCAGCGACTGGTCCATGAAGTCGAAGTCGAAGCTGTGGTCGACCGAGATTCGCCCCGTTCCGGCGTGCCAATCCTTGTTGAACTTGATGTACGGATCCTTCTGGCCCGTTCCACCGAGGACCCTCGGCGAGTTGAGCATGTTCTGACGCGCCCGGGCGCTCTTGCGATCGTAGGTGTACCTGACACCCAGAGTCAACTTCGTGTCGTCGGTGAGATCGTAGTAGCCCTCCCCGAAGAGCCCGAAGGAGTTCGTGATCGCCGGCTTGGTCTCGTTGTTGAAGAAGCGTAGATCCAGGTCATAGGTGCTGCTGAGAGCCGCCGCATCGTTTGCCGCGTAGACCCGGGCAACGACCTCGGCGCCGGAGAAGAAGACGATGTAGTCGGTCGCCGACGAATTGTACGAGTAGACCGCACCCCCGGTGAAGTTGAGGGGCCCGTCGTAGTCTGAAACTACGCGAAGCTCGGTGGAGATCAGCGTATGGTCGAGCTTCGATCTGTCCTGGGAGAAGCCTCGATCGTTGCAGCCGAACTCACCGAGACAGAGATGCGTGGCGTTGCCCGATCCGTCGTTGCCGATCGCCGGAATGCCGAACGTGTCGGCGAGCGCTTGAACCGAGGTCGGCGTCCAAGCCAGCGACGGGCGAGCCATGGTATAGTCCTGCCTGCTGTCGACCGTCGTGTTCTGGTAGCCGGAGACCCAATTGAGCGAGAGATTCTCGAGTTCGTGCCTCAGGTCGAGTGTGAGCAGCAGCTCGTCGGCCTTGTAGGAAGGGTCGATCCGTGCGTCGTGGGCGCGGAGATTCGGTGGGTTGGTCGAGTTGGCGTTCGCATCGACCGAGGCCAACCCGGATGCCACGGGGTAGAGCGGTGCCGGGGCTGCCGGTGACACCGGCAGCCCTGCGACTCCGAGGCCGAAGAGCACCGTGCTCTCGAGGATGCCGGGCAGGGTGCCGTGGTAGTTCGTTGACTCGAAGCCCGGCGTTCCATTGGTGCAACCAAGACTGAAGGGAGCGGCACTGGTGTCTTTCTTACACAGCTGCTTTCCGATGCGGGATCGCGCATCGTCCTCGCGAAAGTAGGAGACCATCAGGTCGGCAGTCGTGTTCTCCGTGACGTCGGCCTGGAAGCTGCCGCGCAGACTCCAGAGCTGTCGATCGTCGATCAGGTTGTCGGTGTGATGATTCTTCAGATAGCCGTCCCGGTCGTGGAACATGCCGGCAAAGCGCATGCGGAAGCGGTCATGCACCGGCATGTTGACGCTGCCGTTGAGATTGACGGAGCTGTGCCTACCGACCGCCATCTCGAGGCTGGACTCGTACTCATCGGTAGGCTTCCGGGTCGAGAGGTTCAACGAGCCGCCCGTCGAGTTGCGCCCGAAGAGCGTGCCCTGCGGGCCGCGCAGGACCTCGACGGAGTCCACATCGTAGAACTCCTGCTCGAAGATTCGGCTCGATGTGAGGGGGACCGTATTCACGTGTACGCCCACACCGGGCTCGCCACTCGCTCCGATAATATCCGTCCCGATTCCACGAATCCGGAGGTTCGAGCCGGTGAAGTTCGTCTTGCCGAAGCTCAGGTTCGGGACCTTGAACTGAATGTCGAGCGTGTCGTCGATCTTCTGTGCGGAAAGGCTCTGTCCGCTGAGCGCCGTCACTGCGATGGGAACATCCTGCAGGCTCTCCTTGCGCTTGCGGGCGATGATCGTGATCTTCTCCATTCCCGCATACATCTCTTCCGCTTCCGCATCGGCGGCAGCCTCCTGCTGTGCGAACGCCGGTGCGCCGAAGAGCCACGCCGCAGTCAGTACGACGCCGGCTAGACCAAAGAGATTCGATCGTATCCGCTCACCCATGCCCGTCCCCCCCTTGGTATCCTGTCGGCTGGCCGCGGCTGCAGCAGCAGCAGTCTTGATTCTCGCGTGATGCAGATCGTATCAGTACCCGAGGCAGATCGGAACCAGATCCTGTTAGTTCTCAATAGCTTGCAAGTCTTTTTGCCGATTGTGAGCCGGCCTGTCGATGAGAACACTCAACAGCGTCCCCCCCCTTGCATTGAGGGCAATGTGCCCCAATCTGACGTCCAATCTATCGCGGTCACGCCGGATCTTGAGACGGGAGAATTGCGGCGGGCCCACCGACTGCGCAGCCTGCTCGCGCCGCGCGTCAAAGACGAGTGCCTCGGGCAGCCGGATTGGCCGGACCCCGAGTGCTCGATCGGGTACGTGCGGTCCAGCTGGCTGATTCCCCGATGATGCGTCGTAGGGCGGCTTCGCGAGCTCATGCGCGACGGATTCGACGTGGTCGGTCGCGGCGTCGAGCCCAAGGGAGAAGACAACAGACGTAGATTCGCCCGCTCGCACCTGCCCACCCCACTCACGTTGACGGCCGGTCGGGCGACTCCGATACTCGGCTTCCGATGCTCGGCAGCCGCACCTCGTCGCTCTTCTCGCTCATGCTACCGCTCGTGCTCCTTGTTGTGAGTGTGAGTGCGGGCTGTGGTGGGGGATCGGGCGAGGAGTCGGGCTTTCGCGTCGCGCTGCTGACCCCGGGCTCGATCGCCGATGGCGGCTGGAATGCCGGCGCCTACAGCGGGCTTCTGAGGATTCGCGATGAGCTCGGGGCACGGGTCTCGCACGTTGAGACGCGCACGCCCGCGGAATTCGAGGAGAGCTTCCGGGACTACGCCAGCCGGGGCTACGACTTGATTTTCGGTCATGGCTTCGAGTATCAGGATGCCGCCGCCCGCGTCGGAGCCGAGTTTCCCTCGAGTGTCTTCGTGACGACGTCGGGAAACACGGTGCGGGCCAATGTCGTGCCGATGGTCTTCGAGCTGGAGCAGGCGACCTACCTGTGCGGCGTGCTGGCGGCTCGCATGAGCCGCAGCGGAAGGCTCGGATTGATCGGCGGCATCGATCTGCCCTCGATTCGCAGCACGTTCCTCGCGTTCAAGGGCGGCGCGCAGGCGGCGCGTGCTGGCGTCGAGGTTCGCGAAGTCTTCATCGGGAACTTCGACGACACCGCCGCCGCCCGGGAAGCGGCCCTGGCACTCTTGGAAGAAGATGTCGATTTCGTGCTCCACCAGGCCAACGAGGCCGGGCGGGGCGTCTTTCAGGCGGTCGCCGAGCGCGTCGAGAAGGGAGAACGCGTCTACGCGTTCGGCACCAACCGGAACCAGAACGACATGGCGCCCGAGGCTGTGATCGCCTCGGCGACTCTGAACATTCCCGCTGCCTTCGTCGAGGTGGCGCGCCGGGTCAAGCAGGGGCGCTTCGAGGCCAGGCCGCTGCGATTGGGGATGGCGAGCGATATCGTGAGGCTCGAGATGAACGAGCGCCTGCAGGGGCGAATCCCGAGCGAGGTCGCCGAGGAGTTGGTCCGGCTGGGCGAGCAGATTCGCAAGGGCGAGCTGGTGGTTCCGCGAGGCGCTTTCTGAGCGTCGCCGTCCTCGGTGGGGCGCCGAGATGCCGGCGCGCAGACCCGCCGCCGCCCGCTGCGGCTCACGGCGGGAGCGAGGAGATCTCCGGGTGAGCGCTGCACGGGCCGGGGCCGCTCTGCCGCTGATCGAGCTGACCGCAATCGACAAGTCCTTCGTGCCGCAGCGGCCCGTGCTGCGCCGCGTCGACTTCGACGTGCGGCCGGGCGAGATCCACGCGCTGCTCGGTGAGAACGGCGCGGGCAAGTCGACGCTGATGAATATCCTGATCGGGCTCGTGCGGGCCAACGCCGGGGCGATCGAGATCTCCGGACGTCCTGTCGACCTCGCGCGCTTCGGTCCCTCTGCCGCGGCGAGAGCCGGCATCTCGATGGTTCATCAGCACTCCACGCTGGTGCCCGCCATGAGCGTAGAGGAGAACCTCTGTTTCGCTGATCCAAGCGGCGGGCTTCTCTTCGATCGCAGGCGCGCGGCCTCACGGTTGGCAGAGCTCTCGCAGCGCTATCAGCTCGATGTGCCGCCGGGCGCCCGCGTGGAAGACCTGTCGGTGGGACAGCGGCAGCGCGCGGAGATCCTCAGGGCTCTGGACCGGGGTGCGCGATTGCTGATTCTCGACGAGCCCACGGCAGCGCTGACACCCGGCGAAACGGCGGCCCTGTTCCCCGCGCTGCGGCGCCTGCGCGCGAGTGGCCGCGGTGTGGTCTTCATTTCGCACAAGCTGGACGAGGTCGAGGCCTTGGCCGATCGTGTCACGGTTCTGAGACGCGGCGCGGTCTCCGGCACGCTGGCGGCGGGTGAGCTCGACGCGCGCGAGCTCGGGCGCCTGATGCTCGGGCGGGATCTGTCGGCGCTAGAGCGCCCGTCCGCGAGCGGCGGGGAGCGATCGTCGCCGCTCATGCGGCTGCGCGGCCTGTCGGCCGCTGGCCTCGGCGGTGGCTGCGGGCTGCACGATGTCGATCTCGCTGTTCATCGGGGCGAGATCGTCGGCGTGGCGGGCATCGACGGCAATGGCCAGCGCGAGCTCGAAGAAGTGCTTGCGGGCGTGCGCCGCATGGACTCGGGAAGCCTCGAAGTCGACGGCAAGCCGGTGCGCCCACATGTTCGCACGCTGCGCAGTCTGGGCGTGTCGCACCTGTCGGGCGACCGTGAACGCGCGGGTCTGATTCCCGGCTTCAGTCTGACCGAGAATTGGATCCTCAAGGCCAGTCACAGCGACGAGCGCTTCTTTTCCCACGGTCTGCTCCGCGCCGCTACCGCGAGCGAGGCGACGCGGGTCGCGATCGCGCACTTCGACATCACGCCGGCCGACGCCGCGGCCGACGTAGCCACCTTGTCGGGCGGCAATGCTCAGAAGCTCGCCGTGGCGCGCGAGCTCTCCGGCGAGCCGAGGCTGCTCGTGGCGGTCAACCCCACGCGCGGTCTCGACGTCGGCTCGACGCGCTTCGTCCACGAGCAGCTGCTGGCGCTTCGCGCACGCGCGGCCGCTGTGCTGCTGATCTCGACCGAGCTCGACGAGGTGCTGCTGCTCGCGGATCGATGTGTGGCGCTCTCCCGCGGCAGAGTTCACGCAATCCCCGCGGACGCGGATCGCGCGGCGATCGGCGCCATCATGCTCGGAGGGCAGGGCGCGTGACGGGCTGGTGGCCGCGCGGACTGGCGAGAAGGCATGTCGTTGAGCGCTTCGCCAGCGACACGCTGCGCGCCGCCGGAGCGGTGCTATTCGCCTCACTGATCGCCGGTGTTGTGATCGCGGCCCTGGGGTTCTCGCCCGTCGAGGCGATTCGCGCGTTGCTGGCCGGTTCGCTGATTGGCCCGGCGGCGCTCACGGCAACGCTGCTCAAGACCGGGCCGCTGCTGCTCACTGGGCTGGCGGTCGCGCTCTGCTTCCGCTGTGGCGTGTGGAACATCGGGGCCGAGGGCCAGCTCTACGCGGGTGCGCTGCTGGCCACACTGGTCGCGACCCGCTGGCTGGTCGGGGCACCGGCCGTTCTCGTACTCCCCTGCCTGATTCTGGCCGGCGCGCTCGGGGGCGCGCTGTGGGCCGCCATCGCAGGCGCTCTCAGAGTGATGCGCGGCGTCAACGAAGTGATCTCGACCATCCTGCTCAACTTCGTCGCGATTC
This sequence comes from Deltaproteobacteria bacterium, assembly GCA_029261835.1. Taxonomy (GTDB): domain Bacteria; phylum Myxococcota_A; class UBA9160; order UBA9160; family UBA4427; genus JAJDAO01. The sequence goes on along the minus strand of JAJDAO010000030.1, from coordinate 61,188 downwards.
AGCTCGTCTCGCTTGCGGTACATGGGCCGCTCCAGGAGAGCGCGGGAGCCTATCCACAGAGCGACGCACTGGCGCAGGCGGCCAGATTGCCCGAACTCGCTCGCATCCACCTCGGCATTCCGATCGCGGTGCTTCTGGCGCTGGCGGGTTCGTTCCTGCTCTTTCACACGGCGGCTGGCTTTCGCATGCGGGCGGTGGGCCTCTCGCCGGTGGCCGCACGCTTTGCCGGGATCGTTCCCGAGCGCCAGCTTCTGCTGACCATTTGCCTTGCCGGTGCGCTTGCAGGTCTGGCCGGTGCCTTCGAAGTCTCGGGTGTAACGGGCCGGCTCTTCGAGAGCCTGTCGCCGGGTTATGGCTATACCGCGATTGCGGTGGCGCTGCTCGCGCGCCTACACCCGCTCGCCGTGGTGCCGTCGGCATTCTTCTTCGGTGTACTCGAGGCCGGTGGCGGCGCCATGCAGCGTGAGGCGGGCGTGCCCGCCGTGGCGACCGATCTCGTCAAGGGCATCGTCATCTTGCTCTCGATCGGTTTTGCCGCAGGCGTCGGGGGCGTGCGGCGAGTGGGCCCGGTCGCGCGTGCGCCGACTAGCCTGAGCGGGCCGCAGGCCGACGGTGAGGTGCTCTGATGGAGGCGCTGCTCGAGGCGGCCGTTCGTCTTGCTGTTCCGTTGCTGTTGGCAGCACTCGGCGAGCTGATCATCGAACGCTCGGGCATCATCAACATCGGGACGGAGGGACTGATGCTCTGCGGAGCCTTCGGTGGCTTCGCGATCGCGGTCGCGAGTGGCTCCGTGTGGCTCGGGGCTGCCGGTGGCGGTGCCGCCGCCGCTTGCGTGGGCGTCCTCTTTGCGTACTTCGTGGTGGTTCGACGGGCGGATCAGATCGTAGTCGGAACCGCGATCAATCTGCTGGCACTGGGCGCCACGGGCCTGGCCGTTCGAGCGCTCTACCCCGGCATGGCCCCGGTTAGCCCGACCTTCGGGACGGTGGCCGTGCCGCTCCTGTCCGAGCTGCCCGTGATCGGAGGGGCGTTGTTCCGGCAGACACCGTACGTCTATCTCTGCTTGCTCATCACGCCGTTGCTCGCCTTCGCGCTGGCTCGCTCTCGGCCGGGACTCCGGCTGCGTGCGGTCGGAGAGTGCGCGCGGGCGGCGGATGCAGAGGGCGTGGGTGTTTCGCGCACCCGCTTTGCCGCCGTGTTGCTTGGCTCGCTCCTCGCCGGACTGGCGGGGTCGGCCCTCTCCCTGGCGCAGTCCAACACCTTCACGGAGGGCATGACGGCCGGCCGGGGCTTCATCGCGCTGACGATCGTGATCTTCGGTCGCTGGCGGCCGGGTGGCATCGTGCTGGCGGCGCTCTTCTTCGGCGCGGCGAGTGCTCTGCAGCACCGCTTGCAGGCGCGCGGGACCGATCTGCCGTATCAGCTCACGCTGATGCTGCCGTACGTCCTGACGCTCCTGGTGCTCGCCCTGGCCTCTGGCCGTAGCTCGGCCCCGGCCGACCTCGGCAAGGCCTATCGCCGGGAGAGCCGATAGCGGCTCGGCCCGGTGGAGTCGGAGCCGTCGCCTTCGGTCTCTCTCTCCCCCGGCACCGGGTGGCGTGTGGCGCAGCGATCGAGGGGACTTCGCCGGGCTCCGGCCGCGGCATCCGGAGAACACTCGATCCAGCGTTGGCGGGGCTCGGTCGATAGTGGCGCAGGCAATGTGCTGCGCCCGTCTGCGCGGCCCGCAGAATCGGTGAGGAGATGGATCCCGGCACGCTCATTGGCGTCGTTCTCGGAGTCGGCTTGATCACGACCGCGATGCGTATCGGCGGCGGCGTACCCGTGTTCGTCGACGCCGAGAGCGCGTTGATCGTGCTGGTAGGGACGCTGTCGGCGACCCTCGTGATGCAGCGACCGAGCGTGCTGCTCGCCGCATTTCGGGCGACGACGCAGGTGTTCTTCGACCGGGCACGTCCCCTCGAAGAGATGATCGCGGTCATCACGCGTCTCGTCATGAAGGCCCGCAAGGACGGACTCGTGGCGCTCGAGGAGGAGGAGATCGAAGATTCCTTTCTCGCACGCGGCGTTCGCCTGGGTGTCGACGGTCTCAGTCCCGATGTCGTCCAGGCGATCCTCACGGCCGAGCTCGAGGCGATGCAGGTGCGTCACCGGCAGCGGCATAAGGTGTTTCGATTGATGGCAGGCACTGCGCTCGCGATGGGGGTGATGGGTACCCTCATCGGTCTGGTGCAGGTGCTCCACGCCGCGGGCGATCCCGACTCGATCGGGCCCGCCACGGCCACGGCGCTGCTCGCCACTCTGTATGGCGCGATCCTGGCCTACTTCGTTCTGGGGCCGATCCGCGGCAAGCTCGAGCATCGCACTCGCGATGAGGTCATGCTGAGACGGCTCACGATCCTCGCCGTGGAGTCGATTCTCAAGGGCGACAATGCGCTGCTAGTTCGCGCCAAGCTGGAGGCGTATCTGCCGCCCATCGTGCGCGAGAAGATGGCAGCCGAGAACCGGTGACCGCTCTCCCGTTGCAGACTGAAGTGACTGGGCGGATTGGGCCACGGCGCTCTTGAACGCTGCCGCGCCTCGGCAGGCGTTCATCCCAGAGGCCTGCCGTTTTCCAATTCCCTCGGAAAATTACAGCGATAGCGCTAAAGCTCGCACATGGCCCGCCGATTCCTGAACGGTGTGTTGCAGATGGAATGCTGCAGCCTGAAAGGGGGGTGGGGTGAGCGAGGGGGTGTGTGGCCTTCCTTCCGAACTCCCGGCGCTCTCGAGGCGTAACCGGGGATCGCGGGTCCCGCCCGGGACATCACCGGCCGGCGTAGCCCCGGACTCTTCCGCAATCACTCGTGCTGCACCGCGCATCAGCGAGCAGGGCCCGGCGCCCTTGGTTCGCAATGTTCTCGTTGTCGATGATGCCCGCGCGGTGCGGTCGGCACTCGTTCGGGCCCTCAGCGGTCCCACAGTCAAGGTCTTCGCGACCGACGGCGTTGCCGATGCCTTTCAGATCCTGCTTGGGTCCGACATCGACATGGTCATCGCCGATACGAACTTGCCGGCAATGTCGGGCGTGACGTTCTTGGAGCGCGTACGAAGGCTGTATCCGGAGACCGTTCGCGTTCTCATCACGGGACAGCGAAGTCTTCCGCTGATGCGCGATGCCATCAACCGTGCGGGGGTCAGCTACTTCCTGGGCAAGCCCTGGGATCGACAGAGCCTGAGAGATCTGATGCGCTGCCTGCCCGATCTTCGCGCAGCGCAATGCGAGCGAATCCAGCAGCGGCCGGCCTACGAAGCGGCCGCCTGCGCTGGTCCCTCTGCCGTGGGCGTCGCGATCGCATCGCCTCAAAGAGCCATCACGCGGCTCGAGAGACTGCTGATCGCGCTGAACGGCTGCGAGGAAGAGAGCGCGATCGTTTCGTTGCTCTGTGCGGAGTTCGCGCGCTGCGTGCCGCTGCAGGAGATCTGGTGGATCGATGCGTCGCAGCGCGGCCTTCGTATCCTGACCGGAGGCGCCGCCCGATTCGAGGTGCACTCGCTCGACACGGCACCGGCTGGCACTCGCCGGCTCCTCGAGCGGGTGCGGCGCACGAGTCGGGTGCTGATCTCCGAGACGCAGCGGAGCGAGGTGCCCGGCACGAGCAGCGAGAAGACAGCCTTCCTGGCACTTCCGATTCAGCGACGCGGGCGCGACCTCGCAACACTGGTTCTTCTCGCGAGTAGCCTTCATCCCCTGGCGGGCTTGGCGCTCGATCTCGCCGAGGGTGCGGCACTGGCTATCGGTGTCGCCCTCGCGAGAGTGAGACGACAGTCGTGGCGCATGCAGGATTGCGTCGACTTCAGCATCGATGAATTGGATCACGCGCAGGCTGCGGCCGGCGGCATGACGCCTCTCTTCGCTGGGCCTGATTCGTTCGGGCCCTTCGAGGTTCGTGGGCAACGTCTGCTCGATCGTTTTGCAGGCGGAGAGAGGCGAGGCAAGGGCGACTCCAACCGGGAGATCGGGTCCGACGTGTAGAGCCCGCCTCGCCTCGCGGTCGAGAACGGCGTAGCCCAGAGAGGAGTGCGGCAGAGGTGGCGAAGATTCTGATTGCAGACAGCGATGCCAGGACGTGTCGCTCCATTGCCGTCACGCTGTGCGCGTTCGGTCACGATTGTGAGATTGCCGAGAGTGGTCGTGTGGCACTCGAACGTCTGCGTGGCACCGCCCTGGATCTGGTGCTCTGCGATCTGCACCTCGAAGGGCTCGACGGACTGGACCTGCTGCGCGCGGTCAAGAGCGAGAGTCCCGCAACCGGCGTCTTGATCATGACATTGTCGGGGACCATCGAGAGCGCGGTGGAGGCGATGCAGCTGGGAGCGCTGAACTACCTGCGCAAGCCGCTCCAGTCCGCCGATCTCAGGGCGATCGTCGAGAGCGCACTCGACGACGTGGTTTCGATCTCGGGCGTGCGGATCAAAGAGCCGGTGGCCGAGGATCTGCCCGCGGCAACGGGTGTTGTGGGCGAGTCAGAGGCGATCGCGGACGTGCTCGAGATGGTCGCGAAAGTCTCGCAAACCGACAGCAGCGTGTTGATCACCGGCGAGACCGGTACCGGCAAGGAGCTGATCGGTCGCGCGGTTCACAAGCTGAGCCGGCGTCGCGACCGCGTGTTCTGTGCCATCAACTCAGCAGCCTTTCCGGAGTCATTGCTGGAGAGCGAGCTCTTCGGGCATCGCAGAGGAGCCTTTACCGGAGCCATGACGAACAAGAAAGGCCTCTTCGAATTCGCCAATCACGGCACGGTCTTTCTCGATGAAGTGGCGGAAATGCCGTCGTCGATGCAGGTCAAGCTGCTGCGATTCCTGCAGACCGGTGAGATCAGGCCGGTCGGCGACGAGAATACGCGATTCGTCGATGTGAGACTGGTGACGGCGACTAACAAGAGCCTGGAGGAGGAGGTCGAGAGCCGCGCCTTCCGCGAGGATCTCTACTACAGGCTCGCCGTAATCCCCGTACACGTGCCGCCCTTGCGGGAGCGCAGCGAGGACATCCCGCTTCTCGCTTCGCACTTCCTGACACGTTTCGCGAAGCGGGCGGGCAAGATGCTCGACGGAATCGACGAATCCGCGATGGATCTCCTGACGTCCTACTCGTGGCCGGGCAATGTGAGGCAGCTCGAGAACTCGATCGAGCGAGGTGTTGCGCTTTGCAGGGGCTCGAAGATCCGCGTCGGTGATCTTCCGGTTCGGCTCCGAGAGTCGCCTCGTGAGCAGGCGTCGGGAGTGGTCCAGAGCCTTCAGGCGATGGAGAGGAGGCACATCCTGGATACGCTCGACAGGGTGGGGTGGAATCGCAAGCGAGCCGCGGAACAGCTGCAGATCTCGACCACGACTCTCTGGCGTCGGCTCAAGGAATTCGGCGTCGAGACGGACCGCGGCCGGCGACCGGTCTCCCTCGCGCTGAGCCCGCGTGGCTGAGGTGAGGCGACAGGCCCGCCGCAAGCGGGCTCACGCGGGAGGGGCGCCATGACGCAAGCGCTGACAGCACTTTTCTGCGTGATCGTCACGCTGGTCGCAGTTGCGCTCCTGGTGCGCGTATTCGGGGTGACGAGGAAAGCCAGAACGACTCGCGGCCTGAGGGTGCTCGAGACGACCTCGCTCGGGGGCGGTCGGCAGATCCATCTGGTCGAGGTGGCGGGCGAGAGGCTTCTGCTTGGCTCGACCGAGAACGTCGTCAATACACTGCGGCGCGTTCCGCGACGCGAGGCGTCGCCAGCTGAACCGAGTGCGGGCGGTGTGAAGGCTCGCGTCCCGCGACAGCGGCGCGGGCAGCGCCCGTGGCTCCGGCTGCTCGTTCTGGCGCTCGTGCTCGGCTGCCAGTGCTGGCAGAGCGATGTACCGACGGCCAGCCGTTACGGCTTGCTGTCCGCTCGGCCGGCAGAGCCGGCCAGCGCTCGGCACGCGGATTGCTCGCGGATTGCCCCATGGATGAACGGATGAATCCATGAATCAAGGCAATGCGATCGTGCGGGTGCCGGAATGCGCTCGCGGAGAGGACTGAAGCGGGCTGCAAGCGAGCGCGGCGAGCCGGTTCGTGTTCATGGTGGTCCGAAGACCGGGGGGAGTGACGATGCCCGAGTTGTATCGACGACCGCGGCCGTTGGCCCCGCAAGAGTTGGCGGAGACGGTCCAGCCGACGGCGTGCGTGGCAGAAGATGATCGCGATGCTTCGCCGAGCGACGCGCATGCGGGGAGCGAGCGACGGGCCTACTTCCGTGTGGCGACGAGGCTGCCGCTGAGATTGACGCCGCTCGGTGAGGAGGAGGTGAGGATTCTCGAGCGGGAGATCAACACGCCCAAGCCGGAGCTGGGTGTGTTGGCCGACCCGGCGCTGTCCGCCGCTCTGCGGAGAATCGAGGAGAAGCTGAACCTGCTGCTCGACGGAGCGGGCCACGAGCCGACACGACCGATCGGTGAGGCGGACAGAAGCAACCTCGTGCTCTCGGGCTCCGGGCTGCGGAGCGAAACGCGCGAGTCCTTCCAGACAGGGGACCCGGTCAGGGTCGAGTTGCTCCTGCCCGAGACGCCAGTGCGCCAGGTGACCGCCTTGGCGAGCGTGGTCTACAGCGCGCAGCTCATGGAGCCGGAGGGCAGTCGGAGGCTGGCCCTTCGCTTCACGGCGATCGACGAAGGGGACCGTGACGCCGTCGTCCGACACATCTGCGAAGTTCAGAGACTGGCGCTGAGAAAACGCGTGCGCACAGGCCATCCCGAGAATGATGACAGTGCGTGAACGGGCGTCAGTGCGGCTTCGTGTTGGGGCGGTGAAGAGCACCATCCAGCGCTCGCTGGCGAAGGGGGATGGCAACCGAGCTCGCGCCTCGCGTGCCCTGGGGATCAGCGGGCGAAGCCTGCGCAGGAAGATTCGAGAATACGGGCTGGCTTGAAGAACGGCAGTACACGCTTCGCAACGTGTCTTGGCGATGCGTCTTCGAACTTCGGGCTGGGGTGGAAGGAAGCGCACGCCATCGATCGGTCACGGGTCGCTCGAGCCGCTCCGTCCAAGCACCGACGAACGCCCGCCCGCTCGATCGGGGGCTCGCACAGGGTGAGGCCGGCGTGGTAAGGTGAACTCCGCAACAGGGGGTGATGGGTGAGCTGGATTGGGCCCGGAAGGAGGGCCTCTCGGGTGAGGCGGCACGGCTTTGGTCGCTGGGGAGGGCCGTGGCTTGCGGTTGCGGTCGTGCTGCCGATTGGCATGCCGGCCGTGTCGGCCGAGCCGTCGCGCGATCACTTCGACTCTGTGGTGATCGACGCGGGGCACGGCGGCGAGGATCACGGTGCGCGCGGGCCGCGCGGCCTGGTGGAAAAAGATCTGGTGCTGGATGTGTGCAATCGGCTGGCTGAGCGACTAGATGCGGCCGGTCTGCGGGTGACGCTTACGCGGGGAAGCGACGAATTCGTTCCGCTCGAAGTTCGCACCTCGGTGGCGAACGATGCTCGGGCCGATCTCTTCGTCTCGATTCACGCGAATTCGGCGGCCACTGACAAGCCTCGGGGCATCGAGACTTACTTCGTGTCGCTGGAGTCGAGCGACGACATGGCGCGGCAGGTGGCGGCGCGCGAGAACCAGGCGCTCACGCGGGACAGCGCTGCGACCACGAGAAACGATCCGCTGATGGCGCTGCTCGGGGACATGATCGCGACCGAGCACGTGATCGAATCGAGCGAGTTCGCGAAGCTGGTTCAGGGCGAGCTGGCAGATCTCGGTACGGGCAGCACGCGCGGTGTCAAGCAGGCGCCTTTCGTGGTGCTGATGGGCGTGCAGATGCCGGCTTCGTTGATCGAGATCGGCTTCCTCTCCAACCCGAATGAGGAGAAGGCGCTGCGGCGGGGGCGCTACCGTGACGCCATCGTCGAGGCGGTGGCGCGCGCGATTCTGGCCTTTGGGAAACGCTACGACGCACGACGCGGGGTTCGAGCGGATCTGTCGGCGCTGGCCGACGAGCCCTGAGCGAGCGTCACCCGGCGGCGGCAGCTGGCCGTGAGCGGGTGATATGGAGTGGGAATGAGACGAGATGGACGGGCTGCCGATGAGCTTCGCACGCTCGAGTTGCTGCCCGACTTTACGGAGAATCCGTTGGCCTCGGTGCTTTGCTCGATGGGGCGAACGAAGGTGCTGTGCACCGTCTCGGAAGAGCCGAAGGTGCCGGGCTGGCTGAGGGGCCGGGGCGAGGGCTGGGTCACGGCCGAGTACTCGATGCTCCCGGCCGCCACCGACACCCGCAACGACCGTGAGGCCTCCCGAGGTCGGCTGTCGGGGCGGACCATGGAGATTCAGCGACTGATCGGGCGCAGCCTGCGCGCGGTCGTGGATCTGGTGGCACTGGGTGAGCGCACGCTGTGGGTCGATTGCGATGTGCTGCAAGCCGACGGCGGCACGCGCACGGCTTCGATCAGCGGCGCCTATACCGCGCTGGCGCTCGCCTGTCAGCGAATCCAGGCCCGTGGCGACCTGCCGAATCCGGTGCTGCGCGACAGCGTGGCGGCGGTCTCGGTCGGGATCATCGACGGCGAGGTGCGTCTGGACCTTCCGTATGAGGAGGACATGCGGGCTGAGGTGGACATGAACGTGGTGGCGACCGGCGGCGGCCGCTTCATCGAGGTTCAGGGGACCGGCGAGACTGGCACCTTCTCACGTGAGCAGCTCGAACAGCTCACCGGCATGGCGCTCAAGGGGATCGAGGCGATTTCGCGGCAGCAGCAGAAGCTGCTCGCGACGGGGCGCGAGGGCGGCGGGTGACGCCTGTGCCCGCGGACCGGCTGCGCGTGCTGGTCGCAACGTCGAATCGCGGCAAGGTCGGCGAGATTCGTGCCCTGCTCGCCGGGCTGCCCGCCGAGATCTGCTCGCTCGATGGCTTTCCGCCGATCGCCTTCCCGCAGGAGGGCGCCGACTACGAGCGCAACGCCGTCGGCAAGGCACGGGCGGTGGCAGAGCAGCTCGGCGAGCTGGCCCTGGCCGACGATTCAGGTCTCGAAGTCGCCGCACTCGCCGGCGCACCGGGTCCGTTCTCCGCTCGCTACGGCGGACCTGACCTCGATGACGCTGCGCGCGTCGACCACCTCTTGCGAGAGCTGGCCGGCGTGCCCGCCGAGCAACGCGATGCTCGCTTCGTCTGCCTGGCCGCCCTGGTGGCGCCGACCGGTGCGGTGATCACCGTGCGAGGCGAATGCAATGGACGCATCCTCACGGCCCGGCGTGGCGTGGGCGGCTTCGGCTACGACCCGGTCTTCCAGCCGGACGGATACGAGCAGAGCATGGCCGAGCTGTCGGCCGAGCAGAAGAACCGAGTCTCTCACCGGGGACGCGCGTTTCGATTACTGCGAGAGCGGTTGCTCGATCGGCTGGACGCGCTGGCGTGATCTGCTGTGCGGGGCGGGGGTGAGCCGCCCGATGCCGCCTCGATCTTCAGACGTTCAGCTCGCGCAGGCGCTCCTCGACGTAGCTGCGGATGCTCGCGATATCGGCGACAGCGACATCTCTGAAGCGCACGCCCATGCCCACGGGCAGATTCGTACGCTGCAGGTTGCCAGGCACATTGGCGTAGAGGACCTCCGCTTGGAGCTGCACCGGACGGGTGGGCAGGCACAGCTCGATTTCGATGCGCGCGCCATCCATGCTCGCGCGCGGTGTGTCGAGAAAGGCGCCTTCATCGGAGAGGCTGAAGACCACCGCCTGCTTGGTACGTCCGCCGACGAAGACTCTCGCGAGCAGGTCCGTTGGGACGTGCGGCATCGCGCGCTGATCGCCGCTGTGACAGTGGCTCAGAGTGCGGTTGAGCTGGAAGCGCAGGGTGGCCGCGTCATAGGGCTCCCACAGAGCGACGGTGAGTCCCGCCGCGGCCAGCTCCCGGCGTGCCTTCGGCGTCGGTGTCTTGCCGACAGAGACGAAGGTGAGTCCGGAAGCGGGGCCCGCTCTCTGGAGCCGTTTCACTCGGCGCTTGAGATTCGCGGTCGTGTGGTCCGTCGGGATCAGAATGCCCGTGATCGGAACCAGCCGCTCCTCGAGGGTCTGCTGGGCCTCGTCCAGGTCGCTGACGAGCAGCGGCTCGATCTCCAGCTCAGCCATGCGCTCGGCGAGCTCTTGCGAGCTTCCATCTAGAGATCTCACGATCATGACTCGCGAAGGAGTCGGCATGGAGATAGAGATCGGCGATTCGCCCGAGCCGCTTGAGCGAGCGGCGCGGGCTGCCTCCTCACAGGGGGCGGGCTCATGTGTTGGGTGCGAAGAGCCGCACCATGGTCTCCTCGGGACTGGGATAGCGCGGGTCGAAGCGCCGAAGCCGCTTGCGCAGACTGCGCCGCTTTCGTTCGCAGAGTGCGAGGTCGTGTTCGCCCAGAAAAGACGCGAGGTGGTGGTCGCAGAAGCTCAGCAGTGACTCGCTGGAGAGCGTCGCCGGGTCCCATCCCAGCTCGTGCAGTCGCAGCCAGAGCCCGTATCGGGGCACGAGCTGCCCGACCGCCACCGAGAGCTCCATCACGAGGTATTCGAAACGTCGCTGCTCCACATCTCATAGTGGGGTGGGGGGCGTAGTTGTGTCGCTACGTTAGGATGTCTTTTTCTTCCCTGGGGTGGTCGGCGTGCGAGAATGCGGGTCGCAGAGCGCGCGGGCTATGCTCGCGCGCCTCGGTGGCCGTGGGTACAGAGGGAGGGCGGGCTTGTGGCGGACGAGGCGGCTGGGGCGCCGGCAGAGGGGGGTCCGCGCAGCGGCCTGACCCAGCGAATCTTGCTCGGGATGGCGGCGGGCCTTGTGGTGGGCGTCGCGCTCAATTTGCTGCTCGGCCACGGCCTCGATCCGGCGGGCGAGGTGTCGAGCTTCCTGCGCGGCTTCCTTGTCGGCGGAATTTTCGAGGTGGGCGGTGCCGTCTTCATGGCGAGCCTCAAGCTGCTCGTCGTTCCCCTGGTCTTCGTCTCGCTGGTGTGCGGCACCGCGTCACTCGACGACATCAGCCGCCTGGGCCGGATCGGCGGAAAGACGATCGGGCTCTATCTGTTGACCACGGCGGCAGCGATCAGTCTGGCGCTCTTTGCGGCAATGCTGATTCGCCCGGGTGAGGGGCTGGGACTGCCGCCGGACCTCAGCTACGCGGCCAGACCGGCACCGGGGCTCGTCGAGACAGTGACCAACATATTCCCGAGCAACCCGGTCAAGGCCATGGCCGAGGGGAACATGCTGCAGATCATCGTCTTCTCTGGGCTCTTCGGCTTTGCGATGACCCTCGCGGGTTCACCGGGGCGGCGGCTGCTGGATATCTTCGCCGATCTCAACCGCGTCATTCTTCGTCTGGTGACGGTTCTCATGGAGATCGCACCCTACGGCGTGTTTTGCCTGATCGCCAAGATCTTCGCGCTGCAGGGACTGGGGGCCATCGCGCAGATGGCCTGGTACTTCGGCGTCGTGCTCGGCGTTCTCTTGCTCCACGCGTTCGCGGTGTATCCCGCGTTGCTACTCGGCCTGGCCCGTCTGAGTCCGCTCGTCTTCCTTCGCAAGATGCGCGCCGCCATCGGCTTCGCGTTCAGCACGGCCAGCAGCAACGCGACCCTGCCGGTTACGCTGGAGACGGTCGAGCATCGGCTGGGTGTCCACAACTCGGTGGCCTCCTTCACCATCCCGCTGGGCGCCACCATCAACATGGATGGCACCGCCATCATGCAGGGCGTTGCGACGGGCTTCATCGCTCAGGCATACGGAATCGAACTCGCACCGGTGGATTACCTGGCGGTGGTTCTCACCGCCACGCTGGCCTCGATCGGCACTGCCGGCGTGCCCGGCGTCGGGCTCATCATGCTCGCGATGGTGCTCGAGCAGGTGAATCTGCCCGTCGAGGGAATCGGCCTGATCATCGGCGTCGATCGGCTGCTCGACATGGTGAGAACGGGCGTGAACATCACCGGCGACGCGGCGGTGAGCTGCATCGTGGCCCGGAGCGAGGGCGAGCTCTCCGAGGAGGTCTTCGCCGCACCGTGACGCAGCGATGCCAGCCCAATCGCCGAGTTGGCAGGCCTTCTTCGGCGCGCAGCCACTGTTTGGCGGCGCCGGGGCGAATCCGCCGGGGTGCCGTAACCCGACCGGTTCGCCGGACGTATCAGAAGGGATCGTGAGCGCGATGGGGGCATCGCCGCGTGACGAGGGCGCGGAAGCGAAATGGAGCGAGATGATGGCCGCGGCTCAGGCTGGCGACGCGGATCAGTATCGCGCGCTGCTCGAGGAGATTCTCCCCGTGCTGCGCGGGCTCGTTCGCGCTCGCGTAAGGGACAGCGGGGCGGCCGAAGACGTGGTGCAGAACGTCCTGCTCTCGATCCATCGAGCTCGGCACACCTTTCGCCCGGAACGTCCTTTCGGCCCGTGGCTGCGGGCCATCGCGCGCAACGCGGTCGTCGACTCATTTCGGCAGGTCGGGCGTCGCCTGGAGAGAGAGGTGGGGGTTGAGGCGATCGATCAGCTCGCGGCGCCCGAGGCGAGGCGCCCGCCGGAGGACGGCACGCTCTCTCCGCGGCTCGAGCAGGCGCTGAAGTCTCTCCCCGAGAAGCAGCGCCAGGCGGTCGAGCTGATCCAGCTCCAGGGGCTGTCGGTCGCGGAGGCTGCCGCCGTCGCGCGGGTCTCAGCCGGTGCGCTCAAGGTGCGGGCACACCGCGGCTACAAGGCGCTTCGTAGGGCGCTGGCTGGAGTGGACCATTGACTTCACGCGGAACGCGGGGATTGATCGAGAGCCTGGTGGCAGACCTCCCGCCGGTGCGCCGTCTTCCGTCGCTCCGCGGTTTGCTGGCTGTGGTGTTGGCCTTGTGGGTGGCTGACTTCATCGCATACCGGCTCATGCGAGGCCCGATCGACGGTTCCCTGGAGAGGCTCACCGCGAGCTGGGGCGTCGGCATTGTCGTGCTCGGGCTCGGGCTCGCCGCGTTCTGCGGCGCGATCGCTGGGCTGGCGGCTGGCATGCCCGGGCGTGAGACGTTGGGGAGGGTGACGCGCTGTCTCGCGTTGCTCGGTCTCGGGTTTGCGTCGGCCATCGCCTTGGCCTCCAGCGTGACCGGCGTCGACGGCGGCGCCGGCATGCCGATACATCTGGACGGCCTGTGCTTCTCGAAGGCGATCATGATGGCCCTGCTGCCCGGTGGTGCGTTACTGGTCTTCCTGCTCATGGGCTGGGTGCAGCGGCCGATGAGCAGCGCCGCCATTGCCCTGGTCGGTGCCTTCGGGCTGGGCGCGCTGACGGTCCACCTGGTCTGTCCGCTGCCGGGTGCTCGTCACATGCTGATCGGCCACCTCGGGGCACCGGTCGTAATGTCGTTGCTCGGCCTGCTCCCGCTCGGTCTACTGCTCCGCCGGTTCGCTCGCTAGCGTCCTGTTCCAGCATGTGTCTTTCGATCCTCGGCACAGGGCCGAACGACTTTGCACACGGCTGGCCTGCTACCATGCGTCGCCATGCAGTCCGTCGCCATGCAACAAGAGCACGGATCAGGTGAGCTACTGCTGATCCGCCATGCACAGAGCGCATGGAACGCCTCCGGGCGCTGGCAGGGCCACGCGGATCCGCCGTTGTCGCCGCTCGGGCGCCAGCAGGCGGCCGAGCTGGCGACCTCGCTGCGCGATGAGCTGGCAGGCGAAGAGGTGACGCTGCTGGTCTGCAGCGATCTGAAGCGTGCGCTGGAGACCGCTGAGGCGGTGGGCGCCGTGTTGGGCTTGAAGCCCGAGCCGAGCGCACGCTATCGGGAGCTCGACGTGGGGCGCTGGTCAGGCCTCACGCGCGAACAGATCCAGTGTGAAGATGCGGCACTACTCGAACGCTTCGAGGACGACGACCCGGATGCCCGCCCCGTCGGCGGAGAGACGCGCCGTGAGATTCGCGCGCGGGCACACGAGGCGGTACTCGAGCTGGTGCGAGCCCATCCGGGCGAGCGCATCGCGTTGGTGACACATCTCGGCTTTATGCGCGCGCTGTTGCCGGGCGTCGAGCCGGCCAACGGCGAGCTGCTGCGCGTGAGTGCGCGAGACGCGCTGAGCCGTCGCAGCCTTCACGAGAAGGATGAGCGCGCGCGCCTGCGCGTGCCGCTCTGAGATTCGCGCCTTCGTCCACCCGTGCAGCGAGTCCCGGCATTCGGATGGACGACCTGCTCGCTTCAGAAGGGTGCTTGCGCCACCGCCGGCTTGACGCTGCCGCGTTCGCGGAGCAGCAACCTCAGTCCTTCGAGCGTGATCCAGACGTCCAGTGCGAGAATCAACGTGCCCGAGAGCGCCAGCAACCAGAGATCCGTGAAGTTCGAGTAGTAGTCGACGAGGTTCCCCAGCATCGCCCAGGCCGTAACGCTGCCGACCAGCAGCATGGGGGTCAGCGTGTAGACGACGGGTCGGCCGTGTCGCTGCAGCCAGATCGAGACCAAGAGGAGAGTGACGGCCGCCACGAGCTGGTTCGTGGTACCGAATAGCGGCCAGAGTGCGAGACCGCCCTTGCCCCCGCCCTGCGTGATGGCCAGCAGCAGCGCCGCTGCGATTCCCAGAGCACCGGCGGCGAAGCGGTTGGTCAGGGCCCGCACTCCGTAGGCATCGGCCAGCTCAGCGATCACCAGCCGCTGAATTCGCGCTCCGGTGTCGAGCGAAGTGGCCGCGAAGGCGATGACCATGACGGCCATGAAAGTTCGAGCGCTTTCGACTGGGATGCCCAGTGAAGCGACGAAGGTGGCGCCGCCCGACACGAAGGCATCGAGCTTGGCCGCCAGCCCGTTGGCGGCCCCCCAGCTCTCGTAGTGGCTCCACCACTCGCTCGAACTCGCGAAGCCGGCGGTGGCCGCCAGCACAGCCATCAGGCCGAGCATGCCCTCGGCCAGCATGCCCCCGTAGCCGATGGGACGCGCGTCGGTCATGCAGGCGAGCTGCTTGGAGGTCGTGCCCGAGGAAACCAGCCCGTGAAAGCCGGAGATGGCGCCGCAGGCGATGGTGACGAAGAGGAAGGGGATCATCGAAGGCGCGCCTTCGGGATTGGGGTTGAACACGGGCGCGACCACCGGCGGATGCAGCACGATCAGTCCGGCGGACAGCACGACCAGGCCGGTGACGAGCTGGTGTGAGTTCAAGTAGTCGCGCGGCTGGAGCAATAGCCAGACCGGCAGCACCGAGGCGGCGAATGAGTAGAGGAGCAGCAGCCAGACCCAGGTGTAGACCGAGATCTCGCCGATGAAGGGGAATGCCTCGGCGAAGGGCTGGCCGTAGAAGATCGCGAGCAGGAGTACCGCGTACCCGAGCAGCGATGGACCGAAGAGCGCCATCCGGCGGCGGTAGACCAGCCAGCCCAGCAGCATCGCGATGATGATCTGGACGTTGATCGGGAAGATCGAGCTCGGAGTCGAGTGGAAGAGCGTTCCGATGATGAAGGCGAAGACCGCGAGCACGACCCAGATCAGCAGCGAGATGACGAGCAGGAAGAGCGTGCGGATGTGGGGCGCCATCACGTGTCCGGCAATCTCGCCGATCGAGCGTCCACGGTGTCGGGCGCTGATCACCAGCGCGGCGAAGTCGTGAACCGCGCCCATGAAGAGGGTGCCGAGCGTGACCCAGATCAGAGCGGGCAGCCAGCCCCAGATGACGGCAATGGCGGGGCCGACGATGGGGGCCGCGCCCGCTACCGAGGCGAAGTGGTGTCCCCAGAGCACGTGGCTCTTCGTTGGCAGGTAATCGATTCCATCCTCGTAGTCGCGCGACGGGACGCTCTCGTCCGCGCGAAGAGCGAAGACTCGCCGGGCCAGGAAGCGCGAGTAGTAGCGGTAGCCAAGCGCGAACCCGATGAAGACGAGGCAGGCCAGGAGCGCCGCGTTCATGTCCGGAATGCCTCGTGACGGGCTCTCCCGCGCAAGGGGGAGAAGCCGCTGGGGAGCAATGTCATCGTCGTCTGCGGCGCAGTGCCCACGAAGAGCCCGAGGTTCGAATCAGCCGACCCATACCCTATCAGATCCGCATCGATCCCGTGGTGGGCTCAGGCGTTCGACCCGCCGGGATCACGAGTGCGGAAGGGCGTCCGGCCGAAGCGAATCTCGATCACCAGCGCGGCGAGCACGACGAGCCCGATGCCGCTCACGTCCAGCAGCACATCTGTGCCCGAGCCCGTACGCGCGGCTGATGTCGCTTGCCGCCACTCGTCCGCCACCGCCAGCAGCGCACCGATGGCGAGGACGATCGGAATGGTCCGTGTGAGTGCGACGCGTGTGCTGAGCATCATGGCCCGCAACGTGATGATCGCGAGCACGCCGTACTCGGTGGCATGCGCGAGCTTGCGGATGAAGAAGATCATGGGAGCCAGGTCGCGAAGTGTGAGCTCGGGCATCAGCCACTGGAGAAGCGGGCGAAGAATACGCGAGGTCTCCGGATTGCTGAAGGCGTCGCTTCCCAGCCCCCAGATGAATGTGGCCCAGATTCCGACCGGGAGCCAAGCACGTGCGATCCGCCAGGCAGCCCTCGTCGTCATCTACTGTCTCCCTGTCTGCCGGGTGCCTTCCCGCGAGCGGGCTGGGTGGTGAGTCGAGTAGTCTAGTTGCTTAACGTCGCCACTGCAGTGAGGACGCTATTCGATGGCACTCCGAGCGAGCGGTCGGGGTCCACTCGTCGTGGGGCTGGTCTTCGAGACGTTCGACAGCTACCCGCGTCGGGACACGGACCCGCCGGACTTCCACGTGGAGTACGAGCCAATCGGCACGGTCGAGGTGCTCGAGGCGGCCATCTGCGAGCTGGGGCATCGCCCGCTGCGCCTGGGATCGCCTCATTCGCTGCTCGAGGCGATCGGTCGGTCAGCACTCCCAGCGATCGATGTGGCGCTCAACATCGCGGAGGGACACGGTTCACGCAATCGCGAGGCCTGGGCGCCGAGCCTGCTCGAGATGGCGGGTGTTCCCTGTCTCGGCTCCGATGGTCTCACCCTCTCGCTGACGCTCGACAAGGCGTGGGCGAGCCGCACGGTGGCAGCCGATGGCCTGCCGGTCGTGCCTCAGTGTGTGATGAGCTCGGCGCGGCAGGCGGCGCATGGCGCGTTGCCCGGCCCCTTCCCGCTCTTCGTGAAGCCGCGCTGGGAGGGCAGTGCAAAGGGCATTCGAGCGAGCTCGCGCGTTGAGAACCGTTCGGCGCTGGAGCGCGAGGTCGCGCGCGTTGTGCGCGACTACCGGCAGCCGGCGCTCGTGGAGATCTTTCTCGCCGGGGCCGAGTACACAGTGGCGGTCGTGGGAAACGATCCGCCACGCCCGCTACCGGTCCTGCAACGGGCTCTTGAGAGCGGTACGCGCATAGGGCTACACGCCCTGGAGACCGCATCGGCAGCCACGTCGCCAGGCGTGTTCGAGCACTGCCTGCCCGGTGAGCTCACGGCATCACTCGAGAGCGAGTTGCAGGAGCTGGCCTGCCGCATCTACCAGCTCTTCGAGTGCCGCGACTTCGCGCGCGTCGACTTTCGACTCGACCCAGACGGCCGCCCCGTCTTCCTGGAGATCAATCCACTTCCGACCTTCGCGGCGGACGGAAGTTTCGCCATACTCGCCGAGCTCGAGGGGCGTCCACTCGCGGGGCTGCTTGCGGATGTGATCGATGCGGGCCTCAAACGCCTGGCCCCACGGCTACGGAGCGACGCACATGAGTCGAGCTGAGATCATCAGGCCCGAGTGCATTCCCAATGGCGTCGACCCCGTCGACTGGCGCAGCTTTGCCTGGCAGATGCGTAACCGCATCCGCACGGCCGAGGCGCTGTCACAATGGATCGATCTGACGCCCAGCGAGGAGAGTGCGATTCGCGACCTGTCGCGTCGCTTTCGCTTCGTCATCACGCCGTACTTCGCGTCGCTGATGGATCGGCGCGATCCCGCTTGCCCGCTGCGCCGTCAGGTGGTGCCCGCGGCGCTCGAGCTGGAGGACCCGGCGGGCCGGGCCGATCCGCTGGACGAGGTCGCGCACTCGCCGGTCAGGAACGTGATCCGGGTCTACCGGGACCGTGTCGCGTTCTGCGTCAACAGTGAGTGCGCACTCTACTGCCGCTTCTGCCTGCGCAAGCGCATGGTGGGTGAGCCGAGATCGGGCATGCTGGAGCGCGAGCTCGAGCAGGCGCTCGACTGGATCGCGCAGACACCGCAGATTCGCGATGTATTGCTCACCGGCGGTGATCCACTGGTCTTCTCGGACCGGCGCCTGGACTGGCTGCTCGGCCGGCTGCGCGCGATCCCGCATGTGGAGATCATTCGGCTGGGAAGCCGCTTGCCGGTGACGCTGCCCTATCGCGTGACCGACGACCTCTGCAGCGTGCTGGAGAGCCACCACCCGGTTTGGTTGAACACGCACTTCAACCATCCGGCCGAAATCAGCGAGGCGGCGGCCGCTGCCTGCGATCGCCTGCTGCGGGCAGGCGTGCCACTGGGCAATCAGAGCGTTCTGCTGCGAGGCATCAATGATGACCCCGCCGTCATGAAGGCGCTCGGTGAAGCTCTGGTTCGGCTGCGCGTGCGCCCGTACTACTGCTATCAGGCCCAGCTGCTCGAGGGGACGGCCCACTTCCGCGTCCCAATCGAGCGGGGCATCGACATCTTCCGCGAGCTGCGCGGGCGCACGAGCGGGTTCGCGATTCCGCAGTACGTGCTCGACACGCCCCACGGCAAGGTGCCCCTCGACTACCCATTCGCCCGTGGTCGAGAGGGGGATGACTTCGTCGTCGAGGCTTGGAGCGGCGAGATCTGGCGCGAGCACAACCCGTCCTGAGATGCGGGTGCGTGACGGGGCGCATTGGCCCGAGCGCTCCCACACCGCATAATGGGCGAAGGGGGAGACGTGGCCGCCGACCGGAAGAGTCGATCCGACGCCGCACCGCTCGGGGGCAGACACCTCGGAGCGGCAGCGCTGCTGCTCGCCACCAGCATCTTCTTGTCGCGCGTCATGGGCTTCGTGCGCGAGATGGTGCTGGCCGCACAGGTCGGGGCCGGACGCGAGACCGACGCCTACTATGCCGCCTTCCAGCTGCCCGATCTGCTGAATTATCTGCTGGCCGGCGGTGCGCTGGCGATCGCATTCACGCCGCTCTATCTGCGTGTCCGCGGCGAGCGGGGTGAAGCCGAGGCGGAAGAGCTCTTTCGCACCGTGCTCGGGACACTCGGCGCCCTGGTGCTGCTGCTGAGCGCGCTGCTCTGGCTCAACGCCGAGCGGCTGATCGCTCTGCAATTCAGCAGCTTCGACGCCGAGACCCGCGCGCTCACGGTCCGCCTCACCCGCATCGTCTTGCCCGGCCAGATCTTCTTTGTCACGGGCGGCATCGTCCGCGCTGTATTGATGGCCCACGGGCGTTTTGGCGCTCAGGCGGCGGCGCCACTTCTCTACAACGGAGGTGTGATCGCAGGTGGGCTCGCCACGGGCAGCGTCGAGGGCTTCGCCTGGGGCGCACTCGTTGGCGCGATCGTCGGTACCTGGGCCTATCCAATCTGGGATATGCGCCACATCGGGCCGGTCGGGCTGCGCGTGGCCCCCTTCGACGCGCGCTTCCGCCGCTACCTCTGGCTGGCACTTCCCCTGATGCTCGGGCTTTCCCTCACCACGGTCGACGAGTGGTACGAGCGCTGGTTCGGGGCGACGCTGGGCGTCGGTGTCGTCGCGACGCTGGGCTTCGCCCGCCGCCTGATGATGGCGCCGGTTGCCGTCATCGGGCAGGCGGTCGCGGCGGCTGCACTGCCGACGCTGTCGCGACTGCACGCGGAAGGGCGCGAGCAGGAGCTCGAGCAGACACTCGTGCGCACGCTGCAGGCGACCCTGGTCGTAGCGGTCTTCTGCGCGGCAGCGGTCTGCGTCTTCTCGCAGCCCCTGGTCGAAGTGATGTACCGGCGTGGTCACTTCACGGGCGCCGACGCCGCCCGCGTGGCTTCGGTGCTGTCGGTGCTCGCGCTGGCAGTGCCGGGATGGGTGAGCCAGCAGGTGGCGGTACGTGCCTTCTTTGCACGCGGGGATACCTGGCGCCCGATGCTGCTGGGAACCGTCATCGCGCTCGCGGTGATTCCCCTCTACCTGGCGATGGGAGAGCGCTTCGCCGCCGAGGGCCTGGCGGCTGCCGGTGTCGCCGCGATCTCGCTCAACGCCGTGGCGACGCTCGTCTGGGCACGCCTGCGCTATGGCGGCCCCAAGCTCTCGGTCCTGGCGGCGACCACTGCGCGCTCGGTCGCGCTGGCCGTTCCCGCCGCGCTGCTCGGCGCACTCACTCGTTCCGGTGCCGCGGGCATGTCGGGGGCGATGTTGGATCTGGCGCTGGGTGGTGCCGTCTTCGTCGGCGTTGCGTTGCTGTGTACGCGTTGGCTGGGTGATGAGATCATGCGGGAAACGCTGCGGCGATTGACGGATCGGGCCGCTGCGCTGCTGCGGCGGTAGCAGCGGGCGACGCGGCGGGGCGGAGTGGGGCCAGGGCCCATCTCAGATCCTGTTCTGCAATGCCGGAGAGATCTCATCCAGATTCTCAATTAGCTCGATAAATCACTGAAATTGATTGGGAAACAAGAGAGTGACTGAGCCGACTGGGCCGACTGGGCCGACTGGGCCGAAAGGGGAGCGAGTGCGCAGGGGCGGCGAGGCGGCCGATGGCCGCTGGGAGTTCTGGCTCGATCGGGGCGGCACCTTCACGGACTGCATCGCACGCGCACCGGACGGGAGCCTGCGAACGACCAAGCTGCTCTCCTCCGACTCCGCTCCGGTCGAGGGCGTTCGCGAGATCCTGACGCGAGAAGGCGTGATCGAGCCGGGCGCCGAGCTTCCCCCCTGCAGCGTGAAGCTGGGCTCGACCGTTGCGACCAATGCGCTGCTGGAGCGCCGCGGCGTCCAGACCTGTCTCGTGGCCGACCGCGGTCTCGGCGATGTACTGGCCATCGGCACACAGCAGCGCCCAGACCTGTTCGAGCTCGATATCCGAAAGGCCCCGCCGCTTCACAGCGCTGTAATCGAGTGCGGCGGGCGGGTTACGGCGCAAGCTGAGGTCGTTTCGCAGCTCGACGAGGAGCAGCTGCAACACGAGTTGCGAGCCGCGCACGAAGCCGGTGCTCGCTCGCTCGCCGTGCTGATGATCCACGCCTACGCATATCCGGAGAGCGAGCTGCGCATCGCCGAGATTGCGCGGCGCCTCGGCTTCTCCCATGTCGTGTGCTCTCACGAGATCGCCCGCGAGCTGGGACTGTTGGCTCGCGGCGAGACGACGACAGCAGATGCCTATCTGACGCCGCTGCTGAGCGCTCACGTGGCTCACCTGGCCGAGGCGATGCCGGGCTCACGGCTACGGTTCATGCAGTCGTCGGGTGGCCTGACGGACGCGGCGCGTTTTCGCGGTCCGACGGCGCTGCTCTCGGGACCGGCCGGCGGTGTCGTGGCGGCCGCCCGCGTGGCGGCCCGCGCGGGCTTCGCGCGCGCAATTGGCTTCGATATGGGAGGCACGTCCACCGACGTATCGCTGATCGTCGACGGTGAGGTGGAGCGCGCCTTCGAGACGGTGGTGGCCGGCGTGCGCCTGCGCTCGCCCATGCTGCGCATTCACACGGTGGCGGCGGGGGGTGGCTCACTTTGCCGCTTTGATGACTTCAGACTCACGGTCGGGCCCGAGAGTGCGGGCTCCGATCCGGGGCCGCTGTGCTATGGCCGTCGCGACGAAGGCGGCCGGCCCGTCGCGCACGCGCTTGCGCTGACCGATGTCAATCTCGCACTGGGGCGCGTGCAGCCAGATCGCTTTCCATTCGCTGTGGAGCCGGAGCCGGTCGTGGCCGAGCTCGCTCGGCTGCGACAGCGTCTCGCACAGTCGGGCTTCGAGATGACCCAGGACGAGCTCGCCGCCGGATTCGTGGAGATCGCCAACGCGAGCATGGCCCAGGCGATCCAGCAGGTTTCCGTTGCGCGTGGCGTCGATCCGCGCGACCACGTCCTGGTCGGCTTCGGCGGCGCCGGCGGGCAGCACGTCTGCGCCATCGCTCGAATGCTCGGCATTCGCACGATCTTGCAACACCCGCTCGCGGGTCTGCTCTCCGCCTATGGGATCGGCGTGGCGGATGTCACCTGGGACGGGCAGCGCGATGCCGGCCGCGTGCTGCTCCCGAGTGACGGCTGCGGGCTGCCCGCGAGCGTCGAAGCGATGCTGACCACACTCGAGCAGCGCGGGCGCAACGCGCTGCGGGCGGAGGAGGCCAATTGCCCCGGAGTCGCGAGTGAGCGCTGGCTCGACTTGCGCTACGTCGGGAGTGAGATGCCTCTCTCCATCCGAGAGCCGGCGGTGGAGGTGCCCGGGCGCGAGTCGTGGAGCTGGGCTGGGATCTTCGGCGAGGAGCACCGCAGGCGTTTTGGCTATACGCGACCCGATCGACGCGTGGAGATCGTGACCGCCCGCGTTCGCTGCGTCGCCCCAGCGGCGCAGGGCAGCATGCCGGACCGCGGCCTCACGTCAGATCCGACCCGCCCCTCGTCGGCCCCCACACCGCTGCGGCGCGCGTCGATCTGGTTTCCCGGGAGCGGGCGCGTGTTGGCGCCGATCTACGAGCGCGAGGTGCTCATAGCAGGCTGCGAGATCGATGGACCGGTGGTCGTGCTGGAGCAGACGGGCACCGTCGTGGTCGATCCCGGCTTTCGCCTCCGCGTCGACGACGAGGCGGTCCTCGTCTTGCGCGACGTCGAGGGTGCTCGCGGCCAGGTCGCGCGCGATCTCGAGCGAGCGGATCCGGTGCGGCTGGAGGTCTTCGGCAACCGCTTCATGTCGATGGCCGAGCAGATGGGCGCGGCACTTCGCAACACAGCCGTGTCGACCAATATCAAACAGCGCCTCGACTACTCCTGCGCGGTCTTCGATGGCCGGGGCGGCCTGGTGGCCAACGCGCCCCACATCCCCGTACACCTCGGCGCCATGGGTGCGACCGTGAGGGCCGTGCGCGAGCGTGTGCCGGACCTGGCCCCGGGCGACGTCGTGATGACCAATGACCCCTTCGAAGGCGGATCACACCTGCCCGATGTGACGCTCGTGACGCCGGTCTTCGTCGCGGGATCGGGTGATCCGGACTTCTTCGTCGCCAGTCGCGGCCACCACGCGGATCTGGGTGGCATCACGCCGGGCTCGATGCCCGCCGACTCGCATTGTCTAGAGGAAGAGGGCGTCGTGTTTCACGCCTTCAAGCTCGTCGCTCGCGGGCACTTCGACGAGCAACGCGTGCGAAGTCTGCTCGCCAGTGCGCGCTATCCCGCCCGCTGTCCGGACGATAATCTCGCCGATCTGGTCGCCATGGTGGCGGCCAATCGCGCGGGTGAGCGCCTGCTGTGTGACTTCGTCGAGGAGCAGGGCTTCACCGCCGTGTCGGTGACGATGAGCCAGCTGCAGCGCGCGTCGGCAGACAAGGTGTCGCGAGAGATCGCCAGGCTGCCGGATGGCGAGCATTGCTTCGAAGACCGGCTCGATGATGGAACACCCGTCTGCGTTCGGCTGAAGGTGGAGGGGGGTCGCATGCTCGTCGACTTCGCCGGCACTGGCTCCGCCGCTCGACACAATCTGAACGCGCCGCCCGCCGTGGTTCAGGCCGCCGTGATCTACGTGTTGCGCTCACTCGTCGCCGAGCGCATCCCCCTGAACGGCGGCTGTCTGGAGCCCGTGGAGATCCACATCCCCGGTGGATCACTGCTCGATCCGCCCGCCGGATCCGCGGTGGTCGGGGGCAACGTCGAGACTTCGCAGCGCGTCGTCGATGTACTGCTGGGAGCGCTCGGGCTGGCGGCGGCCAGCCAGGGAACGATGAACAACGTCGCTTTTGGCAACGCGGATTTCGGCTACTACGAAACCATCGGCGGCGGCGCGGGCGCGGGCGCCGACTTCGACGGAGCGTGCGGCGTCCACAGTCACATGACGAACACGCGGATCACCGATCCCGAAGTGCTGGAGGCCCGCTATCCCGTGCGCCTGGAGGAGTTCGCACTGCGTCGGGGCTCCGGGGGTGCGGGTAGGCGCACCGGGGGCGACGGTTTGATACGCCAGTACCGCTTCCTCGCGCCCGTCACCGCGACGCTGCTGACAGAGCGGCGCGACGTGGCGCCTTGGGGGATGGCAGGTGGCGCGCCGGGCGCCACCGGACGCAATTTCGTGCAGCGCAGCGCTGGCGAACGTGAGGTTCTGCCCGGCAAATGTTCGCTCGAACTCGCCGCGGGTGACCGGCTGCGAGTGGAAACGCCGGGCGGTGGCGGATGCGGCGAGAGCGGCTCATGAGCGGGCGCTGAGGGCTTGCCTCCGCACCCAGGGCGGCTAATGTCCGCCCGGGCGCGTAGCTCAATTGGCAGAGCAAGGGACTCTTAATCCCTAGGTTCGGGGTTCGATTCCCCGCGCGCTCACCAGCCCGCATAGCGAGCGATCTTTTTCCACGGCCGCGTGATCGCTACGATGTTGCCGTTCGCGCTATTCGCCGGGGTGGCGGAATCGGTAGACGCAGTGGCCTTAGGAGCCACCGTCCTCTGGACGTGCAGGTTCGAGTCCTGTCCCCGGCACCACCGCGCATGCCGATTGCCCGGCAGAAGCTCGTACGCCGGGGCGATTCAATCCACCGGACCTTGCGGTGAAGCCCCTAACCTCTGCGGCCGGCCGCGAGTCGCTCACTTGCTTCATGACGTTTGCGAATCGCTCTTGAGGCGCGCGGCGATTCGTCCGATACAGCGATCCACAGGCAACGTATCGCTTGGGGGCGCCCGCATGACGCTCGATGAAGGGATGATCAATCGCCGCGTGCTGGTCGTCGATGACAACGCGGGCATCCACGAGGATTTTCGACGAATCCTGGGCGTGGCGGGTACACGGCACAGCGGGCCAGTTTCGCCCGCCCGCGCGTCGCTCGGGGAGCCCGAGCGACTTTCTCTTCGCATCGCATTCGAGATCGAGTCGGCCACGCAGGGCGAGGCCGGTTGGCGCATGGCCAAGGATGCCCGTGAGAAGGGGGTCCCGTTCGCCATGGCATTCGTCGACGTTCGCATGCCACCGGGTTGGGATGGAATCCAGACCATCGAGAAGATCTGGCAGGACGATCCCGATCTTCAGGTGGCGATCTGCACGGCCTCGTCGGACGACTCCTGGCAAGTGGCCATCGAGCGCCTGGGAAAGCTCGACCAGCTCCTCATCTTGAAGAAGCCGTTTGATCCCGTCGAAGCGCGCCAAGTCGCGACGTCTCTGACACACAAGTGGAGCCTGGCGGAGTACGCCAGACAGTACTGCAGCGAGTCGCGCGTCAAGACGCGAGTCCGTTGATCGATTCCTGCGCGCGTGTGAGCTGGCTCGCAGCCCCGACGTGCTGGGTCGCGCCAGCGACGTCCCGTGCGATGCTGGCCACGGCGTCGTCTGGCGACTAGCTCTCTCGCTGGCCTTCGGGTCGCCGCTCGAGCCGTAGCATGCGCTCGCCTGCCTGCAGTCGAGCGCGCAGCAGCGAGGCTCGGAAGGGTTTGACCATGTAATCGCTGGCCCCGAGCTGCAGTGCTTCGGCCTGATCCTCGTCGCTGTCACGGCCGCTGAGGAGAATCGTATAGACGGTGCGTGGGAGGCTCTGGATATGGCGACAGACCGATGGGCCGTCAAGGCCCGGCATCATCCAGTCGATGATGGCGAGTTCGATCTGCGGGTCGGCCAGACGCGCCACGGCTTGCAGCCCGTCCGCGACGGCGATCACCTCGTAGCCCCAGTTCTGCAGGGCCCGCTCCAGCAGCAGGCGGGATGAGTGGGAGTCGTCTGCGATCAGGACCTTCATTGCCTGTTCCTGGCGGGCGGCGAACGGGGCCGGGGCCTCATCTGGGGATCGGAATTACGCCGCCTGTGATTGAGGACGTATCGGCCCGGACCGCCCGTGGAGCAACATCGCCCGCCCGAGGCCGATTTGTGCGCCCGACAGCATGCGGAGCTATGCTGCGGCCGCTCCGGCGGACGAGCGTGGATTGGGCATGGCTCGAGCCGGCCCCGGGGAGCGGCCGGCAGCCACAGAGTTGTTTCCGCCCCCGCAAGACAAGGACCCCAGAGCATGGCGAGTACAGCTACGAACAGCGACATCAATGTCGAGTGCAGCGAGGCGAGCCCCGTCGTTCGAAACCTCAGCGTGGAGGTGCAGGCCTCTCGCGTGAGCAAAGCGTTCGATCGCGCCTACAGCGATTTGAAGCGCACGGCTCGCGTGAAGGGATTCCGGCCGGGCAAGGTGCCGCGCTCGGTGCTCGAGCGGATGTACGGTGCGAACATGTCGGGTGAGATCGAGCGAGCGCTGGTCTCGGAGACGCTGCCCGCCGCGATCGAGCAGGCCGAGATCGAGCCCGTTGTGGAGCCCGACATTGCCCCGGATCGACTTCAAGATGGCGAGGCCTTCCGCTACACGGCTCGCATCGAGGTGAAGCCGCAGATCGAGCTGCCTGAGTTCAGCAGTCTGGCGGCCCGCAGCCCGGTCGTCCGGGTGACGGACGAAGATGTCGACAGTGAGCTCGAGGGTCTGCGGGAGAAGAACGCGCGACTTGCCGAAGAGGAAGAGGGCGCCGAGGCCACCGACGGCCACGTCGTGACGATCGACTTCGTCGGACGCGTCGATGGGGAGGTCTTTCCCGGTGGCAGCGGCCAGGGCATGGATGTCGAGATCGGCTCGAGCGGCATGGTGCCGGGCTTCGAGGAGCAGCTCGTTGGTGCCACAGCGGGTGAGGATCGACAGGTTGAGGTCACGCTGCCCGACGACTACGGCCCCGAGCCCTTGCGCGGGAAGCAGGCCGTTTTCGAGTGCCATATCGTCGCCGTGCGCAGGCGCGAGCTTCCCGAACTCGACGACGACTTCGCAAAGGATCTCGGCGACTTCGAAACCCTGGACGAGATGCGCGAGCGCATCAGTTCGGACCTCGCGCAGCGCCGCCGAGTAGAGGCGGAGGGCGTGCTGAACAAGTCCCTGATGGACTCGTTGGTCGGGCTCAGCAGCTTCGAAGTTCCGCCGGGCATGGTCGAGCGACAGCTCCAGAGTCAGATGCAGTCGATGCACAGCCAGTTCCAGGGCAAGGTGCCTGACGAGGCCCTTCAGAGACAGCTCAGTCGCATGCAGGAGGAGGGGCGCCCCTCGGCCGAGCGCCGTGTGCGCGAGGGGCTCTTGCTCGATGCGGTGGCGACTGCTGAGGGGATTAGTGTGAGTGAGGAAGATGTCGAGGCGCGTGTCTGCGAGATGGCCGAAGCGCAGGGGATGGAGCCTGCACGCCTGCGCAACATGGCGCTTCAGCAGGGCTGGCTCGGCGCGATCGAGATTGAGCTGAGAAACGAACGTGCATTCTCACTCCTTGCCTCCCAGGCGAAGATCGAAGAGATCGAAGCGGGAGAAGAGGAGAGCGACCAGGGCTGACCTGGGAGCAAAGTTGCTTGCAAGGCAGCGAAGTTCAGAACTTCTTTCGAGAAGCTTCCCAGTGAGACTGGCCGTCAGGCGCGCATTCGGCCCCCGGTGAGTGTCTTGCAAAGCTCCGCGCACTGGCTGAGACTAGGGATTGAGCTGCGGCGTTGGCAGGGGGTGCCACGCCCGGGTGATCCAGCCGGTTTAGAAGGTTGAGGACCCGATCCGGTTGGGAAGCGGCCGAGCGAGACG
Organism: Deltaproteobacteria bacterium; assembly: GCA_029261835.1. Classification (GTDB taxonomy): domain Bacteria; phylum Myxococcota_A; class UBA9160; order UBA9160; family UBA4427; genus JAJDAO01. Next base: position 33,578 of record JAJDAO010000030.1, on the reverse strand, counting down.
ATGATCAGCGGCTGAGCCGTGAGAGAGACGTGAGAAAGACGTGAGAGAAGAGTCGAGCACTCTACTGGACGCGGCGCTGCCCAGGTTCTGCCGGGAGAGCGAAGCGCCTGGGATTCTGATGATGAGGCGCGACGACTGCGGAGCCGATTGATGGCGGTCATACCGTATGTAATCGAGCAGAGTCAGCGCGGTGAGCGCTTCTTCGATATCTACTCGCGTCTGCTACGCGACCGCGTGATCTTCCTCGGCACCGAGATCAGCGACGACGTGGCGAATGTCGTTGTCGCCCAGCTGCTCTTCCTGGAGGCCGAGGATCCGGACCACGACATTCACCTCTATATCAATTCGCCTGGGGGTTCGATCACGGCGGGGCTGGCGATCTACGACACCATGAAGTTCGTGCGCCCCCACATCAGCACCACCTGCATTGGCCAGGCGGCGTCGATGGCCGCTTGGCTGTTGGCCGCCGGCGAGGCCGGCAAGCGTACGGCTCTCAGCAACGCGCGGGTGATGATCCACCAGCCGATGGGTGGCGCCCGTGGCCAGGCCGCCGACATCGATATTCAGGCCAAGGAAATCCTGAAACTGCGCGATAGGATGAACGTGATACTTGCGGATCTCGCCGAAAAGTCAGTGGAGCAAATCGCGGTGGATACGGAGCGCGACTATTATATGTCTGCCGAGGAAGCGATGGAGTACGGCCTCGTGGATCACGTGATGGTGCAACGTCCGGGCTCCGAGGAACGCGACTAGGTTCTTGTCGTTGGTCGGTGGGAAGGTGAAGTGCCATGAAGAAGCGAGATGACAACGCCAACCTCTCGTGCTCCTTCTGCGGGAAGAGCCAGAAGGAAGTCAAGAAGCTGATCGCCGGGCCGACGGTCTACATCTGCGATGAGTGTATCGAGCTGTGCAACGACATCATCGCGGAGGAGTACGGTCAGGAGGAGCCGTCAGCCCAGTCGACGCGGGCACTCAAGCCGCGTGAGATCAAGGAAGCCCTGGACGAGTACGTGATCGGTCAGGATCAGGCCAAGAAGATCCTCTCCGTGGCCGTACACAACCACTACCGTCGCATCGAGAGCGGTTCGCTGATCGGCGACGTCGAGTTGCAGAAGGCCAACATCCTGCTGCTCGGGCCGACGGGCTGCGGCAAGACCTTGCTGGCGCAGACACTCGCCAAGGTGCTCGACGTCCCCTTCACAATCGCAGATGCCACTACGTTGACGGAGGCGGGCTACGTCGGTGAGGACGTCGAGAACATCGTTCTCAACCTGTTGCAGGCGGCCAACTACGACGTCGAACGGGCGCAGCGAGGCATCATCTATATCGACGAAATCGACAAGATCGCCCGCAAGAGTGAGAACCCGTCCATCACCCGGGATGTCTCGGGAGAGGGTGTGCAGCAGGCGCTGCTCAAGATCATCGAGGGGACGATGGCGAGTGTACCCCCGAAGGGCGGCCGCAAGCACCCTCAGCAGGAATTCTTGCAGGTTGATACTTCGAATATCTTGTTTATCTGTGGTGGCGCTTTCGTGGGGCTGGAAAACATCATCGAGCGGCGGATTGGAGTGAAGGGATTGGGCTTCGGCGCCGATATCCAGAGCAAGAGCGACCGCCGCCACGGAGAGTTGCTCCAGGCCGTGGAGGCGGAGGATCTACTGCATTTCGGACTGATTCCGGAGTTCATCGGACGGTTGCCCGTGACGGCGACACTCGGTGAGCTCGATGAGGGCGCCTTGGTGGACATCTTGACGCAGCCGAAGAACGCGCTGGTGAAGCAGTACCAGAAGCTGTTCGAGTTCGAGGATGTGCGACTGCGCTTTACGGACGGCGCGCTGCGTTCGGTCGCCCGCCGAGCCATGGAGCAGAAGTCGGGGGCTCGCGGCCTGCGGGCCATTCTGGAGAATGCGATGCTCGACATGATGTACGAGCTTCCCTCACGGGATGACGTCGAGGAGTGCGTCGTCAACGAAGAGATGATCGAGCAGGGATCGGAGCCGCTCTTGGTCTTCAAGAGGGAAGCCGAATCAGCCTGACGCGAGGGCGGAGGGTTAGAGGGGCAGAAGGGGACACCAGAGACCGATGGTCTTCTTTCGAGACGACGACGAGCAGCGAGAGTTCGGTGGAGAGGGGCCGGGCGACATCCAGCGTCGATCCGCAGAGGGTCGCGTCGTGCCGCTGCTGCCGCTCCGCGACATCGTCGTCTTTCCCCACATGGTGGTTCCGCTCTTCGTTGGCCGCACCAAGTCGATCCAGGCGCTGGAAGACGCGATGAGCGGATCGCGGGAGCTGATGCTCTCCGCGCAGCGTCAGGCGGGTCAGGAAGAGCCCACGGCCGAGGACATCTACCCCTTTGGCACACTCGGCAGCATCATTCAGTTACTGCGTCTCCCAGACGGAACCGTCAAGGTGCTCGTCGAGGGCCGCTGCCGGGCTCGCATCGCGTCGTTCGAGAGCAACGAGCCCTACTTTTCCGTCCGCGTCGACGAGATGCCCGACCACGAGGTCCACCTGCCGGAGAGCGAGGCGCTGGTCCGAACGATCCACGGCAGCTTCGAGGCCTACGTCAAGCTGAACAAGAAGGTTCCGCCCGAACTGCTCAACACCATCACGGCCATCAGCGAGCCCGGCAAGCTGGCGGACACCATCGTGGCGCACCTGAATCTCAAGCTGGAGGAGCGGCAGAGTCTTCTGGAGATCCGCTCGCCGCTCGAACGCTTGGAAGGCGTTTACTCGCGCATGCAGGCCGAGATCGAGGTGCTCGAGGTGGAGCGCAAGATCCGGGGGCGTGTCAAGAAGCAGATGGAGCGCTCCCAGAAGGAGTACTACCTCAACGAGCAGATGCGCGCGATTCAGAAGGAGCTGGGCGACCGCGACGAGTTCAAGAACGAATTGAGCGAGCTCGACGAGCAGCTCAAGGCGAAGAAGATGCCGGACGACGCTCGCGAGCGCGTCGAGAAAGAGATCAAGAAGCTCAAGATGATGTCGCCCATGAGCGCTGAGGCGACAGTCGTTCGCAACTACATCGACTGGATGCTGGCGCTCCCGTGGCAGTCGTGCAAAGCCGAGCTCGAAGATCTCGACAAGTCCGAGGGCATCCTCAACGCGGATCACTACGGCTTGGACAAGCCGAAGGAGCGGATTCTCGAGTTTCTCGCGGTGCAGACGCTGGTCAAGAAGATGAAGGGCCCGATCCTGTGCCTGGCGGGCCCCCCCGGTGTCGGCAAGACCTCGCTCGGCAAATCGATCGCACGGGCGACGGGGCGCGACTTCGTTCGTATCAGCCTGGGTGGTGTGCGCGACGAAGCAGAGATTCGCGGGCATCGCCGCACCTACATCGGAGCGTTGCCGGGCAAGGTCATCCAGAGCCTCAAGCGGGCGGGCAGCAGCAACCCGGTATTCCTGTTCGATGAGGTCGACAAGATGTCGATGGATTTTCGAGGCGACCCGTCGGCCGCTCTGCTGGAGGTGCTGGACCCCGAGCAGAACCATACGTTCAACGATCACTATCTAGACGTCGACTATGATCTCTCGCGGGTCATGTTCATCTGCACCGCCAATGTATTGAGCGAGATCCCGCGGCCGCTGCAGGATCGCATGGAGGTCATCCAGATACCGGGCTACATCGAGTCGGAGAAGCTGGAGATCGCAAAGCGACATCTCGTCAGCAAGGTGCGCGAGTCCAATGGACTCGACGAAGGGCAGATCGAGTTCACCGACGCCGCCATCCTCGAGATAATCCGCTACTACAGCCGCGAATCCGGTGTGCGAAACCTGGAGCGGGAGCTCGCGTCGATCGCGCGGAAGGTGGCGCGTGAGGTGGTGAGCGGGGGCGAAAGCTACAAGCCGAGGAAGGTGACCCCGAAGCTCGTCAAGAAGTATCTGGGTGTGCACCGGTATCGCTTCGGGAAGACCGAATCCGAGGACCGCATCGGTGTGACGACGGGGTTGGCCTACACCGAGGTCGGCGGCGAGCTGCTGCAGACGGAAGTTTCGGTCTCGGCTGGACAGGGCAAGCTGCAGATCACCGGTCGGCTGGGTGAAGTCATGCAGGAGTCGGCGGGCGCCGCGATGTCGTACATTCGCTCGCGCGCCAAGCAGCTCGGACTGACGCGAGACTTCTACACCAAGGTGGACCTGCACATCCACGTGCCCGAAGGCGGCACTCCGAAGGACGGTCCGTCGGCGGGCATCACCCTGGCAACCACCATCGCTTCGGCGCTGACTCGCGTACCGGTGCGATCCAATGTAGCGATGACGGGTGAGATCACGCTGCGCGGCCGGGTGCTGCCCATCGGTGGCCTCAAGGAGAAGCTCATTGCGGCGCATCGAGGTGGCGTCGACACCGTGGTGATCCCGAGAGAGAACGAGAAGGATCTGAAGGATCTACCGGCGGTCATCAAGAAGAACATCAAGATCGTGCTGGTCGATCACATGGACGAAGTCCTCGCCCACGCGCTCGCCGTGGTCGATCCCGAGAGCTTCCTGAAGCACGGCATCCACGACCTGGATGAGATCTACGAGGTCCCGCACGCGACGGTAAGTGCACCCACCGACGTTGCGCATCCAGCTGGGGTAAACTGAGCCGGCCGTTCGTTCGGGGCGTGTAGCTCAGTTGGCTAGAGCATCTCGTTTACACCGAGAGGGTCGGCGGTTCGAGTCCGTCCACGCCCACCACTATTTCGCCCTCTCGTGGCCCTCAGTTGCGTTAGAGGAGTCTTCGTCCTTGGCTCCGGCTTGACTCCGAAGGCTCTGACCGACCAAATCCTCGAGCCCTCGAGTGGCACGGTCACGGCGGCGCTGGTCTTCGAGGTCGTAGATTGTGATATGACGCATCCAGTCGGACGTCTGTAGTCAGCTTAGCTTCTCCCGCAGAGCTTCGTAGGGCGTCTTCCCGCTGTGCGCCCCATGTGGTCGGTCGTAGTTGTAGAAGCGCTCCCAGGCCGCCAGTTTCTTCTTGAGATCGACGTCATCGCGATACGTGAGCAGCTGATAGAACTCATCCTTGTCGGTGCGATGCGACCTCTCGACTTTCCCATTCAGCTGTGGTGTGCGCGGCTTGATGTAGACGTGTTCCATCCCCAGGTCGGCGACATGCCAATGGAAGAGCGCTTGGAACTCGTGACCGCGGTCGGTTCGGATCGTGCGTATTCGAAATGGGAACTTCTTGACCACATAGTTGACGAAGTCGATGGCATTGGCCTGGGTGTGGCGCTTGTAGACCTTCAATGCGCGAACTCGAGTCGCGTCGTCGATCGCCGTGTACTGGTAGCGCCGTACCGGCCCGCCTCGTTTCCTCTTTAGAGTCAGGAACTTGACGTCCACCTGCACGTGATGGCCAGGGACCTGCTTCTGGTATCGATGCGTGTGAACGGCCCGCCTTCCTCCCGGTTCGGGAGTCGGTTGAGTCCATGCCGCTTGCAAACTCAGTACACGGTCGCATCCGAAGTCTTGATGTCGTGATAGCGCTGTAGATACCACGCGATGCGAATCGGACCCATGTGGTACGTCCGGCGCAGGTGCAGGATCTTCTCGATGACCTCGTCGGGCGTCTTGTTTGGGTAGTTGTGGGTACGCGGCCCGCGACGCGAGAGCCCGGCTTCGCCGAGCTCTCGGTATCGGTCACGCCAGAGATAGAATGTCGATCTCGCAATTCCAAACCGGCGGCATGTGGTGTTGATGTTGCCGATCTTCTCCGCGTAGTCGAGAACTCGCTTCTTACGTCTGATTTCTCGTTGATCTCCGGTCATCTAGATCCCCTCGGTCATTCACTGTCATCATCTCGACAGGGTGTCCGACTGGATCTGAAATTTCACACTCTAGAGCGGGCGGCAGCCCGCCCGGGCAGATCGAGTTTCAACTTCACCGCCAGCGATACCAGCGAAGCTTCGGCACCAAGAACGAGGCCGACGCCCGCCAGATCGAGGCGCGTTCGCGAGAACAGCTCGCCGAGGAAGCGCTCCACTGCGCGCTGAAGGAGCTGACTCTGGACGAGGCGCTGTCGCGCGGGCATGCGACCGTCCTGCCCGCTGCGGAGCGTGCGTTGCGTCGCGGCTCTTTGTTGTGCGAGGCTGGAAGCGTGCGCCAACACGCCGGAGACAGCGTAGGGGACTCGGGCGAGCGCCCGCTGCGTCTGGCCGGGGCTGCCATCTTCGGCATCGCTGCGCTGGCCGTCTATGCCCGACTCTACTTCGGCATCGACTTCACCGATGAATCCTACTACGTGGCGCTCCCCTACGCCTTCAGCCTGGGACATCGCCCTCTCCAGGATGAACTCGCGATCCATCAATTCGCGGGTCTCATGCTGGTGCCCGCCGTCAAGGCCTGTGTGGCCTGGGCCGGCTCGTCGGACGGAATCGTGTTGTACATGCGCCACCTCTATTTCGGCGTGGCCCTGTTGTGCGCTTACCTGGTCACGACTCGCTTCGGGCGCGTGGTTGGTCGGCCGCGGGCCACGGTCTTTGCGGCCGTTCTCCTGGCCTGGATTCCGTTCTGCATTCCGGCTCTCAGCTACAACACCATCGCCGAGTTCGGCCTGTTGGCGGGACTTCTCCTCGTCGCCTTTGGCGCTTCCTCGCGCCGACCCAGGATCGACCTCTTCTGCGGCACCTTTGCCTTGGCGACCGCTGCTATCGCCTATCCACCCCTCGCCCTCGTGGCCATTGCATCCTGCGCGGCGGGCGTCTGGCTCTTCAGGCGCTCCAATCCGGGTGCCGGACTGGTCTGGATCGTGACACCGGTGCTGTGCGCCGCCGCCGTGTGGCTGGTGGCGATCGTCATTGTGGCTCTTCGCTACGACGCCGTTACGAACCTACCGCGCATGATCGAGCTGAACGCTCTGGTCGGGACGCAGGGCGGTGGAGTCGAGAAGACCGCAGCGCTGTTGTTCGAATTCAAGAGGGAAGCCGTCTTCCTCTTGGCCCTGGCCGCAATCTTGGCCGCGGCCGCGCTGGCCTTCGCCCGCATCCGGAACCCGAGGACTCTGGCGCTCGTCTCGGTTCTTGCAGGGCCGGGCGTGATGGCCGCCTCGTGGCTCTACGTTCCGCACACGGAACCCTTCACCACCACCACCTTCTTGATCTCGGGCCTGGGTATCGCCGCTGTGGCGGCGATCCGCCCCGGCGGTCCGGCGCACCGCACCGGCCACGGCTCACCGCTCGCGATCATCGGTCTGGCGTCTCTGTTCGCGGGTGCGACGATCCTGTGGTCAAGCGCGAATGGCCTGCGCAACGGTGCACTGGGCCTCGCACCCGCCGCACTGGTGGGACTCGGCCTGCTCACTCGTGCTTATCCGCGCAAGCCGCGAGAAGCGACTGACCGGCTCGCAGAGGGCTACAGCGCCCAGAGCTTTGAGGCCGCGGCCCTGGCCTTCGCGGCGAGCATATTGGTATTCGAGGTTCTGCAACTGCACGCCGGGGTCTACCGAGACAATCCCATCGGAGAGCTGAGCGTGCGCATTGAACGGGGCCCCTATGCAGGGCTGCACACCACGCCGGCCCGAAGTCGTTTCATAGGCGAGCTCGATCTCGTGCTGGCAGGCATGCGTGCCGACAACGAGACGGTTCTCTTCTTCGATTACTTCCCCGCCGGCTACCTCTTCAGCGATCTGCGGCCGAGTACCGCGGCCCTGTGGATGTTCCCCTCCAATCCGTCCATGCAGGGCAACCGGGCTGTCCGCCCCATCTACGCGGCGCCGTTGGCCGACGCCGGCCGGCTTCCGGATCTTGCCATCGTGATGAAGGCGATCCCCGAGCGGCTTCGGGCGAGAAACGTCACTCCGCCCGTCTCGGATCCCGTCCTGACCCGATTGCGCGAGGCCGAATACGAGATCGCCTACCAGGGAGACTTCTACACAATTTTGAGAAAGTCTTTCAGAGTTCGTTGAGACGACCCCGAGTCCCAGATCAAGCCAGTTTGAAGTGCTCTAGCGCGCGTCGCGCGATGGGCTCGCCGTATTCCTGAACGAAGTGCCCGGCGTCTTCGATCTGCATCGGCTCGGGGCAGCCGCGGATCTGGCTCCGGAGCTCTTCCATGACGGGTTGGCCGAGGACCCCGTCCCTCATGCCGACGGCCATGAAGGTCTCGCCGCTCCAATCGTTCGACCAGAACTTGCGCGCGCGCTTTCCGTGCTCGATTCCGTCCATGCCCGGCTCCGCCGGGACGAGCTGGGGGAAACGCCGCACGCCTGCCTTGTAGCGGTTGTCGGGGAAAGGTGCGTCGTACGCAAGGACGTCGAGTAGGTTCACGGCTTCGCGTGCGTCTGTGGCGATGAGCCCGCCCGTCGGGATCTCGGAAACCGCGGCAGAGAACGCCTTCCACTGGGCGAACCCGGGCGAGATCGGCTCGCCGATCGGGATCGCGGTGTTCATCGCGAGCAGCCGCGTGAAGCGTCCCGTCATGTCCATGGGGAGCGTGAGGCCCAGTATCCCGCCCCAGTCCTGGCAGACCAGCGTGATCCCTGACAAATCGAGACGCTCGATGAAGCGCTTGAGACTCTCCCGGTGGAAGTCGAAGGTGTAGACCGCGTCGTCCACGGGCTTGTCCGAGCGACCAAAGCCCAAGAGATCCGGCGCGACCGCACGGTGTCCCGCAGCCGTGATGACGGGGATCATCTTGCGGTAGAGGTAGCTCCAGCTCGGCTCGCCGTGGAGGCAGAGAAAGACGGTCTCGGCGTCCGCGGGCCCCTCGTCGATGTAGCCGAGGCGAAGGGATTCATAGCCCGGCAGGTCGTCAACGTAGCGCGGCTCGTAGGGGAAGGCGGGAAGGATGGCGAATCGCGCTTCGGGGGTTCGGAGGGCTTCGATGGGCATGGGGCTCCATTGCGTCTCTGAGTTTGCGGCGGCGCTTGGGGCTGGTTCGGCAAAGTAGCCCGACCACGAAGAGTTGTCTTCGTTCGCGCGGCGTCAGGTGAGAGGAGCGCTCGATTGGGCAAGCTCCGTCGCCGAGCGCCCAGCAGATATCCCTGCGGATTCGATATGGGCGCGAAGGTCATCGCTGAAGAAGCCTTGGGAGCGTTGCCACCAATCGCGCACGCCCGCTTCGCCCAAGAGAGACACGGCAAACCGGGTGTGTGGGGTCATCATCTTCTCGTCGATCATGTGCCGTTTGTAGAGATCGACTGCCACATCGAAGTTCGCGAAGAAGTGACCGACGAGCATCTCGAACTGCAAACTCTCCGCGGGAGCGAGTTCGTCCGATTGCGCCGCGCCTCGCAGGTAGATCTGCGCGAGTCTTTCGTCTTGTGCAAGCAGTGCCATGTATGCGCGAACGCCCTGAGCGACATCCTGGTAGCTGGATGCGCGAACCGCTTGCGTATTCTGGCGAATCTGTGTGGCGAGATAGAGCAGGGAGAAGACGACCGCGACGGCACCAACAAATTCTCCGAGGCTGCCCAGGTCTTGGAGGCTCATGGGTTTCGTTCTCGCCGCGCTGCATGTGGGCCGCTGTGTCCACCGCCGTGGTCGACCTTCTTGACTCTACACTTCCGACACCTCTGCGCGAACCTCCCGATCACCTCGGCCGCCTCGCCCAGAGCCAGCGGTCTCTTGAACCCTCTCGGTTGGACGGGCGCAAGACATCGGCTTCCCCAGCGTGTCGATTCCGGCCGACGGAGTGGGGGCCTGAGTGCGGTCATTTCGTCCACTTCGAAGGTGGTAGCGGCCAGATGCGCTTTGCGTGGAGCTGGATTGTTGGCTAGAAACTGCGCCCTACGGATACGCGGGGCGGTAGTTCAACTGGTTAGAGCACTGGCCTGTCACGCCAGAAGTTGCGGGTTCAAATCCCGTCCGCCCCGCCATCCCGTCCTCTAAAGCGCTGTCATTCCGGGTGCTTAGCGTGCCGCTTTCTTGAGCAATCTCGGCGTGGGCGGGTCGTGGGCGGGTTGTAGCAGCTTCCCCACTCCGAATTGCGTGCGCCATGGCCAACGGATCGGGCCTCGCCCCGACCGTGTAATGGGCCAGAGAGCGGCTGTCACGGTGCCGTGTCCGCTCCTGCAGGGCGGCCATCGACAGCACCTCTGCAAGCCGCGAGATCACGTGTGCCCTTCTGCGGCTGGATGTCCTTTCATCAGTCCGGTCGGAGAGGATCCGCTCGTGGTAACCTCACCCGATCCTCGGCCGCCACCCGATAGCCTGCAAGCCGACCGGACGAGAACTCACGCCGTGTCGAAACGCCGGTCAGCACACCTCGAGACTCAGACGCCATGACCGTGTTCGGACTGACGAGCGAGTACGTGATCGGCATGGCGGCGTGGTGTCTTGGGCTCGCTCTTGCGGTGCGGATGCTGCTCATGATCCGTCGCAGCGGCCGAGAGAAGAACGGTCGTATGACACTCGCCAACGCGGGCCTTTCGCTGTGGCTGCTGCTGACCGTATTCACGCTGACCGAGCTCGGCTTTGCCATCGGCTACGACCGCACCGACTCCTTCAGCATGTCGAACGTCTCGCGAAAGTGGTACCGCAAGTACGCGGGGCGCGAGGAGAAGTGGGTCCAGTGGGGATCAGGGGAAGCGATCGCCTATCGGGACGATCGCCCCTTTCCGAAGGTGATTCCGGACGGCGCCAAGCACATCAGCTTTCTCGGAGACAGCTTCACCTACGGCCACGGCATCAATTATTCGGCCGACCGATTCAGCAACCTCGTCGGAAGTCAGCTCGCCGCCGAATCACCCGGCGGCTTCGTCGTCACGAATCTCAGCAGACCGGGCGCCGATCTGTTCTGGGGTGAAGCCTGGCTGAAGGTGGTGTTCGAGGCGGGCGTACGCGTCGACGTTGTCGTCTTCGCGCTCAACTTGAACGACATCGAGTCGTTCCATTCCGACTTCGGCACTCAGTTTTCCAAGATCGAGCGGACCCGTCCCGACTTCTTCCTGTTCCGCGACAGCTACTTCTTCAATCTGATCTACTTCCGGCTGCGGCAGGCTCGCCTGCCGCAGCTGCAGAAATACTACGACTTTGTTCGCGAGTACTACTCGGGCGAGCCGTGGGTCGCGATGCAGGCAAAGCTTCGCGATCTGAAGAAGCTCTGCTCGGACAACGGCTGCGAATTCCGGATCGTAATCTTCCCGTTTCTGCACGACCTGGATGGCGACTACTCCTTCGGGCATGCGCACGCCAAGATCGGCGACTTCTGCCGGGGGGCCGAGATCCCGGTGCTCGATCTGCTTCCCGTGCTCCAACCCCACGCCCAGGAGGGCCTCGTGGTGAGCCCCTTCGACGCCCACCCGAACGAGCGAGCGAACCGCTACGCGGCCGAAGCGATTCGCGACTGGCTGCCCTACTGAGCCCCCGATCCCGCCTCAGCGCTCTCGACCAGATCGCGGAGCGCGTCCGGACCCTTCCCAGTTGCCGGGGGGCAGGTCACCAGGGGGGCGTCCCCTCTCTCCTCTTATGACAATCCTGTCCACGCGCGGCGTGGGCGGTGGGCGGCATCCTTGGGGCTGTTTCGGGCCTCTAGAGGCCCTAGAACGCGTCTTGGGTCCCTTGGCTGCGGGTTCGAACCCCGTCCGCCCCGCCAGCGACCTGGCTCCTGCCGTGCCAAGCGGGCCGTGAGAAGGCCGGCGATTCTGCACGATCTTGCAGAAAGCAGGGAACCGGCCCCGCGCGAGTGGTGACTGACTCACTGTCTACTCGCGACGGTTTGCTCCTTGGCCGTCGGGTGTCGGAGGGAGCGCGGCGCCGCAGCATACCGCGCAATCTGAAGGCACCTCGGGTCTGGTCCTCCCGATGGGATGGCATCGTCATCAGTCCTCGCTCCGGGGTCGGCCGCGTCTGCCAAGCACGCGGCCGGCCCTTCTGCGTTTTGGTTGTCCGGTGTCGTATTCCGACCTCGTGGCCCGGGTCGCCGCGGGCTGCCCCGCTGGGTCTCGGGAGGCTACACCGAGGTGTTCACGGGGGTTGCCCGGTGACACAATAGGGGGATAGATGCGAGCCGTCCGGAAATGTCCGGGGGTCGCCTGGGCCGAAGTGGGGCTTTCGTCACACTCGGCCCCTGGGCGGGGAGCCAGCAACTGATTGCCGATTGCGAAGGCGCGAGACAGAGAGTGGTGTAATTCTCCAGCGGAGCCCGCTAGTGGCCAAGGTTCGCGACCGTTTCGCCGATATCAATGGTGGCGCGGAGCAGCCGCGACTGGAGGCCCCATTTCTTGGCCACGCTTCTACTGATCGATGACTCGGCGACCCATCGGGAGCACATCCTGCGCGTCGTCAGTCCAGCCGAGATCTTCGACAAGATCATCCAGGCGGCGGATGGCCTCGAGGGGCTGAAGCTCTTGCTCAACGAGGACGTGGATGTGGTCTTGTGCGACCTCGAGATGCCGAGCTTCGACGGCGAGAAGCTGCTCCATATCAAGCAGGCCAGCCCCGCCAGTCGCAATACTCCCTTCTTGTTCGTGACCGCAAGCGACGATCTCGACCGCAAGGCGCGTCTGCTCGGGCTCGGTGCCTGTGACCTGATTTCAAAGCCCTTTCATCCGCCGGATCTCGTCGCTCGGCTCAAGCTGCACCTCAGGACGAAGCGGTTGCAGGACGAGCTTCGTCTCAAGACCGAGACAATGGCGCGGCTCTCGACGACCGACGGGGTGACGGGCTTGCGAACGCGTCGCTACGTCACCGAGGTGCTCGCCATCGAGTGTCTGAGGGCACGTCGGTACAAGTCGCCGCTCAGCGTATTGATGGCCGACCTCGACCACTTCAAGCGCGTGAACGATGAGTACGGGCACCTTGCGGGTGATACCGTGCTAAACGGAGTGTCTCGTCTGCTGATCGAGCAGATGCGCGCGACCGATGTGGCGGGTCGCTACGGCGGCGAAGAGATCCTCGTGATCCTCGCCCAGAACGATCTGGAGGGGGCGACGGTGCTCGCCGAGCGCTGGCGTATGCATGTCGAGCAGGCTTGTTTCGAGGCGCCCGGCGGCCGCGAGGTTCGTGTCCAGGTCAGCATCGGCGTGGCGGACTATCGCGATTCGATGACAGAGCCTGACGACCTCATCGGGCTGGCGGACGAAGCTCTCTATCGAGCCAAGGAGGGCGGGCGCAATCAGGTGGTGGTGGCCGAATAGCCGCGGTTCGTACTCCGGTCACGCAGTCGCTGCCGTCGCGCCCGCAGCTGTGTCGCGATCGGGTCTTGCGTGCTCGCGCGTTCAGCGCCTCCGTGCACGCCACTCGCGCAGCCGCGCCGCGTGAGCCGACTCCGCTCCCTGCTCGCTCGGCCGGTAGAAGAGCGCCTCGGGCAGGTCTTCCGGCAGATTGCGGTCGGGGACGAATCGGTCTTGCTCATCGTGCGGATAGCGGTAGCCACGGCCGTAGCCCAGGTCCTTCATCAGCTTGGTCGGGGCGTTTCGCAGGTGCAGCGGAACCGGCAGTGAGCCGGTTTGCTCGACCGCTTCCTGGGCGCGGCCCAAGGCCACGTAGGCCGCGTTGCTCTTGATGGCACACGCGAGATAGCTCGTGGCCTGGGCCAGCGGGATGCGCGCCTCGGGCATCCCGAGCCTTTCCACGGCCTGATGGGTCGAGACGGCGAGCGTGAGCGCCCACGGGTCGGCATTGCCCACGTCTTCTGAGGCGAAGACGAGCAGACGGCGCGCGATGAAGAGGGGGTCCTCACCCGCTGCCAGCATGCGGGCCAGGTAGTAGAGGGCGGCGTCCGGGTCGCTGGCACGCAGGCTTTTGATGAGGGCAGAGATGACGTTGTAGTGTTCTTCGCGGTCGCGATCGTAGAGCAGCAGCTTCTTGCCGGCGGCCTCTCGGACGGTCTCCGGTGCGACGGGCTGGTTTCGCGTCTCACCTCGCAGGTGGATGGCGGCGGTTGCTTCCAGCAGTCCGAGTGCCCTGCGGGCGTCTCCGTCCGCAAACTCCACGATGGCCCGACGACTCTCGGCCGGCAGCGTGAGTCCGCTGCTGCCCAGGCCGCGCTCGGAATCCTCGAGAGCGCTCTCCAGCACGCGTTCGATCGCCTCGTCGCGCAGCGGGCTCAGGGTCATGACCCGGCAGCGCGAGAGCAGCGGCGCATTCACCGTGAAGGAGGGGTTCTCCGTCGTGGCACCGATCAGCGTGACGGTTCCAGCCTCGACGTGGGGAAGCAGCACATCCTGTTGCGCGCGATTCAAGCGGTGGATCTCGTCGATGAAGAGCAACGTGCGCAGAGCGGTGCGCCGGGCGGTGTCGACCGCCTCGCGGATCTCCTTTACACCCGAGGCGACGGCCGAGAGCGGCTCCATGCGAGTGTTGGGCGCCGCGGCGAGTAGCCAGGCGAGGGTGGTCTTGCCAGTGCCGGGTGGGCCCCAGAGGATCACCGACGGGAGCTCACCGCTCTCCATCATGGAACGCAGCGCGCTGCCCTCACCCACGAGCTCCTCCTGGCCAAGCATTTCATCCAGATGGCCGGGCCGCATGCGGTCCGCCAGCGGTGCGTGCGGGTCGAGACGGCGCCTTGGGCGAGTGGGAAAGAGATCCATCGTCTCGTCGCGGGGCATTCGTTCATTCTAGCCCGCAGCCGAGGGCCGTCGGCATCCCTTGAGACCGTGGCCCGCAAGTGGGATCATCGGCGCGTCACAATTGGACGCGCCTTTTCGCGAGAGGTTTGTGATGGCAATTCGATCGGTTGGCGTCTGTCTGAAGGAAGAACAGCCTCAGGCGGAGGAAACGACTACCGAGCTGGTCCGCTGGCTCCTTGCGCGCGACCTCGAGGTGTGGGCCGATGAGAATTGCGCCTCCTGGGCCCGATTGAAGCCGCTCACACGCGCCGAGGTGGCCGCGCGGTCCGACCTGCTCGTCGTGCTGGGCGGAGACGGCACCTTGTTGTCGGTCGCGCGCGCGACGGGCACGCGACGCGTGCCGATTCTGGGCGTGAATCTCGGCCGGCTGGGCTTCCTCACAGAGGTCAACATCGAGGAGCTCTTTCCCGCTCTCGAGCGCGTGCTGGCCGACGAGATCGACATCCTTTCGCGCATGCGCCTCGAGGTGGCGGCGTGGCGTGGGGAGCAGCAGATCGGCCATTTCCGGGCGCTGAACGACGCGGTCATCACCAAGACGGCGTTGTCTCGCATGATCGATCTGCGGACCCTCGCGGATGGTGTCGAGGTGACGACCTATCACGCCGACGGCTTGATCGTCTCCACCCCGACCGGTTCCACCGCCTACTCGCTCTCCGCCGGTGGTCCGTTGCTGATCCCGGGCCTGGAGGCGATCGTTCTCACGCCGATCTGTCCCCACTCGCTGACTCAGCGCCCACTGGTTCTTCCGCAGACTGCGCAGATCGAAATCGAGATCGTGGTCGATACGCGTGGGGGCGAGCTGGCGCTCACCGTCGACGGGCAGAAGGGGATCGAGCTTCGCGATGGAGACAGCGTGCGGGTGCACCGCTCGGTCCACCCCGTCGATCTCATCGCCTCTCCATTTCGCAATCGATACGAGATCCTGCACGCCAAGCTCCACTGGGGCGAGCAATGATCGAGAGCCTGCGCATCGAGAACATCGCCATCGTCGAGCGGGCAGATCTCGAGTTCGATCCGGGGCTGAACGTGTTGACCGGGGAGACGGGCGCCGGCAAGTCGATCGTGCTCGGCGCGCTCGCTCTGCTGGTCGGAGCACGAGCCGCGCCCGACAGTCTGCGTCAGGGTGCGGAGCAGGGCGCCGTAGAGGCGCTCTTTCGCACTGACGCCCTGGCAGAGCTGGAGCACGAGCTGGTGGCGCGAGATCTGATGTGTGCTCCGGAGCAGCATGGCATCCCAGCGCCGGATGCCCATCAACTGGTTCTGCGTCGGACACTTTCGCGCGGTGGGCGCGGGCGGGCGAGGGTCGGCGGGCAGCTCGTTCCCATCGGCAGCCTGGAGGAATTGTTTTCTGGCCGCATCGAAATCTCGAGTCAGCACAGCTCACAGGCGCTGCTGCGTGCAGACGCGCACGGTCGTCTTCTCGATGCGGCCGGCGGACTCTTGGCGGAGCGCGCAGCGGTGCGAAGCTGCTACGACGCGGCACGCCGCGTAGACGCCGAGCTTGCCGAGCTGTGCGAGCAGGCCGCCGAGCGGGCGCGGCGCCGGGATTTCCTCGCCTTTCAGTTGGCAGAATTCGAGGAGGTGGGGCTGGCGTCCGGCGAGCTCGACGCGTTGTCGAGTGAGCACGCGCGGCTCGCACACGCCGAACGTCTGTGTGCCGAAGGGGGCGCCGCGGTGGCCGCGCTGCAGGGCGAGGCCGAGGGCGGTCCCGCTTCGAGTGCCAGCGACCGACTGGCCGTGGCGCTGCGCGGTTTGGAGACGATGTCGCGCTGGGATGACTCGCTGGTCGAGTTGATCAGCCGGCTGCGCGATGTGGACGCCGAGTTGCGGGAGGTCAGCGGTGATCTGGAGCGCTACGTCGACTCGATTGAGGGCGAGCCGGCACGGCTGGAGCAGCTCGAGGAGCGCATCGCCCAGGTGGAGCGGCTGCGTCGCAAGTACGGTCGCAGCGAGGAGGAGATCCTCGCGTTCCGCGATCGGATCGCGGCGGAGCTGGACGCGGTCGTTGAGGCGGATTCGCGTATCGACGCCTTGGCGGCCGAGCGGCAGCGGCATCTCGAGATGCTGGCCGGCGCGGCGCGCGACCTCACTGCGGGGCGGGCCAAGGCAGCGGGCAAGCTGAGCCGAGAAGTTCAGCGGTCCCTACGGGATCTCGGCATGCCCGATGCGCGCTTCGCCATCGCGCTCGAGCCCGCCGCGAATCTTGCAAGCCTGCCGGAGGGAATGGCGAGTGGCCCGAGCGGTGCGGAGGCGCCGGAGTTCCGCTTCTCCGCCAATCGGGGTGAGCCACTGCGGTCGCTTCAGAAGGTGGCCTCCGGGGGAGAACTCTCGCGTGTCTTCCTGGGGGTCAAGAGAGCTCTGCGCCGCGCGGATGCAGCCATGGTGCTGGTCTTCGACGAGGTGGATGCCGGTGTCGGGGGGCGGGCCGCCGAGCGGGTCGGGCGAGCGCTGGCCGAGCTGGCGAGCCGGCATCAGGTGTTGTGCATCACACATCTGCCGCAGATCGCGGCCTTCGCCGACGCGCACTTTCGCGTCGAGAAGAGCGCCGGTGGAGGCAGAACGCTGGCGCGGGTCGAGCGCATCGACGGGGACGCTCGCGTCGAGGAGATCGCTCGCATGGCCGGCGGGGAGCAGATCAGCGAGGCGACGCGGCGGCATGCGCGACACCTGATGAGTGTAAAAGACCTCACACAATCTGCGTGACGATCCCCACTCGAATGGGGGTCAAGGCTCCAGTCGAAGGCGCCGATGTACCAGCTTGCGATGCCGCGATGCTGCACTGCGGGGGCGTGGGCTGTTGTCCACAGATCTGCGCAGAGGGGAAGATGGAGCAATCCGCGAATGCTGAACACCCGCCGCGGGGCGCAGTCGATGTGCCCACCGGCGCCACGGTCTTGGTTGTCAACGGTTTCTACGAGGGGCTCGAGGTGGTGATCGATCGCGACTGGTTGGTAATCGGGCGCGGTCGCAGCGCGGACATGGTGATCGCCGAAGCGACGATCTCGCGCTCTCACGCGGCGATTGGCTTCGATGCGGATGGCTTCTTCGTCCAAGACCTGGGGAGCACGAACGGAACGACCGTCAACGGAGCGCGTGAGCATCGACAGCTTCTCAAGAGCGGCGACGAGATCCAAATGGGTCGCCTGATCGTCACTGTGGCACTGCCCACCTGAGCAACGAGGAGAGCGGATGGATCGCTACACCGTGATACTCGTTACCGATGAGCGCTCGCCCGTGCGGCGTTTTCAGGTGCCGAAGATCTACGTCCAGCGGCTGATCTGGGCGGCCGCGGTCATCACGCTGCTCTTTGCAGTGGCGACTTGGGACTACTGGCGCAAGCGTGCAGACAATGCTGAGCTGTCCGGTCTGCGGGTCGAGGCCGCCGAGCAGCGCGAGCAGATCGAGAGCTTCGAGGAGACATTGCGCACGGTCGAGGGCGAGCTCGCGCGCGTCAAGGAACTCGAGCGCAAGGTGCGCATCATCGCCAACCTGCCGGGTGCCGCGGCCGTGGGCGGCGACGAGGTCACCGAATTCGTGCCGCAGGCCGCACCGGGCGCGGACAAGGACGATATCGTGCTGCCCGCAGGCGTGCCGGGTGAGCCGACCGGGAGCACGGGCGCCTCCGTCGACGGCGCCTTCAAGGTACCCCTCATTTCCCTCTCTCCGGAGGAAGCTCGGCGTCTCGGGCTTGGCTCGTCCAGCGCGCGCTATGTGCACGGCCTGGGCGCTCTGGCGAGCGACATGGGCGGCTCCGCCGCGCGGCGCGGCGAGTCGCTGAATCTGTTGATCGACCAGCTCGGGGAGAAGAGCGTCAAGCTCGCCTCGATTCCCTCCATCTGGCCGGCCCGTGGTTGGCTGACATCGCGCTTCGGCAATCGCGTTTCGCCGTTCACCGGCAGGACCCAGCGCCACGCGGGTATCGATATCGCCTCGGGCGAAGGAACGCCGATCGTGGCACCCGCCCGCGGACGCGTCAGCTACGTGGGTCGCAAGGGTCCGCTCGGAAACACCCTCGTAGTCGATCACGGCTTCGGCGTTCGAACCTTCTACGGACACACCCACGAGATTCACGTCAGGCCGGGTGCGGAGGTCGCCCGAGGTCAGCTGATCGCGTCGATCGGAAGCAGCGGTCGCAGCACCGGCCCGCACCTCCACTACGTGGTGGAGGTCGACGGCAAGCCGCGCAACCCGCTGGACTACATATTCGACTAGAGGCGATCTCACAAACCCCGGAGCGAGCCGCCGCTTCGGCCTGCGGAGCGGTCTGGACCTCCCGGCAAGTTGCGCCCGCTGAACCTGCATTTGCCGCGCGAAGAGCCCTCTCCTAAGATCGCTCTCCACCTCGTTCCCCCTCCGGGAGCCCGTCGAACTCTCCATGCAGCGTATTCTCGGCAAGGTATTCGGCACTCGAAACGATCGCGTGATCAAGGGCCTCGTTCCGCTGGTCGAGCGAGTCAACGCCGTCGAACCCGAGCTCACCGCTCTGTCTGACGCGCAGCTCGCAGCGAGAACACCCGCGTTTCGTGAGCAGCTCGACCGGGGTGCGAGCGTCGACGAGATACTTCCCGAGGCATTTGCGACAGTGCGCGAGGCCGCCAAGCGGACACTCGGGCAGCGTCACTACGATGTGCAGATGATCGGCGGCATCGTGCTCCACCAGGGCGATATCGCCGAGATGAAGACCGGTGAGGGCAAGACGCTGGTCGCCACACTGCCCTCGTATCTCAACGGGCTCACTGGACGCGGTGTCCACGTCGTCACGGTGAACGATTTCCTGGCGGAGCGTGATGCCGAGTGGATGGGCGAGATCCACCGCTTTCTGGGTCTGAAGGTGGGCTCCATCGTGCACGGCCTCAGCGACGAGCAGCGCAGGGCCGCCTACGAGGCAGACATCACCTACTGCACGAACAATGAGCTCGGCTTCGATTACCTGCGTGACAACATGAAGTACTCGCTCGATCACTGGGTTCAGCGGGATCTTCACTACGCCATCGTGGACGAGGTCGACTCCATTCTGGTCGACGAGGCGCGCACGCCGCTCATCATCTCGGGACCCTCAGAGGAGAACACGCAGATCTACTCGGTGGCCAACCGCGTGATTCCCAGCCTCAAAGAGGGAACACAGGGTGAGCCCGCCAAGGGGATCGAGGAGACGGGAGACTACTGGCTCGACGAAAAGGCCCACTCCGCCACGTTCACCGAGCAAGGCATCCACAAGATCGAGAAGATGCTTCGTATCGACAATCTCTACGATCCGTCGATGCTCCCGGCGCTGCATGCCATGAATCAGGCGCTGATCGCCTATTCGCTCAAGAGGATCGACGTCGACTACGTGGTCAAGCGCGGCGAGGGAGGCAAAAAGGAAGTCCTCATCGTCGACGAGCACACGGGTCGCTTGATGCCCGGTCGCCGCTGGTCCGATGGACTCCATCAGGCGGTGGAAGCCAAGGAGGGGATCACCATTCGCAGCGAGAATCAGACACTCGCTTCGGTGACGTTCCAGAACTTCTTCCGCATGTACGACAAGCTCAGCGGCATGACCGGCACCGCGGACACCGAGGCGCCCGAATTTGCCAATATCTACGATCTCGACGTGATGCTGATCCCGACCAACCGGCCGATGATTCGTGACGACATGGCCGACGTGGTCTTCAAGACGAAGCGTGAGAAGTTCAACGCGGTGGTCGAGGAAATCAAGGAGCGCCACGAGCAGGGGCAGCCCGTTCTGGTTGGCACGATTTCCATCGAGACCTCCGAGATGCTGTCCAAGAAGCTCAAGAAGCAGGGTGTCAAGCACAACGTGCTCAACGCCAAGAAGCATGCCCGCGAGGCCGAAATCGTTGCACAGGCGGGCCGCAAGGGAGCCATCACCATCTCCACGAACATGGCTGGACGGGGTACGGACATCCTGCTGGGCGGCAATCCCGAGATGATGGCGCTGATCAAGTGCGGCCATGACAAGGATCACGAGGAGTATCCCAGTTTGCTCGCGAAATTCGAGACGCAGTGCAGCGACGAACAGAAGAGTGTTCTCGCGGCCGGCGGGCTCCACATTCTCGGCACCGAGCGTCACGAGAGTCGGCGGATCGACAACCAGCTGCGCGGTCGCTCGGGGCGCCAGGGGGATCCGGGATCGAGCCAGTTCTTCCTCTCGCTGGAGGACGACCTGCTCCGCATCTTCGAGGCCGACCGCGTGGCCCAGTGGTGGGATCGGGTCGGTGTCGAAGAGGGTGAAGCAATCGAGAATCGCATGTTGACGCGCGTGATCGAAGGCGCGCAGAAGAAGGTCGAAGCCCGCAACTTCGACATCCGCAAGCACCTGCTCGACTACGACGATGTCATGAACAAACAGCGGCAGGCGTTCTACGCCCGTCGCCTGCAGGTGCTGGCACAGGAGGACATCGACGAGGAAGCGCGCGCCATGGCCGAGGGAATCCTGGTCGGCTTACTGGACGAGATCTGGCCCGACAAGGGGGATCCGGACGAGGAGGAGATCGCTCAGATCGCCTCGCGCGTCGAGAGTCAATTCGGCATCGGTCTCTCTGTCGCCGAGCCGCCATTCAAGCCGGAAGAGGGCGTCGCGCCGAGCGATCGCGATCAGCTCGGGCGCGCCGTCTTGGAGCGGCTGGTGGCCTTCCTGGCGGAGAAACGGCGTGTTTGCGACGGGCTCGTAGAAGAGTACAAGGAGATCGACTATCCCGACTTCGGCTGGTTCGAGCGGGATATCTTGCTGCGCATCCTCGACGCACAGTGGAAGGATCACCTCCACACGATGGACGGTCTGCGCGAAGCGATCGGTCTGCGGGGCTACGCTCAGCGGGATCCGAAGGTGGAGTACCAGCGCGAAGGTTTCGATCTCTTCGGGCAGATGGAGGAGCGCGTCGACGTGCAGGCGACCGAAACCATCTTCCGATTCGGCTTTCCCAGGCCGCGGCTGGAGAGCGCGGCCGAGGCGGCGGCGCACGGGCAGAGCGCGGGCTCGGTGTCGCGCCGCGCACAGCAGTCCGCACCGGGGCCAGACGCGGGCGCCGAGCGCCCGGCGGGCAAGGTGGGGCGGAACGATCCCTGTCCGTGCGGCAGCGGGCGAAAGTACAAGAAGTGCTGCGGCGCTTGAGCCGCTGAGGCGTCTGCACTCGATCACGCTGCGGCTCGCGCGACGAATGCGGGCGCATTCGGGGGGGGGATGAAGGAGAGCAGACTCCCGGTCGTGGCGGGCTTCCGCGCCAGCGGTATCCATTGCGGAATCAAGGACGCGAGTCCGGATCTGGCGCTGATCGCCAGCGATGTCGAGGCCAGCGTGGCGGGTGTGTTCACTCGCTCGAGCGTCGTCGGGGCACCCGTCGAACTCTGCCGCGAGCACCTGCGCTCCGGTGGTGGGCGCGCCCGCGCCGTCGTCGTGAATAGCGGTATCTCGAATGTCGCGATGGGAGAGCGCGGGCGGCGGGACGCTGCGCGCATGGCGGAGCTGGCCGCGGGTGCGCTGGGCTGCCGGCCGCGGGAGGTCTTCGTCGCGTCTACGGGTGTCATCGGCGAGTCCCTGCCCATGGCGCGGCTGCGGGAGGGGATTCCGCGGGCCGCCGAGGCGCTGCACGCGCGAGGTCTGCCCGATGCCGCCGAGGCGATTCGCACGACCGACACCTTCCCAAAGCTCGCCTGCAGCCGCGCGCGGGTGGCGGGCAAGGCGGTGAGGCTCGCTGGGATCGCCAAGGGCTCGGGGATGGTCGAGCCCAATATGGCGACGATGCTGTCGTTTCTCGTCAGCGATGCGGCGGTCTCGCCGGCCTTCCTGCGGGCGCTGCTGCGCCGCGTCGCGACCACCACATACAACCGGCTGACCGTGGACGGCGAGACCTCGACGAGCGACAGCGTGCTGATCTTCTGCAACGGTCTGGCGGGAAACGCCCGACTCACGAGTGTGCGCAGCCCCGGCGCCGAGCGCTTCGAGCGAGCGGTCCACGAAGTCGCTGAGGGGCTCGCGAAGCAGCTGGCGCGGGACGGCGAGGGGGCGACGAAGCTGATCACCGTCGACGTCACGGGGGCCCGCTCGCCCGCTCAGGCCGAGAGTGCGGCCCGGCGCATCGCCAACTCGCTGCTGGTGAAGACGGCGGTATTCGGCGGCGATCCCAACTGGGGCCGAATTCTGCAGACCGCCGGGGCGGCGCGCGTCGCCCTCGACATGGAGCGGGCCGTCGTCAAGCTCGCGGGCGTGACGGTTTTCCGGCGGGGCCGCCCAGCCGGGGCCGCCGCGCGTCGCCGCGCCGAGCAGCGGCTGGCAGGCGATGAGGTCTCGATCGAGCTCGATCTGGCGGCTGGGCGCTGCTCGGCGCGCGTCTGGACCTGTGACCTCAGCTACGACTACGTCCGGATCAACGCCGAGTACACCACCTGAGCGGCTCTGGGCGAGTGTGCCGCCGGTTGGGCGCCGGTCGGGCCCTTCCCCCGCAGATTTGCTGCTCGGCCTGAGGCGTGGGGCGCGCGCCGCGCTGAGCCGCGTGGTCGGACGGGTCGGATTCTGCTAACCCTTCGCGAATTCACACGTTCCGAGCCACCCCTGCGGTGCCGGGAAGGTCGTGGTTCGAGTGCCGGAATAGATGCCGGTGCTGGGATGCGGCTCTCGCGGTTGGGGGAGTGAGGGTTTCGGGGCGGAGGCACAACCGCGAAGGAGAGAAGAATGTCCGAAACGACGGCCACGCCGTCGGCGGCCGACGATGTGGTCGGCGCCACCACCACCCCTGAACCGCCCCCCTCCGAAACCGCCCAGGCTCTGGCCGAGACTGAGCTGAGCATCCGCAGCATGCTCGAGTCGGGTGTCCACTTCGGTCACCAGACGCGTCGCTGGGACCCGCGCATGCGTTCCTACATCTTCGGTTCGCGCAACGGGACTCACATCCTGGATCTGGACCAGACGCTCCCGATGTTCAAGGCGGGTCTGGATTTCATCCGCGAGACCACAGCCGAGGGTGGGACCGTGCTCTTCGTCGGGACAAAACGCCAGGCGGCTACGGCGATCATGACCCAGGCCCAGCGAGCGGGGCAGTATTACGTCAACAACCGTTGGCTCGGCGGGATGTTGACCAATTGGAAGACGGTCAAGAAATCGATCGAGACCTACAAGGGCTTGCTCGAGATTCAAGAGAGCGAGGAGAAGCGATCGGCGCTCTCGAAGAAAGAGCTCGCCCGCGTGAGTCGGCTGTGTGAGAAGTACCGGAAGTCGCTCGAGGGCATCAAGGAGATGTCCAGGCTGCCCGACGTGGCCTTCCTGATCGACGTCTCCAAGGAGAGCATCGCCGTCAGCGAAGCCCGGCGTCTCGGCATTCCGATCGTGGCGGTCGTCGACAGCAACTGCAACCCGGAGAACATCGACTTCGTGGTGCCCGGCAACGACGACGCGATTCGCTCTATCGAGCTCTACTGCAGGTGCGTGGCCGATAGCTGCCTCCAAGGTGTCAAGGCGTATCAGGACAAGCTGCGCAGTGAGAAGACGGCCGAGCCGTCGGCCGAGGCCAAGCCTCCGACTGCCGGCGGTCGTCGCGTCGTCGAAATCAAGCAGCCGCCGCGCCGTGGCCGGGGCACGGGTGCAGGGGGCCGCACCCATACCGCGAGAGGCTGGGCGGACAAGCGGGGCACCGGCGACGCCAAGCCGCCGGAGACCGAGGCATCCGCCGAGGTGAAGCCCGAGGGTGAGGAGAAGAGCTGAGCTTCAGGGAGAGAGTTCCTGGGCGGTGCAACAAATCAGCGGCCCATCGCGCGCGAACGAGGCCGCGCGGTGGGCCGAGACGAGAAGAGTGGGAGAAGGGATCTTGGCAGGAATTTCCGCGAAGGATGTGAAGGCGCTCCGCGATCAGACGGGCGCGGGCATGATGGATTGCAAGAAGGCACTCGGCGACGCCGAGGGCGACAGCGAGAGGGCCACCGAGCTGCTGCGGGAGCGCGGACTTTCGAAGGCGGGCAAGCGGGCCGGTCGCGAGACCAGCGAGGGAGCCATCGGTGTCTCGCTCCAGGGTGGCTTCGGCGTGATCGCCGAGATGGGCTGTGAGACGGACTTCGTCGCGAAGAACGAGCAGTTCCAGGCGCTGGTCCAGCAGGTGGTGGACGCCATCGCAAAGGCTGGCGGTGCGGACAGCGTCGATGCCGCGCTCGCGGTGAAGCTCGAGGGCGGCACTGTCGAGGACAAGATCAAGGCATCGATCGGTATCGTGGGAGAGAATATCCAGCTCAAGCGCGTCGCCTCGATCGAGGTGGACGGGGTGGTCAGTGGCTATGTGCACGGCGCCGGCAAGCTCGCTGTAATCGTCGGGTTCGAGACGGCATCACCCGAAGCGCTTGGCGAGGCGGCCAGGGATATCGCGATGCACGTGGCGGCGGTTGATCCGACACCGCTCGCCGTGGATCGCGACGCCCTCGATCCGAACCTCGTCGAGAAGGAGAAGACGATTCTGCGCAACCAGGCGCTGCAGAGCGGAAAGCCGGAGAAGATCGTCGAGAACATCGTCAACGGGCGAATCGGCAAGTTCTTCTCGGAGCACTGTCTGACGGAGCAAGCCTTCGTGAAGGATCCCGACAAGACGGTGGCGGATGTTCTGGCCGAGGTCGGCGGGGCGAGCGTCAGTCGCTTCATCCGCTTCAAGCTGGGAGAGGCGGCCGCGCAGTGACGAAGGCCTACGGCAGGCTTCTGATCAAGCTCTCCGGCGAGGGATTGGCGGGTGAGGACGGGACCGGCATCGATCCGACCGTGATCGGTCGGGTGGCGCAGCAGATTCGTGACGTCCACGACCTCGGCGTACAGATCAGCATCGTCATCGGCGGTGGAAACATCATCCGAGGCATCACCGCCGCCGCGCAGGGGATGGACCGCGCCAACGCGGATTACATGGGGATGCTGGGCAGCGTCATCAACGCGATGGCGCTGCAGGACGCCCTCGAGCAGGTCGGGCTCCCCACCCGCGTGTTGACCGCCATCGAAATCCAGCAGGTGGCGGAGCTCTACATCCGCCGTCGCGCCGTGCGCCATCTGGAAAAGGGTCGAATCGTGATCTTTGGCGGCGGAACCGGCAACCCGTACTTCACGACCGATACCGCTGCCGCGCTGCGGGCGGCGGAGATTCAGGCGGATGTCATCCTCAAGGCGACTCAGGTCGATGGCGTCTACAACGCGGATCCGGTGCTGCATCCGGATGCGGTTCGCTTCGAGAAGCTCAGCTTCGACGAGGCGATGCGGGCGAATCTGCGCTTCATGGATCAGGCCGCCATTGCGCTGTGTCGCGAGAACGGGCTGCCGATCGTCGTGTTCGATATGGGCGTTCCCGGGAATATCCACAAAGTCGCACTCGGTGAGCGCGTCGGAACCATCGTCAGCGAATAGGGGAGGGATTCCATGGCGGGTGAAGACGAGATCGGAATCGTGCTCGACGAGGCCAGAGAGGCGATGAACAAGACGATCGACAACTTCAAGCGGGACCTCCTCAAGGTGCGAACCGGGCGTGCCAGTACATCCCTGCTCGACGGGTTGCTGGTTGACTACTTCGATACGCCGACACCGCTGAGACAGCTCGCCAGCCTGAGCGTGCCCGACCCGCGGATGCTCGTCGTCTCTCCCTTCGACAAGTCATCCATCGGCAGCATCGAGAAGACGATCCAGAGCGCCAACCTCGGCCTCACACCAGCCAGTGATGGCAAGGTCATCCGCATCGCCATCCCGGCCCTGACCGAGGAGCGTCGCAAGGATCTCGTCAAGCAGGTTCGCAAGTCGGCAGAGGATCACCGCGTCGGCGTGCGTGAGGGACGGCGCGAAGCGCTCTCACTGCTCAAGGATCTCGAGAGCGACGGCAGTCTGCCGCGTGACGATCGCCATCGGGGCGAGAAGCTGGTTCAGGACGCGACTGATGGTTTCATCAAGAAGATCGACGAGCTGACCGCCCAGAAGGAAAAGGAAGTCCTCGAGGTCTGAGTCATGCCGCAGGCCGAGATACGCCCGGACCGGGTGCCGCGCCACGTCGCTGTCATCATGGATGGGAACGGTCGTTGGGCGCAGGCTCGCGGCTTGGAGCGCAACGCGGGCCATCGAGCGGGACTCGAGTCGGTGCGCGAGGTTGTGCGCGCCGCGCACGATCTCGGTGTCGCCTACCTGACGCTCTACGCGTTCTCGCTCGAGAACTGGAATCGCCCCAAGGAGGAGGTGAGCGAGCTGATGCGGCTGCTCGAGCACTACCTCGAGGAAGAGCTCGCAGAGGCGATGGAGAACGGCGTTCGCGTGCGTTCGATCGGGCGCCTGGATCGCCTACCCCCGAGTACTCGGCGGGCGGTGCAGAAGGCCATCGAGCGAACCCGTCGCAACGAGAACATGGAGCTGCTCTTCGCGCTCTCCTACGGCGGACGCAGCGAGATCGTCGACGCGGCGCGGCGGCTGATCCGGGAGGCGGAGCTCGGAGTCGTCGATCCCGACCGGCTCGACGAGAAGACCTTCGCCGCCTACCTCTACGAACCGGATGTGCCGGATCCCGATCTCCTGATTCGCACGGGCAATGAGTATCGCGTTTCGAATTTCCTGTTGTGGCAGATCGCGTATGCGGAGATCTACACGACTGCCGTGATGTGGCCGGACTTTCGCCGCGAGCATCTGGAGGCCGCCATCGTCGACTACCAGGCGCGGGAGCGGCGCTTCGGCCAGACCAGCGAGCAGGTCACCGGGGCCGGCGCGGTTGGCGATGACTCGTCGGTTGGGGGGGAAGGCGAGGCGGTCGGGCGATGAAGGCGTTGGCGATCCTGGGCAGCACCGGCAGTGTCGGTCAGCAGGCGCTCTCAGTCGTGGCCGCCAATCCGGAGCGCTTTCGAGTCACCGCGCTGGCGGCCGGGCACAATGTCGCGGTGCTCGCCGAGCAGGTGAAGCGCTTCGAGCCCGAGTTGGTCTCGCTGGCCGACCAGGCGGATGCGCGAGCGTTGCGAAAGCGTGTGGGGGATGCGGTCGAGATCCGCTTTGGCAGCGACGGACTGCTCGCAGTCGCGGCGCATCACGCTGAGCTCGTCGTGGCTGCGTTGGTGGGCGCGGTGGGTTTGGCGCCCACGTTGGCGGCCATTCGCGCCGGTCGCGACATCGCCCTGGCGAACAAAGAGGTCATGGTGATGGCCGGGGCGCTCGTGCGTCGTGAGGCCGAGGCGCATGGCGTGACGCTCCTGCCAGTGGACAGCGAGCACAGCGCCATTTTCCAGGCACTGGCGGGCCATCGACACGAGGATGTGTCTCGATTGATTCTCACCTGCTCGGGCGGGCCCTTTCGCGAGTGGTCGACCGAGCGCATCGCGCAGGCGAGCGTCGAGCAAGCCCTGGACCATCCCAAGTGGAAGATGGGCGCCAAGATCACCGTCGACTCCGCCACCCTGATGAACAAGGGGCTCGAGGTAATCGAGGCGCGCTGGCTCTTCGATGTGCCGGCGGATCGCATCGACGTCGTGGTGCACCCGCAGTCGATCGTCCACTCGCTCGTGGAGTATCGCGACAGCTCTGTGCTGGCCCAACTCGGCCTGCCGGATATGCGGGTCCCCATTGCGGTGGCGCTGGCCCATCCAGAACGCATTGCGCTCGACGTTCCGAGACTCGATCTCACGCGGGTGAAGCAGCTCGACTTCTACGAGCCCGATCACGCTCGCTTTCCGTGTCTGGCTCTGGCGGCGCAGGCCCTGCGCGGCGGCGAGGAGGCGGCGGCCGTACTCAACGCCGCGAACGAAGTGGCGGTGGCGGCCTTTCTGGAGCGGCTCATCCCCTTCGGTGCCATTGCCGATACGAACGCAGCGGTGCTCGAGAGTCACCTCGCTCTGCGCCGTGGGGCCGTGGTGAATGAGCTCGCAGACGTGTTGGCGGCGGATGTCTGGGCACGAGATTGCGCGCGCAAGCAGCTCGCGCTCGGGGTGGATCCGCGGAGCGATATAATGCCGAGTGGACGAGAAGAGGACCGATGACACTGCTGGACTACCTCTTCGCGGCGGTCCCGATGCTCGGGCTCCTGATATTCGTGCACGAGTTCGGGCATTTCGCCGTCGCCAAGCTCTGCGGCGTACGCGTGCTGAAGTTCTCATTGGGCTTCGGCTCGCCGATCGGCTTCGGCGAGCACCGCCTGCGCTGGGAGCGGAACGGCACGGAGTACGTAATCGCCTGGTTTCCACTCGGTGGCTTCGTGCGCATGCTGGGCGAACAGCTTCCCGGTGATGACGGAGAGCGCCTGCCCATTCCCGAGGATGTTCGTGACGACGAGTTCTTGAACGCCAAACCGACCTGGCAGAAGCTGGCCATCATACTTGCGGGGCCGGGCATGAACCTCTTGCTCCCCGTGCTGATCTTCACGGTGATGCTCTGGTTCGGCATCCCCAAGACGATCGCTGTGGTGGGCATGGTCGAGCGTGAGTCGCCGGCCGCGCAGGCGGGCCTGCAACCAGGCGATCGCGTGCTCGAGCTCGACGGAGAGTCGGTCCAGTGGTGGGAGCAGGTGAGCCGGGCGATTCAGAAGCGGGTCGGCGGCAATCTGCATCTGCTGGTGGAACGCGCCGGCGAGGCGTTGGAGGTCGATCTCGAGATTGGCGTGCGATCCAGTCTCGACGAATACGGTGAAGCTCGGGAGATCGGCTGGGTGGGGCTGGGGAGTCAACGGCTCCCCACCCTGATCGGCATTCCGGACGGCGACGTGCCGGCGGTGCGCGCCGGTCTGCGCTCCGGCGACCGCATCGTGTCGGTGGCGGGTGTCGAAGTCGAGGATTGGGAGGCACTTCGGGCCGCCTACGCGGCCGCGACCGAGGCCGAAGTCGAGTTCAAGCTGGCCAGGGGGGCCGAGGAGGCGGTGGTCGAGCGGAGCCTCCGCGTCCCCGCGCTCGGCAGCCTGGATCGTCTCGGCGTCGTGTCGGCCACGATTCTGGTCGGCCGTGTGGTCGAGGGGGCACCGGCCGAGCGGGCGGGACTGGCGCCGGGCGACCTGATTCTCGAGGTGGACGGAAGGCCGGTGGGGAGCTTCCGTTTCTTCGCCGACACCGTACGCGCCAGTCAGGGGAGAAGCCTCGAAATCACCTTCGCCCGCGACGGCGCCGTACAGCGGGTCGCGATCCAGCCCGAGGTGCGCGAGGTGCCGGGTCCCTTCGGCATCGACGGAATGGAGGAGAAGGTCTACCAGGTCGGCATCGCGCATGCGCTTGCTACGCTTCCAGGTGTCAGGGGTCTCGATCGCGAGCTCAATCCGCTGGTGGCACTGCCCAGGGCGGTCGCGATGACGGTGGACAACACTGTGTCGCTTCTGCGAGGCCTCGGGAAGCTCCTCACTGGCGAGCTGGGAACAGATCAGCTGCGCGGTCCGATCACGATCGTCCAGATCGCGCGAAAGTCGCTCGACGTCGGGTGGCAGGCCTACCTCGTGACGATGATCTTCATCAGCATCAATCTTGGAATCCTCAACCTGCTGCCGATTCCTATCCTCGACGGGGGGCAGCTGCTGATCTTCTCCATCGAGGGGATCAAGCGCGCGCCGATCTCGCTGCGCGCCAGAGAAGTCGTCCAACAGATCGGTTTCATCGTGCTGATGCTGCTGATGGGACTCGCGTTCTGGAACGACCTCTCCGGGCAGTGGCGGCGCTTCGTCCAGTGGCTCAGCACCGAGCTCTAGAGAGCGCCCCGCTGCTGCTTGCTGTCGAATCCGCGACCGCCAGCGCGAGTGTGGCAGTCTTGCAGGGCGAGCAGGTGCTGGCCGTGCGTGGCAGCCGACCCGGTCTGCACCACTCGGAGAGCCTGCTGCCGCTGCTCGACGAAGTCCTGCGGGAGCTCGCTCTGGATCTGGCGCGTGTCGACGCCTTCGCGATTTCCATCGGACCGGGTGCCTTCACCAGTTTGCGTATCGGTCTCGCCACACTGAAGGGTTTGGCCTTCGGGAGCGATCAGCCGGTCGTGCCGGTCTCCACCCTCGAGGCGCTTGCCGAGACCGCACTGCGTAGCGAGCGCTGCGAGCAGCCGCCGCAGGTGATCGCAGCGGCGCTGGACGCGCGTCGAGACGAACTCTATGCCGCGGCCTATCGGACTGGCCATCATGAGCTGCGGCCAGTGCTGGTCGAAGGCGTCTATACCTCGGCGCAGCTCCTGCAGCACCTGCCGGCTGGCAGCATGCTGGTGGGCGACGGGACGGCGCTCTTTGCCGAGTTGGCGAAGCCGCTTGCCGAAGCCGGGGTGTGGATGGAAGGCCAGCCGTGCACGGTGCCCGATGCCGCGGCGGTCGGCACGCTCGGGCAGCGCGGCTTGGCGGCCGGTCGGGGGCTGCGCGCGGCAGACCTCGTGCCCCGCTACCTGCGGCGGGCCGAGGCCGAGGTCGCGCGCACCGCCCAACGCTTTGAATGAGGCCGTGCTCCGCTCTCCGACACCCTCCGCTCGCCGACGCGCTCTGCTCTTGGGCGCGCTTCACTCTTTGACACGACAGGAAAGTTCGATTAATCTCGCGGGCTTAGCGTATCCAACGCGCTGTTTCGCGGCGCCGCTTTCGGGCGCGAGGAGCGCACTGGGGTAGGCGTGACACTCGAGGCTGTCGACAGGGATGTGACGACACGCGAGCGGCCGCGCCGGCGGCGGCGACGACGTCGCCGGCGAGATGGAAGGGCCACTTTCGGCAGTGTGCTGCCTTCGCTCCTCACCACCGGCAACCTGGCTGCGGGCTTCTTCGCCATCGTCAAGGCCGGCAGCGGGGATCCGCTGGTTGCCTCCTACGCGATCTTCATCGCCGCGATCTTCGACATTCTCGACGGTCGTGCGGCACGCCTGACGGGCTCGGAGAGCCGCTTTGGCAGCGAGTATGACTCGATCGCCGACACGGTCTCGTTCGGTGTGGCGCCAGCGGTGATCGCCTTCTACGCCGGCGGCTTCCTCGAGCTGAAGTGGGCGGGCTGGGTGATGGCCTTCATCTATACCGCCTGCGCATCGCTGCGGCTGGCGCGTTTCAACGTCTCGTCCGAACGCTATCGCGGGCGCTTCGACGGCCTGCCGACTCCGGCCGGGGCGGGCATGGTCGTCTCCACGGTCTGGTTCCGGGGCTTCCTGGAATCCAACGGAGTCGTGCTCCCCGTACCCGCCATGCTGCCGGCGTTGGCGTTGGCGCTGCTCGGGCTCTTGATGGTTTCGCCCATCCCGTATCGCAGCTTCAAAGACATCAATGTGCGCGACTCCTACGGCGCGATCGTCGCGATGGTGATCGTATCGATCGTGTTGATCATCGAGCCCGGACTCAACTTCTTCCTGATGGGAGTGGCGTACGTATCCGCCGGACCGCTCGAGTGGTATTGGCGCAGGCGCACGGGCCGCCCGCTGGAGGAGATCTCAGCCGCGGAGGGCTCCGGGACGAAGGACTCTGCGCATGTCGACCCGAGATCCGAGGACAGGCCATGAGTGAGAGGATTCGTATCTTCGACACCACCTTGCGAGACGGGGAGCAGTCGCCGGGCTGCAGCATGAACCTGAACGAGAAGCTCGCGTTGGCTCGGCAGCTCGAGAAGCTCGGCGTCGACGTCATCGAGGCTGGCTTCCCGGTTGCCAGCGAGGGCGACTTCGAGTCGGTGCGGAGCGTGGCCGAGGCGGTCTCCGAAGTCAGCATCTGCGGGCTGGCGCGCACGGGAAAGCTCGACATCGAGCGGGCCGCACAGGCGCTCGAATCGGCTGCCAAGCCCCGTATTCACACTTTCATTGCCACCAGCGACATCCATCTCGAGCACAAGTTGCGCATGACGCGTGAGCAGGTGATCGAGCAGGTCGAGCGCGCCGTCAGTCAGGCGCGTGGCTACTGTGACGATGTCGAGTTTTCGGCCGAGGATGCCACACGCTCGGACCGGGACTACCTGGTGCAGGTGTTCAGCGTTGCGCTGGAAGCGGGCGCCAGCACGCTCAACGTCCCCGATACGGTGGGCTACACGACGCCCGAAGAGTACGCCGCCCTGATTCGCTACCTGCGCGAGCAGATCCCGGGAAGCGAGCACGCCGTCTTCTCGGTTCACTGTCACAACGACCTGGGTCTGGCGGTCTCCAACAGTCTCGCAGCGATCATGGCCGGAGCACGGCAGGTCGAGTGCACGGTGAATGGCATCGGAGAGCGGGCGGGCAATACATCGATGGAAGAGGTCGTGATGACGATGAAGACGCGTCCCGACGTCTTCCACGATCTCCATACGGGCGTGGAGACGCGCGAAATCTACCCCGCGAGCCGGCTGCTCTCCTCGATCACGGGTGTGCAGGTGCAGCCCAACAAGGCCGTGGTCGGCGACAATGCGTTCGCGCACGAAGCCGGGATTCACCAGGACGGCGTGCTCAAGGCGACCATCACCTATGAAATCATGACGCCCGAGTCGATCGGCCGCGCTTCCAACGAGCTGGTCCTGGGCAAGCACTCCGGTCGTCACGCTTTCAGGAATCGCCTGCTGGAGCTCGGCTTGGACGTCCTGGATGACGACTTCGAGCGTGCCTTCAAACGCTTCAAAGACCTCGCCGACACGAAGAAGGTCATCTACAACGAGGATATCGAAGTGATCGTGGCCGATTCCGTCGTGACCTGCGACGAACGCTTCGAGCTACTGGATCTCACCGTCACAAGCGGCAACGCGACCGCGCCGATGGCGAGCGTGGCGATCTCGGTCGACGGCAAGCCGCACAAGACCGTGGCGACCGGCGTGGGGCCGGTCGATGCCATCTTCAAGGCGATCGCCGAGCTCACCGACACCGAGAGCGAGCTGATCCGGTACCAAGTACACGCCGTGACCGCGGGTCTGGACGCGCAGGGCGAGGTGTCGGTGACGATCGAGGAGAACGGGCGGCGCGTGATCGGCAACGGTGTGCACGAAGACGTCATGGTGGCCAGCAGCAGGGCCTATGTCCACGCCATCAACAAGCTCGAGTGGCACAAGCGCCGCCGCGACGTCAACGAGCCCAAGGGAATCTAGTGTCCTGTCTCAGAAGTTCGCCAACTATCTCGACGACCATCCATCCTCGCCGGCTGCGTTGGGAATCCCTTGAAATATCTACGGATATTCCTGCGGTCTCCCGCCTTGCCCGCGAGGCGTCTGGGCGCCGATATAGTCGCCGAACTTC
>JAJDAO010000029.1 GCA_029261835.1 Deltaproteobacteria bacterium | reverse complement strand
TTTGCTAGCACCTATTTTAAATGGTCGCGTCCAGATTCCTAGGGCACGCGCTATTCTAACCGAACGCCTATTAAGCTAGATTAGATGCGTAGCATATAATAGTTGCACAGCTGCTATTTAAATATACGATATTCTAGGAATCGATCCGACAGCATTAGTAAAAACCGGCTGAAGTCTGGAAGTGGTAGATTAGCAACTTTCCATAGTCTGGAGTATCGATCAATCATTTTGCTCTTGTGTCTTGTTTTCAGATGAACGTAGAAGTAAAAATTATTATCTAAAGTAGAAAGAGGCACCACGGTAGTTGGGTGCCGAGCGGAACTCGGATTCTTCATATTCCGAACGCGTGGTTGATTTTAGATGAAATTGCAAGCACGAGTTGTGCCTGTGCATGTTTTCTCTTGTAGTTTGATCTGTGGCAAGATATTGTTTGGAGCAGAGAGATGGGATTGAGCGATGGAGATTCAGAGATGTCGTATGTGAGATTAGTTATGTGTTGCTGATGTATGTGATACATTAGCGTGATGTGTATAGATTATGGTAGGACACTTAGCGACACTAATCTTGAGACGCATCGTGTTTCACGGTTGGAGAGACGATGGGAGTTGGAGTTCAGGATCGTGATGTAGATGTCGATAGGTGGAGTGTGCATAATGGTGGCGTTAGCCACCACACATTGTGATCGAATCATACTTAGTTATCTGTGCTATCAACACGGAGACTTTTATCCTTAACACCCCCCCTCACGACGATACGGATGGAGTAAGGAGTGTCTGTTATAAGGTAAAAAGATTATGAGCCTTTACGGCGACGTGTAGTGGTAGACAACGGAGTTGCGACGATGTTACTGTTGTCCGTTGGGGTGGTTTTGCCCGAGAAGTAGTGTTCGGAGGGTGAGGAAGAGAGCAGATGCGAGAGCTTTGGTAAGCATGTCTGCGATCATTTCCCGGGTGGGACAATAGGTCACAGTGATGGTGCGTTCGTCGACAGCTTGTCTTATAAAGTGATGCTTTATGTCGATGTGCTTTGTGCGCCTGTGCGCAACAGGGTCTTTTGCCATGCAGATACACGCTTGATTGTCTTGGCGAATATCTGTTGGTTTAGACTGAGGAAAACCGAGGGATGTAAGTAAACGGCGGAGCCATATTGCGTTGGTCGCGGCATCAGTTACAGCCATGTATTCCGCTTCCGCGGATGAGAGTGCAACTGTTGGTTGTAGCCTTGATCGCCAGGCAATAGCGCCTGAGCCGATTGCGAAGCAGAATCCTGTGCATGACCTTCTTTTGTCAAGGTCGCCGGCCCAGTCGGAGTCAGCGAAACCTAGGATGATGGGGGCATCGGTGCCATGGAAGGTGAGTCCGAGTGAGGCAGTGCCTTTAAGGTAGCGGAGAATTCTCTTTGCGGCAATCCAGTGTTTGACGCCTGGATTCGACATGTAACGAGCGACAGAACCGACGGCGTGAGCGATGTCGGCACGGACGGTGACAGATGCATACATGAGAGAACCAACAAGAGAACGGAAAGGCTTTTGCTTCATCTCGCTGATTTCTTCAGGTGTGGAAGGTTCCATCTCCTTTGAGAGTTTGATGGAAGGTGCAGCCGGAGTGATGGCGGCAGCGCAGTTGGTCATGTTGAAGCGCTCTAGGACATCTTTGATGTAGCGCTCAAGTGAGAGGGTGATGGTATGCTTATCAGGGCGGGTGATTTTCATACCGAGACACCATGAAAGTGGCTCATCAGCGCCGATTTCGAATCGGTTGTTGATTTTCTTACGGAACCATTCGAGGGAGGATTGCTTGGAGGTTGCGACAACAAGGTCGTCGACAAAAACAGCGATGATGATGTAGTCGTCACCGACACCGGAGGGTGATGATGAGCGAACATACAAGCAGGGATCAGCGTCAGATTGGGTGAAGCCAATGGACATAAGAAATTTGGACAGGGTTTGCGCGAAGATTCGACCTGCCTGTTTAAGACCATACATTCCGCGAAGGAGACGTAGAACTTTTCCAGAAGGTGCATCAAGTCCGTCGGGAATGCGCATGTAGATTTCCTCACTGAGGTTGGATGCTAGGAAGGCGCACTTGATATCGAATTGACGAAGAATGAGACCAAATTTTGCTGCAATTGCAAGAAGAGTTCTTATTGTCGCATGTCTGGCGACGGGGGCAAAGGTATCCACGAAGTCGATTCCCAGTTGTTGTGTGAAACCTTGCGCGCATAGACGCGCTTTAAATCGCGATACGTTACCGTTGGCGTCCTGTTTGATGCGAAAGACCCAAACAGATCCGACTGTCTGTCGGTTAGGTGGAAGGGTTTCAAATCTCCAGACATGGTTTTTCTTCATGGAGTTGAGTTCCTTCTTGATAGCTTCTCGCCAT
The DNA here is from genome assembly GCA_029261835.1 of Deltaproteobacteria bacterium. GTDB lineage: Bacteria > Myxococcota_A > UBA9160 > UBA9160 > UBA4427 > JAJDAO01. The sequence goes on along the minus strand of JAJDAO010000029.1, from coordinate 5,952 downwards.
TGCGAACATTGGGGAGACGCCATTGCTTGCTTGAAGGTTTTCGGGGTCTTTAGGGAAGATGCAAGCTGAGTAGTTAGGGCGTATTCATGTTTGGCATGTGAGAGGCTGGCTGTGGAAGGGTAGAGAAGACTGCTATTGGGTGTATTCATAGTAGCGATATCGATGAATGATTGAACACATGTGGTGTTCGGATCTGCGGCCTTTGATTCGGAGTCGGTGCTGATCGGAATATTAGCGTTATCGCACGTATTAGCAGGTTTAGGGTTGGGTTTGTCCGTGATCTTGCAATCATGATTGATTTTAGCAACTAGGCTGACCATGAATGGACGTTCAGGTGGTCTGCGGGTGCGTCGAGCACGTTGTGGAGCAAGAGCGGGTGGTGTTTGTTGTTGAAACGTAATGTTTGGTGGTGGGCTAGATGTGGGAGGTGGGGAGGGAGGTGATGTTGAAGGAGTGTAGGGTGGAGGAGGGTCGCTGTTGGTGACATCATCATCATGAACTGCGATGCGTGGAGCATTGTTGGGCGCATGGTTGGACTTGAGCTTGGGCGCGTGCGCTGGATCAAGGTTGCCGATGATGATGGGTGGACCAAAACTAAAGGGGTTAGTAGGAGTATTGATACGGTGCTTGAGCCTTTCAATTGCAATCTCAGATTCGTCGAAGCGGATATGCTTGCGAATTTTGACTTTGCGAGTGATAGGATCATAGACACGATACCCCTTTACATTATCTTCATAGCCTATGAAGTAATGTAACTTTGAAGTAGGAGCGAAGCGGTGCCCTTTTGCATTGGTTTCAGTCCCAACCATTAGTACGTAACAGATGCAGCCCCATACTCTGAAGTAATGGATATTGGGACTAACACCGTGACGCATTAAGTAAGGGCTGACACTGTTGGGCATACGTGAGTGAGGAAGCCTGTTCTTGATGTGTGTGAACGCATGGCAGGCCTCATCCCAGAATGACGGTTGGGTAAGAGCAGAGGCGGCCATGGCGGTACGTGCTCCTGTGACGATGGTGCGGATTGCCCTTTCGGCTTGGCCGTTCTGCGACGAGCAGTAAGGTACAGTTTTCTCGTGGGAGATAGAGTTTAATGTGAAAAATTGAGATAGGAGTTTTAAACAATATTCCATTCCATTGTCAGATCTGAAGAAGCGTGTGATCCCAAGAAGATTCTCATCTCGGAGGAAGTTGACGATAGTTGAGTATACATCACTTTTGGCGTGGAGAAAGCGTACCCAGAGCCATCCACTGTATTCATCTACGAAGACAATGCCATAGCGTTTGTGACTACGTGTGCGAACAGCCATTGGTCCGAAAACGTCAGAAGAGATTCTTTCGCCAAAAACGGTGGCTGCACGGTGTATACCCGCGCGCTTGTCAAAAGCGAACTTGACGGTCTTGGATACCATGCATGATACACACGAACAAAGTGAGATATGTTTCTCGGATGCGGGGATCTTGACGCCCCTGACGAGATTATGCTTTAAGGCATACTTGAGAGACTTGAGACGGCAGTGGCCAGTCCTACGATGGAGGAGACGAAGAGAGATGTTGTGGGTCTTGGTTTCGGCTGCCAGCTTTTGAAGGAAGTTCGACGCACGATCTTTGAGGGTAGAGGAGTTACGGTTCTTGGATAAGTCCTTGGGCTTAAGCTTCGACTTTTGCTTGATGTTTGACATGAGGGTATCAACGGGTGTAGGGGATTTGACCTCAGGAACAACGAGAGCATGACGAACGCGAGGTGTACGGTTCGGTTTGGGGAGAGAACTGGGTGCGTACTTTGATATGTATAACGATTCACCATCTTTGCGTGTACCCAGAATTACACCATTGATGTAGCAATGATGTTTTTCGAAGACAATACGGTGACCGGCTAAGGTTAGTTGACTTACAGAGATAAGGTTGGTGCATAGGGCGGGAACATATCGAACATGTGTGAGGGCATTGACGTTGCCTATGCCAGCCACATTAAGACTGCTGGAATTTCCGGCACCCTTGATTGTTCCGGAAAGGGAGCGAAAAGTGTTGAAGCTTGCTCTTGAATTACACAAGTGAGATGAAGCTCCAGAGTCAACAACCCAAACACGTCGAAGTTTGGCAGTCTGCCATTTGTTTGACGCTTTCAGGGCGTGACTGTTGACGATGGCGTATGAGTCTGAATCGGTGGATTCGTCAGATAGGGAATCGTCGGTGGGTGAAACGTCTATGAGAAGAGACGGCGCAGTTGACGGTCCGGGTGGAGGACGAGGTGACGATGGCATGACGTTGGGTGGCGATGACGAAACAGGAAGTGAGAGCGGGTCGATGTCTCGAGGGGATGATGATTGATCATGTGTGTGGGGTCGCGAAGCATGCAGAAGGACCGGTGGTATGAGCGGCGACTGGTTTGCTGCAGGTTCTGAACTGTTCATTGCTTTGGCAGTGCAACAATTAAAAGACGACGGGTCGATGTCATGAAAAGTCGATGACTTCGGGGGTAAGGAGTTTTCTGCAGGCGAAGATTGGTCTTCTGCTTGTGGTCGGAGATTCACTGCATTGGAAGTGCCGTGAACGTGTGAAGAGATTGAGCGTTGTTGAGAACACTCATCAGGCTGAGGGTTGTGTTCGTAGGCGGGGATGCCGTTGGCGATAAGGGTGAGGATCTGCTCCTGGTATGGGCTAATGTTGCCAGATTCGATACCTTTGAGGGCATCGACAAATTTCTTTGGAACACAGGGTGTTGTCAGAGAATTTGACCGAGTTGGGTTTGGTGATGATGGACGAGCTACGGGTGCAGGCGTAGTCTGCGGTGCGATTTTCGATGATGATGGTTGCACGAATGTCGATGATGATGGCGGCGCGAATGTCGATGATGGTGGCGGCGCAAATGTCGATGATGGAGGAAACGGATCAGTCGGTGTGTTCCTAGGATAGAACTCGGACGATAGAGTAGTATCGACGTCGGTAGAAGCTTCCTCTTCCGCAATAAGTTTCTTAATAAACTCATTTTCAGACTCTGATAATTCGGAGTCAGTGATGTGACATTGATGGTTTTTTGTATGATCGTAGTGAACGGACGATGGATCCGTTGTCTTCAGGTCATCAGGTCTGAAGTGGACAGAATTGGGATCGTTGCGCTTGGACTCAACGACGAATGGAGGCTTGTCAAAGGTGTGGAGTGGTTGCCACAAAATTTCACGAGCGTGTTTAGTGGAAGTGTTCTTGTGCGGGATTAGCGGCGAGTTTGCGGAGGGAGCTGAAGAGCATGGCTTTCGCTGGAAAGGCTGAGTGTGCTTATGTAGCTTGCTAGAGTAGCGCTTATGCGGCTTACGAGATGTATTAATAAATCTTTTTGATTTTGATTTATTGCGCGAATTATGCGGCTTAGATTTGCGCGTAGAATGCGGCTTATGTTTGCGCGAGAATTGCGACTTAGGTTTGCGCGTAGGATGCGGCTTGTATTTGCGCATATAATGCGGCTTGTTATCACGTGAACAGTGCGAAAAGGTATGGCGCGAATAATGCGGCTTATCTATGCGCGTGAGCGGCTTATTGCGCGTGAGCGGCTTGTTGGTGCGCATAAGCGGCTTATGGAAATTATTGTTTATGTCGATATTGACAGTGACGAGGGCGTAGTGGGTATCAGATTTATTGGTGTCGGAATCTGAACCGGAGTCGGATGATGAACCGGAGTCGGATGAACAGTCGGATGCCCATGTGACGGTTGAGGATGGTCCGTCGAGATCGACGTTCCAATTCTTCGCGTGGTCGACATACACGAATTTTGGCAAATCGAATTGCAGTTGGGGTGATCTGCGCTTGAAGATCTCCCATGCCGATCGAACGTTGTCGTTAGCCCGAAGGGTGGGGAGGAGTTTGGATATTATGGTAGTTGCATTGTGGCGAGCAACCCCATGACTTTGGAAGTGTGCATCTGCAAAGGGACGGCATAGTAGTTTGTTATCGCGAAACCTTGTGATCATATTGTCCAGGTTTGAACTAAAGTCCTTCATGTAGATATCACTTTTTGAGAGCTTGACACTCTTCGCAAAGTGGATAACTGCTGAGCGAAAGAACTCTAGGCTGGAGAGAGTGATGAGGGAAGAAGATACTTGGCCAGGAGAAAGGAAATGACAGATGTCGTTTGTGGAAACAAACGGCATTGCCGTGGTCGGTTGCTCAATGACCTGAGGAGATTTCCATAAGGTCAGTTCGCATTGGAGCAAAAGGATCTCGAGAACCCAAGCATCTGGCGAGATGTGGAGATCGAAGGGTTTAACTGCGATCTTGATCTTTTTCTCAGGCGGAGGTTGGGAAGCCTGATCGTCAGAATCTTCGATTGCCTTGAGGACGGAGTTCGACGGAGAGGAAGGAGATTCGTCGAAAGCCAACAGTGCGATACCTGCGAAGGCGTTGGAGGCAGAGTTGTTGAGACGAAGATCTTTCTTCTTTTTCCTACAGATGTCTTCGGTGTGGCCTTGATGGTGGCAGTAGTCGCAGCGCACATCGGGATTGTAGTTCTTAGAGCGAGGACGATTGGAGTTGTCGCGACGAGCGTTCGAGGATCGGTTGTTGTTGCGAGCGTAGGTAGGGTTGTTGCGGGTGTAGGTGGTACGACGAGCCCTCCCGCGGCGTCCTTGCCCCCTACCGCGACCGCGCCCCCTTGTGCGGGGCGTGATGGTCGCGGTGAGGGCGTGAGCTTGGTTGTCGGCGGGTGCACGGGCGATCCTGGCTCGCTCGTAGGTGCGAAGACGGTTGATGAGCGCTCTGGTGTCGACTTCAGCAGATCCTTCCATGGAGAACATAAGGGACTCAAGGAAAGAGTTGTACCTCTGTGGAAGACCATGAGTGAGAATGGAGTTGCACAGTGCGGGATCGACGACTCGCTTGTGATCATTGGCGATGGCGGTAAGAGTAGCAAGGAATTTGGAGATGTAGGCATCTAGTGTATCGCTTGCATTCATTCGTAGCGAAATAAACCTCTTATAAAGTACTCGTAGCCTAGTAGAGTCGTGAACGTCGAATTTTAGATTAATAGTGTTCCAAAGTCTGACGCCATGACCTGACTCTACTAGAGGTAGGAGTAGGTGGACAAGGTTGTCACAAAGAGTTTGAAGGAGCATTGCAAAGAACTGTCTATCAAGCGAAGAGTTCATGTCAGGATAGTTGGCTTGAGGTGCTTTCTTGAGGACATCCCAGGCCGTATGGAAGAACTCATCTAGAAGTGGAACGGCCATGATGTAGGCCAAGATTCTGGCCTTCCAGATAGAAAAGAACGAGGAGTCTTCCTGCAGTTTCTCTTTTTGAGGGAAAGAGGTGAAGAGACGAGTTGCACCAGCAGAGAGCTGGTGGCTGCCAGTTGTAGACGCTCTAGCTGGTGAAGCATCTGCAGATAGGCCGGTGAAGGGTGGGGACTTGGGAGTACCAGTGCTTAGAAAACCAGTTTTGGCTTCAGTTTCTAAGGCAGGTTCCAGAGAAGCGTTGACATTGAGAAATCCAGTGTCAGCGTCGAGTTCAGATGGGAGAACACGGGGATCAACGATGTCGTTGACGTCGTGCTTTTTGTCCGACATACCTAAGAGTGTAGGGTTTTTGTTAGAACGTGTTACCACAAAAAGTGTAGAGTTACGATCTGTACGATCTATACGATCTGTACCAGCGTGTGTATGTTACGGCTGGGTTTTTGGTGTACGAGTTAAGTACGATAGCGGAAGTTTTAGAGGTGGAATAACCTAAGAGTGCTAGTATCGCAGCGGAGTACTAGCTGTAGCGTATGGATAGGCTTGCTCTGCTAGAGAAAGCTTTATCAGAAGTGAGCTGCGAAACAAGTTTGCTAGCACCTATTTTAAATGGTCGCGTCCAGATTCCTAGGGCACGCGCTATTCTAACCGAACGCCTATTAAGCTAGATTAGATGCGTAGCATATAATAGTTGCACAGCTGCTATTTAAATATACGATATTCTAGGAAT
>JAJDAO010000028.1 GCA_029261835.1 Deltaproteobacteria bacterium | reverse complement strand
CAGACTGAGTCGAAGCCCATCTCCTCCACCCGCTTTGCGACGTCGATCAGACCGTCCAGCCGATTGTCGGGTCCGGGCGTGGCACCAAACATGATTCCAATTCGCATCGTATGCTCCTCGTGTCCTGTCCCAGGACACTAGCAACCCATTGAAGAACCTGGCGTCGCCAGGTACTGGAACCTCGCTCGAGACGAAGTGGCCTTCGGCCACCGAAGCTGGGCGACTCCGTCGCCCGTCAAGGCGCGCAGCCACGGGCGCAATGCCTCTGCGGCAAGGTTACGCAACGCGGAGATCCGCCGAAAGGCCAGTGCCCGGCGGTGGCTCGCGAAGTCCACCGGCTCAGCCGAGAAGATCTCGGCTGGCAGACGACGCGCTCGGCTTCAGTAGGGCGGCTTCCCCTTGGGCCATTCCGTGTCGACCTGACTGCCATAGAGGTCGATCAAGAGCTTCACCGCATCGGCATTCTCCATCAGAAAGCGCATGTCGCCCCGCACCTTGATGGCACCCCGCAGCCCCGCTGTGATGGGGTCGGTCTGGCCGGCGGCCACACTCTCCCAGATGCTCGCCGGCGCGCTGAAGCGAAAGCTCAATCCCTTGCCGCTAAAACGCTCAGGCAGCGGACGAAATACCTCGACGCGACCGCCCTCGATCTCGAGCAGGAAGTAATAGGCCCCGTCCTCGGGGACGTAGGGGGACTTGCCGTCGCCCTCGACCTCGAGCGAGAGCACGATGCGATCCGCCGGTGCGCGCTCGCGCAAATCGGCGGAGCCATTGATGAGAGCCTTCATGTCCTCGTACCAGGGCTCGGAGTAGATCACCGACATCACAGATGCTCCTCGTTCAAGCGGCGGCGTATGCGTACAGCGCGGCGCCCGCAGCAACCGCTGCGGCCACTGCGGTGATGGTAAGCCAGAGGCGACGGCGACCAGTCTCGCCGTCGCGCTCGAGGCGCATGAAGCCGAGCATGCGCAGCAGAAAGGGAAGGTCGCGCGGCCGCACGCGTGCCCGCAGTCGGCGGCGGGCGAGCAGCGCAAAGGGGCTCTCCTGGCCGGACGTGAGGTGCGCGATGCTGATGAAGTCAGCCGTCACGGACGAGACTTCCCCGGCCCGCGAGGCCGCGCCGTCGCGCAGCGCGATGCGGTCGCCGGCAAAGACGAGGCTCACGCAAACCGCCTCGTCCTCGGCCGCGCGAAACAGCACCTCGCCGCGCAGCCTGCGCGCGCGGCTGCGCTTGCCCGGCGAGACCTCGAGAGTCTGCTCGATAAACTGCTGCAGCATGTGGGCGAGACCACTGGCCGCCTCTTCCCCGTCACCGCCCGCCTCGATCGTCACGGGAATGCCGGAATCGGCCGCGCGTTCCACGGTTAGTGTCCTGTCTCAGAAGTTCGGCGACTATATCGGCGCCCAGACGCCTCGCTGGCAAGGCGGGAGACCGCCGGAGTATCCGTAGATACTTCAAGGGATTCCCAACGCAGCCAGCGAGGATGGAAGGTCGTCGAGATGGTTGGCGAACTTCTGAGACAGGGCACTAGATCTCCTCCCACCACTTGTCGAGCCCATGGTCCTCGGCGATCACACCCAGACAGTTGTAGCCGGGCGCGAAGGTGATGTAGCCGTGGGGGTGTTGCGAGGCGCCACACAGATAGAGTCCTTCGACGGGAGTGCGATACTGCGCGAGCTCTTCGGTGGGGCGATGTTCGAGCAGGTTGCTCGGGTGGATGCGCCCCACCATCCAGTCGCCGAAGCGATAGTTGATCATCTTGCGACTGATGTCGAAGGGTGTCTCGACCGCGAAGCGCCGCATCAGCGCATCGTCGTCCCAATTGGCACAAACGCTCGCCCAGCGCTCCACACAGCGCTCGCCGTACTCCCGGCCCCGCTCGTCCCAAGCCTCGGCGCCACCGTCGACCAACGCGTGGGGAGCAAAGACGCGGATCAGTCCGGTGGCCTTGCCCGCCGGCGCATCGGTGGGATCGTAGAGACTGTTGACGGCGACGTTGAGCCGGGGCACTTCGGGCAGGCGCCCGCTGCGTACGCAGTCGAACTCCTGACGAAAGTCCTCGAGCGATTCGAAGCCAACGTTGAGGATCCAGGCCCGGTCGATGTCGGGGTCGAACTCGGCGGCCTTGTAGCGGGGCAAACCGTTCAGGGCGGCGTGTACGTTGAAGAGCGTGGCGTCCTGATACTCGACTCCGGCGACGCCCTCGAGCGTCTTCGCGGGGACGTGCTTCGGCTGCAGCAACGTTTCGAAGGTCTGATTCACATCGATGCTCGACGCGACGAGCTTCTTCGCGCGCACGAAGCCGTCGGGCACCCGCACCCCGACCGCGCGTCCCCCTTCGACGACGATTTCCTCGACCGGCACCTGGGGATAGACTCGCCCACCGTGCTTCACGATCACGCGCATCAGCGTGTGGGCCAGCCGATGGCTGCCCCCCTTGCAGAGCTGCCAATTGCTGATCTTGCCGAGCAGCACAGGCAACGTTACCGCCAGTCCCTTGACGTGCGGCTGGTAGGCGCACACGGCAGCGTGAAAAGCCAGCATCGCCTTGATGCGGTCGTTCTCGAAGTGCTTGTCGAGGAACTCCGCCACAGACATCGACCTCAATCGCGCCGACAGGAATTCAGACTTCTCCTCCACACCCCAGGAGGCGAGCGCGCGCGTCAAATCGTTCAGCGCGATGGGGGGCGCGTACATCAGGGTGCGGACCAGCAGGTCCATGTAGCCCCCCACCTCCTCCCACAGCCGCAGCCAGGTGTCGGCGTCCTTCTGTGAGAAGCGGGCGAAGCTGCGGTGGGTCTTCTCCATGTCTCGGTGCACGGTGATCGCCGTCCCGTCCGAGAAGATGCTGCCCATCTGCACGTCGGGGTGGGCGTAGTCGACGCCGTTGGCCTCGAGTTCGAGGTCATCGTAGACGGGTGAGAGCCCCACCAGAGAGTGGTAGTTGGAGTGCAGATTGTGCAGGAAGTTGGGCTCGGTCAGCTCCTCCGTACACAGCCCCCCGCCCTCCTCCGTGCGCCGCTCGAGCACCGCCACACTCCAGCCGCTCCGAGCCAGGTAGCCGGCGAGCGCCATGCCATTGTGACCGGCACCGATCACGATGGCGTCGAATTCTTCGTCGAACATTCCCATTGCCGAGTCCCCCACGCGCGCTGAGCGATCAGTAGCTGCGGCTTTCGCTGCGCCAGACCTCGGGGTAGCCGAAGTCCTCACAGAGAATCTTGAAACAGTTGTAGCCGGGGGCCGCTGTCACGCCGCCGCCCGGGAAGGTGCAGCTCCCGCACAAGTACAGCCCCTCGATCTCCGTGGCGTAGCGTGAAGCCCCAGCAAAGGGACGCATCAGGCCGGTCTGATCGGGACTCATGGCGCCATGTCCGAAATCGCCTTCCCGCATCCGCATGCCGCGCTCCTGATCGAGCGGTGTGTGGAGGTAGTCGGCAATCACGTTGCTCGGCGTCATATTGGGCGCGAACTTCTCGTAGAGGGCGAGGAAGCGACCGTTGTAGCTCCGCTTGACCTCCTCCCACTCCGCCTCCGACAGGCAGCTCGCACGCGGAAAGAAATACCAGCCGGTGAGGTTGTGCTGACCCGCCGGCGCCTGACTCGGATCCCAGATGGAGTTCACCCAGACGCCGGCACCCGGCAGCTCGGGAATCCGATCGATGTGGCCCGCGCGGCAGTAGTTCAGCACCTCCTCCGCTGAGTCGTAGCCGACCACCTGATACCAGGCCTTGTTGATGTCGGGATCGCGGGCCGCGGACTTGTAGTCCGGCGCCTCGCGGAGCGCCATCGCGACCGAGCCCAGCACTTGATCCGGCCCGTCCTTGAAGTGGGCAACGCGCCGCCTGTAATAGTCGGAGAGGCGCTCTTCACCGACCAGATCCTGAAAGGTGTCCTTCAGGCCAATGCCACTCACAACCGCCTGGCGGGCCGTGTAGCGCCTGCCGTCGACCGTCTCGACTCCCACGGCCCGGCCCGCTTCGAGGATCACTCTCTCGACGCGGCTCGACTCGCGCATCGTAACGCCCTCTTTCAGACAGGCCGTCACCATGGCGCCGTTCAAACGGTGCGTGCCACCGACCATCATGCGCCAGCAACCCGGCATCCAGAGGCAGGCGAAGAGAAAGGTGCCGCCCGTCCCCGGCCACTCGATCGGCGGACCACAGAACTCCACCGCGACGCGATAGAAGAGCGCTCGGATCTCGTCGGTCTCGAAGAGCTCGTCGACACAGTCTCGGATCGACTTGTAGGCCATCTCCTCGTCGAGGCCGAAGAACTTGAAGGTCATCGGAGCGTTGTTGACCGTGGGAAGTCCGTCCTTCTGCAGGTCGAACTTGGCAGGCGGCGTATAGAGATTGCCGAACATCATCGGGGCGAATTCGTTGGCCTTGGTCTTGAGCGCGCGCCATGTCTCGGCGTCGCGTTCCGAGTAGACCGCGAAGTTCTGGCATGTCCGCTCGATCATGTCCTCGCGGTAGATGATCACGGGCGGGCGGCCATCGCTGAAGGCGATGCCCGCCTGAGCCTCCGGATAGATCGTCCGCGCCCCGAGGCCCGGCAGATCGAAGTCCGCGTAGAAGGGCATGAAGTGGAGGAACTCCATGAAATTCGCATGAATGTTGTGGCAGAAGCCGGGCGCCGTGTTCTCCGCTGTATACAGCGCGCCGCCCCACTCGTGTCTGCCCTCCAGAATGCAGACGTCTACATTGGCGCGCGCCAGATAGGCGGCACACGTGAGCGCGTTGTGGCCACCGCCGATGATGACGACGTCAAACTCAGACTTGTCCATGGCTCCCGATCCCCCTCGCTAGACCTCGCCCAGCGCTGTGGCAGCCGATGAGGGTGCCCCGCGCGCGCCGGGCGCCGGTATGACGGGAGTCATGCCCGACCTCATGGCAAGGCGGGGTGAGGCAGCGGGACGCCCGTGCCGCCGACCGGACGGCGGCGCTGTCTGCTGTATGCTCGGCTGTCATCGGGAGGGCTCGGCAGTGGAACGACGTCCCTATTTCGTCTTTGGAGATGTGCTGACCTCGGTCGGCTCGGGGGGGCTCGCCGGGCTGGTGTGCGCCGCCGTGATCGGCACGGGCTGGAACATGTGGCTGGGCATGCTGGTGGGAATGGCGCTCGGCATGGCCCTCGCGATGGTGCTCTCGTTCGCGTGCCTGCTGGTGCTCTTCGGCGCCATGGAAGTGATGCTGCCGAGCATGTTGAGCGGAATGCTCGCCGGGATGGTCGTGGGCATGGCGGCGCCGATGGGCGAGCTTCCGGCGGCCAAAGGAGCGCTGATGGGCGCCCTCATCGGCGTCGGTGTGATGCTCTTCAACTACGCCATGGACGCCTACCTCAGCCGGAGGGCCAGCCCGTGGACGAGCTGACGAGACAGCGCACGCGGGCCAAGTGGGACGCCGCCGCCAAGAACTTCGACGTCATGAGCAGTCGCGGGCCGGAGAAGCGCTGGGCGCCCTACAAGCGAGAGTTCTTCTCCGCCATGCGGGGCCGCATCCTCTTCCTGGCCGTGGGAACCGGCCTGGACATCCAGTTCTTTCCGCCCAATTGCCAGATCGTCGGCATCGACATCAGCCCGAAGATGCTGGAGCAGGCTCGGGCGCGTGCCGACGCCTACCCGGGCAAGCTCGAGCTGCGCGAGATGGACGTGCACGCGCTGGAGTTCCCCGCCGCGAGCTTCGATCAGGTCTTCACCTCGTGCACGTTCTGCTCGGTGCCCGATCCGGTGGGCGGCCTCGAGTCTCTACGGCGCGTGCTGGTACCGGGCGGTGAGCTGCACATGTTCGAGCACACCGGCAGCCGCTATTTCCCCTTCAATCTGATGCTCAATATCATGACGCCCCTCGCGCGCCGTTTCGGCCCGGACATGAACCGTCCAACCGTGGCCAACGTGGAGCGGGCCGGCTTTCGCATTCGCGACGTGCGCCACGTCTACCTCGACGTCGTCAAAGCCATTGTCGCCGAGGCCCCCGCAAGCACGGCAGGCTGACCCCTCGGGGCACAAGGAGCTGCTGCAGTCGTCTCGCGCGGGCACCGTTCACATACGAACCCGTATGACAGGGCTCATACTGGGGCCGCGCTGGAATCGGCAGTATCCCCGTTCGGGCTGGGCACCAGCAACGAACCGAGGAGGCCGACGACATGGCGAAGATGACCGGCGAGTGGAGCGATCGATACCGCGACAAGTGGACGTGGGACAAGGTCACCTGGGGTACCCACTCGGTGGACTGCTACCCGGGCGGCTGTCCGTTTCGCGTGTACACGCGCGACGGCAGGATCGTGCGCGAAGAGCAGTCCGGTAGTCTGAAGCCGATCGAGCCCGGCATCCCCGACATGAATCCGATGGGGTGCCAGAAGGGGGCCTGCTGGAGCCACTGTCACTACTCGCCCGATCGCGTCACCACACCGCTCAAGCGAGTCGGTGAGCGTGGCGAGGGCAAGTTCGAAGAGGTCTCGTGGGACGAGGCCATCGATGACATTGCGGGGCGGATCCTCGACGCCATACAGCAAGAGGGACCCGAGTCGGTCATCACGCCGCTGACGCCGGAGGTCGGATCGCAGCCGGCCCGCGCCTGGACCGGCATCCTTGGTACGCCGATGACCGATGGCGACGCGGAGTTTCAGGACTTCAGTCCGGGCTACCACTTGACGTGGGGTCTCTTCAACCCCGTCGCCAGCATGGATGACTGGTTCCTGCCGGAGCTGACACTGATCTGGCACGCCAACCCCGTCTACACGAACATCCAGTGGTACCACTACCTGGCGGAGTCGCGCTACAACGGCGGCGAGATCGTCACCGTCGCGCCCGACTACAGCCCTTCCGCGATCCACGCCGACTACCACCAGCCGATTCGCATCGGCACCGACGCGGCGTTCGCCCTGGCGATGTGCAAGGTGATCATCGACAGCGGGCTCTACAACAAGGCCTTCGTGCAAGAACAGACCGACATGCCGCTGCTAGTCCGCACGGATACCGGTCGCTTCTTGCGCGGTAACGAGGTCACGGAAGGGGATCGCGACGACCAGTTCTTCTGGTGGGATGCCCGGAACAATACGATGTGCGGCGCGCCGCGCCACACACTCGCCAAGGCCGATGTCGAGCCGGCGCTCGAGGGCCGCTTCAAGGTGATGCTCAAGGACTTCAGCACGATCGAGGTCGAGCCGGTCTTTGCCCGCCTGCGGCGTCACTTGGACGACTACACACCCGAGCGGGCGGGCGAGATCTGCCAGATCGCGCCCGAGAACATCCGAGCGCTCGCGCGCAAGATCGCGACCCGTAAGACCAAGATCTTCATCGGCTGGAACTCCGGCAAGTACTACCACGGCGACCTGATGGAGCGCTCGATGGCGCTGCTCCTGGGGCTCACGGGCAACTGGGGCAAGAGGGGAACCGGCACGCGATCCTGGGCGATCTTCGGCATGGACGGCGAGATGATGATGCCGGCCAAGCAGGGGCCCGGACAGGAGGCGGCGCAGCAGCACGTGGCCGGCATGATCGCCCTGCGGCGCATGATGAGCATGACGGATCCGACGCAGACGAAGGAGATGCTGCAGAACCGCATGCTCGAGCTGGTGAGCGAGGCGGGGGAGCTCGGCGCCCCGGTCCCGCCCGCCTTTCTCTGGTACTACCAACAGGGCTACAAGGAGCGTTGGAACGACCCCGAGAACAACTGCCCCAGCATGAAGCGCAGCTACGACGACTACGTCGAGGAGGCAATCGAGAAGGGCTGGTGGGGTAAGGGCTACTCCGAGGCGTACAAGACGGTCCAGCCGCGTGTGCTCTTCGAAGCGGGCGGCAATATGCTGCGTCGCAATCGCGGCGGCCAGAAGCACCTGCTCGAGCATTTCTGGCCCAAGCTCGATCTCGTGGTCTCCGTCGACTATCGCATCACGACGACCGGCCTCTACTCCGACTATATTCTGCCGGCCGCCCAGCACTACGAGAAGATCGGGCACGCGATGCTCTCGGTGCACCATCTGAACTGGGTGCTGACGGACCACGCCACGCCACCGGCGGGCGATGCGAAGCAGGACCTCCACATCTCGCTCCTCATGCTCAAGGCGCTCGACCGCAAGGCCAAGGAGCGCGGCATGGAGAGCTTCACCGACTTCAAGGGAGTGACGCACGAGCTCGGAGAGCTCTACGATCGATTCACGCTGGGCGGCGTCATCGACAGTGAGGAGAAGTTCTGGGAGGAGGCAATCCGGGACAACGCGGTCTACGGCATCCTGCCCAAGGACACCACGCTCGAGACGATGCGCGAGAAGGGTCACGTACGCTTCACCAACTGGGGCATGGTGGGGCACGGGCAGTCCCAGGGCTCGACCCTCAAGCCCGACGAAGTACACAATCCGCTGCGCTGGCACACCGAGGACAAGATTCCCTACGACACGCTGGTGCGCCGCGCCCAGTTCTACATCGACCACGAGTGGTTCCTGGAGGCGGAAGAAGAGCTGCCCACCCACAAGGAGCCGCCGAACCACGGCGGCGCCGAGCGGCGCTTCATGATGACCAGCGGCCACAACCGCTGGAGCATCCACGCCATGAACATGACCAACAACATCCTGCTCAACACGCATCGCGGCGAG
>JAJDAO010000027.1 GCA_029261835.1 Deltaproteobacteria bacterium | reverse complement strand
AAATACATCCTTCATAGTAATCACGAATGTATGCCCAGATGCTATAGAAGATGCGTTTCTGACGGCAATTTCTACCATTTCTTTATCGTTGCCTTCTTTTCTAACTAAGCAATCACAAGACGCCTCACAAAAGGCAATACCAAATTTGGCATTTGGAACAGAACCAATCATAACTTCATAAAGATCCTCGACAGTCTTTATAAAATGTGACTGACCAATTATTATATTTACTCCTTCAGGAGTCTCCATCTTGACTGTTTTAATTTTCATAAGTTTTATATATCAGAAATTTTTTATTCTGACAAGCAACAAGTATAAACACATGTGATTAACTTTAAGTTTATGTTAAACTCAAAATGACCTGCCTGTCTCTCGCAAATATCCACCACATAATATCATTTCATAAAACTTTTCAGTAGGGGGAGGTAACTTACTTTCTTTTAGATTTGGCAGTTCAATTATAGTTTTTATTTTGACTACCAGATAAAGAAGTCATTTATGATAGGATCGTCAGAACGTAGTCAAAACGTAGTCAACTCCACCGTAATCAGCAGGACTCCACAGGAATCACCAGAATTGGAATTATGTTGTAACTCATTAAGTGATAATTGATAGCGTCATAACAGTCATTAAATCAGGCACTTGAGAAAATAGTTGAAAATACCCTGTACTTGCTCGACAAGCAAGGGGTCACTGGTTCGAGCCATGTATTGCCCATACTGTCATATAAAGAGGTACATAGAGACCACGCATCTTGCTTTCCCAAATAATATTATGGTTGAAACGGGTATACTTCGCTAGACTTAAAAATGTGAAATTTCTGTATGCATTTGGTTAAAGGGTGTGGGTGTGAAGTAAATGTGAAGTAAAGATGCAAAATAGGTCAAAACAGAGAGTCGGGAAGACTCCCCGTAATGACCTATAAATCTAACAAACAACGAGTTTGACAAAGACTTAGCGAAACACTGCAAAATAGGACATAATGATAATAACACACTTTTGCTTGAATGCCATTCAAACGCTCTCCCAACTGAGCTAATCCCCCCTATCCTTCTGATTACACTTAATAAATGAAAGTTCTATATGTGGTACTAATAATGTGTGAGAGAAATATAAATTCTTCACAAATGTGGATAACTCAAAAATACACCTACTTCACCCACCCCCCCTCATGGTGAAGTTGTTGCGACTATATTGCGACTATAAGTCGTACAAATTGGTACAAATAGAGACAAATTGAGCCAGTTCAAATATAGTTATAAGTATATAATATATAACGTATTACGTTGAATTTAAAGGGCTTGCGAAAAACATGCAGATGGGTTTACGAGTGACGTGCTCTACCATTGAGCCACGCGGGCTAAGTCTTTTAACTTGAATTACTTACAACTTATAGCACGAAAACAGCCTTGACACATTTTTATAACAGCTTAATATAATAGTGACGTTAAATAGTTAATTCAAGGGGAAAAAGGGATTCACCGCAGAGAACACAGAGAAAAAGGCAAGAAGATACGGATAAAAAGAGTTGGGAATTACAGGTGAAATGCGGTTTGGAGAGGATAAAATACTTTCTTGCCTATGCAGTCAAGGGGCGACTTGGCCCTTTTTTCTCAAACGATTTTATCTGGACAATGAAACCCTATCAAAACGATTTCCATCTTTGCGATCTTGGTGCCCTCCCAATGGAAAATTAACCAAATTTACTGTAGTCACCCATTAGAAGGTTTTTGTCAATAGCAAAACACTCTCCACTCGCAAAAAAACAATTCTTTTTACGTTATAAATAAAACAGTAAGCTATTCGTATCACCTTTTCCTGCATCCGTTATTTCTATTCTTTTATGGATATTCCAACCTGCACCAGTCACCCATCGGGTTTAAGGCTTTGTGAGAATTTCCCATTTCAGAAAATCTCTCCGCCCTTGACAAATTTTTTGTCCCAGAAAATCATCGGTTCCGTGAATGTGTCCAGTCGATATTTCACAAATTGTATGGTTCATTGCGTCCAACAACTCGTGGCTCACACCATGGGCAGATCAGGTAAATACTTTCGCTAATTGATATCCTTGGGTGGAACAGTTTTCCAATCAAATCAGATGGATTATTTACCAACTACAGTAACGGTTCACCGTCCCACCTCTATCTTTTACTGAAAAATCTTTGCTGCATCGTAAGGAACTTGATCTCTCATAACATAGTAACACGCTCTAGCCAACTTGTTACTTAATGCTTTTGCAACTACAATCCTGTTACTTTTCGACATCTTACGCTGATACCAGCTCTGCGCTTCCGGTGAGTAACGCCTGGCAAAGAGTGATGCCTCTATGTACGCCCAGGCAAGATACCGGTTACCATTCTTTTTGTTTCCCTTTCCTTTACTCTTACCGTTTGAAAACTTTGTTGACGAAACACATCTGCAATATGAAGAGTAATTCCCCACTTCACGAAATCGACAGATATTCCCAGTCTCAAGCATTATGGTTATTGCCAATATCTTTCCAATACCAGGTACCGTCAGGAGTTTCTTGTAAGTCTCCTGTAGCCTCACTTTACTCAACACACTCTTTTCTATTTTTACAATTTGTTTACTTAGGAAATTTATCACCTGGTGATTACAACTGGCCGACATCAGTAAATGCTTATCTGCAAAGAGACCTGATAACTCTTTGACGTTCATCCTCTTTATAGCATTACCATCCATTTGAATACCATTATTACGACTCACCATACTCTGCATACTTAATATGTGTGCTGTTTTGTGGTGAACCAGCATCAATCGCTTTCGTAATAAATCTCTTATTGGCCGTGTCTCCTTTGGATAAATATGTCCTTCCGGCAATATTCCAAGACGTAATAAGTGAGCTAACCAGAATGAGTCCCACGTGTCATCGGTATACTTCAATCCTTCATACTGCTTAATTGCTGATGGGTTTGCAAGATGCACTCTATATCCCGCTTCCATAAGTCCATCTACTATCCAGTACCAGTTAAAAGTTGACTCTACGACTATGCCTTGTATCTCCCTCTTGTATGGGTATAATGTTTTTGTTATCTCTGATAAATCATTAATCGATTTCTTTTTGAATACTCTCCTGTTCTCCT
>JAJDAO010000026.1 GCA_029261835.1 Deltaproteobacteria bacterium | reverse complement strand
ACGATGGCATCCCGGACTCGTGTCAGTGCGGAGACAACACCGGGGATGGCGAGATCACGGTCGCGGATGTCACGCATCTGCAAGAATGCATCGGCCTTGGCGGCACATGCGATATCGACATCTCCGACACCAACGGGGACTTCATGCTCAGCGCGATCGACCTCACCAACCTGTTGGCGCTCATCGGCGTCGAGGAGGCGGACTACTCGGGACTGCGCTGTCTGAGGCGGCTCAGTGGCGACCCAGTTCCGCCGCTGACCGCTCTGGTCGTGCCAACGTTGAGCCGCGGCCACCATGTCATCCTGGGCACGCTGCTGTTCGTCGTCGCTATCTCCGCAATAGGAGTGCGACGAGCGAGAGCGTAGAGGGCCTCACCGACGGGCGTTGGTGCATGAATCCCGCGCCATCTCATGCCGGTGACGATGTCGCAGGCGGGGAAAGAATCCCCGCCAGGTCGTCGGCGAGGCGCTCGGCTTCCTCGGGCAGAAGCGTCGAGGGGCGTTGTTGCACGGCTCGAAGATGACTTCGATCTCACCCCATCCGAATGGCACGCCACTCGGTAGCTGTCGGGCATTCCGAGCCGGGTCATCGTGTTGAGAACCCTGCACGCAAGCTGAACCTCCACGCACTGGCCTGCCAGGGTGCGGCTTCTCATGCCTCGACCGATCATGGTCTTGTATCGATAGATTGCGTTCTCGACCATGGCACGCTTGGTGTAGCCTGACCGCTTGCACCACTCGCGTCGGCCGAGTCTGCGGATCGAGCGGATGTTCCGATTCCTCTCCTTCAGTGCGGACGACGGACTAGGATTGCGCTGAGCGCTGCTTCCAGGTGGAATGAGCCCTCTCACTGCTCGCCCGTCGCCCTTCTCTTGAACCGCCTCGTACTCACGCCAATTTCGCACTCGATAACGAAACTTCGCGTACTTGTACTGGCTGCGTTTCGGCTACTTCATGGGCGGCGACTCCAGATCAGGGGCTTCGCCTCCATGACGCGCAGCGATTGGGAGCCACGCACCAACGCCGCAGCCGGAAGGCAACAGCTCGACACAGAGCAAATCTACTGAATTCGCTCAGGTTTTCCGTCAGCCGAATCTTCGCACACCGCTGGCTCCTACGATCCGAGCGACCTCACCGAATCTGATAGATTTGGCAGGCCACCGAGGGAATTGGCCCGAGGCGCCGTGATCGGTTGGAGTCGACCTTCATGCTGACGGAATCATTTGCCAGAGGTCCCGATCGCCCCGGCGTCCGAGACATTACCCTGGGACAACTGCTGGAAGAAGCGGCCACCGCCGTGCCGGACCGCAAGGCGATCATTGTCGGGCACTCTGATCCGGACCTGCAACGACACTGGACCTACGCTGAGTTGCGGAATGACGCAGACCGCGCGGCCAGGGCCCTGCTCACGCGATTCGAGCCGGGGGAGCGCGTTGCCGTCTGGGCGCCCAACGTTCCCGAGTGGATCATCCTGGAATTTGCCTGCGCGATGGCGGGCGTGGTGCTGGTGACGGTGAATCCCTCCTATCAGCAGTCCGAACTCGCCTACGTACTCAATCAATCGAAAAGCGCCGGGATCTTCACACTGCCCGAGTATCGGGGCAATCGCCTGCTGGCTTCAGCAGAAGCCGTTCGAAGTCAGTGCGCCGCACTGCGCGAAGTAATTCGGATCGACCAGTGGGATGAATTCATGGCTTCGGCCGATCGGGCGCAGGTCGAACTTCCGACAGTGAATCCGCAAGACGCAGTGATGATCCAGTACACATCCGGAACCACGGGGTTTCCCAAGGGCGCGCTGCTTCACCACCGCGGGTTGGTGAACAACGGCGCCCATACGTGGGATCGAGCTGGGGCGCCGCAGGGGGCACAGTGGATCGCCGTGATGCCCTTCTTCCATACCGGGGGCTGCGTTCTCTGCGTGCTTGGCGCGGTGTCCAGGATGGCCACGCAGATCGTGGTGGAGGCCTTTGAACCCGGCCTCGTGCTGGAGTTGATCGAGACCTACGGCGCGCACGGTATGGGTGCCGTCCCGACGATGTTGCTGGCCATGCTGGGCCATCCAGATTCTTCACGGCGCGACCTGTCCACATTGAGCGCCATTGTGAGCGGTGGCTCCACCGTTCCCGCGGCGCTGGTGGAGAGATTCGAGAATGAGCTGGGTGTGGACTTCACCATCGTGTTCGGCCAGACAGAGTGCTCGCCCGTGGCCTCGATGACCCGGTCAAACGATACGACAAAGGACAAGGCGGAAACCCTGGGCGGGCCCATGCCCGGTGTGGAAGTGAAGATCATCGACCCTGAATCCGGTGAAACGCTGCCCGTGGGTCAGGTAGGTGAATACTGCACGCGCGGCTACCACGTGATGCATGGCTACTTCGACATGTCCGAGGCCACCGCGGAAGCGGTGGACGGCGACGGATGGCTGCACACCGGCGATCTCTGCTCCATGGATGAGCGCGGCTACTGCCGGGTCGAAGGGCGGCTGAAGGATATGATCATTCGCGGCGGGGAGAACATCTATCCTCGAGAGATCGAAGACCTGCTGTTCGAGCACCCCGCTGTTGCGGAGGTTGCCGTTGTCGGCCTTCCCGACCAGAAACTCGGAGAAGTGGTGGGAGCGTTCATTCGCCCCTCTGAGAAGAGCATGCGCCGGGATGACCTCTACGCTTACCTGCGCGAGCATCTTTCACCGCAGAAGACCCCCACGCATTGGATCGAAGTGAGTGAGTTTCCAATGACGGGATCAGGCAAGATCCAGAAGTTTCGTCTGGCTGAAATGTGGTCTGCCGGTGAGTTTGCCAAAGGCTAGGGCGTTCGTGCATGAATAGGAAATCTGCAACAGCAGACTAGGTGGCGGGGTAGGCAGTCTCGCGCGAATCCGTCTCCTGGGCCGAAATCCCTGATCCACAGGGAAGATACGGGAAGACCGCCCGAATCCGGGCTCCCCAGCGAGACCAGTCTCCCCGATCGCGCGCGAGCGTGAGTGGTTGCGTGTGCCCAGCAGGGCGGAGCAAGGCCCAGCAGCTTCACGGCGTAGGGCTCAGTCGGGCAACCAGCAGTCCTCGACGCAAGTGATCTTCCCGTCCCGCTTCTCCCTCGCTTCGCAGATGCCGTTGCCGCAGCAGTCGATGTCTTTAGGCGTCGCCGCGTAGATCCACTCGGGCTTCTCCGAGTCGGTCATGGTGATTGCCTGCGGGTTGCAGTGGCGAGAGCCCGGGGAGGGCAGGCGAGATGCCTCGAGAACTCCGCCCGGGGCGCGCTCATCGAGCCATTCTTGGGGGACCAACCCCACTGCACGTTGAATGTTCTGTCTACACCGATCGAGAAAGGCGCGATGTGTGATCCCGCAGGCATCAACTCCGGGGATCCAGTCGAATGGGGAGCAGCTCGGGGTGACCCCAAAACTGTCCAAGTTGGAGAGCCGGCAGACCGCCTTCACGATGGGCTCGCCCTGCTCGTACACGATGTCTCCCACAGTCTCGGCCGGGAGATGCAGGGTCTTCTGGGGCGACCAATAGCCAGGGAACTCGATCCAGTGCATCTCCGAATCCGCGTGGGTCGGCACGAGCACGTCGGCGCCCAAGGACGCGTCGTAGGCGCCGACGATCTCGTAGTCGGAGACCTCGGCCCCGCCGGTCGCGGTGATGTTGAGCGTCTGGATCTTGAACTCGCCGATGTACACCTCTGGCGTTGCGAAGTTGGCGCACTGGGGCGTTTCCGGAACGCAGACGTCCACGCATACTTCATTCACCGGGCAGAACCACGAGCCAGGGATCTGGGGGAGCGGACAAGCGCACCTGTTCTTGCAGCCCTTGAAGAGCTCGCAGACGGGCACGCATATTTCATTCACCGGACAGACCCACGAGCCGGGGATCTCCGGGAGCGGACAAGCGCACTCATTGACGCAGGCCTGGGGCAGGCAGCCGAGGGAGAAGTCGATCGAGGGGACCACGAGACCCTCGGATACTTCGTCGTGGCCGTTGTCGCCGACCACTGGGTAATTGGCGTGTCCGTTCAGCGACGAGTAGGCCACGACGTGGCCGTCCGAGAACTCGATCTCGTCCGGCCCGTACCGGTGGTACTTGCCGTGCGCTGACATGAAGACCGACTCGAGTGCGTCGTTGTCGTCCAGACGTAGGATGACGACCTCCCAGTCGCTCTGGTGCTCGCCAAGCGGAGGCGTGCGCGTCCCCCCCTTCGGCGGCGTGTAGTTGAAGAGTAGGGAGTCGACTGTGAGGCGCGTGGCGCCAGCTCCGTTGAAGGGGTAGAACAGCCAGAACTGAAGATCGGTGAATCCCTCCTGCCGAAGGATATGCACGTAGTGGAGGGCCGTCGCGGGATCCCCCGAAAGCTTCTCCTCGTTCGACCGTAGCGTGAGCGTGGGCGGTCCCAGTTCCGCGCTCGGCTCGTCTGTACATACATCCGCGACGCTTGCGACGAGGCCCGTATCCTCGCAAGCAACCCGTAAGTCGTTTCTTTCGACGAAATTCTCGCTGAGCTCGATCAGACTCTCCCGATCGGCCGAGCAGGCATCGCAATTCGTGTCTTCCACCTTGGCGCGCGCCAGGAACCAGTCGACGCTCGCGGGTTCGTACAATTCGTCGGGATGGACGCGTACGATCGGCCCGATGGTATCAGCGATCTCGCTGTAGAAGGCAGACATGTCGTCGAAGGTCGCCCTGAGGGCCTCGCGCCCGGTGAATCCGGCTGCGTGCAGCAGGGCGCCACCCTCGTCGAAGTCGACGTCGTACAAACTCTTGAGTACATCGTAGATGGCGTCTGCGCCGAATCCCGCTAGCTTGAGCGCGGAAGCGGTGTCAGCGTCATTCAGCGCGTAGACCGCCCGAAGGGCCGCGCCGATCTCAGCCGCAGAGAAGCCGAGCATGGCCAGGAGGCTCGTCGCTTCCGGGGCATCAGACCCATAGACCTGGGCGAGCGTGCCACCGATGTCGACGCAGGAGAAGCCCAGGTCGCGCTGGATGGTGGCCGTCTGTTCAGCCGTCTGGCCGTAGACATCGCGGAGCGCAACTGCGATGCCGACCGCGCTGAAGCCCTCCCGCTGCAGGTGGCCGGCGGTGTCGGCGGCTGAGAGGTCAAACTCGCCGAATAGCACGCTGGCGATCTCGGTCGACGAGAGGCCTTGCTCGGCGAGGACGCGTGCGCGCACCGCCGAGTCATTGCGCACAACAAAACGAATGACCACGGCCCCCCTGAGTTCGGTGTCGACGTACCCGAGGTCGAGGCCGGCGACCGACACGCCGATCCGCAGGCTATCGGTGTTGTCGGGATTGACATCGTAGGTTGCCATGTACGCAGACCCGGCAAGACGCAGCCGCTCGTCGCCCCCACTGGTGGCGTCGAGGCTCGCCACGGCGGTGCAGCTGCCATCCGCGAGCGGCGTGCACAGCTCGACCCTCAGGAACGAGGTCAGAGAGTCGTCCAAATCCCCAAGCAAGTCTGAGCCGTGGCCCAGTGGCTGCAGGAAGACGAGTACGTCGTCTTCAGTGCTAAGTCTCCTGTCAATCGATGTCTGGCCGTCGCCATTGGGCGGGTCATCACATCCCAGACTCAGTGCACCGACCACGAAGAGGCAGAGTGCTAGCGCGTATGAACGGGGCAGAATCGCTCCGATATTCAAGATACACTCCGATTCGGTCTTGGGTCGCGGGCTGAAACTGAATGGTGCCATCTTGTTGCGCCGGCTCCGTCCGCCAAGTGTACCTCGATCGGTTTACGTCATTCGATGACTGCGAACGATGACTGCGAAGACTCCCGGGGACTAGCGGGACTACCTCTCCATTCCGTCACGGAAGCAACTTGTGGCGATAGTACCACGATCCCATCTTGAATATCCGTCGAGATTCAGGAATGCACCCTCTGCCGGCCCCGATCCCTCCTGTGCGCTCTCAATGACGGCGAGCAACTCGCGCCGGTCGGGTCGAGCCACCCCAATAGATGATACTCAAGCATGCTGCTTCGAAAGGGCGTGTGGAGATGCTGCGTCTCATGGCAATCTGGACCGTGGACGTTGCACCCGTTCTGCCTATCAGGTTCGCTCCGCTGTCAAATGGTGGCAAGGGAAGGGGCTCGCGCTGATCGCGCAGTGCAGAACGCGGGAGAAAAGCTCGGTCTCGTGCCAGCGTTGGTTGAGGCGGACCGCGAACTCATGCAGGTAGCGCTGAAGGTGCTTCGGGCTAACCCCGTGGAAGGTTCCACGTGGCCACGCCTTGAGGTTTCCGAAGACGGTGTGGGCTCACGGAAGGCCGTCCTCTTCCTGGCGCCCACGGCCGGCTTTGCGAGACCGATAGTCGATCCCCAGCTTGCCAAGCGCCTTATAGGCTACCCTGGAGTGTGCTGAAACCCGGTCGATCGAAAGGATGAATGAATTTGATCGACCGAGTTCTAGTGCGCTCCGCGCCGGAACAGACTGATTGTCTCCCCGATCGTGCTCGAGCGTGAGCGGTTGGGTGTGCCCGGGAGGGGAGGAGAAGAGCCCAGCAATCTCGCGGCGTACCGACAAAGAGGACGGACAAGATTGCAATGACTGTTTCAGAGGAGAAGCCTGGGCGCCCCCCGCGGCGGGTCAGCCTGGCGCTGCAGGGCGGTGGCACGATGGGCGCCTACAGCTGGGGAGTGCTCGACACATTCCTCGAACGCGACCATTTCGAGTTCGCAGGCGTCACGGGTGCCAGCGCGGGAGCGTTGAATGCCGCCCTGCTCGCCGATGGCTTCGCCCGCGACGGCGCCGCCGGCGCACGAGCCCAGCTCGAGAGTTTCTGGCTTCGTCTCTCCGCCGTGTGCGCTGCGCGCAGGCGGTCACGCTTCTCGGGTGCGTTCCGCTCGCTGCGCGACTGGGTTGGCAGCGTGACTGCGGCCACCGTTCACGACGTTGCAGGGCGTGCTCTGGCCGACTTCGAATTCGACCCACAGACGATGGAGCCCCTGCGCGGCGCGATTGCTTCGACCATCGACTTCTCGCAGATTCCGCGCGCACCGTTTCCTGTCTTCGTAAACGCAACCGATGTGCGGACCTTCGCCATCAAGGTATTCGAGGCAGCGGAAATCGATGTCGATGTGCTCTGCGCATCGTCCTGCGTACCTCTTGTCTTCGATGCCGTCGAGATCGGCGGTGAGCACTACTGGGATGGCGCCTTCCTCGGCAATCCTGCGCTCTTCCCGATCATCACGGGCTGCGATGCCTCGGACATCGTCCTAGTGAGGACGGCTCCTCGCTCACCGTCCCTTCCGAAGGACGGGGGTGATCTTCTTGCACGGATCAGCGAGCTCAGTTTCAGCGCGGCCCTCGCACGGGAGCGCCGAGCCATCGACTTCGTGTCGGATCTCGTACGCCAATCCCCTGAGAAGATCCGCCCGGGTCTCCGAGAGATTCGGATTCACGATGTGCCGCCGCACCCAGAGCTGGGCGGCTGGAAGGGTCGGGCATTCGATGCGAGTGAGTCGAACCTGCGGCGGCTCCACGCGCTGGGTCGCGAGGCCTCGGCGAGCTGGCTCGATGGGTTCGAGACGTCGGCGGGGTCGGTATCGCAGACTGTTGCGCGACGATGACGATCAACCTGATCTTGTTCGTGTTCTTGATCTCCTCCCTGGCCGCGACAGCCGCGGCCGAAGACGGCACCTCGCGCTTCTCGAACGGCCCGGGCTACGCGTCCACCACCTGGGCCACCGTTCACGCGGACTCGCGCAACTCCGACTACGTACCGCTTCGCGTCTCACCGCAGCTGCGCGAGGCCTGGCGCGCACTCGAAGGCGCGGGAATCTGGACGGCGCCGAGCGTGGCCAGCGACGGAACACTCTTCTCGACCACGGGACGCGGGCTCGGCACAGCACATCTGCACGCGCTGTCACCGGCCGGTGACATCCTCTGGGAGAGCGCGCCCTATCGCGGCCGCGACGATCTCGGTCCAGGAGCGGTGACGAGCGCGCCCCTCATCGGCGAAGAGGGTGACGTCTACCTGGGTGACACCAATCAGTTCTGGGCGTTCCATCCGGACGGCCGCAAGAAATGGGTGACCGATCTGGAGAGCCTCGGTGTCGACGGCCCCTTCGTCACGGGCATCTTCGTAGCCGGCCTCGTCGGCGGCATCAGCGTACACGGACAGATCGTGCTGCTCGATCGCGGCACGGGATCTCTCGCGGTGCCGGTGCTCGATCTCCCGGGAGGACCGAGCCCGGACGGCCCCGGGGTTCCCGACTGGATCTGGGAGCCCGGCCTCATGGACCCCGAGACAAAGGCGCGTGTCGAGCAGATCCTCATGGGCTACCGCTACGAGGTCACGAACTCTCCCGCCGTCCACCCGAAGAGCGGTCGCATCTATCTGCTGGCCGGAGGCCGCAGCCTGCAAGAAGGGCTCTTCTACGGGATTGACCTGGTGGACGGACGCCTCGCTATCGCGTTCGAGACCATGACGGACGCGGGGACGGGCACGAGCCCGGCGATCTCCCACGACGGCAAGCGGGTCTTCGCCTTCGATGGTGACGGCGACTTGCTGGCGTTCGATGCTCAGACTGGCGAGGTGATGTTCAGCGCCGAGGTAGGCGGCGTGCCGGCCTCACCCTCGTCGGGGCCGGACGGAGCGGTCTACGCGCTGGCGCACGAGCGCCTCGTCAAGCTCGATGGGCGCACAGGTGAAACCTTGTGGGCCCGCAGTTATCACGAGGTGGCGAGGCAGGTGCTCCCGACCGTCAGCAAGTGGTGGCCCTTCGTGGTTTCGGGAGAGCCAGTGGCCGCCATCGACAGCGTCGTCACCATCACCGAGCAGGTGATCTTCACGAGTCTGGTGCTGGGCTGGGATCTGAGAGTCTTCGGTCGCGAGTTCATGCACTGTCGCAGCACGCTGCTCGTGGCACTCGACCCGGTTAGCGGCGACCTTCTGTCACGCTACCCCCTGCCCGACACCAGCGAGGGCGGCATCAGCATCGGTCACGATGGCCAGCTCTACCTCGACATCCTCGCCATACAGGCATCCATCGCAGCCGGTGCCCCTTACCGTTGGTTGTTGCCGCGCGCCATGCGAACGCCGCCACCGCGCGGCGGGCTCGTGGCGTTCGAGCCTGTCACGGCGTTGGTGCACAAATCGCCGCCCGAAGGTGATTGACAGCGGGCCAATTGGCGGAGCTGTAGGCGGCCTTCTCGGCCAGATGCTCTTTCTTCCGTTTCTGCATCGTCTGCCGCTTGATCTTCGCTCGCTCTGACAGCACCGCATGGTGCCTTCCAAAGTAGACGTCAGCGCGCGTCACACACGGCGCACGATGAAGAACTCGTAGGCGTAGTACTCCGAATGGGCGCGGTGCATCTCGGGCTCCTGCGCGAGCTGATGGAGCGCGGCAAGGGCCTCGACATCGGCAGCGTACTTGCCACGCAACTCCTCGAGGCGCGTCTGCATCGGCGTGTAGAAGTCATCCCACCAGGCCTCGTCGGGCAGGGTGAAGTGGCCGTTGAGCGAATACTCGCACCTCTCGATGGCCGCCACGATGTCAGGGACTCGGCCCATAGTGGGGTAATCGAGATCGAAGCTCGCCTTGACCTCGGGCGGCGGGTTCCCCTTCCGCCAAACGGCGTCGGTGAAGGCGAGGTGACCGGCGGGGCGCAGCAGGCCACGACAGACCCGCAGGGCGTTCTCGATGCCGATGTTGTAGAGCGCTCCCTCGGACCAGATGAGGTCGAAGCTCTCGGGTGGCAGGTCCGGATGGGCCATGTCGCCGACCACGGGCCGGACACGGTGCGAGATTCCACGCTCGACCACCGTCGTCCTGAGCCGCGCGATGCTCGGCGCGTGGCTGTCGATGGCGACGATGGCTCCGGAGGTGAGGTCGGCGAGGTGGAGCGTCTGCCCGCCGACGCCGCAGCCCAGGTCCAGTACGGCCGGCGACGGTGGCAGGTCGTGGCAGAACTCCAGGGCCCGGGCCGCGCAGGCCCGGCTGCCCGGCCCCTGCCGAGGCAGTGCCTCGTAGACCTCGAAGAAGACTTCCCAGAAGCGCGGAGTGGGCTCGTTCATGTCGCACCCTCTAGTCGCTGACGATGCCGCACCATCAGCACGCACCGCCCGCTCGGAACGTCGTCGAACTCCCGGTCGTTGCGGAAGCCTGCCTTGGCGAAGGCTCGCTGCGAAGCCCGGTTGTCGACCGCAGACGCAGCGATGGCGAAGGGCACCGCGGGGTCGGCCAGTGCGTTGTCCGCGACCAAGCGGATCGCGGCAGAACCCACACCTCGTCCGTTCTCGGCGGCTTCGCCGATCATGATGTCGATGTCGATGACGCTCTCGGGGACGTCGTGGAGCCCGGCCTCATCAAGCTCCTGGCGGGTTGGATGTTGCCACAGCACCAGGCCCACCTTGCGACCCTCGGCCTCGATGAGGGCGCGCCAGTGCCCACCGGCAGGTGGCTCGTGCAGCAGGCGAGTGTTCTCCTCGGGTGCGCCCCAGTAGCGACGGACGTGGTCCGCGCGAAGCCACCCCTCGATGAGCGGCAGATCGGCACTATTGACATCAAGCAGCCGCACCTTCATCGCCGTCACCCCTTGCCCTGCTGCGTCTCATGACATTCTGGACCGCGAGCGTTGCAGCCGCAACGCGGCCGCGCTGGGGCGTTGGTGCGGCGTCGGTGCATCGCCGTAACCCGAAGACTTCAGTCGGCGATGGCTATCGGTAGCTCGGTCGCCGGCCTCGCAGTAGTCGAGTGGCGGTGCCGACGACGAGAAGCACCATTCCGAATAGTCCCAGCGGTGACAGCAATGGAATCTCAGCCCCATAGGGTAGGGGAATGATCGGATCGGCGAAGTCCGTGTTGGGGACCGTGTTGGGCGCTGTGGCAGGCGGATTGATCACCAGCGAATCAGGCGGCGCAAGATCGACAACAGTGACGGCGATCGGATAGCTATGAACGGCTCCATGATCGACTACGAGGACCGAAGCAGGAAACACGCCTTCGACGCCGTATTCGTGTTCGTATGAGGTCGTCTGCATCTCGAAGTCCGAAGCATCACCCCAGTCCACCGAGATCACTGCTTCACTCGGCGAGGCGCTGACCGTGATGGTCAGAAGTTCGAGAGTTCCCACGGTGATCTCGAGCTCCGGCAGATTGTCGAACAGCGGAAGTGCCATCTCGGCTGCGAGGCTCACCGGGGCTGCGTGACCGAGGGCTTGTACCAGGCTGTAGTCGTGATCCACCGGGGACCCTTCCAGCCCCAGTGCGCTGAAGGCCTCGGGGTTCTTCGTGATGAATCCTCCATTGGGCGGATTGGTCCCCAGATCCCAGTAGTAGGCGAGGTCGGCGCACATCTTGAACGGGTTCCTGACGACGGGTGGGCCCGTCGGGTCCGGGATCACGAGCCCCGCAGCGCCGGCGACGGTGTGGGTCCAGTCGACACAGTTGTTCGAAGCCAGCTTGTAGTCGGGCGGGGCGGCGATGTCGGCGGCGATCCTTCCCACAGCGGAGTTGTATTCCGCTTCGCCAAAGCCGTTGACCTCGCAGAAGCAACCGCTGTAGTCCCAATCGGAGCCGCTGTCATTGTTGATTCTTCCGGCTCCATCTACGACGTTGCCGGTGGCTGCGTACAGACCATAGTAGAGCTTCTGGTCCTTGAGCTGGGGGTGCGGCAGCGTGCCAGCATAGAGTTGGACGAAAGCGTGCCCGGTGGTGCCCACGCCGCCCGGGCAGAGTGCGGTGAAGCAAATGCATGCAGCGCTGGCGCTCCCGACGCTCGACAGAGCTGCTGCCAGCACGAGTCCCACCCCTATTGCTGTCCGCACCATGCTGCGCATCGTGGCAATCGTCGGTCAATTGGCCGCAGTTAGTCAATCACTGTTTGGGTTCGCTGAACATTTGGGAGCGGGGAGAGGCGTTGGCGCATGAATCGCTGGCTTCAGGCGATCAAAGGAGCGGGCCCTCGCGATGTACGGGGTGGATAGGCCACGATCTCGGCATGAAGTCGAGAGTGCATCCCAAGTACAAGACGAAGTACCGAGTGAGCAATTGGGCCGACTACGAGCGCGCACTCGTGCAGCGAGGTGACATCACTCTGTGGGTCTCGGGGGATGCCATCGCGTCTTGGAAACCAGAACCAACAGGACTGCGTGGCGCTCAGAGGAAGTTCTCCGATCACGCGATCGAAACTGCCTTGACACTTCGACTCGTCTTCAAATTGCCTCTTCGCCAAGCGGAGGGCTTCTTCGGCGAGCCAGCTTCTCCGACGCGGCCCCTTCTTGCGGTTCTACAAGGCGGTTTCCCTAAGTTCGGGAACAGGGAATTCCCCGCCAACGAGCAGGGATTCCCGAGACCGGAATCGACCTCGGAACGGTCGAGATGCCGATGCTGTAGTGTGCTGAAACCCGGTCGATCAAGAGGATGAATGAATTCGATCAACCGAGTTCTGGTGTGCTACGCGCCGGAACAGACTGATCGTCTCCCCGATCGTGCTCGAGCGTGAGTGGTTGGGTGTGCCCGGGAGGGGAGGAGAAAGGCCCAACAATCTCGCGGCGTACCGATAAAGAGGACGGACAGGGCGACTGAGGGCCGACGGCGCGTTACTCCTCGCCCTCGAAGCGCTTGTAGTTCTCATCGAAGCGGTGAGCGAGCTCCTTGGCTTGCTTCTGATAGCTGACCTTGTCGCTCCACGTGCTCTGGGGATCGAGTACCTCTCGCGGCACGTCTGGGCAACGGTCGGGAATCCGCAAACCGAAGAAGGGCTCCTCGCGGTATGAGACATCATCGAGCTTACCGGTGAGTGCTGCGTCCACGAGGGCACGGGTATGGGCGATGGAGATGCGCTCACCGGTGCCATAGGGGCCACCCGTCCAGCCCGTGTTGACGAGCCAACAACGAACATCGTGGCGGACTACAAGCTCCCCCAGCAGGCGGCTGTAGACAGTGGGGGGAAGCGCGAGAAAGGGTGAGCCGAAGCAGGCACTGAAGGTCGCCTGGGGCTCGTTGACGCCGCGTTCGGTGCCGGCCACCTTGGCGGTGTAGCCATTCAGGAAGTGATAGCGAGCTTGATCAACGCTGAGCTGGCTGATTGGCGGAAGAACGCCGAAGGCGTCTGCTGTCAGAAAGATGATATTACGGGGGTGATCCGCAACTCCCGAGCGAAGGGCGTTCGGGATGTGGCTCACCGGATAGGCAGCCCGCGTATTCTCGGTCAGGGTGTCGTCATCGAGGTCCACCCGGCGGACATCCAGATCGAATCCGACGTTCTCGAGAATCGTCCCGAAGCGTCGGGTCGTCTCATAGATGTCGGGCTCGGCCTCAGGAGAGAGGCGGATCACCTTGGCGTAGCAGCCCCCCTCGAAATTGAAGACGCCGTCCGGACCCCACCCATGCTCGTCGTCTCCGATGAGCCTACGCTTCGCATCTGCCGAGAGCGTGGTCTTGCCCGTACCAGAGAGGCCGAAGAAGAGCGCCGCATCACCCTGCTGACCGACATTGCAGGAGCAGTGCATCGACAAGACATTCCGCGGAGGCAAGATGTAGTGCATCAAGGTAAAGATGGACTTCTTGATCTCGCCGGCGTAGCTGGTTCCTCCGATCAGCACGAGCTTCTTCTCGAAGGAGATCAGGATGAAGGCCTCGCTATGCGTGCCGTCGATCTCCGGCAGCGCGTGGAAGCGCGGAACGTTGATCACCGTGAACTCGGGCACGTGCTCCACCCGCTCGCCGGGATCGTGGATCTGCCGGAACAGATTGCGTGCGAAGAGAGAATGCCAGGCAGACTCGGTGATGACCCGGACGGGGACACGATACGCCGGATTCGCCCCCACGTGGCAGTCCTGCACGAAGATATCCTTGTTCTGCAGGTAGGCAGACATCTTGCGGTGTATCGACTCGAAGAGGGCCGGGTCGAAGGGGCGGTTCTCCGGGCCCCACCAGACATGGTCGGCGCTGACACCGTCCTTGACGATGAACTTGTCCTCGGGGCTGCGACCCGTGTGTGAGCCGGTTCGCACGACGATGGGACCGAGGTGCGATATCCAGCCCTCACGCCGCTTGATGACCTCCTCGTAGAGGTGTGATGTCGTCGGATTCCAGTAGACGCGAGCGACGTTGTGAAGGCCCACCTGATCCAGGCTGTGACCGGGTTCCTGCGTGACTGCCATGCTCTCCTCCTCCTTGCTTACCCTAGCAGCCCGTTGAAGAAATCCCACCTTCGGCCAGGCGAGCGGAGTATGGAGCAGCCCATCGCGGAGACCTGGGGGCCCCACCGCGGAAGCTCACCGACGCAGTGGTCAAGAAGGTCTTCCGAGTGACGGTCGAACGGATCCTGAAGGAGGCGACGCATTGGAGTGTGCGCCTGATGGCGAAAGCGGCCGGGATCACAACATGGCAGGTGCGACAGATTTGGGAGGCTGCCGATCTCAAACCGCATCGCCTCAAGACCTTCAAGATCAGCAACGATCCCCAGTTTGGGGAGAAGGTGGTCGACATCGTTGGGTTGTACATGAATCCGCCCGACCAGGCGCTCGTCTTGTCCGTCGATGAAGAGACACAAATTCAAGCACTTGACCGCACCCAGCCCATGTTGCCGCTGCGACCCGGACAGATCGAACGGAGAACGCATGACTACACGCGCCATGGGACTGCGAGCCCGTACTGTACGTAGGCCTCAGTAGGGCCACGAAATCACTCACTCTAGTCGTATCAAGAGAGGAGCCGAGTCCCCTCTTTTCGGTTCTAGTCGAATGCTGTTGACGAGAACTGCCAGGAGGCACCGGTGTTCCGCCTGCGGTTGTGGAGTGCAAGCGGAGTGCAGGCGCTCTCGACATACGCTGAGTAACTGGAAACAAAGGGCTATATGGTGGAGGCGGCGACTACTGCACAGGAGTCGCCAGTAGTTGCTCTTGAAGGGCATCACCTGCGCCCGCTGAGGCTTCTACCCCCAGATGTACCCGGCGGCATGCGCCATACGCGTTCGCCCGTACGCGCCTTGCTGTCGTCTTGATTCTATGTGGCCGATAGATGACTTGTAATGAAGCTATTCAAGCAGCATCTAGCCCGAGGCTATCTGTCCGTCTTGCGCGAGGCCTCGGTCTTCGCCCAACGTCTCGCCCAGTCTGCCAAAGGAGCGAGGGCGGCTATAAGTCCGCGTCCCTGCGGCGTCAGGCAGTATCCGGAGTGCTGATCGTGCGCGACTATGCCTGTTTCCCGAAGCTCCGCCAGCCGCTGGTTCAGAACACTGGGCGACATGGAATCGCAGTGTGCCTGTAGCTGTCTGAAGCTCAGGGAAGTGTTGCGAAGCTCCCAGAGGATCCGAAGCGCCCAGCGGCGACCCAACAGATCCAGCAGCGCCATTATGGGTCGCCCCGTCTTCGACCCTCTCACCGGTTGGCCGGGCTTCGGCATAGTCATGTCCATTCTTCTTTCGCTACGGTTTACGAAGCGCTATGGTTTGCCGGCTACGTTTTCAGAAGCAATCTAGACGGTCCGTTTTGAGTCCGCAAGCGGAGGAGACGAATATGAGTGCCGCAGAAAACGCTGTCGACATCACGTGCGATCTGCATCACGCGCACTTGTTTGCATCGAATCTGGACGAAAGCCTACGATTCTACCGTGAGATGTTTGGTGCACAGGTGGTGTTCGATACCAAGGCTGCAGGTTCCAGAAACGTTCTGCTTCGCTTGGGGGCGGCACACATCAACTTCTATGATCAGCCGCCGAAAGACACAGGTCGTGGTGTGATGCATCACCTCGGAATTCGCACGGCAAACCTCGAGGCGCTGGTGGCTAGCATGAAGCAGAAGGGGTTCGAGTTCCGCAAGGAGATAGCCGACCTTGGCACGTTCAAGTACGTGATGGCGGCAGCACCGGATGGTGTACTGCTCGAGCTATTCGAGACGAACGCCTTTTGACGTCTTGGGGCGTGACCGGTTGGGTCCTGTGAGACTCCCGCTGGATAGGATGATTCACAGTAGCCCCGTTTGGACGCAGCTGTGCTAGGCCCAGCCTTCGCTGAGGCGAATCGAGAGCGAAACCGAACCGCCGAACTTGGCAACAGAGACAAACGCGCGCCGCGGCGTCTTCTAGGCCCCGAACCCGCAGTCTCCGGTTCGGATACGTGAGGGCTCGACGGCCAAGACCCCGCGGAATCGCGGGGATTTCCCAGGCTGTGCCCGAGTGCGCGCGGGAAGTCTCTGCAACAGCAGACTAGGTGGCGGAGCAGGCAGTCCAGCGCGAACCCGTCTCTGGGCCCAAATCCCTGATCTGCAGGGAAAGTACAGGGAAATCGCCCGAAACCGGGCGCCCCGGAGAGACCAGTCTCCCCGAAACCGCCCCTTCTTGGGGTCCTCCCCGGCGGGTTCCCTAAGCTTGGGAACAGGGAATCTTCCGCGAGCGAGCAGGGATTCCCGCGACCGGAATCGACCTCGGCACAGTCGGGATGCCGATGCCGCAGTGTGCTGAAACTCGGTCCGTCGAAAGGGTGAGTGAATTCGGTCGACCGAGTTCTGGCACCCTACGCGAAGCCGAGGCGTGAACGAGCCCCCGCCACGAATAGGGAGAAGCGCAATGAGGAGACTGACCCCCGCGACGCAAGAGGCCGTGCATCGCCTGCTCGGAAGAGCGCTCGAGGCCCGCCAGAGCAAGGACAACCGCCCCTTCATTGTCGGTCACTTCATCACCAATCGGTGCATGTGTAGATGTGCCAGCTGCCTCTGGCGTGACAATAGCTCCAAGGATGTGTCACTGGATGTTCTCGAGCGCTTCTACGCTGAGGCGAAGGAGGAGGGCTTCGTTGCTACAGCGCTTACGGGCGGAGAGCCATTCTTGCGCAGTGATCTAGGGGACTTGGTGCGATTCATGAAGGAGGAGGCCGAGATGTCCATCCTCCTCTTCAATACGGGCTGGTACTTGAAGCAACGCATCGACGAGGTCCTGCCCTATATCGACATGATGATCGTGAGTCTCGACTCGGCCAAGCCCGAGCGACACGATGAGATCCGCGGCCTGCCCGGGCTCTTCCAACGGGCCGTCGAGGGCGTGTGCCTGGTCAAGGAGAACTACCCAGAAGTGTCGCTCCAGTTCAACTGTTGCGTACAGAAGGGGATCGCGGACGAGATCGACGATCTACTCGACCTGGCCCTCGATCTTGACGTGAAGATCTCATTCGATGTCATTACGGAGTCCCGCCACGGAGAGAAGGGAAGCTTTGCCGAGACCAGCGAGGGATTGGGCTTGCCCGAGCTCCAGGAGCTGTGCGCTTTGTTGGTGGAGAAGAAGCGCTCGGGAGCTCCTATTCTCAACTCAGAGCAGTACTTCTCCTACTTCGTCGATGGGAAGCCCGGCTACCAGTGCCACCTGCCCAAGCTGGTCATGTTCGTCGACGGCCAGGGGAATGCGGAGTATTGCCTCAACCTCGATCGTCCCATCTCCAATATACGAGAGACGCCACTCAAGACGATCATGGAACTGGCACAATTCAAGCAACTTCGCGTTGATGCCGAAGGCTGCTCTTCGTGCAACTCCCCTACGATGCTGGATCTCTCGAAGCTCTGGGAGAATCCCGCCCTGGCTTTCGAAGAGGGGGGGCTCGAGCTCGGCTGAAAGACGAGTGCCGATCACGGAGGGGCAAGGCATGCAAATGAGAACTGCGGAGGAGCAAACGCTCTCCAGTCTGCAGCGCTGCAGCTTGACTCAGCTCGAAGCAATTTATGGGGCGAGCTATGGAAACGCAGACACCGTCATGTTGCCAGAGGGATGCTACCGCGGCTTCCACCTGGCGTGGTTGAATACGGCAGGGGCGAGGCATCCCGTAACGCGTCCTCTGGAACACTTTGGATTCTATTGGCTGCCCTTCGGAGTCGACTTCGCCGCCCGCCGCTGGTTCTTCTTCGATCGCAGGCTGGGAATCGCTCGGTTCTCCGCACAGTCGGGCCGATCCCGCTGGCGCGATACACAGACCGTCCGGCTCGATTACGCTAGCTCCCGCCTGCCTCGCCCATTGCGCAACATCCTCTACGACGAGGTCAAGCCCCTTTCTCCCTCACTTTGTCTCGGGATCGGGGGCATCAACGCTCCGCGCGGACGCGGCGATCACTTCTTCTTCGCACTGGCTTCCGCTGTTGATCTCTATCCGTTCGGCCAAGCTCGCGTACTCCGTCGAAACCCAGTCCACAGTGAGCGCGGCCCTGTTGAGGGCGTAGGAAGTTTTAGCTGGATTTCAGGATACCCAGCCAAGTAGCAGAGCTGCATGGCGCCCGAAGTCACCAGCGCTCGCCCCCGATCCGGGCAGTTAGAACGCCCGC
Organism: Deltaproteobacteria bacterium; assembly: GCA_029261835.1. Lineage (GTDB taxonomy): Bacteria > Myxococcota_A > UBA9160 > UBA9160 > UBA4427 > JAJDAO01. The sequence continues at coordinate 382,859 of JAJDAO010000026.1, read as the reverse complement.
GAATCCGTCTCCCCTACATATTGTGCATTTATTGACACATCCGCTTGCGGGGCTCCACTAACCGTGGGGTGTGAAGCGCGGACAATCACCACGCGCCCGCAGAAGAAGCCGAGTCTTAGCTTCGAGGATGGCTGCGCATGCGGTGGACCAATCAAAATCGGGGCGTAACGAGGCTCCTGTTCTTTGCCTGCGTCGGCCTGCTCTTGCTCGCTGGAGCTGCGCGTGAGCTGCATGCAATCCAGCTCGGCCCCTTCGATCCGAGCGGCGCCGGTGGAGCACTCAACGGCCAGACGCTGCTGGTTGAAGATGGGGGCAGCGTCTTCGAGATCGATGCCTTCATTCAGATCGAAGGGCTCGATCTGAATGACGCGGGTCCCGGCACGGCCGCTCGTGTGTCGACGGACTCTCTCCCACCCGAACTAACGCTCTCGTTCTCGTCGGAGCTCTCGGGCGACGAGAGCGATCTCACCCTGCGCTACCGGATCGATAACACCGGGGCCTCGCCGCTTGCGGGCCTGACCTTCCTCTCGCTCTTCGATGCGGAGATCGACCAGGGGGTGAACACCTTCTTCAACGAGTTCGCCGAGACGACCGGCTCGCTCGCGATTGGTCAGAGCTTCGAGGTGGACGAGCCGGGATTCGGCTCTGGCGACCTGTTCGCAAACCTGCTCGCCGGCCAGCTCGACGGTGTAAACGCGGTGGCGGAGGGCTTCGAGAACGATGTGGCCATGGCGCTCTCCTTCGCCCTGGGCCCGCTCTCGGTAGGCGATTCTGCGCTGGTCGAGCTGCTGGTGTCGGAGGACGGAGACTCGCTCGGCTCCTTCTCGATCCGCCATCTGGACGCGGATCCGCTCTCGACAACCGAGATCACCTACTCGGGGAGGGCCACCGTGGTGCCCGAGCCCTCGACGCTCACGCTGCTCCTGCTCGGTCTCGCGACTCTTCGCGGGGGCATGAAGCAGCGGAGATGAGATCGGGCCGACTCCGCTTCTAACCTTCCCTATTTCTGTCCTGCGAAGCCCGGAGGGCCCCCCCTGATGTTCCCGAAGCGCTCGCGAATCCTCCTCTTGATGATCGGCTGCCTTGCCGCTGCGAATGCGGGCCAGGCAGCAGGCGGCACCCCGAGCGATGTGCTGGCACGGCTCGGCCTGCAATTTGAACCCAATCGCGGACAAGTGACGGGTGGCCCAGAGGCGGACGCGGTGCGCTTCGTCTCACGCGGCCCGGGCTACCAGCTGTTTCTCGCCGAGACGGAGGCGATGCTGGCGCTGCGTGCGGGCACCGGGCACGACGCCGTGCGGGGCAGCGTTCGTCTAAGGCTCTCTGGTGCGAATGCCTCGCCGCAGATCGAGGCCGAGTCACCGCTGGCCGCCAGCGTCCACTACCTCGTGGGAGCGGATCCGGCGAGCTGGCAGGAGCAAGTCCCCACCTACGCTCGCGTGCGTTACCACGAAGTGTACCCGAACACCGATCTCGTCTTCTACGGCAACCCGCAAGAGCTGGAGTACGACTTCGTCCTCTCGCCCGGAGCAGAGCCCAGTGCCATCCGGCTCGCCTTCGAGGGTGCCGAGACGATGGCGCTCGACGCGGCGGGGAACCTGCGGCTTCGCCTTGCCGGCGGCGAGGTCGTGCAGCGAGCGCCCATCGCCTACCAGAAGTCACTAGAGGGACACCAGCAGCAGGTGGCCGCGGCCTTCGTCATCGACGAAGACGGCACGGTCGGCTTCCGTCTCGGCGAATGGGACCGTAGGCGCACGCTCGTGATCGACCCGGTGCTGAGCTTCGCCACCTTCCTTGGCGGCTCCTTTGGTGACAGCCTGGACGATCCCTCGCACAAGCCCGGAACCACCATCGCGGCGGACGCGACCGGGGTATATGTCGCGGGCCAGACCGACTCGCTCGACTTTCCGACGACCGAGGGCGCCTTCCTGGCCGACGGCGCGGGGCTGGTGGGAAGGTATGCCTTCGTGGCGAAGCTCAGCCGCGACGGCAGCTCGCTCATCTACGCCACCTACTACGGATCGAATCAAGGGCTGGACCAATTCGCAGCCGGCGATACGCGCGCCCGCGGTCTGGCTGTGGATCGCTGGGGCAGCGCCTACCTGCTGGGAAAGACCAACTCGCGCACGCTACCCATCACACCGGGCGCCTTTCAGCCGTCGCTTCGTGGGGGCTCGAGCGATGGGTTCGTGGTGAAGCTCAGCGCCGACGGCTCGCGGCTCGAGTATGCGACCTATCTGGGAGGGGCGCTCGAGGAGGGCGACTCGACGCTCTACGATGATGACGATCCGCGGGCCATCGCGGTTGACGCTGCGGGCCATGCCTTCGTGGCAGGCTTCACGGGGGCTGCTGATTTTCCCACCACCGCGGGCGCCTTCCGGGAGCAGACGATCGATGCCACCGATCCGCAGTTTCTGCTGGAGGGCTTCGTGGCCAAGCTCTCGCCAGACGGCTCGGCACTCGTCTACTCGACCTATCTCAGCGGGTCGGCCAACACGCTCGTGAACGATATCGCGGTGGATTCGGCCGGCCAGGCACACGTCGCCGGCACCACGCTGGCCGGCGACTTCCCCACAGAGAACGCCCTTCAGAGCACGGCGAGTGGCGCAGGCGACTGCTTTCTGACGAAGCTCTCCGCGGACGGCTCGAGCCTGCTCTACTCCACCTATCTGGGCGGGAGCTCGAAGGACGCGTGTCACGCCGTTGCCCTGGACGCGCAAGGCCGTGCAGTCGTGGGCATGTCCACCGAGTCGAGTGGACTGCCCACCGTGAACGCCTTCCAGCCCGACAAGCTCTCTCTGAAGGCCGGCTACCTGGCGAAGCTCGATCCCTCCGGCTCGAGCCTTCTCCTCGCCACCTACCTTGCGACCTACATCGATACTCCAGCGGCCAACCTCACCTCGATTGCCGACGTCGCCGTCGGCCAAGCTGGAGCGATCTACGCGTACGGCAGGGCCGGCGATGGCTTCGAGCTGGTCGATCCGCTTCCCATGACGCCGAGCGACTTCCTCTACCTGGCTCAGATCGAGCCCGACGGCAGCGCGCTGCGGTTCTCGACGCGGCTCGGTACCGGCGCGGGCTACCCCAACGGCATGGCGCTCGACCCCCACGGTGATGTCTATCTGATGGGTGAGGCCACCTCTGGCTTCGTTACCACGCCGGGCGTCGTGCAAGACACCTACGGCGGAGGCAGCGGTGATGTCTTCGTCATGAAGGTATTGATGACCGACCCCGCTGAAGCAGACCTTCGCGTTACGCAGACCCCTTCGGCGGACTCGCTGTTGGCGGGAGAGGTGCTCAGCTATCAGATCGAGGTCGAGAACCTGGGCCCGGCCGAGGCCCATGGCGCCCTGCTGCTGGACGCGCTGCCCGCCGGAGCTTCGGTTGTCTCCGCACCTGCGAGCTGCAGTGAATCGGGTGGGTTGCTGCGCTGCGAGCTGGGCGATCTACCGGCCGGGCAGAGCGCGGCCCTCGACATCGGCGTGCGCGTCATGGTTTCGGGGACGGTGGCCAACTCGATCGCCGTCCGCTCCGACTCACCCGACCCGGGTGCCTCGAACGGCGCAGCCGTCGCGCTGTCGACCTTTGATTCGTGCTTCGCACTGAGCGCGCGCCCCAAGGCGGGAAAGGTGCAGCTGGTCTGGACCCACCGCGATGGCAGCGAGCGCTACGATGTGTACCGGGCGGATACGAGCGCGCCCTCGAGCTTTGCCAGGATCGGCGAGACGGATTCCAGCTACTCGACCTACCTCGACTTGGAAGTCGACGACGGCACGACGTACTTCTACCGCGTCGTGGCCGCCGCCTCGGACGTGCTCTGCGCCTCGAGCGTGGCGAGCGCCCACCCGTCCACGCTGCGACCCACACCGCCCCAGGCACCGGCCGTCGTATCGACGCCAGCCATGATCGCCTTCTCCGGCCTGGCCCATCGCTATGATGTGGACGCCGCCGATTCCGGTGCGGAGGCCCTCGTCTACCGCCTGGTCTCCGGACCGACGGGCATGAGCATCGATGCCGTGAGTGGGCTCCTCTCCTGGACCGCCAGCGACGCGCAGGTGGCGAGCCACGAGGTCGTCGTCGAGGTCGAGGACGCCAGTGGAAGCACGGCCGAGCAGCGCTTTGCCATTGCAGTAGAGAACCCGGTCAACGATCCGCCGGCCATCACCTCGACCCCGCCCGCAACAGCCACCCAGGGCCAGCTCTATGAGTACGCGACTACGGCTGCGGACCCCGACCCCGGCGACGTGCTCAGCTTCTCACTCGATCGGGCGCCGGCCGGGATGACTATCGACACTGCGACGGGTCGCATCGGCTGGACACCCGTCGACGCCGAGGTCGGAAGCTTCGAGGTACGCGTGCGCGCGCGGGATGCGGGCGGGCTCTCGGCTGTCCAGACTTTTGCCATCGAGGCCGCCGACGCGAACGACGCACCCTGGATCGTGCTGGAGCCCTTCCCGACGGCCTTCTACGACGTGCCCTTTGCGCACGCGGTGCGGGCGGGAGACACGGATGAGGGTGACGGGCTCGTCTTCTCCCTCGACCAGGCGCCCAGCGGAATGTCGATCGACGCGGCGAGCGGGCTCATCACGTGGACACCCTCGCCCGGTCAGCTCGGCACCCATCCGGTCGAGGTGAGGGTCGTGGACACGGCGGGCCTGCCGGCCAACGAGAGCTTCAGCGTGACCGTCGAGTCGCCCGGAAGCGCGCCGGAGATCGTCTCCACACCTCTGACAGAGCAGCACAACGGAAGGCAGTACCACTACCAAGTGGAGGCCCGCGACCCCGATCCCGGCGACGTGTTCACCTTCTCCCTCGACCAGGCTCCGGGCTTCATGGAAATCGGCGCCAGCTCGGGTCTCGTCTACTGGCCCGCGAACCGCGTAAGGCTGGGCTACCACTCTGTCATCGTTCGCGTCAGCGATTCGCGTGGGCTCTTCGACACCCAGGGCTATACGCTGCGCGTGCTCTTTAGCGGTGGCTCGCCGCACATCACGTCGGCGCCGGTCACCGAGGCGGAGACGGGATCGCTGTACCAGTACGACGTCAACGCCTCGGATCCCGGTGGACTCTCGCTCACCTTCTCGCTCCAGATGGCGCCGGATGGAATGACGATTGGCGCCGCGACGGGCGAGATCGAGTGGACACCCGGCTTCGACGAGCTGGGAGAGCGCAGCGTGCAGGTTGCCGTGCTCTCTTCCCTGGGTGGCGACCTCCAGGACTTCACCATCACCGTCACGGGCGACGAGAGCCTCGCGGACCGCGACGGTGACGGAGTGACGGGCGCAGGAGGCGACTGCGACGACGCCAATCCGTTCGTCCACCCGTCCGCGCAGGAATCCCCCGGCAACGGCCTCGACGAGGACTGCGACGGGGAGGACGAGCCGCTCGGCGACGGGGGTCTGCTCCCGATCGCCATGTACCCCGGCGCGATCCCGATCGCCAGCCCGACAGAGGTGCTGTTCACGACCAAGCTGGTGGCGGCCAGCGAGGCGGCGACGGAGGTGACACTCCAGGAGGTGGACAGCTTCGGCAACCTGGTGCGGACGCTGGGCGCGCTGCTCGACGACGGTGCCGGGGACGATCTCTCCGGGGGCGACTGGGTCTACAGCGGGCGCTTCGAGATCGAGTCGGCTGTGGAAGGGGTGCTCTACTTCCGCGCACGAGTCGTCATCCCCGACACGGGAGAGTCCGTGGAGACGGATTCCAGCACGGTCATGGTCACGCGCTTTCCGACGGGCATCTTTACCTCCGACATGTCGAGGGTGGTGGAGGATCCCGACACAGGCTTGTTCCTGCTCGCGAACCGGGTGCTGGTCTCTTTCCGACCGGGAACGAGCCCCAACGCGATCGAGACAATTGCCAGCGATGTGGGGGGTGAGGTTATCGGGCTATTGCCGGCGATCGGTGGCTACTCCATCGAGCTGGCGAGCTCGAGCAGCGCCGAGGAAGTCCACGAGGTGGTGGCCCGGCTGCAGAACCGCGCCGAGGTGCTCGTCGCTGAGCCCGCTTACACGCTCAATCACGCAGCAGACATCACGCTCACCGACGAGTTCTACGAGCGCCTCTGGCACATCAAGAAGGTGCGCGCAGACGAGGCGTGGGTGATGACGAGCGGTGCCAACATCACAATCGCCGTGATCGACAGCGGCGTTCACCACCTCCACGAGGACCTCCAGGGCAGGGTGTTCCAGGGCCCCAACTATGTGGCCATCACGCCGCAGGATCTGTTCGAGCCGCTCGACGACATCGGTCACGGAACCCACGTGGCCGGCATCGCTGCCGCTTGGCCCAACAACTACAATGGCGTTGCTGGCCTCGGCTGGGGAAGCTCCGTCCTCGCTCTCAAGGTGTCTGTTGGCGACTGGGTCTCCGGGGAGGGCCTCTTCCAGGCGATCGCCTACGCGACGGCCGTCGGCGCGCGGGTGATCAACGTCAGCCTTGCTGGACCGATCGTCTGTACGGTCGCCCGGCGGGCGACCGACCACGCGGCCCTTCACGGAAGTCTCATCGTAGCGTCCGCGGGTAACGAGAACACCGACATTCCCCAGTACCCGGCCGCCTATCCGAGGGTCTTGGCGGTGACGATGACGGACCAGATGGACAACCGCCCCGTGTCGCCACAGGGGGACGAGGGCGGCAATTTTGGAGATTGGGTCAACATCGCCGCACCGGGCCTGTACATCTGGAGCACTTACGTCCAGCTACCGCCCGGTGTGACTGCAGACAATGAGCCGGGCGATCCGGATGATCCCAACGATGACTACGCGCGCACTACGGGCACCTCACTGGCTACGCCCATGGTCGCCGGAGCGGCAGCGCTGGTGTGGTCAGCGCATCCCAGTTGGACGCCGCAACAGGTCCGCCAGCGTCTGATCGATACGGCGGTTCCGCTGAGGGAGATCCTGCTAAGCGGTGGCATCTTCGAGGTGGGCCGGCTCGACGTCTTCGACGCGGTCTTCAACGGCAGCTTCGAAGCGGAGATGAGCGGGTGGGTGCGGACGGGAGTCGGCGATGGCCCGATGGATTCCGGCACGACGGACGACTTCATTGGGCTGGTGCAGCCCTACCCGCGCAACGGCCACCAGGAGAGCATGGCCTACGTCGGAAACCGGAATCTGGCGGGCCCCGATCACGAGTACTTCGCCTCGTGGGCCGACCAGGAGTTCGAGATCCAGCCGGACGTCGAAGAGATCACCTTCTCCTTCGACTACCGCTTCCTTACCGAGGAGTACCCCGAGGGCCTGGGTCCCCTGGGAGAGCCGGGGAGCTTGTTCCACTGGGCCGACCACGCCGACGTCAGCCTGGCCATCAACACGGTGGACGACCCCGTAGTCATGTTCGAGGCCGACGCCAACAACTTCGATCCCCCCAACCCCCTGATGCCGGTGCCGGGATTGAACCTCGGCAGCTCGAGTGGGCACGGCGGGTCTAGCCCGGAGGACGGCACGCTCGGAGACACCGGTTGGCAGCACGTGGTGTACCCGATCCCCCATCCCGTCAAGGGGGGAGTCCTCATTCCCGGGCCCGCCCAGTTCGAGTTCTGGGTGCTCGACCAGTACGATCCCTTCGTCGACTCGATGCTCTTCGTGGATAATATCGCCATCGAGGCCGCCAGCTTCGCCCCGCCGCTCGCTCCGCTCCCGGGCAGCGCGGCCTCGGAGCAGCCGGAGGACGAGCCTTCGCCCATGCCGGGGTGTGGCCTGGTGGGTGTCGAGATGTTCGCACTGCTGGGCCTGGTGCGGATGGTTGCCTGGTCTCGTCGGAAGAACCTGTAAGTCAGACCGCCACAGCTATTGACCGCGACCTTCCAGCACGCAGGGAGGCGGGCGCTTCCTCGGCGTTGGTGCGTGCATCCCAGGTCAGAGGTGATCAACGTCGGGCTTGTGGCTGCTGCGTCTCCGGTTCGGATGCACAAGGGCTCGACGGCCAAGACCCCGCGGAATCGCGGGGATTTCTCAGGCTGTGCCCGAGTGCGCGCGGGAAGTCTCTGCAACAGCAGACTGGGTGGCGGTGCTCGCAGTCTGGTGCGAACTCGTCTCTCGGCGCGAATCCCTGATCCACAGGGAAGATACAGGGGAATCGCCCGAATCCGGGCTCCCCGGCGAGACCAGTCTCCCCGAAATGGTCCCTTCTCGGGGTCCTACGCGGCGGATTCCCTAAGTTCGGGAACAGGGAATTTCCCGCGAACGAGCAGGGATCCCCGCGACCGGAATCGATCTCGGAACGGTCGAGATGCCGATGCTGTAGTGTGCTGAAACCCGGTCGATCGAAAGGATGAATGAATTCGATCGACCGAGTTCTGGTGTGCTACGCGCCGGAACAGACTGATTGTCTCCCCGATCGTGCTCGAGCGTGAGTGGTTGTGTGTGCCCGGGAGGGGAGGAGAAAAGCCCAACAATCTCGCGGCGTACCGATAAAGAGGACGGACAGGTGGCTCGCGTCTAGTCTTACGATCAGAGTGTGATGTCACCAACTCAGACTATCCCTCCTTCCGCTCCCACTCCCTACTCCCGACAAAGGAACGATTGCGATGGCCCAGATCGAAACGACGCCGCAGCTAGTCGAGACGACCTACGGACGCCTCGAACATCAACTCGCTATCGTCCGCGGGCGACTCGGGCGGCCACTTGCGTACGCCGAGAAGATTTTGCTCGGCCACCTCGACGATCCCAAGGGCCAAGAGCTATCGCCCGGCCATAGCTACCTCTTATTGCGACCCGACCGGATTGCCATGCAAGACGCCACGGCGCAGATGGCACTGCTCCAGTTCATGCAAGCGGGAAGGAACGAGACCGCGGTGCCGACGACGGTGCACTGCGACCATCTGATCGAGGCCCACAGGGGCCAGGCGGCCGACTTGGAGCAGGCGCGCATCTCCAATCGCGAGGTGTACGACTTCCTGCGCTCCTCCTCGGCGCGCTACGGCATCGGTTTTTGGGGGCCCGGGGCCGGAATTATCCACCAAGTCGTTCTCGAGAAGTACGCGTTCCCAGGCGGCATGATGCTCGGCACGGATTCGCATACCCCCAACGCCGGCGGTCTGGGCATGTTCGCCTGTGGCGTGGGCGGGGCCGACGCCGTGGACGTCATGGCAGGGTTCCCATGGGAGGTCTTGTACCCCAACAAGGTCGGCGTCTTGCTCACGGGTGAGCTCTCGGGATGGGCCTCTCCCAAGGACGTTATCTTGCGCGTGCTCGAAGAGCTCACGGTCAAGGGCGGGACGAACCGCGTGGTTGAATACTTCGGCCCGGGCGCCGCGTCCATCAGCTGTACGGGAAAGGGGACCATCACCAATATGGGGGCAGAGCTCGGGGCAACGACCTCGATCTTCCCCTACGACGAACGGATGGCGACCTACCTGAGGGCGACGGAGCGCTCGGCTATCGCCGCGATTGCCAACGCACACGGCGCGCTGCTCCGCCCCGACCCGGAGGTATTGGAGAACCCGAGCGAATTCTTCGACGTGCTCATCGAGATCGATCTCTCCCGACTCGAACCCTTCATCGCCGGCCCGCACACCCCGGATCTCACGCGGCCGATCTCACAGATGGCAGCGCAGGTGGAAGAGAACGGTTATCCGGCGAAGCTCTCCTCGGCGCTCATCGGGAGCTGCACCAACTCATCCTATGAGGACATGTCACGCGCCGCCGACGTGGCGCGCCAAGGGGCGGCGCACAAGGCCAAAGCCAAGATCCCACTCATGGTCACACCGGGCTCGGAACAGATCCACACCACGATCCAACGCGACGGACAGCTGGCAGAGCTCGAGGCCATCGGGGCCAGCGTGCTCGCAAATGCCTGCGGCCCCTGCATCGGCCAGTGGAAACGCGACGACATCGCGAAGGGGACCCCCAACTCCATCATCAATTCCTATAACCGCAATTTCCCCAAGCGGAATGACGGCAACCCCGAGACCCTTTCGTTTATCGCGAGCCCGGAGGTCGTCGTGGCCTACGCCCTTGCCGGCACCCTCGCCTTCAACCCTGCCAGCGACGAGGTCGAAGGGGAAGACGGCACGCGTTTTACGCTGCAAGCACCGGCGCCGGCGCCCGAGATCCCGAGCCGTGGCTATCTGATTTCATACGATGGTTACCTGGCGCCGCCCGACGATCGCGGGTCCATCACCGTCGAGGTCGCGCCCGAGAGCGAGCGCTTACAGCTCCTGGCGCCCTTCCCCGCTTGGGATGGAAAGGACTTCGAGAGGCTCCCCCTCTTGCTCAAGGCCAAAGGGAAGTGCACGACGGATCACATCTCGATGGCGGGCCCCTGGCTGCGCTTCCGCGGCCACCTGGACCATATCAGCGACAATATGTTCCTCGGCGCGATCAACGCCTTCACGGGCAAGGCAGGGGAAGGGAAAGACCTGCTGAGCGGTGAGGACGGGGGGACCTTCCCAAAGATCGCCCGCCACTACAAAGCAGAGGGACTGCGCTGGGTCGTGGTGGGCGACGAGAACTACGGCGAGGGCAGCAGCCGCGAACACGCCGCCATGTCACCGCGCCACCTCGGGGCCGCCGCCATCATCGTTCGCAGCTTCGCGCGCATCCACGAATCGAACCTCAAGAAGCAAGGGATCCTCCCCCTCACCTTTTGCGAGCCGTCGGACTATGACCGGGTACGGGAGACCGATCGCATCAGCATCACAGGGCTAGCAGAGTTAGCTCCAAACCAGCCACTCGAGGTTCGCACAATTCACGAGGATGGCAGCGAAACCGGAATTCGGGCCCGCCACACCTTGAACGCGGAGCAGATCGCTTGGTTCAAGGCCGGCTCTGCACTCAGCCTCTTGCGCAAGCAACGGGCTTGAACGCAACACCCGACCTTGGGGGTTGCGGGCGATCGCCACGTGGAACATCCCTTTAGATCATGAGAACGGAGAGCCATGTCCCCTCGAATCGACAGCGATCGAGATCCTGAAGCAGCCCCCGCCGCGACGCGCATTGAATCCGATAGCATGGGTGAAATCGAGGTCCCGGCGAATCGGTATTGGGGTGCCCAGACCCAGCGAGCTCTGCTCCACTTCCCCATCGGCTCCGATCTCATGCCCGAAGAGCTGATCTCCGCACTGGCCTTGGTGAAGAAGGCCTGTGCCATCGCAAACAACGAGTGCGGGAAGCTCGAGGAAGAAAAGAGGCTCTTGATCGTTCAGGCGGCCGATGAAATTATCGCAGGCACACACCGCGAGCAGTTTCCACTCCCGGTATGGCAAACGGGGAGTGGAACACAGACCAACATGAACGTGAATGAAGTGATCGCGAACCGCGCCAATGAACTCGCCGGGAGCGGCTTGGGGCAGAAGCGCCCCATCCACCCCAACGATCACGTAAATATGTCGCAATCCTCGAACGACGCGTTCCCTTCGGCGATGCATATCGCAGGGGTTAAGGTCCTCCACGAGAGGCTCCTTCCGGCGGTCGAGCGTTTGAAGGATTCACTCGACGAGAAAGCTCAAGCCTTCGCATCGATTGTAAAGATCGGGCGAACCCATCTCCAAGACGCGGTGCCTATGACCTTGGGACAGGAATTTTCGGGTTACGCAGCGCAATTAATGGGGAGCCTCGAGAACATCCGAAGCACCACACCTCAACTATGTGAGCTGGCGATTGGCGGCACGGCCGTAGGAACCGGGCTCCACGCCCCCACTGACTTCGGGGAACGCGTCGCGGAAGGGGTGCGCGAGATGACCGGGCTGCCCTTTTGTTCGGCAAAGAACAAGTTTGCGGCCAGCGCGGCACATGACGCCATCGTCATGGCCAGCGGCGCGCTTCGCACCCTTGCTGCCTCGCTCCTCAAGATCGCCAACGATCTGCGCTGGCTCGCCTCGGGACCGCGCGCGGGTTTGGGCGAGCTTATCCTCCCCGCCAACGAACCGGGCTCCTCGATCATGCCGGGCAAGATCAATCCAACCCAAGCCGAGGCGCTAAGCATGGTCTGCGCCCAAGTCCTAGGAGCCGACGCCACCATCGCCTTTGCCGGCTCTCAAGGAAGCTTTGAGCTGAACGTGTACAAGCCTGTGATCATCTATAACTTCTTGCACTCTGCGAGTCTCCTCAGCGACAGCTGCACGACCTTTGAGCGCCTTCTCGTCCGCGGCCTGCGTCCCAATGAGGATCGCATACGCCAACACGTCGAAAATTCCCTTATGCTCGTCACCGCCTTGAGCCCGCACATCGGATATGATCGAGCTGCCCAGATTGCGCACACGGCACACGAGCGAGGCATCACGCTCAAAGAAGCGTGTACCGCCTTAAGTGTTCTGACAGAGGAAGAATTCGATCAATTCGTGCAACCCAGCAAGATGGCCGAAACCGAATAGGGCAGCAATCGGCGAGGGGAAACCATGGCATCTGAGAGGGAAAGACATGCGTGAGCTCAAAGACAACCCCTGCGAAGCCTGCCGAATGGGGGCACCGACCGTCACGGGAGACGAAATCGCCGAGCTAACACCTCAGATTCCCGAGTGGAAGATCATCGAACGGGATGGGATCAAGAGGCTCGAGCGAAGCTACACGTTTCCCGACTTTGCCGAGGCCTTGGCATTTGCAAACCGCGTGGGTGAAATTGCCGAAGCCCAGGGGCACCACCCTGACATCCTCACCGAGTGGGGCAAAGTCACCGTGACCTGGTGGTCGCACAAGATCAACGGGCTTCACCGCAACGACTTTGTCATGGCTGCAAGAACCGATGGACTTTCTTGATGGGCACGACATAATCGGGTGAATCGTTCTTCCCTAAACCACGAGGAGGGATTCGATCGATGCCTTACGTTATTTCAAGACTGTGTAGGGATTGTTGTACGTCGGCAAAACATTTCGGACAAGAGATCTTGATCTCAACCGTGCTGCGTCTCATGACATTCTGGACCGAGGGCGTTGCAGCTGCAACGCTTGAACTCCAGAATGTCATGAGACGCAGCAGCGCGCGGTCTCCGGAGTCGCGGGCTGGTTGGCGGAGCAGAGTGGGATTCGAACTTGCAGTACTGGTCTGCTGAGCCTCCGCCTTCGCTGAGGCGAATCGAGAGCGAATCCGAACCGCCCAACTTGACAACAGAGGCAAATGCGAGCCGCGGCTTTTTTTGGGCCCGGAACCCGCAGTCTCCGGTTCGGATGCACGAGGGCTCGGCCGCCAAGACCCCGCGGAATCGCGGGGATTTCTCAGGCTGTGCCCGAGTGCGGGCGGGAAGTCTCTGCAACCCCAGACTGGGTGGCGGAGAGAGTGGGATTCGAACCCACGGTACCTCTCGGTACACACGCTTTCCAAGCGTGCGCCTTAAGCCGCTCGGCCATCTCTCCGGAGAACCTTGTCGGCCTCGACCTCCCCCGTCTCGAACGGCCGCAGCTGCAGCGGCTATTCGCTCGGTCTCGGCGGCGCTCTTGCTGGCGGAGAGGGAGGGATTCGAACCCTCGATAGGTTTCCCTATACACCCTTAGCAGGGGCGCGCCTTCAGCCACTCGGCCACCTCTCCGCGCGGCACAAGACCATAACGCATCCCCTGCGAGCGGGATGTCGGGCGGTGGCGCCAATGCTCCGCCAGTGGTTTGGCCCCGCGGGAATCGGGCTGTGGGCGGGTGCGGGCGTGGCGGAGAGGGAGGGATTCGAACCCTCGAGAGCTCTCGCTCTGGCGGTTTTCAAGACCGCTGCCTTCAACCGCTCGGCCACCTCTCCGCGGCTGGCGCCGATACGCCGCACGCGGCGCCCGGAGAGTCAACCAGAGGGTGACGGCCGACGCCAGCTCGGCCCTCGGTCGGGGTCGGCAACGAAAGTGCGCGATTGCCACCCACGCCCGACGCCGGATAAGCTTCTGCCGCCGACGAGGCATCAACGAGGAAGCGGCCCATGTCCTACGAAGACACACTGCGATACCTCACCGGCGCCACGCGCATCATGGGCGTCGGCGCGCGTATCGAGCGTCTGCTGATGCTGCCGTCGCGCCAGCTCAAGGTCGAAATCGCGATCGAAATGGACGACGGCTCGGTCGGGGTCTACGAGGGCTTCCGCATCCAGCACAACGGCGCGCGAGGACCCTTCAAGGGGGGGCTGCGCTTCCATCAGGAAGTCGATCAGGACGAGGTCAACGCCCTCGCGAGCCTGATGAGCTGGAAGACGGCCGTCGTCGGCATTCCCTTCGGTGGCGCGAAGGGCGGTGTCCAGGTGGACCCGCACGAGCTCAGCGTTCGTGAGCTCGAGCGCCTTACGCGCAAGTTCACCGATCAGATCCACAACTTCATCGGTCCCGATCTCGATATCCCGGCACCCGACGTCAATACCGGCGGTGAGCACATGGCCTGGATCATGGATCAGTATTCCAAGTACCACGGCTACTCGCCCGGCGTCGTAACCGGCAAGCCGATCGAACTCTCGGGCTCACAGGGCCGCGTGGCAGCGACCGGCCGCGGCGTGGCGTTGTGCGCGCTCTGGGCGCTGGCCGATCTCGGAATCGACATCGGTCAAGTGCGCTTTGCCGTGCAGGGGCTGGGCAACGTGGGGAGCTGGGCCTCACGCATCCTCGGTCAACACGGCGCCAAGCTGGTCGCCGTCGGCGATCACGGAGGCTATATCGAGAACGCGGACGGCTTCGACATCGACGGCTTGATCAAGCACGTCGAGCAGAACCCGAATCGCTCGGTGGCGGGCTTTGCGGGGAGCGATGTCAGCGATTTCGAGGCCTTCTTCGCCAGTGACGTCGATCTGCTGATCCCGGCGGCGCTGGGCGGTGTCATCGACGAAAAGGTCGCAGAGTCGATCCGCGCCCGGCTCATCGTCGAGGGCGCCAACGGACCGACCAAGCCCGACGCACACCAACATCTGGTGGAACGCGACGTGGTGATCATCCCGGACATCCTCGCCAACGCGGGCGGGGTGACGTGCAGCTACTTCGAATGGGTGCAGAATACTCAGCGCTTCTACTGGAGCGAAGAGGAAGTGAACGGCCGCCTCGAGCCCATCCTGCGCAACGCCTACGACGAGGTCACGACCATCGCACGCGCGAAGAAGCTCGATCACCGCACGGCCGCCTTCATCATGGCCGTGCGAGAGGTTGGCAAAGCCACCGCGCTGCGCGGGCTGTAATCTGGAGACAGACATGAACTTCGCTGAATTCCCCGCACTCAAGGCTCTGAACGCGACTCAGCTCGAGAACCTGCGCAACGCCTGTGACGAGCAGCAGATCGAGGCCGGCGAGGTGCTGATCTCGCGCGGACATCAGGGCGGAGCCATCTACTTCCTGCTCGAAGGCGGGCTGCAGGTCTACGTGCCTGAAACTGGCCGAGAGGTCGTGCTGGTGGAGCTTCAGGCGCCCGCAATCGTCGGGGAGCTAGAGCTACTGACCGGCCAGCCGCGAACCGCGAGTGTGCGAGCGATGTCGCCCGCAAGAGTGCTGGCGATCTCGCACGAGACCATCCAGACGCGCATCGACGACGGCGACCCCGCGGTGCTGAAGGTCGTGTACGCGATTTCGCGGTTGATCGCTGGCCGGCTGGTCAGCATGACGGAGAAGTTCGTCGAGATCGAGATGAGCGCACCACCTCAGCGCTCCGACGAGCTCCGCAGCTTTCGCACCAAGCTCTTCAGCGAGTGGTCCTTCGAGAAGCTCAACTGAGGCCCGCTTCGGGCCGTCCGGATCACTCGGGCAGCCCCTGCGCTGCCGCCAGCCGGCATTCGCGCCGACACCGCGATGCACCTCGGAGTGAGCTATCTGTCTGGTTGGCTCTTGCCGCGAGGAAGACCGGCATGGCACGGATCGGCCAGCTCCTGGGCACCCTCGCCCTGCTCGCCTGCTCGGCAGCCGGCTGGGCCACGGCGGACAGACCCGTGGCGACCGTGGGGCCGACATTCGCGCCGGCGGCGACGCCGCCGGGCCCGGCGATGCCACCGCTGCCGCGTTCGAGCACCGAGGACCTAGCGGGCGGCCGGTTCCTGATCGCCACGCACCAGCTGACGGGGCCCTTCTTCTCGCAGACGGTCTTGCTGCTGCTCGACCATGGACCGGCGGGTGCCGTGGGGCTGATCATCAACCGGCCGACCGAGCTGGAGCTCGCCAAGATCCTGCCCTTCGTGACGCCGCTTCGCGAGCGAAGCGACAAGGTGTATTCCGGCGGGCCGGTCGATCTGCACGCGGTGACATTCCTGGTGCGCTCCGAGAGCGAGCCGCCGAACTCGCGCCACGTAGTGGACGACGTTCACGCCACCGGGAGCAAGGATACGCTGCTCGAAATACTGAAGAGCGAGCCCGCTTCGAGCCATTTCCACGCCTACATGGGCTATGCGGGCTGGGGGCCGGGGCAGCTCGACGCCGAAGTGCGTCGGGGTGACTGGTACGTCGCCCCGGCACAGCCCGACTTGATCTTTGGCGAAGCGACACCGGATCTCTGGCAGCGGCTGATCCGCGAGCACGGCGGCGTGCGGGTGCGCGGGCAGCCGCCTAGCCCGGATTATTCATGAATAGTCCGGGCTAGCTACGAGCGCCGTGCCACGAACTCGTCGCGGATCGATCGTTTCAGGATCTTCCCAGCCGCATTACGCGGTAGCTGCCGATCCAGCACCTCGACGACACTCGGTATCTTGAACGGCGCGATGTGCTCGGCGAGAAAAGACCGGAGCTGCTCGGTGTCGATCTTCGCACCCGGCCTGGCGTAGACGGCCGCCACCACCTCTTCGCCGAGCCGCTCGTGCGGAACTCCGAAGACCGCGGCTTCGTAGACCGCAGGGTGCTGGTAGATCGCAGCCTCGACCTCGGCGCAGTAGACGTTCTCACCCGCGCGCAGCACCATGTCCTTCGCACGGTCCTCGACGTAGATGAAGCCCTCCGCGTCGATCCGGCCGATGTCGCCGCTGCGCAGCCAGCCGTCGACCATCACCTCCGCCGTGGCCTCGGGCTTGTTCCAGTAGCCGCGAAACAGATTGGACCCGCGAAAGCAGATCTCTCCCACCCCGCCGCGGGGAAGTTCGTCACCGCGCTCGTTCACCACCTTGAGCTGCATGATGGGAACCACGCGCCCCGCGCTGCTCGGCTTGCGCAGATAGTCGTCGCCGCTGTTCTGAGGGCCGTAGGCGTTGGTCTCCGTCATGCCGTACCCGATGCCGGGCCGGCCCTTGCGAAAGCCCCGTTCGACGCGCCGCACCAGCTCGGGCGGAGCCGGCGCGCCACCGCCGCCCACATTGAGCAGGCTCGATGTGTCGCGCCGCTCGAAATCGGGCGACTCCAGCAGGTCCCACGCCATGGTGGGCACACCGACGAATATCGTGATGCGCTCGCGCTCGATCAGCTCGAGTGCCCGCTCCGCGTCCCAGCGATACATCATCACCAGCTTGCAGCCGCCCGCGAAGGCACTCATCATCACCGGTACTAGCCCCGTGACATGAAAGAGTGGCACCGCCAGAATGAAGCTCATCGGCCAGGGGTGCTCCTGCTTGGGCGGCTCCATGGCGAGGTTCACCGCGGAGCGGCAGCCGAAGGCCATCAAGGCGGAGAGCACGGCGCGGTGTGTCGAGACCGCTCCCTTGGGCTGCCCCGTCGTGCCCGAGGTGTAGAGGATGATGGCGTCCTGCTCGGGCTCGACGTCGATCTCCGGCATCGCAGCCCCCTGGACCAGCACTTCCTCGAGCCGGTCGACACCGGCCGGCAGCGCGTCCCGACAACGCACCGCGATCGCCCGCACGCCAAGCCGCGCAAGCACAGGGGCGGCGCGCTCGATCCGCTCGCGATCGGCCAACAGGAGCCTGCTTCCCGAGTCCGCCAGCCCGTACTCGAGCTCCTCGGTGGTCGACCAAGCGTTGAGGCAGACGGCAATGGCCCCGATGGAGGTGATGGCCGCGAAGGCGACGATCCACTCGGGATAGTTGCGCATACCGATCGCCACGCGATCACCCGGCACGACGCCATAGTGCTCTGCCAGCAGCGCCGCCGTGGCGTCGATCTTGGCCATGGTTTCGCCGAAGCCCCAGCGCTCATCCTCGTAGACGACGAAGACCTGGTCGCCGTACAGCCGCCCCACGTCGAAGAGCGCCCGTAGCGAGCGTGGCGTGTTTTCGAAAGCGGTGTAGCGCTGACCGTCGATCACGCGCTCGTCGACGGCGAAGCGGCTGCCCGGCTTCGTCACCTCATGCAGCGCCGCCTGCCATGAAAGTCCCTCGCTCATCTCGCACCTCTCCCCTAGAAGCTATCTCGCTGTGACAGCACGCTCTCCCCACGTCGTCTCAGCGTAGCCCGCAAGGCCGTGCGCGACCCTACAGCAGCCCCTCCCAAACGTGGCGCTCGGCACTGGCGGGGTCGAGCTCGAGCGAGCACTCGCGGTCGAGGATCATGGTCTTGCGCGCCACCTCGTCGTAGGCCTGCCAGCGACCGGCGAGCAGGCCCGAATGGCCGGGGTCTCCTTCGCGCGCAAAGCAGAGCCAGGCGTCCATCACGATCTCGCTGAGCCGCTGCGCCTCGGGACCGCCGCCGACGAAGAGGTCGGCGCCCTTCTCGCCGATCAGACCGAAGACGAAGGGAAGCTCGATCGCGTGGCAGGCGCCCAGCGATCCACCGAGCGAGGGCGATGCCCAGTCGAAGCGATACATGAAGCAGCCGGGCTCGTGGACGAGCTGCGCCTCGACGAGCCGCAGGGCGGGAATGCGGAAGATGCGATCGGTCTCGATGGCGTAGAAGAGATCGCTCGCCGCGCTAGAGAGATTGCTCTGGCGGGCCTCGCGATACGTCTCGATCACGAGTGCCGCATCCTCGCTCGAGAGCTGCTTGGCAAGCCGCCCGAGCAGCCGTGCTTCGTCGAGCTTGGCGACGCCAGAGTCGAGCATCCCGAACAGACGCCATTCATCGCGCGTGGTGCCGGTCAGCAGACGGACTCCCGCGGCCTGGCCCTTTCGCACGGCCTCGAGCGGCGGCTCGACGAGCAGATCGCCGTCCACCAGCGGCTGGAAAGGGAGAAGCCCCACCGAACTTCCGAGCTTGAGCACGGTCTGCTGCTGCGTGTCGAGCAGCTTGTCGGGTGGAATCGCAAGCAGAGTCGCTGCGTCGCCGCGATCCAGGCCGAGGCTGTCGAGAAAGCGCTCGGCCACGTGGGTCGCGGTCTCGCGCGTGTGGACGTTGTGCGCGGCCCCGCTCTGGGGAATGGCCTTCTGGAAGAGCCCGCTCGCCGACGGTGTTCCGAGCAGCGTGCCCACGCTCATGCCGCCAGCCGACTCGCCGAAGACGGTCACGTTGCCCGGATCTCCGCCGAAGGCGGCGATGTTCTCGTGCACCCACCGCAGCGCCGCGATCTGGTCGCGCAGCCCGGCGTTCCCCACCGCCCCCTCGAGATCGGGACAGAGATCCCCGAGGTACATGAAGCCGAGCGGACCGAGCCGGTAGTTGATTGTTACGACGACGACATCGCCGCGAAGCGCCAGGGGGGCGCCGCGATAGATCGGCTGTGAGCCGGATCCGATCACGAAGCCGCCGCCGTGAATCCAGACCATCACCGGCCGCCGTGCGTCGTCGGTGGCGGGTGTGTAGATGTTGAGATAGAGGCAATCCTCGTCCTGCTCGCCCACGTCCATGCCGGGCAGCGGGAGCATCAGGGGTGGCTGTGGAGCACTGGGTCCGAATTCGACGACCTTGCGCACACCCGCCCACGGCTCCTCGGGCCGCGGCGCGGAAAAACGCAGCTTGCCGACGGGCGGCTGCGCGAACGGGATCCCCAGGAAAGTCTCTACACCCGCTGCCTGGAAACCCTCCACTCGGCCACTACGCGTCTCTACGATCACCACACGACCCCCGCTGGTTGCTCGACTCGCAGCGATGATATTGGCTTTGGCGGCCAACGTCGCCTCCCCGGCAAGCGGCGTCCGGAATGCCCGAGACGGCACCTCCCGCGTTCTCCCGACGGTCACGCCGGGTTATCTGGCACGGCCAATCTCGGCTCCCGGCGGGCGCAGGCTGCCGTCCACAGCGGTTCAGACCGAGCCAGGGATGTCCGATATTCCTGGAAAGCTGCGCTTGGAGAGCAGCACTGCGCGGTGGGGGTGTGACGTGACGGAAGAACTTCTGACAGGGGCGGTCGCGGGACTCGACGAGGCGGACGTGGTAATGCGCGTCACACGCTACTCGAACCTGCGCTGTGTGGAGCGCGCGCTTCGGCCGTCGGTTCGCCAACGACACCTCCTGCCGACCAACAACCTGGGCTCGGACATCCTTCAGCGTCTTCAGAAGCTTCTCGAACAGGTGCGGTCGCCGGACTTCCACAGCGACGGGGACATCGATGCCGGCACATTCGACCTCGAAGGCATCGACCGGGCTCTCGAACGCTTCAGCGACCAACTTCGCGACATGATCGAGTCCACTCCCCTGATGCAGCTTCGTTCGACGCTGCCCTCACTAGCCAGTCGCTTTCGCGCCGAGCTGGTGGCCCTGCTCGACTTCTGCCTGGAAGAGTGCGGCGCCATCCAAAGCCAGTCCCCGCCATTCGTGGTCGACTTCCTCATCACGCTGCTCTCGCGGCAGAGCGTCAACGGCGTCATGGCGCTGAGAAGAGATCCGATGAGTGTGAGCCCCGGCGTCCTGCACCTCTGCAAGGAGCGGGGGAAGAACTCGGACCCTCGCGCTCTGGCGCTCGCCAGCATGTTTCGTCAGGCGAGAATCGAGCTGCTGGAGCTCGATAATCTGGACGAGATCATCGAGCGCATGCGGGAGGTCAAGGGAGAGCTCGGACTGCATCTCTTCCACCCCGATGTGCTGCGTGCCGTGGTGGCGTACAACATCGCCGCCGAAAACCGCTTCCGGGAGCTGATCGAGCTGGAGCATGCCAAGGATCAGGTCCTCGAACGAACTCTGGAGGCACTCTCGCGGCTCGACTCCGCCGTCGCCGAACCCACGGACGCGAGCACCGACTCCGCCCTGGCTTCGGCCGGCGTGCGGGCGCTGGAAGAAGCCCTGCGCGAGCGTCTTACGGGGCTCAGACCGGAGGCGGACGCGGCTGGCTGGGTGGCCCAGAACATCGATCTCGGCTCCCTCGATCAAGGGCAGGTCGAGGCGCTGCTCAATCCGCGCAACGAGCTCTGGAATACCTTGACACGCGCAGCGGTGGTGGTGGGATTGGCGCTGCGCGATCTTCCCGCGCTGTCCGAACGGCTGCACGAGCTCGACATCGACACGCGCCGCATGGAGACCGACTGGGTCCACGAGCTCGATCAGGCGCTTCAGTCGGCCATCGACACACTCGGCAATACGGGACAGAGCGAGCGCGCGGGGCAGCTCGCCCGCACGCGGATGAAGTTCCTGAGTGGCTCGCCAGCTCTTTACGGCAAAGACCCGGCTTCCTGAAGAGCTTCAGCCCGCCCCTGCGCCGCAATGGCGCACACCTCGGCACTGTGCTTCCCTTGCCCGCCATGCTCGACCCGCGCAACCTCGCCAGCCGACGTGATGAGATCGTCGAGAGCTGCCGCAAGCGGAAGATCGCCGCGGATGTCGATGCCACCATCGCCGAGCAAGAGCGGGTCAACGCGCTGCTGACCGAGCTCAACGAAGTCAACCGACGCCGCAACGAGCACCAGGCAGCGGGCAAGCGCAAGCTGGAGCCCACGGAGCGAGAGGCCCACGTCGAGAAGGGTCGGCAGCTCAAGCAGCAGGTCGCCGCCATCGAGGAGCGTTTGCGGGCGCTGCAACAGAGTCTCGAAGCCAGCCTCATGGCGCTTCCCAATTTCATCCACGCCGACGTGCCGGTCGGAGGCGAAGACGACTACCGGGTCCTCGAGCAGAGTGCGATTCCGCAGCGAGACTTCGAGCTTCTCGATCACCTCACGCTGTGCGAGAAGCACGATCTGGTCGATTTCGAGAGCGGGGCCGCGGTGGCGGGGCAGAAGTTCTACTACTTGAAGAATGAAGCGGCACTGCTCGACGTAGCGCTGCAGCGCTTCGCTCTCGACATCGTGATGGAAGAGAGCTTCACGCCGATCGTCACGCCAGATCTCGCGCGCCCGGCGGTCGTGATGGGGCTCGGCTTCAATCCGCGCGGTGAAGAGACGCAAATCTACTCGCTCGCGAACCACGACCTCTGTCTCGTTGGGACCGCGGAGATCACACTCGGCGGCATGTACCTCGACAAGATCATCGACGAAGCTGAGCTGCCGATTCGGCTGGCGGGCGTCTCTCACTGCTTCCGCACGGAGGCGGGCGCCCATGGCCGTGAGAGCCGAGGGCTCTACCGGGTCCACCAGTTCACCAAGACCGAGATGTTCGTCCTGTGCCGACCCGAAGATTCGGAGGCACAGCACGCGGACCTGCGCCGCATCGAGGAACACATCTTCAGTGCCCTCGAGCTGCCCTATCGCGTGATCGATATCGCGAGCGGCGACCTCGGTGCGCCCGCTTACCGCAAGTACGACCTCGAGGTATGGATGCCGGGCCGGGGTGAGGGGGGGAGCTGGGGTGAGGTCACCAGCACTTCCAACTGCACCGATTTCCAGGCGCGGCGCCTCAAGACCCGCTTCCGACGAGCGGGGAGCAAGAAGAACGAATTCGTCCACACCTTGAACGGGACGGCCATCTCCAATGCCCGGGCAATCCTCGCACTGCTCGAAACCCACCAGCGCGCCGACGGCAGTGTCGCCATCCCCGCGGCCCTCGTGCCCTACATGGGACGCGACTCAATCGGCTCACGTTGACGAGCTGATGGATCGCCCGTGAGCGACGAAGTCGTGGACCCGGAGATTCGACAAGGTCTGGTGCTCGGCACCGCTGGCCATATCGACCACGGCAAGACGGCGCTGATCCGGGCCCTCACGGGCATCGACACCGATCGGCTGCCGGAGGAGAAGGCGCGCGGCATCACGATCGACCTGGGCTTCGCCGCGCTCGAGCTGCCCGGTGTGGGTCGGCTCTCGGTGGTGGATGTACCGGGGCATGAGGGTCTTGTCCGGACGATGGTAGCCGGCGCCACGGGCATCGACCTGATGTTGCTGGTGGTCGCGGCCGACGAGGGCGTCATGCCGCAGACACGCGAGCACGTCGCCATCTGCGAGCTGCTGGGAATCGAGCGTGGCGTGGTGGCGCTCAGCAAGATCGATGTCGCGGACGAGGAGTTCATCGAGCTCGCAAGCGACGAGGTACGTGGACTGCTCGCCAGCACGGCAATGTCCGATGCGCCAATCGTACCCGTATCCGCCCAGACGGGAGCGGGACTCGAAGCACTCTGCGAGGCACTGCGCGACATGGCGCAGAAGGCGGGGCCGCGGACGATACGCGTCGGCCCGCCTCGGCTTCCGATAGACCGCGTCTTTGCGATGCGTGGCTTCGGAGCCATCGTGACCGGAACGCTGGTCGGCACACCGCTCTCGCTGGGCGATGCGGTCGAAGTGCTGCCGTCGGGCCGCAGGGCCCGTGTGCGCGGGCTCCAGACACACGGTTCGGCCGCCGAACAGGTTGCGCCGGGCTCCCGGTGTGCCGCCAACTTGCAGGGGATCGAGCTGCGCGAAGTTCAGCGCGGTGATGTTGTGACGCGGCCGGACAGACTGATCACGACCCGCACCGCCGATGTCCACCTGCGATGGCTGGAGTCGGCGCCAAGGGTCGAAGGCACCGCCGCGATCGAGTTTCTGGCCGGCACCGCAGAGCGGCGGGCTCGCCTCGCGCCCATCGCGAGCGACGCTCTAGTGCCGGGAGAGAACAACTTTGCGCGCCTTCACGTCGACGGCGATCCCGTTGCACTGCTGCCCGGCGATCGCTTCATCGTTCGCGGCTTCGCCCGCACGGCCGAGGCGGGGGCGACGCTGGGTGGGGGACGCGTTCTCGACGTCGCCCCGCCACACCGACGGCGCAGCGATCCGGCGCTGAAGCGCGAGCTCGAGATCTTCAGTCGCGCCGACAGCGCAGCGGGCCTGTACGAGCGAGTCCGGCGAGCCGGCTTCTCGGGTGCCGATGTTCGAAGCCTGGCGCACGAGACCGGGCTCACGAAGGAAGAGGGGACGAAGATTCTCGCCGAGCTCGCGCGAGCCGGCGAGCTACTCGCGGCCGGCTCCCATCTCTGGCTCGACGCCGGAGTAACAGCTCGCATGGAGGCGCAGCTACTCGAGGCTCTCGATGCCTTTCACACCGCAGAACCCATGCGTCCCGGCATGCCGCGAGCGGCGCTGCGCGGCATCCTCCCCAGCAACGTACCCGCCGAGGCGTCGGAGCTGGCGCTCACCCGACTCGAACAGGCGGGGCGCATCTGCGCCGAGGGCGAACTGGTTCGCCGCTCGGATCACCAGCCGACGCTGGACGCCGAGGCCAAGGCAGCGGTTCAGCGAATCATCCGAGAGGCTCGGGAGAGCGGCCTCGAGCCGCCCAATCCGCGGGACTGGGCCGAGCGTCTCGGTGTGACGCTCGATCGCTTTCGCGATCTCGTGGCGCACCTCGAACGCCAGGGAGAGATGCTGCGTGCACCGGGCGATCTGTGGTTCGCCAAGCAGGCCGTCGACGAGCTGTGCCAGCGTGTCACCCAGCATTTCGAGCAGAGCGATGAGCTCGACACCCAGACCTACAAGGCGCTGATCGGCACGACGCGCCGCACCGCGATGCCACTGATGGAGCTACTCGACGAGCTTCACGTCACTCGCCGGCGAGGCGAGGTGCGGATACTGCGCGGCGGCGGGCGGTGAGCCGAGTCGGCCCCTACCAGCCACCACCACTGGCCCGGTGCTCGCCACTGCGTCTCTTTTCTATCGTGGTGAAGCTGGAGTTGGTGTAGCGGTGGCAGCTGCCCGAGCAATCACGCAGCTCGCTCGCCGTGTAGAAGATCGTCGGACTCTCGGTCTTCTTGTGCTCATCCGGCTCGAAATCTCTGGCGTGGCAGCCGCCACAGTCCGGCTGATAGCTGGGCGACGACCAGCGCGCCGGCGTCCAGCTGCCCTGGTGGCAGGCGCTGCAACTCAGACCACCCGCGTGATCGCCCGGGTAATTGGGTGAGCTGTGGCTGAACCGGACCGTGCGCCAGGCTGTCTGGTTGTGGCAATGGTCGCATTCCAGCGAGGAGATGGGATGCCCGTTGGGCGTTCCGGTCGCGCTGACGCCATTGTGACAGCTCGAACACGAACCCGAGACAGCCGAATGGTCGAAACTGATGTCGAGCCAGTTGCGGTTCGTGTGGCAGAGTTCGCAATCAGTTGAACTCACGATGTGACCGCCCGGCTTGCCGCGAGCGATCGAGTCGTTGTGACAGCTCGAGCAAGTGCCCGTGGCGCCCGCGTGGTCGAACTGGATGTCCAGCCAATTGCGGGTCGTGTGGCAGAGATCGCACTCGTTCGAACTCACGATGTGACCACCGGGCTTACCACGCGCCGTCGAGTCATTGTGGCAGCTCGAACAGGTGCCCGTCACACCCGTATGGTCGAACTGAATGTCGAGCCAGCTGCGGTTGCTATGGCAGAGCTCGCAATCATTCGAACTCACAATGTGGCCACCCGGCTTGCCGGGCGCAATCGCATCGTTGTGACAGCTCGAACAGGCGCCGCTCACACTGGCGTGGTCGAAGTGAATATCCAGCCAGTTGCGGTTGGTGTGGCATATCTCACAGTCGTTGGCGCTTACGATGTGATCGCCTGGCTTACCCGGCGCAATCGCGTCGTTGTGACAGCTCGAACAAGAGCCACTCACACTATCGTGGTCGAAGTGAATATCCAACCAGTCGCGGTTGCTATGGCATATCTCACAGTCGTTGGCGCTTGCAATATGATTGCCGGGCTTGCCGCGAGCGATTGAGTCGTTGTGACAACTCGAGCAGGCACCGGTCACGCTGTCGTGATCGAAGATGACGTTCGACCAGTTGCGCGTATTGTGACAGATCTCGCACTCGTTCGAGCTCACGACGTGATCGCCGGACTTGCCTCGCGCCGTCACATCGTTGTGACACGTGAAGCAGCCCGCCGTAACGTCCGCGTGGTCGAAGCGAGCACCCAGCCAGGATGTCGTGCGATGGCAGTCCTCGCAGCGGTTTGAACTTCGTGGGTGTTGTAGGTGCTTGCCTTGGGCCTGAACGCCGTCGTGGCAAGAGCTGCAGCCACCCAGTACCGCTCCGTGGTCCATGCGAGACGGCACCCAGCCACGCATCAGATGGCAGTCGTCGCAGGCATTGCTGCTGCGAATATGCCGTTGGTTCTTGCCCGACTGCGCAAAGGTGCCCGTGCCATCGTGGCAAGCGGCGCAGCGGGTGGGTGTACCGCGAAAGGTGGTACCCAGGTGGCATTGGTCGCACGCCACCCGCTCGTGTGCGCCCACCAGCGGGAATCGAGTGCGAAAGTGATCCAGATCGGGCGTCGGCTGGGCCCCGGCCAGTTTCGCGCTGGCCAGGAGCAAGCCCATCACGGCCAGCCAGATCGCTGCACGGGGTGTCGCACTTGAGCTTCTTCGATCGGTCATGGTCAGCGCCTCAGCCGTACTTCCTTCCACCGCGTCTCCCGGTGGCAATCGTCGCAGCGGGCCCCGAAGGAGCCGCGGTGTGGGTCGTCGAGTGAGTGGCAACTCTCGCAGTTCTTCGACAGCTGCACCTTGTCCCGCACTGCTGTTCGATGGCAGTCGAGGCAGTTGAGATCCCGATGGGCACCGCGCAGCGGATAGTCAGTCTGCCGCCGATGATCGAAATACCACAGCCGCCAGCCATTGGGGTTGTGGCAGAGCCCACAACCGGACGCGAGCCGTCCTTCGTGAACGTCGCGCCCGCGGTGGCAATCGACGCAGCGCTCCGAAGTGTCCCTGAAGGTGGCGCCCTCGTGGCAGTCCTCGCAGATCGCAACCGCGTGAAGACCCAGTAGCGGAAAGCTGCTGACGTCGTGGTCGAAAGCAACCTCCGTCAGCCAGCTACGCTGCTGATGACAGTCGCCACAGCGCTTGCCCTGCTGCCCGTGGTGCGCGTCGTCGTCGATATGGCAGGCCACACAGTCCCTCTTCTTCCGCTTCTCCTGGAACACGCCTTGGTGACAAACAGCACAGGGCAGCTTCTCATGCGCGCCCTCGAGTGCGAGCTTCGCGTCTCTACGATGATCGAATGTCGTCCGTCTCCAGCCCTCGGCTCGGTGACACGAATCACACGCGCCGCCCAATGCGCCTTCGTGATCGTCGTCCGCCCGGTGGCAGGAGACACAGCGCATGTCGAGCTTCGCCTCGGGCTGCAGCGGCGTGTGGCAGCGCTTGCACGCGAGCTGCTGATGTTTGCCAAGTAGCGCGAACTTCGTCTTCTTTGCGTGGTCGAAGCCCGCCTTCGTCCACGACTGTGACGAGTGGCACTGCTCGCATCGAGTGCCGAAGCGACCGCGGTGAACATCGTTCAAGCGATGACAGGCATTGCACTCGATCGGCGTATCGGCATACCGCTCGGCGGGATGGCAGAGTGCGCAGTCCAGACCCGCGTGCCCACCGTCCAGCTGGAACTTCAGCTTCGAGTGATCGAAGCGGGCCTCGCGCCAGGTGGTCGCCACATGGCATTTCTCGCAGTCTTCACCGAGCCGGCTGCGGTGCGGATCGTCGCGGCGGTGGCACGAGAGGCAGTCGCTCGGCGCTTCGCGGTGCTTGTGGCCGTCGGAGTGACACGCCGAGCAGCCGAGCCGTAGGTGCGCTCCGAGCAGCGCGAAATCGGTACGCCGATGATCGAATGTCTCCGGGTCGAGTCCGACGATGTCGGCATCGCGCCCCAGATGATCGCTGTGGCAGGTGCGGCAGGGTGATGCCGAGCCCCGCACCGCGCGGCCGTGCAGGCCTTCGCGAGCCGTGAAGTCGCCCTCCACCTTCGGGTGGCAATCCAGGCAGAGCCCGTCCTGTGCGGAGGAGTCGAAGGCGCGGTGGCAACGCGAGCATTCCGTCTCTACGTCGGCGTGTCCCTCGATGACTTTGCCGGGCATGACGAGCGTCCCAAGGTCGATCGCCACCGCTGGCGCCGCCGTTCCGAGCGCCAGCCAGAGGCCAGCCAGCATTGCGCCGGCATTGCGCACTGCCCGGTGGATGTCGCTTCGAGTCAGGCAGGCCATCAGTACATGTGCACCGCGGTGACGTGGACCGCAGCCGCCGCGAACAAGAGAAAGGTGAGAGGCAGGTGTGCGGCATGCCAGAGACCGAAGATGCGTTCGTAGAGGGTGAAGGCCGCAACGCGGCGAACGGCGCGCACATGCGCCTTCACGGCCCGCTCGGCTCGGCGGATCTTCGCTCGCCCCACACCGGCCTCCCGGGCTGCGAGGCGTAGGCAGCGTCTGGCTTCAGCCGTGGTCCGCCGGCAGTGGCGGCCGAGGCGGGCGTAGCTGCGAAGCTCGCCCAGCAGGCCACGGTCTGGAGCCAAGATCCGCTCTTCGAGGCCGCGCACACAATTGGCGAGCTTCTCGGACGCGTAGTCCCGGAGCGCCTCTTGGCGGCGCGACTCGAGCTCCTCCCTGACGTCGGCCAGTGTCTGACGGCGGCCGCTGAGGTAGTGGTGGAGCCGGCCGTGAATCAGCCTGCCCACCACCCCGCTGGCCGACACCAGCAGCGCGCACCCAAGCGCGATGTTGCTGTTGCTCGAGCCCAGCCGGAAGTTGGCATGGAAGAGAATCGCCACGGGACCGGCCAGTCCGAGGATCATGTGCACCTGGAACCAGATTGAGATGCGGCCCCAGTAGCGCATGAAGGAGATGCGCTTGCGTGCGGAATAGAGGAGGAGGAGGAGCATCATCAGAAGGCCGATGATGCCCAGCAGGTATCCGAGCCCCTGATCGGGCAGCAGGTAGCGCTCTTCTCGATTTCGCCAGCCGGCGACGATCGCGAGACCCGCCAGCAAGTGGGCCAACCCCAGAACCGCAGAGCTACGCCAGCCACGCCCGGCTCTGCCCCCTCTGGCTGCGGCACTCAATAGTGATGCTCCTCGTGCCCCAACCACGCCCGCTGGGATTCGTCACCAGGATCTCGAGAGCCGCGGTTGCCCCGAGTCGACCCCAAGACGCAACATTGTCCCGAGGGGTCGGGGCAAGTACACCACACCGATGGAGCCGACCTGAGGCCGGCGTCATCGATTCTGTGGGCATTATCGAACAGTGGTTGCCATCAACCTGTGACTTCTGTCACAGTATTGCGCCTCGATTTTCCCGATTTTGAGAATATCAGCGACTTCGTCTGAACGTCAATCCTCCGGCGGAACCCACACCGGCGCAAGCTAGCCGCCGCGTGCAACGAATCCGACGGGGCGGAGTGGGCTGCGAGAACGAGAGTGACTCGGACGACTGCGCGCTATAGACGATATCTGTGCCCGCTCGCGCATCTGCTGGTCGTGCTGGCGGTCGGCACGCCCACGGCCCCGCTCTTCGCGGCAGGGGAGGAGCGGGAACGCGTCCTGCTCGGGATAGAGCTGACCGAGGCCGCCAAGACCTGGCGGGTGCAGGTCAACTTTGCGGTTCCGGTTCGCTATCTGCGGCACTCCCCGAAGTCGCGAGGCAAGGTGGTGGAGATTCAGCTCGAGCCGCTGGCGCAGATTCCGGGCGCGACGGCCCGACGGCGCGAGACGGCGAAGCCGCCTCCGAAGCCCGCCACTCCGCTGAGGGATATCTCCTTCGAGGCCGCCACGGCGAGGGGACCGGCGCTGGTCGCAACCTTCTCGCGCAGCGCCGTCTTCAGCGTCAGCCAGGGACGCGATTTCCGCAGCTTGATCATTCGCATCGCCAAGCCGCAGTTCTCGGGCCGCGGCGCCCGCCGTGCGGTGCCGGGTGCGGGCGAAGTAACGGCCATCATGGAGGAAGCACGCCGGGCGCTCGTGGCGCGCAACTATGGGCGCGCCATCGCGCTCTACACGAAGGTCCTTTCGGGTCCGGAGGGCGAGCACACCCGGGAGGCGCTGGAGTACCTGGGGCTGGCTCGCCAGCGCAACGGCCAGACGGCCCATGCCGCCGCAGAGTTCGAGGCCTATCTCGAACGATATCCCGACGACGAAGGTGCCGACCGCGTGCGCCAACGCCTGGAGACGCTCCGCACGGCGCGAGATGCACCACGCAAGAAGCTCAAGACCGCGCGACGGCGCTCGAAGACCGATTTGGATCTATACGGCAGCATTGCGACCACCTACCAACGGACCGGGACGCTCGCGAGTGATTCAGGGGCGGCGTTCCTCGACGCGTCGCAGAGCGGAGATCTCGACTTCACGGCGCTGATGCGCCGCGGCAGGCTCGACGCGCGCGGGCGCTTCGACGGCTACTACCGCTACGACTACCTCGAAGGCGGCACGGCGAGGGGAAGCCGGGTCCGCTATCTCAATCTGGAGCTGCGCGATCGCACGCACGAGCTGACGGGCACGCTCGGCCGACAGCCCGGCCGCGGCAGCGGGCTACTGGGCCGCTTCGACGGTCTCTCGCTGGGTTGGGGCTTCTACGACAAGCTGCGGCTCGGCGGCGTACTGGGCTTCCCGCAAGACTCTATCGGGAACAACGGCGTCGACACCAGCCGATCCTTCTACGGCTTGAACCTTTCGACCGACCGCGTGCTCGACCACCTCGACGCAGAGGTCTACTTCATCGGGCAGGTGATCGACGGACACGGGGACCGCGTCGCGTTTGGCTCCGAGCTCCGCCTGTTTGGTGCGGTCGGCTCGCTCTACACGGCCGTCGACTACGACGTCTTCTACAAGTCGCTGAATCTCGCGATGGCGTCGGGGAGCCTGAACATCACGAAAGACACCAACGCCACTCTCCGGGTCGACCATCGCAACAGTCCATTTCTCAGAACCAGCAATGCGCTGATGGGAGAACCGGTGGTCACGATCGGCGATCTGCACAACACGTACTCGATGGCGCAGATCGAACAGCTCGCCCAGGATCGTACCACTCGAACGACCACCATCACGTCGGGCATCTCTCACCGGCTCGATGCTCGTTGGGAGATCGCCGCTGACATGAACGCCTCCATGTCCGCTGGTACGCCCGCCTCGGGAAACTCTCTTGCCACGGAAGGCACCGGTTGGGCGGTCGGCTACGGAGCGGAGCTGATCGGAAGTGACCTTCTGCTCGACGGCGATCTGGGGCGCGCGAGGTTCGGCGTCAACGATGGAAGCAGCTACAGGAACTACACGCTGTTGCTGCGGGCACGCTTTCCGATCCTGGACGGCCTTCGCATCACCCCGACCGTGAGGGCGGACTATCTCGACTATCCGAGCAGTCGTGACCAGATCAAGCTTGAACCGCAGCTGCGTCTCGAATACCGCTGGCGAGACTTGACGCTCGACGCCGACACAGTTCTCGAGTGGAGGAAGGGGGTCGGGAGTGGCCCCACCTCTTCGAGCTCCGATGACCTCGGGTACGCGCTCTACCTGGGGCTTCGCTTCGACTTCTGATCCGGAGAGCACCATGTCAGATGTAATCGTCGCTTCGCTCGTCTACCTCACACCCATGCTGCTGGTGTGGGGCGTGTACTCCCGCAGACGAGGCAGGCGACAGGCGAGGGCAATCATCGTTCTGAGGGAGGCCGAGCAAACGGGCATGACGGAGCCCGCTTCGCTCCACCCGGTAGTAGACCCCGCGCTCTGCGTGGGATGCGGGTCCTGCGTGGCCGCTTGTCCCGAGGGCGAAGTGCTGGGTCTGATCAACGGCAAGGCGACGCTGATCCAGCCGGCGAGCTGCATCGGTCACGGGGCCTGCCAGACGGCATGCCCCCGCGATGCACTCACGCTGGTGCTCGGGACCGAGCGCCGGGGCGTGCAAATCCCGGCGGTGGGCCCTGACTTCCAGACCAACGTGCAAGGCCTCTTCGTCGCGGGAGAACTCGGCGGGATGGGCCTGATCCGCAACGCCATCGAGCAGGGCCGACAGGCAATGGACTCGATCGCGGCGCTGCCGCGTGCCGGGCATGACCGCGACATCGACGTACTGATCGTCGGTGCCGGGCCGGCCGGCATTGCGGCCTCGCTGCGCGCTCGGGAGCTCGGGCTGCGCGCCATCACCGTCGACCAAGAGAGCCTGGGCGGAACCGTCGCCCACTACCCGCGCGGCAAGATCGTCATGACGGCGCCGGTCGACCTTCCGATGTATGGCAAGGTTCAGCTCCGCGAGACGACCAAGGAAGCGCTACTCGAGCTGTGGACCGACGTAGTCGGGCGAATCGGTATCGAGGTGCGCTGCCAACAGCGAGTGACCGCGGTGGAGCGCCACCCGGACGGCTTCGTCGTCCAGACGGAGGACGGTCGGTACGAGTCCCCCGCCGTCCTGCTCGCCATCGGGCGCAGGGGAACGCCGCGCAAGCTCGGTGTTCCGGGTGAAGAGCACGAGAAGGTGGTCTACCGCTTGGTGGATCCCGAGCAGTACCGAGGGCGGCGGGTGTTGGTCGTGGGCGGCGGCGATAGCGCGCTCGAGGCGGCGATCGCACTCTCCGAGGAGCCCGATACGGAGGTAGCACTGTGTTACCGCAGTGATGCCTTCTCACGTGCAAAGGTGAAGAACCGCAAGCGTCTGAGCAACGCGGCGGAGCAGGGGAAGCTGCAGGTCTTTCTGTCGTCGACGCCGCGCGAAATCAAGCCCGATTCTGTCCTGCTCGAGACACCCAACGGAGAGAAGCTCTTGGCCAACGACACCATGATCGTGTGCGCCGGAGGCATCCTCCCCACCGCTTTCCTGAAGTCCGTCGGCGTCGAGGTCGAGACCCATCATGGCCGGGTGTGAGGGGCGAGTTCAATGAGGGGATTGGCTTTGCTGGCGCTGCTGGCTGCCGTCAGCCTCGGCAGCACGGCACTTGCCAGCACGCCCGCTCGTGCGGGCGATCGCCAAACCGAAGCGGCTGCGCTGGCGGTTCGCGCGGGCGAGTTCACGCGGGCCGCGCAACTGCTTCGCGAGGCCGCTGCGCGCGGTGACGGCGAGGCGCAGTATCGGCTCTCCATGCTGTACCGAACCGGACGAGGGGTCAAAGCGAGCCAGCGTGAAGCGATGCGCTGGCTTCGCGCGGCCGCCAAGACGGGCCACCCGCGCGCCTGCTTCAGCCTCGGATCCATGTACGAGCGTGGCCGTGGCGTAGAGGCGAATCACGGCGAAGCGGTGAGGTGGTATCGCTGCGCCGCGAAGGGCGGGCACGAACGCGCCCGCGAGAAACTGGCCCAGAGACCGCGGGGCAAGGACAAGAACGGAGAACCCCGCCTGGCGAAGCCGGCGCTCACCGCCGACAAGGCCACCGCCGCTCTGCGACGTGCGATTCGAAAAGGAGACGCCGCCCTCGTTCGCAGCGCCATCGACTCGGGTGCGCGTCTGGACGAGCGGGGACGAAGCGGCACCACCGCGCTGATGCTCGCTGTGGAGAAACGCGACCCGGCGATCCTCGGGATCATCTTGCAGGCGGGCCCCGCGCTCGATGTGCGGGATGCGAGCGGGCGAACCGCCCTCATGCTGGCCGCCCGCGAGGGCGATCCCCGCCTCGTCGCACCGCTGCGCAAGGCCGGGAGTGAGCTCGATGCCCGCGGGCCCGGCAAGCGCACCGCCCTCATGACGGCTGCGCGAAAGGGACACGCGCGCTTCGTCAAGGCGCTCCTGGCAGCGGGAGCCAAGGCGTCTTTGCGCGACGGCGAGAACTTAAATGCGGCCAACCTCGCCGAGCGCGCCGGACATCAGCAGGTCGTCGCTCTGCTGCGGCTCGCTGGTGCAGGACCTCTCAAGGACAAGAGTCCCGATGACGCTGAGCGGCGAGCATGGCTGCGGGCACGGTCGGCGAAGGGCGCCAACGCCTACGCGGGATGGAGTTCGCTCGCGATCGCGTCCTGGCGCGGACAGGTCGCGACCGTCAAGGACCTGCTGAAGGCGGGAGTCGCGGTCAACGAGCCAGGTCCCCGAGGCCACAGCCCGCTCTCGCGCGCCGCCAGCAAGGGGCACACGGCCGTCGTGGGTCTGCTGCTTCGACACGGGGCACGACCGGACGAACCCGTTGCCGACGGGAGGACGGCACTTGGTCTGGCGGCCGAGGCGGGTCATGCCAAAGTGGTGTCACTGCTGCTCGGGGCCGGCGCCAACCCCGAGATCAAGCAGTCCGGCGAGGCTACTCCGTTGCTGCTCGCCAGCCGGGCACACCACACCGATGCCGCGCTGGCGCTGCTCGCAGCAGGCACGCGGCTCGATGCAACGGATGCCGCCGGAGCAGGCGTGCTGGAGCTGGCCGTGCGCAATGGAGACGGCCGACTGATCGCAGCCATCGTGGCCTCGGGGCGACACAAGCCAACGCGTGAGCAGATTGCGGCCGCCGCTTGCGTGGCGAGTGGCGGCCGTTCGCGCGAGGGCATGAGCGGAGTCCTGAAGATGGGCGCCAATGTGAGCCAGCTCTGTCCAGACGGCCGTCCGCTGCTGGCGCGCGCCGCGGCGGCCGGCGTGACGGCTACGGTCGAGCTGCTACTCGACGGCGGAGCCGAACCCGACCAGAGGACCGACGCCGGGAACACGCCGCTTCATCTCGCCGCTCACGAGGGCCACACCGTGATCGTCTCAGCTCTGCTCGATGCCGGCGCCGACAAAGAGGCGCGAGGCCACGGGCGGACGACCCCTCTGATGGACGCGGCCCAGGACAATCGAGTCGAGGTCGTCAAGATCCTACTCAGGCGCGGCGCTCGCGCGAACAAGCGTAACGGCGGCGGCCGTACCGCGCGAACCCTGGCCGAGCAGGCGGGCCATCACGACGTCGTGGCCGCTCTCGACGCCCACGCGAACGAGCGAAGCCGCTGGCTCGGCCTGTTCTGAGCGGCCGATTCCGGTCGCCACACCCGCGACGGGCTAGCCGATCGAGAACTGAAACATGTAGAGGTATGTCGCGAGCAACAGGAGTGTCATGGCGGCCCACAAAGCCTTGCCCATGACCGCGGGCACCCGCTCCTCGACCCACCGCAGCCCGAAGAGCATATAGACCAAGTAGGCGGGCAGGAGAAACAGAATGTACTTGCTCTTCAGCGCCCACGCTCTCTGCGACACCACCCATTGTATGTAGACGACAAAGGTCAAGACCGTCAGAAGCAACAGCGGGCGAACGGATCGACGGCGAAAGGTGACCACAGAGCCGATGAGCGCCAGGGCATTCGGCAGAAGTGCCATGCCCAGGACCGAGGCCGGCATCCAGATCGGAATGCTCTTGCGGGGGTAGATATTCGGCGCCAGACCGTGTCTCCCCTCGCGTGAGAAGAAGCTCATGTCGCTCCAGGCCAGTGCGTGGAGCGTGGTCCATACGCTGCGATAGGTCGGAAGCTGCTGGAGCCGGCCGTCGGGCCCCTCATCCGACATCAGATGGATCAGCTCGCCCAGACGGAAGGAGGAGAAGTCATAGAGCTGCCAGTGGTACTTCTTACTCAGAGAGAAGCCCGCCGCCGCGCTTCCGTTTGCGAAGAGCGGATTGTCGTACTTGACGTAGTTGTCGATGTACTTCCAGCTCCCGAGCGCCAGCGCAATCGCCAGGAACATGCTCGCATCACGAGCCAATCTCTTGAGTTGCCGGCCGGGGATGTGCTTGAGCGCAAACAGCGGGAGAGCAGTCACGATGGCCAAGATTCCGTTGTACTTCGTGGCCATCGCCAGGCCCGCCAGAATGCCGGCGAGCACGACCTCACGGGTCGCCGCCTCCTCGCCCGAGATAGAGTATTTCGCGATCTCGTAGGCGAACCCGCACATCAGCGCGGTGAGAACGATGTCGGCTTCGATCCCCCAGGATGAGATGAACAAGCAGGGGAAGATGCCCGCGGTGGCGAACCCCAGTATCAAGTAGTCGCCCTGGAACTTGTAGAAGCGCAGGAATCTGTAGCAGTACAGCAGGACTACGGCCGAGCAAATCAGAGAGAGCAGACCCACGAAATACAGTGGCCGCACGGCTCGAGATCGCGCGCTCCCATCGCCCGGGAACTGTGATCCGAGCCAATAGAATGACGCGCCCGCGTAGTAGAAGACCGGCGGGTGGTAGCACTGCCAGCAGTCCGGTGACTCGGGCAGCGTGCCATTCTCATACAAGAGCCTGATTCCGGGATCGTATCGGTCCCACACATAGCCCCAGGGTCGCGGGGAGTCGATCGCCAGCACGAGGCGAAAGACGAAGGCAACCGCGATGAGAACGCCCAGACAGTGGGGAACGTGTGACCGAATCCAGCGGCGCAGGATACCGCCTTGGCTGGTCATCCGGCTCCTCTCGCGGCACCAGCCCGTCACATCCCGACCGTTGCCCGCAAGACGTCCAGCAGTCCGGCTGCGTGGCCCGGCAGCCGCGCGTTGGGGAAGAAGCCCAAGTACAGCACGACTCCCGCACACGCGAGCAGCACCGCGAGCTCGTTCGTCGACGCATGAGTGGGCTCTTCCTCCGAAGCGTCGCGCATGTACATCTCGACCGGAACACGCAGGTAGTAGTAGAACGACACGACGCTACCCAGTATCGCCACGATCACGAGAGCCACCTCGTCCGCCTCGAGAGCCGACTCGAAGAGATGAAACTTCGCCCAGAATCCCACTGTGCCGGGCATGCCCGCCAGAGCGAGCATGAAGAGAGTCATGACAGCCGCCAAACCCGGACGCCTACTGGCAATACCGGCGAAGTCCTCAATTCGCTCACAGTCGCGACCGCGAGCAGCCAGGGCGATCACGACGCCGAAGGCGCCGAGGTTCATGAAGACGTAGGCCAGGAGGTAGAAGATCATCGCTCCGTAGGCTTCGGGCGTTTCGCTGACGAGAGCCAGCATCAGATAGCCTGCATGAGCGATGCTCGAATAGGCGAGCATACGTTTCACATTGCGCTGAACGATCGCCATCAGGTTTCCCACGACGATGCTCGCGACGGCCAAGAGCCAGAAGATCGGTCGCAGCAGGCCCGCGAGATCTGGCAGAGCCTGGAGAAGCAAGCGCAGAAGAACGAATACGGCAGTCGTCTTGACGCACACGGAGATGAACGCCGTGACCGGCGTCGGGGCCCCTTCGTAAACATCGGGCACATACTGGTGGAAGGGCACCAGCGCCAGCTTGAACGCGAAGCCGACGAGCAGCAGCGCAAGGCCCGCCATCGCGAGGGTACTCGAGGGATCAATCGTCCTCTGGAGACCCGCGTAGTCGAGCCGACCCGTGGCGCCGTAGAGCAGTGCTATCCCGTAGAGGAAGATCGCGCTGGCGAAGGAGCCCAGCAGGAAGTACTTGAGACCCGCCTCATTGCTGCGGAGCTTGCTGCGGTCGAAGGCAGCGAGAGCGTAGGCGGGAATGCTCATCAGCTCGACTCCCATGAAGAGCAGCATCAGATTCTCAGCGCACAGAGCGATGAACATTCCCGTCACGGCGAGCAGCAACAGCGCGTAGTACTCGCCGTGGTTGATATGGAGTGCCATGAGATATGTACTGGAGAGCCAGACCGACAGCAGGGCCCCCATGCTCACGATACCGATTGCCATACCCGAAAGGCCGTCGATGCGCAGCATCGCATTTTGCGGATCGAAAGCCGTGTCGACGCCGGCGAGCAAAAGAACGTAGCTGGCCACCAACGCGATCAGCAGCGAGAAGCTCGCGATGAACGCCAGCAGGAGCGCCAGTCGCCGCTCCGACGCGGCGCGGGCCGGCGGCGTCAGCTCCCCGGTTCTTCGCGAGAGCAACACCTCCAACACGAGAACCGCGAGCGAGCCGACGGCAACGGCGGCCACGGGCATCAGCACGTGCCAGTTGAATCCGTGGGCGTCCATCAGATCGTCGCTCCATCGGGCACCGGCTCGAGTCGAGGCGATTCGCTCGGATGCTCGGGCACGCGAGCCGGCGCACTCACTCTGCGCTCGTCCATGTTCCGGATCAACTCGAGTACGGCCGGCTCGATCCTCCTCAGCAGCGGACTGGGGTAGAGCCCGATCCAGAAGATCGGAATGAGCACAGCGATGAAGACGGTCCGCTCGCGCCAATCGAGATCGATCAGACCGCGGTTCTCTGGATTCTCGACCGGGCCCAGAACGACGCGATGAAACATCCCGAGCAGGTAGACGGCCGCCAGCACGACTCCCAGACACGCCGCGACCGACACCCAGCGACTGGCCTGGAAGCTGCCGAGCAAGACGAGAAACTCACCGACGAATCCGCTCAGTGCCGGTAGGCCCGCACTGCACATCACGACGATTCCGAAGACCGCCGCGAACACGGGCATGGGCTTGGCCAGGCCTCCGAAGGCGGAGATCTCGTGGGTGTGGCGGCGTTCGTACATCACGCCCACCAGCAGAAAGAGCGCGCCAGTCGACAGACCGTGGCTCAACATCTGCACGAGGCCACCCGTCAGGCCGGGCACGTTGAGGGAGAAGATCCCAAGCATGACGAAGCCGAGATGTGCGATGGACGAGTAGGCGACGAGCTTCTTGACATCTTGCTGAACCATGGCGACGAGCGAGCCATAGATGATCCCCACCAGAGCGAGGCCGAGAAAGAGCGGAACGAAATCCTCTGCAGCGTTGGGGAAGAGCGGCAGAGCAAAGCGAAGGAACCCGTAGGCGCCCATCTTGAGCAGAACGGCGGCGAGCAGGACTGAGCCCGCCGTCGGGGCCTCGACATGGGCATCGGGCAACCATGTATGGAGGGGCACCACGGGAACTTTGATTGCAAAGGCGAAGGCGAAGGCGGCGAAGAGCCAATGCTGAGTTCGCCACCACGGAGTCCCCTCTCCAGCGAGAGGAATGACCGTATCCAGCAGTCCGAGGGCATCGCTCTTCGTGACCGAAACGAGATCGAAATTCCACACGCCACCCTGCTCGTGGTTGATCTGGTATAGCGCGAGAACGGCGACCAACATCAGGAGCGAGCCCAGCAGGGTGAAGATGAAGAACTTTGTGGCCGCATGGATCCGCCGGGAGCCGCCCCAGATTCCGATGATGAAGTACATCGGAATCAGCATTACCTCCCAGAAGACGTAGAACTGGATGAGATTGAGAGAGAGAAATGCACCGAGCATTCCGCTCTCGAGGGCAAGTACAAAGAACACGAAGCTGCGCAGCGAGCGGTCGATCTGATTCCACGACGACAACAAGACGATGGGAACCAGGAACGTCGTGAGCAGGACCAGAACGAGACTGATGCCGTCCACCGCTACGAAGTAGTGAACGCCGTACTCCGGCAGCCAGGCCCCGTGCTCCACGAGCTGGAAGCCGATCTGTTCGGGATCGAATCCGCCCCAGACGCCGACCAGCGAGAGGAGAAAGGTGAGACCGCTGCTGCCAATTGCGATCGCGCGCCATACCGCCCCCGGAAGCCCGGGCGAACCAAATACGAGCCGCAAGAGCAGCCCAGATGCCAGGAGTGCCAAGCCCGTGGCAAGCGGAAGGAATATCACCCAGCTCAGAACGTGGCCTTCTACGTAGGGTCCCATTCTCTAACTCACGCGCCGCTTTCGAAGAGGAGGTAGACCAGTATCGCCAGGCTCCCCAGCAGCATCACCAGGAAGTAGACCTGTGCGAGTCCCACCTGCGTGTACTTGAGCAGCCCATCCGTCAACCCGCGCAGCAGATTGGCACTCCCCATCACGGCGAGGCCGTCGATCAGCCGCACGTCGATCCAGCGAAATAGCAGGCGATCCGACGCCGCCAACAGAGGTCTGACGATCAGGCCGCGATAGAGCGCATCCACGTAGTAGGCATTCTTCACCAGGCGGTGGGCAAAGGAGAGCTTGCCCGCGAGCCAATCCGCCCATGCCGGACGAAGCAGATGTAGAATGACGCCCATGGTCGAACCGAGCGCGAACATCGCGATCGCTCTCCCGGTGAGGCCCCATTCCGTGCTTGCGTCCAATTCGTGCGGCTCACCGACGGCTACGACTCGAGCAAGAAAGTGATGAATGCTATTCGACTCCTCGACGCGCAGCAGCTCTAGATCTCCCCAGAGCTGTGGCACCCCAAGCAGCGACCCCAAGATGCAGAGCACGGCGAGGATTCCGAGCGGCCAGAGCACCAGGCCTCCCGGCTCGTGGATCTCTCGACGCACCTCGGCGGGCACCTGGCTCGTCCCGTACAGGCTCACATAAATGAGACGAACGCTGTAGAAGGCCGTGAGCGCCACCGTGGTGAGCGCCATCCAATAGAGGTGGATATGGCCGGGGACCTCGTGGGCGGCATAGCTCGCTACGAGGATCTGATCCTTGGAGAAGAATCCCGCCGTCAGCGGGACGCCCGCAATCGTCCCCACACCGATCCACATCCAACGACGCGTCCAGGGGAGACGGCTTCCGATCCCACCCATACGGCGCATGTCCTGCTCATGCTTTAGAACCATGATCACGACACCCGCGCAGAGGAAGAGCAGTGCTTTGAAGAATGCATGCGTCACGACGTGGTACATCGCGGCCGTATAGGCACCCACGCCAGCAGCCAGAAACATGTAGCCGAGCTGACTGATGGTCGAATAGGCGAGCACCTTCTTGATATCGCTCTGTACGCAAGCGATGGTGGCGGCAAAGAGCGCCGACACGGCACCCGTCCAAGCGATCACCGTCGACGCTTCCGGCGCCACCGCGTAGAGAAACGACAGCCGGGCAATCATGTAGACGCCCGCCGTCACCATCGTCGCAGCATGGATCAGCGCCGATACCGGTGTCGGACCCGCCATCGCGTCGGGGAGCCAGACGAAGAGAGGCAGCTGTGCAGACTTCCCACAAGCGCCGAGGAAGAAGCAGAGACCGATCGCGTTCGCAAGCGCGAACTCCCCGCCGCCAAGCCACGCCGGCAGCGACAGCGTCGACGCCACGATCACCGGAAGGGCCCCCTCGATACCGCGAAAGGACATCGTCGGTGTTCCGCTCTCCGACAAGGACCAGAAGAGCAGCAGCGTCCCGACGAGAAAACCGAGATCACCGATGCGATTGACGATGAATGCCTTCGTTCCCGCCTGGGCCTTCTCGCGGTCACCGTACCAGAAGCCAATCAACAAGTAGGAGCAGAGCCCCACCCCTTCCCAACCGAGGAACATCAGCAGCAAATTGTCCGCCAGCACCAGCACGAGCATGGCTGCGATGAAGAGGTTCATGTAGCAGAAGAAGCGTTGGAAGCCGCGATCGTCGCGTTGATCCTGCTGCAAGTAGCCGACGGAGTAGATGTGGATCAGGAGACCGACGCCGGTGATCACGAGACACATGACTGCCGATAGCGCATCGAACCGAAAGGCGATGTCGGCGTCGAAATGTGCGCTCCCCACGCCGAGTCCGATCCAGGAAAAGAGACGCTCTTGGATCGCCCCGTCGCCAGGCAGCGAGATCATCTCCGCGAAGGAGACGCATGTCAGAAGCAACGAGCCGGCCACGGCCCCGCATGAGATGCCCGACACCATGCGGGGCGAGAGCGAACGGCGAAGCATCCCGATCAGGACGGCATGCAAGAGCGCTGACGCGAATGGAAGAAAGGGAATCCAGGGAATCCACGTATCGCCCATCAAGTCATTCGACATGTTGGATTCACCACCTCAGCAAGCTTGCGTCCTCGACGTTGATCGAATCGCGATTTCGCACCAACGAGATCAGAATCGCCAACCCCACGGCAACCTCCGACGCCGCGACGGTGATCACCATCAGCGCAAAGACCTGCCCGTCGAGGGCCACCGGAGTTTCTGGCCCGGAGACCGAGCCGGCCCACATGCGATTGAATCCGACGAAGGCGAGATTGACCGCGTTGAGCATGAGTTCCAGGCACATCAGGATCACGATCAGGTTGCGCCTGGTCAGGGCTCCGATCACGCCGATGGTGAACAGCAGAACCGAAAGGCCGAGTACATGATCGTACGGGATCATTCAGTCGATCCTCTTCTTTGCGAGAATGACCGCACCCACGATTGCAGCCAGAAGAAGAAGTCCAGCCGTCTCGACCGGCATGACGAACTCAGAAAAGAGCGCTCTCCCCATGGCGCGGGTTCCCCCGAAGCCGTCGGGCACGGCGGCCGGCGCAGGCAGGCCGCCCGAGAGTGCGACGCCCAGGGACGCCGCTACTGCGATTGCGGCAAGGACACCGACGAGCTTCGAGACACCGCGAAGGGAGCGGGGCGGACCGAAGTCGTCGCTCTCGAGGTTCAGCAGCATCACGACGAATAGCAATAGAACCATGATCGCACCGGCGTAGACCATGATCTGGATGACGCCGACGAACTCGGCACCGAGGAGGACGAATATGCCGGAGAGCGAGACCATCGTGACCACCAGACTCATCACGCCGGCGACAACGTTGCGGAGGAATGTCACCATTGCCAATGCTGACGCGAGCGCCAGTACGGCAAAGGCGTAGAAGAAGATAATCTCGGCCGTCATCGGACGTCACCCAGCGCGAGCATCACGAAGGCCGTCGCGAAGATGTTCAAGAGTGACGCGGGAAGAATGACTTTCCAGCAAAGATCCATCAGCTGATCATAACGGAAACGGGGCAGAGACCAGCGGATCAGCATTTGCAGCCAGATCACGAATGCGACCTTGGCGAAGAAACTCGTCACATGGAAGAGCAGACATGCGCCGGTGGCGACACTCTCTCCAAACCACGGCTCGATGGCGCCAATGATCTCTGCCTGTGACAGCCATGGGATCGTCCAGCCGCCCAAGAAGATCGCCGTTACCAGCCCGGCGACAACCACGACTTGAATGAATTCCGACAAGTAGAAGAGACCGAACCGCATGCCGGAGTACTCAGTCGAGTAGCCGGCGACGAGTTCCGACTCACTCTCCGGCAGATCGAAGGGAGGTCGCTTGTTCTCGGCCATGATGCACGTGAGAAACAGGATGAAGGCCGGCGGATTCAGGAAGAGACCCCACGCGGGGATCGAAATCGCCTGCAAGAGAGTCGGCAACCCGTCGAGACCGAAGATTCGCAAGAAGGCGAATGCGGGAACCACGGTGTCCTGAGCCTCTCCCATCTGCGTCAGGCGAAGTGTCCCAAAGACCATGAAGAGCGGAACCAGGGTGAGACCCATCGTCACCTCGTACGAGATCATCTGCGCTGCCGCGCGGATGCCGCCGAGGAGCGACCAGTTATTGTTGCTCGCCCAGCCCGCTAGCACGGCGCCGAAGCTGGCGAGCGAGGCGATGGCAAAGACATAGAGCACGCCCCAATCGATATCGGCGGCCACCAAGCTGAGCTCACCCGCACCGAATCGATAGTTGCCACCGTAGGGGATGACCGCGAAGGCAGCGATGACGGGGATGGCGGCAATCAGCGGTGCCATCAGGTGCAGGAGCCGATTCGCACCGCCGGGAACCGCATTCTCCTTGCTCATCAGCTTGAGCACATCGGCCACCGGGTGCAGCAGCCCCAGAATCGATACGCCGGCCAGCGAAGCGCGGTTGGCCCCGATGCGGTCCTGCATGAGCGCACTCTGCTTTCTCTCCACCCACGTAAGGATCGGCAAGAAGAAACCGACCACGACGAGAGTGATGAAGAGGCTCTTGATGAGCGCGACCAGGAACATCTAGCGAACCGCCCCTTTCTCTCCTCCATCCGAGACG
This sequence comes from Deltaproteobacteria bacterium, assembly GCA_029261835.1. Classification (GTDB taxonomy): domain Bacteria; phylum Myxococcota_A; class UBA9160; order UBA9160; family UBA4427; genus JAJDAO01. The sequence goes on along the minus strand of JAJDAO010000026.1, from coordinate 339,499 downwards.
AGCTGGGCACCGTCACTCGGAAGGGACTCGATCGTGATTCCCGCAAAGGGGGGTACCGCGGCGGCGAGCGATCTCGATACTCGAGGCAGATCATAGCCTGCTTCGAAGCCGTTCAGCCCCAACGCGAGAGCGAGACGATGGACGATCTCCCCCTCTGTCAACAGCTCGGAATCGGCCGCCAGTGCGGGTCGCACGCGTTGGACGCGACGGTCGCAATTGGTCAGCGTGCCCGCTTTCTCGGCCAGATGACGGGCGGGCAGGACCACCTGCGCGACACGCATGAGCGACGACTGGTGCGTGTCGATCAGAATGACGCTGTCGATCTTGCCCAGGAGCGTCTCGTCGTCGAGATAGCCCGCAGTAAGGATATCGTGACCCAGGATCACGATGCCGTCGACGCCGCCACCCCGGATTCGTTCGAGCAGCGAGCGAGCATCCTCGAAACCGATGGCGCGTGCACCCGTGGCGTTGGCGGCCTTCTCGGCACAGATCAGCAACTCATCGGCCTCGCCGTGCGGCACGGCGAGGCCGCTGTTCTCGGTTCCGATCTCGTCCAAGAGGCGCTTGAAAGCGAAGAGGTCCTCGTTGGTGGCGTGTGGCGAGGCGATACCAGCAATCACGCCGGCCCCCTTTTCTGCCACCAGCCCGGCGAGCATGCGGGCCGCCTCCGAAATGGCGCTGGCAACTGAAACCGGCTCCAATACCGACTCTTGATTCCGAATCCACGCCTTGTCCAGGCGGTCGGAGCGCGCGATCTCGGCATACGAGAGTCGGCCGGCATCGCACATCCATGTATCGTTGACGGCGTCGTTGCGCCGCGGTCGATAGCGCTGCACTTCGCCCTTCGCGACATCGAGCCAGATGTTGCAGCCTCGGGCGCATCCACCGCAGACGCCCTCGACCGACTCGAGCTGCCAAGCTCGTGCCTTGCACCGAAAGTCTCGGCTGGTAAGTGCCCCCACCGGACACAGGTCGACGACGTTCATCGAGTAGGCATTGTCGAGTTGCACGCCCGGAAAGAGGCCGATGACGGAACGATCGCCGCGCCCGAAGACTGCCAGCTCACCCGTGCGGGGTATTTCTCGGCAGAAACGCACACAGCGGCGACACAGAATGCACCGCTCGCGGTCGAGCACGACACCCGGTCCGAGATCGATCCGCTTCTCCAGCTTGCGCCTCGGCTCGCGCGAGCGTGAGTTCGGGGCGCCGTAGCGCCAGGCGTAGTCCTGCAGCTTGCATTCGCCGGCCTGATCACAGACGGGGCAGTCGAGTGGATGGTTGAGCATGAGGAATTCGAGAACGGTCTGGCGCGCCCGTACCACGGCTTCGCTCCGGGTGTGGACGATCATGCCGTCGCGAACCGGCGTATTGCAGGCGGTCTGCAGCCCCGTCTGCCCGTCGATCTCCACCTGGCAGAGACGACAGGAACCATCGCTGGAGAGCTTCGCGTGCCAGCAGTAGTGCGGGATATCGACCTCTCCCATCAGGACACCGATTTGGTCCAGGGCTGCGAGCAGGCTCGGGCCGGCGTGCAGACGGTACTCCAACCCGTCGACCGTGATTCGCACGATCTCGGCCTCGCACGCTACACCTGCCGCGGTTGCCATCAGAGTTGAAAACTCCCGGAAAAACTGCAGACGCCTTCGCGCACATGGCGCTCGAAGTCGGCATAGAAGTGCTTGAGCAACGCTCGCACCGGCCAGGCGGCCGCGTCGGCGAAGGCGCAGATGGTTTGGCCCTCCATGCCATCGCAGATATCCACCAAGAGCTCGAGGTCTTCCGCCGTTCCGGTGCCGCGTTCCACGCGAGTCACGATGTCGTTGATCCAGGCCGTCCCCTCACGACACGGACCGCACTGGCCACAGGACTCGGCGCGATAGAACTCGCTGATCACGCAAGCCGTCCGCACCATGCACGTGCGGTCGTCCATCACGATGATGCCGCCGGTACCGAGGGCACTTCCCTTCTCCTGGAGGAACTCGTTCGCCATCGCAACGTCGAGCTCTCCAGCGGGCAGAATCGGCATCGAGAGACCGCCCGGAATCACGCCTTTGACCTTGCGGCCGTCCGCCACGCCTCCGGCGTGCTCGAAGATGATCTCATCCAGCGGCGTACCGAGCGGAAGCTCGAAGAGGCCCGGGCGCACAACGTGGCCCGAAACCCCGAACAGCGTCGTGCCCGGGCTCTTTTCAGTGCCAGTGCTGCGGAACCAAGCCGCCCCCCGTCCGATGATGTGGGGGACGTGGCACAGCGTCTCGACATTGTTCACCGTGCTCGGGCGATCGAAGGCGCCACGCTGAGCCGGAAACGGAGGCTTCACTCGCGGGTGCCCCCGCTTGCCCTCGAGCGACTCGAGCAGCGCCGTTTCCTCCCCGCAGATATAGGAGCCCGCGCCCCGCACCACGACGACATCGTGCGAGAAGCCGCTCCCCATCACGTCATCGCCCAGGTAGCCCTTCGCGTGGGCTTCATCGACCGCTCGCTGCATGACTCTGGCCGCTTCTGCGTACTCGCCACGAATGTAGATGAAGCTCTTCTGTGCTCCGATCGCACGCGCGGCGAGCAGAATGCCCTCCAGCAGCTGGTGTGGCGCACGCTCGAGCAGCAGGCGGTCCTTGAAGGAGCCCGGCTCCGACTCATCGGCGTTACACACCAGGTAGCTCGGCTGCTGTTCCGGTGCGGGCATGAAGCTCCACTTGAGCCCGGCGCAAAAGCCCGCTCCTCCGCGCCCCTGAAGCCCGGCTTGTCGCACCTCGTCGAGGATCTTCTGCGGCGTCATTTCGCGCAGCGCCGTGTGTGCAGCACGGTAGCCGCCCTGGGCTTCGAAGCCGCGCAGGCATCCGTACTCGTCATCTGCGCAGTGGCGGGTCAGGTAGTCGGTGACGTGGGGAGCCTTCTGCATGGGAGCACCTAGTCCAGGGCGTCGAGCACTTGCCGGGCGCTCTCGGTATCCAGGTCCTCGTAGTAGCGATCGTCGACGCGCATCATCGGTGCGTTCGCGCAGGCCCCGAGGCACGCCTCGTGGCCCAGCGTGATGCGACCGTCAGCGGAGGTCTCGCCACGCGTGATGCCCAGGTGGTTCTCGATCTCGCGCAGGAATTCGCGCGCCCCGGCCAGGGAACAGGATAGGTTCGTGCACACCCGGACCTGGTGGCGGCCAGCGGGCTGGGACGAGAGCATGTCGTAGAAGCTCACGACGGCAAGAACCTCGACCGCGGTCATGTCGAAGATCGGCGCCAGCGCGGTGGCGTGCTCCGGGGTGATGGCGCCGTACTCGCGCTGTACCCGGTGAAGCGCCGCGAGAAGGCCGCCCCTGGCGCGAGGGTAGTTCGCGTTCTCGGCCTCGATCTGGTCTCGAATCGCCTTGCTGATCACCATTCGAGTGCACCCTTGCACCACTCGTAGAGGAGGCCAACCACGAGCGGAACGGTGAATATGCCGATGGCGACCAGTGCCGGCGCGCCGAGCTCACGAAAGACGACACCCCAGGGATAGAAGTAGCTCGCCTCGACATCGAACACGATGAACAGGATCGCGACGAGATAGAACTTCACGCCGTAGCGCCGACGGGGCGCGACCAGCGGAGACTCGCCGCACTCGAAGGGCTCGAGCTTCTCCTGAAGGATGCGCTTCGGGGCCAGCCGCAACTGGATCGCCAGCATGCCGCCGGTGAGCAGGACCGCCAGTGCGAAGATGATTAGGACACCGGCGTACTCGGCCAATCTCAGTGGCTCCTCTCGACGGCTTGCCGCTGCATCAGGTCGTCCGCCCGGCTCCTCCCGAGCACAGCCTGCCGTACAGCGGCCGACGGGCGGGGGACACGCGCGCGCGACCGCGGCCGCCTCGGATCGCCTTCTGGTCGCTCGGCTGGTCGATCAGGCGATCTCCCTGAGCCGGGAACGGGAGTGCTCGAATTGGTCTGGTGGGGTGGCGGCAAAACTAGCCAGAAGCCCCCGGGGCGTCAAGGAATTCTGCTGCCTGGCGAGGCGGAGCGTGGCTCACTCGGCAGACGGCTGAGAGCGATCACGTGCCCGGCCACACACGGCGGCGTCAGGCTAGAATAAGAACGTGTTCGCATAAGATTTCAAGCTGGCCGTCTTGGCGCGCTGGGCTCTCCCTGCTACGTTCCACGAATGAAAACGGATTTCAATTTGGAGCCGAAACCCATCTCAGTGCCTCCTCCGGCCCCGGCGCAAACCCTGGCCGATCTCCCTCCGGGAAGCCAGGGTATCGTGGTGAGCGTGGATCAGGCGGGGTCGATCAGCCGAAGGCTGCAGGATCTCGGACTCCTCCCCAACACACCCGTCAAGGTATTGCGTCGTGCTCCGCTCGGCGATCCGGTCGTCTATGAGCTGCGCGGATACCGCCTCTGCCTTCGCCGCGGCGACGCGGCCCGCGTAAGAGTGCGCCCGGACGAAGGGGACAGTACAAACTCCGAGCAGTGAGCGAAGCAGTGACGCACAGCAGCGCCGTGCCGCTGCGCTTGGGCCTGATCGGTAGTCCCAACGCGGGCAAGACCACCATCTTCAACGCGCTGACGGGTCTGCGGGCTCGGGTCGGAAACTTCCCGGGCGTGACGGTCGAAAAGCGCGAAGGGTCGGTTCACCTGGACGGGCGATCGATGGTGGCGATCGACCTACCCGGTACTTACTCGCTCGATCCGATCAGCCCCGACGAAGCCGTCGTGACCCAAGTATTGCAGGGGGAGATGGCGGACGTGCCGGCCCCGGATGCGCTGGTGGTGGTGGCTGACGCGTGCTCGCTCGAGCGCTCTCTTCTCTTGATCGGCCAGGTGCTTCGCCGCTCGGAACCCACCTGTCTGGTGCTCACGATGGTGGACGAGCTCAAAGCGCGGGGCGGGAGAATCGACCTGGCGAGACTCGCCGATGCCCTCGGCATCCCGGTCGTTGGCGTCGTGGGCCACCGTGGGCTCGGGCTCGACAGACTTCGCGCGCTGCTCGGTCGGCCGGAAGGCTGGGAGCGGCCCCCGGTCCAGCCTCCCGTGGAGGCCGTGGAGCGAGCCGCCTGGGCCGAATCGATCGTCGAGCACGTAATCCACGAACGCCCGGAACACCACCGCATCAGCGAGCAGATCGATCGCGTCGTGCTCCACCCCGTCTTGGGCATGCTGCTATTCGCCACGGTCATGATCACCTTCTTCCAGCTCATCTTTGCCTGGGCGACACCCGCCATGGATCTCATCGACGAGGGCATCGCCTGGGCGGCGGCTTACACGCGCGGCGTGCTCCCAGTCGGCCTGTTGGCTGACTTCGTTGCAGATGGGCTGATCGCCGGCGTGGGAGCCGTGCTGATCTTCCTGCCCCAGATCGTGCTGCTCTTCTCGCTCCTCTATCTCTTGGAGGACGTCGGCTACATGGCACGCGCGGCCTTCGTGGTCGATCGCGCCATGGGGCGGGTGGGGCTGGAGGGGCGATCCTTCGTCGCACTGCTCTCCTCTTATGCGTGCGCGGTGCCGGGGATCATGGCCACACGCACGATTCCATCTCCACGCGATCGGCTGGTCACGATCCTGGTCGCACCGTTGATGACTTGCTCGGCTCGGCTCCCCGTCTACGCACTGCTGATAGGCGCCTTCGTTCCAGCCACGAAAGTGCTGGGGCCAATCGGATTGCAGGGACTCGTGCTCCTGGCGCTCTATCTGCTGGCACCTCTGATCGCGATGTTGGTGGCAGGCGTGCTCAAGCGCAGCATCCTGCAGAGTGATGGCCTTCCCTTCACACTCGAGCTCCCGTCCTATCGCCTCCCCACCCTGCAGCTCTGGCTCTCCCAGGTGTGGAAGAGTGCTTCGGCCTTTCTGCGGCGGGCGGGCACGATCATCCTCGTCGCTTCGATCGTCCTCTGGGCGCTGCTCACCTTTCCCCGTGCGACACCCCCCCCCGACATGTCGCCGACGCAGGCGGCGAGCTATGCGCTCGAGCACAGCGTCGCGGGCCAGGCCGGCAAGGCGATCGAGCCGCTGATTGCGCCGCTGGGCTTCGACTGGAAGATCGGCGTGGGACTGGTGGCGAGTCTGGCGGCACGCGAAATCATCGTTTCCACGCTGGCCCAGATGTACGCCTCCGCCGACGAAGACACTTCGCTGCGCTCCGCGATTCGTGCCGACACCGACCCGGAGACCGGTCGCCGCGTCTTCACGCCAGCTACCGTGGCGGCGCTCCTCATCTTCTACGTCTTCGCGCTCCAGTGCACCTCGACGCTGGCCGCCATGGCGCGGGAAACCAATTCCTGGCGCTGGCCCATCTTCGCTTTCAGCTACATGCTCATTCTCGCCTACGGCATGGGATTCCTCACCTACCGCTTCGTCTCCGCACTGGGAGGGGGCGCGTAGAGTCCATCTCATGAACCCGGACCGGATCTCCACGCCCGACTCGGTCCGGGTTCATGAGATGGCCTCTCACCACTGCTACTGTGGGCAGCATGCCGAGCGATATGCATGGCGGTCGTCGCCATCCTCGTGGCACCGCCGGGTCGGATCCGCGCCGCGAACGACCGCTCGCGGCCTGTTTGGTGCTGCTGATGTGCCTGCTGCCCGTCGCCTGCGCACAACACTCCGTCAGCGAGGACGTCATCGACCGCTACGGCCTGACGATCAAGCTACGCAGCTGGCGACCGCTCTTCGGCGACGACGTCGCGCGTGAATTCCAGCATCCCGTCGCGATCTCAGCAGAGCGACTGACGCGCATTCTCGGCGCGATCGAAGTCGAGCTGCCCGAGGATCGGGACGCTTCGTTGCGAGGGCCCCGCGCCGCTGTCGCCGCCGAGATTCTCGAAGACGTCGCCAGCGGGCTCGCGCAGACCTTCGCACGGGCTACAGCCGATCAGGAGATCGTTGTGATGGCGCTTCGCAAGCGCCGGCAGCACGGCATATTCAATCGCAAGTTCCTCACCAGCTTCGTCACATACGTGAAGGACGAACGTCTCTTCGTACTCTTCTCACGTATCAAGTGGAAGACGAACCAACACAGCAGGGACGATGCGCTGCCGGAGCCGCAGCCCGGCGAAGAGGCGATGAACTTCCGCATGGTAGTGAATGGGCCCTTCGAGCGTGCCGGACGCCAAGGGGTGTCTGTCGATTGGCGCGATCCCATCTTCGACTCGCCCCACAGCCCCGCTGGCCTGGCGGGAGACGAGCAGCCGCGCTCGCACAACCCGCCGGAGGAGCCTCCCGCAGCCGCCGCGCCAGCCGGAGACTGAGGGCCACGCAGGGTAGGCGTGCTGCGCCGCCTGTCGCGGGCACGCGAGCAGGCTGCACACGGGCTGCCGGCTGCTGATGGGCACTGGGACGAAGGCGGGAGATCACATACTTTCCCCTCTCCGTGAGTGCGTTTTCCAACCGGTTGCCGATCGCATTCGGGCACGATGAGCCTTCGTCGCGGTCAGCCTTGGGGCTGACACGGCTCGTGAGCACGAAGATGGCGAGCCCGCTCTGAAGACCTGAGATGAAGATCAGAACGAAGATCAAGACGAAAGTGGAGAGAAGCACCCAATGTTGATACTGCTCGAGATTCTTTGCGTGGGCATCCTCGCACTCTTGGTGTCACGACTGGCACCCGAGCCCTGGCGAGGTCGCGCGCTCAGCGTGCTCAAGGCTTGGGTCACGGTCCGCGCTTTCTGGCTGCTGCTCTCCCACCCCATCGCGATGGAAGACGGCAGCAAGGTCGTGGCCTGGCGATTGATCGAGCAGCAGCTCTCGAACATCGACGCCGCCACCTTCTGGGTCTTCGTCCTCGCGGCCACCGGCGTCAAGATCATCGGCATGCTCTCGTCGATGTACCGCTGGGTCCTGGTGCTGCGCGGACAGGGCATCAGCCTCCCATTCGGGCACATCTTCGGCTCGTTCTTGATCGGCAGAGCAATCGGCACATTCCTGCCCAGCACAGCCGGCCTCGACGGCTACACGCTCTACGACGCTTCGCGCTTCAGTGGGCGAACGGTCGAGGTCGCAGCCGCGAAGTTCCTGGAGAAGGTCTGCGGCTTCTCCGGTGTCTTCCTCACCTTCCTGGTGTCACTTCCCTTTGGGATTTCGATCTTCGGCGACAACGCCGTGCTCTTCGCCACTCTGTCGATTCCCATCGCGCTCGGCGTGATCGGCGGCCTCGTGCTGGTGCTCTTCTACCCGGGCCTGGTGCAGTGGCTGCTCGAGAACCTCCCCATTCCGGCGAAGGACAGACTTTCGGGAATCGTGCACCGCGTATCGCATGCCGCCGCCGCCTATCGTGACAAGAAGCAGCTCGTTCTCATGGTGCTCTTCTTGAGCTTCCTCGTGCACTTCACAACGGCGGTCATGTACTACTTCACCGCCCTGGCAATCGGCGCCAACGAGGCCGAGTTCTGGCAGGTGACCTTCGGCTCTTCGATCCAGATCTTCGCCACGGTGATCAGCCCCTTCACGATCGCGGGTGAGGGCATCCGCGAGGCAGCCCAGCTCGTGCTGCTCGGCCACCTGATCGGCCCGGCCGCCGCCATCGTCTCGGCCGCGCTCGGCTTCTGGGCCGCCGAGGCGCCCACCATGCTGGGCTTCGTCTTCTGGTGGATTCGGCCCAAGGACTACGCGCCCGCATTCTGCCGGGTGGACGGCGTACAGGTCGACTACGCGGAGGCCGCGAAGGCTGCCGTGGAGCTCGAGAGCGATCAAGAGAAGGCAGCTCGACTGGCTCGGTCCGCCTCGGACGATCTCGACTCGCTGCCGGTCCGCATGCTGCGCGGTGCGGGCATCGGTATGGGCTCGGGCATACTGGCCGGCATTCTGATCGGCGTGACCGAGAGCCTGGTGATCGCGAACGGCGGCTTCGGCGAGGAGGCCCAGGTGCTCTGGTACGGGCCGCTCGTTCACGCGCTGCTGCTGGGCGGGCTGGCGACGGCTGGCGGAGCCGTACTCGGGGTACTCCCGATGGAGCGCCGCGAGGTCCAGACCTGGGTGCCGCCGATGGGTCTGGTGGCGACGTTGATCCCACTGGGTCTTGCGATCACGCTCTTCCGGCTGAAGCGTGACGTCTACCTGGAGCAGGCGCCCCCGCTGACGGTCCTGCTGGCCGTGCTGGGCGGGGCATTGCTGCTGGCCCTCTTGATTCTGACGATCGGCCGGCGCTTCTTCGCCTCTCGCGCCGGCGCCATCGTGCGCCCGCTCCCGTCGCTGGTCCTGCTCATCGCTGTGCTGATCGTCGGCGCCCTGGCGGCGATTGGCATAGGGACCGGACAGAGCGGGGCCGAGGCGTCCGGCGTGCCGGCCGCTTTGCGTCAGCACCCGAACGTGATCCTCGTCATGGTCGATACGCTGCGCGCCGATCACCTCTCGTGCTACGACGAGCGCGGCGTGAAGACGCCAGCCATGTGCAGCCTCGCCGAGGACGGCGGCAGCCTCTACCGAGGCTTCTCACATGCCTCGTGGACCAAACCCGCGACCGCCTCACTTCTGACGTCCCTGCTGCCCTCCAGCCACCGTGCCATCGCCAAGCCGTCGACGCTCTCGCCAGACGTGGATCTCATCGCGGAGGTCATGAAGCAGCGCGGCTATGCCACGGGCGGCATCGTCTCGAACATCAATCTGGCAGCCAGCTTCGGCTTCGATCAGGGATACGACGAGTATCACTTCCTGAGGCCCGATTACCTGGCCGGCGCTGAGGAATCCTCATCGAAGCTGATCCTCTACAACATTGCGCGGGCGGTCTGGTTCAAGCTCAAGCCCAAGGTCAGGCCCGGTATTCACTACTCGGACTTCTACCAGGATTCGCAGGCCGTGAACGAGGTGGCGTTCGACTGGCTCGAGCGACATCGCGGCGATCGCTTCTTCCTCTTCCTGCACTACATGGATGTGCATGATCCCTACTTCGAGCACCCCTATGACGGCCGCGGCTTCGCGCGCGTCTCGAACCAGCACCCCGACCCCTCGCAGGCCGACGAGATGCGGCGCCTCTACCGGGGTGAGATTCGCTATCTGGACGACAACCTCGCCAAGCTGCTGGAGCGGCTGCGCGCGCTCGACCTCTACGACGACAGCGTGATCGCTCTGGTGTCGGACCACGGTGAGGAGTTCTTCGAGCACAGCGGTTGGTGGCATGGTCTCACGCTCTACGAAGAGCAGATCTACGTACCGCTGCTGATCAAGTGGGCGAAGAATCAGCCCGCACCGCCGGTCGGTGCGACCGACGGTTTGGCGCGGCTGATCGACGTGGCGCCGACGCTCATTCGGGTGGCGGGCGCCGACGTGCCGGCCTCCATGCAGGGCATCGACCTACGAGGAGACGCGAAGGCGCGCGCCGAGAAGGACCGGCAGGTGTTCGCGGAGGAGGATCACGAGGGCAACGTGCTCTGGTCCCTTCGTACCGAGACGATGAAGCTCATCGGCGCCAACGCCGGCAACCCACGCGGACTGCCGGAGCGCGAGCTCTTTGCCATCGACCGCGACCCCGGCGAGCAAAGCCCGCTGCCGGCCGACGCTCACGCGAGCGCGCAGGAGGTGCTGGAACGACACGCCGAGCTGCAGCGCCGTATGGCCGAGGGTGAGGCGGTCGAGGATGCGGGCGAGGCGGAGATGGATTTCGAGGAATGCGAGCAGCTCCGCATGCTCGGCTACGTCGACGACTGCAGCCACCTGCGATAGCGCGAACGTTCTCAGGCGAGCTCGTCCGGCACTTCCCGTATGCTCGCGAGCACTTTCCGCGCTTGCCTGAAATCACCATGCCGTGTCAAGGCATTGGGGATCACCAGGCACTCCATGCCGGCCCTCGTGGCGGCCTCGAGACCACGCTCGGTGTCCTCGATCACGAGGCAGTCGACCGGCTCCAGTGAGAGCCTCTCCGCCGCTCTGAGATAGGGTTCGGGATGGGGCTTGTGGTGTTCGTAGTCGGCGTTGGTGAGGGCAAACTCGAAGTAGCGCAGGATGCCCAGAGGTGCGTGAATGACTTCGAAGTGGTCTGCGTTGCAGCTCGTCACGATCGCCATTGGGAGCCGACCATGCAGACTCTTCAGAGTCTCGAGCACACCATCGATCAGCGACACGCCCTGGCCGAGGCGTTCGAGATAGCGTCGATTGCGAACCTCGCGAATGCGGCGGAGCTCCTCGGGCGCCACGCCGCGCTCGGCCAGCAGATCGAAGCAGCTCTTGCCCTGCCGCAACGTGAGGTCCTGATACTGCTCGAGCGCGAGCTGGACACCGACGGTCGCGAACTCGTCGCGAGTCGCGGCGAAGAAGAGGTGCTCGGTATCGACCAACACACCATCGTTGTCCCAGAGAATCGCCTTGGTCATGCCTCGGTCCGCTCCCCGTTCTCGTCCGGATCCAGTATCAGCGAAACTGAATTGATGCAGTAGCGCAGCCCCGTTGGCGGTGGACCATCGGGAAAGACGTGGCCCAAGTGTGCGTCACATTGTCGGCAGTGAACCTCTGTTCGCGACATGCCATGGCTCTCGTCGATCCGCTGGCCGATGAATTCGCTGGAGACCGGCTCGTGAAAGCTCGGCCAGCCGCTGCCGGAATCGAACTTCGTCTCTGAGCGAAAGAGCGCTCCGCCACAACAGGCGCAGCGGTAGAGACCCGGCAGCTTGCAGTCCCAGTACTCACCGCTGAAGGCCGGCTCGGTGCCGTGCCCGCGCGTCACCTCGAACTGTTCGCTGCTGAGCTGCGCTCGCCATTCTTCATCGCTCTTGCGAAACTCGTCGTTCGCCATCACGTACCTCTACGCCCACCCGAGCGCTCTCTTGGACCTCTGCGAGATTCGGCCAAGTCTGCCACCAACCGCGGCAGCTCCGCCATGTCGCCGAAGACGCGGGCACCCGCGTCGTATAGCATGGCGGCTTCGTGCGCCGGCGCAAAACCCAGTACCGGCATGCCGGCCGCACGCGCCGCGCGCACGCCCAGCGGGCTGTCCTCGACGACACAGCAGCGGCCGGGTGCAGCCCCCATGCGCTGCGCGGCGTAGAGGAATATGTCCGGATGGGGTTTGCTGCGCGCCACCTCGGCGGCGCTGAAGATTCGGCCCTCGAAGAGTTCGAGCAACGCGGTGTGGCCCAGCGTCGCATGCATCTTCTCGAGCGACCCGCTCGAAGCCACGCAGCACTCGAAACCCAGCGCCGACAGCTCGCCGATTGCCGCGCTGACACCGGGGATCGGAGTCAGCTCGTGACTGCAGGCAGCCAGGAAGAGCGTGTCGAAACGCTCGCCAAACTCGGCTGGCAGCGGGCGTCCGAGATTGGCCTCGGCGAGCTCGATACAGGCCTGCTGGGTGCGACCCCGGTAGTCGCGCCACGAATCCTCGAAGCGGGTCGGCAAGCCGACCTCCGTCAACAGCTCCGCCAGGATACGATTGGCGATCGGCTCACTGTCGACCAATACGCCGTCGCAGTCGAAGATCACCAGCAGCGTTTCGCCGCGCGACATCGAAATCGAGACCGGCCGCTAGCCGAATAGCGGCGGGAGGCGATCGGCCCAGGGTCCAGCCTGCTCGAGCTGGGCCGCGACGCGCAACAGCAGCGCTTCGCCGCCGTACGGGGCCACGAGCTGAGTGCCGAGCGGAAGACCGGCGGGGCCGCCGCCCTCATCGCTCGTGTAACCCGCAGGCAGCGACACCGCGGGCTGTCCGGAGAGATTGAAGGGCAGCGTGAAGACGCCGTAGGGGGCCGAGCGCAGAAAACCGCGCAGTGGCTCCTCGGGCGTGGAGCCCAGCAGACCGATGCGCGGCGGCGGAGCCGCTTGGGTCGGAGTCAGCAGCAGGTCGAAGCCGTCGCACCACCACTGCGCCAGCCGGCGGCCGAAGCCGTGAACCCGTTCGATCGTGGCGAGTAGCTCCGGCGCGGGCATCTCGCGACCGCGCTCGGCAAGCAGCCAGGTGAGGGGCTCGACATCGGACTGCGTGACCGTGCGGCCGACCTTCTCACCCCAGGCATCGAGCGCTCGGGCGACGTTGGCGGCAACGATGTTCACGTAGTGGCCTACGGTCGCCGCATCGTCGAGTGCCTCCGGATGCGATTGCTCGACCTTGTGCCCGAGCGTTTCGAGCTGGCGGGCCTGGCGCTCCACCGTCGCCACCACATCCGGATGAACCTCGATCCCGCGTGGCGCGCGCAGCATGACACCGATGCGCAGCGGCGCCACCGGCCGGCTCAGCGCCGACACGAAGCTCTCGTCTTGCTGCGCGGCGAAGTAGGGATCGCCGGGCATCGGGCCCGAGACAATGTCCAGCAGGGCCGCCGCATCGCGTACGCTGCGCGTGAGCACGAACTCACAGGAAAAGCCGTTCCAGCGCTCGCCCAGCCCAGGCCCGAACGAGTTTCGGCCACGAGTCGGTTTGAGCCCCAGCAGGCCACACATGCTCGCGGGCCCACGAATCGATCCACCACCGTCACTCGCGTGAGCGGCCGGCACGATGCCCGCCGCCACCGCGGCGCCCGCCCCCCCACTCGAGCCGCCCGCACTGTGCTCGCGATGCCAGGGATTGCGCGTCGGACCGTAGGCCTCGGGCTCGCTCGTGGGCAACAAGGCGAGCTCGGGCGTGTTCGTCCGTCCGAGAGAGATCAGGCCAGCGGCCACGATCTTCTGCGTGAAATAGCTGTCGTGCTCGGCGATCCAGCCCGCTCGCTTGAGGAACGCCATGCCGGCGTGGACCGGCTGCCCCGCCTCCTCACCGCCGATGTCCTTCATGAGAAACGGCACGCCCTGCAGCGGGCCCGCGGGCAACGCGGACGAGCGCGCTCGAGCGCGGGCGCGCTCGAGCGCCGGGTGAATCACCGCATTCAGTGTCGGATTCAGCCGCTCGAGGCGTTCGATGGCCGCGTCGACCAGCTCCGCTGCCGAGACCTCACCCGAGCGCACGAGCGCCGCCTGCGCGGTGGCGTCCAGCTTCGCAATCCCATCCCGCGCCTCAACCGGCATTGCCGTTCTCCATCGCGACCTGCACCGTCCCCGCCTCGAACCTCAACGAAACGACCTTTGGGTTCTCTTCGTCTTCACGAAACTGAATCCGCACATCGCGCAGCGCGCCCGTGCTCGCTGCGGCCCCTTCGCCAGGCGCACCCGGCCAGACCCGGGTGATGGGATTGCCCGCCACACGCCACCACGGCTCCGCCTCATCCTGCACAACCAGGCTGCCCGATAGCGTCGAGGGCTCGTCGATCTGCCGCAGCGTCAGACTGCCGGAGTCGGTATCGGCAACGACGAGGATACGTCCCACATCAAAGGTGAGGAGATAGCCCAGCCCGCAGATGACCGAATCCGACCCAACACCGTCGAGCCGGTCCACGCGCAGAATGCGCGCGCGCGCCTCGGCCGCCCTTTCGAAGAGTTCGATGCCCACTGCTCGCGCCCGTTCCCGGCTGCTTCGCCCGATGCTCGTCCCGGCTGCTGCTCGTCCTTCGAGCGCGGCCGGGAGACACACGCAGTTGAGAGTCTACACCGCCATGCTGTGACTTGGAGCGGTCTCGAGGCCGAGCCGCCCGCTGTCACTCAACCAATTCGGCCAGTGCCTCGAGTGCCGCCTCCGCCTGGTCCCGCACGTACTCCTTGGGGTCGCTGCGAGCGGCCTCGAGTACCGGCAGCACCTTCTCGCGGTTCAGACCGCCAAAGCGCTCCGCGAGATGTGCGAAGCCGATGACGGCATTGCCGCGAACGTCGGTATTGGGGTGCTGCGCCAACCGCAGGCAGCAGTCCTCCGCCCAGTCAGCATCATCGGCTCCGAGAGCCAGATCGATGATGACACCCAATAGCTCCTCGGGATCATCCCCGGCAATCGCCGCTTCGATCTCCGCCTTGAATTCGGCATCGTGCATAGGGCCTCCCCTCACCCCGACAGCGTAGCCGCTGCGGCGGCGTCTCGCGCCAGGCCCCACCGCCCCCGGCGCGTTGGCCGCTCGAGAGCGCGCGCGAGCTCTTCGAGATAGCGCGTGCGCGACCAGGCCCGTGCGCCCAGGCGCTCGGTGTGGGGGGTGTAGACCTGACAGTCGAGAAAACGAAAGTTCCATGTAGCGATTTGTGCCACCAAGTGGACAAACGCCACCTTGGAGGCATCGCTGCTGCGCGCGAACATCGATTCGGCAAAGAATGCCGCCCCGAGCGAGACGCCGTAGACACCGCCCACCAGCTCGCCATCGCGCCAGGCCTCGGCGGAGTGGGCGAAGCCGAGCGCGTGCAGCTCGCAGTAGGCGTCAAGCATGTCGTCGGTGATCCAGGTCCCGGCCTGATCCGGCCGCGGTGCGCGCGCACAGGCGTCGATGACGGCGCGAAAGTCGCTGTCGAAGCGGATTTCGAAGCGGCGACGACGCAGATTCTTGCGCAGCGTTCGATTGACGACGAGCTCGGCCGGAACGAGCACGCTGCGGGGATCGGGCGAATACCAGAGAATGGGCGTCGACTCGTACCACGGGAAGACGCCCTGCGCATAGGCGGCGACGAGACGTTCGGCCGCGAGATCGCCGCCGTAGGCCAGCAGACCGTCGGGCCCGGCCTGCCGCGGATCGGGGAAGGGGAGAGAGCGCACCAGCTCGCTCAGTGAATCGGCCTGCGGCCATCGCTTCGGGTCGGGCGGGCCGTGCAGGCTCACAGCGCGGCGAACCGACGGGCCTGCGGCGACCAGCCGGGGGCTTCATCGATCGCGCGGATCACATCCTCGACACACTCGACGACCTGCCACATGTCACGGTGTCTCGCGTCCATGAAGCCCTCCTCGATGCAGCGATCGAGCAGCCCGACACAGAGGTCGAAGAAGGCGTGTTGATTGACGAGTACGATGGGACCGCAGAAGAGTCCGAGACGCTTGGCGGTCAGCACCTCGAAGAGCTCTTCGAACGTGCCCGAGCCGCCGGGCAGGGCCACCACCGCGTCGCAGCTCGCCAGCATCAGACGCTTTCTCTCCTGCATGTCCGCCACCGTGTGGAGCTCTGTCAGACCGCGGTGTGTCCACTCGAGCTCGTACATGAAGCGTGGCTGAATGCCCACCACCTCGCCGCCGGCCGCGAGGGCGCCGTCGGCCAGAGCGCCCATTGAGCCGACGCCACCTCCGCCGTAGACGATCCGCATGCCCGCCTTCGCGAGGCGCGTACCGAGCTCCCGAGCGAGTGCGTGATAGCTGTCATCGCAGCGACGACTCGAGGCGCAGAAGACCAGGACCCGATACACGCCCTCATCCGTCCGTCCGCCGCGCCTGGGTCCTGCGGATTGAGAGTGCCCCATCAATCGAAAGTAGCCCGAATTCCCCGCCCGCCACGCACGAGGTGACGACGCGGCGCGAAAATCGGGCTACATTGGTGTTTCGGGTTCGTAGACAAAAGGGACGATTTCAGGCACTTGCAGGCCCTCGAGCCCCCCCACCTCGGGGCGAGTTCGCCCGATCTGCTAAGTCGCCACCATCAGTGCGCAACGAGAGAGAGCTATGTCTAAACGCCTTTCGGAGCGGGGAGCGGCAACTCGCTCGGTGCATGCCGGGGAGCTCCGTCAACAGGAAGCCAACGCCATCACCACGCCCGTCTACCAGACCTCCACGTTCTGGTTCAAGAACTCGCAGGAGGTGATCGACTACCAGGAGGGCAAGACCGACCGCGAGGAGTACGGCCGCTACGGCAACCCGACCTGGCGGGCAGTCGAGCGCAAGCTCAGCGAGCTGGAGGGTGGTGAGGAGACCGTCCTATTCGCCTCGGGCATGTGCGCCGCGACCACCACCTTCTTCTCCATGCTGCCGCAGAACAGCCACCTGATCGTCACCGCTGACTGCTACCGCCGCACGCGCCAGTTCATCAAGGAATACCTCGGGCGCACGGGTGTGAAGACCACGGTGATCGAGCCGGGCGACCTCGACGGCTTCGAGCGGGCCATCCGCGATGACACCGTGCTGTTCTTCACGGAATCGCCCACCAACCCATACCTGCGCGTCACGGACGTGCCGGCCTTCGTGCGGGTTGCGCACGAGCGCGATGTCAAAGTCATCATCGACTCGACGTTCGCCACACCGGTCAACCACCGAGCACTCGATGAGGGGGCCGACCTGGTGATCCACAGCGCCACCAAGTACCTCGGAGGCCACAACGATCTGCTCGCCGGAACCATCACGGGCGCGCGCGATCAGGTGGAACCGATTCGCAAGACTCTGGGCGTGCTGGGCGGCATCATCGACAGCCATGCCGCTTGGCTCCTGCTACGCGGTCTCAAGACACTCGCGATCCGCATGGAGCGGCACAATAGCAACGGCCTCGCGCTGGCCGAGTTCCTCGAAACGCACCCGAAGATACGGCGGGTCTGGTACCCCGGTCTCGAGAGCCACCCCGACTACGAGGTCGCCATCCGCTCTCTGCACGGCTTTGGCGGTGTGGTGACCTTCGAGATCGATACGGATCTAGCGGGTGCCATACGCTTCGTGGATGCCACGCGAATTCCGTACCAGGCCCCCAGCCTGGGCGGCGTCGAGAGCCTGATCGAGCTACCGGTGACGATGTCGTTCTGGGACTACCCGCCCGAGGAGCGCCGCAGCTACGGCATCACGGACTCGCTGGTGCGCTTGGCCTGCGGCATCGAGACCGCCGACGACCTGATCGCCGATATGGATCAGGCGCTGGAAGAGGTCTGACCGGCAACCCGGGCGCGGCCGGAGGGATTCGAGCCGTCCTGATCAGCTTGCCGAGAGTCACATGCGTCGGCCGAGCTCGCGGCGGATGACCGCCCGTGTGGTGTGCTGGGGCTGGATATCCGGGATGATATGGGGGACCGAGCGGGCGTGAGCGCTCGCTGCAAAGCGCCCGTTCGAGTGCAGAGCGAGGAGTTGGCTTGCCCGTAGCTTCGGCCGCGCAGCGCGATAAGACGCGGTGGTCCCTGCTGATCTTCGCTTTCGCACTGACGGTGCGCGGTTTGCACCTGTGGCGGCTGACGGATTCCGTTCTCTTCGACATGAGAATGGGCGACTCGCGGGTCTACCACTTGTGGGCCAGGCAGATCGCGGGGGGTGATTGGCTCGGGAGCGAGGTCTTCTACCAGGCCCCCCTGTATCCGTATTTCCTGGCAACCATCTACGCCCTGCTGGGCGATGAGCTGCTCGTCGTTCGGATCGTTCAGATCATACTCGGCGCCTGCTCATGCGTCTTTCTCGCCCGCGCCGGCTGGGGCTTCTTCTCGAAGCCGGCTGGGATCGTGGCGGGATTGCTGCTCGCCGTGTATGCGCCGGCTCTCTTCTCTGACGCGATGGTTCAGAAGTCCGTACTGGACATCTTCTTCATCTGCCTCGCGCTGTGGATACTGAGTGCACCCGATTTGCTTGCCAGGCCCCTTCAGTGCCTGGGGCTCGGGGTGGTGATCGGCGCACTCGTTCTGTCACGCGAGAACGCCCTCGCGTTCGTGATCGTGCTTCTTCCGTGGTTGCTCCTCAAGCCTCCCTTCTCTCGAAGACGCCGAGTGGCGCTCGCCGCTTCGTTTCTCTGTGGCGCCGCGCTCGTGCTGCTCCCCGTCGCGCTGCGCAACGCGTACGTCGCTGGAGAATTCCACCTGACGACCTCTCAATTCGGCCACAACTTCTACATCGGCAACAATCCGGCCGCCGACGGCTCCTACGCGCCATTGCTCCTCGGGAGGGGCGAGCCTCTGATCGAGCGGAGCGACGCCATCGAGCTGGCGCAGCAAGCTCTGGGGCAATCGCTGACACCGGCGCAGATCTCAGGCTATTACACGGGTCTCGCACTGCAGTACATCCAGTCGCAGCCGGGTGACTGGATCGAGCTGATGGCCCGGAAGTTCGTGCTGGCCTTCAACGCGGTCGAGATGGTCGACACCGAAGATCAATACACGCACGCGGAATCATCCCTCCCACTGCGCGCGGCGGGCTGGCTGTTTCATTTCGGGCTGCTGGCCCCACTGGCGGTGCTGGGGGTCTGGATCACGTGGCCGGCGAGAGCGCGGCTACTGCCCCTCTACATTCTCTTTCTGACCTACACCGCCACCGTCTTGCTCTTCTATGTATTCTGGCGCTACCGGCTGCCGATGGTGCCCTTCTTGCTGCTATTCGCAGCGGCGGGCCTCGTTCAGTCTCGCGGATTCCTGCGAGCGAGGGCGGAGGGGGAGATCGCCTACGCCACCATCGCGGTGGCGGCCGCCGCCCTCTTCTGCAACTGGCCTGTGCTCGATCGGGACTTCATGCGCTCCGTGACGCACTACAACGTGGGCAACGAGCTCGTAGCGGCGGGACGGATCGAAGAGGGGATGGGGCAGTATCGCGAGGCGATTCGGCTGCGTGCCGACAACGCGAGAGCGACCAACAACCTCGGCGCCCTTCATGCGCGCCAGGGGGATCTCGCACGCGCGATGGAGCTCTTCGAGGAGTCAGTCCGGATCGATCCCCACTACGCACAGCCGCACTTCAACTCGGCCACGGCGCGCTTCGAATCCGGTGACCTCGAGGGCGCCGTGGTGAGCTACCTGGCGGGCCTGCGCATCGACGCGGGCCGCGCGGACATCTACAACGAGCTCGGCCTGGTCTACCTCGAGCTGAGCAAACCGGATGACGCGATCGGCAGCTTCGAGAGGGCGCTCTCGATCGACCCCGCCTTCGAGGAGGCGCGCGAGAACCTGCGGCGCCTGCAGGCAAGACGAGAATGAGGTGGAGACCGGGCTCGGCGATGGGTGTCTGGGGCCTCGCATTGCTGCTGCTCCTGTATCTGTCACTCGGGCTGTCGAGTGCCAGCAAGAAATCGGTCACCGTTGACGAGCTGGGTCACCTGCCATCCGGCTTCCACTATCTGCAAACGGGCGATTCGCGCTACAGCTCTCTCAACCCGCCGCTCGTCAACGTGCTCTCGGCCGTGCCCCTGCTCTTCCTCGAGCTGGAACGGGAGCCGGTCGCGCCGCCCCCCTCCCCTGATCCCTTCTCGTTCTGGTCCATCGGATATCGTTTTCTCGAGCAGCACGAGGCCGACTACCTTCGCGTCTACGCCATCGCTCGCGTCGTTCCCATTCTGCTGGTGGCCGGCCTGGGCGCCTTGCTCTTCTTGTGGGGGCGGCAGCTCGCACCCGAAGCGCCCGAAGCAGCGGGGCTGTTGGCAGCGGGCTTCGTCTGCCTTTCTCCCAATGTTCTCGCTCACGCACGCCTGGTGGGAACGGATACCGGCACGGCCGTCTTCGTCGCACTGGCGCTCTGGTTCTGCCGAGCAATGTTGCTGCGACCGACACTCGGAAGCGTCCTTCTATGCGGTCTGACGCTCGGGCTGGCTCAGCTGACGAAGTTCTACGCGATCCTGCTCTACCCGGCGTTGCTGCTGATCGTGGTCGGCTGGCGGCGTCTCTCGCCAGAACCACGGCCGCGCCTCGCGTACCTCTTGGGCTGCTACGGGGCCGCAGCGGGGCTCAGCCTGTTCGTGCTGAACAGCGGCTATGCGTGGCAGGAGTTCGGGATGAGCCTCTCGGAGCTCTCGCTGCAGAGCGCCGGTCTCCAGCCATGGCAAGCGTCGGCGTTCGGTGAGCTGCCGATTCCGCTGCCGGGCGCCTACCTGCGCGCCTTCGACGCGCAGCTCGTCGAAATCGATTCGGCCATCCCGTCGTTTCTCTTCGGTGAGCGCTTCCAGGGTGGGCGCTGGTACTACTTCCTCGCGGTGCTCGCGCTCAAGACCCCGCTCGCCTTCTTCGTCACCTTCGGCCTCGCACTGGCGCTGAGTGTTTCAACTGCGGGTTCGCGTCTGCCGAGACGCGAGCTGCTGCTGCTGCTCGTGTATCCCGTGCTGCTCTTCACACTGCTTTCCCTCAGTGAGAAGCGTCAGCTCGGAGCGCGAGCGCTGCTCTCCGCAGTCCCGCTCGTGCAGCTCTGGGTCGTGGCGACGATCGCGCGCGCTGGCACACGGCGATGGCCCCTCGCCGTGGCGGGCGTGGCGCTCGCCTGGATACTTGCCGTATCGGTGTCGAGCCATCCGGACTATCTCTCGTACGTGAACGTCTTCTTCGGCGGAAGCGAGCAGGGCTACCGCCACGCCTCCGACGCGAACATCGATATCGGCCAGGATCTGCCTCAGCTCGCGAGCTACCTCGAGAGGGAGGGGGCCGAGGAGATTCAGCTCTTGTACTTCGGAAGCGTCGATCCCGCTCTCTACGGAATCGATTACGAGGTGCCTGGCCGCTCGCTCAAGCCGGGGCTACTGGCCGTCAGTGTCTCGCTCTACCACATGGACTACCCGATGGTGGATCATGGACAGCTGCGCTCCGTGGGCCCGGTGATGACGAAGGGATTGGGTGCGCCCGTGGCTTCGATCGGGGGCTCGATCCACGTCTACCGCATTCAGCCGTGAGAAGGTGCCCACCCCGCGTTGCCAGAGATGCCACGGGTCAGCCAGCGAGCGGCGTGAAGGTCGCCGCAGCGAGCCATTTCTCGAGCCACACGGGACACGAGCGTGGTAACCTACGCCGCATGCGAAAGCGAGTCAGAACCAGCGGCAGCGCAGCAATCATGACGCTTGTGGCGAGCTTCCTGCTGCTCGCGGGCCCGTCTCAGGCCAATTCACGCATCGTGGACATCGCCGCCGCGAGCTTCGATGTCGTGATCCTGCGCCCCTGCGGGCTGGCGGCGTTGGCAGTCGGAGCGGGGCTCTTCCTGCCCGCGACGCTGCTGACCGCGCCCAACGGCAGGCGGGCCGTCGAGCAGGCTTGGAATCACTTCGTCACGAGTCCGGCGGAGAGCGTCCTGCAGCGGGGTCTCGGGGACTTCTGAGAACGGGCATGCGTTCTCGCCCGTCGATATGTGACGGGCGGCGCGCGGCAACCGACAGGCCGTACTGGTGCGATGACGTCCCGCGAGCCGAGCAGACGGCTCTCTTGCTTGCCGCTACTGAACGACTTCCGCCGCGAGGGCGACATTGCTGACACCCGCCAGTCTGGCGGCGTCCATCACCCGGACCAGCAGGCCATTCTGCGATTTCTCGTCGGCCTGGATGACCAGCGAGCCCTGAGGGTTCTCGGCGTGAAGCCGCTCGATGTTGGCCCGCAGAGCCTTCAGGGCCACCTGGCGCCGGTCGATCCAGATCTGGTTGTTCTCGGTGATGGCCACCAGGATGTTGCCGCGCTCCTTGCGCTCCGCGGTAGCCGCGGGCGGGCGGCTGATGTCGATGCCGGCCTCCTTCACGAACGAGGCCGTGACGATGAAGAAGATCAACATGATGAAGACGACGTCGAGCATCGGTGTCAGGTTGACCTCACTCTGGTCCAGTTCACGTCTTCGTCGCATGCTCTTCTCCCCGGCCCACCGGCTCAAAACGAATATCGGCACTCTCGAGACAGACAGACGGGGTTCGCAGCGACCGCTCTCGCCTGCTCGAGTCGCAACAACGCAGCTCGGAAAGCAGCTCGGAAATCATCCCTCGCTGGCCTCCTTCGCGATGTGTGTGATCCACTGCTCTGCCCGTTCGCGAGTGTTTTCGTATTCCCGGGCGCGCAGGAACGCAGAGCGCGCACGCTCGGTCTTCTGGTCGTTGTAGTAGGAGATGCCGAGCAGCAGCCGCACGCTGCCGGGCTTCTTGAGGTCGCCCTTGTCGATGGCCTTCGTGAAGAGCTTCACCGCCTCGCCCCACTGCTCACGCTGCATGTTTACCCGCCCGAGGCGAACGTATAGGTCGCCATCATCCGACAACTCGGCCGCTTTCTGCAACGGGCCGAAGGCCCGATCGGACTCGCGCGCGGCAAGCCAGCTATTGGCCAGCAGCTCGAGCGCCTTCGCGTCGGGCTCGATCACCCCCTCCTCCAGCCCCTTCTCCAAGAGCTGTGCGGCGGGGTGGGGCAGGTCGTGATAGAGGTACGAACGCGCCAGCCGACGCAGCTCGCTGTCCTGGGTCAGCAGCCCCTGCTGATAGGCGACCTGCTGCACGGCGAGCGAATGCCGGAAGTTGTCCCGAGTGCCGTAGATCAGCGACAGCTGCACCCAATACTGTTTCTTCGCGAAGCGCGTCACCATTTCCTCGAGCACCGGCACTGCTTTCGCAAAGTCTTCCTGGCGCACGTAGTTGGCTGCGAGGAGCACCAGCCAGCTCTCCTTCGGGTCCGGGGCGAAGTCGACCGCCTTCTCCGCATAGACGACGGATTGGTCGATCTCGTCGAGCTGATAGTAGGAGATCGCCATCAGGTAGTAGGCGAGTGGCTTCGGCTGCTTGGCATAGAGAAGCCAGCGTTCCACAGCAGCGATGGCCTCCCGCCACTGCTGCTGGGCGATGTGCAGCTGGGCGACGCTGAATCGAAGCATGTCCTCGACATCGGGGAGGAGGATCTCCTCGCCGAGGACCTTCTCGAAGTGCTCGACGGCATCTTCGAAGTCTCCCGCCGCGTAGGCGATGTAGGCCGTGCTTCGAAAAACGACCGCGCGCTCGTGGGGGTTGAGCCGCTTCGGATTCAGCTTGTCGAGCAGGGCCCGGGCACTCTCGGGATCTCCCTCGTCCGCGGTCTCTGTCGCGGAGGCGAGATACCGCGTAATGCGGGGCGCGACCGGGTAGCGGCCGAGTCGAGCCTTACGCTGTATGCGCAGCTTTTCGAGGTCGATCGTCTTCTGGCCTGCGGCATCTTCCGCCCACCCGCTCGCGGGCAGGGACAGGCCGGCCAGCAGGAAGAGCAGTGGGAGCCACATCGGTTGCGCTCGCATCATCTGCCCTTCCCGGGGTCAAAGTGCAGGCGTATCTGCTTGCCCGGCCTCGCTACCGCGACACCGTTCTGGATCTTGGGCTTGTACTTCCACTTGACGATCGCCCGCAGTGCGGCTCGATCGAAGATATAGGGCGGCTTCGAGCCAATCACTCTCGCGTTCTGAACCGTACCCAGCGCGGTCACGGTGTACTCGAGGTCCACCCATCCCTCGATGCCGCGTCTCTTAGCACGTTCGGGGTACTCCGGATCGACTTCCACGAGCGCCGCGACGTCGCGATCAGTGCCTCCGGCACCCAGGCTCGTCGCCTCTTCCAGCTCGACTTCGCTATCCACCATCGGGACGATTGCGCTCACCGCCTCCGAGGGGTTCATGTTCTTCGCGAGGTTCATCGGTGGGGGGGCGGGCTGCTGCTCCGGCTTCGCGCGCTTGGGCGGCTCCCTCTTCTTCGGCTCGGGTGTGGTGTCCGGCCTGAGCCTCACGAATTCGATCGAGAGCCGCTTGCCCGCTTCCTTGAGCTCGCCGCTCACGCCGACGAGGGCCTGCATCACCCAGAAGAGCCCAAAGGCGGTCACGACACCAAGTATGCTCGCGGTCAAGATGCGCACAGAGATTCAGGCCACCGGATCCGTTGCGAGTCTCATGTTGGCTTGCATTACAAACCGTCCTCGTCGCTCGTGCGCCCGTCTACACCCCATCGATCTCACCTACGTGTGCTTGACTTCGAGGCTGTCCTCGACGCGATCCGATTCGTCGAGGGCATAGCGTCTGAGCTGGATGCTGAAGAGCATGCCGGAGAGCGCCGCCACCATGCCCGCCATGGTGGGAAGCGTGGCCTTCGACACGCCGGCCGCCATTCCCCGGGCATTGCCGCTGCCGGCGATCGCCATCACGTCGAACACTTCGATCATGCCGGTCACCGTGCCCAGCAACCCCAACATGGGACAGAGAGTGACGAGCGTCTCGATGGGCCACAGCCTCTTTTGGAGGCTGAGCCGCACCTGCGATACAAGCATCGTCCTGATCTGATGCGCCTCCCAGGAGGAATGGTCGGACCGCGCCTGCCATGTCTGCTGGATCTCGCTCGCAAGCTTCTTGTGCTGTGTTCGGAAGTACCAGAAACGCTCGTAGATCAGCGTCCACATCACGGCGGTGACGAACGCGATCACCAGCAGGACATTGCCGCCCCGCTCCACGAAGTCCCGAACCACGGCGATCACTTCCAGATCAGGCACGGCCACCCCTCGAGCGATTCGACTCCGTCCCGGCCGGCTCCATCTCGGCCCGGGATGCGATCAACCCCGCGCTCTGCTCGTTCAGTACGTCGATGATGCGCCGCGTGCCGTTGGCGAGCGTGTCGTAGAGAAGCACCAGCGGAATCGCCGTGGTCAGGCCCAGCATGGTCGTGACCAGCGCCTCCGAGATGCCGCCCGCCATCATCTTCGGATCTCCCGCCCCGAAGAGAGTGATGGCCTGGAAGGTCTGGATCATACCGGTCACAGTGCCCAGTAGGCCGAGCAGAGGCGCCACCACGGAGACCGTCTTCACCACCCAGAGGAAGCGTTCGAGCTTGGACGTCTCGCGCAACACGGCCTCGTCGAGCTTGAGCTCGAGCGTCTCGGAATCCAGCTCTCGATTGTCGTCATAGATGGCGAGCACGCGGCCCAGCGGGTTTCCCGCGTGAGCGCGATCGCGCTTTCGCTGCACCGCGACCTTTCGGCTCGTCCACGCAACCGCCACCCAGCGAATGATCCCGAGCGCAAATGCGAAGATCCCCAGGCCGATGATCACGTAGCCCACATAACCGCCCTGCTGGATGCGCTCCTGGAAATTCGGTGTCTGCGTCAACGCGCCCAGCAGCGATCCGCGTGATGGGTCGACCGCCAGCGGGCCGAAACCAGTCTTCGTGTTCTCGAACGTCGCCACTGTGTCGAGGTAACGCGAAGGGGGTTGCCGAGTCAGCTCGATCAGCTTCTCCTGCGCGGGTGCCCAAACCAGATAGCGGCCACGCGACAACGCGCTGAAGGGACCCGCGCGAATGACCTCGCGCTCTTCGACCTGGCCCTCGATGGTCAACACCTCGGCCCGGTAGCGCACGACCTGACCCTGCTGGGTCATCTCGCGCTGCAGCTCGAACCAAAGCTCCTCGAGGTCTTCGGTGGAGGGAAGCTCTTTGCTGCGCCCGAGGCGGTCGAGCAGATCCTTGCGAGGTTCGAGCTGCGAGCTGGTGAGCGAGTCCCAGACCTGACCACTGGTATCCGTCGCCACCTGCCGCACGACACCGAAGAGTTCTCCCATCTGCCCCAGGCCTTCGGCGAGTCTCTCCTCCTGCTCGGCGAGGGTGTTCTCGTTGTCGGCGTATTCCTGCTCCAGGCGCTGGCTGAGCGCCTCCTTCTCCGCGAGCGCGGCCTTCGCCTCGGCGAGCAGGCGGGTCTGGTTTTCGCGGGCAGCGAGAAACTCCTGCTCGCGCAGGCGATTCTCCTCGCTCTCCACCTGCAGGCCACCCCTGACGAGGTCGAGAAGCTCGAAGAGCGATGTCGGCTCGCCAGTACGGGGAGGAGCGCTCTCGGCGTGTGCAACCAAAGCGATCAGACACGCGAGGCAGATTAGAAACGCGCTCGATAGCAGCTTTCTCATCAGCTCGACCCTCGCGCGTCCACCGCCGCCGGCAGCGGCAGTCGGATCAGATCTGGTGCCGCCTGCTTGCGAGCGATCCGCAGACCTTCGCGGAGCGCCGACCGGTAGCTCGAGTCGAGCGGAACCCACGATCGTGTCTCCTGGCTCCACACACCCGCCTCCGATTCGTCGATCGACTGATACACCAGAGCGATGCGGCCGAAGCGGAGGAAGTCGACGGTCGACTCCCGATCGCCGATCTTGAGCGAGTCGCGGTATGCCTCGATCGTTCGCCCGTACTCATTCTCGATCTGGTAGGCCTCCATGATCTGGCGAAACTTCGCTGAAGTCGTCACGTCCGCGCGTCCCATCATGGCGTGAAGCTCGGCGACGCGCGCCGTGCGCTCCCGGATCAGGAAGGGCGTGTCGAGCTGAACGAATTTGTCGACTGCCTCGATCATGCGCAGCATCAGGGGCGTCACGCTGCGCCCCACCTCTTGCACGCGTGAGACCTGGCCGCGAAGCTCTACCATCTCGACGTTCTGCGCTGCCAACAGCTCCGTCATCTGCCTGTTGTAGACGTCGATCGCATCGATCTGCTTCAGCGTCGTGCGGAACTGGTCGAGCAGCCCGGCGGTTTCGTCGCTGATGGCGTCGACCTTTCGCTGTGCCTCGGCCGCCGCATCGTTTCCCTCTGAGCGCACGCCGATCAGGTCGCCCAACACCCCGGGCGGCGGCGGCACTTGCTCCTGCGCCTCCTGGGCAAAAACACTCCCAGTCGCGCAGAGCCAGACAAAACTCGCACTGGCTGCCGCTACGACCCAACCGCTTGACGTTCTCATGAGACTCGCTCCTAGACCCGCAGGTTTTCTCCGACCGCAAACCCGGCGGTCACGACGGTGGCAGTCCGGCCCCTGGCGGCGGTGGATGTCCGCGTATCCGGGGCGCCGGCACGATGTGGCACTGAGACTCAGTAACGCGTATCGACTTATCGCACGAATCACGGCGCCGGTCGACCCTCATTGTCGCCGCTCGCGCGCGACCGGCTCCTGGAAGCCAGCGAGGACTCGCATCCCCTGTGGCTGACTGAAGACGGGAAGCACCGCCACGAGAGTGGCGGCCTCTTCTTCGGAAAGTGCCGGGACGCGACGCGCTGCGTCGACCAGGAGCGCCGAGAGGCCGTCCTCTCGGGAAGCCAGGGCTTCGAGCCGCTCGGCGGCCTCGAGGCTTTCGTCAAAGCGAGCGAGATGGAGAAGCGACCAGACGAGTCGGCGGGCGGCCAGCAGCGTGCCCGGTTCGGGACCAGCAGCGCTGCCCGGCCTGGTGTTTGCGGCCGAGAGGAGCGACTTGCGGTCGACCGCAGTTGTTCGTTCATGCAGTCCGATCACGGCATAGAGCGAAGCGAGCCTGTCTCGCGCCGCGGGTCGACGCGAGGGGTCGAGCGCGCGCGCCTGCCGACGCAGATGGCGGTAGTCGACCGGAAGCAGACCGTGAGTCACTGCCCAATCCGATGCTTCGCGGATCACGCGCTCGGCGTCGAAACCCAGCTCGGGGTCGAAGGGCACGCCCTGCCGTGCGTAGTATCCCGTGATTCGCTGCAGGTTGCTTCGATTGCGTTCCGCGGAACGTAGGTAGACGGCGCTCTCCATGCTGCGGAACACGAGAATCCAGCCCGGCTCCGCCTCGAGATGCAGCGTGGTGTGAAGAACGGGACGGCCGGGGCGGGGCACAGCGGGCACACCCGTGCCGAAGAACGCGTCGATCTGATGGCGGTCCAGCAACGCGCCGAAGCTCTCCCCGGGTCGCGATCCCTCGCGGCGAACGATCGCGTATCTCGCATCCATGACTTCTCTAGGCACATTAAGCGAGCCATTGACAAAGGCCTTGAGCCGGGGGGCGAGCCAGTATCCCAGGAAGTTCCCGTCCGAGTAGTCGTTGAAGAGCCTGCCTTCGACTTCGGCGTCACGCAGGAACCAGACCGCGTGGGCGTGGTACTTGGCGGCCGCGTAGGGGCGCGCATACCAAGATGGGTGAATCGCCCGCGAGATCATGGGCCAGGGTCCCAGCGCAATGAAGCCGGGCACGAGCGCCACTGCCGTCGCCGCAGCGGCCCAGGAGAAGACGCGAGCGGGTCTGCCCTCGAAGAGGCCCTGAGCGCGTGCGACATGACCAATCAGGAGCAATGGCACGATCCCCAGCCACAGCAGCCGAATGGCGGAGAGAAGCGCCAGTAGAGAGACGGCCGCCAGCGCGAGCAGCGCCGGATCGATGCCAGCAGCCGAGTGGGCATCGGGCGCACGGGCTCGCGCACGGAGCCCGAGAAAGACACTCATGAGTGTCAACAGAAGCAGACTCCAGACGACGGCCCAGGCAAGCGGGCTCGGGGGCAGATTGGGGACCGGGAGCTGAAAGAGATTGACGATCGCCCACTCGTCGGCCACGACAGCGAGTTCGGGTGTCGCGCTTCCGGCCGCGAAGTAGAGCAGATGCTGCCCGGCTCCGGAAGGATTCGCGAGGCTGGCGAGGAGACCCAAGGCGAGCGCCCACGCGATGCGGCGCACCCGCAAGCGGTCTCGCTGACCCCACTCGGCAGCCAGAATGCCGTCGAGCAGAAGGCCCGCGACGGCGGCCGCCAGCAAGACGAAACCGAGCAGGAAGCCACCGTGAAGATTCGCCCAGAGGCCGAGCAGCACCGCCGAAGCCGCCACCCTCGACCAGGACGGCGGGTCGCGGTCCACGATCAGGAGCCGTACGAGGAGAAGACCCGCGAGCACGCTCAGCAGGTGGGGGCGCAGCTGGAAGAGGCGATAGGCGGACAGGACGCTAAAGAGCGCCACTGCCAGGCTCGCGAAGGCGCGAGAGCCACCGCTGCGGCGCAGCAGCGACCAGGCGAGGCCCAGGATCCCCGCCACGAGCATCACGTGGAGCAGACGCAGCCCCTGAAAGCCAAGGGCGCGCTCAACACCGTAGAACGTCACGTCGGACAGCCAGGCGGCCGGCGCCGCCGGTCCCGTCGCGGTGTGGAGCATGGGGTCGGAAGATAGCCACGGGCCCTGCGTGAGATACGCTTCGCCCATCGCGAGGTGCCACCACGTATCGTCGGTGAAGATGGGCTGCCCCGCCGAGACGAGCAGCAGCGCCACGGTCGCCAACGCGGCTGCGTGGACGAGCGGCGCCGGCAGCATCCCGGCGACACGACCGACCAAACGGCCCCTCTCGCTGGGGCGGGCTACTTCCCGGGCCACCGTACCCGCAGACCGACGCCGGCCCGGTACAGCCACGGAGCGATGTCAATCGACCAAGTTGCCGTATTCCTGACGGCCGGCAGAAGAACGTCGCCGCCCCTTATCGCAGGGAAGGGTTCGAACAGCTCGGGGTAGCTCTTTGCCGCAGAGACCTCGAGCCTCCTGTTGCCA
This sequence comes from Deltaproteobacteria bacterium, assembly GCA_029261835.1. Taxonomy (GTDB): domain Bacteria; phylum Myxococcota_A; class UBA9160; order UBA9160; family UBA4427; genus JAJDAO01. The sequence continues at coordinate 309,876 of JAJDAO010000026.1, read as the reverse complement.
AGCACGCGGTAAGCGGCTCCACCCACGAAGATGGACGGCTGGAAAGCGCCCCAGCGACCCACCTCCATCTCGAGCTCGAAGCCGGGCCCCAAGCCGTTGAAGAACAACACCTCGCGTCGGGAGAGCACGACCGCGCGGTACTCCTGGCCGAAGGGGGATTGACCGTCGCCGACATCGGTCTTGAATGGACGGCGCACTACCCCCTCGATCAGGACGCCGTATCGAATCCAGCCCGCGTAGGGTCGCAGCGAGAGCCTCCGTCCCCATGCCTCGAGGGGAAACGCGGCCCCGATTCCGGCCGCCCACGCGACGGTCATCACCGAGGCGGTGATCTCGTCCCCGCGCCCCATGAGTGTTTCCACCGGAATCCTCTGCAAGCCGGCCCTGCGGTCCGCATCGGACAGGTCCTTGACGAAGTTGCCGTCGGGAAATGCGAACTCGCCTGGATCGCCCTGACTGGCGAGACGCCGTGGGCCGGTGAAGGTCGGCAGGACCTCTACGGCCGCGAACACGCGTGGGCTTCCGGGAAACAGCGTGATCGCGGGCGACCGGAGCTCCAAGCTCGCGCCGGCGAATGGCGCTATCGCGCTCTCGCTGCCCTTGCCGGCCGCGTTGACCTCCTCACGCGGATCGCTGCCCTCGACGTAGCTCTCGAAGCTTCCCACCTGTTCGTTGGTCGTGACCCCGGAGGTCAATGACAGCCCGAGCTGCCATCCGGGCTCTGTCGTGGCCGCTGGATCCGCGGCTGAGGTAAGAGGTGCGGTGAGTACAGCGGGGACCGCCAATGCGACCAGCATTGTCCCGAGCACTCCTCGTCTCTTGACCTTAGACCACATGGACGCGTAGGATTATTGCATCAAGGCTTACATATCGCACACCCCGACACGAGAACGATCGAGCGATCAAGCCGTCAAGACAGAGAACAGAAAGAGGTCGACCAACCCCAATGCTGATCCGCGGGCCGTTTCTGGTCGTCCTCGCTCTGGCGCTTCAATCGATCTACACGGGCCCCGTGTCGGCGCAGGATTCGGCCCGCGGCGAGGCTCTGGAGGAGTCGCAGGCCGCGACGGCGACCGCCGACACTGCGACACCCCAACAAGACGAGGAGCCCAGTGAGGAGTGGACCACCGCCGAGGAGGGCATCGAAGAGAGGGTCATCCTCGCGGGCGAATCCGAGACCGCCGACGATTTCGCCTCCGGTGACTCGGTGGCGGGCTTCGACTCCGACGACCTCGCAGCCCTAGGGGCGGTGAGCGTAGCCGATATCGGCCAGTTCACCCCCAACCTCGAGGTCCGGACGACGGGCTCGACAACGCCGACGTTCTTCATACGCGGCGTTGGTCTCAACGACTTCAATGCCAACTCGGCGAGCGCCATCGCGCTCTACTTCGACGATGTCCCCCTCAGCGCACAGGCGCTGCAGCTCCCGACGTTCTTCGACATGGAAGCCGTCAACGTGCTGCGCGGGCCCCAGGGGATCGGGGCTTACCGAAACGCCTCCGCGGGCGTGATCAAGATGTACTCACGCCGCCCGACGGGCGACTACGGCGGCTACCTGCGGGCCTCTTTCGGGAACTTCGCGTCGCGGGACTACGAAGGCGCGGTAGAGGCACCGATCTTCGAGGATATCGTGGCGGCGCGTGTCGCGTTCCGCTTCCAATCGCGCGACGGCTTCCAGAAGAATTTTTGCGGCGATGCGATCCCCCGCTCCGAACGCGGGCTTCGGCCGAACGGCCAGCGCCCGGGAACGGATCCCGAATGGTCGCTCTGTGGCGAAGATGTACCGCGAAGGAGCGCGTCCTTCGACGGAATCTCGCCTATCCCAGTGGGACTACCGTCGATGGTGAACGACACCTGGAACTGGGCCGCTCGCACGAACATCAGCTTCCAGCCAACTCTGGACCAATACTGGTTGCTCGGCGTGTACGGCTCGCGCCGAGACCAGCTGAGTCGTCTCGGCCTGGCGTATGGGACGACGGGCCCGCATACGGGACCGGACGGATCCACCGTCGTCGGGACGCTCGGCGGGCGAGATAGCGGGAAGTACATTTCGTTCGCCGTGAAAGAGATGAGGGAGCGCGCCAGGGTGGCCGCAAAGGCGCCTCTGCTCGCAGCCGGGATGAACGAGAATGCCGCAGAAGCCTTGGCGGTCGACATGGCGAATATCCAGGTCATGAACGAGCTGGCGTCAGATCTCGATATCGACCCGCGTTCTGGCAGCTACAACCGCGTTGGACCCCTGAAGAACGACACTTGGGGCACGTCGCTGCGAGGTGAGATCAGCCTTCCGGAGGGGCTCCTCCTGAAGACGACCACCGGCTACTACGGCTACGACCGTTTGGTCGACCGCGATCTGGACTTCTCTCCCAACGTGCTCTTCGAGATCGTGGCGAAGGACGAGGGCTGGCAGTTCAGCCAGATCCTCGAGCTGTCCGGGGACTTCGTCGAAGTGGCCCCGGTGCATTGGGAAGTCGGCGGCATCTTCCTGACCGAAGACCTCCACGTGGAAATCGAGAACAACTTCAACTTGACGGCGGCGGTGCTGGGGGTCGGCAGGCGGGAGTACACGCAGGAGACCTACAGCGTCGGCGGCTACGCCTCGGCGAGCTGGGATTTCTGGAGCGATTTCACCCTGGATGGGGGCGTGCGGTACAACTGGGAGCGCAAAGGGGTGGACTACGAGCTCCGCACGGGGCAGGGTGGGCCTCCCATCTTCGAACTTGCCGAGAAGACCTGGAGCGCCCCGACGGGCGTCATCCGCCTGACATATCGCTTCCGAGAGGACACGCACGTCTCTTGGAAGTACACCCGCGGCTGGAAGGCGGGGCACTTCAACGCCACGAGCTCGATTCGCTCGGGCCTTTCCTCGGCGGGGCCCGAGAAGAACGACGCCTTCGAAATGAACCTACGGGGGAGCTGGTTCGACGGCAGGCTGGACCTCGATCTGTCGTTCTTCCACTATGCCTACCAGAACTACCAGCTCTTCACCGTCCAGCAGGACTTCAGCTCCCAGCCCGAGTTCGTCGTGATCAACGCCAGCGACGTGGAGGTCTACGGGTCGGAGATCGACCTGGGCGGAAGGCCGTGGGAGGGGGCACTCGTCAGGGCTCGCATGAGCTGGCTCGAGAGCCAATTCCTCGATTTTGTCGAAAACCAGGTTACCCAGAAGAACTTCGGGGCCGGCTTCCTCGTCACCAACAACGCCATCGACCACACCGGGAACCCGCTGCTGAACTCGCCGCAGCTCAAGGTCAGCCTCACGGGCGAGCAGACCTTTCAGATGGGACGCTGGGGCGAGTTCACGGCCAGATACGATGGCGTCTGGACGGACGACACTTTCTTCGATGCGTCGGCGGGGCGCGGCCTGCCGAATGATGAGAAGCAGCTCTTCATGCCGCCGAACACGATCGGACAGCCCGCCTTCTGGCTCCACAACATCACTGCCGTCTTCCGACCGCGAAACACCGATATCGAGATCACCGGCTGGGTGCGAAACATCAGCGACAAGGTGTATCGGACCTTCTCCTTCGACGCTTCCACGTTCAACCGGACCACCATCCACTTCCTCGGAGACCCCCGAACCTACGGGATGACGGTCATGATCTCTTTCTGAGCGTGACGGATCAGGGGAGCGCGTAGCCGAGGGCGCGCAGCTGGTTCAGCTCCATCTCGCCGAGCTCTCTCTTGGGAGCGGCTCCCCACGGCGGCTTCTCAGCCAGATACGAATCCGCGATCTCGCGAAGCTGCTCGACGAGTTCGGGCTCCGCTTCGGATCGATCTTCGAGTTCGCGCGGATCGCGTGCAGCATCGAAGAGTTGCTCACGGCTGCGGCCCAGCTCCACCGCACGCACGTAGCGGTAGCTGCCCTGCGCGACGGCAACGGTGGGCTCGGGCTCGCGGCCCGTCTGGCCCCAGTTCTGGTCCAGATGAGCCACAGCGGTCGGCTCGGGCCGGGTCGCCTCCTGCCCGCGCGCACTGGCCAGAATCTCGGGAACCGCCGAGCGCCCATCGATCCCGGCCTGCGTTGACAGGCCGAGCAGGTCGAGCACGGTCGGCCAGACATCGACATTGCGCGTGCGGGTCTCGACCACGACGCCGGACTCCAGCCGGAAGGGGAACGACAGGAAGAAAGGAACCTCCGTCGACTCGCGGAACACACGGCGCGCGTGTCCCTCCACGCCCCGCTCGAGGAATGCCTCACCGTGATCGGATGTCACGATGACCAGCGTGTTCTCCGCATAGCCCTCGGTCGCCAAGTGCTCCAGGAGCACGCCGATGTTGGTGTCGGTCCAGCGGATCGAGTTGTCGTAGACGTCCGAGTACGTGCCGCCGAAGAGCGCCGATTCCTGATCGTAGATGTACTCGTGCACATCCATCCAGTGCATGTACAGGAACCAGCGTTCATGGCCGTGAATGCGCAGGAACTCCAGCCCTGCCGCGATCACGTCCTCGTCCGTGCCGCGAATCGAGACGGTGGGGTTCTCGACGCGTACCGAGGGGCGCATGGGCCTTGCGGCCGGGCGCGTGTAGACGTCGAATCCCTGATCGAATCCGAAGTTCGGCGAGACCCAGCCATTGCGGTAGAGCCCCACGGTGTAGAAGCCCGCCTGCTTCAGTATCTCGGCGGGCAGCTCGGCCTCGGGCGGCACGATATGGTCGAAGCGCGTGACCCCGTTTCGCGTCGGATAGAGCCCGGTCCACAGCGAGGCCATCGACGCTTTGGTCCACGAGCACTGCGAGAGGTGGCGGGAAAAGCGCACGCCCGCCTGCGCGATGCCGTCGAGATAGGGGCTGGTGTCGCGCTCGTACCCATAGCTTCCGAGGCGATCCGCTCTGAGCGTGTCGATCACAACGAACAACACGTTGAGGTCGCTGCGCTCGCGCAATCGCTCGATGTCGTCTGCGCTGCCGATGGGCCGCGGGTCCCCGGGCGGGCCAAACTGCACCTCGACGATCGTGGAGAGCAGCGCCAGAACGATCACTGTGCCGATCGCCAGCAAGAGCCAGGGGCGCTCGAGTACGGGCTTGGACATAGCGTCGAAAGCTAGCGGCAATTCTCACAGAACGCAGTGGTCGCTCACGACGCACAGGCGGGCGGGCGGTGCCAATTGCACGTGTTGACTCGCCGAGCGGCTGACTATACTACTGCGCCCATGTCTCGCGCCCGAAAGTCACTCTGGCCGCTCGCTGTGAGCTTGGCCGCTCAGATTCTCTTTCTCGGCAGCACCGGCTGTGGCCCATCGGATCCGCTCGAGGACATTCGTCAGCAGCAGGCGGCCGGCGAGTTCGAAGCGACTCTGGAACCTCTGCGACAGCTCCTCGCAGAGCGGGTCGATGACCCGGAGGTTCAGTACCTCTACGGACGGGCGCTGGCGTTGTCCGGCCAGCCGAGCCTTGGCGAGTGGTCGCTACGCGAGGCCGCGAAGCACCCCGACTGGCTCGTTCCGGCGGGCAGCCAGCTCGCCTTTGGTGCGCTCGCGAGCAACAACGTGGCCACCGCCATCGAGATCACGAACCAGATCCTCGAGGTTCAGCCGGACAATCTGGAGATCCTGCTGATGCGCGCGAACGCCTACGCGCACTCCCGGCAGAACGACGAGCTGGCACTCGCGGACGCCGCTCGCGTCGTCGAGCTGGATCCCGATAACGCCGAGGCCATGAAGCCGCGGATTCTCGCCCTGATCGGCCTCGACCGAATCGACGAGGCCGGGGCGGCGATCGAAGATCTGAGCCGGCGCATCGAAGAGACCGACCTCGGGACCGAGGTCGAGGGCTGGCACTGTGCCACGGCGGCTCTCTTCGCCCAGGAGAGTGGCGAGGCCGAGCTGGCCGCGAAGCGTTGGGCCGACTGCATCGAGAAGTATCCGGCTCATCCGAACGTGGTCGGGCACTCCATCGGGTACTACGACGAGATGCGGGATTTCGACCGCTCGCTGGAGATCCTCCAGCGGGCGGCCGCCGAGGAGCCCGGCTCGCGCGAATACCGGACCAGACTGGCGTTGCGCCTGCGTACCCGAGGCGAAAGCGAAGAGGCAGAGGAGCTCCTCAAGAAAGCGACTGAGGTAAGTAGGCCGTATCTCGCCGTCACGGCGTGGGTCGACCTCGCCAAGCACTATGAGGATCTCGGCGACTACGCCGCCGCCGCCGATGCGTCGCAGCACGCGATTGCACTGGCCCGGAAGATGGGAACACCCCATCCGAACCTGTTGCTCGAGCACGCGGATGCGCTCTTGCTGGCGGGCGAGCTCGACCGGGCGCTGGAGATTGCGGCGGAAATGAGCGTGCCCGAGCATCAGGAGATGATTCGCGCCCGCGTGGCACAAGAGCGCGATCAGCACGCCGAAGCGCTGAAGCACTTCGACGAGGCGTTCCGTCTCTGGCCCAACAACCCCTGGGCGCGCTACAACGCGGCCGTCTCCGCAGAGGCGCTCGGGGACTTCGACCGCGCCATCGCGGAGTATCGCTACTGCCTTCGCATCGACATCGGCGGTACCGACGCGCGCACGAGACTGGCGCGTCTCCACCTGGCCCAGGGCAAGCCCGCAGAGGCGCTCGCGATGCTGCGCCTGCAGGCGGAGAAGTTGCCGATCGATCTGGAGGGGGAGCTGCTTTCGCTGCGTCTCTGGGCGCGTCTCGGCGATGCCGCCTCACTGCGCAGCTCCCTCCTGAAGTTCGCGGCTTGGGCCGCAGGGCCGATGTCGCAGGCACTCAGCCATGCGGCCGAGGGCAGCAACGGGCGGGCGGGGCCAGCGGCGGCGGTCGGTCTGCTGCGCCAATGGGAGTCACAGGGTGTCGACTTCAAGGACCCACGCGGCGCCGCTGCTCTGTACGCGCTGGTGCGCTTCTCCCACGAGGCCGGCGTGCTCGACGAAGCCCAGGCGACGCTGCGCGACGCCCTGGGTCAGCACCCCGATACGGCCGCACTGCACGTGATCCACGGGCGTGCGCTCGAACTCGCGGGCGCGCCGAGCGAAGAAATCCGTCAGGCATACCGCCGCGCGGCCGAGCTCGAGCCGGAGAATGCCGGGGCACTGGCGGGCCTCGGTCGGCTGAGCATGGCGCAGGACCCCGAGAGCGCACTCTCGCTCTTTGATCGCGCCGCTGCTGCAGACCCGGGCGACGAGCAATCCAAGCTGGGGGCCGCGCGCGCGCTGATGGCCGCTGGCCGATACCCGGAAGCTGAAGACCGTCTCAAGGCCGTGCTCGAGGAGCATCCGTATCGACCGGAGGCGGCTGCCGAGCTGGCGCAACTGCAGCTCGAACACGGCTCGGACTCAGCCCAGGCCCTCGCGCTGGCGGAGCGCGCGGTGCGCTTCGGCGGGGGGGCGGAGGCCCTGGACCTGCTGAGCCGTATCCACCAGCAGCGCAACGACCCCGAGCGAGCCGAGGAAGCCGCCGACCGCGCCCGCAAGCTACGGACACAGCCGGAGCCCGGCGCTGGGCCCGAGTCACAGGCGGGCTAGGCCCCCCCAGAGGCGACTCGTCGGCGGGAAGCAGGCAATCGCGGTGCAGAACGCGCCGGAGCAAGCATCTCGACTGGCGCAGAATGCTCCGGCTTCTCGGATCATAACTATTTGAAACTCTTGAACTATTCACAACGATCCCGTGGGGGCGCTCGGCGCTCGGGGAAAATCGGGGCTTGCTGCGCCAGTGGTTCTGCCGAACCTCGTGCCCTCCCACTCTCGCCGAAATCGCCCAAATGACTGAAATCGCGAAGAGTTCCAGGCTGGTGTCGGCGGACTGAGGGGTTGGCACCCAGGTTGCACCGTACGCAACCTGCAGAGAGGCTGCAGAGACTACCGTGGCAGTCGGCGGAAGCGACGAGCGAGCGAGCGACAACGAGAATCGGTCAATCGATCGAGAGTCAATCGAAAGCGGATCACGATCAGCAGGATCAAGAGTCGAGTCCTCCGGTTTTCCCAATTTCAGCAGATTTCAGTGGATTTCAGTGGATCAAAGGAGATGTGATATGTCCCAAAGAGCGCCCTTATCGGGACTCGTATGCGTAGTGGTCGCATGCGCGCTAGTTGGCTTCGCATGGGTGACGACTGCCCAGGCCAAGCCTTATTCACTTTCGGGCAATGCCCGATTCCAGATCGGAAACGGTCTTCCGCTTCCGTTCGGGTTCACCCCCGCGGCCCCGGTTGGCAAGATTCTCGCGATTCCCGGGGCAACGGCACAGCAGACGAACGGCGCAGACCCGAAGAAACTGACGATTGCGCCGTCGCAGCTCACCAGAGCGCAGGCGCCGGGTGTCGGCCCCGTGTTCCTGGCGAACCCGAAGGTCTTCCAGGTGGGCACTTCAATTGGCTTCAAGGTGCCCAGGGTCTCAGCGACCTTCGCCAAGAGCGGCCGAACCGGACCCTCGACCGTGACATGGTGCCCCGGACGCCCGCTCCCCACTGGCGGCCCCACTACCGGCTTCAACCCCGGCTGCCCCAATCCGGTCGCGACGACGCTCCCCAGCACCGGACGCATGAAGTACACCAAGACTCTGAATCAGTTTGGTGGCACGGCTTCAGCCAAGCTCGCGGGACCAGTTAACCTCGCTTTCGCCGGCCCCGTTCCCGCTCCCTGCAATATCGCGACGAACGCAGGCTGCGTCGCCGCCTTCGCCTTGGTGACACCGGCTTCGAACGCGGTCATTGGTGGCCCCTTCGGCACCGTGGTGAGCACCCCCGGTGGGGCTCCGAACCCCGGATTGTTCGGGGTCAATGTGGCCGCGAACGGCTTGATCCTCAGCGCGACCCCGACTGGTCTCGGGCCTGGTGTTGCCAACACCGCGACCAGCTGGGGCGGCCCCTGGACGACTGGCAAGATCACGGTCGAAGCCAGGAGCACGGCTGGCGCCGGCACTGAGCTGATGGTCCTCTCGGGCTCGGATGGCCGAGTCAATGGCTTCGGCACGATCTCGCTCGTATCCAGTGGCGTGAGCATGCGAGCCGGTAGCGGACCGAACGCGAACCGGAGCTGGCTCAACCTCACGCTCGGGCTCCCGGCGACGTTCGTACCGACGCTCTCGCGTGGTGCCATTCTGCTGCTCGTGGCGTTGGTCACGGGTGCGACGCTCGTAATGGTTCGTCGCGCCACGGCCACTGCCAGCTGAGCGAGCGCCGGCAGTAGCAAGATATATAGGAAACAAGGGGAAGGCGGGTCGACTTCGGTCGGCCCGCCTTTTCTCTTCTTCTCTTCTTCCGCAGCCTGCTTGCTAGGCTCTCCGATACGCGATGAAGTTCTCCCCTCTTCGCCTGGCCGTTCCTTGGCTCCTCATCCCGGCAGTGCTGGCCTGCGCCTCGGGCGCCGACAGGCCCCCGCCCGGGCTCGCCAGAGTCTGGAAGCAATACCTCAGCCTGCCGGAGGCACGGGCGCTCGCCATCGCGGGCGACCCGCACAACGTCTGGGTCTCGGGCGCCGCGGGGGGGCAGGCGTCATCCGCCGAGGCGGAGCAGGCCGCGCTGCAGGAGTGCCTGAAGCGCCGGGGACTGCGTCGAATGCAGTCGCCGTGTCGACTCTACGCAGTCGGGAGCGAGATCGTTTGGCGCGGCTGGTGATCCCCGCTCTCGACAGCGGGCTCCTACTGGGGTGCGGCGACGGGGGCCTTCTGTTTGCTGCGCCGCAGGGGACCGGGCTCACGCACCTTGGCCCTCATCTTTTCGGAGAGCGGTGAGTTCAGCAGCCAGGCTTCGGCTGCCTTCTCATCGAGCCGGAGCCACTGCTGCCCGACGTAGACGTAGGCGGATGCCTTCTGCACGCCATCCTCAGCCTGCTCGAGCCACCTGATGGCCTTCTCGGGATCCTCCGTCGAGACCCACATCGCATAGTGTCGCAAGGCAGGCCTGAACCAGGGCTCGACGCCATCGGGGCCCATCTCGCTCATCCATTGCTCGAGACCTTCATGATCCGCGCGCATCCAGCCCTCGAAAGCCCTCTCGGCGGCCCGATCACGCTCGACTCCAGCCGGCGCATTGGCGACCCACTGCATCGTGCTCGGGCCATCCTGCCGAGCGCGCAGATTCGCGATCAGCCCGCGGACATCCGCCCCGAAGGGGCCCTCACAGTGCGTCTCGCACCACGCCTTGGCGGACGGGAAATCCTCTCGGGCCAGCTCACGGCCGACCTGGCGATAGGCACCGAGCTTGAATCGCTTCGGCTCAGCGGGAATCCGTTCGGCCCAGCTCATGACCGCCTGGGGGCCATCGTGCCGAATGAACTCGCGGGCGAAGACCGCAAGCGCGCGCTGCCGAGCAAGACTCGGCCCCAGGTCACGTATGTAGTCGGTCAGGCCGGGCTTGCCCGACTTGAACCAGCCTTTCACCAATGCCTTCTCAGCGGCCGCGATGTTGGGCCCCTTGGCGGCGGCCATGAGCAGGATCTCTTCGAGCGCGGCCTTGGGGTCGCGGTAGGCCCAGAGCTCGATGCTGGGCGAAATCACGGCGCCGCGATAGGCGATCGGCGCGTGGCGGAACGACCATCGCGTGGCGGCCGCGGGATCATGCAGTGCCCAGAAGCGAACCAGGAGTGTGACCTCGGCGGCCCCCATGCCGAGCATCTCGTGGGCCAACACATCGCGCACCTCTGGTACCGCATCCGGGCCGAGCTTCGGGAGCTCGCTCGCGAGTCCGACCGCCCGCACAAATGCGTCGGGCTCGCGAATCAGCGCTCGAATGCTCCCGGGAGCGGCTTGCTGCGAGGCGGTGAGCTTCGCAGGAGCGGGAAGCGGCGCCAGCGCCCGAGGCGATCTATGCGACTCGCTGTATTCACCCAAGAAGAACCCGGCAGCCGCCAGGATCAGCCCAATCGCGCTCATCGTCATCTTCGACATGGGGGCGAAGTTTAAGGCGGCGAGTGGGCGGAGGCTAGCCCGGATTACTCGTGACGGTGCGTCGCGATACCGTGCAGCGCCGGACTCCGCGTGCAACGCACACGACACGCATGCGTTGCACGGCTCACCAATACGGACGCCGGGTCACGGCTACAAGAGCTGTCCCTGGTCCGGCCGCGATGCGTTCTCCATGGCGAGCAGTCGGGCCTTGAGGGCCAGGCCGCCCGCGTAGCCCTGGAGCTGACCGTTGCTGGCCAAGACGCGGTGGCAGGGGATCACCAGCGGGATCGGGTTGACGGCGTTCGCGGCCCCCACCGCGCGAAAGGCCTTTGGACGGCCGAGCCGACGCGCGACCTCGGCGTACGAGCGCCACTCGCCGTACGGGACCGCTGCCACCTCGCGATAGACCTCGACCTGAAAGGCAGTGCCCCGCAAGTCGAGCGGCAGATCGAAGATCTCCCGCTTGCCGTCAAGAAACTCGCTGATCTGTTGGATCGCCACCCGGTTGGGTTCGTAACCCTCACGCAGCTCGGCCTGCGGATAGTGGCTCTGGCGCCAACCCGCGAGCCCCCGGCCGGCAGCGCAGGGCAGCGCCAGGTGGGCGAGGCCCGACTGCGTGGAGGCGACGGACAGCTGGCCGATGGAGGAGTCGAAGCTGGCGGTGTGGATGGTCTCCATCGTGCCTCCGTTTCAGCCCGGATCCGGCCCGGACGATTCAACTCACTCATCTCGCTCGCCTCGCGGCGAGCAGCGACCTCAGCCGCCCTTCACGTCGTCGTCGCTGATCTCGAGTCGCTTCATCATCTTCTGCAGCGACTGGCGCGGAATCCCGAGACGCTCGGCGGCGCGTGTCTTGCTGCCATCTCTTCGCACGGCTTCGATGATCATACGCCTCTTGAGGCCGTCCACGGATCGATTGAGGTCCCAGTCCGTTAACGGCACAACGTCGGCCCCACTCTGAACTGCGCTCGGCTTCGCGCCGCGGATGCGCTCCGAGAGCATCTCGACGCCGATCGTCTCCTCGAGCCCCGCCAGAGCGGCGATCCGCTCGATCTCGTTCTCGAGCTCGCGCACGTTGCCCCGCCAGTCGTGGGCGACCAGGCGATCCATCGCCGCATTGGTGAAGCCGGCCAGCTTGCGCCCCATCCTTGGACTGACCTTGTCGAGGAAGTGGTGAGCCAGGGCCGGAATGTCCTGGCGGCGCTCGCACAGCGCGGGGAGTGTGATCTCGACCACGCGCAGTCGGTAGTAGAGATCCTCGCGGAAACGTCCCTCCTCGACCTCGCGGCGCAGGTCGCGGTTGGTCGCGGCGACCACCCGCACGTCGACGTTGATCGTTTCCGAAGAGCCCAGTGGGCGAATCTCTCCATCCTGGAGCACGCGCAGCAGGCGAACCTGCATGCCCGGCTCGGTCTCCGCCACCTCATCGAGAAAGATGGTGCCACCGTCCGCCACCTCGAAGAGCCCCTTCTTGTCCGCGTGGGCGCCGGTGAATGCGCCACGCTTGTGACCGAAGAGTTCGCTCTCGAGCAGTGTGTCGGGCAGCGCAGCACAGTTCTGTGCCACGAAACGCTGATCCTTGCGCGGTCCAGAGTAATGGATGGCGCGCGCGACCAGATCCTTGCCGGTGCCGGTCTCGCCGGCGAGGAGCACGGTGGCGTCGGTCTCCGCCACCTTCTGCGTGACATCGAAGACCCGCTGCATGGCCGGGCTGTCACCGATGATCTCCGTAAACGAGTAGCGGCCCTCCACCTCGCGGCGCAGGTAGAGGTTCTCAGCTCTCAGGCGCTCGTTCGCGTCCTCGAGATCCGCCGTGAGCCGGGTGTTCTGCGAGATCAGCTCGAAGGACTCGAGGGCACGTCTGACATTGATGCGCAGCTCATCGGGCTCCCACGGCTTGGGGATGTAGCGATAGATCCGCCCCTCGTTGATGGCGCGAACCAGAGACGAGACGTCCGCGTAGCCCGTCAGAATCATGCGGACGGCGCGGGGATTGCGCTCGATGACCTTCTCGAGGAACTCCACGCCACTCATCCCCGGCATCACCTGGTCGGAGATCACCAGCGCGATCTCCTCCTGGTCGAGGATTTCGAGTCCCTCCTCACCCGTCTGCGCAGTGAGAATGCGGTACTCCGCACCCAGGGTGAACTCCAACGACTCGAGGATCGCCGGCTCGTCGTCGACGATCAGGATTCCGTAAGGACGAATGTCGTCGCTGGGGCGCGCACCCTGGATCTCGCTCATGGCTGTCTGAGACTAGCCTGATTTGCCCACTGGGTCGCGGCCGAGTCGGCTTGAGCCCTCTCGGGGATGCCGCGGTGCGGACTCAGGCAGAGGGGGCGGGCGGGCGGAGCAGTTCCTCGACGCGGTCGATTACGCGCGCCTGCAGCTGCGTGTCATCGAGCGCGTTGATCTCTTGCATGCCCGTTGGGCTAGTGACGTTGACCTCGGTGAGGAGGCCTCCGATCACGTCGATACCGACCAAGAACAGGCCATCACGCCGCAGCCGTGGTGCGAGACGCTCGATGATCCGCTGATCGGCCGGGTTGATGTCGGCCCGCGCCGCCCGCCCGCCGACGTGAAGATTCGCCCGCACCTCGCTCTCGGCCGGCACCCGCAGGACAGCGCCGAGCGGCTCGCCCTCGAGCAAGAGGATTCGCTTGTCCCCCTGCCGAATATCGGGCAGGTAACGCTGCGCCATTACGGGGCGGCTCTCGAAAGCCGTCATCTGCTCGAGGATCGAGGAGAGGTTTCGCTCCCCCTTGGCGACGTGGAAGACACCTTCGCCACCCTTGCCATCCAGCGGTTTGACGACCATTTCGCCCCCCATGGCGTCCATGAAGGCGTGCAGGTCGACGATGCGGCGCGTCACCGTCGTCTCCGGCATCAGATCGCGAAAGTGCAACGCCAGCAGCTTTTCGTTGTAGGCCACGACGCTGGTCGGACGGTTGAGCACGAGTGTGCGCCGGCACAGGTCGAGGATCTGGCTGGCAACGACATAGTCCGCGTCGACCGGGGGGTCGACGCGCTGGAACGCGACATCCACGTCACGATCGAGAATCACGAGCCGTGTGTCGTGCCGCGCCACGTGCTGTCCGCGTTCTCGGCACAAACGGACGCCGGTGGCCCGGGCCGCGGGCTCACCCTCGATGACGCACAGGTCCGCCGGGTCGACGTACAGGACCTCGTGCCCGCGCTGCTGCGCCTCGAGCATCAGCACGAAAGTCGTCGAAGCGTCGATGTCCTCGGACTCGACGGGATCCATGACGAATGCCATGCGGAGCGAGCGCGCTGCCATCGGGAACGTCCCCTTCACTATTGTTGTTCGATCCTCACCGTGTCGCGACTGCTGAATTCGAGCAGCGACAAGAGTCGACCGCGAAGCGGCCCCTTGCCCCCGCCCCACGACCCCAAAGCGGTAGCGCAGGCTGGTCGGCCTCGGCTAGCCTCGACGCCGTACTGTGGTCCGTAGCGAGAGAGTGCAGCCTCATCGCAGGCGCTTCCTGAACAATCGGGGCTAGGATTTGGCAACCGCTGGAGTTCGCATGCCTTTCGTCCAGTCCCGGGCCAAGCGGGTCGTGCTGACAACAGTCGTCGCCCTGTGCCTCGCAGCGGGGGCAGGCGGGTGGGCGTTCCACTATCAATTCCTGAGGGATCTGCCCGATCTGCGGCGTATCGCGGACTACAACCCGCCCGTCACGAGCATCGTGCTCGACCGCAACAGGCGGCCGATCGGCGAATTCTTTCACGAGAAACGCCGGCTGGTCCAGATCGACGAGATTCCGCGTCACGTGCAGCTCGCCTTCGCGGCCGCAGAGGACAAGTCGTTCTTCGAACACGGCGGACTCGATTACACCTCCATACTGCGTGCCGCACTCGCCAACCTGCGCGCCGGCGGCTCGATCAAGCAGGGTGCCAGCACCATCACCCAGCAGATGGTGAAGAGCCTGCTGCTCTCACCCGAGCGCACCTTTCGCCGAAAGATTCGCGAGATGATTCTCGCGCGTCGCATCGAGCGTCACTTCACCAAGGACGAAATCCTCTACCTCTACGTAAACCAGATCTACTTCGGCCACGGCGCCTGGGGGATCGGGCAGGCGGCCCGCTCTTACTTCGGCAAGCAGGTCAGAGACCTCACGCTTTCGGAGTCGGCCCTGCTGGCCGGCTTGCCGCAGCGCCCCTCCGAATACTCTCCGTATCGCGATCCGGCGGGTGCAGAGAAACGGCGTCGCTACGTGCTGGAGCGCATGCTGGCGGACGACTTCATCGATCGGCCGGCGTACGAGGAGGCCATGGCGAGTCCGCCCGTCATCCAGGGCGCGGTCGAGGACGAGGGCCTGGCGCCGGCAGCGCACTTCGCCGAGCTAGTGCGCCGCTATCTCTTCGATCGACTCGGCGGCGACTCCGTGCTGCGAAACGGACTGGTGATCGAAACGACGTTGGACATCGATCTGCAAAGATCCGCGGTGGCCTCGCTGCGGCGCGGTCTCGAGGCCCACGACAAGCGCCGCGGCTTCCGCGGACCGGTGCGACAGGTGGCGCAGAGCGAGATCTACCTCGAGATCGACCGGCTCGCCGAGGCCAACGCGAAGTGGCTCGAACCCGTCGACGAAGAGCCCGCGACGCCTGTCGACGCACCGATCGACACGCCGATCGACGGAGCACCCGAGATGGAGATCGCCGAGACGGCCGAAGATGCGCCGGTTGGTGCAGCGCCGGAGGGCGAGGTGGAGGACGAGGCGGAGGACGAGGCCATCATCCAGGTGCCAACACTTCCCTTCGACGAGCCCCTGCTCGGGATCGTGACCGAGGTCGATGGCGCCGCCCAGAGCGCGCGGGTGAGCTTCGCGCCGGGCGTCGAGGGTACGGTGCGGCTCGAAGACGTGAGCTGGGCCCGTGAGGTGCACCCAAAGCGGCGACCGCGGCCTGTCAAAGAGATCGACAGGATTCTTCGTGCGGGCGATGTCGCCCGCTTCGTACGCCTCGAAGACTTGCCGGTCGAAGAGCCGGAGCCGGGCACAGAGCCGATGGACGAGAACGAGGAGAACGCGCTGCCGCTGCCGCGCCTCGGCCTGTTTCAGTTGCCCATCGTCGAGGGCGCGCTCCTCTCGCTCGACACCGCGACCGGCGACGTCCTGGCGCTGGTCGGCGGCTACGACTACACGCATAGTGAATTCAACCGCGCAACCCAGGCGCTGCGCCAGCCCGGCTCGGCCTTCAAGCCGTTCATCTACGGAGCGGCATTGGAGAAGGGCTACACACCCGTGTCCGAAGTGGTGGATCGGCCGGTGGTCTACACGGATCCCATCTCGGGCTTCGTCTGGGCACCGCGCAACTACGGCCGGCACTTCTACGGCCCCATCCCGCTGCGCAACGCGCTCAAGAAGTCGGTCAACAACGCGACCGTACACCTCTTTCGCGATGTGGGCGTCGACTTCGTGATCGACTACGCACGCCGCTTCGGAATCCGGTCGCCGCTCAGTCGCGATCTCTCTCTGGCACTGGGTTCCAGCTCCGTGACACTGCTCGAGCTCACCACCGCCTACGCGGTCTTTCCCAATCGCGGACGGCGTGTCGTGCCGCGCTTCATCACGCGGGTGACCGAGCACTCTGGCCAGGTGCTGCTCGAGGATGTCCCGCTCGGCGAGCCGCCGCCGCCCGTGCTACGACCGCTGTCCGGCGCGGGTCAAGACATGCCCGCTTACCCGGATGCGGAGATCATGCCCAGTGACGAGGTCATCTCCGAGGCGGCCGCCTACCTGATGTGCGACCTACTCAAGGCGGTCGTGCAGGAGGGAACCGGCCGCGGACTGCGCTCGCTGCGCCGCCCGTTGGCGGGCAAGACGGGAACGACCAACGAGCAGGGCGACGCCTGGTTCATGGGCTTCTCGCCAGAGATCACGACCGGGGTCTGGGTGGGACACGACGACAACCAGGTGCTCGGCTTCGGCGAAACCGGTGCGGGGGCTGCACTGCCCATCTGGAGAGGCTTCATGCGGGTGGCGCTGGCCTCGGTTCCGGTTCGCGACTTCGACGTCCCCAGGCACCAGATCGTGTTCGAGCGCATCGACCGCAACACCGGGCTGATCGCCGACGCGGGCAGCGCTGACGCGTATTTCCAGCCCTTCATCGAGGGAACGGCACCGAGTCGCAGTGTCAGTGAGCGCGATTCGGACAGCGATGCGCAGAGAGCACTGCGCGATGACATCTTCTAGACGACGAATCTGTCTGCTTGACAGGAGCGGGGCAGGCGGGTTAGCAACGGGGCAATGCAGGGCGGTGACCTTCACGGCCGGAGGGCGGCGAAAGGCGCGCGGCGTTCGACTGCTGCCCTGCTCGATGCCATCTTTCCCGACGACCTGGCCGAACGCTCGGCCCTCGGTGCACGCGCTGCCGAGATCGACGTGCAGAACGTGCTGGCGGATGCCGTCCGGCGACTCGTGAGCCGAACGGCTGCCCACAGCGCCTGCGCCTGGATGCCGCGAGAGGCCGGCGGCCTCCTGGCGGCCGCCGGCTATCAACGCGACGGCCAGCCGCCCGCGCCCGACCCGGAGGCATTCGGGCCGCTGTGTAGCCTGACGCGCGCGACGGACCTCGGTGAGCGGGGTCTCGATCCGGCGCTCGGGAGGCTCAGCCTCCTCTCCGGGCTGACGGCTGCGGTGGCGGTGCGCCCCAACCTCGGCAACGAGCGATCCGCGACGCTGGCCGTGCTCCTGCTGGGCGGACCCGACGATCGGCGGGGCGAGGTTCGGCCGCGCACGCTGGCCGCCCTCGACGAGATCGGCAGTGGTTTGTGTGGCCCACTCACCACGGCAGGGGCGGTCGCAAGACTCGACCGACTCGACGACGCCGTGCGGCGGCTGGACCGAATGGCGGCGCTGGGCGATCTGACGACTGAGATCGTCCACGAGGTGAGAAATCCGCTGGTCTCGATCAAGACGTTCTTGCAGCTCCTGCCCGATCGCCTCGAGGACCCGGAGTTTCACGGCGACTTCCGCGAGGTGGTGAACGGCGAAGTGGCACGTCTGGAACGACTGATCGACACGGTGCTGAGGCACGCAGGGCCGCGTGCCGAGCAGGATCCGGGCGAGGCGGCGGACGTCGCGGAGGCGCTCGAGGCTGTCGGCCAGCTCCTCGCGCACCGAGCCCGTGAGCGAGGGGTGGTGATCGCTCAGCAGATCGGGACGGGCGGATGCGGGGTCGCGATGCCACACGACGCGCTGCGCCAGGTCCTCCTCAACCTGATCCTCAACGCGCTGGAGGCGACTCCGGCCGGTGGCCGCGTCACTCTCAGCGCCGACAGTCGGGCGAACAGCGAGGGGCGCGTGGTCGAGCTGACGGTCGATGATCAGGGAAGTGGTATCCCCGACGAGCATCGCGAGCGGGTCTTCGAGGCCTTCTACTCGACTCGTAACGGCCAGCCGGGGGGCCTCGGCCTGGCGATCTCGCGACGGCTGGTCGAAGAGGCCGGCGGCACCATCGACATCGGTGACGCGCCACAAGGAGGCGCTCGCTTCCACGTGCGCCTGCCCGGGCGTCCACTGCAGCGCTGAGTCGGACCGCTGTGCGTCAGAGCGGCTAGCGCTGCCACCACGACCGCATCGCCTGGCTCAGCTCGGCGAGATGGCTGATGAAGAAGTGATCACAGCCGCTGAACAGCTCGAGGTGAGCCGCCCTGGCCACGTGGGCGATCTGAGACAGCTCGTCGTGGGCCACGAAGTCGTCCTGATCGCCGACCGCAATGAAGATCTCATTGGGAAAGGCGCGCAACAGCTCTCGCTCGAGCTCGCCGGTCGGCGGGGCTACGAGCAAGAGAGCATGCGGCACTGGAAGCTGTCTCGTGGCTCGAATGGCTGCGGCCGCGCCGAAAGAGTAGCCACAGCCCGAGATCGGACCGCTCACCGTCTCGCGCATGAACTCGAGGGCCGCACGATAGTCGACATCCGCCACGACCTGATCTGCACTGATGTCACCCGCGCTCGCCCCGACGCCGCGCCAGTTGAAGCGCAGGCTCGCCAGACCGGCCCGCTGGCACGCGTACGCGATCTCGCACACGACCGGGGACTCCATGCTCCCCCCCATCAACGGATGAGGTGGCGCGATCACCGCACCGCCGCATGCCGGGTCGTCGACCGGTACGAAGAGTCCCTCGAGAGCCCGACCCTCTCCGGCCGCCTCGGGCGGCAGCGCGATCATCGCGGGTCGCTCGAATGATCTCGGGGCCATGGACGCCTCTCCTTCGAAATGCGAACCGGCGTGACGATTTCAGGCTAGCCTGCGCTGCATGGCTGCGCGACGCATCTACCGGGGTGCCTGGATCGAGGTCTCGACCGAGGAGGTCAGCTTGCCCAACGGCAGGCAAGTGACTCTCGATATCGTGCGCCATCCAGGGGCCGCGGCAGTGGTGCCCTTTCTCTCAGCCGACGAGGTTCTTCTCATTCGCCAGTACCGCCACGCGGCAGGCGGGACGATCTACGAGGTGCCGGCGGGAAAGCTCGACGCGGGTGAGGACCCCGCGGAATGCGCCGTGCGCGAGCTCGAGGAGGAGACGGGATACCGGGCGGGACGTGTCGAGGCGCTCGGCTGGATCTTCACGACTCCCGGCTTCACCGACGAACGGATCTACCTGTTCGCCGCCTACGAACTCGAGAAGACCCGGCAGCGCCTCGAGGACGACGAGCTGATCGAGCTGGTGCCGGTGCCGCTGGACAGCGCGCTCGAGCTGATCTGGTCAGGCGAGCTGCCGGACGCGAAGAGCAGCTTGGCGCTGCTCCACGCCGCCCGGCTCCTCGGGAAGCTCGCCTGAGCGCACCGGCAAACACCCGAGCGGGCGCTGAGGCCGACCGGGCACGGCCGGCGGTAGCGCTCCGGAAGTTGACTGAACTATGCACAATAACTAAGCTTTTTCTTCTGTAGCGGGATTCCGCGCCCGTCCCGCCGCTCATTTCGACCAGCCGCCCCCCAAACGGCATGATCTGCGCGGGGGGAGCAACCCCGTTGGGCCGGTGACGGCTCGTCGAGCCGTCGCCGCGAGTTCGAATGAGCAAGGAGTGGAAGAACGTGTACGGACGTGGATCCCAGCTCGGCTTCGGCCCGCCTGCCACACCTCAAATCATAAAGAATCTGCTGATCGCCAACGGCGTCGTCTTCATTCTGCAGCTCGTCTCGCCGGCCGTCACACGGCTCGGCACGGTCTCTCCTGCAGACGTGTGGTACGGCTTCCAACTTTGGCGTCCCTTCACGTACATGTGGCTCCACAGCCCGAGCGCGGGCCTGCCGTTTCACATCATGTTCAACATGTTTGCGCTGTGGATGTTCGGCTCTCCGCTCGTACTGCTGTGGGGGCAGCAGCGATTCCTCAAGTACTACCTGGTGTGCGGAGTCGGGGCTGGGGCGCTGATCGCAAGTGTACCCTTCATTCCGATCCTGCTCGGCTGGCAGGTCCCGACCCAGGCCCTGCTCATTCCGACTCTGGGCGCCTCGGGGGCCGTGATGGGCGTGGTGCTCGCTTACGGCTTCACCTGGCCAGAGCGCACCCTCATGCTGATCTTTCCGCCGATGCCCATCAAGGCCATCTGGCTCATTCCGGTGATCCTGGTTCTCGAGTTCATGGGCCCCTCCAATGTGAGCCATCTCGGGCACCTGGGCGGTGTGGTGGTGGGTTGGGTCTACCTCGTGCGGGAGGGACGCACGCCGGGCGCACCCACGCTCGAGACATTCAAGCTCAAGTGGCGGCGCTACCGCATGCGGCAGAAGATTCGCTCTGTCCACGAAGAGGACCGGCAACGGCGGCAGCGCAGAGACGAGGACGATCGAAATAACTCCCGAAGGTATCACTAGCCCGGGCTGGCGGGACCATGCGATGAGTAGCAAGCCGATCGACGACGGCGAGAAGTGCGATGAGACGGGCGGCCTGAGCAGCTTCCTTCGCAGCTTGCTGGCGGGCATTCCCTGGAGTGAGAGTGCCAGCGTCGAAGAGCAGATCACGTTTGACGTGCCCCGCGGCAACGTGATCGATGTCCACAACGCCAACGGCAAGACGCGCGTGATCGGCGAGGATCGCAGCGATCTGTCACTGCGAGCCGTCAAGCACGCACGGGCCGAGACCCAGCAGGCGGCCCAGCAGCTACTCGACGACATCGGTGTAGACGCCGCTGAAGTCAGCGGCACGCTGGAGCTGGGCGTCGAGATCCCGCGCAAGTGGAATCGCCACGGCAGCGTTGACCTCGAGATCCGCGTGCCACGCCGGCTCGAGACACGCGTCAGCTCTGCCAACGGCAAGCTCTGCCTACAGGGCCTGCGCTGCACCGTTCGCGTCAATTCGAGCAACGGCTCCGTCAGGATCGATGACGTGGTAGGCGACATTGATATCACCACGGCGAACGCGAAGGTTTCATGCGCCTGCACATGTGGCCGCCTGGTAGCGCGCTCGAGTAATGGCAAGATCGAAGTGGGGGAACACCGAGGATCGATCGATGCCTCCACCTCCAACGGGCTCATCCACGCCACACTCGAGCAGCTTGCCAGGGAGGGGATCTCGCTGGCGACGAGCAATGGACGCATCGTGCTGGAGCTGCCCGAAGAGCCCGACGCCGAGGTGGACATTCGTGTGGACAACGGGCTGATCCGCAGCGAGCTGAGCTTCGGGTCGCGGGCCAGCGAAAGCAACGGCCGGCTGCGCGGCCGGCTCGGTCGCGGCGGGGTCCCAATCAAGCTTCGGACTTCGAACGGGACGATCTCGCTGCGCTGAACTCCGGCCTCAGCGCCCCTCGCCTACGCGTCGGCTGATGCGTACGCCACCCCGTTCGAAGGTGACGCCGGAGGGAGAGATCTCCGCAACCACCATGCCGCTGTAGGCATCACCCTCGTGAAGCCGAACGATCTCCTGATCGCTTCCAACCGCGAGGTGCGCGACGCGACGCTCCGCTACCGGGTGCCAGACCGTGCGGATGACGGAGACCTCCGTGCCGACCGATCGTCGGATGCTCTTGACCGGCGCCGGCACTGGCGCGGGGCGAGCCGACGCCTCTCTGGTGGCGGGCTCGATCAACGGCTCCGGATGCTCCCTATTCTGCTTCTGGATCGGGGCGGGGGCGCTGCTGGCTCGCGGTGGCGGAGGAGCAACCGCGACGGCGGAGATCTCGGGCGGAGGCGAGGCCGGCGCAACGGACAACTTCGCTGCCGGCGGCTCTGCCCGTACCGACTCGGCGCGCATCGCCGCGCCAGGCGGCGGCGAACTCGCGGTCTGCCGATCCGGCGGCGAAGCGGGAGATGCCGACAGAGCTGCGCCAGCTGCCACCTCTCGGCGAGACACGGCTGGCTTCTCGGCCGGTGTCGAGGACGGCCGGCGAAGCGACCGCTGCGGGGGACTCTCCGCTGCGACTTCCGGCAGCTCCGGGCCGGATCTGCCCGCCGGCCCGACCGGCACCCCGCTGTAGAGCAGCGCGACGAGTAGGCCCGCGACAAGGCCGAGTCCCAGCATCAGCCAACCCGAGCGACGTCTCCAGCCCGCTGCGGCCGCGGTCGAGGGAGCCATCACATCGCCGTGCAGCCGCTCGGCCGCCGCCTGTCTCTCCTTCTCTTGTTCGAGACGGCGAAGCGCTTTGAGAATCGTGCTCATCCCGCCTCCCCGTCGCTGAGCTGCGGCGGGGAATAGCTTCCCAGCTCGGCGTAGAGAGCCATCTGGGTCAGCGGACCCGCAACACCATCGGGCTCGAGCCGGCGGCTGCGCTGGAAGCGGCGTACGCCCTCGCGTGTATCCTCGTCGTAGACACCGGAGACCGGACCATCGAGGTGCCCGAGCCGGCCGAGAGCCCGCTGCAGCCAGAGCACGGCGTCGCCGCGATCGCCTGGGTCGCCGCGGCCGAGAATGGGCGGAATCGGCTCGAACGGTCGCCAGACGACGTCCGCGCTGCCGTTCCAGCGCTGCTCCAGCGCTGCGAGCGGCACGCGCAGCGAGCCATGACCGGCGATGCCCGCCAGCTCGGCGATCTCACTCTCCAGACGAACCAGAGCGACCAGCCTCAGCTGACCGTCGGCCGCGTCTAGCTCAATCAACGCCGGGTAGTCGAGATCGCGAAGCTGCTCGAAGCTCGTCCGCTCGAAGCTCATGACGGCCATCCCCGCAGCGATGAGCTGTGCCCGAGCCTCGTCGGCGGACCGCGGGTCGGCACCCGCCGCCGAATGCCCGTAGGGCTCGAGCAGGGCCACGACGGCCGATGTCGCGCTGGTCGTGTAGTCGAAACCGGCCAGCAGCTTCGCGAGGAACCCGCCGTCGCCAGTCACCAGGCGAGCTCCCATCACGTCGGCGCCGCCGCCGGGCAGCCCGAGCCAGATCTCTTCGCCTTTCAGCGGCGACGGCTCGAAGGTCTGGTCCGTCTCGGACAGTCGCGCCGACGCGGCTGACGCGCGGGCCGAATCGGCCTGCGAGGCCATGCTCGGCGGGGGACTGGCCACGTCGGAAACAGACGCGCCTGGCGCGGCGCTCTGTTGCGCCGGGCCGGCCAGTCCGGCTGGGAGATCGGCGCCGCTCAGCCAGCCGAACCAAAACAGCGCGAACATGACCGCCGCGGCAGCCGCGGCCGTGACGAACGGCCGTCGGCGCACACCGCGCGGCTCTGCACCGCGCGCGGTCATGGCGGGCAGCTCGGCGGCTGCCTGCCTGACCAGCGTGGGGCCGATGCGATGCGCCTGGGCGGCGTAGCCCGCGAGCAGCACTCTGTCGCATAGCAGATTGATCAAGCGCGGGACTCCGCCCGTGCGTCGGTGGATCTCCCGCAGTGCGGCGTCGGCGAAGACCTCGCGCTCGGCTCCGGCTGCCACTCGCAGCCGGTGACACACGTACGCGAACGTGTCGGGCTGGGGCAGTGGCTCGAGGCACCAGCGAACGCTGATCCTCTGCCGCAGCTGACGCAGCTCGTCGGAGTCCAGCTTCTCATCGAGTTCCGGCTGTCCGAGCAGAATGATCTGGATCAGCTTGGAAGAAGCGGTCTCCAGGTTCGAGAGCAGGCGAACCTGCTCCAGCGTGCTGGGTGACAGATTCTGCGCTTCATCGATGATCAGAATGACGCGACGCGACTCCCGCTTCTTCTCGAGCAGGAAGTGGTTGAGTCGCGACAGGATCTCCCGCCGACTGAGGCCATCGGCGGGCAGCCCGAGCTCTTCATTGATCGACTGAAGCAGCTCGTTGGCGTTGCGGCTCGGGTTGAAGAGAAAGGCGACCTCGCTCTCGCCTCCGAGACGCTCGAGCAGGCTGCGGCAGATGGTCGTCTTGCCAGTGCCCACCTCACCGCTGATCACGATGAAGCCCTCGCCCTGCTCGAGACCGTAGAGCAGGTGCGCCAGCGCCTCGCGATGCGATTCGGCGAGGTACAGGTAGCGGGGATTCGGGCTCAGAGCGAAGGGCTTCTCGCGAAGTCCATAGAAAGCGGTATACATCGGGGTATCGACCTGACGGCGAGTGTAACTGATTGATTCAGAAAGAGGATCGGCAAAGCGGGCCGGCGGTGGGGGTGGACGTTGGCGCAACCCTTGCCAAGCTGGCGACGCGGCGGCCAGGCGGGGAGTTCAGCTTCGACCTGCTGCCGGCGGGCGCGCTTGAAACCGTGGCGCGCGGGATTCGCGACCTGTCGCCGGGCAGCGTGGGCCTGACCGGCTGCGGGGCCGGGCGCCTGGAGCAGCAGCTCGACCTGCCGACGCGAAGGTTCATCGAGTTCGAGGCCTGGGGAGCTGGGGCGCACCAGCTGTTGAGCGCGCAGCCGACCGGCACTCGCGAGCCCTATCTGCTGGTTTCGCTCGGAACGGGCACTTCGATTCTGCGCGTGGCGGAGGGCCATGCGCTGCGACTCGGGGGGACGGCTCTCGGCGGCGGCACGATCCTCGGCCTGGGCGTCGCTCTCACCGGCTGCAAGAGCTACGAAGAGCTCTGTCGCTTGGCTCAACGGGGCAAGCGGGGCAACGTCGACCTCTTGGTCTCGGACATCTACAAGCCCAACGAGATCCCGCTGCCGGGTGAGATCACGGCCGCTTGCTTCGGCAATCTGGCGCGCTGGCTGACGCCGCAAAGCGATGAGGCGGGCACGGCGGAAGCCATAGACCCATCGCGACGCGAGGACCTGGCCGCCGCGGTGATGGGCCTGGTCGGTGAGAATGTGGCGCTCATCTGCGCCGGTCTGGCGCGCGGGGCCGAGACAGAACGCGTCGTCTACGGCGGCGCCACGCTGCTCGAGAACCCCACACTCGTGGCGATCCTCACGAACGTCACGAGCATGCTCGGGCTCACGCCCGTGTTGCTTCCGCAGGGCGGATTCACGGGAGCGGTTGGGGCACTGGAGCTGGCTGCTAACTCGGATCGCGCAGGGCGGGCTCCGTCGGTCCATCTTCGTCCGGACGGCTGAGGTTGCGCACTGCCCGCTGCGTGCGGGCAATCGCGGCACGCTGCACACGCAGCTCTTCGGTCTGAGCCGAAACCTGGCGTTCGAGACGCTCGCGGGCATCGACAACCTCGTCCAGGCGAGTCTCCAAACTGGCAATCCGACGCTCGAACTCCTGGACCATCCGACTCACCTCCTCACTACCGCCAAGCCCACTCGCCACGTCGACGCTCCCGATCACGGGGGCCGCGCCCACGCCGGTCACCACTGTCTGCGCTCCATCGAGTTCCATGCTGCCGCCTCTGCGAACCGGCTCATCGACCGGTTCGGCTTCTTTGACCTCTACTGCGTCGACCTCTTGCTCCACGCCGCCAAATCCCATCTCGCCGGACGCACCGTCGGCGGCGGAGTCGGCCGTCGACAATAGACTGCTGAAGGGATTGTCGTCGCTCCCTGCGAACCCATCTGCCTCTGGCTCATCGGCGGCGCTGCGGCGTCGGCGCTGCGCCAGGAACACGACCAGCACCAGCACGCCAACCGCCGCAAGAACGACCCCCACGGTTCCCACACCCGAGGAGGCGCTCTGCTCGCTCGGCGCGCGCGGAAGCTTCTTCGCCAGCGTCTTCGATGGCTGCCGGGCGAGCGGCGGTCGTTTCGCAGGCGCGGGCGTCGGCTTCTGCTCGACGCGTCGCGCGGGCTGCTCAGCGACCTTCTCGGCGCCTTCGGGGCTGGCGGAAGGCGAGGACGCAGCTGCGCGCTTGGGCTCCATCCCCATACTGGGGATACCGCCTTCGCTGGGCTCCGCGGCGGGCACGACGGGCTTGGCCTTGGGCTTGGCCATGGTCACGCTGCGGGCCTTCGGCTTCTCCGGCTCGGGCGCGACGGGCGGCGCCAACTCGGGCGCGGCGCGGCGCACGGGCGGTGCTTCCTTAGGCAGCACCTTGGGCTTCGGAGGCACCGGCTTGGGCGCCTTCACGACAGCCGGCGCCGGCGCCTTCTTCGCTGCGACGACGGGTGCCAGCACATCGAGCACGATGCGCGGCGGGTTGGCGAGGATCATCTCTTTGAGGCGCAGGCCGGCGTGATTCAGGCGAATCCGTGCCACCGCGCGATCACCATTCGGCGTGATCCGCACCAGGCCGATCAACGACTTCGTCGACTGGATCTTGCGCGGAATCGAGCTGGCATCGATCGATACGACCAGCTCCGATACGCCGGGCTCGGGCGAAGCGCGCTCAATGCGGTAGCCGGTCGGCGTATCGAGCTCGAAGACGACCCGCGTGAACTCCGGATGAGAGCCAACGCGCAGGTCGACTACCTCCGATGCCGCCACGCTCCCGGCCCCGAGCAGCCCGAGCGGTAGGAGCAACGCGATGAGCACGGCTCGAACCGCCCCGCCCCACCGCAACCACAGTTCCCGATTCGATTTGAACGTTGCCATCTCGCTTACAAACCTCGCTCAACCGATGAAACCGGCATCCCACCGGCGCAAAGGACGCCTGGCCCCCTACAAACGGCTGATTCCGCTGGTGATCCAGGCCGCTCGTTCGACAACTTGCCGACAGCCTGCCCGACCCTCATCGGGATGGAGACGTCGGGTCTTGACGCCTGAGGCAAGCGATTCCCCCCCTGAATCGTCCGCGGGGTATCGCGCAGACCGGCTCAGCCAATCAGCCGAGGGGCAATCCACACGAAAGAATGACTTCGCCAATCCGAAACGCCCCCCCATTGAAACAGCCGGATGCGCAAGTCGAGATTCAAATACCCGAGTTCTAGGCCCGACGGGCGGACCGTACCACGACACCCGGGCAGCGTCTATCAGCCGAAAGCGCGCAGGCCCAGCGAACCTCGCTCGCGGGCTCGCCGCTGCAGTGCCGGGCGAGTGCCATTCTCCCCACTCAAGGCTCGAAGAGCACCTCGAGCACGCCCCCTCGCAGGCTGGCCTCCTCGACCGCGCGCCCTTCGAGTGAGGCGGGTAGCGCGATCCGGCGTCTGGCGTCCCGCACGCGAATGTGAAGCTCAACGCCCGCCACCAACACGTCGACCTCGTGCTCGGCACCGCCGCCGAGATCGATCTCCAGCAGTGTGTGGCGGCCGCGCTTGCGTAGACGAATTGGCCGCGTGCGCACCAGCATGTCGCTGGGATCGCGCTGCCCGAAGAGATCGTTCGCCAACTCGGCCAGTGCCGCCACGCCGATGGGCTCGCGCGCGCGCAGCGGGGCGTGGAAGATGGGGACGGGGAAGGACTGCTCGATGGCTTCCAGCTCCTGCCGCTCGTGCTGCGCCCAGCGGGAGAAGTAGCCTTTGCCCGCCTCGTCGGGCAGCAGCCGGTTGACCAGCACCGCGTCGGTCACGACACCGTACAAGCTCAGGTAGGCAAAGGAGCGGCGCGTCTCGTCCACCACGACCCGCGCCGGGTTCACGACCAGCCGCGCGCTCGTGCGATCGCCGTCCAGGAGAATCTGCTGCACCTCCTCGACATCGCGATAGAGCTGCTCGAAAGCGGCGAAGAAGCCCTCCCCCGGCAACAGCCGCTCGGCCCCCATGCGCCGCGCCAGGGGGCGCAGCAAGCGAGCGCCGCGGCGCTCCAGATCGAAGAAGTGATCCATGAAGATGCGCAACGCGTCCGGAAAGCGCAGCATTCGCAGCGTCGAGCCGGTGGGCGCACAGTCGACGATGCAGACGTCGAACTCGCCGCTGGCCTCTACCTCTCGCACCGCACGCAATGCGAGCAGCTCCTCGAGGCCGGGGAATACCAACAGCTCCTCGGCCACCACTTCGTCGGTCTCGTCGCGCAGCAGCTCCCTCAGCCAGCGCTGGATCTCCGACCAACTTCGATCGAGCTCCTCGAGTACCCCGACCTCGCGAGCCATGACGCCGTCGCTGATCGACACGGGTCTGTTGCCGACCGGGCGCCCGAGAGCGTCAGCCAGGCTGTGGGCTGCGTCGCTGGAGAGCACGCACACCCGGTGGCCATGACGCGCCGCCGCCAGCGCGGTAGCGAGCGAGAGGGTGGTCTTGCCGACGCCGCCCTTGCCGGTGTGCAGCAGCACCCGCATGTCACCCCTCGACCGCAGCAGCCGAATCGGCCGGTGGCACCTCGACTGTATCGAGACAGACCACCAGCTCACCATCGCCCAGGCTCGCGTCCGTCAGTTTGCAGGCGGCGATGCGCCCGGGGAGCTTGAGCGCGCGGCGGCGCGCACCCGCCCTGACCAGTAGCTCGTCGTCCAGCTTGGCCACATCGAGCTCCGCCTCACCTGCACCCGGCAGCGGGATGTGGATGCGATAGCCCAGCGGCCGCTTCACGAAACGCACGGCCTGCGCGCGCGAGAGCAGACTCGCGGGATCCTCGGCGCCGAAGATCTCGGCGGCATGCGCCGAGAGGCGGGCCAACCCGGTGACCTCGTCTTCCTGCAGTGGCGCGCAGAGCACCGGAACGGGGGCGAAGAACTCGCCCACCTCGGTGAGCCGCTGCTGCTGAATGCGGCCCCAGTCGCTGAAGAAATCCTCCTCGACCGCTGCCTCGGGAAGCACACGGTTCATCACGACGAGGTCGCAGGCCAGGCCGAACAAGGAGAGCTCAGTGAACGCCCGACGCGCTTCGTCGATCACCATTCGTTCGGGTGTCACCACCATGCGCACGCTGGTCTCGCGCGATACGAGACGAGCCTTCAGCCGCCGCAGTGTGCGATACAGCAGGCGCTCGACGTCGCGGAAGACGGCGGAATCCGGCAGCGGCACGGGCAGCACACCGCTGGCCAGCGGCGTCACGACCGCCGCCAGGGCCCGCTGCAGCTTCAGCACGATCCTAACCGCGGTGCGGCTGACCTCGGGCAGGGTGACGAGCCGCAGCGCGGCGTCGGTGGGAGCACAGTCGACGACCACCAAATCGTATGCCGCGTCGCGGGCGTACTCCTCCACGGCTTGCAGCGTCGCGATCTCCTCCGCGCCGGGCAACAGCGCGAGCTCCTCCGCCACCACCTCTTCGATGCCCTGGTAGCGAAACAGCGCGACGAGATACTCGCTGATCCGTCCCCAGTGACGCCCCAGCTCGACCCGCGCGTCGATCTCGACGGCGCTCAGTCTGACCGAGAGGGGTGTCGGCTCCGGGCCGAGCCGCCGCTCGAGGACGTCTCCCAGGCTGTGGGCCGCATCGGCGGACACCACCAGGCTGCGAAGCCCGCGTTCGGCCGCCCAAGCCGCGGTGGCAGCCGCCGTCGTCGTCTTCCCGACGCCCCCCTTACCCGTGTAGAGCACAAGCCTCATGCTGCGACGGTATCACGCAGCGCTCTGAACCTCTCGTGCCACCCGCAAGCCGGGCGAAGCATCATCCTCGACCTGCACGGCCGCAGAGCGAACCGCTCGCCCAACGAAGAGCTGCGGCTCTCGCCAAGTCCAGCGCTGATCGCAGCGACGGCATTCGGCCAGCTGGAGCAGTCCCTGCTCCAGCACCGCGTCGCGCGAAATGTTCCGGCTGCCACAGACGGGGCAGCAGGTGCTCTCACTGGCGTCGATACGGAATCTCGCGGAAGCGATCGATTCCGCTGCTCTCGTCTCGAGCGTCTCGATGGTTTCGCTCGTTCTCTGGATCCCTCGATACTCGTCCACTCCCGTCTCTCCTCTCGCCGCTCACACGTCGTCTTAATAAGTCGCGTGTGTGACGAATGAGGTCACGCCTCACGCACCCGATCGATCAAGCGCTCTCATCGCGCGCGCCGGTCACGACGTCCAGCGTCGGGAGGGGCTGCGCGACGGCCGGTGTCCTATCCCAGGGCTAGCGGAGCTCGCGCTTGAGGATCTTCCCTGTCGGCCCCTTGGGCAGGCCATCGCTGATCTCGATGATGCGCGGATACTTGTAGGCCGCCAGGCGCTCCTTGCAGAAAGCGATCAGGTCGTCTTGGCTCACGCTCCCACCCGCCGCGAGCGCGACGACCGCCTTCACCTCTTCTCCGTGGCTCTCGTGCGGGACACCGATCACGGCCGCCTCGATGACCTGCTCGTGCTGGTAGAGAACCTCCTCTACCTCACGCGGATAGACGTTGAAGCCGCCGCGCAGGATCATGTCCTTCTTGCGGTCGACGATCCAGTAGCACCCATCGCTGTCGCGATAGCCGATGTCGCCCGAGTGGAACCACCCCCCCTTGAGTGCCTCTTCGGTCGCCTCGGGTCGGTTGAGATAGCCCTTCATGACGTTGTGCCCGCGGATACAGATCTCGCCTCGCTCTCCATCGGGCAGCGGCTGGTCGTTGTCGTCGAATATCGACATGTGGACTCCCCAGACCGGGTAGCCGATCGAGCCGGCCTTGCGGGGTTTCTCGAGCACGCTGAAGCTCGCTATGGGCGATGTCTCCGAGAGGCCAAAGCCCTCGAGAATCTTCACCGGATACTTCTTCTCGAAGGCGCTCATCACGTCCACGGGCATCGGCGCGCCGCCAGTCAAACAGAAACGAAGGCTCGAGATGTCGTAGCTGCGATCTCCCTCGTAGTGGAGGAAGGCGAAGTACATGGTCGGAACACCGGCGAAGAAGTTGATCTTGTCGCGCTCGATGATCTCGAAAGCGGTCTTGGCGTCGAAGCGCGGTATCAGACTGAACGAGCCGCCGGCCGCGATCGTGGCGTTTTGAATGCAGGTCTGTCCGAAGGAATGAAAGAGCGGCAGCGCCGCCATTGACCGCACCTCGCCGGTGCCGATCGGTGCGAGCTTGGGCACCACGAAGGCACAGTTGAGGAATAGATTCAAATGAGTCAGCTCAGCGCCTTTGGGATGACCGGTCGTCCCGGACGTGTAGAGGATGACCGCGGTATCGCCGGCCGCAGTCGCATGGATGGCGTCGATCGGATCGCACTGGGACATCTCGCTCAGCGTATCGGGTCCGTCACCACCGGCGATCACGAAGGGGACGTCCGCATCGGTGGCCCCCCCGCGACCGGGCTCCTCGAAGAATGAGTGGGCGATCAGAAGCCGAGCCTGAGAATCATTCAGGAAGTAAGCGACCTCCACCGCCGATGCCAGGACGTTGATCGGAACCACAGTGGCACCCGCATAGAGGATGCCGAAGTACGCGATCGTGAAATCGGGGACGTTCGGAACGAGCAGCGCCACCGTGTCACCCGGCTTGACCCCACGCCTGCGCAGGCCGGTCGCCACACCTCGGGCCGCGCGATCCAGCTCCGCATAGGTCATCGTCGCATCGCCGAGGCGAAGCACGACATCGCCGGGCCGTTCCAGGCTGCTCGCCGCTAGAATGGTCCCCAGATTCAGACTCATGAACTCACTCTCCTCGCCAATCACGTGCCCGTCAGTCCAGTCCGGATTATGCACGAAGCCCCCGCTGCGTCGACCTTGCGACCCGTCATTCCGGTAACGCCAGTCGGCCACCTGCTGCATGCTGTATCTTGCGGTGCCGCTCGGGGCACGAGCCACTGGCAGACCGGGAAAAACGAGCAAGCCGGCACCACCGGCGGGGGCACGGATGGGCGGTCGCGAGCACGCGTCGGGCGAGACGGCAGGAGCGGAACGAGCCAACCCCCGGCGTGCCCTGGCGCTGTTGGCCGGCGGCGCGGGTCTGGGCCTGCTCATGGCCGCGGTCGGGCTTCTCGCGCCGGCAGGCGGCGAGCGGGCGACACTGCCCGACGGGGTGGCGGCGGCGGTCAACGGAGTGCTGATTCAGCGCGGCGACTACGAGCGGCTGCTGACCGCTCTCGAGAGTGACTCGCGCAACACCGTCGACGCAGCCAAGCGCCAGCTCGTACTCGACCGCATGATCGAGGAGGAGCTGCTCGTGCAAAGGGCGCTTCAACTCGGACTCGCGCAGAGCGACCGGCGGGTTCGCGCTGATCTGACTTCG
Organism: Deltaproteobacteria bacterium; assembly: GCA_029261835.1. Taxonomy (GTDB): domain Bacteria; phylum Myxococcota_A; class UBA9160; order UBA9160; family UBA4427; genus JAJDAO01. The sequence continues at coordinate 277,831 of JAJDAO010000026.1, read as the reverse complement.
AGCCTGATCGCTTCGATCGTGAGCGGCGCCGAAGACCGCGAGCCCAAGCTGTCGGAGCTGCGAGAGTTCCACCGCGAGCAACGCGATTTCTTCACGCAGCCCGGACGACTCCGCGTGCGTCAGATCCTCTTCCGCATCCCGCAGAGCGAGCGTGAGCCAGAAGCGTACGCCCGCGCCGAAGCGGCACTCGAGCAGCTGCGACGCGGTCGCGATTTCGCCGATGTTGCGAGCGAGTACGGCGACAGCGAGGTTTCGCCACTGCCCGACGCTCTGCTGCCCGCGCTCAAGCTGCGCGAGTACGTCGGCCCGTCCGTATTGCGCGCCGTCATGAATCTCGCAGTGGGCGGGCTGAGCGAGCCGGTCCGTTCGGGAGTCGGCCTCCACGTGCTCGAGCTAGTGGAACGCGAGCCGGCGCGCACGCCGGCGTTGGAAGAAATCGAAAGCCAGGTACGGAGCGAGTGGCGGCGACGCAGCGGCGACCGCGCACTGCGGGTCTACCTGGACGAGCTCCGCTCCGAGAGCGACATCGTCACTCACCCAGAGCTCTGAGTGCGCAGGGCGGCGAGCTGCCGGCCGAACGGCGCGATATCCTCTGCCCGCCATGGAGCAGCCCAGCAAGAGCCGCATCCCCCTGCGCAGCGACTACGGCCGGGGCGCGTACATACGCCGCATCCAGCTGCGCGCACAAGGCGATTCAGTTCGAGGTGAGCTCGAAGACGACTTCCACCACTTCGCAGTCACTCTGTGGTACGAGGATGCACGCGTCAGCGACGTGCAAGGCGAAGAGATTCGCGTCCCCTGGACCACCTGCCCGGAGTCCGTCGCCCTCATCGCGCGGCTTCGCGGGCTGCCTCTCACTCGTTCTCTGACCGCGGTGGCGCGCTACACGGATCCACGTCGCCAGTGCACACATCTGTTCGATATCGCCAGCCTCGCCGTCTGTCACGCAGCGCGTCTGGCCGAAGGTGGAGCGGCCGAGCGCAAGTACGATATTTCGCTACCCGATCGCTTCGAAGGCCGTTCTCACGCCAGGCTAGCGCGCGATGGCGAGCCGATGCTCGGCTGGCTCTTGCAAGGGCTTCGAATCTTGGAGTCCGAGCCGAAGACATTCGCCGGCCGCGAGCTCTCGGACGCGGCCTTCAATCGTTGGGTCGCGACGGAGCTCGACGCCGACCTGGCCGAAGCCGCCCTCGTGCTAAGGCGCGCCGTCTTCATCGGCCTGGGGCGTCAGTACGACTTCGACCGTATGCGAAGGGCCGAGAGTTTCGCGCAGATGGTCGGCGCAGCCTGTCACACCTTCAGCGCAGACGTGATTGGCCGTGCGCGGCGCGTGACCGGCAGTGTGCGTGAGCTCGCGAACGAAGGACCGCGCGTGACGCCGAACTCGCGCTGTAACGAGAAGAAGTAGCCGCGCGACTCCGTCAGGCGATCTCGACCACCACGGCAACAGAGTCCGTGTAGCCGCCGAAGAGTCGGGAGAGCCGAGCCAGCAGATAGCGCTGCACGAAGCGCTGGCGAATGGCAGCGGCCTCGGCGGGATCGTCGATCACACGCGCACGTCCCACGAGCTTCTCTCCCGCGATCTCGATCTCGACCTGCCCATTGGCTCGAATGTTCCGGCACCACTGGGGAGTGCTCTCGTTGCCGGTCAGGTAGACGACCCCCGACCCCAGCGCGAACCAGATGGTCACGCGTCTCGGCTGGCCACTCTTGCGCCCCAGCGTGGTGAGCTTGCAGTTCCAGCGAGACTCGAGATGCGAGAGGTCGCGGTGCGGCATGGCGCCAGCATACTGGCTGCCGATGCGGAGCGCGATCTTGTAGAAGCTATCTCATAAACCCCGGACCGAGCCGGGTGCGTGAATTCGGCCCGAGGTCGAGACGCGAAACCGCAGGCATAGCCGTAGCTACGGCAAGGTTTCGCAACAAAGAACTCGGGCCGAAGGCGCGTGCCAGGCGACGGGAGGGGTTTATGAGATAGCTTCTGGGCTCTCGGCCGGATTTTTGTCGACTTGGAGGAGAAGAGCATGTCACTCGAGGGGCGCGTCGCACTGGTCACCGGTGGAGGCCGCGGCATCGGGCGCGCCATCGCCGTGGCCCTGGCCGGGGACGGTGCGAACGTCGCGATCAACTACAACCGAGACGAAGTGGCGGCCGCGGAGACCGTGTCAGCGATTCGCACGCTCGGAAGACAATCGATGGCCTGTCGGGCCTCGCTGGACGACAACGCTTCACTGGCCCGCATGGTCGAGGCAGTGACGAGCGAGCTCGGCACGATCGACCTGCTGGTCAACAATGCGGGCATCGCGAGCCGGGGCCAGAGCGTCGCGGGTACCGAGGCGAGCGAGCTCGAACGGGTCATCCGCATCCATGCGCTGGGCCCCCACGAGCTCTGCAAGCTGGTGATTCCCGACATGAGGGAGCGCGAGCGTGGCGACATCATCATGATCTCGAGCGCCGCCACCCGCTACTGGGGTGCACGAGGCGCTCCGTACAACATGGGCAAGGCCGCCATGGAGGCTCTGGCCTTCGGACTGGCCAAGGAAGAGCGCGAGCACAACATTCGCGTCAACGTGGTGGCACCCGGCCTGGTCGAAACCGAGATGGGGCGCCGCCTCATGAAGGCGACCGCCAACGTCGACGACATGCGCGCGCTCGATCCCGCCATGCCGTTCGGGCGGGTCTGCCAGCCAGAGGACGTGGCCAACACGGTCCACTATCTGGTCTCCGAGCGGGCTTCCTACATCACGGGCGAGCGCATCTACCTCGACGGTGGCGGTCAGTAGCCGGCTTCTCGACGAAGAACGCGCCCCAGAGGGCAGCGAACTCTCGGGCGCGAGACTGAAACGTGTTCTAGTATGCGCCGGTCGTTCTGGGGGAGTAGCGGCTCAGACAGACTCAATCTGGGGAGACGAGGAGAGCCGCCATGCTTCGCTTCGAAGACAAGGTTGTGCTGATCACCGGTGCCGCATCTGGCATCGGCCGGGCCAGCGTCGAGCGAATGGCTTCAGAGGGAGCGACGCTCGCCTGCGTCGACGTGCAGAACGAGGCGGTGGAGCTCGCCGCCAAGCAGGCGCGTGCACTCGGGGCCGAGGCGCTCGCGCTGGTGTGCGACGTCAGCGACCCCAAGGCTGTACGACACGCGATTGCCAGCACGGTCTCGGAGTTCGGCAGGCTCGACTCGCTCTGCAACATCGCGGGCATCCTCCACTTCGACAACACACACGAGCTTCCGCTCGAAAAGTGGAACCAGATCTTGGCGGTGAATCTGACCGGCACCTTCCTGATGTGCCAGGCCGCGCTGCCTCACCTGCTCGAAGGCGGCGGAAACATCGTCAACATGTCGTCGACCGCAGCTCTGGCTGGGCACCCCTGGACAGCAGCCTACTCGGCGTCGAAGGGCGGCGTGCTCGGCCTCACCCGCACGCTGGCCATCGAATACGGCAAGCAGGGCCTGCGCGCCAACGCCGTGTGTCCGGGCTCGGTGTCGACACCCATGCACCAGGTGTTCCAGCTGCCCGAGGGTGCGGACCCAAAGCTCCTCGAGCGGATCTTGCCACTCGACGAATTCAGAGGGCCCGAGGTGGCCGCCGCCGTCGTGGCCTTCTTGGCGTCGGAAGATGCCGCGCACGTCAATGGCGAACAGATCCGCGTGGACGGCGGGACACTCTCCTAGCGTCCTATATCAGAGCACGTAGGTGAGCTTGCCCTGCGCGTTCTGGTGACACTCTGCTTGACCGGTCTTCCGGATGTGCTCGAGGTGGGCGTAGGTTTCGCTCTCCGCCATCGAGCCCCAACTGCGTCGCTTGAAGAGCCGTCGACTGAACGCCTCGACCGTGGCGGGCCCGATCTCCCGCGCGATCGCGCGAACCTTCGCCAGGCGCTCATCGTGATGCCGCTTGATCGCCTCACAGCGGGCCGCCAAGTCATCGAACGGATGCCCATGGGCGGGCAGCACGTTACGCACGTGCGGGATCGCCGCCGCACGATCGAGCGACTCGAAGAACGCCGCCAGTGGATCCCGGCTGCTCGAGAGCCCCGAAATATGCGGCGTGATGGTCGGAAGCACGTGATCGCCCGCCAGGAAGACCTCCTCGACCGGGTCGTGCAAGCAGAAGTGATCCGCTGTGTGGCCGGGCGTGTGGACCACGAACCACTCGCGCCCGGCGAGCCGCAGCACGTCCCCCTCCGCCAGCGGGTGCGAGACGGCGGGGAAGATCCAGCTCCGCTGCATCAGTTGCATCAACCGCCAGCGTATCCGCATCTTGAACGAAGGTCGCGGATGCTCGCCGCCCCACGGAGTGCCCCTGTCGGGCAGAGAGAGCGTTGGCGTGAAGGGGGCACGCGGAGACCCTTCTGGCTCGCATCCGCCGTGGCTCTCGATCGGCGCCGGATCGTCTCTGAGGCTGCTCTCGTGCGCGTGCAGGTCACCCACCGAGACCTCCGGTGCAGCGGGGCGCGCAAAGCCCAGGCTGAAGCTCGTGTGGGCCATGAGCTTTGCACCCGACTCCTTCACCACGTGCACTGCACCGCCGAAGTGGTCCGGGTGCGAGTGGCTGACGAGCACCGTGTGGATGTTCTTGAGCCGTAGGTCTGCCCGTGCGAGCCGGCTCTTCAATGCTCTGAGCGACCCCGGCGTCGGCAGACCGGGATCCATCAGAGCTGCTCCCTCGCCGTCGAGCAATGCGTAGCAGTTGACGTGCCCGAGCCCTGGCATGTGGATCGGCAGCTCCAGCCGCAGAATGCCAGGTGCAACCTCAGTCACTTCCTCACGCGCCGCTTCCTGTTCCTGTCTCTTCGCCATGGCGCGCATGCTACTCGATCATATGGGTGCTGGCTCCAAAGGCCTTCAAGCGGCAGACCTTTCGGTGTCCCTCGGCGAGGTCACAAAGCCTGTTGTCGGGCCCGTTCAAGGCCCGTTCAAGAGAGTGAAGTCAGCTCCGAGATCGCCTCCAGAGCCTCGATATCGAGCAGCTTGATCCGTGTTCGCTTGAGCTCTACACGGCCGGCCGTCTCCCATACTCGTAGCTGCTTGTTGACACTTTCTCGCGTTGTCCCGACCATGTCTGCCAGGTCTTGCTGCGCGAGCCGAATATCGACCGTTGCTCCGGGTTGCAGATCGTCACCATAGCTCGCCGCCAAGACGAGCAGCGTCTTGGCCATGCGCGCCGCCAGCGGCAGGAAGATCGCGTCCTCTGTGTGTTCGCTCAGACGCCGCAGGCGGCCGGCCAGCACGCCCGCCAGGTGAATGCACACCTTTGGGTGTCGCTCGAGGAAGGGCAGCAGTTCCCGGCGATGGAGCGTCAGGAGCTCCGCTGGCTCCAGTGCGACGACTGTTCCAGAGCGGGGGTTCTCGTCCACGACCGCGATCTCACCAATCACTTCACCCGGCCCCATCAAACCAAAGACGAGATCTTTGCCGTCCTTTCCGGTCGCCATCACCTTGAGCCGGCCGGCGAGGACACCGTAGAGCTGCCGGCCAGGATCCCCTTTGCGAAAGAGCACCTCCTTGGCCGCCATGCGCTTGGTCGCCGTCACCTGGAGTAGCAGGTCGAGCTCGGACTCGTCGAGCGAGGAGAAGATCGAGATGCTGGCCAGTAGCTTACGACGATCCATCCACCCGATCGTAGCTCTTTGACTGCGGATACAAGCGCAATCCTCGCGACACAGCGTCTGGCCTGGTCTGACGATCTCGCTATCGATCAAACAATCTTGCGTGAGTGTGAAGTGGTTCACAGTTGGGCGGCGAGGGCGGGGCCATGATCGGAGCTGATAGGAGGGAGGGCGACCCGATGGTGAAACACAGTGTCTTGCTGCTCGATACGTCCTCCACCAAACACTTTCGGTGCCCTTTGCTTTTGCGAGGAGCGGGCCTGCCACGTATCCAGGGTGTGGGCTCCCCCGATGGGCCGGCGAACCGGCGAAGTCGCCTCTCTCAGCCGACGACTCCGCGGTGGTACCAGGGAAGCCACACGTTCGCCTCGAGCCAGCCGGGGGAGCCCACCACACCGCGTTCCAGAGAAGACGTGCGGTTCAGAGCGGCTTCACCGTCCCGCTGCTAGAGCCCGAAGGTCGCCGAGAGGGACGGCGCTACGCCGAGCTTCTGTCGGCCTCCGCCCAATCCCACCCCCAGTGGCCCCGCATCCGTCGTCTCGGCGTTCTCCGCCGGATGGTGCGATCGATGAAACCGGCGCAGCGAGTATCGCGAGAGCGGGCTGCGACATCGGACGCGGAGAGATCTGGGGAGGAGCGATGGCGGCATTGGTAGAGGACAAAGTCGCGCTGGTGACCGGCGGTGGCTCGGGTATCGGCAGGGCGTCCGCAGTGCTGTTCGCGTGTGAGGGCGAGCTGGAATGCGGCGCCCGGCAAAGGCTCTGTGACATGATCCGGTGTTCTTTGGAGCATCGCCGTCCGCCTCTCATGTCGAGAGGCGATACGACCGTTGAGTCCGAAGTGGCTGATTCGCGGGATCCTTGGTATTCCGCGGCGGCGTATCCCCTGCCCAGGAGATGGCTCAATGAGTGCTTCAGCGAATCGGGATATCAGATTGCTCGTATGGAGCTTCGTGATCCTCACAGCGATGTTCTTCGGCACGAAGCTGGCCTCGGCGGATCGAACCGTCACAGCCAGGGAGCCGGTTGTTCTCTCCGATGACCTGCAGAACTCGAGCCACACGGTGGTCAACGCCGACGGAAGCAGGAGTAGCGGCGGCGGAAGCCACTCGGCCGGAGATCATTCTGCTGCTGGGGGCGCGAGCGGCAGTAAGAGCAAGGCCAGCGGAAAGAGCGGTAAGGGTGGCGGCGAGGACAAGAGCAAAGGAAAGAGCAGCAAGAAGACGAACGGCAGTGACGACTAGGGAACCTCTGCACAGGCGGCCTTACAGCGGCCGTTGGCAGAGAGGGGTTCGGGGATGAAGGGGCTTGCCCCGCCCTGACTGGGCGTTTGAAAGTGACTTGGTCGCAGTCGATCGATCACAGGGCGCACCTCACCTGGGGTGGGAGCAGCCTGTGTCGAACCGCGTAGAGGTTGGCCAGAGCGAACATCGTCTGGGCTCGGGCGAGGTTCTTGGCGATTCCGCGGTACCGCGTCTTGTCGAACCCCCAGAGCTGCTTCACGATGCGGAACGGGTGCTCGCAGCGAGCACGAGTACGTGAGCGGGCTCGGTTGATCTTGCGCCACCGCTCGTTCAAGCTGCGGTTGCCACGGGGGCCACGCCGGTTGACCCGGTAGCGCACGCCCTGCTCCTCGAAGGCTTGCCGGTCGGCCTCCTTCCAGTACGCCTGGTCGCCGTAGAGCACGCTCTCCTCGCCGTGGAGCAGGTTCGGGAGCTGCTTGAGATCAGCCTCGGCTGCGTGCGTGGCCGTCAGGCTGTGGACGACACCTCGACGATCCGTCCCGATGTGCAGCTTCATCCCGAAGTGCCAGTTCCTGGCCTTGCGGGTCTGCTTCATCTCCGGGTCCCGCGTCCTCGTTGCGTTCTTCGTCGAACTCGGGGCCGCGATGATTGTCGCATCCACGATCGTCCCTGCGCGAAGCAGAAGATGGTGCTCGGTCAGTAGATCCTTTACCGCCTCGAAGATCGCCTCGGTCAGCCGGTGCTTCTCGAGAAGGTGCCGGAAGCGCAGGATCGTCGTCTCGTCGGGGACCTTGTCCTGCGAAAGCTCCACCTTCGCGAACCGCCGCATCGACTCACTGTCGTAGATCGCATCTTCCGCCTGCGGATCCGACAGGTTGAACCACTGCTGCAGGAAGTAGATCCGCAGCATGAGCTCCAGATCATGAGGACGGCGGCCCCGCCCGGCCTTGGGGTACTGGGGCTCGATCAGCGCAATCAGACGCTGCCACGGGATCACGGCATCCATCTCCACCAAGAACCGCTCCCGGCGCGTCACCTTGCCCTTCCGGCTCCACGCTACCGATGCAAATGTCCGCTGATCGCTCATCTCTGTACCCCCCGGCTACTGTGTACCGTGTTCGGAGAGGCTTGTGCAGAGGTTCCCTAGCGGGGTGAGAGCCGGCTCGTGCGCGCTCAGGTGGATTTAATGCCTCGCGCCATCAGAATCTTGCCCGAGCGAACCAGCTCCGCAACCTTGAATATGGAGAGTAGTGAAATCATGGCATCCATCTTCTCGCTGCTGCCGTAGACGCGCAGTACGACGCTCTCGATGCCATAGTCCACGACCTTCGCATTGAAGTGCTCGGCGATCTGCAGGATCTCGCTTCTTTCGTCGGTGTCGCACTGAAGCTTGATCAATGCGATTTCCGTCTCGTAGGCGTTGTCGTCGGTGTGATCGACGGCACGGATGACGTCGACCAGCTTCGCGAGCTGCTTGATCATCTGCTCCAGGATCGAGGTGTCTCCGGAGCAGGTGATGGTCATGCGTGAGAAACCGCTGCGCGCCGAAGGGCTCACGACGAGGCTCTCGATGTTGTAGCCCCGCCGAGAGAAAACCATCGCTACGCGAACCAGCACGCCCGGCTCGTCGGCTACGAAGACGGAGATGGTGTGCATGTTCTTGCTGTCCGAGGAGCGGGTCCCCGGCGCGATCATCGATGCTGCACTCATTCTCAGGTGCTCCCGGTGGGCTTGTCGAGCCTGTGCTTGGGCTTCTCGATGATCATGCCGGTCATCGGTGCGCCGGCGGGGATCATCGGAAAGACGTTGTCTTCCTTGGCGACCTCGGCCACCACCACGCAGGGGCCGTCATCGTATTCGTGGGCCTGCGCGAGGATGCGATCGATGTCGGCTGGACGGCGGATGCGCAGGGCCTTGATGCCATATGCCTGAGCGAGCTTCACGAAGTCCGGGTTGCCCTCGAGATCGACGCCCGAGAGGCGGTTCTCGAAGAACAGCTCCTGCCACTGTCGCACCATGCCCAAGTAGTTGTTGTTGATGATGAGGCACTTGATGCGAAGGTCGTGGATCGCCGCCGTGGCGAGCTCCGCCTGGGTCATCTGGAAGCCGCCATCGCCGACGATGGCCCAGACCTTCTTGTTCGGGCACGCGAATTGGGCGCCGATCGCCGCCGGCAGACCGAATCCCATCGTCCCGGCGCCGCCCGAGCTGATCCAGTGGCGGTTGGCGGAGACCTTGCAGAACTGAGCGGCCCACATCTGGTGCTGGCCGACGTCCGTCGCGATGACGGCCTGGCCTTGGGTCAGTGCGTTGAGACGATCGATCACGTGTTGTGTTCGCAGCCCCCCCTGCCGGGCGTACTTGAGCGGATACTTGTTGCGCCACGTCTCGCAGCGTCGCAGCCAGGCATCCGTGTCCGCAGGCTCGACGAGCGGGATCAGGTCCTCGAGCACCAGCCGTGCGTCTCCCACGATGCTGATGTCGGGTCTGATCATCTTGTTGAACTCCGCCGGGTCGATGTCGATGTGGATCTTGACCGCATCGCAGCAGAACTCGTCCAGCTTGCCCGTGATGCGATCGTCCCAACGCGAGCCCACCGCCATCAGCAGATCGCACTCGGCCACGGCCCTGTTCGCGTAAGCGGTGCCGTGCATGCCGAGCATGCCCAGGTGTAGCGGGTGGTTCTCGTCCACTGCACCCTTGCCGAGCAGCGTCGCTACCACGGGTGCGCCGAGCTTCTCCGCCAGTGTGACGGCCGCCTTGCCCCCATCTGCGATGACGGTGCCGTGTCCGATACAGAGCACGGGTCTTCGCGCTGCCGAGAGCAGGTCGGCGGCGGCGGAGATGGACTCGGGCTCCCCGCGCCCGGGGATCGTGTAGCCGGGCAGATTGATCTCATCGACGAAGGGCGCCGTGCAGGGCCCCTGGGTGATGTCTTTCGGCAGATCGATCAGCACCGGGCCGGGGCGACCGGTGGTCGCGATGTGAAACGCCTCGCGCGTGATTCTCGGGATGCCGTTCGCGTCGCGCACCAGATAGCTGTGCTTGACCACCGGATAGGTGATGCCTGTGACGTCCGCCTCCTGGAAGCCGTCCTTGCCCAACATGTCGGAGACGCACTGGCCCGTCAGCACGACGACGGGCACCGAATCCATGTGGGCGGTGAGCAGGCCCGTGACCGTGTTCGTCGCGCCGGGACCCGAGGTCACGAGCGCGACGCCCGGCCGGCCGGTGGCTCGCGCATAGCCGTCGGCCATGTGGACCGCCCCCTGCTCATGCCGAACCAGGATCAGCTTGATCGAAGAGTCGACCAGCGCGTCGAAGAGCGGAATCGCCGCGCCGCCAGAGAGGCCGAAGATGTGTTCGACCCCTTCGCGCTCTAGACATTGGATGAGTTTCTCTGCTCCGGTCGGAATTCTTGCGTCCATCGATTGATCTGCCCTGGTTCTTTCGTGAGTAATGGCCAATTTGGATGATTCGCGGACGACACTCGAAGCACAACTCGCAGAAACACGAGCTGTCTTCCATCAATATCGCCTGCCCCCTGGGTATCTGTTAGCTAAATCGCGATTTAGAACGCCAGTCTATCGATCCATCGCAGAACTTCCTAGCAAAAAGGCTGGCATTTTTCGCACAATGGCGATCTGCCCCTCGGGTCAACCTGAAATATGCGATTGACCGCAGCGTGGCGGGCTCGCTGCGAAGGTGCCTCCGCTCCCCGTGCCGAGACCGCAGCCGCGCGCCCACGGCCGGTCCGCGATCTGGTCCGCTGCTGTACTTTCTGGCCGGCCGCGCCCCGGCGAAGAAGGGATCGTCCCGCATGAACATCCTGCTCGCCACGCAACTGATCGGCTGGCTGTTGGTGCTGATGGGTGCTTTCCAGCTCGTGCCGCTGATCGCGGCCCTGCTCTTCGCCGAAGCGGCCTTGCCCTACCTCATCAGCGCTGCTGTGCCCCTGTTGCTCGGGCTGCCCATCGCGCTCGGCGTGCGTCCCGAGAACGTGCGCGTACGTCCCAGGGACGGATTCTTCATCGTGAGTAGCGCCTGGATTCTGGCATCGGTGTTCGGAGCGCTGCCCTACGTCACGACAGGCGTACTGTCCCCTGTGGATGGCCTGCTCGAGTCGGTCGCGGGCTTTACGACCACCGGATCCACAGTGCTGGTCGCAATCGAGGAGACCCCGCGCGCGCTGCTGTTGTGGCGGTCGCTCACGCAGTGGTTGGGCGGCATGGGGATCGTGGTCTTTACCGTGGCGCTGATGCCGATTCTCGGAATTGGCGGCATGCGGCTTTTCAAAGCCGAGGTTCCGGGGCCGGTCAAGGAGAAGATTCGCCCGCGCGTGGCCGAGACCGCGAGGCAGCTGTGGCTCATCTACGTCGGCTTGACCCTGGCGGAATGCTTGGCCTTGCTGCTGTCGGGAATGTCGGGTTTCGATGCGCTCTGCCACTCGCTCACGACGCTGTCCACAGGTGGGTTCTCCACGCGGAATGCTTCGATCGGCGCCTACGACTCCGCGGCCATCGACTGGGTGGTGATCGTCTTCATGATTCTCGCCGGGATGAACTTCGTGCTTCACTATCGGCTCTTGACGGGGCGTGTGCGGACCGTGTGGGAAGACACGGAGCTGCGTTACTACCTCTCGGTGCTGAGCTTGGCCGTGTTGCTGATCGCACTGGCGGCCTGGCGTGTCCAGGCGCCGAGCGGGGACGGCCCCCTGTTCAGACACGTCGTCTTCCAGGTGGTGTCGGTCATGACGACGACGGGTTATACCACGGCCGACTTCGAGCTCTGGCCGAGTCTCAGTCATCTGGTGCTGCTCTCTCTAATGATTCTCGGGGCGATGGCGGGCTCTACCAGCGGTGGCGTCAAGAGCCTGCGAGCCGTGCTGGCCTTTCGCGCGGTGCGAAATACATTTGCCACGGCCGCCCATCGCAATGCGATCCGGCCGCCCGTGCACTACGGCGGGAAGCCCGTTCCGAACGATATTCTCGCCGGCACTTGGATCTTTCTCGCAGTCTACTTTGCACTCGTGGGGGTCACAGCACTCGTCGTCACGGCCTTCGGCTATGACCTGATCACGGCCATGTCCGCGGCGCTCACCACAGTGGGCAATGTTGGCCCGGGCCTGGGTGAGATCGGACCCGCAGACAACTTCGCGCACTTCCCCGCCGCCGTGAAGCTGACCTTCGCGTTCTGCATGATCGCAGGCCGCCTGGAGCTCTTTACGCTGCTCGTTCTTCTCAGCAGCGGATTCTGGCGCCGCTAGCAGTTCGCGACGTCCGCTTCTCATCGTGCGGGAAACCTCAGGCGGGCCGGGGCGAACACCCGTAAACCGGCCGTGCATTATTGCCGGCCTGTTTGCGTTCTTCTCCCGCTGCGCGCTGTCGGTAGGCGCGGAATGCTTCCGAAGGAGTTTGGCGAAGGTGACTTCGCCGCGTGCGCAGGGCGCGGCTGAAGACCTCGCCGGTAGCAGAGGAAGGATGGAGACGGACTGGATGCTGGAACCCGGTCCCGATTCCATTCAGTGTGCACGGTGCCAGGGGGGTTCGCCGTGGACGGTGTGATTTCAGCGGCTCTTGCTTCGCTGCAACGAGAGGAGCCGCCGCCGATCGACGTTCTCACAAGGCTCGGCGAGCCGGACCCGGTTCGGACAGCCGAGGTGCTTCGGCGTGTCGCACGCCTGCCGGAGCTGCGGGCCAGTCGCGCCTCGTGGCTTCCCGCCCTATTGCTGTCCGCTCGGCCCGGTCGTGGGGCGCAGGCTCTCTATCAGCTTGCGGGACGCATGCGCGAGGAGCTCGGCCGCCCCCTGGACGCCGCTGTGATGCCGTCGCTCGCGTTGCTGCTCGGATCCAGCGACTTCCTCGCAAGACAGCTCATCGAGAACCCCCATTGGGCCGATGATCTGGCGGGCGATCCCCCGGCGGCGCCCGAGAAGGACCAGCCGCGACTGAACAGCGGCTGGGCGGACATCCGCGAGGCCAAGTACCGCGGGCTGCTCCGGGTGGCCTCCCGCGAGCTGCTCGGCTGCCCGCTGCAGGAGAGCTTTGTCGAGCTCTCGGAGCTGGCCTCCCGCTGCCTGGCGCGAGCGCTCGAGCGCGCCGCTCAAGAGGCCGGGATTCCGGTGCCGCCGACGCTGGCGCTGGGGAGCTTAGGGCGCCGGGAAATCTCGATCACGCCGAGTGTCGAACTGCTCTTCCTGACGCCCGAGCGTGCGGGCTCGAGCTGGCGGCACGGGTTCGAGCGCCTGATGCAGGTGCTGCTGTCCGGGCTCGAGCGCGGAGATGGCGTGCTGTACCGCCTTTCCGCCTGGCTGCTGCCCGCCGGCGTTCCGCGCGCGCAGCGTCTGGCGCCGCTGGCGCTTCCGCCGCTTTGGGGCGCGTTCGACGTCGCTGCGAGGGACGCTCTTCTCGCTCCGTCCAGACTGCTTTCCGCCCGGCGTCTGCTCGGTGCTGGCGATCCCGCTGAAGCCTTTGTGCGCGGCATCTGGCCCGGGCTCCAGGCCGATTTCGGGGTGACCTCGGCTCAGTTGAGCCGGGTCGCGCAACCCCGAACCGGCGAAGGACTCGAGCGGGATCTGCGGTGGGGTGCTGGAGGAATCCGGCAGCTCGAAGTCTTCGTTCACCAGTTGGTCGTCACCCACGGGGCGAGTGATGCTCGACTGAGAACCGGCAATATACTTGAGGCCCTGACGCGGCTCGGCCTGTATGGCTACCTCGACGAAGTCTCGGCTCGCTCCGCGAGCGACGCGTATGGCTGGCTCCGCCGCGCAGAGCACTTCCTGCAGCTCGCGGACGAGCAGCCCGTTTGCGACTTTCCCGAGCGTGCGCCAGAGCAGATCGCGCTGGCCCGTCGCATGGGCTACCGCGAAGTCGATGCGCGGGGCGCTCGGCGGCGCCTGCTGCACGATTGGACGGCCGTGCGCGATCAAGTGGAAGAGGAGGTGCGCAGGCCGCCCGGGAAGCCCGGCCGTGAGGCGATGGCCAGACGCGATGGGGTGGGCCGCGCTCAGTTTCATGCTGCGGCCGACCGATCTAGGCGGTAACTTTGGCCCGATATTTGCTCGGGCCGAGCGTACAAGCGCGGCAAAGGACTTGGACAGAGGCTGCTCGCGACTCGCACTGACGGGAAGCTCGAGCAGCCGGCAGACAACGGGGAGACAGGAATGCGGAGGGGCGACGGTGGCGCCAAACGAATGGCCGAGAAGAACGTGGCCGCGGTGTGCCCTTCAAGACGGCTCCTCTGGTGGCTCAGCGGCTGCATGCTGGCGGCAATCATCGCCGGCACGCCGCTGACTGCCGGTGCGGACAAGTACGACCCGAAGCAAGCTGGGCACCCGCTCCGGATAGTCGCATACGTCGTGCATCCGATCGGCGTCGCGCTCGATTACGTCGTCATGCGCCCCGCCTACTGGGTGGGGTCACACGAGCCATTCAAGACCCTCTTCGGCCGCACGGACTGACTCGGACTGTTGCTGGCCGGAACAACGCACGAAGGTCCGTGGTGATACGGGGCAGATTCGCGTTCTGGCGAGGCAGAATGGTCTTCCGCCGGGAAGCGGGTCGCGGGCTCGACCGCAGACGTCGAGCGGGCGGCCGCGGTCGAGAGGCGATCGCTCGCGCCGGATCGTGCCGATGGGCGATCGTCGAACTCGCGGTGCTGCTGACGGTAGCCTGGAGCGGAACGGCTCTGGGGCAGAAAGACAGCCTGGACATCGGTGGCATGACGTTCGTCTCGAGCCGGGACTCGGTCAATGAGTTCGTGCTGTGGTCGGAGACGGCTCACTATTTCACGGATACGCAGACCGCCGAACTGGAGCAGGTCCATGTCAACGTGATTCCCGCCGAACATCGCCTCGGGCTCGAGCTGCGTTGTCAACGCGGGCGGATCAACCTCGCTACGAATGATTTTCGTCTGGAAGGCGAGATCCACGGTCGAACCTCCGAGGGATTGAAGTTCGAGGCGGAGTGGATCGGCTACGACGACTCCGGGGGTGTGTTCTACAGCGATGCGCCGGTACTGATTCGCGATGCGGGTGGCACCTATCGGGGTGGTGGCTTCCGCTACGACATGCGGGAAGACCGCTTTCGGCTGCTGGCTGGCAGCAGTGTCGTGAGGGGTCGCTGAGAGATGCGAACTGGTTACAGCGGCTGCCGGGCTGTCGTCTGCTGGCTCAGCGTGTTCGTCGTCTGCGGTTCGACGATGGCGCTCGGTGGAGCCCAGTCACAGGTGGCAGAGCCGCAGCTCAGTGTCGGGGTTGCGAGCTTCGAGGGCGGTGGCACACCTCCTGGCAGCAGGATTGCCGAGATCCTGGCGCAACGACTCGCCGGCCGGTCCGGCGTTCGCGTCGTGACGCCCGACGAGCTCGGCGAGCCGCTGAATCCACAGGCCGAACCGCGAGTCGTTCGCCGCGTTGCCTTTGCGCAGGGGCTCGACGCAATCGTGGTCGGACGTGTGGATGCGACGCCGCAGGCGCCGCTGGATGCCGGCTGGTCGGGGCGTGCCATCGAAGTCATGGTTCGTTCCGGTCACAGCGGTGGCACGGCCGAGAGTCACCGTGTGGTGTTCCAGAACGAGAGTGAGCTCGAGCGTGTCGCAGAAGGGCTGGCGGTATCGATCGTGACCGGTTTGGGCTGGCTCCCGCCCGAAACAGAGCCGCCCGCGGTCTCGACGCGTTCGCCCGAAGCGGAAGGGGGAGAGCGCACACCGCTCTTTGCGTTCGGGACTGCCAACAAGGACGATCCCATCGAAATCGTGTCCGAAGAGCTCGAGTTCGTCTCCCTGGAAGGGGGTGGTCGGCGGCTGGTCTTCACGCGTAATGTACGCGTCGTGCAGGGTGACGTCACGCTCCTGACGGATGAGCTCGAGGCTCTGTATGCCGCGCAGCAGTCGCAGCCGGATGAGCTCATCGCCAAAGGCCACGTACAGGTCAATCAGGGCGATCAACAGGCGCGCTGCCAGCAGGCGACCTACCGGCGATCCGATCAGATGCTGAGCTGCAGCGGGCAAGCCGAACTCATCTCCGGCTGCGACATCGTGCGCGGCGACTCGATCGAATTCGATCTGCAGCGTGATAGCGCCCGCGTGGTGGGCGCAGCCTCGGTGATGATCCGTCCGAAGAGCGGGGAGTCTCCCGATGGTTGCCGGCAGGGGGGTGGATGAGCGACGAGGCTCTATCTGCCGCCGGGCTCGTCAAGCGCTTCGGCACCAAGCGGGCCGTGCACTCGGTTGACCTCGAGCTCGGCTCTGCCGAGGTCGTCGGGTTGCTGGGCCCGAACGGCGCGGGCAAGACGACGATCTTCAACATGGTTGCCGGGAGCATGCGACCGACTGCCGGGCGGGTCTTTCTGGGTGAACGGGAAATCACCGGTCTGCCGATGTTCCGTCGCGCTCGGCTGGGGATCACCTATCTTCCCCAGGAGACGTCTGTGTTCCGCAAGCTCTCGGTCGCGGACAACATCAACGCCATTCTTGAGACGGTGGAGCCGAATCGCCGACTGCGGCGAGAACGGCTGAAGGAGTTGCTGTCGGAGCTGGGGCTTACGGACAAGGCCGAACGTCGGGCCGACTCTCTGTCGGGTGGCGAACGGCGGCGTGTCGAGATTACACGAGCCCTGGTGCTGGCCCCCCGTTTCATGCTGCTCGACGAGCCGTTCGCGGGCGTTGATCCCATCGCAGTCAGCGACATTCAGAAGATAATCGAGCAGCTGCGAGGTCGCGGCATCGGAGTGATGATCACCGACCACAACGTCCGGGAAACCCTCTCCATTTGTGACCGCGCGTACATCATCCGAGAGGGCGAGATCCTGAAGCTCGGGACACCTCTGGAGATCGCCGAGGATCCGCGCGTGCGCGAGGTTTATCTGGGCGAGAATTTTAGACTCAACTGAGCCGAAGCCCGGACCGGGGGCGGAGAGAATCCGGCAACACGTAGAGCCGGCGGCCGAACACCCACCAGATCGCACTCAAGCTTCGGTGAGGGACGGACGCGACAAGAGAGAGCATGGCAATCGAACTCAAACAGGAGCTGCGGCTGACGCAGCAGCTGGTCATGACGCCCCAGCTGCAGCAGGCGATCAAGCTGCTCCAGCTCAACCAGCTCGAACTCGTGAATCTGGTCGAGCAGGAGCTCCAGGAGAACCCGGTCCTCGAGGAGGACGAGCGGGAGGAGGAGACCTCGGCCGAGCTGGCCGACGCGACGCCTGGCGAAGAGGGCACCGAGCTGCGGTCGGAAGAGGCCGAGTCCGGCTCCCAAGAGAATGTCAGCGAGAATCCGGCTGAGCCGCAGGATCTCGCGATGGATAAGGATCCTTCGGGAGAGGAGAGCGCGGGCGGAGAGGCGGAATCCGGCGACGAGCCCAGTGACCTGGACAAGATTGCCGACATCGAGTGGGAGAACTACATGGACTCCTACCCGCAGACCGGCCTCGAGAGTCGGGGCGGGGGAGAGGACGAGGATCGTCGCAGCCTCGAGGCCACGCTGACCCGTAGGCCGACATTGGCCGAGCATCTCGAGTGGCAGATGCAGCTCTCTGGTTTCGGCGATGAGGAGCTCCACATCGCGGAATGGATCATCGGAAACCTGGATGAGCGCGGCTACCTCCGCTGCACAGTCGAGGAAATCGCCGTCCAGGCGGCCGTCGACACGCCAGCGGTCGAGGTCACGCTGGAGAAGATCCAGCGTCTCGATCCAGCCGGAGTGGCGGCGCGGGATCTGCGAGAGTGTCTGATGCTGCAGATCCGCGCGTTGGGAATCGAAGACCCGCTCGTGGTCAGGATCGTCGACGAACACCTCGATCGCCTCCAGAAGCGCGATTTTCGCTCGCTCACCCGGCTTCTCGACGCCAGCATCGGAGATGTGGCGGCAGCCGCTCACGTGATCGGGAGCCTCGAGCCCAGGCCGGGCCGGGCCTTCGGAGGCGAGGATCCCATCTACATCACGCCGGATATCTACGTCTACAAGGTGGGCGATGAGTTCCACGTCCTGCTCAACGAGGACGGGCTGCCCAAGCTCAGGATAAACAATGTCTACAAGGATGTTCTCGCTCGTGGCCGTGCGACGAGCGCGACCGCCAAGGACACCAAGAGCTACGTCCAGGACAAGGTGCGTTCGGCCGTGTGGCTCATCAAGTCGATCCACCAGCGCCAGCGGACCATCTACAAGGTGATGCAGAGCATCATCAAGCAGCAGCGCGAGTTCTTCGACAAGGGCGTTACCTGCCTGAAGCCGCTGAATCTGAGAGACGTGGCAGACGACATCGAGATGCACGAGTCGACGGTCAGTCGCGTCACGACCAACAAGTACGCCCATACTCCCCAGGGGATATTCGAGCTGAAGTACTTTTTCAACTCCAGCATCGGGTGCTTCGAGGGCGACGCGGTGGCGAGCGAGAGCGTGAAAGAGAAGATCAGGAAAATCATCGCTAATGAGGATCCGGTCAGGCCGATGTCGGACCAGCGGATTGCGGAGATGCTGAAAACGGCGAACATCGACATCGCCCGGCGGACGGTGACCAAGTACCGCGAGGCGATGAACATCCTGTCCTCGACGAAACGGCGCCAGGTGGGATAGAGTGCGGCCGCCCAGCGAGGAGGTGGCATGAAGATCATGGACGTCCTGGTCAAGGATGCCGTCATCCTGGACCTGGAATCCGACACCAAGGATACGCTGCTGGCCGAGATGGCGGGTGCCCTCGCGAAAGTGGTCCCGGCGCTGGAGGCGGACCGCCTGCTCGAGGTGCTGATCGAGCGCGAGGGTCTGCAGAGCACCGGCATTGGGGAAGGTGTGGCGATTCCCCACGGCAAGATGCCCGGTCTACAGAGCCTGGTGGCCTCCTTCGCTCGAAGCCGAGCCGGCGTCGATTTCGAGTCGATCGACGGCCAGCCCACGCAGCTCTTCTTCCTGCTGGTCGTGCCCGAGCACTCCGGCGGCCAACACCTGAAGGCGCTGGCGCGCATTTCCCGCTTCTTCCGCGATCCGGCCTTCCGGCACAAGCTGATCGAGGCGGAGCAGGTAGAGGACATCTTCGCGGCTATCGAGGAAGAAGACGCGAAGTTCTGAGACCCCCCATCCCACAGCCCCTGGCTCTCGCGCAGAGTCCCCCACGGCAGACGTGAGGTGCAGGCTTGGACATCCAGGTTCACGGTGCGCTGGTCGAAGTGCTGGGCGTCGGGGTGCTGCTCTGCGGGCCGAGCGGTGTCGGTAAGAGTGAATGCGCGTTGGAGCTCGTGCGCCGGCGGCACCGCTTGGTGGCGGACGACGTGGTGCGAATCCGCAGCAAACATGGCGACGGCGCGGAGCGCACGAAATCGAATGGCGTCGCGTCGCCACAGAGTCCGGTTTTGCTCGGGCGCTCGCCGGAGCTGATACGGCACTACATGGAGATCCGGGGAATAGGCCTACTCTGCATCCCCGATCTCTACGGGCCCGACGCCGTCAAGATGGAGGCGAGGATCGAGTTGATCTGTCACATGGAACAGTGGCGTGAAGAGGCCGACTACGAGCGACTGGGCTTGGAGCGCCCGACGACGGTCCTCGCGGGGGTCGCGATCCCGGCCCTGGTACTGCCGGTGCGGCCCGCTCACAGCATGGCGACTCTGGTGGAGGTGGCGGTTCGCGACCACCGGCAGCGTTGCGCCGGGGTGAACGCCGCGAAGCGAATCGACGCCCAGCTTCGTCGCGTGGCGGCCAAGTCGCCCACTGGCGAGGGCGATGGAGATGACGAGGGGGGACGGGAGGTGGGCGGATGAGTCGGAACTCGGAGACGCATCTCGTCTTTGTGGCCGGCCTCTCAGGCAGCGGCAAGAGCACCGTCATGGCCGCGCTGGAAGATCTGAGCTTCTACTGCGTCGACAGCCTGCCCGCCCAGCTCGTGCCCCAGTTTCTCGCCCTGTGCGGCAAGGCCACGCCGCCGATCGAGAAGATTGCGGTCGCGATAGACGCCCGAGAAGAGCCGTTCCTGCGTAGCTTCCCCGCCGTGGTGAAGCTGCTGCGAGAAGAGGGCGCGAAGGTCGAGGTGCTCTTTCTCGACTGCTCCAATGAGGCACTTGAAACGCGCTACCGGGAAACGCGCCGTGTTCACCCCCTCTCGCCCGAGGGCAGCGTCAAGCGAGGCGTCGAGCGCGAGCGCCGGCTGCTGGCCGATGCCGCCAGCCTGGCGGACTGCCGCATCGATACGACGGTGTTGAACGTCCACCAGCTCAAGGAGACGATCGCCCAGCATGTGTCGGGTCGTACGCGGTCCACGGTGGTCAATCTCATCTCGTTCGGCTTTCGCTACGGTACGCCGCAGGCGGTCGAGCTGCTCTTCGATGTGCGCTTTCTCCCGAACCCCTACTTCGAGCAGGATCTGCGGTCGCTGACGGGGCGCGAGAAGCGGGTCGCAGCGTTCGTGCTGCAGAGCGAGCGAGGGCGTGCCTTGGCGGGGCGTTTGCTGGACTTCATCGGCTGGGTGCTGCCCATGTACGATCGCGAGGGGAAGGCCTACCTGACGGTTGGCATCGGATGTACCGGGGGGCGGCATCGCTCCGTGGCCATGGTCGAGAAGCTGGCCGCCTGGCTGCGCGATGAGGGACGCGAGATTAGTCTCGAGCACCGAGACGTGGAGAGGAGCAAATGAAGGTCGGCGTTGTGATCGTCACGCACTATCGATTGGGTGAGGAATTCCTACACGCGCTGCGTCTGATCATTCCCGACGGGCCGGCGTTCCAATCCGTCTCGCTCGATCCCAGCCAGTCGGTCGACGCGATGCGCTCCGCCATCTTGACCGGGCTCGAGGCGGCGGACACGGGCGAGGGCGTGCTGATCCTGACCGACATGTTCGGTGGCACTCCTTCGAACATGAGCCTGTCATTCCTCAACGAACATCGCGTCGAGGTCGTGACCGGGATCAATCTGCCGATGCTGATCAAGTTGGCGACACTGCGCGAGGAGAAGCCGCTCGAGGAGCTGGCGCACTTCGTCAAGGAGTATGGGCAGCGGAATATTTCGGTTGCCAGTGAGCTGCTGCCGGAAGGCGGCAAGAAGTGAGCGAAATGCCGCTTGTCGAGCGCGAGTTCACCGTGCGTTCAGAGTTTGGACTGCACGCACGTCCAGCCGGTCGTTTCGTCACCCTTGCGGGCCGCTTCAGCAGCGAGATCAGCCTCGGTCGCGATGGGGAGTGGGTCAACGGCTGTAGTGTTCTGTCGATTCTGTCACTTGCTGCCGGCCAGGGGGTCACCCTGCGGGTGCGCGCTGAGGGAGAGGATGCGCAAGAGGCAGTCGAACAGCTCGGGGCGCTACTCGAGACATTCGATTCCGTCTGATCTCGGGGTTTGATGCCACCGCGCCGCTAGCCTACCCTGCCGGTCCCCAAGAACACTGCGTCCCCGCATTGCCAACCGGCGAAACTCAGCAATGGGATGCACAGGAGCTACAGGAGAGGTTCGATGTCAACCCGCTCTTTCTTCACTTCTGAGTCGGTATCGATGGGACATCCCGACAAGATGTGCGATCAGATATCGGACGCGGTTCTGGATGCGATGCTGGCGCAGGATCCGACATCCAGAGTCGCGTGTGAGACCGCAACGACAACCGGGCTGATCCTCGTCTGTGGCGAGGTCACATCGAGTGCGCAGGTGGATCTGCAGCCACTGGTACGCGGCGTGGTACACGACATTGGCTACACCGACTCCGAGATGGGCTTCGACGCATCGACCTGCGGCGTGATGATTGCGCTGGGCAGGCAGTCGCCCGACATTTCGCAGGGCGTCAGTGAGGGAGAGGGGCTTCACAAGGAGCAGGGCGCTGGCGATCAGGGCATGATGTTCGGCTATGCGTGTGACGAGACCCCCGAGCTCATGCCGGCGCCGATCCGCTACGCCCATCGCCTGATCGAAGCTCATCGGCAGCACCTCGAGTCGGGCGAGCTCGACTACCTACGGCCCGACGCCAAGAGTCAGGTGACTGTTCAATACGACGGCAACAACAATCTGGCGCGCATCGACGCGGTCGTCGTCTCGACGCAGCACTCGCCCGAGGTCAGCTACGACCAACTGCGCAAGGACATCATCGACAAGGTGATACGCAGCACGCTGCCCGCCGAGCTGATCGACTCCGACACGACGTTGCACGTGAATCCGACCGGTCGCTTCGTCGTCGGTGGTCCGATGGGCGATGCCGGCGTCACGGGACGCAAGATCATCGTGGACACCTATGGTGGAATGGGGCGGCACGGCGGCGGCGCGTTCTCGGGCAAGGATCCTTCGAAGGTCGATCGCAGTGCAGCCTACGCGGCGCGCTACGTCGCCAAGAATCTGGTGGCTGCCGGCGCGGCGACTCGCTGTGAGGTGCAGCTCGCCTACGCGATCGGTGTGGCGGAGCCGGTCTCGATCCGCGTCGAGAACTTCGGCACCGGGGGCCTCGACACCGCCCGGCTCGAGCAGCTCGTTCGCAAGCACTTCGATCTGACGCCACGCGGCATCGACGAGACCCTCGATCTGCGGCGCCCCATCTATCGCGCGACCTCGTACCACGGTCATTTCGGCCGCGAAGATGCCGGCTTCCCGTGGGAGCGGACGGACAAGGCGGAGGCCATTCGGTCCGACCTCTGAGCCGGGATTCCCTTGACCCGGCACGGACTTCGTGCGATATCACCGCACGCGATGAAGGCCTTTCTCGGGGGGGGATGCACCGCTCTCGCGCCGCTCTGTCTGTTGGGGGTGGCCGGCGTCTCGCTCGGGGCGTCGGCGGCGCCGGCCGGACGTGCCTGCGACGAGAGGATCCGGGTTCTGATCTACCAGAGTCGGGCGCCGGTGGTGATCGAGCGATCGGGGCGCCATCGCCGCTTCGAGCTTTGGCAGGGCGGGATTCGAGTCGACGGCGGACCGGCCGTGCCGACCTGGCGCGCTGAGGAGCGCGGCCTGTCGCGCGTGCGAGGGCGCTGGCTGCGAGGCGCGCTCGAAGTACTGCGGACGGAGCAGGGGCTGGCGGTGGTGAACGAAGTAGGCCTGGAGGACTACGTGGTCGGCGCGCTCGAGGGCGAGATTCCGGCGAGCTGGAGCGCTGAAGCCCTGCGTGCCCAGGCCGTGGCGAGCCGGACGTACGCCCTCCACCGCAGCGGCGCACGCCGGGCCGCGCGCTACGACGTCGAGGCGAGTACCGCGAGCCAGGTCTACGCCGGGGCCGGCCGCGGACGGCCCGAGCTGCTGGCCGCCGCTCGGGACACACGCTGCGAGATCCTCACCACGGCCGCTGGCAGGCCCATCCTGGCCGCCTTTCATTCGGCTTCGGGTGGGCGCAGCGCCAGCGCACGGGAAGTCTGGGGGCGCGACCTCAGCTACCTCGTGAGCCAGGCGGTGGAACACGAGGAGGATTCGCCAGATACGTACTGGCGCGCGGCGCTCTCGCGCACCACACTGGGCCGGGCGCTGGCTGCGGCCGGCCACTCGATCGGTCAGGTGGAGGGGGCTGAGATCCTCGAGCACTCCGCCAGTCGTCGGGTGGCTCGGCTCCTCGTAGAGGGGACCGGAGGCGAGGTTACGCTCTCGGGCCGGCAGCTGCGTGCAGCGCTGGGCGAGTCGACACTGAAGAGCACCCTCTTCGAGCTGAGGCCGACACAGGAGGGCTTCCTCTTCGTCGGCTCGGGCAGCGGTCACGGCGTTGGAATGAGTCAGTGGGGTGCGCGCGGCCTGGCCGAGCGCGGAATGGGCTACCGCGAGATTCTGGAGACATTCTATCCCGGTGCTCGGTTGAAGCGCCTGCCACCCGCACGGGTGGCGGACGTGCCGGCCGAGGCGGGCTGAGCGAGACAGATGCAATGCGAAGCAGGGCGAAGGAGGAGCGCGGCGTGTCGATTCGATCGGGAGACCAGCGATGAGTGATCCACCCGCCGCCGTGCTGCTACAGGCCGAGGGGACGCAGCAGGCGTTCGATCCCAGCTTCTTCCTCATGATGGGCGCGATCTTCCTGATCTTCTACGTGCTCGTGATGAGGCCGCAGCAGAAACGGCAGAAAGAGCGAGAGGAAGCCATCAAGGCGGCCGTCAAGGGCGATCGCGTGGTCACGGCGGGCGGCATTCACGGCACCGTGACCGGCGTGGACGACGACACGCTCCACGTCGAGATCGCCCGGGTCAAGGGAACCAAGGTGGAGGTCGAAGTGCAGCGTGCGCGGATCGACCATGTCGTCAAGGGGACTGCGGGCAAGGAAGGGGGCAAGGCGTCGTGAGCACGGGTCTGCGCTGGCGGGTGGGGTCGATCGCGGCCCTGATCCTGGTCTTCACCTTCCTGACGGTGGCAAACTTCATTCCCAAGGAGGCGCGTATCGGCAGTTCGCTGTGGCCCGATGACGGACTGCGGCTGGGACTCGATCTGCAGGGCGGCATCCACTGGGTGGTGGGCGTGAAGATCGCGGATGCGGTGACGCACGAGCTGCAGTACGTGCGTGACAGCCTGCGAGAGAACTCGCCCTCCAAGGACATCGCGACTGAGCGCATGAGCATCGAGGCGGGGGCGCTGACGATCGAGGTCAGCCGGCTCGAGGACGTGTCGAGGTTCAAGGGGGCGGCCGACGACACCGGCGTGCTCGAGCTATCGGCAGAGAACGGAGCCGTGCTCAGCTACCACTTGACAGAGGACTGGAAGCAGGAGATTCGCGAACGCACGATGTCCCAGGTGCTCGAGGTCCTGCGGCGGCGCATCGACGATCCCGAGCGCGGCATTCCCGACTCGGTCGTGACCCGCCAGGGTGACGATCGCGTGCTGGTCCAGATTCCCGGCGGACAGATCGACCGCGGCCGCGCACGCCAGCTGCTGAAGTCCACAGGCTTTCTCGAGTTCAAGATCGTCATCGACCGAGCGGACGACGAAACGCGACTGCTGGCCAAGCATCCGGACGGCATCGACGAGGACGAGCAGGAAGTCATCACGGAGCTGGATCCAGAGACCCACCAGGTGGTAGCGGCCTATCTCGTGAGCCAGACCGCGGCCATCACGGGTGACTACCTCGCCGACGCACGCGTCGGCTACGATCAGCAGCAACGTTCACTGGTGAACTTCCGCTTCAACACCGAGGGCGGGCGCATCTTTGGCGAGCTCACGGCCGAGAACATCGGCAATCAGCTCGCGATCATCCTCGATGAGAACGTCTACAGCGCGCCGGTCATTCGCAGTCGCATCGGTTCGCGCGGTCAGATCACCGGTCGCTTCTCCCCGCAAGAGGCGGCAGACCTGTCCGTGGTGCTGCGAGCGGGTGCGCTGTCGGTTCCCGTCGTGATCGAGGAGGAGCGGACGGTGGGGCCCGCACTGGGCCAGGACTCGATCGACAGCGGTATCCAGGCCTCGCTCGTCGGCCTGCTGTTCGTGCTGGCATTCTCGATGGGCTACTACCGGCTCTCCGGTGGCTACGCGAGCTTCACTCTACTGGCCAACCTGGTCATGCTGGTCGGCATCATGTCGCTCTTCGAGGCCACCCTCACATTGCCCGGCATCGCGGGCCTGGTGCTCACGGTGGGTATGGCGGTGGACGCCAACGTGATCATCTTCGAGCGCATTCGCGAGGAGCTGCGGGCGGGCAAGACACCGCGGGCCGCCATCGGCACGGGCTTCAGCAAGGCGACTTGGACGGTCTTGGATGCCAATATCACGACCCTCATCACCGCTCTGATTCTCTTCGAGTTTGGCACCGGTCCCATCAAGGGATTCGCAGTGACTCTCTCGATCGGCATCGTGACGAGCGTCTTCTCGGCGCTCGTGATCGCACGCATGCTGTTCCAGATCTATCCGGGCGGTCGCACCGTCCAGCAGCTGTCCATCTGAGGAGGTAAGCCGGTGCCCTTCGAGATCGTCCGGCCTGGGACCCATATCGACTTCATCGGCAAGCGGCGGCTGTGCGCCGCGATCTCCGCGGGCGTCATCCTCGCCTCGCTGATCGCGATTCCGCTGCGCGGTGTGCGTCTCGGTATCGACTTCGCTGGCGGAAACGAGGTTCAGGTCCAGTTCGACGACGGTGTTGCGGCGGACGAGGGGAGAATCCGTCAGGTGCTGAGCGACGTGGCCCACGTCGATGACGCGAGCGTCGTTCGCTATGGCACGAGATCGGACAACGAGTTCTTGATCCGCTTCAAGGGAGAAGATGACGATGTCGCGGGCGCAGAGCCCGAGACGTCGGGCGAGGGAGACGACGCGGCCGTCGAAGGCGGGGATGAAGCGGCTGCCGATCAGATCGTTCTACTCGAGAAGGCCCTCAGGGATGGTGTCGGTGCGCTGACGGTCCAGCGCGTCGAGTTCGTCGGCCCCCGAGTGGGAGCCGAGCTGCAGACCGATGGTCTGCTGGCGCTCTTCTGGGCAAGCCTGGCAATCCTGGGCTACGTCGCTTTTCGCTTCAGCTCGCGCTTCGCACCGGGCGCGGTGGTGGCGGTGATCCACGATCTGCTCGTGACCGCCGGCATCTTCGTGATCCTGGGGCTGGAGTTCGATCTGCGCATCCTGGCCGCCATGCTGGCGATTCTGGGCTACAGCCTGAACGACACGATCATCATCTACGACCGCATTCGCGAGAACCTGGAGCTGCGCACCAAGCACGACCTGGCCGAAGTACTGAACCAGAGTGTCAACCAGACTCTCGCACGTACAGTACTGACTTCGGCCAGCACGCTGGCGGCGCTGCTCTCCCTCTTCTTCCTCGGCGGCGATGTCATCCGCCCCTTCGCCTTCGCGATGCTGATCGGCGTCCTGGTCGGTACTTACTCGTCGATCTTCATCGCCTCGCCGCTGCTGCTCCTGCTCGAGCAACACGCCGGCGCCACCACGGGGTCGACGAGTGTGGCCAAGTCGTCGGCGTCGGTCAGGAAGAAGGGAAAGAGGAAGAAGCGCTAGCCCTGATGCGGCAGTCGGATCAGGGCCCCACCCCGAATAGCGCGGCGATTTCGCACGCCTGACACCGCGTTCCCCTTCTCCGCTTCCGCATGCGTATCTCCACTCGAGTGACTTCTTCGCAGGAGCTCACGAATCGCCTCGCATCGACCAGCCACTTGCCAGGAGCGCCCGTAGGGGAACGCGCGCTCTGTCTGACTACGCCGAATCGGGGCTAGCCAGCCCTGCGGGTCGGCTGGACACCCGGGACCGTCGGTCCGGTGCCCCCGCTCGAGCTGGCGGTCGCGGTGGGGGATTCCTTCCTGCCGCTCATCTCGATGGCGCCGTTCACAACGGCCCCCTCCTGCACGAGTAGACGCGGGGCGCGGATATCGCCTTCGACCACGCCCGAGGCCTGGATCTCGACGCGCTCGGTCGCGACTATGTTCCCCGAGACGTGTCCGACGACCTGCACGCACTTGGCCGTGATCTCGGCCTTGACCTTGCCGTGGGCTCCGACCGTCAGCTCATGGTTCGGCAGCTTGATGTCGCCTTCGACGTTGCCGTCGATCTCGAGATCTTCGTCGCCCGTCAGCTCGCCCTTGAAGATGATCGACTTGCCGATAGTTGCCACGGCTTCCCCCTTGCGGGTCGGCCTGTCGCCGCCCGTGCTCTCGTTTCCAAAGCCGGAGCCCTCGCTCCGCTTCCCCTCACCTCGCCCGAGCGGCTGCCGCCGCGCGGATGTCGTCTGCGGCACGGGCGCCTCGGCCGGCGCTCCGGGCTCGCTCTCCACCCCGGTGCCGGCTTGCGCCTCTTTGTTCTTGCTTCCGAAGAGTCCCATAGCTCGATCCTGCATTCGTGCGCCGACCTGCGCGCCCGCCCACCACTTAGCCTTCAGGCCAGCCGGTCCAGGCTACCGCAGCTCACGTACGCGATCGATGACGATGTTCCGGCTCTCGAGAATCGTCCCCTCGGCCCGTTCGAGTTCCACCTGTGAAACGCGAAAGCCCTGGAGTGCGTCGATCTTCTGGCTCTCGGCCTCGACCAGGTCGCGCTCCCGCTGAAGCACGTCGAACGGGGTGGATTCACCGTGCTCCAGCCGGATGCGTTCGGCCCGTAGCTGCTCGGCCGCCGCCACCCGCCGCCGCTCGGCGGCTTCGACGCCCTGCGCCGAGGCCACCAGCCCGCGTGCGGCGCTACGCACCTTCACGATGATCCCCTGCTTGAGTCGTGTCAGCTCCGAGTTGGCCTTCCGCAGCTCGATCTGCGCTTTGGTCACGCCCTTGCGGGCAGCCGTGTTTGGAATCGGGATCGTGAATACGCCCTTTACCTCGACGTTTCGCGGGCCCTGGAAGTAGCTGTCGAAGGTATCGCTAAAGTCTCGACCGACGACGATGGGCGTCGAGGAGAGGCGGTTCGGGTTGGCATCCCCGGCGATGCCCCGGACCTTGTAGCTCGCACCGAAATCGAGCTGCGGCAGGCGCTGGTTCCGGGCGAAGCGCAGCTGCAGCGTGGCCTGCTCGATGCCTTTCTCCGCGGCAGAAACCTCGGGTCGCCTGTTGAAAGCCGTCTGCACTGCGCGGTCGAGGTCGACCGGCTCGACGGCGTGATACTCCGGGTTGTCGCTGGGATCGAAGATCAGAGTCGTGCTCGCGCGCAGACGATCGCCGAGCACCGCCGCGATTAGGGTGTCTTGGGCATTTCGCTGATCGTTACGCGCTACGATCAGATTGAACTCGCTATTGGCCACGCCCGCATCGGCCTCGACGACCTCGACTTTCGAGACCACGCCCACCTCGTACTGCGTGCGCGTCTGGTCCAGCAGGGCCGTCGTGCTCTCGAGACTCTTCTCCGCCACACGTTGCTGCTCTTTCGCCGCGACCAGTACCCAATAGGCACCGATGATCTGCTGCACCGTGTCCATCACCGCCCCTTCGAAGGTGTCGAGGGAGCTCTGATGATCGAGCCGGCTGGTCTTGACCTTGGTCCAAGCCCCATTCCAGATGAGCCCTTTCATGAGTGGGATGGTCGTGCTCAAACCCAGCTTGGACTCGAGCCCGGGATCGAGATTGCTGATCTGCGAAGCGTCGGCCGTGCTGGAGCCCTCAAAGCTGAGGCCCACGGTGGCACCGATATACGGAATCAGAGCGCCGAGGCTGGCATTGCCTGCAGTCGTCTTCCGGCCGACGTTGAAGAGGCTCTTGGCCGCCGATGCCGGAACATCCTCGGTGTAGCTGACCCCCGAGCTAAGGGTGACGTCGTACGCGCCCCAGGCCGCCTGAGATTCGAGCTGCGAGACATGGGGCGCGTATCGATTCACCTCGACGTCCAGGTTGTTCTGCAGCCCCAGGGCGATCGCCTCGTCGAGTGCAAGCGGTCGAACAGTCTCTGCCGCGTCGCGGATCGCTGTCTGCTGTGCGGTCGCGGGAAGGGCTGAGACGAGCAGAGTGAGCATCAAGACGGCGATCGAGGCGGGCAGGCTTCGCATGGGGGTCCTCCGGCGGGGGACTGTACCGGAACGCTCGTTGCGCCGCCGTCGAGCATCTTCGCTCTTCGGCTTCGTGCTGTCGGTGTGGCTCGTCACATCGTCGGCGGCGCTGCGGGGGGGGGCGTTCTATTCTCCGGCGTCATGATGAAGACGGCGGTACTCGTCCTGGCGGCCGGGCGTGGCGAGCGGCTCGGCCATGCGCTCCCCAAGGCATTTGCGGCGCTGCGGGGCAAGACACTGTTGCAGCGCTCGCTCGAGACTGCCGCCGCCGTACCCGAGGTCGATCTGGTGCAGCCGGTACTGGCCGCGGTCGATCTGCCGCGCTGGTTTGCTCTGGAGCTGGCCGCGATCGCGAAGCTGTGCGAGCCCGTCCCCGGTGGGGCAGAGCGTCAGGATTCCGTCGCCGCCGGCTTGGCCGCGCTGCCGCAGGACGTGGAGCTGGTCGCCGTTCACGACGCGGCGCGCTGCCTGGTGACGGTCGAGGAGATCCGCCGCGTGCTCGCCGCGGCGAGCGAGCACGGCGCAGCGCTCTTGGCCGTGCCGCTGCGCGACACCGTCAAGCGGGTTCGCGACGGCGAGGTCTTGGAGACGCCGCCGCGCAGCGAATGCTGGGCGGCGCAGACGCCGCAGGCATTTCGCGTCGAGCTGCTTCGCGAAGCCCTTGCCAAGGCGCGGGCAGACGCGGTGCTCGGGACCGACGACGCACAGCTCGTCGAGCGACTCGGCGTGCCGGTCAAGGTCGTCGAGGGAAGCCCCCGCAACCTGAAGATCACGCTGCCCGAAGACCTCGAGGTCGCAGAGGCGTGGCTGGCCGGCGCGGGTCCGGCCCGCTCCGCGCGCCGGGAGGATCAAGCTTGAGGATCGGTCAGGGCTTCGACGCCCATCGTCTGGTCGCGGGTCGCCCGCTGGTGCTCGGCGGTGTGACGATCCCCTGCGATCGGGGACTCGAGGGTCACTCGGATGGCGACGTACTGCTCCACGCGGTGGCGGATGCGATTCTCGGCGCGCTCGGGGCGGGCGACCTCGGGCGCTATTTCCCATCTTCCGACGAGCGGCTGCGCGGCGTCGACAGCCGGCGGATCATCGAGCGCGTGGTGGCGATGATGCGCGAGCGCGGCTTCGCGGTGGTGAATCTCGACGCCACGGTGATCGCACAGGCGCCGAGGCTGGCACCCCAGCAGTCCACGCTGCAGGAGAGTCTCGCGAGGTTGCTGGGCAGCGAGCTGTCCCGGATCAATCTGAAGCTGACGAGTACCGATCACCTCGGTGCGCTCGGGCGGGAGGAGGGCATCGCCAGTCTGGCAGTCGTGCTGCTCGAAGCGAGCGAGACTCGGGCAGAGAGCGGAGGTGAAGGAGCTTGAGCGCGATCGTCTTCTACAACACCCGAACGCGCACAAAGCAAGACTTCGCCCCGCTGCAGCCCGGGCGTGTCGGGATCTACACCTGCGGGCCGACGGTCTACGGCCCACAGCACATTGGCAATCTGCGCTCTCAGCTCTTTGCCGATCTGCTCAAGCGCTTCTTGCTCTCCGAGGGATTCGCTGTCGAGCACGTCATCAACATCACCGATGTCGGGCACCTTGTATCCGATGCCGACGAGGGCGAGGACAAGATGGAGCTGGCGGCCAAGCGGGCCGGCCAGAGCGCCGCTGAAATCGCCGACAAGTACACGCAGATGTGGAGGGAGGATCGAGCGCGGGTCAACTGCCTCGAGCCGGAGAGAAACCCGAGAGCCAGCGAGCACATTGCGGAGCAGATCGCGCTCGGCCGGGTACTGGAGGAGAAGGGCTATCTGTATCGCATCGACGATGGCCTGTACTTCGATGTCTCGAAGTTCGATCACTACAGCGAGCTCGCCCGGCTCGATCTCGAGGGGCAACGCGATGTCCAGCGCATCGATGCGGTCGAGGGCAAGCGCCACCCGGCGGATTTCGCGATCTGGAAGTTCGCCGCGCCCGAGGTGAGGCGTTTGCAGGAGTGGGACTCGCCATGGGGCCGCGGCTTCCCGGGCTGGCACCTCGAATGCTCGGCCATGAGCAGCCGCTATCTGGGCGAGCGCTTCGACATCCACACCGGCGGCATCGACCTCGCCAGCGTGCACCATACCAACGAGGTCGCGCAGAGCGAGTGTGCCTACGACGTACGGCCCTGGGTGTCTTTCTGGATGCACAACGAGTTCCTCGATTTTGGCGGCGAGAAGATGTCGAAGTCCAAGGGCAACGTGACGGCACTGAGCGATCTAGTGGAGCAGGGTCGTGATCCGCTGGCTTTCCGATATTTCTTTCTCCAGGCGCACTATCGTCAGCAGCAGACCTTCAACCCCGAGGCCATGGAGGCCGCGTCACGCGGCTATCGCCGGCTGGTTGCACTGGTGGCCGAGCTGCGCGCCGTGCCGGACAGCGCAGATCGTGACGCCCAGGCTCCCCATCGCGAGCGTTTCCGCGCCGCGTTGGCAGACGACCTCAACGCGCCCAAAGCGATGGCAGTGGTCTGGGACGTGGCGCGCAGCGACAGTCTGTCGCCCGCGGACCGTCGCGATCTGCTGCTTGCCTTCGACGAGGTACTGGGGCTCGATCTCGCCCACGCCGTGCCCGCGGAGGAGATCAGCGAGAGCGATCCGCGCATCGACGCCATGCTCGCGGAGCGACAGGCCGCGCGCGAGCGCAAGGACTTTGCCGGCGCGGATCGCATTCGAGATGAGCTGGCGGCCGAGGGCATCAGTATCATCGACACGCCTGAGGGTCCTCGCTGGAGCCGCGAGTGAGCGGGGCCGACCCAGCGCCCGGCCGAACCTTCCGGCTGGTCTCCGACTTCGCACCCGCCGGCGATCAGCCGCGGGCCATCGAGGAGCTGGTGGCGGGCGTCGGGCGGGGCGACGCGCACCAGACACTGCTCGGCGTGACGGGCAGCGGCAAGACCTTCAGCATCGCCTGTCTGGTCGAGCGGATCAATCGCCCCACGCTGGTGATGTCGCCTAACAAGACGCTGGCGGCGCAGCTCTTCGCCGAGTTTCGCGATCTCTTCCCGGAGAACGCTGTCGAGTACTTCGTCTCCTACTACGATTACTATCAGCCGGAGGCGTACATCCCCTCGAGCGACACCTACATCGAGAAGGATTCTCACGTCAACGACGAGATCGACAAGCTGCGCCATTCCGCCACCCATTCGATCCTGACCCGCCGCGACGTGCTGGTGGTGGCGAGCGTTTCCTGCATCTATGGGCTCGGAGCGCCAGAGAGCTACGGCTCGATGCACGCCTATCTGGAGACGGGCATGGAGCTGGTGCGCGACGACCTGCTTCGCCGACTGGTCGACATGCTGTACACGCGCAATGACCATGACTTTCACCGCGGCACATTCCGCGTGCGCGGTGACGTGGTGGAGATCTTCCCGCAGTACGAGAGTGAGCGGGCGATTCGCGTCGAGTTCTTCGGAGACGAGGTCGAGGCGCTGGCGGAAATCGATCCGCTGCGCGGCAAGGTGGTGGCGCGTCCCAGGCGAGCGATGATCTATCCCGCCAGTCACTATGTGGCGAGCGAGGCGCGGCTGCGGCGGGCGGTCGAGGGAATTCGCAGCGAGCTGGACGAGCGGCTCAGCGAGTTCAAACGCGAGGGCAGGTTGCTGGAAGCTCAGCGGCTCGAGCAGCGCACGCTGTACGATATCGAGATGCTCGAGGAGCTCGGCTTCTGCCACGGCGTCGAGAACTACTCGCGCTGGCTCGACGGCCGCTCGGCGGGACAGACACCGTATACACTCTACGACTACCTGCCCGATGACACGCTGGTCGTGCTCGACGAGAGCCACATCGCCGTTCCCCAGATCGGCGCCATGTACCGCGGGGATCGCGCGCGCAAGGAGACGCTCGTGGAGTACGGCTGGCGCTTGCCCTCGGCGCTCGACAATCGTCCGCTGCGTTTCGAAGAGTGGGAGCGGAGGGCCTGGCAGCGCATATACGTTTCGGCCACACCGGCGGACTACGAACTCGAACATTCAGCTGGAGTCGTGGTCGAGCAGATCATTCGGCCCACCGGGCTGACGGACCCCAAGGTCGAGATCCGCCCGGCCAGTGGTCAGGTGGACGACCTGTTGGAGGAGATTCGTCTGCGCGTGTCGCAGGGCGGACGCGTGCTCGTCACGACGCTGACCAAGCGCATGGCCGAAGAGCTCAGCGAGTACTACGGCGAGCTGGGGGTTCGCGTGCGTTATCTCCACAGCGACATCAAGGTGCTCGAGCGTATGGAGATCATCCGCGCGCTGCGAGAGGGGGACTTCGATGTGCTGGTGGGGATCAACCTGCTGCGCGAGGGCCTCGACATCCCCGAGGTCTCGCTGGTCGCGATCCTCGACGCGGACAAAGAGGGCTTCCTGCGTTCCACCCGTTCGCTGGTCCAGACCATTGGCCGGGCCGCGCGCAACGTCGACGGCAGCGTGATTCTCTACGCCGACAAGCAGACCGATTCGATTCGCCGAACACTGAGCGAGACCGAGCGCCGGCGGGCTCTCCAGGAGCGCTACAACGAGGAGCACGGCATTACGCCCAAGACGGTGGTCAAGCGTATCTCGAGCCTACAGGATTCGATCTGGGAGGCGGACTACGTGACGGTCGGGCTGCGGCACGAGCAGGTGGACCCCGACGTGCCGGCCCACGAGCTTCCCTCGCTCATCGACGCGCTTCGCAATGAGATGCGCCGAGCAGCTGAGGAGCTCGACTTCGAACGGGCTGCCGACCTACGCGATCGCATCAAGGCGCTCGAAAAAGAGCGTCTGCGGCTGAGCTGACGATGAGTGCCGGCGGCAGCGACCTCGCGGAGAAGATCGCCGCGCTGCCCGCCGAACCGGGCGTGTATCGCTTCAGGAGCGATCGCGGTGCCGTGCTCTACGTCGGCAAGGCACAGAATCTGCGGGTGCGCGTGCGGCAGTACTTCGCAGGGGGCGATGGGCGGGTGCGCATTCCGGCGCTGATGGCGCGCGTGGCGGACGTCGATGTGCTCGTGACGGCCAACGTCAAGGAGGCGCTGCTGCTCGAGAACGAGCTCATCAAACGCCACAAGCCCGTCTTCAACGTGAGGCTGCGCGACGACAAGCAGTATCTCGCCGTACGGCTCGACGAAGGCGAGGAGTGGCCGAGGCTCACGAGCGTGCGGAAGTTCCGCAAGGACGGAGCGCACTACTTCGGTCCCTATACTTCGAGCAGCGCACTCAAGGAGGCGCTCTCCAACCTGCGGCGAGTCTTCCCACTGCGCTCCTGCACCGACTCGGTCTTCAGGGACTACGCGCGTCGCGCGCGACCCTGCATCGAGTACGAGATGAGGCGCTGCCCGGCACCCTGCTGTGGGCTCGTGGATCACGCCGCCTACGACGAACAGGTGCGGGGGACGGTGCTGTTCTTGCGCGGCCGCTCGAAGGAGCTGGTGGAGAGCCTGGAGGAGAAGATGCGTCTCGCCTCGCAGCATGAGCGCTTCGAGGAGGCGGCGCGCCTGCGCGACCGCATCGCGGCAGTGAAAGGCACGCTGGAGCGGCAGCAGATCGTGAGCGATCGCGATCTGGATCGGGACGTTTTCGGTCTGGCGCGGGCCGGAGGTGAGGTCGAGATCCAGGTGCTTCACGTGCGTGAGGGGCGCGTTGTTGGTGCGGAAGACTACGCATTCTCGCGGGTCCGGCTCGACGACGGAGAAGTGGTCGCCTCCTTTCTTGGCCAGTACTACGGCGAGCAGGAGGGGCGCGAGGCACCGCGCGAGGTGCTCTGTTCAGCCGAATTCGAGGACGGCGGCGCGCTGCGGACGCTCTTGCGCGAACGCTGGCAGCGGCGCGTCGAGATTCGCACGCCCCAGCGCGGCGATGTGCGAAAGCTGGTCGACATCGCGTCGCAAAACGCCGAGCTCGCGCTGGCCGGACGTCTCGAGGCCCGAGAGAACGTCACCGCCGCGCTGCGCGAGATCGAAGGGGGATGCGAGCTCGCGTGCCTGCCACGGCGCATCGAGTGCTACGACGTGTCGAACCTGCAGGGCAGTCTGGCGGTGGCCAGCCGCGTGGTCTTCGAGGACGGTCAGCCGCTCAAGCGGGACTACCGCAAGTACCGCATCAGACAGGCGCTGGCGGGTGACGACTACGACTGTCTACGTGAGGTACTGCGGCGTCGCCTGGCCCGTGTGGAGAGTGAGCCGCTACCGGATCTCATGATGGTCGACGGCGGGCGGGGGCAGGTCGCGGTACTGAGCACGGCACTCGCCGATGCGGGTCTGAAGCTGGACTGCATCGGTATCTCGAAGGAGCGGGACGCCGCCAGCCGGACGCCGCGAGTCAGGCGCTCCGGTGGGCTCAAGGCGGAGCGTCTCTACCGCCCGGGCCGTGCGAATGCCATTCTGCTGCCGCCGAGCTCGCGGGGACTGCTGTTGCTGCAGCGCGTGCGCGACGAGTCCCACCGCTTTGCGATCGAATTCCAGCGTCATCTTCGCTCGAAGATCGGTCTGATCTCGATTCTGGAGGAGCTCCCAGGCATCGGGCCCGGCAAACGCCGCGCTCTGCTACGAGCGCTCGGCTCGCTGAGGGCCGTGCGCGAGGCGGGGGAAGAGGCGCTCCGTGGGGTGCCCGGGATCTCGTCCCGCGACGCCAGCACGATCCGCCGCTTCTTCGACGCCCACGCCGGCCTCGGCGCGCAGACAGCCGACGAATAAAGCCCGCACCCCAGTCGGCCGATGTGGCGGGTGGAGCTGGGGGCTTGACATGGACTGGTTTGGGACATCGCGGGCGGTCGTGCTGATGCTGGCGCTCTTCGGAGCGACGGGCGTCGCCAGTGCCGAGATCTACAAATGGACCGACGACGCAGGCCGGGTGCATTTCACTCAGGACCTCCGCCAGGTGCCGCCGAGTCATCGCACGCAAGCGGAGACGGCCGCCAAGCAGCCCGCCCGCACGCGTATCCAGAGCTACACGACGCCCCCGGCCAGCCCGCAGCCCGGTCGGCCGGCTGTGCGCTCTACGAGCGGGAGCGGGACGACGGGCAAGGTGCACAAGATCCGAGTTCAGCGAGCCGGCAGCAGCATGACGGTGCAAGTGCTGATCAACGATCGCCTGAAGGTGCCGTTCCACATCGACACCGGCGCCACCGACGTCGTGCTGCCGACCTGGGCGGCCGAGCAGCTGGGCCTCGATCTCAGCGGAGCGCGCACCGGCGTCTATGGTACGGCCAACGGCACGGTGACTCAGAAGCTCGTCCACCTGAAATCCGTTTCACTCGAGGGGGCCCGCGTCGAGGGTGTGCCCGCGACCGTCAGTGAGAGCATGGAGTATGGCCTGCTCGGCTTGTCGTACTTCAACCATTTCAAATACGACATCGATCCCGTAGCGGGCGTCGTTACGCTGCGCAGAAACAACCTCGCCGAAGCGGGCATACTCAGAGGTGGGCGCAGCCGCGAGCAATGGCGGCAGCACTTTGCCGCGCACCACAGCCGCATCCGCGAGATGAAGAAGAAGCGTGACGAGGTTCCGTTCAGTCGCACGCGCAGACGCGAGCACCTCGGGGAAGAGGTGCAGAGACTCGAGCAGGAGTTGAAGCTGCTCGAGTCCGAGGCGG
The DNA here is from genome assembly GCA_029261835.1 of Deltaproteobacteria bacterium. Lineage (GTDB taxonomy): Bacteria > Myxococcota_A > UBA9160 > UBA9160 > UBA4427 > JAJDAO01. The sequence goes on along the minus strand of JAJDAO010000026.1, from coordinate 241,090 downwards.
ACGACGCCCGAGTTCCCTTCGGCTGGCGTGACTAACGAGCCCCGCAGCCCTGGCCCGGCGTCATCGGGCGGGTTCGCGCTTCCTGAATCAGCCGGGTAGAGGCTCGCACGCGTTCTGTTGACTCCGATGGATCGCGTGTGTCGCGCCTGGGCTCCGCCTGGGTCGCGATTCGGCGACAGGTGTGTAAGCCATTGAATTCTCTCACTTCGTTGGGTCTGGCAGTCCAGATCTGATTGAAGCGGTCGCGATCCAGCGACAAGCCTGGGGCCAAAAACACCTGCAAAACGTGGGCTTCTGGGTTGGCACGAGAGATGCAATAGCTAGCTCTCGAGAGAATTCGAAACATGCTCGCAGATGAAAAGGGGATGGTCATGGAAAGCAAAGCAACTCGACAGTGGACAAGGGCGAATGGCGTGACCTTCCTCGGTGGCGTGATGGGACTCTTCATTTTCTTGGTAGTGGGCCTACTGCCGTCGCTGCTGTACGGCGGCTACGCGGGCGTCATCCTCGGGGCGGCAATCTTCGGCGCTCCGATTCACGAGAGCGTGTTGGCCCAGGCGACCGTGGTACTGGGCGTGCTGTCGGGCGTGCTTTCCATCGGCGGCATCTTCGTGCTGGGCGGGGCCATCCTGGCGACGGGCATCCACGGTACCGCGCAGGCGCTTCGGCGAGCTGCCCCGGGTCAGGCGGAGCCGAGCAAGGTCGAGGTCAGCTCCTAAACAATGCCGGCGGCGCGGTTCTCACACCGAGCCGCGAAGCCCTTGCCCGGCGGATGGATGGACACCGCCGGGCACGGTCGATGGCTGATCGCGCTCGCTTGACGGGACCCGGAATCCGAGCTTTCGTTGGCAAGTCGCTTCTGTGAAGACAGGGGGAAAGCCGGATTCGCAATAAGGCGTTCACCTGAGAGTATCAGTCGCAGCGCTCGTGCGAGCGGGTCGATGTCATCTGCGAGTTCCTTCGGGGTGATCAGGCCGGGTGGCTCCTGCTATTGTGACCGAATCGAGTGTGAGCGCGTTCCGCGGCAGGCGCAAAGACGGCCTGCCGTTTCCAACACAGCAGCAAAAGAGCATCTGCAACGAGACTCGGATTCCTGTTCGAGTGCTCGCCTGCGCCAGTCAATTACGCCAGTCAGTTTGAAGCGAGGAGAGAACGGCGTGGCCTAGCGGGCGACGCCATCCACACGAAACGCGCCCACACCGCGTCTCGAGTCCCCTGGGTTGGGGCCCGAGCGATCGCGAGAGGTGGCATGAAGCGAGCAAGAACTGCGTCGTCCCCGTCAACTCTCGGATATCTCTACTGCGAGCTGTGAGTGGCTACAGCTCCCTTTGGGGCGGGGCCCTGATTCAAGTGTCGGATCGACGGGCGTGAACTCCGTCCCAAGCGAATGGTGAACAATCGGAGACTTCCATGAAACGGCTGGTTTTGTTTCTGTTCCTGTTGCTGCTTCTGATCCCGGTATCCGAGAAGGCGACGGCGGAGGTGCCGGAGGCGAGTGACGGCTCTCGTATCGCGGCGCCCAGTATCGATCCGGAGGCCTCCTGTAACGTCTGCCACGAAGATGTCGTGCACACCCGAGAGCGGCTGGCGGCGGATGATGGGCACGAGGGCCTCGACTGCGTCGAGTGCCACCTGGGACGGCCGTTCAATCCGCACGTACCGTCGGAGCTGGACGCAGACACCCTCGAGCTTGCGGAGGCCTTTCGTGGCTACGGTGAGCGGAGCCCCGAAGTCATCGCCGGCTGCCTCAATTGCCACGAGGACGAGGTCGCGGCCTGGCGCGACTCCATCCATGGCGCGGGGCCCACGACGGACGATGGTGTCGATCGCCCAGGGTGCGCCGACTGCCACGGCTCGTTGCATGCTGTTACGCCGGCATCCCAGGGCAAGCGTGCGGTGGCCACGCGTTGTGTCGCCTGCCATGAGTTCGCGGAAGAAGAGAACGGTCCGGCCAGCCCACACGTCGCTGACACCTATCGCGAGACCATTCACGGCAAGATGCTCGCATTGGGCAACGACGAGGCGGCCGGCTGTAGTGACTGTCACACGGGGCACGATATCCATGCGAGCGACGACCCGCGCTCCAGCGTGCACGAGGACAACCGGGCCGAGACGTGTCGGCGCTGCCACGAGGCTGCCACGGAGTCTTTCACGGCAGCCATATCGCATCGGCCGCACACCATCGACGCCAACTTCTGGGCCTGGGGGACAGCCCTCGCGTTCTCGACTCTGACGGTCGGCACCATTCTCCTGCTCTTCATCCACGTGATACTGGATCTTCTGTTCGCCGGTCGCACGATGTTGCAGGGCGGCGTCGAGCTGGCGGATCCAGCATCCGATGCACCCGTGGCGGCCGACGACGAGGTCGAGCGCTTCGACGGGCACATCCGCTTGCAGCACGTGATGATGATCGTCTCGTTCGTGACACTCGTCGTCACCGGTTGGCCGCTGAAGTCGGCCTCCGTAGGTGTTTCGAGCCAGCTCGCGCAGGCACTCGGGGGCGCGGCGACCTTGGCGTTCGTGCACCGGTGCGCCGGCTCGTTGCTGCTCGTCGTCGCCGTCTATCATCTCGTCTACCTCGCGCTGCGCTGGCGACGCGGGCAGCTCACGACTTCGATGATTCCCGGGCCGAAGGATGCGAGCGATCTGGTGGGCAACCTTCTCTACTATCTCGGCGCGCGCGAGACGCGACCAAAGTTCGGGACCTTCACCTACTACGAAAAATTCGATTACTGGGCGATCTTCTGGGGCGTGCCGATCATGGTCGGTACCGGACTCATCCTCTGGTTCCCCGAATGGACCGCATGGGTACTGCCGGGTGACCTCATCACGCTCGCCTTCATCGCCCACAGCGACGAAGCGTTGCTCGCCGCCCTGGCGATATTTCTCTGGCACTTCTACAACCAGCACCTGCGGCCCTCGGTGTTCCCGATGAGCTGGGTCTGGCTGACGGGGCGTATCAAGGCCGAGGCATTGTACGATGAGCACAGGCTCGAGTATGAACGGCGCTACGGCGAGAGTGCGCCCAGAGCGCCGGCACATCCCGCTATGTGGCATGAGCATCCCGTGTGGTCCTTTGCCGCCCTCGGCGCGGTGGTGCTGGCGGCGGGTGCCGTGCTGACGCTGGACATCGCCTCGGTTCGGGCGGAGATCGCCGCGCTGGAGGCGCATGCCGCCCCGATCGAGCTGCTCGTTGGAGAGCCGCAGGCCCCGGAGATCGTGGGTGCCTTCGATGAAGGTTTCGAACCCTGGAAGACATGCTTCGCATGTCACAACGAGAAGCGCTACGAGAGTGACGAGGAGCACTTTCCTCACAAGCTTCACTTCGAGGACGAGGAGCTTGACGACGACTGTGTCAATTGCCATGAGTCGGTGTTTCACGATAAGTTCGACACAGAGCTGGAGGATTGCCTCGAGTGCCACGAGGCCGACGAGGTCGGCTTGGCGGAGGTGGAATTGAACTGAGCCAGCGCGGGCTGCAGGCTCGGCAGCCCGTTGCAGAGGCGGACCGGCAGAGATGCGGGAGCCAGCGGAGTCGCAGGAACAGAGGCTGACGCTCGGGTTTGCGGCACAGCTGATCTTCGTATTGGGTGCCCTCGCGATTCTGGGCAGCTATCTCGGCGTGCGCCGCTACACGAACGAGAATCCCCGCTTCTGCGAGAGCTGTCACGAGATGGCACCGGAAGTCGGGATGTGGCTCGAGAGCGAGCATCGCGATATCAACTGCCAGGCTTGTCACCACGCGACCGTCGAGGAGGGGCTCGAGATCCTGTGGGTGTATCTACTCGGCGAGATGCCCGATATCCGACATGCCGAGGTAAGTGTTCAATCCTGTGCAGGCTGTCATGCCAGCCATGATCGTCGCTGGTCCGAGGTGGCCAACTCCGCCGGCCATCGCGCTCATCAGACGGCCGAGGGGCTGAACTGTACGGATTGTCACGGCGGTCAGATGCACTTCGGCCAGCCCGCGCGCGAGATCTGCGTCAGTTGCCACGAGGGAAAGGACGCCGGGGCAGCGCACGAACCGAGCCACTGCCTGGCTTGCCACAACTACCTCTCGACCGAAGAGAATCTGCTTCCGCGTCCGCGCGACTGCATGCGCTGCCATGCGAAGCAGGATCTCCCCATTCGGATGCCAGCGACGGCGCCGATGCACTTCGTGTGTTCCGGATGCCACGAACCCCATGCCGATGGTCGCATCGCGCCATGCGAAGACTGCCACAGATCGGTGGAGCTATGTGGTCTCCACGATCATTCGGACCATCAGGTCTGCGGCGATTGCCACGAACCGCACGACTGGAGCTCGAAGCGTCGCCACTGTTTTGAGTGTCACACGGACCTCCACAGCCACCACCCGGAGCGAAAGTGCGTGGATTGCCACGGCTTCGAGGAGGAGGCGTGCGAGGAGGAGAGCGAGCCGTGACATGATTTCTGGATTCCGGGACATCAGCATTCGCGTGAAGTTGGCCGTGCTCACGGGCATCATCGTCACCATGGTGGTGCTGGGTCACGCCTTCCAGTCGCTGGTGAGCGAGGCGATCGCCAGTCAGGAGGAGATCGCGCTCGAGACGAGACTGATCCTGGTGAGCGTGGCCGGCGCGGTCGGGAGCATCTGGACGGATGAGAATGTGCCCGATCTGGATCTCTTCGCCGAACGCCTTGGAAACGCACTCGAGCTGCGCACACTGGCGCTGCTGTCTGCAGAGGGCGCGCTGATCCAGCACTACGGAATACGTCCGACGCCAGAGGAAGTCCGGATGGTCACGCGTCTGCGCCTGCGCGCGGTGCCCAGGACGCTCTGGGGCCTGGGTACGGAGTCCCTCGAACTATTGATTGCGACGCCGATCATGCGAGGTGACACAGTACGGGGTTATTTGCTGTGTGCGCTGCGTACCGACGAAGCAGCAGTCAGGCTGCGAGAGCTCGTGGCCGGTACGCTGCTCGAAGCACTGCTGTGGATCGTGCTCGGCGCCGGTCTGACGCTATGGGCGACGAGACGGCTGACTCGCCCGTTGGCCGAGCTCGCCGAGGATCTTCTGCGCCTTGGCCGGGGCAACTACCACCTGCCACGGGAGGGGCGTGCCGATGGTGAGATCGGCGTGGTTCAGGAGCGGCTCGTGGACCTGTCTCGCATGTTGGCGGTCGAGCGCTCGCAGGTGGATGAGCTGACCGATCAGCTCCACCACCAGATCAACGTGATCTCGGCTGGTCTGGAGGCGAGGGCGGCGGAGCTCTCGGCGGTGTTGGACTCGACCCGCGATGCGGTCCTGGTCGTGCGTGAGCAGGGTGAGGTGCTGCGGGTCAACGAGCCGGCGCGGCGTTTCTTCGGCGAGACCATCCAGGCGCCGCTGTGGGAGTGCGTAGAGGACCCGAGGGGGCTGCGACGTGCCATCGAGCACGCATGTGCGACGCAGAGCCCGTCGTTGCTCCACACACGCGCGCTCTCGGCCGATCGGGCAGATTCCCGTGATCTGCGCGTCCGCGTCGCACCGCTGCGAAGCATCGCGAATGAGTCGGATGTACTGGTGGTGGTGGCCGAGGACGTGAGCGCAAGCCGCCAGCTCACGGAGCACATGATGCGCTCGGAGCGGCTCGCCTCCATGGCGACGCTGACGGCCGGCATGGCCCATCAACTCGGAAACCACCTCAACGCCATCAAGGGCTACGCCGCGTTGCTCGAACGGCAGCTCCGGGGTGGCGAGGAGCGCGTTACCGCCGACCTAGCGGCGATCGCCCGCGAGGTGCGGGACGCGGGCGCGCTGCTCGAGCGCACGCAGGAGCTCGCGCGAACACGCCATGAGATCAGGCTCGAATTCACGCTGGCCGAGCTGCTGCGTGGCGTTCGGGAAAGCGCGTCGCTCTTGGCCGCCGCGCGTTCCGTCGAGATCGATCTCGAGATCGAGGAGGCGGAGGTGCCGATGCGCGGCGATCCGGAGCTGCTCGGCGAGGCGGTGTTCAACCTGGTAATGAACGGCATCCAGGCGATGCCGAACGGCGGCACGCTCCGCTTGGCCGTATCCCGAAATGAGCGCTGCGCCGTCGTAACCGTCGAGGATGAGGGTGAGGGGATCCCGGACGACGTGTGCAGCTCGATCTTCGACCCATTCTTTACCACCAAGCCGACGGGTGAGGGGACGGGCCTGGGTCTCGCTATCGCTGAGCATATCGTCGAGCTGCATGGCGGAGAGATCAACGTCACGAGCCGCCTGGGCGTGGGCACGGTATTCGAAGTGCTGCTACCGCTGGAGCGGGGAGCCACTACGCTACCTGGCGAGCAGAAGGACTCGGCGGAGCGAAGTGGGGAGGCGACATGATGAGCGAGCGCGCGTGCATTCTCGTCGTAGACGACCAGGCCCCCGCGCGAGAAATCCTCGGCCGCTACCTCGAGGAAGTTGGCTACCGCCCAGTGACGGCGGAGTCGGTTGAACGTGCCGAGGAGATCCTCGAGGAGGAGATCGTCGACGCCGTACTCGTCGACCTGCGCATGCCGGGAACGGACGGGCTGCAGGGGCTCAGGCGGTTCAAGAAATTCGACTCGCAGCTTCCCGTCGTTCTTCTCACCGCGCACGCGACGGTTGAGAGCGCCGTAGCGGCGATGAAACTCGGCGCATTCGACTATATGCGAAAGCCGATCGAGTTCGATGAGCTCGAGATCGTCGTGGGCCGGGCCCTGGAGCACCGCCGCCTGTTGGAAGAGAACCGCAAGTTGCGGGCCGCCGTCGAGGATCACTACCGATTGGAGAACCTGGTGGGCCGGAGCGCCGCCATGCGCGCGCTCTTCGACCTGATCCGCAAGGTCGCTTGCTCGGATGTGCCGGTCCTCATCACGGGCGAGAGCGGCACGGGCAAGGACCTGGTCGCGCGCGCTCTGCACGGGCTGAGCCCGCGTGCGCAGAATACCTTCCTCTCGGTCAACTGTGCGGCGCTTCCCGAACACCTGCTTGAGAGCGAACTCTTTGGTCACGAGCGCGGCGCCTTCAGCGGTGCCGTACGGGCGAGAACGGGTTACTTCCGCGAGGCTGACGGCGGGACACTCTTCCTCGACGAAGTTGGAGACATGAGCGCTGGCCAGCAGGCGAAGCTGCTTCGCGTGCTCGAGAGCGGGGAGATCATTCCCGTGGGCTCCGAGCGATCGTTGCACGTTGACGTGCGCGTCGTGACCGCCACGAACCGAGATCTCGAAACTTTGATGCGTCAGGGCAGCTTTCGAGAGGATCTGCTCTTTCGCATCGACACCGTGCGCCTTCAGCTGCCACCGCTGCGAGAGCGCCGTGAGGACATCCCGTTGTTGGCGGCGCACTTTCTCGAGAGGGCAGGGTCGGACGCCGCTGCCCGGACACCTCGCCTGGGAGGGGCCGCCATGCGTTGCCTGCTCGATCACGGCTGGCCGGGAAACGTGCGCGAGCTGGCGCACGCCATAGAGCATGCGGTGCTGGTGGCGGACGGCGAGGAGATCTGCCCGACGGACCTGCCGGCGCGGGTTCGTGGAGAGCAGCCGCCGATATCGCTCGAACACAGCCAGCAGATGGCGGGACAGCCGTACAGCGAGGCACGCCGCGCGTTTGAGCGCGGCTACTTCAGCGATTTGCTGGAGCGCGCCGATGGCAAGGTCAGCGTTGCCGCCGCACTGGCGGGCATCCACCGAGCGACATTCCACAAGAAGCTGCGGCAGCTGGGACTGGATCCCGGCGAGGCCCGTGGTGGCGCCGATACCTGATTCCGCTCCGCCGTCGACGTGGCAGCGTGCCTGAGCCGCCTCGTCCTGCCGGGGCAGTGTCATCGTGGGAACTCGTATTCCCAATTGCGCCCGTGCTCGACCCCTCGCACTCGAGGGGACGGCCAGCAAGCTTGTCGCCGCAGGCGCAACTTTCCCTGCAACTGCTTGCGGTTCGGAGAGAGCTGGGAGCTGGCCCGTAGTGGCACCGATATTGCTCTCCCAGAGGTTCGGGCCACGGAACGAGTTCTTGGAAGACAGAGTGAATTGCCGAGGTGGAAGATGCGCTGGAGCTGGAGACGAGGTGCGCGGGAGAGCGGGGACGAAACGGTAGAGCACCGTGGGGCACCGGTCGGGCGGGAGGAGATCTGCCAGGCGCTCGAGCGTCGCGGCGTCGCGCTCGAGTTCTCGGAGCTTCTCTCACAGCGCCTCGAGACCGAGTTCCACGATCTTACCATGGAGTCACGTCGTGCCATGCTCGACGGCGTGGCAGCGGCATTCGAGCTGCAGCGTGAGATCGGCGGGCAGCTCGCCCGCAGCGTGAAGGGCCTGCGCGAGGTCGAGCGCATGATGGGTGCGTTCTCGGGCGAGCTGTCGAAGCTCGACGAAGTACTGGAGGTGCTGGCCGCCTACGTGCGGCGAATGCGTTCCTCCGGTCCCGCTGGCGAAGGTCGTACGCTGCACTAGCCCGAGGTAGACTGTCGCGGCACCCGGTCCCGGGTGAGTCTGCTTGGTTCGTCTGCTTCCCGCTCTCGCTTCGAGCGAACTCGTCGGAATCCTCGTGGCAGATCTCGCGTGGCTCGACAGCGGAGCCGCGCTCTGGCTCGCGCTGCTCGCGATCGTGGCTACGGCCGCATTCAGCCGAGACGGGGTCGGGCGTCCGGCTGCGGCGATTGTTGTCTTCTTTGCGCTCGGCGTGACCGCGCTCGCAACACAGCTCGAGGAGGCGGCACACGCTTCGCTGCGTCGCTCTTTCGATGCGACGGTCGAGGCCAGCGTATGCGGACTGCGGCTGCGCAGCCACTCAGTTGCGCTCGAGCTGTGTCGCGCGCGTGCCGCCGATCCCGCTTCCGGCGAGCTGCCCTCACGTCTGTTGCTGGAGGAGGCGCTGGGTGGGCCCGGGGCCGACTGGCTGCGCCGACGCATCACGGGAGAGCGAGTGCGTTTGCGCCTGCGCCTGAGGCCGATCGTCGGCTTGCGAAATCCCGGGCGATCAGACCCACGGCGAGGATTGCTCCGACGAGGTATCGGAGCGCGCGCCACACTCGTCAACGACGCGCTGGTGGTTCGGCTACCGAGCCGTGACACTGCACCGCTCGGCTGGCACCGCCTCGCAACCCTGCGGCGCGCGCTGGCCGATCTTCGCCGAGAGCTGGGCGATCGCCTGGTGGCGAGCGGACCGGGCGGCCCACTGCTGCGCGCGCTGGCCGTCGGGGATCGCAGTTTGATCGGCGAGCGGTCTAGGGAAGATTTTCAGGAGCTCGGCATCGCCCATCTATTGGCGGTCTCGGGGCTGCATCTGGCACTGGTGAGCGCGCTCGCGTACGGAGTGGTGCGCCGTCTATTGGTCCGCTTCGAGGCTGCCGCACGTCGATTCGACTTGTCCGGGGTGGCACTGGTTCTCGCCGCCTGCGCCGCGACGTTCTATGCGCTTCTGTGCGGATTCGAGATTCCGGTGCGACGCGCGCTCGTCTTCGTGTGGGCCATCGTTCTCGCCTTGCTCCTCGGCAGGCGCGTTCCCACGACACACGTGCTGGCGCTGGCGGGCATCGCGATATTCACGTTCGAGCCGGAGGCCATCTTTCAAGCCGGTGCCCAGCTCTCGTTCGCCGCCACGGCCGCTTTGTTGACGGCGCGCGAGGCCGTGATTGCCGGTCGCATCGGTAAGCGGGGTGGCCTGACGGTCGCCATCGATCGGCTTCGCTCGCTGCTGCGAAGCTCGGCATTGGCCGTGGCTGCGACGATGCCGATCCTCGCCTACCACGGCGGGGCGGTCGGCACAGCCGCCTTGGGATCCAATCTGATCGCGGTGCCCTGGACCGCTGCGATATTGCTCCCGAGCGCTTTGCTGGCAGCCATCTTCGCCACGGGCGGTGACGGCCCGCTGGCGTCGATTGTGCTGGCGGCGGCAGAGAGGATCGCTCGCGTGAGTCTGACGGGTGTCGAGGTTGCAGCCGACCTGCTTCCAGACCTGCCCCCTGTCGCCCCGCCCGCCGGTTGGGTGTTGTTCGTGGCCGTCGTTCTGAGTCTTGGCAGCCTGGCTGCCAGCAGAACGGCGCCTCGCGTGCTGCTGGTGCTGGCGGTATCGCTCTGGCTGCGGCTCGCGCCGGCCGACGTCGTCTCGCCCCCTCCGCCGCGGGTCGTCGCGTTGGACGTCGGGCAGGGTGACGCCGTGCTGGTGCAGGGCGAGCGGGGGACGCTGCTGGTCGACGGCGGCCGGGCGATTCCCGGTGGACTGGACCTCGGGCGCAGCGTCGTGCTGCCGGCGTTGGCCAGCCTCGGCGTAGACGAGATCGATGTGGTGATCGCAAGCCATGCCGACCTCGACCACAGTGGCGGCCTGCTGTCCGTGTTGGGTCGGCTGAGGGTGGGGGAGCTCTGGCTTCCGGCGGCCGGGCGCGAGGATGCGGGCTTCGCCGAGCTCATCGCGCTCGCGCAGGCCGGGGGCACGCGAGTCGTCTCCATCGCAGCGAGCACGCGACCACGCGAGTTGGGCGACCTGCGCGTCAGACCGCTGTGGCCGCCAGCGGTTGCTCCGGGAGCGTCGAGCAATGACCGCTCGTTGGTGGTGATGGTCGAGGTGGCGGGCAAACGCCTGCTGCTGACGGGTGACCTCGGGAAGTCGGCAGAGCGACGGCTGCTCGAGGCGCGAGCCGACCTCAGGGCGGACATTCTCAAGGTGGCCCACCACGGCAGCGCGACGTCTTCAACGGATGGCTTCTTGGCAGCAGTCGCGGCCGATGTGGCGTTGGTTTCGGCCGCATGCGGAGGGCGCATGCACCTCCCGAACGAGCGGGTCCTGCGACGAATCGTCGAAGGTGGCGCTTCTCTTTGGTGGACCGGTCGGGACGGCGCCCTCTTCGTGGCTCTGCGCCAGGGGGAGTCGCCGCTGGTCGTTTCCGGTTGGGGAAGTTCGCGAGCCTGTCTGCCACCCCTGTCCGGCGAGGCTCCGCGGTCGCCACGGGCCGCTCCGGAGCGGCCCGTGCGAAGGCGGCCCCGTTGCTGAATCCAGGCTAAGGTCTGACCCCGCCATGGAGAATGACGAGACGGATCGCACGACCCCGAGCGGCTCGACGAGCGCAAGTGCAACGGAGCCGCGGGCGGGGGGCGGCGGCGACGAAGCGCTCCCGGGGTCGGCTCGCGCGCGCATGCCGGGCCCCTGGCGCCGCCTGAAGGCCGCGTGGGCGAATCCGGCCTACCGATTCGTGCTGCTCTTTCTCCCCTATCTGGGAATCGTTTCGATCGGCTACCCGGCGTTCGTCAGGCGCCACAACCCGATCATCCAGGCATTCATCAAGGCCACGGCAGCGATCGAGTACTGGATCCTGCTGCCCTTCTCCTCGAAGATGTCGCTGAACGGAAAGGTCGTGGTATTCAACGACTTCGGCGTCACGATCATCGACGAGTGTACGGGCATCTACGAGATGCTGATCTTCAGCGCCGCCGTGCTGGCCTTCCCGACGAGCTGGAAGAAGAAGTTTCTCGGGCTCTTGCTGGGTAATCCACTCATCTATCTCTTCAACATCGTGCGGATTGCGATGCTCATCGTCGTGGGTCACTACTACAGTGCGGCGTTCGAGTTCATGCACCTCTATTTCTGGCAGGCGACCATGATCGTGATGATTACCTCGGTCTGGTTGCTTTGGATCGTCAAGGTGGTTCGGAGTGAAGAAGACTCTTCTCCTACTCCTGGCTAAGTTCGTCGCGGTCACGGCGCCGCTCACGTGGCTTTGGATGCACGGCGGGCAGGAGGCTTATTTCAAGTTCTTCGTGGCGCTCTCGCGCCCGTTTCTCATCTTGCTGGGTGTGACGAACTTTCCGCCCAGTCTGGTGCGCGACCGCTTTCTCAATCTCGTTCCGTTTCTCGCGTTGATGCTCATCACTCCCGGCCTGTCGGTCGTGACAAGGCTCTCGAGGACCGCCTTGGGCTTCGTGCTGATCTTTCTGAGCCAGATTGGCCTGACGTACTGGGCCTATGTGACGCATATTCGAGACGGAAAGACTGCCGAATCAATGGCAAACTACTTCCCGGCCCTCGTGATGTCCGACGCGCTTCCATTCGTGCTCTGGGCACTGCTGGCGAATCGGTTCCTGCGCGAGCTACTGGCGCACGTGTTGCCGCAGACGCAAGAGGGGACGGGCGATGCAGCCGGCCGAGTGGAGTCACCGCGGAATTCTGCGGAATCGTGAGAACCAGCGCGTGTTCCCGCACGGGCGAGAACGTGAGCGTCGCGGGCCGGCGATTGGGTCCCCACTGCACAAATCCGGCGTGATGAGATGGCCTCTGGTGTCCTGTCTCAGTGATACGAGCGGACGTTCCACACGGAACGTGGCTTGCGCACGACGAGGGGGAGGTGGCCCCCCAACCGGCTCAGGACTCGGGTGTGGCATCCATCACGGAGCGAACTGTGGAGAGCAGCGCGCCGGGGGTGAAGGGCTTTTCGAGTAGCACGACATCCTCGGCAAGGACTCCGTGCTTGGAGAGTGAATCGTCGGTGAAGCCGGACATGTAGATCACGCGAATATCAGGCCGTAGGTCCTGGACGCGCTGGGCGATGTCGTGGCCCCCCATGCGGGGCAGGATGACATCGGTCAGGAGCAGCTGGATCGGACCGGGGTGACGCTTGCAGTGCCGTAGCGCCGCGACGCCCGAATTGGCCTCCAGAACGGTATAGCCCTGACGGACCAGAAAGCGTTCCACGAGCTTGCGCACCGGCGCCGCATCTTCGACCAGTAGGATCGTTTCGCTACCGCGCAGCTCGGCGGGTGGAGCAAACCCGGAGAATTCGCTCGCCATCTCGTCGGCACAGGGCAAGTAGATGGTGAACGTGGTGCCCTCGGCGATTCGGCTCTGCACGCGCATGTGTCCACCGCTCTGGCTCACGATGCCGATGACGGTGCTGAGGCCGAGCCCCGTTCCCTCACCGGTGGGCTTGGTGGTGAAGAATGGGTCGAAGATTCGGGAGAGGGTCGCGGGATCCATGCCGGTCCCGGTATCGCTCACCCGCAGTGTTACCCAGGCGCCCGGCGGCACGGCGTTCTCCTCGGTCGGATCGGCTTCTGGAACCTCTTCGTTGGCGGTGATCAGCGTGATGCGCCCGCCGCGGGGCATGGCATCCCTGGCGTTGACGACGAGATTGAGGATGACCTGCTCGAGCTGACCAGGGTCGGCCTTCACCGGTTCCAGCTCTCCGTCGAGTACGGTGCGCAGCTCGATGTCCTCCCCGATCAGCCGACGTAGCATGCGATCGATGTCGGCCACGAGCGAGTTGAGATCCAGCACCCTGGGCTGCAAGACCTGGCGGCGGCTGAAAGCGAGCAACTGTCTCGTCAGACCACCGGCCCGGTCAGCAGCCTTGAGGATCTCCTCGGCGTCCTCACGACCCGGGTGCTCGCCGCCGAGCTCCTCCAGGAGCAGATCGCAGTAGCCGATGATGGCAGTCAGGAGGTTGTTGAAATCGTGGGCGACGCCGCCCGCCAGCCGCCCGATGGCCTCCATCTTCTGTGCTTGCCGCAGGCGATCTTCGCTCTGGCGCAGTGCGTCCGCGGAACGGCGCCGTTCCGTAATGTCTCGAGAGATCAATACGGCCATGACTTGATCCTGCGCGGTTCGGTAGGCCCGGGCCGTACTGTCGAGCCAGCGGTAGCTGCCGTCGCGATGGCGGATGCGGAATGGCGCGTGGAAGCTGCTCTCGGCTCGCACCACATCGCGGAAGAGCTGCTCGATCTCAGCTCGGTCGTCAGTCGGCAGCAGCTGGAAGGCGTCTCGGCCGAGGAGATCTTCCGGTGAGTAGCCGAGGATGGTGTCGAAGTTTGGGCTGACGTAGACGAAGCGCCCTTCGGCGTCGAGCTCCGAGATCAGTTCGTAGGGATTCTCCGCGAGCATGCGGTAGCGCTCTTCGCTCTCTCGCAGCTGCTGCTCGGCTCGCCGGCTCTCGCTCACATCCCGGCAGATCGCTGCGATGTGAGCCGTCTGATCTCCCGAAGGGTCGTCGACGAGAAAGAACGTCGCCTCGGTCGGCGTGGTGACGCCGCTCTTGGGATTACACAGGCGGACCTCGCCACACCAGCGCCGGTTGCGAAGCACCGTGGGCATCACCTGGAAGCGCATCAGCTCTGCCTCTTCACCGGGCAAGAAGTCGAAGATGGTCCTGCCAGAGAGCCCTTCTTCCTGCTCCAAGCCGAGCACCAGCCGACCCGCCGCGTTGAGGAAGCGAGTGGAGCCGGTCACCGATGCCAGCAGGATGATGTCCGAACTGTTCTGAATCACCGAGACGAGTTGCTCTCGATCCTGCTGTGCGAGCATGCGCCGCGTAACGTCCCGGCAAAGCGCGACCGCGCGCCGCTGCGAACGCTGCGTCTGGAACACGCTGAAGCTTGCCTCCAGCCAGCGCCAGCTGCCGTCGGCATGCAGGATGCGGACCTGCAGGGGACGGAGTTCCTCGTCGCGCCAGAGGCTCTCCATGGCCGTCGAGACCGTCGCGCGGTCGTCCGGATGAACGATCTCGAGCAGCTCGGCGGTAGCGGCTGCATCGGGCTCGTAGCCCAAGACCTCGCTGACATTTGGCGAGATGTACTCGATCCCCGCTTCGCGCGAGAACTCGACGAGCAGATCGCTCGAACTCTCGGAGATCGCTCGGTGGCGCTGCTCGCTCTCGACCCGTGCGCCGACGGCCTGTTCGCGTGCCAGCTCGGTTTCGGCCCGCTGCGCGAAGATCTCGAGCATCGAGCGCGCGAGATCGGGATCGGACAGGGAGCGACGATGGAGCACGTGCAGCAGTCCGATCGCGTGCCCGGCCGCATCGCGAATGGGGAGGCCCGCATAGCTTTCGTATGTATCGCCGAAGAGCCGGGCCACGACGGGAAAGAGCTGATGCAAGCCGACGGGATGCGTGCAGGCCTCGCCCTCGAGGACCTTGGCGCATGGCGTGCCCTCGACGCAGTAGCGCAGGTTCTCCACCGGAGCCCCGTCACGCCAGATCGCCAGCGTTTGCACGTGGTTCGGCGAATCTGCATCGACCAGACCGAACGCAGCGGCATCAACCTGTAGCGCGGTGGCGAGGTGCTCAACGAGGCTCTGGCGGAACGCCTCCCCGGTATCACCGAGTCCCCTCGAGATCGCCCGCAGCGCTCGCTCGCTCTCTTTGCGCGTCGTGATGTCGTGAGACACCACCGAGAAATACGTCCTGCCGTCGGCCGAGGGAGTGGGTCGCCAGGTCACCGCTTGCCAGATCACGCTGCCGTCGTCTCTGATGAAGCGCAGATCGCAGCTGCCGGATTCGGCGTTGGCCGCGCTGACGTGCCAGGCTCTACGTGCCGACTCGCGGTCGTCGGGGTGGATGCGGCCCATGATGTCCGGCCCCAGCTCACCGGAGCGTGATATGCCCAGATCCCGCTCGAGATTCGGACTGCTGGAAACGATCCTACCCAGCGGATCGACAATGGCGAAGAACATCGATCCGGTCTCGAGCAAGGACCGGTAACGTTCCTCACTCTGTCTCAGTTCAGTGTCTCTGCGGTGGCGTTCCGATATGTCTCGCACGACCGCGACCACGCGGATTTCGCCCTGCTCGTCACGACAGCAGCTCGTGGTCGCCTCGAGTACGCGAATCGTGCCGTTGGCATGGGGTGAACGGAAGGCGATGGCCTGTGATGCCCCATTGAGAAGAAGTTCTTGAAAGAGCTGGAGCAGCGCCTCCCGCTCCTCGGGCAGGATGAACTCCAGGAAGCTCTTACCCAGGTAGAACTCGCGCGGATGTCCCAGCATTTCCTCGACGCGAGCGCCGACGAAGAGCAGACGAGCGTCGGGCCCGAGTTCGCAGAAGACATCGGGCGAGCTGTCGAGGAGTGATCTCGGGCGGTCGTCCCGGCCTCCGGTCGACAGCACCTCACGAGAGTCCTGTGCTTGCAGCGAGTTGGCTGCGTCGTAGGCCTGAAGCTTCTCTCGCAAGCAAGCACTCTCCAGTGCAAGGCAGAGCCAGGGCAGAAGGCTGTCGAGAGCCAGAGCGAGTTGCGTCTCGGGCTCGGGGGGGGCCCAGAGGTCGAGTCGGCCGATGATGTGATCGGGCAGGGCGAGGCGAAGCGACTGCGAGGGTGGCTTGATCGGGTCGCCGCGCTTGCGAATGAGCTCGTACCGGGACTGGCCGTCAAGAGAGGCCTCCTCCTCGGTAACGACTTCGAATGCCGCATGTTCGGAATCGAAAGGCTGTGAAGAACTCGTCAGGTGTGGTCGCAGCCCCTTTCGCAGCCAGAGGCTGGCACTTGGACAAGACGAGCAGAGTTGTTCGATGACCAGCTCTGCGATCTCCTCGACTGTCGTGGTCTCGAGCAGTGCTTGTCGCACAGCGCTCGCGGTGTGCTCGTCCTGCTCTAGCGAGCCGGTTAGAGGTTCGGCCAGGCGTTCTTGCCCGCTGTCGACCTCGGGCTCGAACAGGGTGATGCGGAAGATCGAGTGCTGCGCTGCTTGGCGTCGTGCGACGCGAACCGGTGGCATCTCGAGCAGCGCCGGAATCTGGGACAAGATGCCCTGCACCAGATCGAGCAGTGGAAGGCAGTCGCTCTCGTGGACATCGATGAGAGCGTGGATGTCGACCATCCCGGGAGCGGGCACGGTGGCTCGGAACGCCAGATCGGGCAAGAGCGTCAGACCGATCTCTGGGATGAGAGAGCGATAGATGTCTTCGAGCGACTGCCCTGTCACCGCTGCTCGCCGGCTTGCCGCGGTGAAGAGCCAGCGGCCGAACTCGCGGCCGGTCTCGCGCTGCCCGCTCGCTTGCCCGGCGATCCGCGGCAGTCGAGCGCAGAGTTCGAGGTACAAGCCCCAATCGATACAGTGCTCTGGGTTCCTCAACTGCTCGATGCGAACCGGAAGGCCGATCACCCAGATGTCGAGGTTGACTTCGTTGCATTGGAGCCAGTCGAGGGCATACGGAAAGGCGCGGCAGGGGATCGTGCTCATCAGCGCACTCCCGCGTCTGTCGTGCCACAGTCTCTCGCGTCAGCTGCAAAAGGGCCATGGCACAACGCGGAGCGCAGATGGCGATACCGCTCGCGCATCACACCACCATGCCGCAACTCTCTCGAGCTGCTGCCGCCGTGTTTGCCTGGCAGAAAGCCAACCCCCCCTTGGCGCCGAGTTTATCCCGAGCCTGTGACACAGACCACTGAAAACTTCGGAGGAATCGGACCCAGCGCGGAATCAAGTGGCAGACGACCTGCGAGCAGTGTCGGTCTCCGATGCGAGAATCATGCTGCGGGATGAAGGAACAACGAAGGGCTTTGTAGCGAGGCCAGTCGACTCAGGGGCTCTCTCCCCACGCGGCATCCTGTCCCAGGCAATCGCAAATACAGCGCGCGGGGCACTCGGCCGACTCGTCGGCAGTCGCCATCATCATGGCCAGAGAGGTTGGACCTCTCTGGACTCGTCTGTAAGAGCTGCTGCAAGCGGAAAGAATGACCGGAAGCTCCGGTGGATCCCCGACCTGCTATCAATGTGAAAGCGCCACGTCGCGACCGGGGTTAGACCGTAGGCAGCATGGTCCAGCCCACGCGATCGATCGTCGGTCTCGGGAGACTGAGCGGAGAATGAGTCGAGTCCAGATACCCTTCGGCAGCTGGCCCTCGGAGATCGAGGCGGCCGGAATCGCCTCGGGGACGTTGCGCTTTTCTCAGCCGACGATGGACGGTCGAGAGTTGTACTGGCTCGAGGGACGGCCGGCTGAAGCGGGGCGTCAGGTCCTGATGCGGGCACCGCTCTGCGCGAGCGGCGCGCCCGCTGATACCGCTACTGCGGTGACTCAGGATGGCGTGAGTGTCAGAACACGCGTGCACGAATACGGCGGGGGTGATTACATCGTTCGGGTGGGTCAGATCTACTACGTGGATTTCGCTGACCAGCGAATCTACGTCACGCGGGACGGAAGGTCCGCCCCGCTTTCCAAGCCGGGCTCATGCTATGCCGATTTCGCGCTCAGCCGGGACGGCCGCTGGCTCGTGGCGGTGGAGGAGCGGCCGCGTGAAGATGCCGAGCCGGAAAGCCGCCTGGTGGCCTTTCCCGTTCCCGCAGTCGAGCGGGCTGTCGAGCCCGTGCAACCACAGGTCGTGGCTGCGGGGCACGACTTCTTCAGCTCGCCGCGCTTTTCGCCCGACGGACGGCAGCTCGCGTACACGGCATGGGATCATCCCGACATGCCGTGGGACCACACCCGTCTCTTCCTTCTGCCGTGGGGCTCGCACGGTCCCGCCGGGCTCGCACGACAGGTGTCGACGGGAGGCGAACGGGAGTCGATCGTTCAGCCGTCGTTTTCGCCCTCGGGTCTGCTGAGCTTCGTCTCGGACTGCAGCGGCTGGTGGAATCTGTATCAGCTTCATGCGTCTGGTCCGCAGGCGATCTGCCCGCGATCTGCCGAGTTCGCCGGACCGCCGTGGGTCTTCGGCCTTTCGAGCTACGGTTTCGAATCCGACGGCCGGATTCTTTGCGCCTACGGGCGCGGCGGTAGCCAGCGCCTCGCCCGGCTCGACGTCGAAGCACGGCGACTCGATGACCTCGCTCTTCCCTACAGCAGCGTCGATGGTCTCAGGGTCGAGGGCCGGCACGGCTGTTTCATCGGTGCCGCGGTTGATCACTCGGCGGTCGTCGTCGTGCTGGATCTGAAGGATGACAGCTGGCGCGAAGTCGCCTGCAGCCGCACGCTGGATCTCGCCACCGAGTGCTTCTCACGCCCGGAGACGATCGAGTTCCCGTCCGTGGACGGGCGGAGGGCCTACGCGTTCTTCTACGCGCCGAGCAACCCGGTGGCGCAGGGGCCTGCCGGGCAGGCACCTCCGTTGTTGGTCAAGAGCCATGGGGGCCCGACCGCGGCCGCCAGCTCTGCGTTGGACTTGCGGATCCAGTATTGGACCAGCCGCGGGATTGCCGTGGTGGACGTCGACTACGGTGGGTCGACGGGATACGGCCGGGCCTATCGCGACGGACTGCGCGGGCAGTGGGGTGTGGTGGACGTGGAGGACTGCGCGCATGCCGCGCTGTATCTGGCGCGTGAGGGCCGGGTGGATGGCGAGCGGCTGTCCATCAGCGGTAGCAGCGCGGGCGGCTACACGACGCTCTGCGCTCTCACCTATCACGATGTCTTTCAGGCCGGCGCCAGTCACTACGGCATCGGTGACCTGGAGGCCCTGGTACGGGACACGCACAAATTCGAGTCTCATTATCTCGAAGGTCTGGTTGGCCCATACCCGGCTCGTCGAGACCTCTATCTCGCACGCTCTCCAATTCACGCCACGGAGCGGTTGTCCTGCCCCGTCATCTTCTTTCAGGGTCTCGAGGACCGCGTTGTGCCGCCGAGCCAGGCTGAGGCGATGGCGGCGGCGCTCGCCGCGCGCGGTATCTCGCACGCCTATGTTCCGTTTGCGGGCGAGCAACACGGCTTTCGCCGGGCCGAGAGTATTCGCACCGCCCTGGACGGCGAGCTCTATTTCTACAGCAGGGTCTTCGGCTTCGAGGTTGACTCGTGCCCGGAGGCAGTCGTCATCACCGGTGGAACACTCGGCGAGCGAGGCGATGCCCGGCTCTGTTAGCATTGCCCCGCGATGCCCCCCGACGAGCCCGAGACACTGAGCGACCGCTTCGGCGATGACCCGGAGCTGCAGGAAGTTCGCGAGGACGAGCGCTTCGACGAAGCGCGAGTGACGCAATACTTGCGAGGTCGACTGGAAGGGACCGACCAGCCGCTCCGCGTGGGGCAATTCGGCGGCGGCCACGCCAACCTCACCTACTTGCTGCGCTATGGCGCGGGTGCCGGTGCCGTCGAATACGTTCTTCGCCGGCCACCAATCGGGCCCGTTGCCAAGGGTTCGCATGACATGAAGCGCGAGTACCGCGCGCTATCACGGTTGTGGCGCGCCTTCCCACCCGCTCCCCGGGCCTACCTGCTCTGCGAGGATCACGACGTAGTGGGCAGCGACTTCTTGGTAATGGAGCGGCGCAGGGGGGTCGTGGTGCGGCGTCTCGTGCCAGCCATCTTCGGCGGAGGTGCGGACGCAGCGGCGAATCGGAAGCTCTCCGAAGTGCTGATCGATACGTTGGTCGATCTACATGGCGTGGATGCGAAGTCGATCGGGCTCGAGTCGATCGGAAAGCCGGACGGTTTCTTGCAGCGCCAGGTGACCGGTTGGGCCGAGCGCTACGAGCGCGCCAAGACAGATGCCGTCGGTTTGGCGGAGGAGGTCGGGCGCTGGCTGCTCGAGAACATGCCCGAGTCGCCCGATTGGACTCTGCTCCACAACGACTGGAAGCTCGACAACATGGCCGTCGCTCAGGATGACCCGGGCCGATGCGTGGCGGTGTATGACTGGGACATGTGTACCGTCGGCGACCCGTTCTGTGATCTCGGGACGCTCATGGCGTCGTGGTTCGACCGGGACGAAGGCGGCATCGGCCCGTCGGTGATGCCGACGCAGACGGAGGGATTCCTGTCACGGGCCGAAGCGATTGCCCGCTATGGCGAACGGTCTGGTCGGGACGCCAGCGCCGCACCCTACTATGTGGTCTTCGGAACCTACAAGATGGCGGTCGTTCTGCAGCAGATCTTCTTTCGCTATGCGCAAGGCCAGACACGAGACGAGCGGTTTGCGGGTATGGAAGCGGCGGCACGCGGGCTCTTCGAACGCGCCGCTGGCCATCGTCCCTGAGGAGCCCATGCCGCCGTCCTTGCCGTGGCGCCCGTGAGAGGAGAGGCGCTGTTTTCGCGCCCGTTCCTGTTCTGCTCACTGTCGAATCTGCTGCAGGGCATCGCCTTCAGCCTGTTCCTGCATCTGCCGGGCTTTCTCGAAGAGCTCGGTGCTGGGCCCGTGATGATCGGGTGGGTCTTCTCCTTGACGAGCGGTGTGGCGATCGCTGCCAGGCCGGCCCTGGGAAGTATCATGGATCGGCACGGTCGACGCGGTGTGATCATCGCGGGCCACCTGCTCAATGTCGCTGTGACGGGCCTGTATCTGACGATCGACGTCATCGGTCCGTGGATGTACGCCGTGCGTATCCTTCATGGGCTTTCGGAGGCGACGCTCTTCACGGTGCTCTTCACCTATGCCGCGGACCGCGTGCCCGCCTCGCGTCTCACCGAGGGCCTGGCGATCTTCGGTGTCTCGGGCATGCTGCCGATGTCGCTGGGCGGCCTGCTGGGCGACTGGATCCTCGCTGGTGCCGACTACGCGCTGCTCTTCGTCGTCGCCTGGGGCTTTTCGCTCGTCGCCCTCCTGGCCGCGTTGCCGCTGCGCGACGAGCCACGGAGGGGAGGGGGCTCTGCTGGACAGGAAGGGCGACCGCGCGGCTTCACGTCCTCCCTGCTGCAGGCTGACCTGCTTCCGCTCTGGTGGATCTCAGCCGTCTTCTTCACCGCACTGGCGGGCATCTTCGTATTCCTGAAGACCTACGTGATGGCTCGTCAGGTGGGCTCGGTCGGGAGCTTCTTCAGCGCCTACACGGTGGTGGCCATCGGTCTGCGCGTTGGCTTGGGGTGGCTACCCGATCGCATTGGCCCGAAGCGCGTGCTGCTGCCGGCGTTGGTGGCGCTCTCGGCTGGCCTTCTCGGGTTGGCAGTGGCGCGCTCCGACACGGCCGTCATGGCTGCCGGCGTGCTCTGCGGCATCGGCCACGGTTACACCTTTCCCATCTTGTTTGGACTGGTGGTGAGCCGCGCCCGCGGCAGTGAGCGCGGCACGGCGATCGCCATCTACACCGGGCTCGCAGATCTTGGCATCCTGCTCGGAGGTCCTCTGCTCGGCCTCGTGCTCGATCACTGGGGCTACGGGGTCGCGTATGCGAGCGTGGCGGCCGCGGTTGTGTCCGGTGCGGCGATCTTCGTGCTGTGGGATCGTCGCGGCGCAAGGAGGCCGCCGGACGAGGTGCCGGATCGATGAGATGGGTTTCACAGGCCGTCTGGCCGCTGCTCTGGCTGTTGTTCTGGTCGCTTTCCTGCGCGGCTCCACGCGGCGGCTGGGATGTCTCGGCACTCGAGCACCGGTATCCGGCCCTCTCCCGTCTCGCTTCGCATCGTCTCGCCGACACCGTTCCCCACTTCATGCCCGATGAGGAGGGTGCGACACTCTTTCTCTGCCGATGGCGGACGGGCCTGCCACTTGCGGTCTCCTTGCCAAGCGACGCCAGCTCGTCAGAGCTACGGGCGCTTCGCGTCGCACTTGCGGCCTGGCAGGCAGCCGGGCTCGGAGTGACGTTCGTCGAGGTGGAGCGGGCGCTTGCGCAGATTGAGATTCGCTTTGCCGAAGCCGAGCGCTGGACGCCAGTCGGCGCCGGCGACACGATCGCGGATTGCCGGATCATGCGCGAGCTCGCCGCACCCCAGACGCAGCAGCGACTGGAGGCTGAGCTGGAACATGCCTCCGTCTATCTGCGTCGCAGTGACTTCGATGCGGTCGGAAGAGATGTTCCGCTGTCGTACGACGAGCTTCTGGGAGCGGCACTGCATGAGATCGGACACGCCCTCGGTCTCGCGGGACACGTCGCGGACCGATCGTCGGTGATGCAGCGATCTCCCGAGGGCGTGCGGCGAGTCGGGCGCAGGGTCGCGCAGGGGCAACCGTTTGGTGACGCCAGTCTGGCGGCTCTTTACGCCATGCCCTCCGGCGTGGTCGTCGGTCAGATCGGCGTGCCCGCCCGAGAGCGCGCGTTGCTGCGACGTGCGGTGCGGCTGGCACGCGACCTCGACTGGCGCGGCCCCTATGCCAGGGCCGCAGATGCGTCGGCGCGCATCTTCTGGCGAGCCGCGCAGGGACGGCTTCTGGTGCTCGAGGTGATGGAGTGGCAGAGTGTTCTGAGCGAGAGGGGTTCGCTCGTGCTCGAGCTCAATCCGTTGGCTCGCCGGCTATTGAGGGAAGGGGCTGGTGCGAACGATCGCCGCGGTGGATCTCAGTCGGGCCGCGATAGGTAGTTCGGCTCCGGCTCAGCTCTGACTCGGATCGAGCTGCTTCGCCTTTGCCAGGTGTTGGGCAGCGGCCGGCTCTTCGCCGTCGGCGCGCAGCACCAGGCCGAGGCGAAAGTGTGCCTCCGCGTCTTCGGGCGCGAGCTCGACCGCCCGCTCCAGGTGCATTCTGGCAGCCTCGATTTCGGGCGGGCTCTTCTTGTACAGGGCCCAGCCGAGGGCGCTCTGGTACGCGGACTCATCGGGCCACAGCTCGGCCGCCGGTCGCAGGTACTCGAGCGCGCCGTTGAAGTTGCCCATGCGCAGCAGGATCTCGCCCTTCCGATAAGATGTCTCGGCCTGAGCGAGCTGTGTGGCATCGATCTCGCTGCCTTCGCCGCGCAGCGAAGAATCGTAGTTGCTGCGCTTATCCTCGTTGGAGAGAATCTCGAAGGCACGCGATATGCGAGCGAAGATCTCCGCCGCTGCCTCCTTGAGATCATGAAGTCCGAGGCGAGCGAGGGCGTCCGGGTGGTAGCGCTTGGCCGCGAGGAAGTAGGCCTTCTTGATGGCAGTCGGTTTCGCGTCGTGCTCCAGGCCGAGCAGCGAGTAGTGGTCAAGCGATTGGTGCGTAGTGCGTCGCGCCTCGATCTCGGCACGCAGTCCATCGGCACGGTCTTCGGCAGCGTTCTGCGTCGCGGCGTCGGGCTGCTGGGCCGTCGATGGCATTGCTGGAGCGAGTGGGTCCCGCGATGTCTGCGCGTGGTTCACGTGGATTTCGACTTCGGCCTCGAAGGTCGCGCCGGTCGCCGAGGACGCGTCTTCCCTCGGGCCCGATCGGCACTCGAGACCGCCCGCAGCTTCGAGGACCCATGCCGCCGCGAGAGCCCGGCGAGAGCTCGCAGCACCACCGAGTGCTTGGCCAAGAGAGTGCTGTCCGTCGAACTCGCCGAGCAGAGTCTCTGTCGCGGCGTCCGACTGCAGTCGAGCCGCCAGACGTTCGAATCCCTTTTTCGGTATTGGGTACAGCTCCATGTGTTGTGCCAGGTCCGCGAGGAGGCGGTCTGCGCTCCAGTGTGTTTCCAAGCCTTCCTGAACGAGTGCGAGGAGATCGCAGCGGAACGGTTGGATGTCCTCGTTCTGGCTCGCTGCCACGTCGAGTTTGTAGCGGCCATCGGCCCAGCCGAATGCCTCGAGAAGCCTTCGGCGAACCTGCTCCTTCAGGGCGACGAAGAGCGCCTTGGGCGGAAGCACATCGAGCGACAGCAGCGCGGTACCCTCGCGACAGCGATTCTTCTTCATGTAGTCGCTGACTCGCTCGTGATCCTTGGGCGAGATGTCGCCACTGTCCATCAGCTGAACGCCGAGTGTCTCGCTCGTGAGGTTCGACTCGGCGAGAGCCGGGGCGCCACCCTGAAAGATGAAGCGTTTCCAACTGCGACCATTGCTGAGATCCAGAGCGCCCGCATATCGGTCATGGTAGAGCTGCATGAGCAATCGAGGCAGAGGGTTCTCGTGTAGTCCACCGGAGTCCGGGATGTCAGCGGTGCTTGATGTCATCGTGTTGGGATTCCCTTGGACCCGGCTCACGTCTTAGAGTAGATGTCGCTGCGCCTCTGCGATCTGAAAGCCGGATGCGATGGCTTCAGGCAGGTCCTTGCGCGTCAGCAGATGGGTTGCCTCGAGTTCGGACACCACGGCTTCCGAGAAGGGCGAGACGCCCGTCAGGATGATCTCTGCTCCCCACGCCTCGATCGACTCGAGGAGCTGTTCGAGACCGGCAGCTGCGAAGCCCTCGTCGACTACCTCGTTGCGAAGATCGATCACCACGACGCGAATACCACCCGTTCCCGGATCGCGGCTCAGCATGCCAACCGTGTTCAAGGCCTGATCAGCGTTCGTGAAGGGCAGCACCATGACGGGACCCCAGATGTGTACGGCGCTGTCGTCGGGGTCGAAACACGCCTCCTGGAATGAGGGCGGGTGGACTAGGTCGGTGGCGACGTGGCCGTGGGCGAGGATTCCGCGGACGGTGGCGAAGGATGTGGGCCGCGCGATTTCGAGAATTCCGAACTGTCGCTGCGCGCGCCAGCTCTCGGCCTCCTGCGCGCGGAAGCTGCAGCGCTCTGCACCCGCTGCGGCGCATTCCGTCTCGCCGACGACGATGTCGATATCGTGCGTTCCAGACAGCCAGCCCGACGTGTAGCCCGCACTCAAGAAACAGCTCGGGTTGGTACTTGGCCCCAGCTTGCTCAGCCGGGCCTCCGCCTCGCGAGATTCGGGCCATTCGCCGAGAATCTCGATCGCACCTGGCTGTCGCAGAGGCGCTGGCGCGGCCAGGCGCATGAGCAGTGAAGTCGAGCCCGCGGCGGATTGGCAGACGGCTACGGGATCATCGAAACGTTCAGCCTGAACGATGCGGTGAGCATCGCGGAAGCCGTGTCCGAGACCGATTCGAAAGAGCGCGGCTCGCATATCCTCGGCGCCGAGTTCCGTCTCGAACTCGAAGAGCAGCGAAGCGAGGAAGCGGCGATCGATGAAGATCTTGGGATCATTCATGAGAAGGGCATCGACACCGAATCCGAGAGCGCTCAACTCCTTCGGATCGTGCATGGCACGAGCCTCCTTCGTCCTGCTGTGGCGATCCATCCAATCAACCCTCGATGAAAGCGTCGATGTCGAATTTCTGATTCTTGCCGATGAAGGCGTCTCCCTCTTCCTCGAGCAGCCGCAGGAAGGCCTCGACCACAACCGGGTCGAACTGGCTGCCCGAGTACTTGTGGAGCTCTCTGATGACCGCGTCGATCGAAAGGGCGTTGCGGTAGGGTCGATCGCTCGTCATGGCCTCGACCGTGTCGGCCACCAGAATGACTCGAGAGGGAAGCGGGATCGCATTCGAGGCCAGGCGATCGGGGTAACCGAGATCCGAGCCGTCGAACCACTCGTGGTGATGACGGACACAGGGCACGATGTGTCTCAGGAACTCGACGGGTTCGAGGATCTTCGCGCCGATTCCAGGGTGCTTCTTGATCTCCTCATATTCGTCGGCCGTCAGTCGCTCAGGCTTGGTGATGATCGCATCGTGAATGCCGATCTTCCCGATGTCGTGCAACAGGCCCGCAAAGTAGACTCGCTCGATCAGATCCCTCGACATCCCCATCTCTCGAGCGATGAGCGAGGCGTAGAGCGCGACGCGCTCGGAATGCCCGCGTGTGTACGCATCTTTGGCGTCGATCGCCTCTGCCAGCGCACGAATCGTCTGGATGTAGGCAGTTCGCAGTTCCTGGTTCTTCTGGTCGAGTTGCCGGGTTCGCTCCCGGACCTTGGCCTCCAGGTTCTTGTTCATGTCCTGGAGCTTGAAGTTCTGCTCTCTGGTCACCTGGTTGAGCCGCTTGATTTCGCGCTTGAGGTCGTAGTGGTCAAACGCCTGCCGCAGGGTCGCCTTGAGCTCGTCGTCGTTCCAGGGCTTGGTGATCAGTCGGTAGATCTCACCTCGGTTGATCGCCTCGACAGCGATGTTCATTTCCGTGTAGCCCGTGAGCATCATCCTCACGATGTCGCCGTGGCGCTCGCGCACACCGGCGAGAAGATCGACGCCACTCATCTCAGGCATGCGCTGGTCTGTGACGACGACCTGGGCATCGGTCTTGTCGAGCAAGTCCAGGGCTTCCTGCGGCCTGGAGGCCGTCAAGACAGAGATTGGTTCGTGGCGCAGTAGGCGCTCAATGGCCTTCAGGATGTTGACTTCGTCGTCTACGAACAACACCGTATGCTCTTGCAAGGCAGCTTCTCCCCGGGCCAGGTACGGCAATTGCGAAGCGCCGGTAGCGCGGCGAGGCCGCAACCATCCAGGCCTCTGGCATATCGGTTGATTGAGGCGGAGTCGTTAGGAAACTAACGGGATGCGCGCGAGGGCAGTGCCGGCCCGAGCGGCTGATCGGCATGCGCAGACCGCGGTCGGCAAGGCTGCGGCAAGCAACGCGCAAGCCGTGTGCTGTTTGCGCCCGGCAGAGCGCAGCAACCGGCGACCGCGAGTACCGCAACGTGGCGACGCGCTATGAGAAGAGGCGCAGTGTGGCCGGGCGGACCCACAGCGCGCTCAGGGATGCGCGGTCGGTGCTGTCGCCGAGGGGAGTCTCAGGAGGCTTCGAGCACCCTGGGCGGCAGAGACATGCTAGACGTAGTTGCCGCCATTGGTGAAGCGAATTCGCCTCAGCGCCTGGTTGAAGCGCGTGACCTCTTCCTCGAGCTCCGCTGTCGCCACGAGCTGGCTGCCGTCCCCTGTCACTTCGCAACGGGCCCGGCGCCGCAGCACACCGTGGAGAATGCGCGTCCAGTCGCCGGTAGTCGCCTCGGAGGAGTTGCTGACGACCGCCCGCCAGTCGATGTCGTCGAAGAGCCTGCGACCGGCGCGCTTCTCGGCCCGCTTGGCTTGAATCAGCAGGGCCTCGACGACGTCATCCGGGAAGATGGGCGTCACCTCGACGACCCGCTCGAAGCGCCCCGGTCGCGCGAAAGCGCGGCGCAGCGTGTCGGGGTAACCCGTGGAGCCGACGATGAGGTGTCCAGGGCTGGCGATGGTCCGGTCGATCAGCTCGAGCAGGAAGTCCATGATCGGGCCGATCGGCAGATCCGGACGGGGACCGCCGAGGTCACGTGCCTGCGAGAACTCGAGCTCGTCGAAGAAGACCGTCAAGGGCGGCATCTCTTCCATGATCTGTGACCAGCCTTGGATGAGCTCCCCCACCTTGCCGGCGCTGTGCACCATGTCGATCACCATGCGCGGCACGTCGACTCGCAAGAAGGACGTTTGCGTGTGGGAAGCGAGGCCGCGAGCGAGCATTCCCTTCCCGACACCAGTCGCTCCGATCAGGAGCAGGCCCGAGGGCGGAAAGGTGCCCCAGCTCGAGTACACCTCGGGATTCGTCACCGCGCAGGCGTAGGTGAGAATCTCGTCCTTCGGCCCCGCCAGCCCCCCGATTTGATCGAACTCGAGTGCCGGGTCCGTATTGATCTGAGCGCCGCGGGCAAGTGGGTCCAAGCCGCGCACGAAGCTCGACCACAGGTTCTGCGCCCGCTCGATCTGGATGGATCGTTCTTCCATCGCCAGAGTCTACCTCGGCTTGGGCAAACGATCAGGGTGTTCGTTCCCCGCTTTTGCCATTCGAGTTAGACTCTCGCCGTGGCTTCAACGAACGGGAGGCTCGACGCGCCGCTGCTCGAGCGGGCCCGGCGCTCGCTGCGCCGCCGCGATGCCAGCTTGGCTGCGGTGATTCGCGACGTGGGTCCCTGCCAACTCGACCCCACGGGCCGGCCGTACGATTCGTTGATTCGCTCGGTGCTCCACCAGCAGTTGGCCGGAGCCGCGGCTCGATCGATCGAGGCGCGCTTGAAGGCCGCCTACCGCGGTCGCTTCCCGCGGCCGGCGGCGCTGCTCGCCACGACTCAGGACGCGCTTCGCTTGCTTGGCCTGTCACGTCAGAAGACGGCTGCGCTCCACGGTATCGCGCAGGCCTTCGCCGAGGGTCGACTCTCTTCACGGGGTCTAGCGAGTGCTGACGACGAGGCGGTGGTCGAGCAGCTCACGCAGATCAGAGGCGTCGGTCGCTGGACGGCGGACATGATCCTGATCTTCAGCCTGGGCCGCCCCGACGTGTTGCCCGTCGGCGACTACGGAATTCGCAAAGGGGCCCGCGCGGTCTATGGACTGCATGAGCTGCCAGGACCGGCGGAGCTCGAGAGCTTGGCGACCCGATGGCGCCCCTACAGGACCGTGGCCTCGTGGTATCTGTGGCGCGCCGCCGACGGGCTCGGGAGAGAAGCCAAGGGGCCACGGGGTGGGCGTGGCAGGGGAGGTGCGCAATAATCCGGCCCCGCCGCAGTGGTGCGTCCCCATCGTCTAGCTGGTTAGGACACCGGCCTTTCAAGCCGGCAACACGGGTTCGAGTCCCGTTGGGGATACCACGCCACATGCTCATGCGGCGCCGCACTTCGGATTGGCTCCCGCGCGTCACTTGAAAGAACATCTGCTCATTGCATCGCGGCCACACGGGTAATCGCATCCCGCCAGGCGGAGAACGACGTGCCGCTCCGACCGTACGTCACGTCTCGCCCATCAGACTACGGACCTCGTCGAGCACGGCCTTGCTGCGCGGGATCTCGGAGAGGGCCGCAGGCACGACGACGCGGAGCGGGCGCTCACGACTGACGGCGTCGGGCAGGACCGGCTGCAACGGGGCGGCGGCGGCGAGGTGCTCGGGAAGTCCGGCATCGGGCACGAAAGCGATGCCGAGCCCGGCAAGCGCGCATTGTCGCAACGAGTAGATGTCGCTGCTGATGAGGGCTGGTACACCGATTCGGAGTACGCGCCATCGCCCGAGCAGGAAGCCGTGCTCGCCGATGCGAAGAAGCTCCAGATTGCCGAAGAGGACCTCGAGGCATCCCCCAGCGCAGCGGGGTCCCCGCTCCCAGTTGTCTGGCTGGAGAAACGCGCGTACCGAGCACTCTGACGTCCTGTTCTCTCTTTTGTGGAAAGGAGTTGACGGCACTCTTGCCGTATGCCGTATGCCGTATGCCGTTGGCCCGATTCTCGATTTTCCGCTCATGTCTTGCGCGGAGGTCGCCGAATGAGAGGGAGGGCGTCGGGCCCTTCTCCTTGAGCCGGACGCCTGTGACCTCGTTCCGGAGGCCTCTGTTGCCGAGGAGGCCGGAAGGTGGGGTGTCCCGCGGTCGCGCATCCGCCGCGGGCGACCGAGCCGAGCGAAGGACGAGTAAGCGAAGGGCCGGCCGCGGCCGCCGCATCGACCGCGACCGGCCCCTTCCTTTTCTCTTGTCACGAGGTCCTGCTCGCAGATGCGCGGGTCGACGATTGATCCGACCGGTTGTCCCTTGGCCTCGGGATCTGTCAGGCTCGGTACAACTGCCCGCTGTCGGGTGGGGGGCTGGCATGGCTCGCGCTCTCGATCGGACTTGTCGTGCGAGGCGACTGGTGCTCGGCCTCCTGCTGGCCGCGACTTCGTCTTGCTCGGACCCCGCGGTGGACGACGGCGTCCGGCAACTGAGCGTCGTGCGAAACACCGCCGCCATCGCGGCGGAGCGCATCGATCCGCTCTTTCGCGCGAGGCAGAGTGAGATCGCCAGCCTGGCAGCCCGCCAGCGGGTCGAGTTGGTCTTCCTCGGCGATTCCATTACGCAGCGCTGGGAGAGCGAGGGGCGCTTCGCCTGGAATCGGTACTACGCGCCGCGCCGTGCCGCGAACTTCGGGATTGATGGCGATCGTACGCAGAACGTGCTCTGGCGGGTCCAGAACGGCAACTTCACGGACATGGAGCCGAAGCTCATCGTGTTGTTGATCGGCACGAACAACACCTCCGACAACAGTGCCGAGCAGATCGCGCAGGGAGTGGAGGCCATCTTGGCCGAGCTGCGTGGTCGGCTTCCACGAACCACGATCTTGCTGCTGGGAATTCTCCCGAAGCATCCATTGCGCGACAGCCCCACCCGCCAGAAGATCGATCGGATCAACGACTTGCTGCGCGTCATGGCTGACGGCGAGCGGGTGCGATACCGCGATTTCGGTCACGTCTTCAGCGGGCCCGACGGCTCGATCGAGCGCAGCTTGATGCCCGATTATCTGCACCCCGGTGCGAGGGGCTACGCACGTTGGGCAGAGGCGATGGAGCGGGATCTCGCGAGCTTGCTCGCCGAGTGATCGTCGTCAGGGCGGGCCAGGCCAGCGAGTGTCGGCTCAGCTGGCAGAGGGCGCGGCTTTCGGCGGCGGAAAGATCACGTCGATCTCCGCCAGCACCTCTTGCGGCAGATCGATGCCCGAGGCCGCGACATTCTCTTCGAGCTGCTCGACGCACGTTGCGCCCACGACTGCGCTGGAGACGCCGGGTTGCCGCAGGCACCAGGCCAGCGCCAGCTGGGCCATGCTGAGGTCGACCTTCTGCGCCAGCGGAGTCAGGCGATCGACGCGCTCGAGTGCGCTGGGTGTGAGATAGTTCTTCATCCAGCGGTTTCGGTTCTCGTCACTCGCCCGGCTCGCGGCCGGGCGGGTGCCGCCCCGATACTTACCGGTGAGCACCCCCTGTCCGAGGGGACTGAAGACCACCTGGCCCAAGCCCTCGCGCTCGCTCGACGGCAATACGTCCGATTCGATCTGGCGACGCATGATCGAGTATTGCGGCTGGTTGGAGATCGGGCGGTAGCCGCCGCTGGCTTCGGCCAGTCGACACGCTTGTGTGATCTGCTCGGCGCTCCACTCGGAGACCCCCCAATAGAGCAGCTTGCCCTGCTGGATCAGGTCCGAATACGCCCGCACCGTTTCCTCGAGCGGCGTTTCGGGATCGGGGCGGTGGCACTGGTGCAGGTCGAGATAGTCCGTCCCGAGGCGCCGGAGCGAGGCCTCCACGCTCTCGAAGACATGCTTGCGCGACAGACCGCAGTCGTTCGTGTGGGCGGACATCGGGAAGAAGCACTTGCTGGCGACTACGACATGCGGCCGCGGAATCCCGCGTAGCGCTCTGCCGAGTGCCTCCTCGGCGCCGCCATTCTCATAGACGTCGGCGGTGTCAAAGAAGTTGATACCGAGGTCGTGGGCCCGTTCGACCAGCTTCGCGGCAGCGGCCAGGTCGACGCGGGAGCCGAGCGTCAGCCAGGAGCCGAGTGAGATCTCACTCACCCGCAGACCACTGCGGCCGAGAAGTCGGGTCTTCATGCCTCGAGGGTAGCCGAGCCGGGCGTCGTTCAGAGTTCTTTATGCAGTGCCGTCAGGAGTCGGTCGACCGACTCTTCGCGGGCGTTCTCGCCCATGAGCCCGATGCGCCAGATCTGCCCCGCCAGCGTGCCGAGTCCCGCGCCGACCTCGATGCGATGGCGCTGGAGCAGCGTCTTTCGCAGGTCCGCCTCGCCGGCGCTGATGACCCGCTCGGGCAGCCGGACTGCGCTCAGCATCGGGAGGCGGTGGGCTTCGGCCACCAGCGGCTCGAAGCCGAGCGGCTCCAGACCGGTGATCAATGCCCGCGCGGCGGCGTGGTGTCGCCGACTACGCTCGGCGAGTCCCTCCTGCTCGACAATCCGCAGCCCCTGCGCCAACGCGTAGATCGCCGAGATGGGTGCCGTGTGGTGATAGACCCGCTCGCCGCCGTAGTAGCTGGCCAGCAGGGAGACATCGAGATACCAGCTCTGCACGGGCACAGCCCGCGCTCTCACCCGCTCGATGGCACGTGGCGAGAAGCTGACGGGCGAGAGACCGGGCGGGCAGGAGAGACACTTCTGTGTGCCGCTATAGGCCGCGTCGATTCCCCACTCGTCGAGCGTGACAGGTAGCCCGGCCAGTGAGGTGACACAGTCGAGCACGACGAGGGCGTCGACCTCGCGAGCGGCAGCGGCGATCGGTTCCGGTCGCTGCAGGACGCCGGTCGAGGTCTCGGCATGCACGAAGGCGACGAGTTTCGGTCTTACGCGAGCGATGGCCTCGGCCATCTTCGCCTCATCGAGCGGCTCTCCCCAGGCGGCCTCCACGCGTGTGACCGCTGCGCCGGCGCGCTGGGCCACGTCACACATCCGCCCGCCGAAGACGCCGTTGACCCCCACCACGATCTCGTCGCCCGGCACCAGCAGGTTGACGAGGCAGGCCTCCATGCCCGCGCTGCCGGTGGCGGACAACGGCAGCGTGAAGTCGTTGGCGGTTCCGAAGAGGTCGCGAAGTCGTTGTTGAACCCCGTCGAGAATCGCGAGGAAGGCGGGGTCCAGATGGCCGAGCAGGGGCTCCGCCATGGCGTCCAGCACAGCGCGCGGGACGTTGGAGGGACCTGGCCCGAGTAGCAGTCTCTCTGAGCGTTCGGGGGCAATCGACATGGCGAGTACAGTAGCGCCTGGCGTCGCGGATCTGGAGGGGAGAGGAGGAAGAAAACATTGTGAAATCAGGTGCATGCATGCCGCGGTGCCGGTTGACATCGAAGCCTCGCCTGCCTAAGCTCTGCGCGCCGTGCCCCCCGGGAGCAGGCTGCGAGTTGCGGTCTCATGGCCGTCAGCACCCTGTCGCCTGATCGTGAGCCCGCTTCGGAGCCGCCGGTTGCCTGTCCGAGCGTCGGCGTCCTTCGGGCGGGAGGGAGCGTGAAGGAGATCGCCGTGAAGCGCTGGCTCGTTCTGACGCTCGGACTCGGTCTTGCCGCTGTCGTGGGATATGCGCTGACGACTCTGGGGCAACTTGGCCGTGGTCCTTCCGCGCAGCCGGCGGAGGAGGCAGCACGCGTCCGCACACTCGAGACGCCGGGCGCCGGAGCAGCGCAGGATCGTATCGGCGAGCGGTCGCGCGAAGCGCTGCGTGACATCCTGCGAGAGGCCGAGAGCGAGGAGAGTCGTTGAGCGAGCTGCTGCCGGTCACTCGTGAAGTCTACGAGCGGGAGGAGCAGAAGCGGCTCGCCCCGTGCGCGACGGCGAGCGTGACCTCGCGCGGGCGTGTCTGGCCCGAAGACGAGCATCTCTACCGCACCGCCTTCCAACGCGATCGCGACCGCATCGTCCACTCGAGCGCCTTTCGCCGCCTCGAGTACAAGACCCAGGTATTCGTCTATCACGAGGGTGACCACTACCGGAATCGGCTGACCCACACGCTCGAGGGTGCGCAGATCGCGCGTACGATCGCGCGCGCGCTGCGGCTCAACGAAGATCTCGCCGAAGCGATCGCACTGGCGCACGACCTCGGCCACACGCCTTTCGGGCACGCGGGCGAACGGGTCCTCAGGGCCATGCTGAAGGAGCACGGCGGTTTCGACCACAACCGCCAGAGCCTGCGTGTGGTCGACCTGCTCGAGCGACGTTACCCCGGCTTCTTGGGCCTGAACCTCACGGCAGAGACGCGTGAAGGAATCCTCAAGCATGGTTGTGACTGGGATCATCCGGTGCCGCTGCCCGAACTCTCGCGTCAGCGAGGTCTCGAAGCCCAGGTCGCGGACTCAGCCGACGAGATCGCTTACGTGAATCACGATCTCGATGACGCACTCCGCTCGGGTATCGTCGACCTGGAAATGGCGGGCGAGCTGCCACTGGTCGCGGACATCGCGCGCGAGGTTGCGGGGCGGGTCGGCGATGCCTCGCACACGATTCGCAGAGCCCAGATCATCGTCGGCTTGATCAATCGCTTGGTGAGTGATCTGATCGAGGCCACGCAGGCGCGCATCGAGGCCGGGAACATGCGATCGCCCGAGGCCGTGCGCGATTGCGAGAGCGTGACGGCCGGCTTTTCGCAGCCACTCGAGCAAAGCAAGCGCGAGCTGCTGGCGTTCTTGTCGGACAACTTCTACAACCACCCGCGCGTCGCGCGCATGACCCACGAGGCGGAGGGGATCGTCGAGGAGTTGTTTCGGCTTCTCTGTCGGGATCCCGCGCTGCTGCCCGATCAGGTCCGCCAACGCTTCGACCGCGAAGGCGCAGCGCGGGCGGTCGCGGATTATGTTGCGGGAATGACGGATCGCTTTGCGATGGCCGAACACCGCAAGCTGCTGGATTCCGGTGAGACCCGCCGCGTCTGATCCCGCGAGCTTCGGCCGGCCCGACACCCGCGCCCCGCAGGCGGTCAGGGGGCCGAGCACGCCGGCCTCGACTATGCTCGGCCGGCGCAGCGCGGAGCGGGCGGCCCGAGGAACGCCAACCGCCGCAGGAGCGGAGTCGAAGCGATGAGTCTTGCCGAGAGCCTCGAGCAGGCGGCAGAGGCACTACCCGGGGATGCGGACAGCATACGTCCGGCCAATGGTGATCCGAGCCAGCTGCTCGAGCTGCTCGACGCTGCTGCGGCCGGCCGAGTGGCCAGCTGGCTGCTGGCCAACTACCCCGACGATGGCGCCGAGCTGGCGAGCTGCTGGCTCGAGTCGCCGGCGGGTGTGGCGACGCTGTCACGCGTCGCGGCGTCGGCGCTCCCGAAGCCTGGGCGAAAGGCGCTGCGGCGCGTTCTCCATCAAGCGCGCTCGCGTGGCATTGAGCTGGACGAGGAAACGAGCGAGCCCGAGCCCAGAGTTGCGCGTCTGCCGAGCTTGGAGCAGGCGTTTGAGTCGGGTTACGTGTCTCCCTACGATCCGCGTGGCGGCCGCTTGGTATACCTGGCCGCCTCGAACCCGTCCGGCGGTGTCCGGGTATTCGAGCTGCTGCTGGATGAAGAGCGGGGTGTCGTCGACTTTCAGGTCTACTCCGCGGGTCGCAGCCAGGTGAAGCGGTTCATCAGGGACATCACGCGGCGTGAGCGGTTTGCGGCGATCGAGGTCGATGCGTTGGCCGTACGTGCGCTCATCGCGAGACGTGCGGCGGACCATCCGGGTACGCGCCCGTTTCCGAGCGGCTTTGGCGAGTGGCGCGAGCGCCTGCGAGAAGGGGCCTCGCAGGTCGCCACCCCGGGTGAGGAGGTGCGTGAGCAGTTGGGCGACGAGGCGTGTTCGGAGGCTGTCGAGGCTCTGGCGGCCGAGGTGGTGGCGGGTCGGCTCGGCCCCTGGCCGCCTCCGCCCGGTCGACTTCAGGAGGTCGTCGCGGGCCTGCGGCAGCAGATCGAGTCCGAGCGGGGCGCCGCCCAGGCGATGAACGAGGAGAAGCTCGAGCAGACGGTTCGACAGACGGTGGATTCGCTTTACAGCGCCGTTTCCGGAACGGGCAAGGCGAGTGCTGAACGGCTCGAGGAAACCGCATACCTGATGTGGCGCGACGGGCAGGAGGAGACCGCACGGGCCTGTCTGGCGAGCGCCTCGGCGTTTCGCCGCGACGATATCGCCGGCAGTCCGGTGGCCCGCGCCATGACGGAGGCTCTGGTCACCGCATTGCTCGACGATCTGCGCGAGCAGAGCGGAGATGCAGCAGAAGCCGAGCGCGGGTGAGAGGGCGGTATGCTGTTGGCACAGGGGCGGCTCTGGCGGGTGTCGAGGAGAAAGGGTGCCGACACCATCGTCGTGAGCTTGCTACGCGGCGAGCTCTCCGAGGAGCAGCGCGGGCTGCGGGACTTGAGAATCGAAGTTCCCCTCGACAAGTGGAACCGGGTCGTGAAGCACGTCCGTAGCGATCGCAAGCTGCTCGGTGGGGTGATGCTGGATTTCGCCAATGAGAAGGACTCTCTGGCGGCGGCGCTGGGTAACGATCGACTCTTTGGGGAGCTGCAGCGTGTGCTGCTGGAAGCCAGCGCGAGCTTGGTCGAGTCCGGTGCCTTGGTGATGACGGTGGTCGAATGGGGAGGCGACTGATGGCACCTCTCGACCACGCGAGTCAACGAACGCGATGGCGGGCTACAAGCCGGCCATCCCTGAAAGCAACGAGTGGCTACTTGGCTACGCTGCCTGGCCGGTTGCGGCCAGCGGGCACGGTGGGCTGAGTTCCTGGGAGTAATGAGCATAATGAGAAGGTTCTCTCGTAGAAGACGGGCGGGCGGCGGCGCGGGTGCGGGGCGTGGGGTTCGCATCGACGCGGAGCGCTGGCTTCAGCGGATCAGTGGTGAGCGGATTCTTCCCGTCGAGTCGTTCGATGTCTGGCGCCACGACGACATCCCCGAGAGCTACGCCGCCATCGGTCGCGGCAGGCTCGAGAGTGGTGGAGAGCTGATCGTCAGCTTCGCGCCTCGC
This sequence comes from Deltaproteobacteria bacterium, assembly GCA_029261835.1. Lineage (GTDB taxonomy): Bacteria > Myxococcota_A > UBA9160 > UBA9160 > UBA4427 > JAJDAO01. The sequence continues at coordinate 204,644 of JAJDAO010000026.1, read as the reverse complement.
CACGCCGGTGACGCCGTGCTGGCTGCGCTCGCAGCGGGCGGGCGGCTGGCGCAGGATGAAGAGTTTGGTGGCGAGGTGGTTGCGGTGGCGCCTGAGTGGTCGACCAGCGCCCGCCGTCGCCTGGGGCTGGTTCGAGCCGAGTTGCCCTTCCAGTTTCGCGCGCTCTGCGCCTCGGTCCTAGCGGATGGGAGCAACGTGGTCGAACCGGAGGGCGCACTCGAGTGCCCACCGCTCTCCGTGCCGCAGATCGCCGCCCAGCTCGCTCGGGAGGCGGATCGCGAGCTCTTTCTGCACGCGGCCGCCGCGCTAAAGGGGCTCGCCTCGAAGCACGGCGGCTCCATTCGTGGCTTTGGCAGCGGCGTCGAGCTCGTTCTGTTGGCTCGCCGCGTGGCGGAGCTGCGGGCGAGCGATGCCGGGGTCGTGCTCACGACGCTGCTTCCGCAGCATGCCAGTGCGCGTCTGACATCGGCCGATCTGGCGGTCGCACTGGACGGTCTGGAGGGCCAGCTCAGGCGGCGACTCAACGATCGGCGTGTGCGCGATGGCGAAGAGGGTCTGCGTGCGCGTGCGGTGTCGCTCGTGTCGTCGGCGCTCTCGCTGCGAGCGGCCGTTCGCTGGCCGCTCGGCGGATCGGATCGCGACGATGTCGATCTGGTCGGTGTCGACACCGAGGGGCGACCCGTAGTGGCGGCCGTTCGCAAGAGTCTCGGCCTTCCGGCGCTGGGTGCGATTCTGGACGCCGCCCAGACCCTTCGCGCTTCACTTCCGACGCTGCTCGGCGATGCGGGCGCTCCGCTGAGGTTCGAGCCGCCGCAGCTGGTATTGGCGGCTGAGGAGTTCAGCCCGGGTGCGCTCGGCGCGCTGTCGGCAACCTCGCTGGCTCATCGGCTCTTCGTTATTCGCAGCGGTCGCCATCAAGAGGGCCTGGAACTCGTCTCGACCGCGGTCGAGGAGGCGGCGCGCCCGCTGCGCGAGCGTCCGCCGAGGGCGCGTCGACGGGGGGGGGAGCCGCGTCGGGCCGACTCGCCCGAGCCCGAGCCCGAGCCGGAGCCGGAGACGAAGTCTGTCGAGGCAGCACTCGACAGGGCGCCGGCCGAGGTGGCTGACGAGTCGGGGTCCGAGGCTTCGCGTTCCCGGCGGCGTCGACGAGGCAGACGCCGAGCGCGTCCGGCCGCTTCGACGCAGGTGCGAGACGAGTCGGATTCATCTGAGCCGAGCGACGAGGAGGCAGCCTCCGAGCCGCACTACGAAGAGCTATCGCTCTTCGATCTCGAGGAGGGCGAGCGCGGCGACAGCGGTTCTGGAGAGGTGACCGAGAGTGTTCGTCGTCGCCGCGGTCGCTCTCGGCGCCGAGGCCGCCGAACGCCCGTAGCGGAGGATTCGCCTTCGGCTGAGGCGGTTCTCGAAGTGGAGGACGATGAGCCTGGGCCTCGAGGCAACCGCGACATCGAGGTCGCGGACGAGGATCTCGCCGATGACCTCAGCGGCGGGCTGGCAGACCTGCCCGAAGATCTCTCGGGCATCGCGCAGCCAGTCGTTGTCGAATACCAGGACGACGACGGCTCCGAGGATGAGGGTGATGCCGGCGAGCGCGAACGCAAGCTCGCGCTGGAACGCCGGCGACGCGAACGCAAGGTCGCGGCCGCCGAGGTTGTCGAGGTCGTGGAGACGCCGAAGCCGCCTCGCCGGCGAGCAGTTGTCGTCGCTCAGGCGGAGAGGGACTCGCTGCTCGGCGCCATCCTGCTGGCACGCGACATACGGCTGCTCGAGGGGCTCTGGATATATCCGCAATCCGAGTTGATGAATTTCTTCCGCGAGGTGGCGACCGATCTGCGCGATGACGTTCCGATCTACCTCGTCGGCTTCACGCCCTCACCAGCGCGTGATGTGATCCAGGCGGCGACGCTCTATCGCGACAGGCTCATTTGGTACGACCACCACGACTGGCCACCCGAAGACCTCGTTGGCCTCAAGGACTCGATCGGAGAGGCGGCTGTGTGCCGCACCCCGGATGCGGGCTCCTCGCTGCCTGGCGTGCTCGCAACGTGTACGCGCCGCAGTCGTTTCTCAGACAAGCTCGTCGATCTGGCGACAGGACGCTTCACGGAGCATGACTATGAACGCTGGGGGCGACTCTGGTGGTGGCGGCTGGGCGTCATCGCGCAGAAGACAGGGGACGTGCGCAGCGACATCGAGCCGCTGCTGAGCGGGCGCCCGAGCGATCTCGCCAAGGAGGCCGCTCAGGTGGAGACACCGCCGATCCCGGACGAGGTCGCCTACGTCTCGGGGCGAGATTTTCGGTTGGTTCGCTACGCCGGCTACGCCATGGTGGTGATCGACGCGGAGGGCGAGCACGATCTGCACCTCGTCGGGCGCATCGCGCGGGAACGCTATGGTGCGTCCCTGTCTCTCGCATATCGCCGCACAACGGACCTCTTCTTCTTCGGCGGCGAGGAGATCGGCGGCCGACGTGCGCTCGACTTCGGTGCGCTGGCGCTGCACCTCGCGGAGAAGCTCGACTGGGTGGAGGCGTTGCCTGATGACGATCAGGTGGCGCGCTTTCGCATCCGGGATCTCGACGTTCACCCGGAGCGGCTCGACGAGGTCATCGGAGAGATCGCGATGGGGCGTTCCATTCTCGAGCGTTAGAGGACGGAGGGCAGCATCGAGGCGAATCTTCTCGAAATCTTCTCGTCCGTCCAGGGCGAGGGACCGTACGTCGGCCGCTCGACGGTCTTTGTTCGTTTCGCCGGCTGCGATCTGCGCTGCGTCTGGTGCGACTCGAGCGAGAGCTGGCAGGCCGCCAAGGAGTGTCGCATCGAGCGCGCGCCCGGCTCCGGTGAGTTCTTCAGCGTTGCGAATCCTGTGACGCGGGAACAGATGGAGGCGGCGCTGCGCTGCCTCGCGCCCATCTCGGGGAGCTTGGTGAGCCTGACGGGGGGGGAGCCGCTGCTGCAGCTCGATGCCGCGATCGAGCTGGCTGATCTGGTTCGCGACTTGGAAGCGAGCGTCTACCTCGAGACGCACGGACTGGCGGTCGAAGCGCTGGAGCGCATCGTCGACCGCGTCGATGTCGTGGCGATGGACTGGAAGCTCGCCAGTGACGTACGGCCTGTGAAACGGACGGGTGCGCTCGTGCAGGGCTTCGATGATCGTCACGAGGCGTTCGTGTCATTGGCGCGGCAGCGCGCGTGCGACGTCTTCGTCAAGGTCGTCATTACACCGAATACGCGGGTCGAGGAGCTGCAGGAGGTGTGCCGGCGGCTCGCTCGCAGCGCGCCGGACGTAATTCTCGTGCTTCAGCCCGTGACACCCGTCGGAGACGTTCGCAGCACGCCGTCGGCCGCTGAGCTGCTCGAGCATCTGCGGCGCTGCGAGCGCACTCACCGCGACGTGCGACTCATTCCGCAGACGCACAAGGTATATGGAGCGCTCTAGAAGCGGGCCGGCTCAGGCCAACTGGTTGCGGAAATCCAGGAAGAGCCGCTCGCTTTCGAGTGGCCGACTATCGGCTGATTGACCGCCAAAGCGCTCGGCGAGGTAGGCCTCGGTGATGCGGGAGAAACAGGCGCATGCGACGTCGGGCAGTTCCTTCTCGAGCTGCCGGGCGAAGGCCCGAGCCGTCGTGCTCTCGCCGCGTCGCAGCCCGCGGCGCGCCAGTAGTCTGAGGGCGCGCGCGTAGGCGCGCGGGAGCGCGCGGCGCGTTCGCCCGCTACGCCGACGCCGCAGCAGATCAGCGCTCAGCGCGACGACCAGTCCCGAGGTCGTGAGCCAGGCCCACGGTGCGTTGGGCAACCGGGGCGCGGACCAGGTTCGATCGGAGGGCTGGAGCATCGCCGGGCCGGAGCCTTCGGATGAGCGTAGGCTGCGGATCATGTGCCAGACGGACTGGAGGGCCAGAATCTGGTCGGAGCTGTCGAAGTCCACGACGCGCTGGAACCACCACAGCTCGATCACGCTGGCGATCTCGCTCAAGCGCTCTCCCAACGACAGTGCGGCGGAGCTGCGCAGCCGCAGGTCCGGAGGCGTTGGGTCGTAGCGAACCCAACCGGCTTGCTCGTAGTGAACCTCGACCCAGGCATGGGCGTCCGAGCGAGTCAGCTCGAAGAAACGCCCGATGCGGTTCACGCGTCCGCCCGCGAAGCCGTTCACCAGGCGGGCCGGCATGTCGAGGCTGCGGGCGAGCACCACCATGGCACTGGCAAAGTACTCGCAATGTCCCTCGAGCCCGTCGAGCAGGAAGCTCTCGATCGGGGAGCGTTCGCCATCCGTCCCCATATCGGGCGGCGCGTCGGTGTAGCGACCCACCTCGCGCAGGTAGCGCTCGATGGCGCGCAGCCGATCGGAGTCACGGCTGAACTCGCCGGCAATCTCTCGCGCGAGCTGCGCCACCGCCGGGTCGAACTGGGGCAGAGCGAGGTATCGCGCGCTCCGTCGCTCACTGGCGGGGCCGGGCTCGAGTGGGTGGATGGCTCGATCCCGCCGCAGATCCGACTCGCCCCAATTCCGAGCGTCGGTCCAGAGTGTGTAGCGAATGCGCTCATCGGGCCCGGCTGGAAAGTAGATCCCGCCGTTGGCGTCGAGTTCGAGATGATCCAGGGGTCCCTCGACGCGCAGGACTGGCCCGGCTCCGAAGAGCACGCCCGCCCGTACCGGCTCGCGCACGATTCGCTGTGCCAGGGCGTCCGGTGTCGGCCCAGCGCCAAGGTTGGCGCCGAAGCGCGGGCTGCCGTTCAGCCGCTGGCGTGCACGACGCCCCGGGAATTGCGAGACCGCCCAGCTTCGCCCGTCGAAGCGATCAAAGGCCAGGCCGCGCCAGTAGGCTGTCTCGGGCGCCGGGGCCGTGCCCTGCAGCGTCTCCACGCGGAGCACCACGGTGTCGTCTCGGCGAATCCGCCCGATCGTGCCGAGCGAGACTCGGTCGCTGAAGCCCGCCAGTGCCAAACTGGGCCCCATGTGGCCGCGCAGCATGCCGGTGCGCATGCGGGGAAGCACGGTGAAGATCAGCAGCGCGAGCACGAGCGACACACCGGATGCGAGCAGTGTCGTGCGCAGCAACGACGGCGAGATGGCCGGGCCGGCGGCCTGGGCGTCTCCCGCCTCGGCGGCCTCGGTGCGAAGTGTGTGGACCATCAGGGTCCACGTTACAGAGAAGAGGAAGATCACGAGCATGGGCGGAAAGAAGACGCTGTCGGTCAGGTTGGCAGCCAGAATGACTTGGAACAGCGCCAGCGCGACGAGCAAGAACTCCGATTTTCGCGGGCGCGCGTCCATTAGCTGGAGCCCCTGACTGAGCGAGGCGAAGTAGGCGAGCGACAACGGCGCGGGGCTGCCGTGCAGCGCCTGTGAGATCGTCACGGCGCTGATGCCGAACATGCCGACATTGAGCCAGATGGGGCTGCGGCACCAGCCGGGCGGATCATGCCTTGTGTAGTAGGAGAAGCCATAGGCCAGGAGCTGAATGAGCATCACCCACATGGCGAGCTGCCCCGTGATCCAGAGCGTGGCGCTCGCCACGAGCGCCATCAGCCAAGCCGATGACGGCCGGGCGATGCTCACTGCGCCGCGAAACTCCAGCCGGGTCACAATGCGATCTCCTGCCGGGGTGTTTGGCCGCAGGGGTCGGCAACTTTGCCTGCGGCGCCGGATTCGTGTTGCTCGACCAGCGCCAGAAAGTGAAGCAGGCGCGCTCGATGATGCGCTCCGGAGGAGGGGGGGATGTATTCGCGATCGGTTCGCAGTGCGACCGGAGAGCCCGCATCGAGGTGGCAGACGATCTCGGAGGCGGCCCGACAAACACGTCGCTCGAATTCGCTGTGCCTGCCAACGAGCTGATCGCGATCGTGTGTGGCGCTCTGCGTGCGCAGCAGCACCTCGATCTGCCTGCTCCGGTCGTCGTCGACTTCCCCCACCATCAGCCCGCCGCGCCGAAGGCTGCTCCTCCAGTGGATGCGTCTCGCGCAGTCGCCCTCCTGGAATTCGCGCAAGCCAGAGACCTCGGCTCCGTGACCGCTATGGCGGCTGTGGGACTCGCCCTCGTGTCGCTCGGAGCCCTGCCGAGATGGCACACCGAGCGGCTTGACGGCGGGGTAGGCCACGGCCGCATCGGGAGCCTCGACCAGCATCGACTTCGCGAACAAGCCGAAGGGAAAGCGCGTCGAGACTCGCTGACCGCTGAAGCGCAGGTGGCCCCGCTGCTTGGGACGCAGCGCGTAGCGCCTATCCTCGCTCTCCCCGGGCCCGATGCGCAGTGCGAAGCAGCGGCCCGCTGCTTTCGTCGCTCCCCGCTCTCGCATCTGATCTTCCACGACGATCGCGAAGGAGACGACTCTCTTCTGCCGGTTGTGAATACGCAGCAGGACGGGGTTGTCGACGCCGGCGAAGATCTCACGCGGCAGCGTGCGTTCGACCGTGATACCTCTCAGAGCGGATTCGGAGAGGAGTCCGGATAGAACCAGGAAGGAGAGGAGCAGCGACAGCATGAGGTAGAGCAGGTTGTTCCCGGTATTGAGCGCGGCGAATCCGACGCCGAATACGATCGCGAAGAAGCACCAGCCCGCGCGGGTGGGGCGAAGAATGCGAGGTGGCTTGAGCCACTTGCGCAGCCGCGCGATCAGAGCGGTACGGGAACGCGGTCCAGGATTTCGCGAAGAATCCACTGCGACTCCTGTGGCTCGCTCCGGATTCCGCCGCGCGGGCTTGGACTCACGCGATGGGCGAGTACATCGACGACGAGTTCCACCACGTCTTCCGGGATGCAGTAGTCCCGACCATCGATCAGAGCGCGCGCCTGGGCGGCGCACCGCAGCGCCAGGGCACCCCGGGTGGAAGCCCCGACCTCGAGCGCCTCGTGCTGGCGCGTCTCCTCCACCAGAGCCAGCAGGTAGGCGATCAGCGAGTCGTCGATCTTCACGTTGCTGGCGGCTGCCTGCATGGCCCGTAGTGTGGGGAGGTCGACGGCGGCCTCCAGTGACGGAAGCGTGGTGCTGCTGGGATCGGCGCGCAGCACGTCGGCCTCGTGTGACTTCGATGGATAGCCGACGGAGATCCTCATCAGGAATCGGTCGAGCTGGGACTCGGGTAGTGGATGTGTGCCGTGGTGCTCGAGGTGGTTCTGCGTGGCGATCACGAAGAAGGGATCGGGCAGCACGTGGCTCACGCCGTCGACGCTGACCGTGCCCTCGCTCATGGCTTCGAGCAGCGCCGACTGGCTCTTGGGGCTGGCCCGGTTGATCTCGTCCGCCAGCACGACGTTGGCGAAGATCGGGCCGGGCTGGAATACGAAGCGGCTCGTGGGGCGTCCGTCGAGCATCTCGGGCACCGACAGGCCGGTGAGATCGCTCGGGAGCAAGTCGCTGGTGAACTGGATGCGATGATACTGGGCGGCGAGCGAGCGCGCCAGAGCGTGGGCCAGCGTCGTCTTCCCGACCCCGGGTACGTCCTCGAGGAGCAGGTGCCCACGCGCGATGAGGCAGGTCAGCGCCCGTGACACCACTTCCGGCTTGCCGCGCAACGCGCGCTCGACATTGCCTCTGAGATCGTCCGCCAGCTCGGCGGCATGAGTAGCAGTCAGCTGCGCCACACCCATCGGGATCGAGTCCTTCCAGCAGGGCGATGGCATCCCATGCCCGCACGCCCCGTTTCGGCGCGAAGCTGGGCATTCATGAGGACTGTCGGCAGACCCCCAAGGGAGGCGAGGCGTTCAGAAGCTGTACTTGATCTTCATGAACAGACGATCGTTATTGCCCCATCCGTCGAGTGGTGGCTTATCGCCTTCGACGAAGTAGAGCAGGCCGCCGCTGAGTACGAGGGCATCGATCAGTTCGTAGTCGGCCGACAGGCGAATGGTGGCGCCGTGCTGCGCCCGTTCGCCCAGCACGAGGCCGAGTGCGGTGAGGTCGAGCCGGGAATTCATCAGCTCCTTGGTGATGCGCAGTGCCATCTCGACGCTGTTCTCGTCGAGGTAGTTCGGCAGGAACTTGAGCAGAGGGTCGTAGTCGAAGAGGTGGCGGTTCACGATCTCCAGGGCAATGGTCGTGTCGTGGAATCCGTAGTACTCGACGCCCCCCATGACGTCCAGGCGTGACTTGTCGCGGTGGACGACGGCGAAACCCGGAGACCCAGGAGCCGAAGTCAAGTAGGCGTAGTGGAGGTCATCGAGGTAGGCGAGCTCGGCCTTGAAGAGCCAGCTTCCGAGGGTGTAGTTCCCGCCCGCCCCGACCATCGTGACTCGGTCGTCGTCTTCGAAGATCGGCTGAGACAGGTCGGGGATATTCAGCACGACCGTCGTTTGGTTCTGGTACGTGCTCGCGGCGTAGAGCGAGATGTCCCAGCCGCTGAAGATGCCGGTGATGGCGCCGCCGTACTCCGGCGGTGACCGCCAGCGCGAGGTGCGGCGACTCGCTGGTTCGCCGCGTACGCCGGCCTGGAACGCGGCGACATTCAGGAGGACAAAGGGCATCGCCGACGGGTGCAGGTCGGACAGGTTGAAGCTCGGGTAGAAGTCACTCCCGACCGCCGGGTTGTAGTCGTAGCGGATCTCGGGGATGAGCAGTGCCGTGAAGCTCCACTGGCGCCAGTAGTAGTCCGCCTTGACCATGGTTACGGGTAAGCGCAGATCCTCGATGTCCACCAGGCCGGGCTCGCGGTTGTTGAGCGGGTTCAGGACGTCCGTCACGCGCAGCGTGTCTGAGCGCCCCCAGTTGACTACCTGGCGGCCCACCTTGAGGTCGAGGTTGTCGAGCAGCGGTCCCGCAAGCCAGAGATCGAGTACCTCATACTGATACTCATAGTCCTCGAGCACATGGCGTGTGTACTCGGATCGGCCATGCAGCGCGTAGGCGAGGTCGTAGAAGGCGAATGCCTGCCCGCACGCCCGCCAGCCGAAGGGCAGTTCGTGCAGATCGAGCTGCAGATCGCCGCGCAATCGCAGGCGCTGGACGTTGCCGTAGGGAGTCCCATTCTGGGCCGCGGGATCCGGGTTGACCGAGGCATAGTGTGAACGGAGATTCAACGAGCTGCCGAGACTCACACTGCCGGTGAGATCGTAGCTGCGTCGCTGCTCCGGGTGCGTGCTCGCGAGATCGGTCGCCGCCGTTGCGTGTCTCGGCTCATCCTCTCCGAAGCCACCCAGAGCATCGTCGAGTTCGGAGTCGGCCGCATCGTCGTCGAAGCCGCCAAGTGCATCGTCGAGCTCGGGATCCGGCGCACCGTCACCGACAATCGCAAGCGCTTGTTCCGACTCGTCGCCCGTGGTTGCGCTCGGCTCTGGTCCGGGCGGCTTCTTGAGCGCCGGGGGCGGCTCCGTCTTGATCTTCGGCGGGCGGGTCGCGAGCGCCACCCCGAGTCCGCTCGTGGCCGCGGTCGCGGCTGCGGCTCGAGGACCCAGCGCCAGATTGAAGCCGTCGGCGGTTCGTATCACGCGACGCTCGCGAAAGCCGTTCGCGGCCGGGCCGGCATCCAACACGATGCGGGTCTTGTCCGGATGCGAGCCGACGCGGACGCGCGCGATGTGATCACCCGGCACGGCGATCCGCCTCGCCGGGACTTGGTTGCCGACCCCCGGCAGATCGATCACGAGTCGGTCCGGGCTCCGGAGCGGAAAGATCACCACGGAGGCGAGGGTCCCATCAGCGCGCACCTGCACGACGACGCCACCGTGCGATTCGCTGACCTCGACCCCGAGCAGAGTGCGGGCGGAAGCTGGCGCGGATCGCTGCGCCGCGCGGCGACCAACCGGCTGGCTCGCATTCTGGGCCTGGGCCGCGAGCGAGGCCGGCAGCGACCAGAGCACGAGCCCGGCAAGCAGCATCACATGATTGACGATGGCACGGCGGCGGGTCACGGCGGTTGTGTTCTCCGTCGGCAGCTCGAACTCGGCCCTAGCCCGGCTCAGTTACGAATTACTCAGGCTAGAGTCCCTTCTCGAGTCTGCGCACGCTGAACATCGGTTCGTCGAGATCCTGGTTGAATTTCACATTGCTGAAGCGGATGACGGTCTTGTGGAGGGTCGTCTTGGCCTTCTTGGTCGTCATGGTGAGTTCGGTCGGCACCCAGATCCCATCGATCTGCTCGAGCTTCTTGACCTCCATGTACTTGAGCCGCTTGCCCTTCTTGACCCAGTTGAGGGCGCGGATCACGACGTGGTTGTCCTGTCGCACGAACACCACCGACTTGGTGTAGCCGGTCTCTTTGATCTCCTTCTCATTCGGGATTGACTCGACCTGCCAGACTTTGACTCCGTTTATCTCGGTCTCCTTCATCAGGCTGTATTCGTAACGGTCCAGGATTCGCGAGGCCATGTCGGAGTACGTGAAATCTGAGCCCATGAAGCTGCCGCTCTTGTCACCGGCCGCGATTCGCTTGGTCTTCTTCAGCGCGGGCAGGTAGAGCCACTGGTCGTCATCTCGTTCCGGATCGTCATAGTCGTAGGTGAGGAAGCCGGTATTCTTTACATCCGCGGGCGAAAGAAAGAACATGATGCCGAGTTCGTCCTCGCCCTTGTCCTTGCTAAAGGAGCGGATCTCGCGCACGCGCTCTTTGCCGCGCTTGTCGATCAGGATCATCTCCAGGTCCGAGATGCCGTTGTCGCCATCGTCCCGTTCCTCGACCCACTCCATGATCTGTCGTCCCGTCAGCGGCTCTGCGCTGACGAGGCCGGGACAGACGAGGAGCCCCGCCGTGCAAATGGCGAAGAGCGAGCGGGAGAGAGCACCGGCGAGAGCGTGACGAAACATCGGGGGTCCTCCTATGCGCCCTCGCTGGCGCGAGGACGAGCGTCAGTAAAGCCCATCGCGCCGGCAAAGAAAAGGCGCTCGATCCGCCGTGGGGCAGTGGGCGGCAGCTCGGAAGTCGGCTCGGCTCGGACTTCGTCGCGCTGTCGGGTATGCTGAGATCAGTCACCAGCGGGATCCGTGGCGCGACACGCGCGTACGAGCTTGTGATACAGGGGAGTCGGGAAGAGATGAAGGCACTCATCTTCGACACCGAGACGACGGACATGGTGAAGTGGAAGCTCCCGCCGGAGCACGCCAGCCAGCCCAGTTTGATCCAGCTCGGGATGCTGCTCGTCGAAACCGATGACTGGCGAGCGAGGTCGCGTCACTGCATGCTCGTCAAGCTGGCGGAGGGAATCTCGATCGAGCCAGCGGCATTCGCGGCGCACGGCATTTCCGAGGAGGACTGCCGCTCCTTCGGCGTCGCGCCGATCGTCGCCTGCTCGCTCTTCAACCAGCTCTGCATGCAGGCCGATGTGATCGTTGCTCACAACATGAGCTTCGACCGCTCCGTCATGTTGACGGCGCTCCACCGGCTGGGGGACAAGCCCGATCGCATGCAGGGCAAGCGGCTCGTCTGCACAAAGGAAGAGTCGACGGACGTCCTCAAGCTGCCGGGCAAGTACGACTCGTACAAGTGGCCGACGCTGGCAGAAGCCTACCGCTATTTCGTCGGCGAGGATCTCGCGGGGGCGCACGACGCGCTGGTCGACAGCGAGGCCTGTCTGGTGGTCTTCCGCGGGCTGGTCGAGCTCGGGGTCATCGTGCTGTAGCGGGCGCGTCCGGGTCGGCCTCGCTCGAGAAGAAACGAACGTGTGGATCCGAGGCCTCGGCCGCCGCTCGGAGCCGATCGATGAAGCGGGATAGATCGCCGCGCAAGTGCTCGAGCACGGCCGCGTGGCGGGGGGTGTCTGCCGCGTAAGTGCCCCGCAGCGCAAGGCAGGCGTCGTTGAGGCGCACCCGCTCGGCCAGGCGCGCGGGCTCGCGGGTTTCGAGTGGCAGCTCGGCCAGGCGTCGGCGTGCATCGAGCTCGATTCGCGCGCGTTGCTGCTCGCGTTCGCGGGTCTCGCTCACGCGTTCGTAGAGCGTCCGCACGCGCTCGCGGAAGGCCATCATCTCGGCCGCGAGTCGGCGCGTGTCGGTCACCTCGGCGCGTCGCTCGCGTGCCCGCTCCGGCTGGTCGGCCAGAAAGCGTACAGATGCCTCCTGGCCGATGAAGTTCGCCGCGCCTTCATTGAAATCCGGCTGGCTCTTCAGGAATACACTGGCGTGAACCAGCTCGTGAATGATGGTCTCCACCAGCCGTCCGTCACCGCCGTGTAGCATCGGATCGGTCAGTGGGTCGTCGAACCAACCCAGTGTCGAGTAGGCGGGGACCGCAATCAGGCAAGTGTCGAGTCCCTCTGCCTGCAATCTGCTCGCCTCTCTCTCGGCGCGTTCGAGATCGAAGAAGCCCTTGTAGGGAACGCGACCGACGATCGGAAAGCGAAACGGGCGCGCTTCGACGCGGCCGGGCTCGCTGACGACCAGCGTCGTCAACACGCGATCTCCTGGCCAGGGCACGTAGCTCGTGTACTGTCCCTCCACCGTGAGGCCGAGCTGTGCGGCAAAGCTGCGTGTCCGCTCGACGAGGAAGAGTCGCTGACGCAGCTCGTCCGACGTCTCCGGGTCTGCCACGACCTCCTCGACGTCGCGGCGGGCCAATAGCAGCCGGGTCTGGCCCGCTGCGAGGTGGCCGTAGTAGCAGCCGGAGCCCAGCAGCAGGCAGAGCACGGTCGAGAGGAGAGGCGCCACGTCCGAGCATCGTCGAATCAGGCTGGATGTGCCCGGCGTCGAACTCGCTGAGCGCGCCACGGCGGAGGCCTGGGCTGCAGGCGCCGATGGGCTGGAGGAGCGAGCGGGCGGCGAAGGCGTCGTGCTCATCGTCTACGTCGCCTCGCAGCACGTCGGGGCCGTGCTGCGGGCACTCTCACCGCTCGAGGCGGAGGGGATGCGCGTTGGCCCGTCAGAGGTGCTCGAGGCCGAGGATTGGCGGGAGGGCTGGAAGGCCGGGCTCCGGGCCATTGTGATCTCGCCGCGTCTGGTGGTGCGCCCCTCCTTCGTCGGCCACGTGCTCGGCGCCGGCCAGCGCGAACTCGTGATCGATCCCGGGCAGGCCTTCGGCACTGGCGGCCACGCTTCTACCGAGCTCGCGCTGCAGTGGATCGATGAGCTCACGAACGAATCCGCGTGCCCGGCGCGCGTGCTGGACGTCGGCACGGGAACCGGCGTGCTCGCGATGGCGGCAGTGCTGCTGGGGGCCGATTCGGCGGTGGCCTTCGACCTGGATCGCGAGGCCGCGCGCGAGGCCGCGAACTGGGCCGCGCGAAACCGGCTCGCCGATCGTCTTCGGCTCTTTGCCGGTCCGCTCGAGGCCCTGCGTGCGCCCGCGTTCGATCTGGTACTGGTCAACCTGCTGCGGCGCGAGATGCTGCCCATGGCGCCCGGCATTGCCGACGCCGTGGCGAGCGGCGGCTGCGCGATCCTGTCCGGGCTGCTGGCCAGCGATCGCGAAGTCGTCGTAGACGCCTTCTCTCGGCTGGGGCTGCTGCCGAGCCAGCAACGCTCACTGCGCGACGAAGGGGGCGACGACTGGATCTCGCTCGCGATGAAACGGTCCGCGCCAGAGTAGCGGCGCGGTCCTGTCCGACACTTCATCATGTCGCTCGAGGCTCGGGATGCGCACGCCAGAAGGCGAGCAGCTCGGCCAACGCATCGCGCAAGGGCGTTGCGGGGCGCCAGCCGGTCACTCGCCGCAGACGGCCGGCGTCGCCGCGCATCCAGTCGGTCGGTCTGAAGCGCGCGGGATCGATCTCGATATTGGGCGACACACTGGCGATCTCGCAGAGCGTCTCGAGCAGGCTGCGGATGCTCGTTCCCTCGCCGCTGGCCACATTGTAGATGTCGGCGGGCGCCTCGGGCTCGAGCAGCCGGAGGTAGGCGCCGACGACATCGTCGACGTGAAGGAAGTCACGTACAGCATCCAGGTTGCCCACACGCATCTCAGGGGGCCGAGAGCCGGCCAGGATCTCGGCGATCTGCTGCGAAAAGTCGGAGGCCACGAATTGCACGCTCTGTCCGGCACCCGTGTGGTTGAAGGCACGAATCCGCAGCACATCGAGCCCGTCCGCCGCCGCCAGGCTGCCGAGCTGCTCCGCCGCGGTCTTGCTACGGGCGTAGGGCGAGCGCGGTCGCAGCGAATCGCGCTCGCTCAGCGGAGGCGAACCGGGCTGCGTCGGGGCGTACTGATCGCCCGAGCCGACGAGCAGCAGTCGCGCCCGGGGCACCTGGTTCGCCAGCGCCTGCAGCACGCTGCGCGCACCGAGGAAGTTGACGCGGTAGGCGACGGCCGGATCGCGCCAGGAGGCCGCCACCGAGCTCTGGGCCGCCAGATGGACGATTGCGTCGGGGCGGGCGCGAGCAAAGGCGTCGGCCATGGCCCGTGGCGCCGACACGTCGACCTCGCGGTCACTGGCGGTTACCTCGTGGCCCGCCTCTACGAGGCGTGGGATCAACCGCTGTCCCACGAACCCGCTGCCACCCGTGACATAGACACGCATTGCGGCGCAACGTGCCAGACGGGTGGCCAACACGCAAACGGCTGGGTCCGGCGTCGCCCGACAAGCTGCTAGTGTCCTGTCTCAGGAGTCCGGCGACTATATCGGCGCCCAGACGCCTCGCGGGCAAGGCGGGAGACCGCCGGAATATCCGTAGATATTTCAAGGGATTCCCAACGCAGCCAGCGAGGATGGATGGTCGTCGAGATAGTTGGCGAACTTCTGAGACAGGACACTGGGATTGCCGTAGCAACGAGGAGCCCGGATGATCATCGGAGTTTCTGGCCCCAACGGCGCGGGCAAGGGCGAGTTCATCAAGTACCTCGCGGAGCGCAGCTTCTACGCTCTCTCGCTGTCCGATGCAATTCGGGATGAGCTCGCTCGGCGCGGTCTCGAGGAGACGCGTGAGCTCATGATCGAGGTGGGACGGGAGCTGCGCGCTGAGCATGGCCCGGGCGTCTTGGCGGAGCGACTCGTCGGGCGGCTGCTTCCCGATCGCAACTACGCCATCGATTCGGTCCGTCACCCAGTCGAGGTGGAGGTGCTCCGCCGCCGCGCGAGCGACTTCCATCTGGTCTGGGTGGACGCGGAGCTGGCGGTGCGCTTCGAGCGCATGCGGCAGCGAGGTCGGCCCGGCGATCCGGAGACGCTGGAGCAGATGCATGACTTCGAGCGGCGCGAGCGCGGCAGCGACGATCCCGTGGCGCAGCAGCTCTCCGCCGTGCGAGAGCTGGCTGAGTTCGTCGTTCGCAACGATGGCGGCTTCGAGGAGCTGTACGAATCGATCCAGTCGGTCTTCAAGGAGACGCTGTTCTTCGAGCGCCCGAGCTGGGACGAGTACTTCATGAGCATTGCTCGGGTGGTGGCTTCGCGCAGCAACTGCGTCAAGCGCAAGGTCGCGGCCGTTGTCACGCGCGATTTGCGCATCATCTCGACGGGTTACAACGGCACGCCCCGCAGCACCCGGAACTGCAACGAGGGCGGCTGCCCACGCTGCAACAACCTGGCGCCAGGCGGTACGAACCTGGGCGAGTGCCTGTGCTCTCATGGCGAGGAGAACGCCATCACGCAGGCGGCCTACCACGGCGTCAGCCTGGCAGGCGGCACGATCTACACCACGTTCTCTCCCTGCCTCCAGTGCACCAAGCTGATCATCAATGCGGGGCTGTCGGAGGTGGTCTACAACGCGGGCTATCCCCTTGGGGCGACGGCGCTCGACCTACTGGGCGAGGCCGGCGTCAAGGTGCGCCAGGTCGTACTGGACGGCTGACCAGCGCGCCGCGCCCGGCCGCTGGGCGCCGGAGCAGGGAGCAGGTGTAGGCCCCGGCTGTAGAACCATGTTTCGCTCAATCTCGCTCTCCGCGGGACCGAAACATGGGTGCGGACGGCCCCGGTGCAGTGCCGGACGCCTCGGGTCAGGCTGCAACGCCGACGCGGCCCGGGTTCCGATTCGAGCGCGGACTGCCGAGCCGAGACAGATCTTGGAGGGCGACAGTGCGACCCAGGCCGAGCCAGTTGATGGATCACCGCGAGTTCCCGGTGCTCTACGTCGATGATGAGCCGGACAACCTGCGGATCTTCGAGCTGACCTTTCGGCGTGACTTCTCAATCCTGACCGCAACCAGTGCCGAAGAGGGCATGCGGCTGCTGAACCAGAACCCGGTGGCCGTCGTGCTTTCCGATCACCGCATGCCCGAGGTGACGGGCGTCGAGTTCCTGGCCCGTGTGCGCGAGCTGGACCCGAAGACGATTCGAATCCTCGTGACCGCCTATGGGGATGTGGACATCCTCGGCGATGCCATCAACGATGGCAGCATCTACCGCTACGTCCCCAAGCCCTGGGAGCCGGACGACCTACGGCTCACGCTGCGGCGGGCCATCGAAGCATACGCACTGGAGTGTGAGCGTAGTGCGCTGCTCGAGGAGCTGACGCTGCTCAACCGACTCTCGCGCGCGCTTCATCGCGAGATGGACCTCGACCGCCTGATTGACCTGTTGCTTGGCGCGACCCACGGCGAGCTCGGGTTCGATGGTGCGGCGCTTCTCTTCTTCGACAAGGCAGCCGATCAGCTGGTCTGGCGTGGGCTGGCGCCCGACGGTACCGACGTGGCACGGCGGCTCAGCCAGATCGAAATCTCTCGCCGCAGGGCTCCCGAGTTCATTGATTCGCTGCAGAGGGGCGCGCTGCAGGCGCTCAGGGTGGATGATCTCTCGCGGTTGGAGGGGCCGGTTCGTGACTGGGCAACCGAGGTATCGGCCGACGAGATTCTGGTCGTGCCGCTGGTCGGCAAGAGCGAGGTCATCGGCGCCCTCGCGGTGGACAACCGCAGCGGCGGTCGTCGTTTCGGCGCCGACGATCGGACGCTGCTGGACGGCCTGGCGATGCAGGCGGTGATCGCCATCGAGAACGCTCGACTCGTCGACGATCTCAGAACCTCACGCGCCCAGGTCCTGCGGGCCGATCGACTTGGTACGCTGGGGGCGCTCGCGGCAGGTCTCGCCCATGAGATCAACAACCCGCTGGTATCGGTTCACACCTTCCTCAGCCTGGCGCCGCAGAAGCGGGCCGACGCGGATCTGTCCTTCTGGGGCGAGTATCACCAGCTCGCCACATCGGAGCTGGAGCGCATCCGCGGACTGGTGGCCACGATGTCCAGACTGGCACACGGTGGCAGCGAGGCGCCGGCTGCCGAGCACGGACTCGTGGACCTGGGCGAGCTCGCGAGAGAGGTGGTGAGCTTGATCCAGCGCGAGGTGACGTCGGCGGGTGTCTCTCTGCTGCTCGATTGCGCGGACGAGACGCCGAATGTTCTAGGCGTGCGCGCTCACCTGCACCAGGTCACGCTGAATCTGCTGCTCAACGCGGTTCAGGCGACCCCCGAGGAAGGGGTGGTGCATGTGAAGGTCACGCCGGACCCGGACGATCCGAAGGAGGCGGCCTGCCTGGTGGTCGAAGATTCCGGGCGTGGCATTCCCGAGGAGCACCTCGAGCGCATCTTCGATCCCTTCTTCACCACCAAGGACCCCGATCAGGGGACCGGACTTGGCTTGATGATTTCCCACCAGATCGTGGCCGATCACGGCGGCTGCATCGAGGTGCGCAGCCGAGTGGGCGATGGCTCGACCTTCCGGGTTCGTCTGCCCGTGATCGGTGGGCGGCGGGCGGACCCGCCGATGTCTTGACGCTCGTGATGTGATTGCAGACAATTCCGCCGCCTGAAGCGCCCCTGTGCGCGATGACTCGGGTGGCGCTCATCCCGTCGACGCCCGCTTGCCGCGCACTCCTGGATCGAGGGCGTGCGGACGAGCCGCTGGGCGGCGCGGGATGGGATCGGCCGGTCGAGTCACGCGCTGACTGGAGATCACTCATTGGCCCTCCGCTGGCTCCCGCGTCATTGCGACTTGGACTCGCTACTACTCCTCGTGTTGTCAGCCGCACTCATCGCGTCTGCCGCCGGACCCGTACGCGCACAGGAGCGTCTGTCGATCGCGCTGCTGCCCGTGGTTGTGCACAGTGCCGAGAGTCCGGACTACCTGCGGTGGGGGCTGGCCGATATGTTGTCGTCACGTTTCGAGCAGGCGGGTGCGTTCCGCGTGATCCGCGTGGATGATTCGGCGAAGAGCACCACTCGGTTGTCGGAGGCGCTCGAGCTGGGTCGCGAGGTGGGTGCCGACTTCGTTCTGTTCGGCTCCTTTACCCGTTTTGGCGCCGGCGCCAGTCTCGACATGCAGGCGGCCGCGACCGCGCACGGGGAGAGCGGCGAGACACTGCGCGAGATCTTTGTGCACTCGGGGAGCATCGGGGAGGTGATTCCGGATCTCGAAGATCTCGTCGGAAAGGTGACGAGGTTTGCCAATGCGGACTACACGCCGTCCGAGGCGTCGGCCGCAGGCCCCTCGCACCCGTCGACAGCAGGCTCGGGCTCACGCGAGTTGGCCAAGCGGGTCGCCACGCTCGAGAAGCTGGTCCAAGATCTGCGCAAGGCATCGGAGGTCGGTGAGTGAGGTGGTCGGGTGCCGGTATCGGCGCCTTGCTGTGGGCATGGCGGTGTAGCTCAGTCGGTTAGAGCGGCGGCTTCATAAGCCGTAGGTCGGCAGTTCGAGTCTGCCCACCGCTACCAGCCCAAGCCACGCGCTGTGAAGCTCGCGGTTGCCGCCGGTCACGGCCAGCGCGAGCGGGCTATCATCGGGCCGCCTAAACGCGTGGAGTCCGATGGCTGACGAAACTCTCGACGTTGTCTGCACCTGGGTGGACGACTCCTTTCCCGGCTTCAATGAAGAACGTCAGCGCTACGCGCGCACGAAGCACGACCTCAACCCGAATCGAACGCGTGACAATCTCGACCTGCTGAAGTTTGTGCTCCGCTCGCTCGAGCGCCATGCCCCCTGGCGCGGAACGATCTATATCGTGACCTGCCGCCCCCAGGTGCCACGCTGGATGCGTCTGGATCATCCCGGCCTGAAGATGGTCTATCTCGACGAGATCATGCCGCCCGAGATCCTGCCGAGCTTCAACGCCTTCGGGATCGAGTCGTATCTGCACTGCATTCCCGGTCTTTCGCGTCGCTTCTTGACCTTCAACGATGACATGCTGCTCTTCGGGCCGACTCGGGCAAGTGACTTTCAAGCCGAGGACGGCCGACTCAAGCTCTATTTCGAGGGGCAGTTGCCGTCTGCCAACAAGCGCGTGAGCGAGCGGATCTCCCCCTTCAACGCGTCGCTGGTCAACACGGCCCGCCTGCTCGAGGAGACGCTGGGGCCTCGCCCGCGACCGCATCAGGCGCACCATCCGCGTGTTGTCGATCAAGAGGACATGCGAGAGGTGATCGAGCGCTGGCCGGAGGCGTTCGCACGGACACGCGCTTCGCGCTTCCGCGGTCACGACAATGTGCTGCCTCACATTCTGATGGCGGCCTATCTCATCGAGCGCGGTCGGGCCGTGGCCGCCAGTCCCGACGAGACGCGTCGCCGCATGCACTATGTCGGGCTGGAGAACATCGCGATCTGGAACTGGTGGCAGCTGCGGCGCGTGCGCGGGGTCCGGCCGAGCTTCCTGGCGCTCAACGACAACTACGGCGCGCGGCCAAGAGCGGCGGCCGAGGCGGTGGCCCGACGGTTCCTCGAGGAGACATACCCCGACGCATCGTCTTTCGAGAGCTGAAATGGAGCGCGGCTGGCCGGAGATGCGCTGGTGTGGATGTTCGAAATCGACCGACTCCCCCGCTATCAGGACGACGACTGGTGACTGTCAGGCCGGCGCTGCCTGAGTTCTGGCACACGCTGCGCTAGGCCCGACGCGCGCGGGTCGTGCTATCATGCGCGGCTGCATCAATGCGGCGTCGAGGAGGGAGCCCCGTCAAGCGCTCCTGCCCTCGGGTAGCCCGATGCGCACCCGACACACGCCGGATGCACACCCGATCGAAAGAGGAGTTGGGCCGTGCGCAGACTACAGTTAGCGATCACCGCGATCGGTGCGTCACACTGTGCGACTCCGCTTCGCGCGCGGGGCGCTCGAATGGTGTTCCTACTCACCCTCGCACTTCTGGCTGCGGGCTTTGCGGCGCCTGCGGCTTCGACGGAGTTGACGATCGGACTGATTCCGGAGCAGAACGTCTTCCGGCAGATGAACCGCTACAAGCCGATCGCCGAGTACATCGAAGGAGTGGCGGGCATCGAGATCAAGTTCACGATCCTTCCCCGCTACGGAAACATCATCGAGCGCTACACCGCCGAGCACCTCGACGGTGCCTTCTGGGGGAGCTTCACGGGCGCTCTGGCTATTCGTAAGCTGGGGGTCGAGCCGATCGTGAGACCGCTGTGGGAGGACGGGAGCTCCTCCTATCACGGCCACGTCTTCGTGCGCAAGGACAGCAATATCAAGAACGTGTCGGACATGCGAGGGAAGAGCATTGCCTTCGTCGATCGTGCGACGACGGCGGGCTACGTCTTCCCGATGGCTTACCTCAAGGAGCACGGAGTGAACGAGGTGGCGGGCTACTTCAAGGAGCACTATTTCGCCGGTAGCCACGATGCGACCATCACGGCGGTTCTGGACGGGAAGGTGGCGATCGGTTGTGCGAAGAACACGATCTACGGACTCGTGGCCGAGAGGAACCCTCGCGTGCTCAACGAGCTCGTGATCCTCGCTGAGTCGCCGGCGGTGCCTTCGAACGCTCTCGGTCTGCGAAGCGATCTGGAGCCCGCGGTGCGGTCTGCTCTAGCGACGGCCCTGCTCGGAATGAACGAGAGCAACGCGGGCCAGGCGGCTCTTCGAAGGTTCGGGGCAATTCGCTTCATCGAGACCGGCACGAAAGACTACGCCCCGGTCTTTCGCATCGCCGAGCGTGCGGGCATTGACCTCAAGACGTATCAGTACGTGAACGACTGACGGAGGCGTGGCGTGAGGAGAAGGATCGTCGTCTCGCTTCTGTTCTTGTTCGCCGTCTTCGCCGCCGGTGCCGGTGTGGCCTCTTGGTACGTCAACACTGCCACGAAGGAGCTACAGCACCTGCTGAGTCTGCACGAGGTGGAGGGCCTCCGGCGCAATCTGGTGATCAGCGTACAGAGCGTGCAGGCCGATCTCTATACCGTGCACACGCCACTCGAGAGGCGGCTGGATTCGATCGTCCAGAACGTGGAGCAACTCGATGTTGGCGCCGAGGAGTGCGCCTCGTGTCACCACGGGCCGGCTGTAGAGAGGGACCTGGATGAGATCCTGACTCTCGTCGATCGATACAAGACGGCACTCAGCTATTACATTACGGCCTCGGCCGATCGGGCACAGGTCGCCAGGCTCGAGCTCGAGGCGGCGGCGATTGGAGACCAGCTGCTCGCCCGCACTGGGCGCATGTCGGCGGTCGCGACCGAAACGCTGGATGAAATCACACGCCGAGCCGCGGCGCGCGTGACCGACGTAATGGTCATTCTGTTCGCCACGGTCGGCGTGAGCTTCCTCATCGGCATTGCGATCTCTTCGTACCTCGTTCGCTTGGTTACGAAGCCCGTGCAACGGCTGGTGGGCGCAACCCGAATCATTGCCTCAGGCAACCTGCAGCATCGGATCGAGGACTCGGGACGGACCGAATTCGGAGAGTTGGGCAGACATTTCAACGCCATGAGCGCTGCCCTCGAAGAGAGCTACGCGGGCCTTCGATCAACCAACGAGGAGCTGACGCGGGAGGTCAGCGATCGAAAGCGGGCTGAGGAGGAGCGCGAGGCGCTGCAGAGCCAGCTGCTCCACGCGCAGAAGATGGAGGCACTCGGCACGATTTCCGTCGGAATCGCTCACGAGTTCGGCAATTTTCTGCAGATCATCCAGGCATGCGTCGAGCGGCTGTCCTCCAAGATTGGCGCCGGGAACGCCGCACCGCCGGAGTTCGGGATGATCGAGAATACCGTGCAGCGCGGCTCGGACCTCGCTCGTTCATTGCTGAAGTTCGGCGCGAAGACGCGGAGCGAACCGCTTCCGATCGATATCAACGAGCGTCTCTCCAACGTGAAGGCGATCCTCGACCGAACTCTGCCGAAGACGATCGCGATCGAACTCGATCTCGCCGAGAGTCTTTCTGCGATTCGAGCCGATCCGACAGAGGTCGAGCAGGTCTTGATGAACCTGGCGGTGAACGCCCGGGATGCCATGCCCGACGGCGGTGTGCTTCGAATGAAGACACGGCGCGTACCGCGAGCAGACGCGAGTACGGGGCAGAAGGGCGAGAACGAGCCCGCTGAGTGGGTCGTGCTGAGTGTCGAGGATACAGGGCACGGGATCAGTCCAGAAACGGCGAAGCAGATCTTCGACCCCTTCTTTACGACGAAGGAGGTGGGGGCGGGTACCGGCCTTGGCCTCGCGGTGGTCTACGGCATCGTAGTCGGCTGCGGTGGGCAGATCAGCTGCACGAGCAAGGTCGGTCAGGGAACCCGGTTCGAGATTCGTTTGCCGGGGCTTCCGGGCGAGGTGGTGGCGGCTCGGCCGGAGGCAGCCCAGCACGAGGACGTCGGGCCGGGGAGTGGCAGGATTCTGCTGGTCGATGACGAAGTCATCATGCTCGACGTCACGCGACAGAACCTGGAGGAGTATGGATATCGCATCCATACGGCCGAGAGCGGAGAGGAGGCCGTCGAGTTCTTCCGTCATCACGGTGACGAGATCGATCTGGTGATCCTGGATCTCGGGATGCCAGGCATGGGGGGGAGGGCTTGTCTCGAGAAGATCCTGGAAGTCCGACCGGGCACGAAGATCATCGTGAGCAGCGGATACAGCACGGATCGCGACCGTGACGACGTGCTGGCCGCCGGGGCCAGCGGCTTCCTGCCCAAGCCCTCTCGTGTCCCCGCCATTCACAGCAAGATCAAGGAGGTGATGAGCGGCTGAGCCGCGGCAGCGCTGCTATCGGGCTGCGGAGATCGGCTGCCTCTCCGGGCGGGTTGAGCTGTCGGACCTGCGCTCGCCCGACCGGCCAGTTGTTGTTGCCCGAAATGTTGCTGGACCCATTGTGTCGAGTGTCGGCCCGTGCAATGGTACCGCGCGTCGCGAGGATCTCTCTCGCGGAGGCAGGTCCAGCAAGCCTTGATCGCCGATATTCCGCTCGAGATCTGGATCGGTGGCGCGTTGGCGCTCTACATGGCGTGGGCTATCGGCGCCAACGATGTGGCCAATGCCATGGGGACGAGCGTCGGCTCTGGCTCCCTTCATCTCGGCGGTGCCATCCTGGTCGCGGGCGTCTTCGAGTTCTGCGGTGCTTTCTTCGTGGGCGGGCACGTCACCGATACCGTGCGCAAGGGCATGCTCGACATGACGGTGGTGATGGCGCAGCAACAGGTGCTGCTCCATGGCATGTTGGCTGCTCTCGCTGCTGCAGCGACTCTGCTCGTTGCGGCGACCTTCTTTGGGCTGCCGGTCTCCACCACGCACTCGATCGTTGGCGCGATCGTGGGCTTCGGCGTGGTCGGGCTGGGCGCAGATGTGGTCAACTGGGGGAAGGTGGCGCAGATCGTGATCTCCTGGGGGACCTCGCCCCTGATCGGCGGCGGCTTGGGGTTCGCCGTGTTCGTGCTCATTCGTCGACTGATTCTCGATCGCCGGGAGCCACTGGAAGCGGCGCGGCGCTGGGGACCGGTCTTCTTCGCCCTCGTCTTCTTCATCATCGGGCTCGTGACACTCTTCAAGGGTCTCAAGAACCTGAGTCTCGATTTCGGGTTCGGGGAGGCACTGCTGCTCTCGCTGGCGTTGGCCGCAATCGGAGCGGTGCTGGGGTTTGGGGTGCTGGGCCGCGTCTATCGGCATGCGGTGGCACGGCGTGAGAGTGAGTCGCAGTTCGAGAGCGTCGAACGACTCTTCGTGATTCTGCAGATCATGACCGCGTCGGCGGTTTGCTTCGCCCACGGATCCAATGACGTCGCGAATTCGATCGGGCCGCTTGCCGCTGTGGTCAGTGTCGCGCGCGGCGGGTTGATGGAGAGCAAGGCGGTGGTCGAGCCGTGGATGCTGGCGCTGGGTGGCTTCGGCATCGTGGTGGGTCTGGCGACCTGGGGCTATCGCGTGATCGAGACCGTCGGGAAGAAGATCACGCAGCTCACGCCGAGTCGAGGCTTCGCGGCAGAGCTGGCCGCCGCCATCACCATCGTGCTGGCCTCGAGGATGGGCATTCCCGTGTCGACAACGCACATCTTGGTGGGCGCGGTGCTGGGTGTGGGGCTTTCGCGGGGAATCGAAGCGCTCGACCTGCGGGTCGTGGGGAAGATCGCGCTGTCCTGGGTGGCGACGCTTCCGATCGCGGCGGGACTCTCGATTGGTTTCTTCTATCTTTTCCGCCTGTGGCTGGCGGTATGACGGGCTGAGAGGGACGCTCAATTGTCGATTATCGGAAACCTGTTTGGACGCTCTCCCATTCGTCCGATGCAGCGGCACATGAAGGCGGCAGTCGCCTGTGCGCAGGAGATTCTGCCCTTCATCGAGGCGATGGCGGCGGGGGATCGCGAGGCCATGAGCCGGCACCGGGCTGAGGTCGTCCGCCTCGAGCACGAGGCCGATCGGATCAAGCACGAGATCCGCAGCCACCTACCCAAGCGGCTCTTCATGGCCGTAGAGCGGCGGGACATGCTCGAGATCCTGCACAACCAGGACTCCATGGCCGACACCGCCCAGGACATCGCCGAGCTGGCCGACATGCGGGCAATGACGCCGCCCGATGCGTTGCGCGAGCCGATCCTCGCACTGACGCGCAGCGTGCTCGTTACCTGCCGGCAGAGCCAGAAGATCATCGATGAGCTCGACGAACTCATCGAGACTGGCTTCGGCCCGCGCGAAGTGGGCAAGGTCGAAGAGATGATCCGCGAGCTGAATCGGCTGGAGAGCGAGACCGACGAGCTGGCCGAGCTGGCGCAGCGCGTGCTCTTTGGCATCGAAGAAGAACTCGGTGTCGGGACCTACTTCTGGTACCAGCTCATCAACTGGATCGCCGACATGGCGGACTACGCGGAGAAGGTGGGGAACTCCCTGCGGCTGCTGATCGCCTCCTGATCTCGGGGCCTGAGAAGACGCTTCAGGTCGGCGAGTCGGGGCGCGACAGCCTGTGCTTCTGGACTTTTCCGCTGGCCGTGCGAGGCAAGTCCTCTTCGACGACGAAGCACTGCGGGCGCTTGAAGCTCGCCAGCCGATCCCGTGCCCAAGACTCGAGGGCAGCGAGATCGAGCGTGTGCCCCTCCTCCATCACAACGTGGGCTCGGCCGACTTCGCCCCAGCGTGGGTCCGAGACGCCCACGACGGCGATCTCACGGATGGCGGGGTGTTCGCGATAGACGGCTTCGACCTCGGCCGGGTAGACATTCTCTCCGCCCGAGATGAACAGATCGCGGGCGCGCCCGACCAGCGTGACGAAACCCGCCTCGTCCATCGTCGCCAGATCGCTGGTGCAGAGCCAGCCGTCGACGAGGGTCTCGGCCGTCGCCTCTGGTTGTCCCCAGTAGCCGAGCATCGAGATCGGGCCGCGTACCACGATCTCCCCCGTCTCACCGACGACGACATCGCGCCACTTTGACGGTGGCTCGTGCCGAGTGTCCTGGCTGATGACCCGCAGCTCGGCGTGAAAGACCGGCAGGCCTACGCTGCCGGCCTTGCGCACCGCATCGCGGGCATCGAGACAGCAGAGAATCGAGCTCTCAGTCTGACCGTAGCCCTGTTTGAGTACGATCCCCCGAGCTTGAAAGGTGCGAACCAATTCCACCGAGACCGCCGAGCCCGCCGTGAAGACGAAGCGCAGCGTGGAGAGGTCGTAATGGTTCGGCGGGGCAGCCTCCAGCTCGTCGTAGAGGCGCTGGTGCATGGTCGGCACGCCCCCGAAGTAGGTGATTCCTTCCTCGCCGACCGCCTTCCAGACGCGTGCTGCATCGAAGTGACGCTGCAGTGTGATCCGTCCGCCGCCATAGATCATGGGCAGCGAGAGGATTTGAAGACCGAGGGAGTGAAAGAGCGGCGCGACGACGAGCACGTGGTCGCTCTCGCGGATGCCGAAGAAGAGCTCTGCGTTGAGCGAGTTGTAGAGCGCCTTGCGGTGTGGAAGCAGTGCCCCCTTCGGTGTTCCGGTCGTGCCGGAGGTGTACATGAGCATCATCGGGTCGTCGGGGTGGACTGGAAGCGAGCCCGTGTAGCACGGCGCCCGCTCCAGCTCGCGTTCGTATTGATCCGCCGCGCCGCCAACAGCGACGAGCAGCCGCGGGGCCTTCCGGGCGCTGGCTCCCGCCTTCTCGACGGCGCGCAGGCGATCGCTCTCGAAGAAGAGCGCCGCCGGCTCGCAGTCGTCCAGCAGAAAGGCGATCTCGCGAGGCGAGAGCCGCAAGTTGACCGGCAGACTGATGGCGCCGATACGTGCGGCTGCAAAGACGAGCTCCAGGTGGGCAGAACGGTTGGCGAGCAGAATCGCCACGCGGTCTCCCGGGCCGATTCCCTCGCGCGTCAGCCAGCCCGCGAGCCGTGCGATGCGCGCGTCCAAGTGCAGCCAGTCGAGCTGGCGCTCGTCGTCCGCCAGTGCCGGTTGCGAAGGGCGGCGGCGAGCCCAGCGAGCCGGCCAGTCACCGACGTTGTCGAGCGGCGAGAGGGGCCGTGATGAGGAGGCGGAGGTCGGCGTCACGGCTCGTGGAATACCCGAATCGCCCAGAGCCCGCCAACCGCAGCGCGCCCGCAGCCTGTGGCGCGCGTGATGCGCGGGCCTAAGCTCGTGACATGGTCCGAGCAGCCGTCGAGCAGGCCGTGAGCGCGTTGCACATCGAGGGGCGACGTATTCTGGTGGCCGTCTCGGGCGGCGTCGACTCCACGGTGCTGCTCCACGCCCTCTCCGGCGGCGCGGCGGGTCTGGGCCTCGATCTCTGCGTGGGGCACGTGAACCACGGTCTGAGGGGGATGGACTCCGAAGGGGACGAGCGGGCCGTGGGACAGTTCGCCGGGAAGCTCGGGCTCGACTTCGCGGTCGAGCGTGTGGTGCCCGAGGATCTGCGCCGCGATCGTTCCAATCGCGAGCGTCCAACGCTCCAAGAGGCGGCCCGTCAGCTGCGTTATCAGGCGTTCGAGGCCATGGCGGAGGCCGCCGGGGCGCAGCACATCGCGACCGCACACAACCTCGACGACCAGGCCGAAACGGTGCTGATGCGGCTGCTGCGCGGCGGCGGGCCGGACGCCCTGGGCGGCATTCCCGAGCGTTCGCCGGATGGCCGGATCGTGCGTCCTCTGCTCGGTGTGAGCCGCCAGCGGATCGAGACCTACGCGCTCGAGAACGGGCTCGCGTGGCGCGAAGACACGTCCAATACCAGTGACCGCTACACCCGCAATCGGCTGAGACGCCACTGGCTGCCCGGCTTGGCCCGCGAGTTCAATCCACAACTGCTCAGGGCTCTGAGCAATCTTGCCGAAGCACAGAGAAGGGACTCGGAATGGATCGAGTCCCTGGTACGCGAGGCGGCATGTCGCTACCTGCGCGTGCGGGGAAGCGAGATCGAATTGGTTCGCGAAGGCTGGCCTGAGCTCCCGGATGCGCTGGCCCGGCGGCTCGTGCGCTGTGCGCTGCTCGAAGTCGGAGCTGGGCGGGACGTCAGCCGAGTACACCTCGAGCGGATGCTCGGCTTTCTGCGGGCAGATCAGCGGCAGCAGGTTGGAAGCGCGATTGAGTTGCCCGGGGGGCTGAGGCTGAAGCGTGGGACGGAAGGCTACACTTTGAGTCGAGTTGGGGTATAGAGAAACGGGGCATGCTACCGTGGGGGATCGACGTAGAGGGCCGCTTGGCGGTCCCGTCGCTCTCCTGGGTCGAGTGCTGAGCTGAGTTCTGCGGGTTTTCTCTCGTGCGTGAACTGACCCTACAGGGACGGCATCCAAGGCTGGGGGGGCCGGGTGGCCGGCGGGCCCGAGGATAGACAGTGAATCAGCAGTTCTACAAGAATATGGCGCTGTGGGTCGTGATCCTCGTGGTCATGCTCCTGCTCTTCACGATGCTCCGGCAGGAGGCCGAGTCGCCGCCGGCTCTCGCGTACAGTGACTTCATCACTGCGGTCGAGGAGAGTCAGGTCGAGGAGGTCACGATCGAAGAGGGCAGCATCGACGGCAAGATGGTCGACAGCACCTCATTCACGACCTATGCGCCCGCCATCACCGAAGAGCTGCTGGGGCTGCTGCATGAACGGCAGGTCAAGGTCATCGCCCAACCCAAGGACGAAGGCAGTTTCTGGCGGCAGATTTTGATCATGTGGTTCCCGCTGGTGCTGTTCATCGGCCTGTGGATCTTCTTTATTCGGCAGATGCAGTCGGGTGGTGGCAAGGCGATGAGCTTCGGCAAGTCGAAGGCCCGCCTGCTCACGGAGAGCCAGCAGTCGGTCACGTTCAAGGATGTGGCGGGCATCGAGGAGTCGAAGACCGAGCTCGAGGAGATCATCGAGTTTCTCAAGGAGCCGAAGAAGTTCACGCGACTCGGAGGACGGATTCCGAAGGGCGTGTTGCTCGTGGGGCCGCCCGGGACGGGCAAGACGCTGCTCGCCCGTGCCGTGGCGGGCGAAGCCGCGGTTCCGTTCTTCTCCATCTCCGGCTCGGATTTCGTCGAGATGTTCGTCGGAGTCGGAGCGTCTCGTGTGAGAGACCTCTTCTTGCAGGGCAAGAAGCAGGCGCCCTGCATCATCTTCATCGATGAGATCGACGCGGTCGGACGGCATCGCGGAGCGGGCATGGGCGGTGGCCACGATGAACGCGAACAGACGCTCAACCAGTTGCTGGTCGAAATGGATGGCTTCGAGAGCAACGAGGGCGTGATTCTGATCGCCGCCACGAATCGGCCCGATGTTCTCGATCCGGCGCTGCTGCGGCCCGGACGTTTCGACCGCAGAGTGGTGGTGCCACGGCCCGACGTGCGCGGCCGCCTGCAGATTCTCAAGATCCACACGCGCCGCGTCCCGCTCGACGATGATGTCGACCTGGGCTTGCAGGCGCGTGGCACGCCGGGGTTCGTTGGAGCCGATCTGCAGAATCTCGTCAATGAAGCCGCGCTGCTGGCAGCGCGACGCGACGCGCAGCGCGTCTCGCAAACGGACTTCGAGTCCGCCAAGGACAAGGTCCTGATGGGGGCCGAGCGTCGTAGCATGATCATGAGCGACGAGGACAAGCGCATCACGGCCTTCCACGAGGCGGGGCACGCGCTGATCGCACTGCTGACGCCCGAGCACTCGGACCCCGTTCACAAGGTCACGATCATCCCGCGCGGGATGGCATTGGGGCTGACCCAGACACTGCCCGAGGAAGACCGCCTGAACTACACCGCGGAGCAGATCTTCGCGATCATCCGCTACGCCATGGGAGGGCGCGCGGCCGAGCAGCTGGTCTTTGACCAGCTCTCGACGGGTGCCGCCAATGATCTCGAGCAGGCGACGCGTTGGGCACGCCGCATGGTGACCGAGTACGGCATGAGCGCCGCACTGGGGCCGGTCTCTTATGCGGACTCGGGCGGCGACGTCTTCTTGGGACGCGATTTTATGACCCGCAAGGATTACAGCGACAAGAAGGCCGAACAGATCGACGACGAAGTCGCCAAAACGCTCTCGGCCAAGTACGACGAGGCGCTGCGCCTGCTCGAAGAGCACCGGGACGTATTGGAGCGCATCGCCGAGGCACTGCTCGAGCGCGAGACGCTCGAGACGGCGGATCTCGAGCTGCTTCTGAAGGGTCAGCCGTTGCCACCGTTGCCGGCGGGGAGCGATCTCGATGCGGCGGACGAGACCTCGCGTAAGTCCGAGCGCAAGAAGGGCTTTCCGGGCGAGAAGCTCCCGGACCCGGAGCCGTTTCCCAGCTAGGGAGGAGCCTCCGTGATCAACGAGTCGATCTTCCCGCCCGAGCGCGTGACGATCGTGGGGGTGCTCAATGTCACGCCGGACTCGTTCTCCGATGGAGGACGGCTGCTGGCACGCCAGTCGGCGGCGGTGGACATCGAGCGGGTGCTTGACGCCGCCGGGACCCTGGTGACGTCGGGTGCCCATGTGCTGGATGTCGGCGGCGAATCCACGCGGCCGGGCGCGGCCCAGGTGCCGGTGGACGACGAGATCGCACGCACAGAGGGTGCGATTCGCGCACTCGCCAAGAGCTTCGACCTCCCGATCTCGATCGACACGCGCAAGGCGGACGTCGCGCGGGCTGCCGTTGCGGCGGGGGCGCGGGTGATCAACGACGTCTCCGGGCTGACTCACGACGCCAACCTCGCGGTGGTGGCGGCGCAGAGCGGCGCATTGCTGATCGTCGGGCACACGCGTGGCACACCCGAGACGATGCAGTCGAAGCCGGGCTACCGCGACGTACTGGCCGAGGTTGCGAGTGAGCTCGAGTCTTCGGTCGCGCACGCTCGGCGCTGTGGTGTCGCGACGGGGCAGCTCGCGGTTGATCCGGGCATTGGCTTTGGCAAGCGAGTCGAGGACAACCTCAAGCTCATCGCGCATGCGGGCTGGCTGCGAGACCGGCTGGGACTTCCGCTTCTGGTGGGACCGTCACGCAAGTCCTTCCTCGGATCCATCACGGGCGATCCCGTGCATGAGCGAGAGGTTGCCAGCCATGCAGCCTGTGCAGTGGCGGCCTTCGCCGGTGCCGACGGCGTGAGGGTCCACGATGCGGCCGGTGCCAAGCGCGCCGTGGCGATTGGACGTGCGCTCCGCGACGCCCGCCGGAAGGAGCTCACGTGATCGAAGTCATCTGGAGATTCCTGAGGGAGCTACTCGACTTCTTCGTGCTGAACTTCGATCCGGCTCGCGACATCGTGGACATCCTGGTGGTCACGGCCGGAATCTATTGGTTGCTGCTGCTGATTCGCGGCACACGGGCGATCCAGATCCTCGTCGGGCTGATCGTGCTCATTGGTCTCAGTCTGGCCTCCCAGCTCTTTCAGCTCGCCACGGTGGGTCTGATTCTCAAGCACTTCCTTTCGTCGGCGGTGCTGATCATTATCGTGCTCTTTCAGCACGACATACGGCGAGCTCTGGCTCGTGTCGGGCGCGGCTTCTTCCCGTCCGTGTCGGCTCAGCAGGAATCGCAGATGCTCGAGGAGGTGGTGCGGGCGGCACAGAGCCTGACCGAGCGGAGCGTGGGCGCGCTGATGGTACTCGAGCGTGAGTCCGCCCTGGTGGATCAGATCGAGGCCGGAGTTTCGCTGGATGCCGAGGTGAGCAAGGATCTTCTGATCTCGCTCTTCATGCCGAGTTCGCCGTTGCACGACGGTGCGGTGGTGGTCCAAGAGGGTCGCGTCGCATCGGCGGGCTGCATTCTTCCGCTGACATTGCGGACGGATCTGCCCGAGGGAGTCGGGACCCGGCATCGGGCGGCAGTGGGGATCACCGAAGAGACCGATGCCGTTGTGGTCGTGGTCTCCGAGGAGACGGGCAACATTTCGGTGGTGATGGGGGGCGAGATGATGCGCGGCCTGGACCCGCCACGCCTTCGCGTGGTGCTGCGCGACATCTTGGCCGGAGAGCGCAGCAGGCTGCCGGATCCCGCCCAGGTGGGACGCACGCTGGAGATCGCCGAGCTGGGCCCGGAGGATGCGGAAGTTTCGCGGTCCGCTAGCTGAGGAGCTTGTTGTTGAGGCGATTCACGACTCTGAGACCCGGCGTTCTGATGCTGGCGCTGGCGATCGCGGGCTTTCTGTGGGGTGTGGCAAACGGGAGCTCTTCGATCGAGCGTGCCTACGACATTCCCGTGGAGCTGCACCGCTTGAACGAAGCACTCGTGGTGACCGATCGGAGCGTCGATGAGATCAACGTTCGGGTCATGGGGAGTCGAGCGGCGCTGGGTAATGTGTCGGCCGACGAACTCAAGTACGAGATCGACGTCTCGGGTGGAAAGCCGGGCATCGCCGTCTACGACGTCGAGGTCTCCCGCGTCGAGCTGCCAAGAGGCGCGCGCTTCGTCAGCCACTCCCCATCGCGGGTCCAGGTGCGTTTCGAGAAGCGAGGGCGAAAGGCGGTGGGTGTTCGCGTCGATCTGGAGGGGGAGCCGGCAGGGGGATTTCATCTGGCCGACGTGAAGGTCGTGCCGCCGAAGGTGTGGCTGGCTGGCGCGCGTAGTCAGGTCATGCGGCTCGACGAGGTCGTGACAGAGACGATCAACATTACCGGCATCAAGGTTGATGAAGAGCGAGAAGTCAGGCTTCATCTGGGCGGTGGGACGGTCTGGATGGAGGAAAACGAGCCGGTCAAGGTGCAGATTCACATCGAGGCCGATCTGGTACCGGGAACCGAAGACGGACTGCTGCCGGAGTCGGACGGAAGAGAGGGAAACGTATGAGCGAGGATGGCCGAAAGCTGTTTGGCACGGATGGTGTTCGCGGCCTTACGAACAGGGATCCGATGACGGCCGAGATGGCGCTCTCGCTCGGGCAAGCCGTGGCGCACGTCTTTCGTGGTTGCCGTCGCGGGCGGCATCGCATCCTGATCGGTAAGGACACGCGGCTGTCGGGCTACATGTTCGAGGATGCTCTGGCGGCGGGCATCTGCGCGATGGGCGTCGACGTGCTGCAGGTGGGGCCGATGCCGACGCCGGCACTGGCCTTCCTGACGGCCGACATGCGCTGCGACGCCGGTGTCATGATCACGGCGAGCCACAATCCCTATCAGGACAACGGGATCAAGTTCTTCGGAAGCGATGGCTTCAAGCTGGCGGACGAGATCGAGCTCCGGATCGAGGCGTTGATCGAATCCGGCGAGTTGGACAAGTGTCGGGCCGCAGCCGACGATGTCGGGCAGGCGCGTCGCATTGGTGATGAGCAAGGTCGCTACGTCGTCTTCCTCAAGAAGACGTTCCCTTCGGACATCACGCTCGACGGCGTTCGCGTCGTACTCGACTGTGCCAACGGTTCGGCTTACAAAGTGGGGCCGACGGTGCTCAGCGAGCTGGGCGCCGAGGTCTTTCCGCTTGGCGTGAATCCCAACGGCCGCAATATCAACGACGAGTGCGGTTCCCTTCACCCCGAGAACACGGTCAGCCGGTTGATGGAGGTGCGCGGTGATGTCGGCATCGCCCTCGACGGCGATGCGGATCGCGTCATGATCATCGACGAGCGCGGTGAGATCCTCGATGGTGATCTCGTGATCGCGCTCTGCGCCAGGAATCTCGCTGAACGCGGCGCTCTTAGAGGCGGCGGTATCGTGGCCACCGTCATGAGCAACCTGGGGCTGGAGGAGGAATTGAAGTCGCTGGGGTTGGAGCTCGTGCGCACGCAGGTGGGCGATCGCTACGTCGTCGAGGCCATGCGTGAGGGCGGATACAATCTGGGTGGCGAGCAGTCTGGGCACGTGATCTTCCTTGACCACACCACCACCGGCGACGGCTTGATGACTGCGCTTCAGGTACTCGCCATCATGGCGCGCAGCGGCCGGCCACTCTCCGAGCTAGCGGTAGGCTTCAAGCGCTATCCACAGGTGATGGTCAACGTGGGCATCTCCCAGAAGAAGCCGCTCGAGAATCTCCCCAGCGTGCAGGACGCCGTCAGCGAGGTCGAGTCCAAGCTGGCGGGCCATGGTCGGGTGCTCATCCGCTACAGCGGCACCGAACTCAAGGCGCGAGTCATGGTCGAGGGCGAGGTCGAGGCCGAGGTTCAGGAGTACGCGAACCAGCTTGCCAGCGTGCTCAAGCAGGCGTTGGCGCGCTAGCCTAGATCCGCAGCGACGGCTCGGGCGCCCGTCCGGAGGGCGAGACATGATCGACGAGGGTCACTGGTCGCTCGTGGGCGCCAGCCGGATGCAGACACTCGATCGCTACACGATCGAGAAGCTCGGCGTCCCCGGTGAGATCCTGATGGAGAGCGCCGGCCGCGCCATTGTCGATGTTCTTCTCGCGCGCTGGGCGGATCTGCTGGCCGGGCCGCCCCCGGGCGAGGTGTGTGTCGTCTGCGGAGTCGGCAACAACGGCGGTGATGGCTTCGTGGTTGCGCGGCATTTGGCGCTGCTCGGGCGGAGTGTTCGCATCGCGCTGGTGGGCGATGCGAGACGACTGGCAGCAGACGCGCGTGCGAACTACGAGCGGGCTCAAGCGCTTGGCTTGCCGGTGGTGGGTGAGGACTGGTGTCCGCCCACGCGTGGCGTGTTGGTGGATGCGATCTTGGGCACGGGGCTCACGCGTGATGTGACCGGTGCGGCAGCGGACGCGATCGAGCGCATCAACCGCGCCAGGGGCGTTGGCGTTGGCGTACTGTCCGTCGATCTGCCGTCCGGTCTCGAAGCGGAGACCGGCCAAGTCCTGGGATGTGGCGTGCGCGCCGATGTCACCGTGACGATCTCGCTGCCGAAGCTTGCGCTCGCACTCGAGCCGGGGCGCGGACTCGCGGGGGAGGTGGTGGTCGCGCGCATCGGCATCGTCGACGAGATGCCCGGCGAGATCCGAGCTGAGGGCTTCGAGGCAGCACAGCTCTGGTCGGCGCAGGGGGCTGCGCGCGCACTCCCCCCACGACCGGTTGCCGGCCACAAGGGCAGCTTCGGCCACGTGCTCGTCGTGGCGGGGTCCGAGGGCAAGACGGGGGCCGCGGCGCTGACGGCCCAGGCGGCGGGCCGGGCCGGCGCGGGCCTCGTGACGATCGGCTGTCCGAGCGGACTCAATGACATCTTGGAGGTCAAGTGCACGGAAGCCATGACGGTGGCGTTGCCGCAGACCGATGATCGCGCATTGGCGGAATCGGCACTGGCGCGCGTGCTCGAGCTCGCCGGCGAACGCGACGTGGTGGCGATGGGGCCGGGTGTCGGACAACAGCACGACACTGTCGCGTTGATGCGGGGGCTGGCGGAGAAGATCGGCCGGCCGCTGGTGATCGACGCGGACGGACTCAACGCCTTCGGCCGCGACGCGGGCGCTCTGCGCGCGCGGCCCGCGGCCACGGTTCTGACGCCTCACCCGGGCGAGGCAGCTCGACTGCTGGACAGCAACGCGTCTGAAATCAACGCGGATCGCGTCGGGGCGGCTCGCGAGCTGGCACGTATCAGTGGCGCGGTCGTGCTCCTCAAGGGGGCGCCGAGCATTGCGGCGGAGCCCACCGGCCGTGTAATCGTCAATGCGACGGGCGGGCCGGTGCTGGCTACGGGTGGCACCGGGGATGTGCTGACTGGCATCGTGGCCGCCTACCTTGCGCAGGGGCTCGCCCCGCTCGAGGCCGCGGCCCTGGCCGCCCATCTCCACGGTGCCGCCGCGGACGCGATCGCGTCGCAGCGGGGTCACTCGGGTCTGCTGGCGGGCGAGTTGGCCGACGCGCTGCCGGCGGCAGCCGAATCACTGCGACGGGGGGTGAGGCGTGAGCGAGGCGCTGCCGAGAGCAGAGGAGCGGGGCGGCCGACTCTGCTTCCGTTCCCGGGACACTGAAGAGACCCGCTCGATCGCGCGGAGCCTGGCGGATGCCGTCGTCCGGTCCGCCAGTTCACCGGCTCTGGTGATCTCGCTCGCGGGAGAGCTCGGCGCTGGCAAGACGGTCTTCGTCAAGGGCCTCGCCGAGGGCCTCGGAATCGATCCCGCCAGCGTCTCGAGTCCGACCTATGTGATCGCCAGCCAGTACGCGGGGCCGGCGGGCGGCGTGCGTCTGAGCCACGTCGATCTCTACCGTCTGCAGAGTGCGGCCGAGCTGGAGCTGGCGGGCTTCTACGATCTGCTCGAGCCCGGTGCCCTGGTTGCGGTGGAGTGGGGCGATCGCTTCGCGGATGCGCTCCCGGCCGATCGACTCGAAGTCACGCTGGCCCGCCAGGACGCGGCCCGGCAGCCGGACGCTTCGTCCTGCGACGGGCGCAGCCTGATCGCGGCGGCCACGGGGCCCGCCTCAGCCCGGGTGCTGGAGTACTGGCGAAGCCGCGTGGTCGAAGCGAGCGATCCCGCCGCGACGTAGGGACCGGATCGACGATCCGGGCTAGCCTGCGTTCCTCATCGGGTCTCTGCACCGCTTCGCTACGCGACCTGGTGAAGAATGCAGGCTAATGTCCTGTCCTTCGACGCCACAGACTGACCAGAGAGTGAGACGATGGCACTAATCGTTCAGAAGTTCGGTGGCACCAGCGTTGGTGATATCGAGCGCATAAGAAACGTTGCTCGAAGGGTGGTGGAGACGAAGACGGCGGGCAACCGGGTGGTGGTCTGCGTCTCCGCCATGTCGGGCGAGACGAACAAGCTGGTCGAGCTGGCGAATCAGGCTGGCGGAGACGAGCCCGATCCCCGGGAGTATGACACTCTCGTTTCCACCGGCGAGCAGAAGACCATTGCCCTGCTCGCGATGGCGATTCAACAGCTCGGACACGGCGCCCGCTCGTTCACCGGCGCCCAGATGGGCATGTTGACGGACACGGACCACACGCGGGCGCGCATTTTGAGCATCGACACGAGTAGCCTGGAGGCGGTGCTGGCCAAGGACGAGGTCTGTGTCATCGCCGGTTTCCAAGGCGTCGACGATCAAGGCAACATCACGACGCTCGGCCGTGGTGGCTCTGATACCTCGGCGGTGGCCGTGGCTTGCGCGCTGGGGGCCGATGTTTGCGAGATTTACACTGACGTCGATGGTGTGTATACGACCGACCCCAGGTTGGTGCCCGGTGCGCGCAAGCTCCCTCGCATCTCGTTCGAAGAGATGCTCGAGCTCGCCAGTCTCGGTGCCAAGGTGTTGCAGATTCGTTCGGTAAAGTTCGCCATGCGTTATGGCCTGCCGCTCCACGTACGGTCCAGCTTCGGGTCGGACGTGGGCACCTGGGTCGTTCCGGAGGAGGATGTCATGGAGCGTTTGGTGGTTTCCGGGGTCACCTACAATGTCGACGAGGCGAAGATCCGCCTCAAGGGCGTGGCGGATCAACCCGGCATCGCGGCGCGTCTCTTCACGCCGCTTGGCGAGGCGGGGATCGTGGTCGACATGATCCTGCAGAACTTTGCCAGCGACGGCACGACCGACATGACCTTCACGGTGCCGAAGGGCGACTACCGCAAGGCGCTCGAGATCGCGAAGAAGGTCGGGAGCGAGATGGCGGCCGAGCAGGTCGAGGGTGACGAGAACATCGCCAAGGTGTCGGTCGTCGGCCTGGGGATGAAGGACCACGCCGGTGTGGCGACGAAGATGTTCAACGTGCTGGCGGAGGAAGGCATCAATATCCAGATGATCACGACGAGTGAGATCAAGATATCCGTCGTGATCGCGGAGAAGTACGCCGAGCTGGCGATTCGCGGCCTCCACGCCGCCTTCGTCGAAGACGGCGCCAGCGAGCCGACAACAGAGTAGGGCGCGCCCTGCGGCCCCGCGTCGGCCCGAGTCAGGTCAAAGGCGGTCCCGAGACATCTGAAGAGGGGGTTCGTGTCGCTGCATCGGCGTCGTGGATCGGCCGCCGGGGCTGCGCTGCTTGCTGGAGCACTGCTACTGGCCGGCTCTTGGCGTGAGGGCGAGCGGGCGGCGCCGTGCCGGGAGCCCAGCGAGTGGCGGGCTCGCGAGGGCTGGACGGTGGAGGTGGCCTGCTGCGGCGATGGGGCGCCCGCACGGGCACTGCGCGGCCCCGCTCGTCTCCTCTTCGGCCAGACGCTGGATCTCAATCGCGCCGACGCCAGAGCGCTCGAGAGTCTGCCAGGAATTGGTCCGAGCCGTGCGCAGGCGATTGAGCGCGCACGTCGTGAGCGGCCGTTCGCCACGTTGGAAGAGCTGGAGCGGACGCCCGGAATCGGGCCACGAACAGTGCTCGGGCTGGCGGGTTGGGCTCACGTCGAGCCGCCTGTCGAGGGCGTGGGAAGCGGTGTAGGCTGCCCGTTGGGCGGCCCATGAGCCCGGCGCCGACCCAGGGGGGGCGGAATGTACGCAGTCGAGATAGTCACGCGTGCCCGGCGCTTCGTCGTCGAAGATCTCTGGCACGTCGATCTGCGCCCGCGCTCGCTGTCCGCCAGTGTCGTGCGCGTGTTGCAGCTCGCGGTGATGATCTCGCGCGGCTTCGTACGCGACCGCTTGCTGCTGCGGGCCAGTGCGCTCACCTACGTCACAGTGCTGTCGCTGATTCCGCTGCTCGCTGTGATGGTCGGGTTCGTGCGCATGGTCGACGCCGACGAGAGTCTCGTGAATATGCTGGTCGACCAGCTCACGGTTGTGGCTCCGGAGGTCAAGCAGACGATTCTGGAGCGTGTGCGCGAGGCCAAGCTCGGCAGCCTCGGAACAATCGGGGCAGCGATCCTGGTTCTCACGACAGTGCTGGCACTTCGGCATCTGGAGGAGACGCTCAACGAGATCTGGGGCGTGCGCCATCGCCGGAGCTGGATGCGCCGTTTCTCCGACTATCTCGCCGTACTGATCGTGGCGCCGATCCTGACCGCGGTCGCTCTCTCGCTGGCCACGACCCTCCAGAGTGAGCCCGTGATTCACCGACTGCTCGAGTCGCCGCTCTTCGCCTCGCTCTACGACGCGGGCCTCACGCAGTTGCCGATGGTCTTTCTGCTCGCCGCATTCACATTCCTGTACTGGTTCTTTCCGAACACCAACGTGCGTCCGCTGTCCGCGTTGATGGGCGCGCTGCTCGCAACTCTGCTCTTCTCGCTGGCCCGACACGTATACGTCGACTTCAGTGTGGGCGCGACCCGCTACAGTGTGCTCTTCGGCAGCTTTGCCGCGCTGCCGCTGGTGCTGGCCTGGCTCTACATCTGTTGGGCCGTCTTGCTGCTCGGGGCCGAGGTCGCGTTCGCGCATCAGAACCTCTCGCACTATCGCCGTGAGCTGCGGGGGATGGCGCCGGGTCCGGCGGAGAGAGAAGCGGTGGGCTTGCGTCTTGCGGTGGAAGTCGCGCGAGCCTTCCACGAGCACGAGCCGCCGCCCGCGGCGGACGACCTGGCAGATCGCCTCGAGATGCCGGTGCGAACGGTTCGCGAGCTGCTCGAGGCTCTCGAGGTGGAGCGGGTGATTGCGCTTTGCGCCGTTGACGACCGCGAGGGTGGCTACCTGCCGGCACGGCCTCTCGGCGACATCAGCGCCGAAGACGTGCTGAAGGCCATCCGAGGCAGCCGCCGTTCCCCGCGGCGCTCTGCTGCCAGCGGACCGGCTGCCGGGGAGACGCAGCAGTCGGTCGACCAGGTGCTCGGGGAGCTGGATCGCGTCGTGGCGGGCGTTGCGGGCGAACGCAGCCTGGCCGACATGGTGGTGCAGGCTGGAGCGCTTGACCCTCTCTAGCCCCGATTGGGTGTAGTCCGGCAGAGCGCGCGTTCCCCTATGGGCGATTCTGGCGTGTGGCTGGTCGATTCGAGGTGTTTCGTGATCTGGCGCCAAGAAGTCACTCGAGTGGAGATACGCATGCGGAAGCGGAGAAGGGGAACGCGGTGTGAGCCGTGCGAAAGCGCCGCGCCATTCGGGGTAGGGCCCTGATCCGAATGTCGCATCGGGGCTAGGGCTGGGGTACGGTCGCGACGACTCCTTGCCAGGGCGCCGCAGCGGTGCTCTTCGGAAGCTCCAGCATGCGCATCTATCTGGATCACAACGCCACGACGCCGGTGCGAGAAGAGGTCGTCGAAGTGATGACGGCCGTCTTGCGTGAGAACCCCGGCAACCCCTCGAGTACTCATGCGGAGGGGGCTGCCGCACTCGCTGCCGTTACGAACGCGCGCGAGCAGGTCGCGAGCTGCTTGGGGACCGAGCCGAAGAGGGTGTTCTTCACGAGCGGCGCCACAGAATCGAATAACACACTGCTGTGCGGTCTGCTCGCCGCGAACGCATCGCGACGCCATGTCGTGACCACGACGATCGAGCACCCGTCCGTACAGGAGCCGTGCACTTGGCTCGAGGCGCGCGGGTTTCGCGTCACGCGCGTGCCGGTCGACGAAGACGGTCGCGTCGACCCGTCCAGGTTGGCCGAAGCGATCGAGGACGCAACGGCGCTGATCTCCGTCATCTGGGCCAACAACGAGACCGGTGTGATCCAGCCCATCGAGGAGATCGCCGCGTGCGCAGAGCAGCGCGGCGTGCCGTTTCACGTCGACGCCACTCAGGCGATCGGCAAGTGGCCCGTCGATCTTTCGCGCATTCCGGTCGCGTATCTCTCATGCTCGGCCCACAAATTCAACGGCCCGAAGGGTGTCGGCGCGCTTGTGGTGGCAGGCGATGGCGGGATCGAGCCGCTGCTGCTGGGCGGTGGACAGGAACGCCAGCGACGCGGAGGGACGGAGAACGTCAGCGGGATCGCGGGGCTCGGGAGCGCTTGCGCTCTGGCGGAGCAGGAGCTCGGCGAGCGTCGGCGTCGCTATGCCGAGCTGCGCGATCGTCTGTGGCGCGGCATTGAGACGTCCATCGCCGGCCTGCGACGCAATGGTTCGTCCGAGCACGTGTTGCCCAACACGCTGAACGTCGAGTTTGCCGGAAGCGCCGGTGAGGTGCTGCTGCAGGCGCTCGACTTGGAGGGCGTCGCAGTGTCTGCCGGCGCCGCCTGTCACTCCGGCTCCATATCCGCGTCACACGTCTTGACCGCGATGGGCCGAACACCCGAAGAGGCGCGAAGCTGTCTTCGCTTCAGTGTCGGACACGGCGTCGATGCGGCGCAGATCGATCGCGTGATCGAGTTGCTCGAGAAGCTGGTCCCGCTCGCACGCGAGGCAGTCGAGGCGTGACCGGCCCGGCTGCGGCAGTGGCTCCGCGTGAGCGTGTTGTGGTCGCCATGTCGGGTGGTGTGGATTCCTCCACCGCGGCTGCGCGGCTCGTCGAGCAGGGCTACGAAGTCATCGGCATCACGATGCACCTGGCGGGGGGGGCTTCACGCTGCTGCTCGCTGGAGGACGCGGAGGATGCCCGGCGCGTAGCGCAGCGGCTCGGAGTTCGTTTCTTCGTCGCCAACTACCGCGAGCGATTCGAGCAGGAGGTCATCGTACCGTTCGCGGACAGCTATCTGTCCGGCCGCACGCCGATTCCGTGCGTGGCCTGCAATACGCGCTTCAAGTTCGAGTATCTGATGGAGCGCGCACGCGTCTTTGGAGCGGAGAAGGTGGCGACGGGGCACTACGCGCGAGTGGAGCGAGATCCGTCGAGCGAGCTCTACACGCTGCGCCGAGCGGCAGATCGAAGCAAAGACCAGACCTACTTCCTCTTCGAGCTGGGCCAGGCGCAGCTGTCTCGGGCCTGCTTCCCTCTGGGCGCCATGACGAAGAGCCAGGTGCGCGAGCACGCGAGGGAGATCGGTTTGACGACGGCCGACAAGCCGGAGAGTCAGGAGATCTGTTTCGTACCGGATGGGGACTACGCGGGCCTGGTCGAGCGCCTCCGGCCCGAAGCGGGCCAGCTCGCCGGTGAGATCGTCGATGAAGCGGGCCGAGTCCTGGGGAGGCATGCCGGCATCCACCACTTTACGGTGGGCCAGCGCCATGGGTTGGGCATCAGTGCGGGGCGACGGCTCTATGTCAGTCGCATCGAACCCGATTCGCAGCGAGTCGTCGTTGGCGGCATTGAGGCTCTCGCCGCTCATGGCGCCGAGCTTACCGGGGTGAACTGGATCTCGGGTCAGCCGCCGGAGCGAGCGCTGCAAGTTCGCGCCCAGGTTCGGCACCGCCATGCGGGCGTGAACGCTCGTGTGGAGGCACTGCCCGGTGGTCGAGCACGGCTGCTCTTCGACGAGCCGGTGGAGGCGGTCGCGCCGGGGCAGGCGGCGGTCTTCTACGATCCGCCGACGGCGGAGGCTGGGCGAGAAGAGGGCGGCGAGCGAACCCTCGGCGGTGGCTGGATCAGCACCGCACTCAAGTGAGAAGTGAGCGGTCAGGAGAGATGGATCAAGAGGAAAGCGAAGATCTTGCGCCGCTCGAGCGGCAACTCGGCCACCGGTTTCGCGACCGAAGCTTGCTGCAGCTCGCCCTGCGCCACTCCTCCTGGGCTCACGAGGCCGGCGGCCTGGAGAGCAACGAACGTCTCGAATTCCTCGGCGACGCCGTGATCGCGGTCGTGGTCGCACATTTGTTGTTCGAGGCCAACCCGAGTTGGCGGGAGGGAGACCTGACCCGCGGACTCCAGCAGCTCGTGGATCGCCGGGCACTCGCAGCAATGGCGCGGGAGCTGGGCGTGGCCGAGGCGCTGCTGCTCGGGA
Organism: Deltaproteobacteria bacterium; assembly: GCA_029261835.1. Classification (GTDB taxonomy): domain Bacteria; phylum Myxococcota_A; class UBA9160; order UBA9160; family UBA4427; genus JAJDAO01. The sequence continues at coordinate 162,733 of JAJDAO010000026.1, read as the reverse complement.
GAACCGAACATCAGTCGGGTGGGCGAGAGAAGGAGTCGATCCTGGCCGATGCCATGGAGGCGATTCTGGGTGCGCTGTATCTCGACGCAGGGCTGGAGCCCGTCAGCGCGCTCGTGCGCAGCGTTTACGGAGAGGCGGTCCGTGAGGACGCACCGCCGGTTGCACCCGATCCGAAGACGCGCTTCCAGGAATCGGTGATGGCGAGGCACGGCGAGTTCCCGTGCTACGAACTCGTCCACGACAGCGCGATCGAGGGGGACAACGCGCGCTTTACTGTGCGCGCGCGTGTTGGGGGAGAAGCGTGGGGAGAGGGCGTCGGGCGAACCAAGCGTGCGGCCGAGCGAGCGGCCGCCGAAGTCGCGCTGGCGCGCGTGGACGGGCGCGATGAATCGAAGAACTGATCGGGGACGTTGGTGAGCGAGGGGTTGGGCGACGCGAGTTCGACCGACGGTGGCGAGGGCGTTCACCGCGCGGGCTTCGTCGCTCTGCTGGGACCGCCGAATGCGGGCAAGTCGACGCTCTTGAATCGGCTCTTGGGCGAGAAGCTCGCCATTGTCACTGCCAAGCCGCAAACGACCCGAAGCCGAATCCTGGGTGTTCTGACGCTGCCCAGCGCTCAGCTCATGCTCGTCGACACGCCCGGTCTGCACGCCAGCAGCAAGCGGCTCAACGTTGCGCTCAACGACGCTGTCAATGACGTCGCACGCGACTGCGATGTCGCCTTGCTGCTGGTCGATCGCACCACGGGCTGGGGCGACGCGCACGAGAGTCTCTACGGACAGCTCAGCGCTCGAGGCACGCCGCTGATCGTGGTCGGCACGAAGAGCGATCTCGGCACCGCCTGCCGGACTGTCTGGCCACCCGAGGAGGCGCCCGGAGCGGCGGCGGCCATTCCCCTCTCCGGGCTCACGGGGGAGGGGGTCGCGCAGCTTCTCGAGGAGACGATCCGGCGGCTGCCCGAGTCGCCGCGGCTCTATCCGGAGGAGGTCCTGACCGATCGGCCGCTGCGCTGGCTCTGCGCCGAGCTGATACGCGAGGCGGCCTTTGATTGTCTGCAGCAGGAGCTTCCCTATTCGATCGCCGTCGAGGTGCTGCGTTTCGAGGAGAGCCGCCACGACCTCGTGGAGATTCACGCCAATCTGCTGGTGGAGCGGGATTCGCAGAAGCGCATCGTGATCGGGGCGGGTGGCGACATGGTCAAGCGCATCGGCATTCGCGCCCGCAGATCGATCGAGCACCTGCTGGATCGACAGGTTCATCTCGAGACCTTCGTCAAGGTGGATCCGAAGTGGCTGAAAAGCCTCAAGCGGATCGAGTCGCTCGGATATGGCTGAGTGACGGGGCCGCGTTGGCCTGGAAGCTGCTGGTCGTACGCCGCGAGACGCCTATGCTGTCTTGGCGGAGGCGAGCAGAATCGTTAATGTCCGGCCCCCTCCGGCCATCGGCCGGATCACCCCATCGCCGGCGAGTCCCGGGGCCGGCCTACTGGAGAGGTCATGAGCGAGACGCAGAGAGAGATCGTCATTGCGAGCGCGATCCGTACGCCGATCGGGAGCTTTCAAGGGGTCTTCGCCTCCTTGCGAGCCCCCGATCTCGGGGCGATCGCGATCGCCGAGGCGGTGCGTCGTGCCGGAGCGAGCCCGGAAGACGTAGAGCATGTCTTCATGGGCAATGTGCTGAGTGCGGCGATTGGGCAGGCCCCGGCCCGGCAGGCGAGTATTGCAGCCGGGCTGCCGGTGAGCACGTCGACGGTGACGCTGAACAAGGTCTGCGGTTCGGGCCTGCAGGCCGTGATGTTCGCGCGACGCGAGATTCTGATCGGTGAGGCAGATGTCGTCGTCGCCGGTGGCATGGAGTCGATGACGAATGCGCCCTACGCGCTCCCCAAGGCGCGGGCCGGTCTGCGAATGGGAAACGCGGAGATCGTCGACACGATGATCCACGATGGCCTGTGGGACCCGTACGATCAGGTCCACATGGGGTGTTGCGGCGATCTCGTCGCCGAGAAGTACGGCTTCACGCGAGAAGACCAGGACGCTTTCGCGGCCGAGAGCTATCGGCGGGCGCTGAAAGCGCAGCAGGAGGGTCGCTTCGAGCACGAGATCGTACCGGTCAGCGTGCCGAAGAGGCGCGGCGATCCGTTGGTCATCGATCAGGACGAGGAGCCCGGTCGCGGCGATGTGAGCAAGTTCGCCAAGCTGCGGCCCGCCTTTACGGCGGACGGCGGTACGGTGACGGCAGCCAACGCATCGTCCCTGAATGACGGCGCCGCGGCTCTCGTCATCACCACGGGCGAGGTGGCGAGACAGCGCGGCTACACAGTGTTGGCTCGCATCGTGGCCGACGCAACGGCCGCGGTGGAGCCGAAGTGGTTTACCGTCGCTCCGGTGGAGGCGCTCGCGAAGCTGTTCGCCAAGACGGGTACGGCCTCGTCGGAGTGGGATCTCTACGAGATCAACGAGGCGTTCTCCGGTGTCACGATGGCCGCAGCGAAGGAGCACGGCATCGACATGGAGCGGGTCAACGTGAACGGCGGTGCCGTGTCGCTTGGTCATCCGATCGGTTGTTCGGGTGCGCGCGTTCTCGTGACGCTGATCCACGCCCTGCGCGATGGTGGGCTGACAAAGGGGATCGCAACCCTGTGCATCGGCGGCGGCGAGGCGGTCGCCCTGGCTCTGGAGCTCGTCGAATCATGAATACGATTGGAATCGTCGGAACGGGAACAATGGCCACCGGTATCGCACAGGCGGCGACCCAGGCGGGCTACGATGTCGTATTGCGCGCCCGCTCCCAGGGATCGCTCGATAGCTGTCTGGGAGCCGTCGCGCGCAGCCTCGGCCGGCTGGTGGCCAAGGAGAAGATCACGCAGGCTGCGGCCGATGCGGCGGTCGTGAAGCTGAAGGGAACACTGACGCTCACGGACCTCAAGGGCTGCGATATCGTGCTGGAATCGGTAGCCGAAGAGCTCGAAATCAAACAGCCGCTGCTCGAGGAGATCGATGCGATCCTCGATGAGGAGACGATCCTCGCCACCAATACCTCGAGCCTGTCGATCACGAAGCTGGCCTCGCTCACGAGCAGGCCGGCCCATTTCATCGGTATGCACTTCTTCAACCCGGTTCCCATGATGAAGCTGGTCGAGGTCGTGCGCGGTCTGCGGACCTCCGATGCAACCGTCTCCGCGGTGCACCATCTGGCGGAGAAGCTCGGCAAGGTGCCGATCGACGTGAAGGATGCGCCGGGCTTCGTGGTCAATCGCGTGCTCTTCCCGATGATCAACGAGGCCGCCCACGCGCTCGGCGAGGGTGTGGCAACCGCCGAGGGGATCGACGAGTGCATGCGATTCGGTTGCAATCATCCGATGGGTCCTCTCGCGTTGGCCGATCTCGTTGGGCTCGATGTCGTGTACGCCATTCTGATGAGCCTCTACCGCGAATACGGTAACCCGCGCTACGCCCCGAGCTTGGAGATCGTGAAGCGCGTGGAGGCGGGCTTCATCGGCCGTAAGAGTGGGCGCGGATTCTACGACTACGCGAAATAGCGGAGTACGGGAGAGCTTGACGTTGGCCGAGCCGGAGGTCTGCATCTATGAGGTGGGCCCCCGTGACGGCCTGCAGAACGAGCCGGATGCGCTGCCGACGACTGCCAAGCTCGAGCTGATCGATCGGCTCGCGCGCGCGGGGCTGCGGCGCATCGAGGTGACCTCGTTCGTCTCGCCCGAGTGGATCCCCCAGCTCGCTGACGGCGATGCGTTGTGCGCGGCGCTACAGGAGCGGCCGGGCACGCGCTACAGCGCACTTGTGCCCAACGCGCGCGGCTACGAGCGCTTTCGCGCGGCTCGTGTGCTCTCCATGGCCGCCGTATTCATCTCGGTGAGCGAGACGCACAACCGCAAGAACGTGAATCGCTCCGTGGCCGAGCACCTCGAGCGCCTGCGCTCGGTGGCAGAGCGTTGCCGCGCTGACGGGGTGCCCCTGCGTGCCTACGTCTCCACCGCGTTCGGCTGCGTCTACGAGGGGGCGGTGGCGGCGACCCGGGTTGCCAAGCTCGCACGCGAGCTACTGGATCTGGGCGCCGCGGAGATATCGTTGGGTGACACCGTCGGAATTGGTCATCCAAGTGGCGTGCGTGACGTGCTCGAGGCGGTGGCGGGCGAGGTTCCGCTGAAGCGAATCGCCTTGCATCTTCACGACACCTACGGCCGCGGGCTGGCCAACCTGCAAGCTGGCTATGAGGCGGGCGTGCGCGTCTTCGACGCGTCGCTCGGCGGGCTCGGCGGGTGTCCCTACGCGCCGGGTGCGGCGGGCAACGTCGCCACCGAAGATGTGGTGTCGCTCTTCGAGACAGCCGGTGTCGCCACGGGAGTCGATCTGGAGGCCCTGGTAAGTGCCAGCCACTGGCTGGAGGGGACGGTGCTCGGGCGAGCGCTCCCGAGCCGGGTGTACCGGGCTCGGCTCGGTGCTCGGGCGCGGAAGGCAAGGTCCGGAGGGTAGTGCGCTGTCCCCCGAGGGGCCGAGCCGTGAGGCCATGGGTTGTGCTAACCAGCTAACGTGAACTGGCAAACTGCACCCGAAGAACTCGAGCTCAGCATCGGCGAGGTCTGCCAGCGGACCGGCCTGTCGGCCAGAACGGTGCGCTACTACGAGGAGCTGCGGCTGCTCCCGGGAGTCCGGCGCCGGGCGGGTGGGCGGCGCGTCTACGGCGCCGATGAGCTGGAGCGCTTGCGCTTCATCCAACGTCTCAAGACGCTGGGCCTCAGCCTCTCGGAGATCAAAGAGCTCAACAGCCTGTACTCCCTGGCGGGCTCGACCCGCGCGATGCTCACCCGCCTCGACGATCTGCTCGAGGTACACCTTGGCGAGCTCGACGGCCGCATCACGCAGCTCGGGAGCCTGCGCGACGAGATGCAGAAGTACCGCGAGCACGTCGCGACGCGTGTCGAAGCACTCGTTCGGGACGGTCGCAACGAAGCGAAACCCGCTGAAGGAGAGGGGCGATGACGGCGGCGACCAATCCCCTGTGCGAGGAGGCGACCCAGCGGGCTGCCCGCATTCGTGTGGTGACTGCGGCCTCGCTCTTCGACGGCCACGATGCGGCGATCAACATCATGCGCAGAGTCTTGCAGGCGCAGGGTGCCGAAGTGATCCACCTGGGACACGACCGTTCGGTCGAGGAGGTCGTAGAGGCCGCCGTCTCAGAGGGGGCGCAGGCGGTGGCGGTCTCGTCCTACCAAGGCGGCCACATGGAGTTCTTCAAGTATCTGGTCGATCGCTTGGCAGAACGCGGCGTTCCCTGGGTGAGAGTCTTCGGGGGCGGCGGGGGAACGATCACGCGCGCGGAGGCCGCTGAGCTGCACGCCTACGGTGTCGCGCGGATCTTCGGCCCGGACGAGGGGCGGCAGCTCGGCCTCGAGGGCATGATCCGCAGCATCATCGACGAGTGTCGCAGCGAGCGAGCCCGAGCGGAGCGAGCGGTTGCGGAGAGCGCCCTCGACACCCTGGTCGCCGAGCTCGATTCGACTCAGCATGCCGTGGTCGCCCGTCTCGTGACGTGGTTCGAGGAGGAGGCATCCGCTTCGCCGGCTCGCGCGGTCGACCTTCGCGCGCGTCTCGATGGGCGTAGCGAAGCGGCATCGCGGGCGCCTGTCGTGGGCTTCACCGGCACCGGTGGTGCGGGCAAGTCGAGCGTGGTTGACGAACTCGTGCGGCGCTTTCGAATCGACTATCCCGGCCGCAGCATCGGGCTGCTGCTGATCGATCCGACGCGTCGACGTTCGGGCGGCGCGCTGCTGGGCGACCGCATCAGGATGAATGCCATCCATGGCGAGGATGTCTTCGTGCGCTCGATGGCCACGCGGCAGGCCAACCTCGCACTCTCGAATTCGTTGCACGATGCGCTGCGCGTGTTGCAGGCCGCCCACTTCGATTTGATCCTGGTGGAGACCGCGGGCATCGGGCAGAGCGATTCGGAGATCGTCGATCTGGTAGATCGATCGGTCTATGTCATGACGCCGGAGTTCGGCGCACCGTCGCAGCTCGAGAAGATCGACATGCTCGACCTGGCCGACGTCGTGGTTCTCAATAAGTGCGACCGACAGGGCGCCCAGGATGCGCTGCGCGATGTGCGCAAGCAGTGGAAGCGCAATCGAGCAGAGCTCGCACTGCCCGACGAGCAGCTGCCGGTCTTTGCCACAGTGGCTCGGCAGTGGAACGACCCGGGCACGGACCGGCTCTACCAGGCGCTTCGCCGCAGTCTGGTGTCGTTGGGTGGCTCGAACTTCGAGAGGCCGGGGGAGGTGGCGGCGGACAGCGAGATGACTTCGGGCGATGTCGACGTGCTGTCCGCCATCCCCACCGCGAGGGCGCGCTATCTGGCCGAGATCGCCGAGTGCGTGCGGGGCTATCGCAGACGCTGTGAAGCCGAGGCCGAGCACGCCGCGCGCGCTGATGGCCTTGCGCGCGCGCTCAGGGCGCTCGATGCGCAGACCCCTCCCGTCGCTTGCCAACACGGCGACGAGACCAGCAAAGAGGAGCGATCGCCGCTGCTGGAGCAACTTCGGCAGAAATACGACGCCACGCTCGACGAGCTCCCGGCAGATCTCCGCAGTCAGCTCGCGGAGTGGGGTGAGACAAGAGAGCGCTATGGCGCGGAACGCCAGTCCTACCGCATCCGAGGCCGCAACGTCGACGTCGAGAGTCGCCCAGAGACACTCTCGGGCCTCCCGGTTCCCAAGGTGGCGCTACCGCGAAGCGACGACTGGGGCGAGCTGGTGCGCTATTTCCGTCTGGAGAATCTGCCCGGTCGCTTCCCGTTTACGAGTGGCGTCTTTCCATTCAAGCGCGCCGGTGAGGACCCGACGCGCATGTTCGCCGGAGAGGGCGGTCCCGAGCGTACCAATCGGCGTTTTCACTACCTCGCCCACGGGCAGCCGGCAGCCCGACTCTCCACCGCGTTCGACAGCGTCACGCTCTACGGTCGCGACCCCGACGAACGGCCGGACGTCTACGGCAAGGTGGGTAACTCCGGCGTCTCCGTCTGCACGCTGGACGACGCCAAGAAGCTCTACTCGGGCTTCGATCTGTGCGCACCGAGTACTTCCGTCTCGCTGACGATCAACGGCCCGGCAGCGATGGTGCTGGCCTTCTTCCTCAATGCCGCAATCGATCAGCGCGTGGAGCGGCACCTGCGCGAGCGGGGCGAGCTCGAGGGCGTACGCGCTCGCATGGCAGAGGAGCGCCGACGTCGTGGTGGTCGGCTTCCGGAATATGCCGGCGATCTTCCGTCCGGGCACGACGGCTTCGGCCTGGGCCTGCTCGGAATCCCCGGTGATCGAGCAGTGCCGGCCGAGACCTATCAGCGTATCAGATCCGACGTGCTGCGTATCGTGCGGGGCACCGTGCAGGCGGACATCCTGAAAGAAGATCAGGCCCAGAACACGTGCATCTTCTCCACCGACTTCGCGCTTGGATTGCAGGGTGACATTCAAGAGTACTTCGTCGCGAGTCAGGTGCGCAATTTCTACTCGATCTCGATTTCCGGCTATCACATGGCGGAAGCCGGTGCGAATCCTATCACGCAGCTCGCGTTCACGTTGGCCAACGGGCTGACGTTCTGCGAGTACTACCTGGCGCGTGGCATGGACATCGACCACTTCGCACCGAATTTCTCGTTCTTCTTCAGCAATGGCCTCGACGCCGAATACAACGTGATCGGCCGCGTGGCCCGCCGCATCTGGGCGATTGCGATGCGCGAGCGCTACGGCGCCTCCGAGCGGAGCCAGAAGCTCAAGTACCACGTCCAAACCTCTGGCCGCTCGCTGCACGCGCAGGAGATGTCCTTCAACGACATCCGAACGACTCTGCAGGCACTCACGGCTCTCCAGGACAACTGCAATAGCTTGCACACGAACGCGTATGATGAAGCGGTGACTACGCCGACCGAAGAGTCGGCGCGGCGGGCGCTGGCGATCCAACTGATCATCAATCGCGAGCTGGGAAGCGCGAAGAACGAGAATCCACTGCAGGGCTCCTACTTCGTGGAAGAGCTGACTGATCTGGTGGAAGAGGCGGTTCTAGCCGAGTTCGATCGGCTCTCGCAGCGTGGAGGCGTGCTCGGTGCGATGGAGACGCTCTATCAGCGTAGCCGGATCCAGGAGGAGAGCCTGCTCTACGAGTCGCGCAAGCACTCGGGTGAGCTGCCCATCATCGGTGTCAACACCTTCGAGGCACCGCACGGCACAGCTCAGACAGCCGGCCCCGATGAGCTGATGCGTTCGAGCGAGGCGGAGAAGACATTCCAGCTCGAGAGCCTTCGCGCATTTCAGCATCGCTGGCGAGAGGAGAGACACGCGGCTCTGGACGGATTGCGGGCAGCGGTCAGCGCCGGAGACAACGTCTTCTCGGTGCTGATGGAGACGGTCAAGGTCGCGAGCCTCGGGCAGATCAGTGAGACCCTGTTCGAGGTCGGAGGGCGCTATCGGCGCTCGATGTAGGGTCGTAGATCAGGCGGGCAAGCGGCGAGCGTTTGGCGGCGGGAGGGGTTTCTGAGATAGCTTCTAGCCTCGGCTCGTTGAATCAGCGCGAGAAGCAGGGGAGGGATGGGCGATGGCGCGTAAGGCTGGAAGGCGAACGCAGATCGACGAATGGCGCGAGCTCGCCAGCAAGGAGTTGCGGGGAATGCCGCTCGAGAAGCTGGTCTGGACGAGCCCCGACGGAATCGAGATCAAGCCTCTCTACACGGGCGAGGACCTCGCGGGACTCGAGCACAGCGACACGCTGCCGGGCCTATTCCCCTTCGTGCGTGGACCACGCGCGACGATGTATGCCAACCGTCCCTGGACTATCCGACAATACGCCGGCTTCTCGACGGCCGAGGAGTCGAACGCCTTCTACAGGGCCAACCTCGCCGCGGGGCAGCAGGGGCTCTCGGTCGCCTTCGACCTGGCAACCCACCGTGGCTACGACTCGGATCATCCGCGGGTCACTGGCGACGTGGGCAAGGCCGGCGTTGCCATCGACTCCGTGGAGGACATGAAGATCCTCTTCGACCAGATTCCGCTGGACGAGGTCACCGTCTCGATGACGATGAACGGCGCCGTGCTGCCGGTTCTGGCCTGCTTCGTCGTGGCAGGCGAAGAGCAGGGCGTCTCGCAGGAGAAGCTGGCCGGGACGATACAGAACGACATCCTGAAGGAGTTCATGGTCCGCAACACGTATATCTATCCCCCCGAGCCGAGCATGCGCATCGTGGCTGACATAATCGAACACACGGCGAAACACATGCCGAGATTCAACTCGATTTCGATCAGTGGCTACCATATGCAGGAGGCCGGGGCGAACACCGTGCTGGAGCTCGCCTTCACGCTGGCCGACGGCGTCGAATATGTGCGGGCGGCCCTGTCGAAGGGTCTGGATGTCGACGCCTTCGCCGGTCGCCTGTCCTTCTTCTGGGCGATCGGAATGAACTTCTACCTGGAAATCGCCAAGATGCGCGCCGCGCGGCTGCTCTGGGCTGAGCTCATGCAGCCTTTCGAACCCAAGAACCAGCGATCGCTGATGCTGCGAACCCACTGCCAGACCTCGGGCGCGAGTCTCACCGAGCAGGATCCGCTCAACAACGTCGTGCGAACCACCGTCGAGGCGATGGCAGCCGTCTTTGGGGGAACGCAGTCGCTGCACACCAATAGCTACGACGAGGCCGTCAGCTTGCCGACGGACGCGGCGGCGCGAACCGCACGCAACACTCAGCTCATCTTGCAGGAGGAGTCGGGCATCGCGGCCGTGATCGACCCATGGGGCGGCTCTTACTTCATGGAGTCACTGACGCAGCAGATGGCGGAAGAGGCACGCAGCGTGATTCGAGAGGTCGAAGAGCTCGGTGGCATGACGAAGGCAATCGTCGACGGTATGCCGAAGCTGCGGATCGAAGAATGTGCGGCGCGGCGACAGGCCCGCATCGATCTCGGCGAAGACGTGATCGTGGGTGTGAACAAGTACGCGCTGGACGAAGATGTGCGGATCGACGTACGCGACATCGACAACACGGCGGTGCGCGAAGCCCAGGTGCGACGTCTCGAGGAAGTGCGACGCGTACGGAACACGGCGGCGGTGGAGCGGGCTCTCGCACGACTGGCCGAGCTGGCGCAAAGTGGAGAGGGCAATCTGCTGCAGGCCGCCATCGAGGCCGCGCGGGCACGTGCGACGGTCGGGGAGATCTCCGAAGCGATGGAACGGATCTATACGCGTTACCGCGCCAACGTCCGATCGATCTCCGGCGTCTACAGCGCTGTCGAGCGAGGTGACGAGGAGTTCGAGCGTGTCTGCCGGGAGGTCGCATCTTTTGGCGAGCAGGAGGGGCGGCGACCCCGGATGTTGGTCGTCAAGCTGGGTCAGGATGGGCACGATCGCGGAATGAAAGTGATCGCCAGCGCGTTCGCCGACATCGGCTTCGACGTTGATATTGGACCGCTATTCCAGACGCCCGAGGAGGCGGCACGCCAGGCGGTGGACAACGACGTGCACGTGGTCGGGGTCTCGAGCCAAGCCGCGGGGCACAAGACGCTGGTGCCGCTGTTGGTGCAGGCCCTGGCGGCTGAGAAGGCGGACAACATCGCGGTCGTGGTGGGCGGCGTGATCCCGCCGCAGGACTATGCGTTCTTGCGGGAGAACGGTGCCGCTGCGATCTTTGGCCCGGGCACCGCGATTCCCAAGGCAGCCGCCGAGGTGCTCCGGGTGCTGGGGAAGAAGCGGGAATGAGCAGCCGCCTCGATTCTCCCGAGGCCTACCGTGCTGCCATCCGCGCCGGCGACAGGCGCGCCATCGCGCGCGCCATCACGCTGATCGAGAGTACGCGAGCGGAGGACATGGCCCTCGGGCAGGCCGTGCTCGACGGACTGGTCCGCTACACGGGCGGCGCGGTTCGTGTGGGGATCACCGGACCGCCCGGCGTCGGCAAGAGCAGCCTGATCGAGACCCTGGGCCTGGACCTGGTCGAGCGGGGCAAGCGACTGGCGGTGCTCGCGGTTGATCCGAGCAGCCCGGTCACCGGCGGCAGCATCCTCGGGGACAAGACTCGCATGGAGCGGCTGTCGCAGCGCCCTGAGGCGTTCATCCGGCCTTCCCCCTCGGGTGGGTCCCTGGGCGGCGTTGCGCACCGCACGCGAGAGGTGATGTTGCTGTGCGAGGCTGCGGGCTACGACGTGGTGCTCGTCGAGACGGTGGGAATCGGTCAATCCGAAGTGGCCGTGGCCTCGATGGTGGATTTCTTCCAGGTCTTGCTCCTGCCTGCGGGCGGGGACGAGCTCCAGGGCATGAAGAAGGGCGTGATGGAGCTTGCCGACGCCCTGGTCGTCAACAAGGCCGATGGTGCGACGCGCGAGCTGGCCGAGCGCACCCGGCTCGACTATGAGGGGGCCCTGCAGCTCGTTCGGCCCTCGAGCCCCTCGTGGCGCCCCAGAGCCTTGCTCGCGAGCGCCGTCACCGGGGAGGGCGTCGCGGAGATGTGGCAGATGGTGCTCGAGCACCGCGAGGCCCTGACGGTGAGCGGCGAGCTGGAGGCCAGACGCCGCTCTCAGGCGCGCGCCTGGATGTGGTCGCTGGTGGAGGAGGGCCTTCAGCGCGCCCTGAGAGACCATCCCGAGGTGGCGGCGCGCATTCCGGAGAAGCAGAGGGAGGTCGAGGCCCTCGAGTCCACGCCCGCCAGCGCTGCCCGGGCATTGCTCGAGACCTTCCTGGGCGGATTCCCCACGGCCGACGGCCGCTGAGCGGGGGCGATCGGCGGGGTCGCCAGAGCCGGATTCCGCTGCGGATCTCTTTCTCGCCTTCATGTTCGGGCGCCTCCTGCCGATGGAAGGGCGTGGGGCCGGGCCGCGTGGATCGCGGGGCGCGGCTGCACAACCCTGCGGAGCGGGCGACCGATGGTTCAGATCAATGTGTCGAACAAGGAGATCACCCTCAAGGTGGTCTACTACGGCCCGGCGCTGTCGGGGAAGACGACCAATCTGCAGCAGCTCCACGCCATGATGGAGCCGGCCTCCCGAAGCAAGATGTTGACGATCGACACCAAGGACGATCGCACGCTCTACTTCGACTTCCTGCCGGTCGAGTTCTCCACGGCGGGCGGTTTCTCTGTCAAGATGAAGCTCTTCACCGTCCCGGGACAGGTGATGCACAAGTCCACCCGCAAGGTGGTCCTGGCGGGTGCCGATGCCGTGGCCTTCATCGCGGACTCGCAGCGCTCGGCAGCCAGCGCCAACGCCTACTCGTGGCGCGACATGGAAGCGAATCTGAAAGCCAACGGCATCGATTTCGATTGGCTGCCGAAGGTCGTGCAATTCAACAAGCGCGACTTCCCCGACGTGAAGCCCCTTTCCGAGATCAGACAACAGTGGGGCGACATCGCGACCTTTCCGGGCATCGCGGTTCGCGGAGAGGGCGTCTTCGAGACGTTTCGCGAGCTGATGCGGGTGCTCTACCGAAGCCTGGATGAGAAACACGACTTTGCGGCGAAGTTCAGCGTTTCCGAAGAGGATTTCCTCAAGGGAGTGCTGTGCAACTTCCAGCCATCCGGCGACTCGGTCGACGGCTAACCGCGAGCCTGCCCTCAGTCGCCCCCGCCGCCTTGACGCGTAATTGACACCCGCGTCAGCCGCCGATATCGTCGTTTGGCGCCCGCCGGAACCGTCCAAGCGGTCCGTACGGGAGGTCCGACTCGACAATGCCTATCACGCCCCCCTCCAGCAACCCAGGTCGCCTGCGAAGCGCACCGGGTCAGCCCGGCTCGGCACTCTCCAGCATTGAAGATGCGATAGAGGAGATCCGGGCCGGCGGCATGGTGATCCTGGTCGACGACGAGGATCGCGAGAACGAGGGCGATCTCTGCATGGCGGCGGAGGCGGCTACGCCCGAGGCGATCAACTTCATGGCCACCCACGGCCGCGGGTTGATCTGTCTGACGATGACCGAGGAGCAGCTCCAGAAGCTGCACCTCGGCATGATGGTGCCCGACTATGAGAATACGGCCACCTTCGGCACTGCCTTCACGGTCTCGATCGAAGCCCGGGAAGGCGTGACGACGGGCATTTCGGCCCACGATCGCGCGCACACGATCCTGCAGGCGATTCGGGAAGACGCCCGGCCATCGGACATCGTGCGGCCCGGTCACATCTTTCCGCTGCGAGCACGTGAAGGCGGCGTGTTGCGTCGCGTCGGGCAGACCGAGGGATCGGTCGATCTCGCGCGGCTGGCCGGCATGAAGCCCAGCGGCGTGATCTGCGAGATCATGAACGACGACGGCACCATGGCCCGCATGCCAGACTTGGTGCGGTACGCGGAGAGACACGGCCTCAAGATCGTAAGCATCAAAGACCTGATTCAGCACCGCCTGCGCAACGAGTGTCTGGTGCGGCGGGGTGCGGATGCTCGCATGCCCACCCGTGCTGGCGGCGAGTTTCGCTGCATCGTCTACGAAAACGATATCGACCACGTCGACCACATGGCGATGGTCAAGGGCGAGATCGATCCGGCTGAGCCGGTGCTGGTGCGCGTCCACAGCGAATGCCTGACCGGAGATGCCTTTGGCTCAACGCGCTGTGATTGTGGCGAGCAGCTCGACGCCGCCCTGCGGATGATCGACGAAGAGGGCGTCGGGGTGGTGCTCTACATGCGCCAGGAGGGCCGCGGCATCGGGCTCAAGAACAAGATCAGGGCCTACGCCCTGCAGGACGACGAGGGCCTCGACACGGTCGAAGCCAATTATCGGCTGGGTTTCAAAGCGGATCTGCGCGACTACGGCGTCGGGAGCCAGATCCTCTCCGATCTGGGCGCCCGCGAGATCCGTATCATTACGAACAATCCTGGCAAGCGGGCTGGCATCGAGGGCTACGGGATCAAGATCGTCGAGCGGGTGCCGCTGGAGATTGCGCCGAACGAGAACAATCTTCGATACCTCCGCACGAAGAAAGAGAAGCTTGGTCACGTACTCAATCTGATGGGCTAGCCCGGTCTTGCCCACTGCGGTGTGGCGGGCTCTCTCTCACTCGCGCCAGGTGGCGGCGCAGCTGCTCAGTCGAGGTCGCGTTCATGTTCGAGTCAGTTGACGGAGTCGTGAAGCGACTCCAGGAGAAGGGCTACATCTGCGACAGACGGATCGCGACGGTGGTCTTCCTGGCGCAGCAGCTCGAGAAGCCCGTGCTGGTGGAGGGACCAGCTGGTGTTGGCAAGACGGAGCTGGCCAAGGTGGTCTCCGAGGCGCTGGGCCGAGAGCTGATTCGACTGCAGTGTTACGAAGGGCTCGACGAAGCCAAGGCCCTCTACGAGTGGGAGTACTCGAAGCAGCTCCTCTATACCCAGATTCTCAAGGACAAGGTCTCCGAGACGATCGCTGATTCGCAGAGTCTGGCGGAAGCGGCCGAGAGTGTCGGCCGCGAGGACTCGGTCTTCTTCTCCGATCGCTTCATCGTTCCGCGCCCGCTGCTGCGGGCGATTACGTGCGAGCTGCCGGCGCTCCTACTGATCGACGAGGTGGACAAGTCAGACCCCGAATTCGAGGCCTTCCTGCTCGAAGTGCTCTCGGACTTCCAGGTGACGATTCCCGAAATCGGAACGATCACGGCCAACTCGCAGCCGTTGGTCTTCCTGACCTCGAATGATGCGCGCGAGATGAGCGACGCGCTCAAGCGCCGCTGCCTCCACCTCTGGATCGATTATCCCAGCGAGGATCTCGAGATCAGAATCCTCGACACCAAGGTGCCCGATATCGGCCAGCAGCTGGCTCAAGACGTGGTCCAGCTGATGAACAAGATTCGTGAGCTGGATCTCAAGAAGGCTCCGTCCATCAGTGAAACACTCGACTGGGCCCGAGCGTTGATGGCGCTGAACGCCGACTCCCTCGAGGAGGAGATCGTGAGCGATACGCTGAACGTGATCCTCAAGTATGAGGGCGACGTCCAGAAGGCGCGTAGCGAGCTCGGCAAGCTGATCGAGAAGAAGACGGCCGAGGCGCAGGCCGAGGCGCCTCAACGGCCCCCGGCCGCAGCAAGCAAGAAGGGGATCCTCCACTGAGCATGCAGAGAAAGGTCATCGAGTTCACGAATCTGCTCCGCAAGAGCGGCATTCGCGTGTCGGTCGCCGAGGGCATCGATGCCTTTCTCGCCCTGGAGGAGCTCTCGATCGAGGACCGCGGCATCTTCAGAGATGCGCTGAGGGCCGCCGTCGTGAAGCGAGGCGACGACATCGCCACGTTCGACGACCTGTTCGATCTCTACTGGTCGGGCTTCTATGACAATCTGCGAGAGTCTTTCGGCCAGCTCGGCGAACAGATGGGCGAGCTCGATGTCGACCTCGAAGAGCTGATGCGCCAGATGGCCGAGATGATGGGCAGCCTCGAAGGCGACGTCGATCTCTCGGAGCTGGCCAAGGCACTGCTCACGCAGGATCTCTCCGCACTCGAGAATCTGATCCGGCAGGCGGCCGAAATGGCGGGCACCTCCCGTATCGAGAACATGCTGCAGATCGGCTTCTTCAGCCGGCGCGCGGGTGAGCAGATGGATCTCGAGGGTGCCGGCGGCCAGCTCGAGGCGCTCATCGCCCGCATGGAAGCGGCCGGCATGGGGAGCGAGGCCATCGAAGCGATGCGGCAGCTGGTTCAGAAGCTGCTGGAGAACATGCGCCGGGCCGTGAAGAACTTCGTCGAGCGGGAGCTGCAGACGCAGAACCACGACTACATGGAGCGCTTTCGCAAGGAGATGCTGCAGGAGAAGAGCTTCTACCATCTGACGGAAGCGGAGATCGCCCGCATGCGCGAGGTGGTGAATCGCCTGGCGCAGCGCATCAAGAACATTCTCTCGATCCGCAAGAAGCGACTGAAGCGCGGCAAGCTCGACCTCCACCAGACGCTGCGTCGCAACATGGCTCACGGAGGCATCCCATTCGAAGTCGTGTACAGGCACCGCCGCAAGGATCGACCCAAGCTATTGATTCTCTGCGATGTTTCCTCTTCTGTGGCCAATGTCTCGCGCTTCATGCTGCAGTTCATGTACGGCCTGCAAGAAGCGTTCAGCAAGATGCGGTCCTATGTCTTCGTCTCGGAGCTCGGCGAAGTGACGTCGATCTTCCAGGGCAGCGAGGTCAGCAGCGCCATCGAGAAGGCACTGGACGGCGGTGACGTGATCAACGTCTATACGCGTTCGAACTTCGGGTATGCGTTTCACCACTTCTGGAAGAACCACCTGTCGGCGATCGACGACCGCACGACGGTCGTCATCCTGGGCGACGCCCGGAACAACTACAACGATCCGAAGGCGTGGTGCCTGCGCGACATTCACAGCAAAGCGAAGAACGTCGTTTGGCTGAACCCGGAGAGCCCGAGCGCCTGGGGCTTCGGCGATAGCGTGATGGATCGCTACGCCCCGTATTGCGACATCGTCGAGGAGTGTCGCAACCTGCGACAGCTCTCCAAGATCGTCGACAAAATCGTGCTCTAGAGCGTGCGGCGGGCCAGAGGCCGTGGTCTCTCGCAGCGGTTGTACCGGAGACCGCCACGCCAGACGACGAGACGCCCCGCCGGCGGGGCCGACGGGGCGCTACAGGGGGAGGGCGGTGGACTCATTTTGGGGGGTGAGAGGTTGGACATTTCGTGTGGAAATGACCAATCCACCGCCACTCCGGAACCGTTTCTTTTCGTGCTCCCTGGCGATTCGCTGGTCGGTGGCTCGGCGTGTCTTCCGCAGGACTCTGCCGCGCCATCGCGTCTGATCGGCTGACGGAGCGCCGCTCGCACGACAACCCTCCACCAGAACGGCCATTATCGCGGGGCGCCGCGAATTGTCAATCGAGAAATCGGAGCGCATCTGAGTGTGAGAAGGAAAAGATAGCCATCACAACGAGTTATGATGGCTTTATCATGTTGTACAGAAGCTATTCGGCGGGTTCCCAATGGCCGGCGCTCGCTTGGCCCCGAATGGCGCTTCCGGTATTTTCGGCGCGCCCCGGCAGGTCGCGATGCCGCGCGGAGCGAGATCCCCAGCTACAGCGAGGCAGCCCCTTGGCCCAGCAGCCGCTCTTCTTCGTCACGACGTATGGATGTCAGATGAACGTCCATGATTCGGAGAAGCTGGCCAATCTTCTCTATCACGCCGGGTTGCGGCAGGCGACGGCGGCAGAGGCGGCCGATGTCCTCGTGATCAACACCTGCTCGATCCGAGAGAAAGCCGAGAATCAGCTCTACAGCGACCTCGGACAGCTGGGTGTCTGGAAGCAGCGGCGACCCGGTCGGGTGCTCGGCGTCGGCGGGTGCGTCGCCCAGCAGGTGGGCGACCGAATCATGAAGCGCTTTCCGCAGGTGGACTTCGTCTTCGGGACCCACAACGTGCGATTGGTGCCATCGCTGGTGACGGCTGCGCTCGAGGGCGAACGTGCGGTTCGCACGCAGGAGGTCCGCTCGCTCGACCGCTTCGAGCTTCCCCCACGCCACGCCGACTACGCGCGCAGCTCTCCTGGACAGGCATTCGTCACCGTGATGGAGGGCTGCGACATGTTCTGCAGCTTCTGCATCGTGCCCACGACCCGCGGGCGGGAGATCAGTCGGCCAGTCGACGCGGTGTTGTCGGAGGCCGAGCGGCTGGTCGCGAGCGGCGTGCGAGAGATCACCCTGCTCGGCCAGACCGTCAACGCCTACGGCCGGCACGAGCAGCGAAGCGAACGAACTCGTGCGGTGGGGACCGTCGCTTTCGACGCACTGTTGCGGCGGCTGGACGCCATCCCCTCCTTGCGGCGGATCCGCTACACGAGCCCCCACCCGCTCTTCTTCGACGACGCTCTGGTCCGCGCCCATGCGGAGCTCGAGAGCCTTTGTCCACACGTGCACCTGCCGCTGCAGAGCGGCTCGAACCGCGTACTCCAAGCGATGCGCAGACGATACACGCGCGAAGACTTCGCCCGCATCGCAGAACATCTGCGATCGGCGCGAAGCGACATCGCGCTCACGACGGACCTGATCGTAGGCTTCCCCGGCGAGAGCGAGGACGACTTCGAGCAGACGCTCGCACTGGTGCGCGAGCTGGCATTCGTTGACAGCTACAGCTTCAAGTACTCGGCGAGGCCGGGAACGCCAGCCGCCGGGCTTCCGGGCGAGGTGGAGCCACGGGAGGCGCAGCGGCGGCTCGCCGAGCTTCAGCGAGTGCAGCGTGAGCTAACGATCGACTACCACCGCAGTCGAGTTGGAAGACCCGCAGAAATGCTGCTCGAGGGACCGAGTCGGCGGGGCGCGGGGCAGCTCTGCGGCCGAGATCCGTACCACCGCACTGTCAACCTGCAGAGCCCGGAAGCGGAGGACGGCCCGCCGACGCGACCCGGTCAGCTCCTCATGGTGGACATCATCGAGGCAACGCCCCACTCGCTGATCGGGGCCCATCGCACAGCTGCCACCGTCGATCACGGAAATCCGCAGGGATTCCGCCCTAGAACGGTGAAGCTCGCGCGGCAGTCCGCCGATGAGACAGAGCGAAGCGCCGCCCAGACGGACTCGGGCGCGCGCGCGCTCAGGGTCATCGGCTGACTCGGTTCTGCTCCAAGCGGACCGGGCCGGCGGTTCGAGGGGTGGAATGCCGAAAGCGCGAATTCTTGCGGTCGACGACCAGCGCTACTTCAGGGAGCTGATCGAGGGACTCCTCAGCGATGAGGGGTACGAGGTCCAGACTGCGTCGAGCGGCGAAGAGGCGCTGCACATCCTCGAGCGCGAGGACTTCGAGATCATCGTCACGGATCTCGTGATGCCCGGTATCGACGGCAGCCAGCTCGTCAAGCGCATCAAAGAGCGCCTTCCCGACCAAGAGATCGTGATGGTCACCGGCGTGGTCGACGTGAAGACGGCTGTCGAGGCCATGAAGCAGGGCGCCACCGACTACATTCTGAAGCCGTTCGACCGCAAGACGCTCGCGTGTTCGCTGGAGAAGATCCTGCAGCGACGCCGCTTGCGGGACGAGCACGCGCGGCTCATGACCGAGAACCTCGAGTTCATGAGCGTACTGTCACTCTACGAGCGTGTGACGGGCCTGTTCTCGACGCTGGCTCTAAGGCCCCTCGCCGAGCGCTTGATCGAGGGGCTGTGCCTCGAGACACGCGCGCAAGGGGGCGTGCTGTGGGTGGTCGAGGATCTCGAGCAGAGCCAGGTCAAGCTGCTGAGCGCCCGGGGCATCATCCGCGTCGAAGAGGAACCCGAAGAGCTCGACATCACTTCGATTGGCGAAGACTTCGAGAAGTCGATTCTGGATGGGCGCTCGGTCGTGCGCTCTCTCGCCCGCTATGGCCGAGAGGGTGAGGCGCTGTACGTGCCGCTACGCCATGCCGGCTCGCTGCTGGGCATCGCTCGCTTGAGCGACAAGCTCGATGCGGACTCGTTCGACGATCGAGATCGCGCGGCGGCCGAGCGGTTTGTGGGCTTCGGCGCCGCAGCGGTGGTCAACGCGCTGCGCTTTCGCTCTCTGGAGCGTCGCTCATTCCGCGATCCGACGACACGGGCCTACACGCATGCCTACTTCGAGGATGTCGTCCGCAACGAAATCCAGAAGGCCAGCCGCTTTGGTCACCGGTTCTCGCTGATTCAGCTCGAGCTCGCTGGCGTGGCGGACATGCGGCGGGGCTGCAGTGAGGTCCAGTTCACCGAGTGGCTGCAGGCCCTGGTTCAGCAGGCTGGCAGTGCACTGCGCTCGACCGATCTGCTCGCCATCGAGAATGAGGCCAGCTATCGCGTGCTGCTGCCGGAAACGGACGCGCTCGGTGCGGCGG
This sequence comes from Deltaproteobacteria bacterium, assembly GCA_029261835.1. Lineage (GTDB taxonomy): Bacteria > Myxococcota_A > UBA9160 > UBA9160 > UBA4427 > JAJDAO01. Next base: position 142,952 of record JAJDAO010000026.1, on the reverse strand, counting down.
TGCTCAAGCAGCGCATCCGAGAAACCATCGAGAGCAGCGATTTGCTGGCCGGTCAGCAGTCCGGCTGCCCACTGAAGTTGACCCTCGCCTCGGCCACGTATCCATCCGACGGCACGCAGCTCGACATGCTGGCGCGTATTCTGCTCGACCGCCTGGAGGAGAGCCGCGCGAGCATGCTGACCTCTCTGGCGCTCGCTGAGAACCCATTCGCGGAGCTGCTGGAAACGCTGCTCGAGCGGGCGGAGCCCGAGCCACCGGAGGTGCCAGAGCAGATTGCAGACTTCCTGCTGAACGATCTGGCCCGTCGCCCGAAGGACCGTGGACTTCTCTTCGTCTCGCCGGGGTCCCGACTCATGCCGGTCGTGTCCGCGGGGGTCGAGCGACTCGTCGAGTGCGGTGCGCACGTCGAAGTCGTGCTCGTTGCGGAGAAGACACACGAGATCGACGGGCGGGCGCCGATCACCTGGGTGGCGCCCGCTGCGCTCGGGACCGATCGGCCGTTCCTGTTCTACTTCGGCGACGGACCGGCCTACGCGATGCTGACAGCGCACAAGTCCGGCGACGAAGGACTCGGCTTCTTTCACACCAGCGATCGCATGCTGGTGGAACACCTCGTTTTCCAGCTGCAACGGGATCTCGGCATTCCGGTGAAGGCGTGATTGGATGATGACTGGAGCAATGTCGAATCAGAGAACGGGCTCTAAGGACAGCGCGGTCGAGACGAATCGGCTGGTCGTCGTCGCGGATGGAAACACGGGGCGCGGGCAGCGCCTCATCGATACGTGCACCACGGCCGGCTATCCGTGCAAGCTCGCACCGCACGGTGCAGCCGCACTGGAGATCGCGCTCGCCGCGCGACCTGCGGTCGTGGTGGCGCAGCTCGACCTGCCCCTGGTTGACGCCATCAAGCTCGCCGAGATTCTGCGCGCCAATCCGAGGACCCGCGCCGCACGTTTCCTCTTCCTGGGGCCCGGCGAGACGCTGGGCTCGCGGGGGGCGGTGGGCGATCGGCTGCTGCCATCCGACACGCGACCCGAAGAGACCCTTGCCAACATCGAGGACCTCTTCGAACGACAGGAGCGTATCGATCTGCTCGACGCCGCCAACGACCGCGGCGGAATTGCTCGCGGAGAGCTGGCCGAGCTTCCGTTGCCCGATCTGTTGCAGACCCTGTTGCTGCAGCGGCGCAGCGGCCGCGTGGAGCTGCAGGGTGCGGGGGAGAGTGAGGCCGAGCAGGTTGGCAGCCTCGTGATCCGAGACGGAGAGGTAATCCAGGCCGAAATCGGGACTGTGGACGGGGAGAAGGCGCTGTTTCGTCTGCTGACGTGGCGGCAGGGGCGCTTCTCGTTCGAGCCGGGATCCAGCGGGGAGGCGCCGATGATTCTGGCACCGACCCGCCGGCTGTTGATGGAGGGGTTGCGACAGATCGCCGAATGGGACCGGCTGGCACCACAGCTCCCGCCGCTGGACTCGCCGGTCAAGCTCACCGTCAAGAGCTCGGAGCTTCCCAATATCATCCACCCCCTGACGCAGGAGGTTCTCCTGCTGCTCGAGCTCTACACGACGGTTCGAGACGTGGTCGACCACTGCGCGTTCCCCGACTACCAGGTGCTTCGGACTCTCCATACCCTGGAGGAGCGGAGCATCGTTCGCCTGAGTCGGGTCCCACCGCCGGTCACGGAATCGAGGCCGGCGAGTGATCGGTTCTTCAATGAGGCCCAGCAGCGGCGGCTGCGTGAGTGGCTTCACGATGGGAGTGGCCGCGACGTGCCGATGGACGCCAAGCTCCTGGTCGTGGCCTCGCATCCGGAGGCAATACCGGATTTCACCCGGCTGCTGGAACAGGTGCCGGGTGTCGAGCTGTCGGACGCCGCGGGCCCTGGGGACGGGCTGGGGGATCAGATCTCAACCATCGGCCGCGTCGCGGTCGACGATCAGCTGGGAATCGAGCTGATTCATCTTCCCACGCGGCCGAGCTTCACCCCGTTCTGGCCGGTCGCCGGGTCGGGTGCGCTCGGCACCCTGTTTCTGCTGAGTGGTCCCGTGGGTGAGGCCGTGCGACGCGTGGAAGCCGTGGCTGCGGCGCTCTCGCGCCTGCCGAGGGCACGAATCTTCCACGTCGTGCTGCTCGCGAAGGACGATCGCATCAGCCCGGAAGAGCTGCGAGAGAATCTGTCGCTGATCGACGAGGCGTCGCTCTTTCTGCTCCCGGTCGAGAGCGGCAAGGACCCGTCGATGCTGCTGCGCGGCCTGTTCACCCGGTTGATGCCGTGAACGGAGCCAGCCTCAAGGACTTCCCGCTACTGGCGGAGTTCACGGACGAGGATCGGGAGGTCCTCGTGGAGTTTCTGGAGGAGCGTTCCGTGGCGCTCGGGCGTCGCCTCTTCTCAGAAGACAGTGAGGCGGAGGGACTGCTGCTGCTCGCCTCGGGCGAGGTGCGGGTCGAGAGCAGACGCACGGGAGCCGCCGAGAGCATGGGGGCGGGAAGCGCACTCGGGGCTCTCTCGCTGGTGTCGCTCGGGCCGCACGAAGCGACCGCCTTCGCGGTGACGCCCTGCCAGGTGCTGCTGTTGCCACGCACTTCATGGCGGCGTTTCGTCGAGGACTACCCGCGCACCGCCTGTCGCCTCGCCGAGGCCGTGCTGAGCGAATTCGCCGGCCTGCTGCGTCAAGGGCTGGACAAGCTCGCGAGCTGACACTCCGGCCGTTCGGTTGACCCGCCATCGGGCGACCATTATCCTCCGCCACCATCTTGGGGCCGGGGCTCGAGCCCAGTGCAGCCCTGGCGCACGCGCTTTCCGCCGAGTCGATGACAGGAACGACGGAAACGAGGGAGCCGACAGCTCATATGAGTGAGAGCGGGATTCGCGAGGGCCTGACGTTCGACGACGTCCTCCTCGTGCCCGGCATCTCCGAGGTGTTGCCCAACGATGTCGACCTGCGCACCCAGCTTACGAGCGAGATCTCCCTCAACACGCCCCTGATCTCGGCCGCCATGGACACGGTCACCGAGCACGAGACCGCCATCTGCATGGCGCAGAACGGGGGGCTCGGCGTGATCCACAAGAACATGCCGACGGCGGCCCAGGCCGGAGAGATCGACAAGGTCAAGCGCTCCGAGTCGGGCATGATCGTGGACCCGATCACGATGCGGCCCGAGCAGCGCATCTACGAGGCGCTCCAGGTGATGGAGCACTACAAGATCTCGGGTGTTCCCGTCACGCGGGAAGGCAAGGCGGTCGGCATCCTCACCAATCGCGACCTGCGTTTCGTAAGGGACACACAGGCCGAGATCTCCTCGATGATGACCAAGGACAACCTGGTCACAGTGCCGCCGGGCACGACCCTGGAGAGCGCCAAGGAGCTCCTCCACCGCTATCGAATCGAGAAGCTCCTGGTCGTGGACGAGCGCGGAACCCTGTGTGGGCTGATCACCATCAAGGACATCGAGAAGGCCGAGCGCTACCCGGATGCCTGCAAGGATTCGCTCGGCCGTCTGCGCTGCGGCGCGGCGATCGGCGTCGGGCAGGATCGGCTCGAGCGAGCTCAGGCACTGGTGGATGCCGGTGTCGACGTGGTGGTGGTCGACACCGCGCACGGCCACTCCTCAATGGTGCTGAGCGCCATCGAAGAGCTGAGGCGCACCTTCCCGGATGTCCCTCTGGTCGGCGGCAACGTCGCCACCGGCGAGGGGGCGGAGGCATTGATCAAGGCCGGCGTCTCGGCGGTGAAGGTCGGCGTCGGGCCGGGCTCGATCTGCACGACGCGCGTCATTGCGGGGGTCGGCGTTCCGCAGTTCACGGCCGTTCGCGACGCCAGCGAAGCGGCGGGACGATGTGGCGTGCCGGTCATCTCAGACGGTGGCATCAAGTACTCGGGGGATATCGTCAAGGCGCTGGCCGGGGGAGCCTCGACGGTCATGATTGGCTCCCTCTTCGCCGGTACGGACGAGTCCCCCGGCGAGGTCGTCCTGTTCCAGGGGCGCTCGTACAAGGTGTATCGCGGTATGGGCTCGATTGGCGCGATGAGCGCGGGCAGCCGCGACCGCTACTTCCAGAGTGACGTCGAGACGGGCAAGCTGGTTCCCGAGGGCATCGAAGGACGGGTTCCGTACCGGGGCAGTCTCTCGAGCAGCGTCCATCAACTGCACGGCGGGCTGCGCTCCGGGATGGGGTACTGCGGCGCTGCCGATCTCGTGGAGCTGCGCACCAAGTCGCGCTTCGTGCGGGTAACGGCCGCGGGGCTCCACGAGAGCCACGTACACGACGTGATCGTCACCAAGGAGGCTCCGAACTACCGCGTCGAGTAGCGTCGACGTTGCCTGGGGGCTCGCCGCGAGGCCACTGGCGAAGGTCGCTGCGGGCGCGTGCGGGTTGCGTACAAGCCGAGGCGAACCCACAGGAGCCGCAGGACCAGAGCAGTTCAGCAGACCAGAAGAGACCAGACCAGAGCGGACCAGAAGAGAAGAGTGCAGTCGAAGTCACACGAATCGAGTAGACTCCCACTGGACCCCCCCGTCTGCCAGTACGCATCGCGACGACCCCTCCCGCCTCCGCTCCGCGGCATCCGATCCGCTGGTCGCACGAGCAGAGTTGGCGCCGGGTTTGAGTGGGCGTCGTCGACAGAGGAATCGGTCCCCCCATGCCGGCCAGCCACTTGCCCCAGCACTCTCGCATTCTGATTCTCGACTTTGGCTCTCAGTACACGCAGCTCATCGCGAGGCGAATCCGCGAGCAGCAGGTCTACTGCGAGATCCACCCGGGCGACATGGCGCTGGAGGACGTACGGGCGTTTGCAGCGACCGGCATCATTCTGTCGGGGGGGCCGTCTAGCGTGCTGGACGACGACGCGCCCAACGTTGACGGCGGCGTTCTCGAACTCGGACCGCCCATACTCGGCATCTGCTACGGCCTGCAGCTACTGGTGTTGCGTCTCGGCGGCCGAGTGGAGCCCGCGAACGACCGAGAGTATGGCCGTGCGCACTTGAAGCTCGAGCGAGAAGACCCGTTGCTGGCTGGCCTGGACCCGGGGCAAGAGCACGTGGTCTGGATGAGTCACGGCGACAGCGTGTTGCAGCTCCCGCCCGGCTTCGAGGTCGTGGCGAGCAGTGGCAATTCGCCTTTCGCCGCCGTGCGCAGCGAGGATCTTCCGATCTGGGGTCTGCAGTTTCACCCCGAGGTGGCCCACACCGCGCACGGGACCCAGATTCTCCGGAACTTCGTGCGAGACATCTGCGGCTGCCAGCCCGACTGGACCATGGAAGCCTTCATCCAGGAGAGCGCGGCCGGGATTCGCGCTCAGGTGGGCGGAGGCAATGTGATCTGCGGCCTGTCGGGCGGCGTCGACTCCTCGGTGGCGGCAGCTCTGGTCCATCGCGCCGTCGGGGACCAGCTCACCTGCATCTTTGTCGATCACGGCCTGATGCGCGAGAACGAGCGAAGCCGAGTGGAGGAGACCTTCCAACGCGCGCTGGGCATTCGACTGATCAGCGTGGACGCGTCCGAGCGCTTCCTGAAGGCGCTCAGCGGAGTCAGCGACCCGGAGCAGAAGCGGCGCATCATCGGCGCGCTCTTCATCGACGTCTTCGACGAAGAGGCGGCCAAGCTCGGTGATGTCGAGTTCCTGGTTCAGGGGACGCTCTACCCGGACGTGATCGAGAGTGTTTCTGTCAAGGGGGCATCGGTCACCATCAAGAGCCACCACAACGTCGGCGGGCTGCCCGAGGGCATGCGCCTCGGGCTGGTGGAGCCGCTCCGCGAACTCTTCAAGGACGAGGTGCGCGAGCTGGGGCGTAGCCTCGGCTTGCCGGAGCGCGTCGTGGGCCGTCACCCCTTCCCGGGTCCTGGGCTCGCGATTCGCATCATGGGCGAGGTCACGCAGGAGAGACTCGTGCCGTTGCGGCAGGCCGATGCCATCATGCGGGAAGAGATCCAGCGCGCTGGGCTCTATGACGATATCTGGCAGGCGCTGGTCGTCTTCCTTCCGGTCCAGAGCGTGGGCGTGATGGGAGATGCGCGCACCTACGAGAATGCAGCAGCGATTCGCTGCGTCACTTCGAGCGACGCCATGACGGCGGACTTCGCCCGCATCCCGTGGGATGTGTTGGGACAGATTGCGAGTCGTATCATCAACGAGGTGAAGGGAATCAACCGAGTCGTGTACGACATCTCGTCCAAGCCGCCGGCCACCATCGAGTGGGAGTAGGGCTGTGCCCAAGCCCTTCGTCCATCTTCATCTGCACACGCAGTACTCGCTGCTCGACGGCGCGATCAAGCACAATCCGCTCTTCGAGCGAGCGCGGGCACTCAACATGCCGGCTGTGGCCCAGACGGACCACGGCAACCTGTTCGGCACTGTGGAGTTCTACGAGAAGGCGCGCGCCAACGGTGTGAAGCCGATCATCGGCTGTGAGGTTTACTTCGCGGGCCAATCGCGCTTCGATCGCGAGAAGCGTCAGCGGGAGGAGGGCGGCTTCGACGCCATCAATCATCTTCTGCTGCTGGCGATGAATCAGGTCGGTTACCGAAACTTGATGTACCTGGTTTCTAAAGCCTACCTCGAGGGGTTCTACTACAAACCGCGCATCGACTGGAGCCTGCTCGAAACTCATCACGAGGGGCTCATCTGCACCTCGGGCTGCCTGTCCGCGCCGGTGCCGCGAGCCATCCTGCACGGCGAGGGCGATCGGGCATGGCGGGTCGCGGAGGAGTTTCGACGTCTGTTTGGCGATCGCTATTACCTGGAGCTGCAGCGCCACGGCATCCCGAGTCAAGATGTCGTGAACGACGAGCTCTTCAAGATGGCGCTCGACCTCGACGTCCCCTTGCTGGCGACGAACGACGCGCACTACCTCGAGGAGGACGACCACGCGCATCACGATGCGCTTCTCTGCATCGGTACCGCGGCCAACCTGAGCGACAAGAAGCGCTTTCGATTCGATGGCCATGGCTTCTTCGTGAAGGATGGCGATGAGATGAGGCAGGTCTTCCACGACTGCCCGGAGGCGGTCGAGAACAGCCTCGTCATCGCCGAACGCTGCGACGTCGAGATCCCGATGGGCAGCTACCACATGCCGGAGTATCAGGTGCCCCCGGGCAAGTCGCTTGAGGAGGTCATGGAGCAGCAGGCGTGGGTGGGCCTGCGGCGAAAGATGGGCATGGAGCCCGACGAGCCCTTCGACGAGCCGAGACACAAGGTCTACGTCGAACGCATGAATCACGAACTCTCTGTGATCAAGCAGATGGGCTTCGCCGGCTACTTCCTGATCGTCGCCGACTTCATCAATTACGCCAAGAATAACGAGATCCCCGTCGGCCCAGGACGCGGCAGCTCGGCTGGCAGCCTGATCGCCTACGGGATGAACATCACCAATGTCGATCCGGTCGAGTACGACATCATCTTCGAGCGCTTCCTGAACCCCGAGCGGCTCTCGATGCCGGACATCGACGTCGATTTCTGTATGCGCGGACGCGAGCAGGTGATTCGCTACGTGGCCGAGAAGTACGATGGTCCACAGCCCGAGGGCGATGCACCGGAGGGTTGCCACGACCAGATGAAGGTGGCGCAGATCGTCACCTTCGGAACGCTCCAGGCCCGAGCCGCAATTCGCGATGTCGGTCGCGTGCTCGGCATGTCCTTCGGCGACGTCGACCGCATCGCGAAGTTCGTGCCCGAGACGCTCGGGATCTCGCTGGATCAGGCCGTCGAGCAATCTCCCGACCTGCGCGCTCGCATCGAGTCCGACAGCCAGGTGGCCCAGCTCATCGAAACGGCTCGGAGCCTGGAGGGCATCACCCGTCACGCTTCCAAGCACGCCGCCGGAGTGGTGATCGGCACCAAGCCCCTGATCGACATGATCCCGCTGTACCGGGACCCGAAGTCCGGCGACGTGATGTCGCAGTTCAACATGGTGTGCGTGGAGAAGGTTGGACTGATCAAGTTCGATTTCCTCGGCCTGAAGACGCTCACGTTGATGGCCGATGTCGAGCGCATGATCCGGCGCAAGGCGGGCTTCGAGGACTTCGACGTCAACCGGATTCCGATGGACGACGACGCAACCTTCGACCTGCTCTGTCGAGGGGACACAGAGGGCGTCTTCCAGATGGAGTCGTCCGGCATGACGGAGCTCGTGACCAAGCTCAGGCCGCGCAGCTTCCGCGAGGTGATCCCGCTGGTGGCGCTCTATCGGCCCGGCCCTCTGCAGTCGGGCATGGTGGACGACTTTGTGAACCGCAAGAGCGGTGCCATCAAGACCGAATACCTCCATCCCAGCATCGTCGACCTGACGGAGGAGACCCTCGGCGTCATCGTCTACCAGGACCAGGTGCTGCAGATCGCCCAGAGAATGGCCGGCTACAGCCTCGGGGAGGCCGACAGCCTTCGGCGGGCCATGGGGAAGAAGAAGCCCAAGGTGATGCAGGCGCAGCGTGCTCGCTTCGTCGAGGGCTGTGTCGCGAACGATATCGACGAGCGCGAGGCGGGAGATGTCTTCGATCTGATTCTGGAATTCGCTGGCTACGGCTTCCCGAAGGCTCACTCGACCGCCTACGCGTACATCACGTATCAGACGGCTCATCTCAAGGCGAATTACCGCTCAGAGTTCATGGCGGCGTTGCTCACCATCGAGTCGGCCAACCATGACAAGCTCTCGCGCCATATCGCCCATGTGCGGGAGAGTGGAATCGAGATTCTGGCGCCTGATGTGAATGAATCCGATCGTGATTTCAGCGTGGTTGGCGGTGAGATTCGCTTCGGCTTTTCGGGCATCAAGAACGTCGGGGCAGGCGCGATCGAGACCATTCTCGCCACGCGGGAGGCCGAGGGTCCGTTCAAGAGTCTGTTCGACTTCACGGAGCGCGTAGACGCGCGGCGAGTGAACCGACGCGTGATCGAAGCATTGGTCAAGTGCGGGGTATTCGATTCGCTGCATCCGAATCGCGCCAGCGTCTGGGCTTCACTCGATGCGGTCTTGGAGCGCGCAGCCGCCAAGCAGCGCGACCGCGCCGTCGGCCAGGAGAGCCTCTTCGGAGGCATCCCGGGCGCCGAGCTCAACGATGCCCCCGCCCTGGTCGAGGTCACGGCCTGGAGTGAGCGCGAGCGCCTGGCGAGTGAGAAGGAGCTGCTTGGCTTCTATGTCAGCGGGCACCCACTGGGCGCGGTCGCGACCGAACTCGCGCGTTTCAGCGATACGACGGCGAAGACCGTCGAGGGCAAGGACGGCCGCGAGGTGCGCGTCGCTGGACTCTTGACCTCGCTGCGAGAGACGCGTACCAAGCGTGGGAAGCAAATGGGCTTCGGTACTCTGGAGGATCTCGAGGGGAGCTTCGATCTGGTTCTGTTTTCCGAATCGTATATGCAGCATCTGGAGATTCTGCGCTCTGCCAGTGACGGGGCAGAGGGAGGGCCGATTCCGCTGGTCGTATCGGGCACGCTCGAGGCCGGTGAGCCGCCCAAGGTCCTGGTGCGTGATGTCGCGCGCCTGGACGAGGCCGAGCAGCGCTTCTCCACGCACCTGCGGGTCAGCGTGGTCGAGCCGGACGTCAATCGAGACCGCATGACTGCCCTGCGCGACATCCTGCAGCAGCACCCGGGCGACTGCTCGGTTCGGCTCCACATCACCATTGCCGGGGAGAGCGAGACGATCCTGTCGGTCGGGAACGTCCGCGGCGTGGAGCCATCGGAGACGCTGCGGCGTGAGATCGACGCGCTGTTTGGCCGGCCCGTGGCGGAGAGATGTCTGTGAGTGCCGCCGAGCCCACCCGCGCCGCTGGGCGCCTGCCGCTGCTGATTGCGATGTTGGCCTGCCTCGCGAGTGTCGCTTCGGCGGAGGTGCGCCGGCTCGAGGTGGTTGGGGCGATCGCGCTCGACAGTGAGACCCGCCACAGCGAAGTGCCCAGGGAGAAGGCCATTGGCGAAGCGCTGTGGGAGGGTGTCTACCGCGTGGCCGCCGGGCTCTTGGTCGACAGTCTGCTGCCGGATCCGAATCCCGTCCGCTCGGCGCTCGGCAGCGATGTGACACCGTATACCCGCAGCTTCCGCATCCTCGAGGACCAAGGTGAGAGGCCTGCTCTGTTCAGCGACGATCCGGACGCATACACCGAGTACGTGGTGGTGGTCGAGGTGCAGGTCGACGTCGACCGCGTGAAGGAGCGGCTGCTGGCCGCGGGGCTGCTCGAGCCGAGCGGGCACAGCGTCGAGCTCAGTCGCATACGGCTCGAAGTCCGGGGTCTCACCCAGTACCGCGGCTACGAGGAGCTGCTCGCCCTGCTGCTCGGGGAGGGGGTGGGGGCGCGCTCGGTGACGCCTCTCGAGTTCCGGCGCGGCTACACGCTGCTCCAGGTCGAGGCGGAGTACAGGGCGAGCGAACTGCTCGAGCGCCTGCTTGCAAGCGCTTCAGCGCAGCTCAGAATCACACCGCTGACGCTGGACGATGCCGCAGCCGGAGACGCCGGGGAGGGGGCACACCGTCGCCATCAGAGCCTCACGCTGGAGGTGAGCTGGAGTCCGCCGCCGTCTCCAGAGCCCGATGGGGGGGAAGAAGACGATCAGCTGGCTCCGTGGGGCCCGACGGGCGCGCGCGCTGTGCGACCGCACCGCCGGCCGCGCACCGCCACACCCGCAGCGCCAGTCCCTTCGGGGCAAGCGCGCCAGTGACGGTGTCGTTGGGCGCAAGCCTTGGAGCAATTGACACGCAGTCCGCAAATCGGTAACCATTCCGCCTCCTTAGCTAGTCTTAGGCACGTAGCTCAGGGGCTAGAGCACCACCTTGACACGGTGGGGGTCGGCGGTTCAATCCCGCCCGTGCCTACCACAGAATCGAGCAATGGTTCGCCGCCTCACGCACTGGTTGGGCCGAGGTTGCCTGTTGCCGATGCACATTCCACCGAGAAGTCCGGACTCCATGAAGCACGCCAGTCATGAATAGCCTCACAGTCAGTCTTCCCGACGGCAAGACGCTGACGTTGGACGAGGGCTCGACGGTGTTCGCTGTGGCGGAACGCATCGGTCCGGGCCTGGCCAAGGCGGCGGTGGCCGGCCGCGTCGACGGAGAACTCGTCGACTTGCGCACGCCCCTATACGGAAACGTGTCGCTCGAGATCGTCACCCCCCGCGATCCGCAGGGCGGCGAAGTGATTCGCCATTCGGCTGAGCACGTGATGGCCGATGCAGTCAAACGCCTCTTTCCCGATGCGCAGGTCGATGCGGGTCGGGCCGACCACAGCGAGAAGTTCCAGTACGATTTCTTGGTCGATGAGCCGTTCTCGCAGGAGGACATCGAGCGCATCGAGAAGGAGATGCAGAGCATCATCGCGGAGAAGACCCTCTTCGTGCGTGAGGTCGTGAGCCGCGAAGAAGCCCAGCGACGCTTCTCCGAGATGGGCGAGGAGCTCAAGCTGTCTCGGCTCGAGGACATCCCGGCTGGCGAGGACATCACTTTGTTCAGCCACGGGCGCTTCGTCGATCTGTGCCGCGGCCCGCACGTGCAGCGAAGCGACCAGATCGGGGCGCTCACGCTGCTCGACGTGTCGGGCACCTACTTCCGTGGCAACGAATCCGGGCCGAAGCTGCAGCGGATCTATGGCACTGCCTTCGCGAGCACGAAGGAGCTCGGTGCCTATCTGCGACGCATCGAGGAGGCGAAGAAGCGCGACCACCGACGCGTGGGTGTCGAGCTCGGTCTCTTCCATCTCGACCCGCTATCACCGGGCTCCCCCTTCTACCTGCCCAAGGGAACGGCGCTCTACAACGAACTCGTGGACTTTGTTCGCGCGCTCCATCCGAAGTACGGCTACGAAGAGGTCATCACGCCGCAGCTGTTCCGGTCCGACCTGTTCAGGACATCGGGGCACTACGACAAATTCCACGATGACATGTACTGGTTCGCCGGCTGTGACGAAGGCGAGGAGCTCGGCGTCAAGGCGATGAACTGCCCGGGCCACTGCCAGCTCTTTACGACCCGAAAGCGGTCGTACCGCGAGCTGCCCATTCGCTGGGCGGAGTTCTCACGCCTTCACCGCAACGAGCGCAGTGGGACTCTGACGGGCATCACCCGCGTCCGGGCCTTTGCGCAAGATGATGCGCATATCTACTGCGAGCCGGAGCAGGTGCCCGCGGAGATCAGCTCCTTCTTCGAGATGGTGCAGGAGGTCTACCAGACGCTCGGCCTCGAGGGCGTGGAGATGGCGGTCTCCACGCGATCCGAGCACTTCCTGGGTGCGCCCGAGGATTGGGACGTAGCGGAGAATGCCCTGATCGAGGCGGTCGAACGTGCGGGCTTCAAATGTCACATCAAAGAGGGGGAGGCCGCCTTCTACGCGCCGAAGGTGGAGGCCGATTTCAGGGATGTTCTCGGTCGAGCCTGGACGTTGGCGACGATCCAGATCGACATGGCGATGCCGGGACGCTTCGGCCTGCGATATGTCGGCCGGGATGGCGAGCTGCACCAACCGGCGATGTTGCACCGAGCGGTATTGGGCTCGCTCGAACGATTCATCGGCATCTACATCGAGCACACGAACGGCGACTTTCCCTTCTGGCTCTCCCCGATGCAGGTAGCCGTTCTGCCCATCTCAGAGAAGCAGGCCTCCTATGCGGCAAGCGTGCTGGAGAAGCTGCAAAACGCGGGGCTGCGGGCAGAGGTCGATGGACGTAGCGAAACACTTGGCTTCAAGATCCGAGAAGCCGAGAAGAGCAAGGTGCCGCTATGTCTCGTCGTCGGGGAGCAGGAGGTCGAGAGCGGGACCGTGTCGCCACGGGTCCGCAAGTCGAAATCGAAGATCGAGGCCATGGCGGCCGACGCGCTGGTCGAGAGACTGGTGTCGGCCGTCGCGAGTAGAGAAACGGGACCGTTGTCCTAGGAGGGAAGAGGCATTCCTGCACGATCGAGATCGAAGTTTCGAATAGTAGCTCCGGAGAAGGACACGATCCGGGTGAACGAGCGCATTCGTGTGCGAGAGGTGCGTGTGATCGGCGCGGATAGCGAACAGCTCGGTGTCATGTCTCCAGAAGAGGCCATCGTGCTCGCGCAGGCGGAGGGCCTGGATCTGGTCGAAGTGGCGGCGACGTCGCGTCCGCCCGTCTGCCGGATCATGGACTACGGGAAGTACAAGTACGAGCAGAAGAAGAAGCGCTCGAGCAAGAATAGGCAGTCGCATTCGGCCACGCTGAAGGAAGTGAAGCTGCGGCCGGGCACTGACCTGCACGACCTCAACTTCAAGCTCAACAACGTGCGGCGCTTCTTGATGGAAGGTGACAAGGTCAAGGTCACCGTCATGTTTCGCGGGCGGGAGATGGTGCATACCAGTCGTGGGCGGCTGCAGCTGCAAGAGGTGATGAAGCAGCTCGGTCCAATGGCCAAGATGGAGAACGCACCCCGCATGGAGGGGCGATTTCTGTCGATGATTCTGGTGGCCGATCGCGATGCCGTGGCTGAGATGAAGAGACAGGAGGAGGCGGCCGCGAAGCAGGCCGCCGAGGCCGACGGCGAGGAGCAGGAACCGGTGAATGATGCCGCGCAGCCCATCGGCGAGGAGCAGAAGCCGGCGGATGATGTCGCGCAGGTGAGAGTCGGCGAGGAGCAGGAACGGGTGAATGATGCCGCGGAGGTGGAAGTCGCCTCCGAGGGCGAGTGAGGGACAGGGCAAGATGCCGAAAATGAAATCGCACCGAGGCGCCGCAAAGCGCTTCAGCCGTACGGGTTCCGGGAAGGTGAAGCGCCACAAGGCCTTCAAGTCGCATATCCTCAGCAGCAAGACGACCAAGCGCAAGCGCCAGCTGCGCCGGACTGAAGAGGTGGACACGGCGGATATCCAGAGGGTTCGGAGACTGCTGCCTTATCTCTGAGAGTCGGTAGAGGGAGTCCGATATTCGGAGCATCCATCCCGGACGGGTCGAGCAGAGCGGGTACCCGGCTAGGAATTGGTGCGAAGAGTGGCGGTGGGCGGCGAAGACACGAGACGAAACGAGATAGAGACGAGGAAAGAGTCCGATGGCACGAGTCAAGCGAGGCGTCCCCGCACACAAGCGACGCAAGAGGATCTTGAAGAAGGCGAAGGGCTTCTCCGGTGGTCGGAGCAAGCTCCACGGCGTGGCAATGGAAGCCGTGGAGAAGGCGGCTGTCTACGCCTACCGCGGGCGCAAGCGGCGCAAGCGTGACTTCCGAGCCCTCTGGATCGTACGTATCAATGCGGCGGCCCGAGAGCACTGCCTCTCGTACAGTCGGCTGATGAGCGGGCTCAAGCGAGCGGGCGTGGAGATCGACCGAAAGGTGCTGGCGCAGCTCGCGTTGAGCGATCCGAAGGCTTTTGGCGAGCTCGCCGAGCTGGCGAAGAAGGCGGCGGCATGAGGGGGCGCCGGACGCTGACCGGCCGACCCTCGCCGTGGGTCGACTTGATTCTGGGCGTGGTAAATGTGCCCCGCTCTCGCGACGTCTCGCTTTCGCGGCTGGCTGCATTTTTCCGCGTGCGGGCGCAGTACAGACTTGAGAGAAGCGGGTAAACTACCGAAGTAAGGGCAGGAATTGGCGACTCACCCAGGCCACGCCGGGAGGGGATGAGCAGGCATGACCAAGGCAGAAATCGTTGAGCAGATTTACGAGCGGGTCGGCTTTTCTAAGAAGGAGGCCGCCGAACTCGTAGAGAAAGTCTTCGAGATCATCAAGAACACCCTCGCGGAGGGCGAGAAAGTCAAGATCTCAGGCTTCGGGAACTTCGTCGTGCGGCACAAGAATGCTCGCAAGGGCCGCAATCCCCAGACGGGTCAGGAAATCCTGCTCGAGGAGAGAAAGGTCCTCACCTTCAAGCCCAGTCTCGTGCTAAAAAACGTCTTGAACGAGGCGGAGGAGCAGGGCGAGACCGACGCGGGCGAGAGTTCCCTCTGAGTGTTCTCTCGAGTCAGCTCGCCACGTGACTCGACCCAGCTCGTCTTGGCTGCGAACACCGCGTCATCAGGGGCCGCGCGTGAACGCGAGGGGGGTGTGGGATGGCGCGGCGAAAGCCCGTATCCGGAAACGCGAAGAAGCCTGCAGCGGATGGGACGTCGCGGCAACCCGGCCGCAAGAGAGCGGCTTCGAAGGTAGAGCCTCTGGCGGGCGCCGACGTGGTACTGCCGCAGGGGAAGCTCTACTACCGCATCGGTGAGGTCGCGAAGATCACCGGCGTGAAGCCGCACGTTCTGCGCTACTGGGAGACCGAGTTTCGCTGGATGGCTCCGCCCAAGTCGCGCTCCAAGCAGCGGCTCTATCGGCGCAAGGACATCGAGATGATCTTGGCGATCAAGAAGCTCCTCTACGAGGAGCGGTACACGATCGCCGGCGCACGGCTGCGCCTGCGCGAACTCGGGCTCGCCAAGGTGCTGTGCACGGCAGACGGGAAGGTTGAGCCCACTGAGGGTGAGTCGGGGTACCCGTCGCCGGCCAACGAGGCTGCGAACGATCTGCGCAGTCGCTTTCGGCACATGCGCGACGAGCTGCAGGAGATTCGCGAGCTCCTCTGACGTCGCCACGTCAGAGCGGATTCGGCACCACTGAGAGTCCCCAGAGAACGAGCCAGAGAAGTGCTGCGGAGACGCCGAACGTTCCGACGGCGCGGCCGGTGGTGAAGTCGAGAGCCTGACGCACCGCGACCACGCACGCCGCCAGCGTCCAGAGGCGACCCAGCGCCAGGATCCCCAAGCCGAGTGGCTCGGGTGGCAGAAAGACGAAGCAACTCAGCAGGGCCGGGGTGAAGGCGAAGCCGGTGGTGCGGAGCACCTCGGCGTAGTCGGTTTCCGTTTCGGGCCCGCGGAAGAAGCTCGCGCCGACCATGAATGCGAATGCTGAGCCCATCAGCCAGAGGACCAAGGGCTCGACGAACATCACCACCAGCTGGAGCGGGAGCGGCAGCGAACCGGGGGGCAGAGCATGTCCCATCTGCAGATACAGCCAGAAGCCAATCGGTGCCATCGTGGCCGCGAGCCCCACCACGAGCAGTGCTTGCCAGATCGAGCTGCGGTCGGCCTCCACCTCCTCGTAGATCTCGGCCTCGAGCAGGGCGGCTCGCCACATGCGCAGGATCAAGTGCGTTCGGCTCTGCTGAGCCCTCACTGTGAGTCGTCCTCCGCTGGCGTGCGTCCGGTGAGCGAGGGTGTGTCGCCGAAGATGCGGCTCATCAGCCGTGTCAGTGGCGAGCGCAGTCCGGCCCGGGCGTCGATGGCGGCCAGCGCGCGGACCAGGCCCTCGGCGCCGCGACAGGGCTCATTCGCGGTCGGCTTGCACGTCTCGCCTACAGCCGGCGCCCGGGTGTGGAGATCGACCGCGGCCTGGCGGACCGCCTCGCGAAACGGCTTGGCTGCGTCATCTCCCTCGTAGACCTCGAGCAGCAGCTGATTCCAGTGAGCCAGCCGCGCCAGCAGAGCGGGGTCGGCGGTGCGCTGGTTGCTCAGCCGCTGAGCCAGGCGATAGTAGCCGTAGCTAAGCGACGACAGCGCCAGGTAGCTGCGCTCCGTCTCGTCGCTGGCGGCCAGATCGGCCTCGACGACCGACGTCTGTCGCTCGTCGAACTCTCCGCTCTCCAGCCCCGCGAAGAACTCGCCGTACTGCGCCTGCGCGGGGGTCAAGCAGGCGGGTACGTCCCCCTTCTCCGGCAGCGGGCAGTAGGCCCCGGGCTGGGCCGCAGCAGCCTGCGAGCCGTCCGCTCGCACGGGCGTCGCCAGCAGATTCGCCGCTAGAGCAGCGCAGCAGAGCGCCGTGAGGGCGGCGGTGCGATGATGCGGAGGCGGCGGAAGTGGCCGAGGCAAGAGTGGAGTGCGGCCCTCGTAGATGCCCGTGCTGTCATCCGGCAGCGCTTGAGTCGACAACAGAAACTCCCGAGAAGTCTACGAGGGCTGAAGCGAGGCGAGGAGAGCGTAGGCGTGTGGGATGGGAAGGGTCAAGGAGCCCCCGAACCGGTGGGCGGGGACGTTCGCGAAGCGACAGCGCTCTTCGGCGAGACCGCCGACCCGGCGAACTACGTCCCGCGTCTCGCCTGCGAGCGGGTCCTGGCCGAGCTGGAGCGGGCGATTGGCCGGGAGCCCGGCTGTGCGGCTCTGACGGCGGCCCCCGGCATGGGGAAGAGCCTCCTGCTCCGGGTCCTGGCTGAGCGCCTGGCCGACCATCTCCGCTGTGTCTACCTCCCGTACGCGGCTCTCACGTTGGGCGACTTGTGCGCCTGGACGATCGGCCTGCTGGGCCAGCCGGTCCCGGCGGATCCGGCTACGGGCCTGCGGCTGCTGGCGCAGCGAACGCAGGCAGAGGGCTCCGCAATCGCGCTCCTCATCGACGACGCGAATTCGATGCCGATCGCCACCGCCCGCGAGTTTGGCTCGTTTCTCGGCGACTGCGGGGGGTCTCTGCGCGCCGTCCTGGCAGACGCCGACGACGCGCGGACCAGCCGCGTGATCGCCGCGCTCGGCCTCGATGTCGTCGACTGCCGCCTCAGCACCCCCATGAGCGAGGTGGAGACTCGCGGCTACATCGCCGAGCAGCTGTGTCGCAGCGACACGCCTCCGGCGCTTCGCCTGCGTCTCGGAGCGGCTGTGACCGAGAGGATCCACAGCATGTCCAGAGGCGTCCCGCGACGCGTCAACGCGCTGGCGCGCGAGTTCATCGCGGGCGGCGAAGTTCGCGGCAATCCCGATGGCCCAGCGTGCATCGACGACGAGCTAGAGCTCGATCCGGAGGGGCACGAAGATGAGATCGCCTCCCTCCCGGGCGCCAGCACGCCGTGTCCGACCGGCATCCGAATGATCTCGGAATCCCCCGGGCCCGTAGACAGAAGCCGCAGATCCAGCTAAGAATCCCGCCGACGGGCCGTGGCGCAGCTTGGTAGCGCGCTTGACTGGGGGTCAAGAGGTCGCGGGTTCAAATCCCGCCGGCCCGACCATTTGGAAGCGGGGTGATGGAACGAACGTCGCCAATCGCTCGCCGTGGCCGCGGACCGCGTTCGTCACTCGTCCGCGACGACAGGCTTCGAATGGGCGGACCAGGAGGTCACCTCGAACGAGCGCGTTCGGATCATGCTGCACGGCCTGACGGAACAGCCTGCCACTGAGCTCGTGCCCCTCGCTCACTCGTGACCGCGGGCGCCTGAACTGGCGCTCGAAGGCGCCGGCTGCGCCGTCGAAGGGTACCAGCAGGCCGAGCGCGCGTACCTGTTGTCGTGCGTGGCCGGCTCTGCAGCCGCGCCCTTGCGGCCGAGACTGGCCGCGAGCGCTGCGCACCCCGCGGTGAACCCGGCGTTGATCATTCGTGGGTGGGGAGACGCGGGCGCCACACTGGAGCGGAATGGCGCGATGATGCCTCGAGGTCCCGCCTTCCGGCATGGCCACCGCCGCACACCCGCCGCCGGGACGGATCTGATTGTCTGGCTGCAAGCGGTCGAGAGCGACCCGTTGGCTGCGGTACCTTGCTGTTGCCTTTGATTCTGACGATGAGGCATCTGGCCCTCCTGGTTGCCGATCTACACTTGCGGAACGGAGCATGGTGATGCCCGAATCTCAGCCGGTGTTGTCGGGGCGTAAGCGCGCGTTCGTGGTTGCGACCGTTGGGTTTCTGCTGGTTCTTGCTGGATCGATGTTTGCGGTCGATTGGCTGATCTGGCTCTATGACCTCCAGGGCGTGTACTACGCGGCAGCTGCCAAGATCCTCACCTCTGCGACCTCGGCTGTCCTCGCCCTCTCGATCGGTCGCCATTGCCTCGACAAACGAGACCGCAATCTGCTGGTCTTCGCGTTCCTTTGTATGGTCCCAATCGACTGCATCACGAGCGTTATCGGCGTATCGAAGTCTTTGAGCGTCTCGGGCAGCCTGTTCATGGTCGCGGGAGGGTTGTCGATCATCGCTCATCTCGTCCTGGCCATACGACACGGGCGTGGATTTCCGTACCTGAGGAAGTCATGGAAGGAGGTCTACGGCGACCAGTCGCTGTTGCAGAAGTACTGGATCCTTCTTCTCATCCTTTCGTCGGCGGTGGCAGTCACTGTTCTGCTCTGGGAAGATATCGTCCGTATCAATCACCAGGTGATCGGTCCTGTCTATACTGCCTTCTTCTGCTTCAATACGTGGGTGGCGTGGGAGGCCGTCCGCTATCGGCTCTATCCGCGACCCAACGCTGTCCTGGTGGCGCTGGCGATGACCGGTTGGTATCTGACAGAGCTCATCGGCGAAGTCTCGAACATCCAGATCGGCATGGTGTCCGACGTAGCGTTCAATGTCATCTGGGTCTTCTATGGCGCCAATGTCGTTCTGGTGGCGCTCAGCGGCTTTCGTTGGCAGCCGGAGGGCAGACGATGAGAAGCAGTGATAGTGGATGCATCCGCATGGGTAGGGCGATTGAGGCCCCTCTGCATGAACAAGGCCCGGTATCGGAGCGGAGAAGAACGGGGCGAGGGGCGCCGTACTCCTTGCGCCATCGGTAGTACACCATCCACACCGCGGCGAACTACGTGGTACTTGCTTCCAAGGCTCGATCCCGCCCCACGCTTCGGCCGTCCCTCATCTTTCGCGGGGGACAGGTTTCTGCTTGACTGTTCGTCTGTTCGCGGCAAGACCAGCGGCCGCTAGTCCGGCGCATAGGGAGAATGGATTGGAATTGTTGAAGAAGATCCTGCGCAGGTTCATGCCGCTCAGCGCCATGGGGGCCTGGGTGCGGGAGCGGCGACGCTGGCTCTCGTCGTACAACTCGCGCTTCGTGAGCTTCTATCCCGCTGGCCATTTCTACTCGCCGCTTCCCGACTTCGAAGACGTTGAAGCAAGGCAGGATCGCTTGTTCGATCGCAGTCGGCGTGATTGTCCCGGCATCACGATCAACGATGACGCGCAGCGAGCGCTCCTCGACACCTTCGCGCAATTTGCCGGCGACTGGTGCTTTCCAGAAGAACAGCAGAGCGACTTTCGGTACTACAGCAAGCAACATGTCTTCGAGCGCTACGACGCCATGGTCCTCTTCGCCATGATGCGACACTTGGTGCCAAAGCGTGTCGTCGAGGTGGGGTCGGGCTTTTCGTCGGCCGTGATGCTTGATACCGACGACCGCTTTCTAGGCTCGAAGACGCGCTTCAGCTTCATCGAACCCTATCCCGAGCGGCTCTACGGACTGCTCTCGGACTCTGATCGTTCACGCAAACTGGTCCAGCAATGCCCGGTACAGGAAGCGGACCTCAGAGTGGTCGAAGAGCTCGAAGCCGGCGACATCTTCTTCGTCGACTCCTCGCACGTCTCGAAGATCGGCAGCGATGTCAACTTCCTTCTCTTCGAGGTGTTGCCCGGTCTGCAACCGGGTACCGTCGTGCACTTCCACGACATTCTCTGGCCTTTCGAGTACCCGCGCGACTGGATCGAACTCGGCCGAGCATGGAACGAGGCGTACTTGATACGCGCGTTCCTGCAATACAACTCGAGTTTCGAGGTCCTCTTCTATAACTCCTTCATGGAAGAGTTCCACCGCGACGAGGTTCACGCACGCCTTCCCGTAGCGCGTGGGACGCGCGGTAACAGTCTCTGGTTGAAGAAAGTCCTGTAACCTCGCTCGCGGACGGTGCCGTTGTTTCCAACGACATCACTGACGATGACCCCGCCCCTCCCTCCGGGAGCGAGATCCTTCCCGGGATAGATCGGCGCCTTGCGCGTGAGTATCTTGGCATTCGTCCCGCAAATGACTCTCGTGTGTGCACCGTCGCTGGCAACTGGGCTCGCGAAGGAGGGGCGAGCAGGACAGTGAGAAGGAGGCGGCGGATCAGTCGCATCAAGGCTCCGGTGCATGATCGAGGTTCACAGCTGTGTCGAGGGTGCGATTGAGGGCGCCATGCCGCTAGCCGCCATTCGTCCATCGATCCCAGCCGCAGGCCAATGAGGCAGAGAAGGAGCGTCGCCATCGATTCCGATTGCCGCAGCGCGACAGCCGATCCTGCTGCTGAAACCGAGCGTTGTCTTGCCTACCGTTCCCTTCGCCCGGAATTGTGGAGACATCTTCAATGATTCGTGCATCAAGCTCTGGAGCGGCTGTTCGGGCGCTCCTTCTGGTCCTGGCCATGGCGATCGGATGTGCCTCGAGCACCCCTCAAGGTACGGGCGTCGATCGGGGCCTGATTGCGCGGGCCGAACTGGGGCACGCGTTCCTGTACGGCATCGGTGTTGCGAAAGACGAGACTCGAGGGATCGAACTGCTGCGAGCAGCCGCGCTAGCGGGATATGGACCAGCGCAGTACGAGCTTGGCGTTGCGTACAAGAATGGAGTTGGGGTGGCGAAGAGCATTGTCACGGCCACCGACTGGTACCGTCGCGCAGCCGAATCCGGGGTAGTCCAGGCGAAGAACGACTACGGCGTCCATCTGCAGCACGGGCTCGGAGTACATCAAGACTTGGAGGCGGCAGCGGCGCTCTTTGTAGAAGCGGCGGAGGCAGGAAATCCGCATGGGATGCACAATCTCGCCGCGGCGTACGCCAACGGGGCGGGTGTCAGGCAAGACGAGGCGCAGGCTCGCCGCTGGCTTCGAACGGCCAGCGAAGCTGGCTCCCTGGAGTCGCAGGTTGCTCTAGCAGACCTCTTGCAGGAAGGGCGTGGCGGAGAGGTCGATCATGAAGAGGCAGCCCGGCTCCTCCAGGATGCGGCGCGGCGTGGGAGCCCTCTTGCGCAAACAAAGCTCGCCGTGGCGTACGAGCTGGGTTGGGGGCTTCCCGTCGATCCAGGGCAAGCATTCAAATGGCTCACGATTGCAGCCGAGAACGGGCTGGGTGTCGCTCAAGCCGCTCTTGGGCGTGCGTATCAGCGAGGACTCGGCGTTGAGTCGAGCGACGCCGACGCCCTGAAGTGGTTTCGGAGCGCAGCTGAACAAGGAATTCCACTCGGATATGCTGCGCTTGGCAACGCGTACGAGAAGGGGCTCGCCGTAGATTCTGACTTGCAGGTAGCCGCCCAGTGGTATGAGAAAGCCGCCACCGCAGGGGAACCAGTCGGCATGCTGGGACTGGCACTGTTGAAGCTGAAGGGAGCGGGAGTCGAGCGCGACACCGTAGAGGCGGCCCGGCTGATCGATCAAGCTGCGAATGCGGGGCTCGCCTCAGCGCAATACACCCAGGCCACTCTGCTGCTCTACGGCCATGCCCAAGAACAAGATCTTGATAGTGCCTTGAGGTGGTTTCTGTTGGCGGCAGAGCAGGGCTACGCGAAAGCGCAGATGATGTTGGCTCGGCTGTACGCAACCGGGAACGGCGTTCCACAGAGCAAGGATGTGTCGCTCGAGTGGCTGCGCCGAGCGGCAGATCGGGGCCAGTCAGTGGCTCTCGCATTGCTGGCTGAAGAGTACCACTACGGAGAGTACCTGGAGGTCGACTACACGGAGGCAGCTCGGCTTTATCGCCTGGCCGTTGAGGCGGGGAATACACCGGCGATGGTCGGGTTATCGCGACTTCATCTGAAGGGAAACGGCGTTGCGCGGGACACAGAGATGGCGGTTTCGCTACTCGACCGAGCTTCACGGCTCGGACACGCCATGGCGCAGTATGAACTGTCGCGCCTCTACTTCGATGCGGTAACTGGTCGGCCAGAACCCGAGCTCGCTTACGCATGGATGACCATCTGCGCTTCCTCCGGAAACGACAGCGCGATCAGGGTCCAGAGAAAGATGCGAAGTCTATTGACGAACTCCGAACTTGGGCGTGCGAACGCGATCATCACCGAGTTGGAACGCCAGCTTCCGAAGGTTCGCGCCCCCGGTACCGGCCTTGTGGACTAGGAGCCTGACCCAAGACAGGGTGGTGCGGCCCAGACGTCAAGACGCCCCGCTTTAACCGGGCCCGGTATCGGAGACGGGGTGACGGGAGGGGGCGCGTCCTGGCCGTGGGCGCCAAGCGGTTGCTCGTCCGTCTACTGAGAAACAAGTTGTCTGGTCAGCGAGTTTCCGGACTGCGTTGGCTACACGGAAAGTGCTGGGCTCCGGACCTTGGTGCTTGACGCACAATCATGCGTATGACAGTGTGACGCGGGGAGGTGTTGCCTCGTGCGTCGCTCTTTCGCTCTGCTGTTCTTCGCCATCGTGCTCGCTCCATCGATGGCGCATCCTCAGATCATCAAGCACCTAGATTTCGACGTGGACGGCGTCTTGCCCTCCGCGGAGGCCGACGTCGAGTTCTTTACGAACTCCGGGAACTCGGAGGCCGCACTGTACTCGGTGGCGGGGGGCTTGCTGAAGCAGAGCACTCTTTCAAGCAATGGGAATTCGAGCTACGGGTTTCCCAACTCCGCCAATACCGGAGGGTCTCTCAGCTCGGCGCTCGTTACAGTCATCGAGACGCGATTCCAGCTGCTGAGCAACGCGGGTACTGGTGGATTCATACAAGCCTAGGATGGTGCTCACCGCTATGCGTTGTTCGTCGTCGCGGGTGGCGTGAGTCTGCGCGCGTACCCTCCGACCGTGTTCGTTTCGGTCGATACCTCCGAGTTTCACAGCTATCGATTGGGATTTCGTTGAAATCGCACAGTTTCCGACTCCGATTCCAGCGATGTCGGGATCCTCGCACGTGCTTGTTGCTGCATTGATCGCCCTTACATCGATGTGTTCATTGGCTGGAAACCGGGATCGAACGCGATAAGGAGTTCATCGACTCTCGAGCAGGACCGAAGGACGTCGACGTTGGCGCCTCGAAAGTGGCCCCAACGTCCCTGGACCGGGAGCGGCGGGAGGTGGAGCAGTTCCTGGAACGCCCCCCATCGAGCAGGTGATGTTGATGTCCCTCTGGAGCCTGTGGCACTGCAAGGCGGCGGAGAATCGCTACGGGATGCACGCCAAACGCGAGGAGGGCACGTTCGGCGGGGTCGCTACGGCGTAGTGGTTGAGCCGCAGAAGGCCGTTTACACCGAAGGGGCTCGGTACCGGGCGGACTTCTTCGTCTACCTGGTCGAGGCCTACGACAAGAGACGTCCCCTACGCTCTCCCTTGATTGTCGAGGTCGACGGCCATGCGTTCCATGAGGAGACTCGATTTCAGGCGGCCAGCAACAAGCGGCGCGACCGGGCGATGGTGGCAGAGGGGTTTCGGGATGTGCGGTTTGCGGGGTCGGAAGTCTACAATCGGCCGGAGCAGTTTGCGGGCGAGGTGGACGGGCTGGTGAGACGGGGGGCGGGGTGACGCCGGTTCAAGCGAACGGTTAGATTCCGGGCGAGGGGGGATCATGAGAAGTTGGCTGGCCTGCGCTCTGGTGCAGCTCGCATTCCTGGCCTGGCTCTCAGGGGAGGCTGGTGCGACGCTCATCAACAACGGACTGGCGCCGCCGAATCCAACCAATGTGATTGACGATGATTCGCTAGCAGAAGAGCTGCTAGAGATCGCGAATCTGGGCTGTGCCCGTCGGCCTCCTTGCAGCTCCGCGACGCCCACGCATGTAGAGATGGTGGACGATGCTGTGCTTGATTGGGTCGCTGTGTATCAGGATTCGTCGTTTTCGGTCAGTGGAGGAAGCGCAGGCAGTGCATCGCCTCCCCATTCAGGGCTCTCCGTCAATCTCTTCGACGAAGCGTCATTCGTGCTCGACGCGGCGCTCACCTGCAGCGTCTTACTACAAGGCAGTGTCCAGGTGGAGGTGAAGAATGGTTCGGCTGCGTTCTATCCTCACGCGGGCTCTCCCCGAATTGCCGTGACCGGAGGCGATGTGGATCTCAGCTGGGGCTTTGACGTGCCGGCTGTGGTTCGGCTCGACGGTGGTG
Source organism: Deltaproteobacteria bacterium (assembly GCA_029261835.1). Classification (GTDB taxonomy): domain Bacteria; phylum Myxococcota_A; class UBA9160; order UBA9160; family UBA4427; genus JAJDAO01. The sequence goes on along the minus strand of JAJDAO010000026.1, from coordinate 118,239 downwards.
AGCTAAGGCTGCCACGGCATTCGTCGGGTCTGGAACTCGATGTCTTCGGGGGGGTCGTCGACTGTTCGTACAAGGCGAGGATGAAGGGCGCGACAGTCAGGTTGTCCGGAGGACGGGTTGGGGATGTGTCTCCGTGCGAGATTATGCTGGAGCAGTCGTCTCATATGTCCGTGACCGGCGGTGATCTGTCAGGACACGTATGGGTATCCACGAATTCGACACTCAGCATCGCGAGCGGCTCACTCGGTGCTGGATTTCCGCCAGAAATATTGGGGCTCGAAGTCAAGCTCACGGCGTTCCATGGAGGCGTGATCGAGATTGCGGGTCGCCACTTCACGATGCTGTCAGGGCCGCCGCTGACGCGTCTTCGTACCGTTCCGTACGGTGAACTCGCGGAGGACGGCTATCTCCTGGGTGTGCTGCCGAATGGCGAAGCGTTCGGTCAGAGGCTCAGCGTCCCTGTCCACCTCGAAGGCGGCATCATCCGCCTGATCCCCGACGGTGTGAACAACAACCCCGACACGGGAGCACTCTTTCAGGGGCTTGGTGATCTGCCTGGGGGGGAGACGTGGAGCGCTGCCCTCGGCGTTTCTTTCGACGGGCGTGTCGTGGTCGGAGAAAGTTCGTCGGCGAACGGGATCGACGAAGCGTTTCTCTGGAGTGAGGAATCGGGTCTGCTGGCACTCGGTGACCTTCCTGGTGGCGAGTTCTGGAGCGAAGCGTGGGCGGCATCGAGCGATGGTTCGGTGATTGTCGGGGGCGGTGAATCCGGCGCTGGCCGCGAAGCCTTTCGCTGGAGCAGCGCGGACGGCATGGTGGGCCTGGGGGATCTGCCGGGCGGCAGCTTCTTCAGCATCGCGAAGGCGGTCTCTGTCGACGGTCTCGTGGTCGTGGGTACGAGCCGGAGCGCACGAGGTTTCGAGGCCTTTCGCTGGAATGCTGGGCAGCAGATGCAGACCATGGGTGAGACGCCGGAGGCTGAATATGCCGCCGATGCTCGGGACGTTTCCGCGGATGGCGGGATCGTTGTGGGGCAGACGAATCTCGGCCACCCGTACCGATGGACTGCCGCGGGCGGCATCGAAGTACTGTCGAGTACCAGCGGCAGTGCAGATCGCGTGAGTACCGATGGAACAATGATTGTGGGCGTCTTAGGGGAGTGGGACGCGCCGATACACGATGCGGTACGGTGGACGTTCGGGGGCACCGATCCGGCAGTTGAGATTCTCTTCAGTGCCCCGCGGCTCCAGATCACTGCTACGAGTGGCGATACTGCCAGAGTCAGCGCGTGGTCGAGGCTGTGGGGGAGCAATGCTGCGCTCTGGGAGGAGGGCGGCGTGCTTCGCCCACTCGACGAGGCCCTAGCCGAGGCTGGGTTCGATCTCGGTGCTGAGCCCTTGGGTCCCTGGATCACAACTGCTGCTTTCGGTTCTTCGGGAGACGGGCGCGTTCTGGTCGGCTGGGGACTATCACCCGGCCGGTCGACCTCCGCGTGGATCATGCGGTGGCCGGGCGAGCCAGTTCCCGAACCGAGCGGGGGCCTCCTCGCCGCCTGTGCCTTGCTGACCCTGGCAGTGCTACGGAGGCGAGCGCACGCGCAGGCGACCTGACCGGCTGCACTGATCGGCGCCGGCCAGGGCGTCTCAGCCGCCGCCTACCCCGGAACGCCGACTCACACCAAAGGACACCCCGCCGAGATTGCGTCTCCAAAGGGACGTTTGCGTGAGCTATCTCGGGATGCCAGACCCGCGGAAGCGTCTCTTAGCGCAGAAGGCCCGATTCTTCGAACCAGTGGCTCGGGGCTGAAGACTGCGGATCGTCCTACAAGACGGTGCGGATAGAGTCTGCCCAATACTCCTCTGACAGGATGTAGATCCCGGTCCCCTGCTCTCGCAGTTCGACTGCCCTTTCGATCTTGCGGCCGTGCGTTGAGTGGATCCAGTCCCGACTGCCTATAGCTCCAATCACTCGGATCGACCGGAGCGCTTCGTCGATCTGCTGTCGGATCATCCTCAGGTACGCCTCTGTTTTTCCGCGCACAACCACCTGGGCCAATCCGCGCCCGGCGCGACGTCGCTGGTCGGAGATTGCCTATTCGTACACACCGGCGTACTGGGCCGAGTCACGCGCGATGGCGATCGTCACAGCCGCTTCGTCGAAATCGAGGACGGTGTCATCCGGGTGTATACGGTCGACCATACAGCGGATGGGATTGTCGAAGACGCTCGCTACGACATGCGCGTCGGCATCACCGACATCCCCGCGTCGAAGGCCGGCGCTATCACGCGTGATTCGGCCATTGACAAACCGCCAAGCGCCCCGGCCTTTCGCGAGATTGCGATGGCCTCGCGCCTCGGCCAGAGCGTATTCGTGCAGAGCGGCGACGCGCTCGTTGAATACAACGCAAGACTCGGTGACCCCGTTGGGATCGTTGTGGAGCGCATGCGCGGCAGGCGCTTCACCATCGGTGAGGAGCGCGCGTTCATTTGCGGCCGGCTCCTGCGTCGAGAAATCCGGCCCCGCGCGAACGGCTACTATTTCCGGATTCCCGAACGCGATTCGGATCCCATGATCGCTGCCATGAAGCGCCAGTTGCGCCGCGTTCTCAGCGCCATACGAGGCGTCTTCAGCCAGCACGCCCTTGCCGCTCACTTCGGCGAGAGCACCTGGTCTGTGGGCACCGAGTGCAGCGCCAAGCCCAGGGCCTCCGCCTCCTTGCCCTGGATCGCGAACGTGTCTGCGCCGGCCGTCATGTCGGCGCCCGCGCAGAAGGGCCGGCCCGCGCCCGTGAGGATGACGGCACGTACGGCGTCGTCGCTGTCGCAGTGCCGATAGGCGTGGCCCAGAGCGTGATCGTCGCGACGCCGCGCTCGAACTCGAAGCGAATGTCCCCGTAGTCCATGGATCTTCGGCCTCTCTCCGCGCGAGCGGAGGCACCCTGGCGGGCGCTCATCGGGATGATAACCTTTACATCATACAGATATTGTAACTTATACTTCTCGTCGCACCCTGCCGTTCCGGTCCATCGCTAGATCGGCGGCCAAGGGCAGCGCGGCGCCCGGCCTTCGGAGACTCATATGAATCAAGACCTGTGTAGGGAGCTTGGGATCGACGTCCCGATCTTCGCGTTCACCCACTGCCGCGATGTGGTCGTGGCGGTGAGCCAGGCCGGTGGCCTCGGTGTGCTGGGCGCTGTGGGGTTCACCGCCGAGCAACTGCGACAGGAGCTCGATTGGATCGACGAGCACATCGGCGACAAGTCCTACGCGGTGGACATCGTGATCCCCCAGAAGTACGAGGGCATGGACGAGTCCGATCCCGAGAAGCTGCTCGAGCGCCTTGGGGGCATGATCAGCCAGGAACACCGCGACTTCGCGGATAGGCTTCTCCTCGATCACGGTGTGCCCCCCATGCACAATGATGAGGGGCCACAGGGAGGTCTTCAGGGCTGGACCATGGCGACGGCTCGTCCGCTCCTCGACGAAGCGATGAAGCGCGAGCGGTGTGTCATGATCGCCAACGCACTCGGCACGCCGCCGGCCAGAGTGATCGACGAGATCCACGCGAGTGGACGGCTGGTGGCGGCTCTGTGCGGGCGCGTCAAGCAGGCCGTGCGCCACAAGGAGGCGGGCATCGACATCATCATCGCCCAGGGGAGCGAGGGCGGCGGACACACGGGCGACGTGGGGAGCCTGGTGCTGTGGCCGCAGGTGATCGACGCCGTGGCGCCGACGCCGGTGCTGGCCGCAGGCGGTGTGGGGTGCGGGCGCCAGATGGCGGCCTCCATGGCGATGGGAGCCGCGGGTGTGTGGACGGGATCCCTGTGGCTCGCCGTCGAGGAAGCCCAAGCGGAGTTGGCGCAGAAGCAGTCCTACTTCGATGCCACCAGCGAAGATACGGTGCGCTCGCGTGCGTGGACCGGTAAGCCCTGCCGCATGCTGCGCAACACCTGGACCGAGGCGTGGGAGAAGCCGGAGAATCCCGATCCCCTCCCCATGCCCATGCAGGGCATGGTGACCTTCGATGCGGTGCGCCGCACCCACATCTACGCGGGTGTTGAGCAGACCCAGAAGGTGGCGTTCAATCCCGTGGGCCAGGTGGTGGGCATGATCGACCACGTGCAGACCAGTCGCGACGTGGTGCGGGACCTGCTGACGGAGTTCGTCGACTCGGTGGAGCGCTTGAACGGGGTGGTCGAGGAGATTTGCTAGGAGTCTACTCGGCAGACTCCTAACAGGGGAGTAGCGGCTCGAATGGCGCAGCAAAGTCATGGCGCGAGGGCGCGCACGGAGCAGAGTCGGGCGCCCGTGCGACAACGCGCGCGTCGGACTCAGGAGGAGCGCAGCGCCGAGACCCGCGCGCGGGTGGTGGCCGCTGCTACCGAGTGCGTGGCGGAGCTGGGCTTTCGCGGCGCCACGATGAGCGCCATCGCGCAGCGCGCCGGCGTGAGCTGGGGCGCCATGCAGCACCACTACGGCGACAAGGACTCGATCCTGGATGCGGTGCTCGAGCACTCGCTTTCGGGCTTCGAGCAGGCCCTCATGGGCCTGGGCGATGCGGAGCCAGATCCCGCGCGGCGGGTGAGGGCCTTGATGGCGCGTTGCCGCGAGCTGCTGCGTGGGCCGCGTTACCGGGCCTTTCTCGAGATTCAGCTGGGCCGCGGGCGCACGCGCCGCGAGGCCGACGAGGCGTGGTCCGCGTACGCGGCCCGCACCCTGGAGCGCATCTGGAAGGATCTGTTCGGTGACCTCGCTTTGCCGCGGCGGCAGCTGCAGGCCGCCCAGCGCTTTGCCTTCATGGTGTTGAGCGGGATCGCGGCGGAGTCCATCTTGTTTCCTGGAGCAGACTTCACCGCGACCCACCTGGAGATCCTCGAGGAAACTCTCATGCGTCGCCTCGGGCTGGAATCCTGACGCAAGCATCCTCGTTGCGTTGATGCTCGTGATCGGGGCCCGGGGCGCCTCACAGTTCCAGTGTGGATGAACAGACAAAGGACTTGAACAGGTGTTGATATGGCCAGACATTTCAATCTAGCTGATCTATATGAACAGGTAGCCGATGAGGTGGGAGAGCGCGACGCGATAGTGTGTGGGGACGACAGGGCGACTTACCAGCAGTTGGAAGCCCGCGCGAATCAGCTAGCGCATTACTTGGCGGACTGCGGCATCGGCGCTGGCGATCACGTGGGTCTCTACACGTACAATTGCAACGAATACCTGGAAGGCATGCTGGCCTGTTTCAAGATACGCGCAGTGCCAATCAATGTGAACTATCGCTACGTTGAAGAAGAGCTGCTGTACATTCTTGATAACGCCAATCTAGCGGCCTGCATCCACAACCGAGAGTTTGTCCCGCACGTTGCTTCAATCAGGGCCTCGGTGCCGGATCTAGAGGTGTTCATAGCCGTTGACGATGGCAGTGATGCTGACCTGTCGGTAATCGATGCAATTGAGTACGAAGCCGCGTTGCAGGGGCGGAGCGACGCGCGAGACTTCGCCGAGCGCAGCGATGATGACCTCTTCATTCTCTACACCGGCGGTACTACCGGTATGCCCAAGGGTGTGATGTGGCCCCACAAGTCGCTGTTCTTCGCGGCTATGGGAGGCGGTGGATGGTTCTCGCCCTTGGGTCCCTGCGAGCAGCCCACTGATATTGTTGGACGGATGCCCGAGACGCCAATTCGAGGCATCGCGCTCGCCCCATTGATGCATGGCGCATGTTGGTGGTACGCCTGTATCCAGCTGTTGGGCGGCGGCACGGTTGTGCTCAACGAACAGCGCTCGTTGTGTGGCGAACACGTGTGGGACCTGGTTGAACGCGAGAAGGTCAGTTCGGTGTCAATTGTGGGCGACGCCATGGCCATTCCGTTGTTGGACGCCCTCGATGCCAACCCGGGACGTTGGGATCTGAGCTCGGTCTTCAGTATTGGTTCTGGTGGTGCTGTCTTCTCGAAGTCCAAGCAAGAGGCGTTCAAGCTGAAGTTTCCCAATGTATTCATTTCGAACGCGTTCGGTTCTTCAGAGTCGGGCAACCTCGGTATGGACAGCGGCAATCGCAGCGCCCAAAAGGGTCTGGGTAATGTCAGTAGAGCCGAGTTCATGGGTGTGGTCATGGAGAACGAAGCGCCCATGCGTCACGCCAAGCCGGGCGAGACGGGCATCTTCTCCCGGGCTGGACATATTCCGGTTGGCTATTACAACGATCCAGCGAAGACGGCCAAGAGTTTCGTGGAGGTCGATGGAAGAACCTGGCTGTTGACAGGCGACGAGGCCAAGCTGGAGGAAGACGACACGATCACTGTGTTTGGTCGGGGGTCCAACTGTATCAACTCTGGTGGAGAGAAGATCTTTCCAGAGGAGGTCGAAGAGGCACTCAAGGCGCACCCGGGTATTCTGGATGCGTTGGTAGTGGCGACCCCAGATGAACGCTTGGGGAGCAAGGTTACGGCGGTGGTATCGACACGTGGCGACAAGACGCTAACGCTGAAAGATGTGCAGCAGGAGGCTCGCAACCATGTGGCGGGTTACAAGATTCCCCGTGCCTTGCATACCGTTGCTGAAGTGCCTAGAGCACCCAATGGCAAACCGGATTACAAGGGTGCGCTCAAGATCGCTCTGTCGGGTGAGTGCGAGGTTCAGTAGGGTGGATGTAACAGCAGCTGAGATTGGCGCTGAGGCAATCGGTCTGAGTCTGGTGGAAGTTCGTGATATCGCGGGCGGATGACAGGCATAGCCAGCACGAGCGGGAGAACGACATATGGAGGTTTCGGGCAAGGTTGCGATCGTCACGGGTGCCGCTCGCGGGATAGGGCGCGCGACCGCGCTTGCGCTGGCCACGGAAGGGGCCCGTGCGGTCGTTCTCGCCGACGTGCGGGCCACGCTCTCGCAGGAGACGGCGAAGTTGGTTCGCACGGCGGGTGCCGAGGCGCTCGTGCTCGAGACCGACGTTGCCGAAGCCGACGCCCTGCGGCAGCTGTTTTCCGAGACCGAAGAGCGGTTCGGCGGGCTGCACATTCTGCACAACAACGCGGGAATCGGCGAGGGCACGACCCCCTGGCCCGAGGTGTCGACGGAGCGCGCCGGTGCGATTGTCGACGTGAACCTGCGCGGAGTCATTCTTGGGACGCAGCTCGCGCTGGAGCCGATGCGGCGCAGTGGCGGCGGCGCCATCGTCAACACGGCATCCGGCGCCGCCTTCACGCCGCTACCGCCGCAGGCGGTCTACGCCGCGACGAAAGCGGGCATCGTCAACTTCACGCGCTCGTGCAAGCCGCTCGAAGACAGCCACGGCGTGCGTGTGAGCTGTGTGTGCCCGGGCCTCGTCGCGACCGAAATGGTGCAGGAGACGGGCACCGGCGGGCCGGCCGGGTGGCTACAGCCGATCATCGACGCCCTCGAGATGCTCAGCACCGACGACATCGCGGCCAGCGTGCTTGAGCTGATCCGCGACCCCAAGAGCGCGGGCGAAGTCGTGACCGTCGCGAACGCCCCGCGCGTCCCGGCGCAGTAATCTCCGGGCCGCTCGAGCGATCAGGCAATCCCGAAGTGCTCGAGTGCCCGGCGGGCACAGTCGAAGACGGCAGAAGGCGCAGCGGTGCTGTGGAGACAGGGATATCGGACATGGAAGAGGGGCAGGGAGCGATTAAGATAGGTAGCTAGCTATCTAGATTAGTGATATCCTGAGCCCTCGATTCGGAGGGCCCCCATTGCCTGACCCGACCAGCCAACCCAAAGACCTGTCTGCCTTGCTCGAAGAGACAGCCCTCGCGTGGCGCGAGATCCTCCCTTCGGTGGACTCGGGGGCCATTGAGCTAGTCGGACGACTCGAGACCCTGGCGCGCTGGGTAGCGACCTTGAAAACCAGCGTGCTCGCACACTTTCAGCTGAATTTCGCCGAGTGGACCACGCTCACCATGTTGCGCATCTCGGCTCCGGACTGCCGCCGATCGCCCACCGAACTCCGCTACAGCGTGGGCCAGACGTCGGCGGGCATGACGCGCATCCTCGGGAAGCTCGAGCAGGAAGGCTTGGTGGAGCGCGAATCTTGTGCGGAGGACGGCCGCCGCTCCGATGTCGTGCTCACATCGACGGGGCGGGAGATCGCCGAACGCTCCTTCGAGGCGGTGCAGTCCGCGCAATCCGAGCTGCTCGAACCTCTGGGCAAAGCCAAGCGCGATCGACTCAAGCGCGAGCTCGATGGACTGATCAGTCTCTTTTCGGAGCACCCCCATTCAGCCACGCGCGTTCGCGCATCTGATGGATCCCGCAAGAGCAGCGAGAGCAGGCGGCGGACCGGTCTCTAACTCCGAAAGGAACTCTGAAAGGAAGAGGGGAAATGTCCGACGCAAGCTTCGACCCCGAAGCTCTGATGAAGGAAGCGCAGTCTGCAGCGGGCCTGTCGGACTTTGGAGCGGACGACTTTCGCGAAGCCCTCGCGGTGCTGTGCGAAACCTATGACTGCAATGCGTGGGACGAGCGCGGCCGCCAGCGCAACCGCGGGCGAGTGCTCGGGCTCCTGGCGACTCGGCTGCGGGTGCAGGAGGCTCTTCGCAAGCATCCCGAGATCGCAGAGCGGCCCGTCCCGAAGCCCATGGTGCTCACGGGGATGCCGCGCTCGGGCACTTCGGCGCTCTTCAACCTACTGGCCGTGGACCCGGCGGCGCGCCCCCTCCTGCTGTGGGAGGCCCAGTTCCCGGACCCGGCGGAGGGTCTGGAGCCCGGCGCTGTGGATCCCCGGTACCTCGCAATCAAGAGCTTCTGCGAAGAGCAGCACAAGACGAACCCCGAGTTCAGCAAGATTCACTTTGTCAGTGCGGACACGCCTGAAGAGTGCGTGCTCCTCCACGCGCTCTCCCTGGGCGGGGTTCACCACGGCGTCGAAATCTTGCTCGAGCCCTATGCGTCCTGGTATCGCAAGCAGGATCTTGGGCCCATGTACCGCTACTACCGCGTTCTTCTCCAGCTGCTCGACTGGCAGCGTCCCGGCGAGCGCTGGCTCCTCAAGGCGCCCGCACATATGTGGGCCATCGACAGCTTGATCGAGTTGTTTCCAGATGTTTCCATCGTGTGGAGTCACCGCGAGCCGACTGTGTGTATCGCATCCATGTGCAGCATGACACACGCGCTCATGCAGGGCCTCGAAATCGACAAGAAGGAGGTAGGGCCGCGCGTGATGGATTTCTACGCGACTTCCCTGGAATTAGGCCTTCGGGTTCGCGATCAGTGTGACCCGGCTCGCTTTGTGGACATGAAGCACGACGACTTTGTGGAGGATCCGCTGGGCGTCGCCCAGCGGATCTACGGCCAGTTTGGCATGCCTCTCGACGACGAGATTCGAGGTGCGCTGCAAGCGCATACGGACGCCAACCCGAAGGGCAAGCACGGACGGCACAGCTACGGGCTCGAAGAGTTCGGCCTGGACGCAGACCGAGTCCGCGTTCGCTTCGCGGACTACATCTCCCGCTTCGAGATCGACGCGGGCTAGAAACGCTCGCGCCAGGGCGCGGGCGGGGAGACCACCATGGCCAACGATGCCACTGAGAAGGTGAACAGCGCTGAAGCCTGGATCGAGTTCTGCGATCTCCTGAAGAAGGCGGGTGACGTGCTGCTCCGCGACGATCTGGCGCGTTCTACCTTTGATCGCGCCGAGGGGCACCGCTACCTGCTGCGCCTGCTGCGGGCCGGCAGCCTGGCTTTCGGGGAGCGCGAAGGGCCCGAGCATCCGACCTTTCGCTCTATGCCGGAGCTGGTGAAGATGGGGCTCGACAACCCGGACAACTGGTACCTGAGCGCCAGCGTGAGCCCCGACTACACGTACCGGATTCGAGGCACGCGCGGAACGATCAACTACATGAGCTTCGCGGCGCAGAATCTGGGCTTCTCGGCCCCCGACAAGATCTCGGGGGGCGCTGGGCACCTCAACGACTCCGAGCTGGAGCTCAACGAAGACGGCAGCTTCGAGATCATCGCGAGCCAGAAGCAGCACTCCGGCAATTGGCTTCGCATGAGCCCCGACACATCCCAGATCCTGCTGCGACAGACCTTTGTCGATCGTTCCAAGGAGAACCCCGTCCAGGCACAGATCGAGTGCCTCGATGCCGAGGGGCCGCCGCCGCCGCTGACCGCCGACCGTGTACCGGCGCTACTGAACGGATCGGCGATGTACGCCATCGGATGCGCGTCGTGGTTTGCCGACTGGGTGCGCGACATGCGCAAGAAGGCGCCGGTCAACGCCTTCCACCTCCCCGATGCCGAAAACCACCGACTTCTGGGTGGTGACCCGAACATCCGCATCTGGCTGGGCGTGTGGGAGCTCGGGCCCGACGAGGCCCTGGTCATCGAAGTCACGCCCCCGAACTGCCGCTACTGGAACTTCCAGCTGGGCAACATCTGGGCCGAGTCCCTCGACTACGATTTTCGCCGCGTCCACATCAACAGCGGCCAAGCGGAGCTCCAAGCCGACGGTGCGTTGCAGCTCGTAGTCGCCCAGCGAGATCCGGGGCATCCCAACTGGATCGACACAGCGGGACACGACCACGGAACCATGGCCGTCCGCTGGGTCCTGGCCGACGCCCACCCCGAGCCCTTGTGCCGGATCGTCAAGCTCTCCGAGATTGCGCACGAAAGTCTGTAGTCAGAACGTGCAGCGTAGTCGCGGCGAACGTGCTGCGGGCTGCTCCTCGACTCCCGGCTTGATCACAAGAAGCTGCCGAACCGCCAGATGAGGGTCCCGCCGAAGGTCCGTGGCTTGCCGAAGTGCTTCGTGATCCAGGAGAATGTGCCCGCCGTATTGGTATTGAAGTCGATCGCCAAGGTCGCATAGCTGCGGTCGAGCAGGTTCTGGCCCCAGATGATGGCGCTCAGCGTACCCATGTTCCGCGGCAGCTCGTATCCCTGGATGGACAGACGTGCACTGAGGAGCCCGTAGGCGTTCTGATCTGCATCGGGGTTGTCGCAGTTCTGGAAGCACGTCTCATCCTGCCAGTAGTAATCGATGCGCGGAACGATCTCGACGTGCTCGAGCTGAGTGAACCAGTATTGCACCCCCACGCTGAAGTTGTGCTTGGGCGTGGTGGCGAATGCCCGCTCGTCGGCAAAGTTCCTTTGCGCCCCCCCGCCGCCCGGGATGAAATCGATGAACTCGATGTATTCAGCGGAGGTCAGGCCGTAGGTCGCGTCGATCATGAGGTTGTCGATCGGCATGGTCTGCAGCTGGATCTCCATGCCCGCAATCTCCGCCTCGCCTACGTTGGTAATGCCGGTGGTGATGCTCAGGGGGGGGCCCGGCTCGAGCCTGAGGAAGGTCCGCTGCATGTCTTTGTAGTCCATGAAGAAGGCCGCCACGTTCAAACCAACCCGGTTGTTCAGGCCACGGAACTTGAGGCCGCCCTCGAAGTTCGTCACGAACTCCGGCTTGTACGCCTTGCCCACGTATGTGAGAGCGTTGGGATCGGCACTGTTGGCCCGAGCGTTGAAGCCACCCGAGGTGAAGCCGCGCGAGATGGTGAAGTAGGCGTTCAGCTCATCGGTCACCCGGGCCCGGACGGTTCCCTTCGGAGTCACGGCATCGAAGGTCTTGCTCGCTGTCGTTCGTGTCAGGAGCGTCGGTCCGCTCGTTATGCTCTTGGCAATGCCGCGGTTCTCGTACGTGTAGCGGACGCCGAACTCGAGCGCGATGCGATCGTCCAAGATCGGCGGCGTGTAGTCCCAGTGGCCGTAGACGGCGTGTGCCTGGTTGTCGATCTCGGGTCGGGAGTCCTGCCGCTGCCCGAGGTCTAGGATCGCGTTTGGCGGAGGCAGGCCTGTGGGGATTCCGTCGAAGGCACTGTCAAGGAAGACGAGCTGGTAGTCCAGAGACTCGCCCTGTTCGTAGAAGTAGAAGTAACCGATGGTGTAGTCCAGCTGCCCCCAGTCGTAGCGATTGCCGCCGATGAAGTTGAGCTCCTGGGTGACCTGGTCCTGCTCTGTGTCGGTCCTGGTCTCGAAGACCGAGAATGGAGTTCCATCGCTATCGTTGTAGGCGATCGCATTGCTGCTGCGATAGCCGGTGATGGACTTGAGGGTTGCGCTCCCAAGGCAGCCGAGATCCTCGAACTCGTAGGCCATGGTCAGCGAATGAGACTGGAGGTCGACGGTATCGTTCTGGGGCGCGCCGTTCAGATCGCGGCGGTCGCTTCGGGTATGAGATTCGTAGGGTTGCATGTTGACACCGGAGGTGAAGCCTGGAGTGACCGGAAGGGTCCCGTCCAGGAATCGCGTGCCCGGGTAGAACTTCGTCATCTGCATCTCCGGCCCCTGCTCGTCGATGTAGTTGCGATCGTAGGAATAGTCGGCCTCAAAGTGCTCGTTCACGTAGCGGATGACCAGGCGACCCACGAGGCGACTCTCGTCCTGGACATCGGGACCGGCCGAGTTCTCGTAGAAGGCACTCGTCTGGTTGAGGGTGGCGAAGCTGGCCATGCCGGAGAGGGCGCCGAACTTCTCGTCCACCACGAAGCCCTCGTCGCCGAAGACCGGAAAGTCGATGGCACCACGGAAATCGATACGACCCTCATTGCCTCCTTGCAGGCTCGCCTTCGAGCCCCAGGTGCCGGAGGGCTTACGGGTGAGAAAATTGATGGCGCCGCCATTGGCGTTGCGACCGTAGAGATCGCCCTGGGGACCGCGCAGCACCTCGATGCGCTCCAGATCCGTTACGTCGATGAGGTTGCCGATCGTCATGCCAGAATAGACGCCGTCGACATAGATCGCTGTGGCGGAGTCGCGCGAGAGATTTCCCACATCGCCCATGCTGATGCCCCGGGAGGTGACGAAGAAGTTGGTTCCCTTGGAACCGGTCCCGATGCTGACGTTGGGCGTGAAGTTGGTGAGATCCTGCGCGTTGCTGATCCCCAGCATGTCGATGGTCTGCGCGCCGAAGACAGACATGGAGATGGCCGTGTCCCTGAGCGTAGACCTGCGCTTTTGGGCCGTGACGACCATCTCCTCGATCTCTCTGATCAAGACTTCGATGTCTTTCTCATCGGAGTCACGGATGTCAATGCCCGGCCAAGACTCCTCGGTCTGGACCGAGCCGGGCGGTAGCTCGTCCTTGGCCCAGACACCTCCCGCCCACGCTGCCACGACGATCAGGAGAAGCACAACGGTGCACTTGCGCATCACTTCATGTCCTCCAAGTTGCCCGACTCGGAAGCGTGGTGACCTTCTGGCACACCATCACCACAACAACGTCGCGACAATGGGTGAAGGCGAAGATCGGAGCTTCGATGCCGAGGCATTCACAGCGTTCGTCCCGCGTCTTCTCTTTCTCTCCCGGAAGGCCGGGTTGACCAGGCCAGTGCCTTGCAGCTCTTGACGACATCCGCCCAGAGCGCCTCGTCTGGGGCGAAGGGGGCGATCAGGCTCAGTCGATCGACCGCACCGGCGTAGCGCTCGCGTAGCATCGCCGGAATCTCTTCACGGGCGCCCACCACGGCGATCTGCTCGAGCAGCTCGTCGTCGACCAGCCCCGCCATCTCGAGCCACCCCCCCCGCTTGGACAAGCGGTTCAGCTCTTCGTGGAGATCACCGCGGCCCAGGGACTCGAGCACGGGTCGGTAGGCCGGCGTCGAGCCATAGAAGGAAATCTGCGCGCGGGCCCCGTTGCGCGCGGCCGTGAGCTCCTCTTCGTTGCGGCCGGTGGCCAGGATGACCTGGCAGGAAACCTCGAAGTCCTCTCGGCCGCGCCCACCGCGGGCGAAGCCCTGCTCGAGGGCCGGAAGGGTCGCCTGACGGACGAAGTCGGCCGTGTGGAAGGGGTGCACGAGGAAGCCGTCGGCCACTTCACCGGCCACCTGCGTCATGCGGGGGCCGACGCCGGCGCAGAAGATGCGCGGGGTGCCGTGCGGATTCGGCCCGGGCGCGAACACGGGCGTCATCAGGGTGTGGGTGAAGAACTCGCCCCGGAAGTCGAGCTTGCCGCCGTCTTGCCAACACGCCCAGATCGCACGAATCGCGAGGATCATCTCCCGCATGCGGGCCGCGGGTCGTGACCACGGCATGCTGAAGCGACGCTCGATGTGCGGGCGGATCTGTGTGCCCAGCCCGAGAATGAAGCGCCCCCTGGAGAGCAGCTGCATGTCGTAGCCCAGGTGGGCGAGGTTCATCGGATTGCGCGCGAAGGCCACGGCAATGGCGGTCCCGAGCTCCAGCTGCTCGGTCTGTTGGGCGGCGACACTCAGAGGCAGGAAGGGGTCGTGTCGCCCCTCCACACTGAAGCCCCCGTCGTAGCCGGCTGCCTCGAGGCGCGCGGCCAGGGGTCCCGCCTCGGCGGGATCATCCACCATTAACGCGCCGTCAATCTTCACAGCTCTCTTCCTTTGCTCAGGTTGTCGGCCGATGGCGTGGCCGATCAGATCGAGCGTTCCTGCCCCTCCCAGTAGGGGTCACGCAGCTTGCGCTTGTAGAGCTTGCCGTTGGGGTCACGTGGCATCGTGTCGGTGTATTCGATGCTGCGGGGCACCTTGAATTTCGCCAGCTGCTTGAGGCACAGCTCCAGCAGCTCCCGGGTCAGCACGTCACTTGCCTCCACGCCGGGGGCGGGCTCCACAACGGCCTTGATTTCTTCACCCCACTCCTGGTTGGGGATGCCGAAGACGGCCACGTCGCCCACGCTCGGGTGGGTGATCAGGACGTTTTCGATCTCGGCCGGGTAGATGTTGGCGCCGCCGGAGATGATCATGTCGATCTTGCGGTCGCAGAGGAAGAGAAAGCCTGCGTCGTCGAGAAAGCCGACGTCACCGACCGTGAAGAAGACCTTGTCGTCCTCAGTGGTGAGGCGGTTCTTGCGTGTCTTCTCGGCGTCGTCGCGGTATTCGAAGCGGGCGGCGTCTCCGAGCAGCATGTAGACGGTGCCCGTCTCACCCGTCGGCAGCTCGAGACCCTCGTCGTCGAAGATGCGGATTTCGGCCCCCGTCCAGGCCCGGCCCACCGTTCCCGGACGCTCGAGCCACTGCTCGGGTGTCACGATGGTTCCGCCTCCCTCGGTGGCGGCGTAGTACTCGTAGATGGACGGCCCCCACCACTCGAGCATGCGGCGCTTCACGTCGGGCGGGCAGGGCGCGGCCGCGTGGATCATGCAGCGGGTGGAGGAGCAGTCGTAGTGGGCCTTCACCTCCTCGGGCAGCAGCAGCAGGCGGTGGAACTGCGTGGGCACCATGTGGCTCTCGGTGCAGCGGTACTTCTCGATCAGCCGCAACATGTCCTCGGGATTCCATCTGTCCATCAGCACCACGGGGTGCCCATAGTGGAGGGCCGAGCTCGACTGCATCAAGACGGCGGTGTGGTAGAGGGGCGAACCGCAGATGTAGACATTGTCATCCTCGGGCTGGATGCCGAACATGCCCAGGAAGCCCGCGATCATGGAGAAGATGACGTCGGGCTCTAGCTCGGGCGGCGCCAGCGCGCGCTTCACGCCCTTCGGATGCCCCGTGGTTCCGGAGGTGTAGTTCATCACGTTGCCCGCGCAGCGTTCGGCGGGCGTGTCCGCCGACTGTCCTTCGCCCAGCTCAGCGAAGGGACGGAAGCCCTCGACCTCACCGACGGCAAAGCAGACTTCGGGCCGAAGGCCGGCCTCCGCAGCCGTCTCGGCGCAGATTGTGTCCACCCGCTCGTGGCCAATGAAGGCTCTGGCCTCGCAGTCCTTCAGGATGTAGGCGACCTCGGGCCCGGCCAGGTGCCAGTTGATGGGGGTGAGGTAGAGGCCCGCCTGGGCGCAGGCCAGGTTGACCACGAAGTACTCCGCACAGTTGACCGAGTCGATGGCGACCACGTCGCCGCGCGCGAGCCCCAGGTCGCGCAGGCCGCCCACCACGCGGTTGCACGCCGCGAGTAGCTCGCCCCGAGTCCAGTGCCGCTCGAAGGGATCGACCAACGCGAGGCGATCGGGCTCACGCGCCGCAAAGCTCCAGAAGCCAAGATCGGCCATAGTCAGACCGCCTGTCCCTATGCCTGGTGTCGAACCAGGCGAATGTAGGCTGCGGGGGGAAGGAAGATGAGGAACAAGAAGACGGCGCCCACCAGGCCGCCGATCGACGTCACTAAGAGGCCTACGGGCGAGGCCAATACGCCCACACCTTGCGTGTGGAGCAGTAGGCTCGCGGCGTTGACGACCAGCAGGTCGATGCTCACCAGCCCCCACAGCAAGAAGCGGTTGGTGACCACGGGATCGCCCAGCCCGAGGACTAGGCGGCGCCACGCCATCCGGTAGTGGTACAGGCTCTCGAATCCCGTCCAGGCATAGGTGACCAGCATGGGAAGGCGCACCAGGCGCGCCCACAGCTGGGTCGCCTCGAAGGATGGCATCTCGGCCGGGCTCGAGTGCACGGACACGAACATGCCGGTGATCGTCGCGGCAGCGACGGAGCACACCAAGATGGTCAGGATCTGGGCCCAGCCATCATCTGGGCGGAAGGTCTTCCAGGTGAAGGCCACGAGGCAGCTGATGCCGAGCCATAGGAAGACCAGCGCGAAGGCGAGCACGAGGATGCGCACTTCGCCTACGTCCACGCGGCCCATACGCGACCAGGCCATCAGCGGCAAGTTGATCGGGACCAGGCACAGGAGCCCCAGGCCCATGAGCCGCTCGGGCAGCTCGCCGGTACGCCTGGCGAGGCAGAGCAGCCGAACCCCGACGACTCCGGAGCAGAGCACGAAGGCCGTGAAGCAGACGATGAGGAAGAGCGTGGTTCCATCCATGGAGGCTCCAGGACCTACTTGCCGCCAAGGCGGGCAAAGACCGCGTCGGGGCTGTCGGGTGCATCGGGGTCGCTCGCGAGCCGGTCCACCTTCGAGACCAGCTCGCGGCAGATGTCCTCGCTGTCCTCGATGCCTCGGGCAGCGAGCTCGCTGGGCATCACCTTCTCGAGCACCACCTTCATGTGCTCGGGGCTTACGCTGCGGGCGTCGAGGCCAGCCACTTTGAGGGCCAGGCGCACGGTGCCGCGGGTTTCGAGATGATCGAGCGAGGTGCGGGCCTCGAGGTGCCTGCACACGGAATCGAAAACGGGCGCGTCGGCCACAGATCAGGCCTCCTGGATTGCGGACCGTCGCATCACCATGTGCCGGTGCGGCGGGCGGAAGGTCAAGGTGGGAGGCATCAGCACGGAGCCGGTCGGGCCCGCGGCGGCCGTTCTCAGGAGGCCGGCCGGAACGTCGGATGTGGGCGCGCTTGCAGGACTCGCTCGCCGCGGTGAGATCCGATTCGCAAGCAGGTCTCGGTAGTGAGTCTGTCCCGTCGGCTGGACGGGGTACACGCCGGTGTGATGGTTCGAGATCGTGCCGAAGGGCGGCGCTTGACACATCGGACGTGCACCCCACACAGTGAGCGCACACCGGTCCACGCGACCAGCCGCGCTCTTGACAGCACAATACTTGCAGAATAGCTTTTTGACAAGCAATCTAGCAAGGTACCAGTCATGAATCGATTCACTTCCCGTTTCGCGATCGGGGCCCTGGTGGCGCCAGCCGTCATCGCTGCTGCGTGCGTCAGCCCGCCACCGGGCGTGGAGGGCGACGACTCGCGGTCGACGCCAGGTGAACCCGCGGTGGGGACGATCTCGGCGAACCCTCCGCCACGAAACGCATTCCTAGCCGACAGCGACCAGCCCATCGGCCACGGCTCGTCGGCACAACAGGATTCGATTCCGATCGCGGGACCAACAGGTCCCAGCGAGACGCTCACTGACCGCGATATTGTGTACCAGCACGTCGGGCCGGCACATTTCGGCATTGCGATTTCTGGTCCGTATCCGGACGGCAGCAGGGTGATCTGGACCAACGGCGGAGACCGAATCAGCAAGCTCGACCACGAGACCTTGAAGGTTCTCGTGGAGCTCCCTCTCCCAGGCAGAGAACAGGTCTCGGAGTCCGAAGCCGACGAGGTCTACAGTAACGTCGACAGACTTGAGGGCGACGAACTCGTTCGGTATGCGCTCGGGCTGGGAGCCCGGTACTTGGCCGGGCTGGCTGGCGTGTACTACCTGTTGGACGTCGACAACACACTCTTTGTGGGAAACTCCGATTCCGTGACCGCCTACGCCGAGACCGACCGCAGCGATCCCGCCTCTGCAATCGGGATTCGCAACGAATTCCTCCGGCCCGAAGGCGTCACCGGGCAGTTCGTTTCCGCCAACATGACATTCGACGGCCGCATCGTCGCTGTGACGAACGAGGGTTGGGTGCTGGCAATCGAGCGCGACTTCAGCAGCCATGAGGCCATACTGCTGCCGGGGGCCGAGAATGCCGCCGCTCACAACAAGGCCATGGCGGCCGCAGGCCGTCGCAGGGGTGCAGCAGACTGGGTGCGGAACCCGGCCGCGATCGACAAGCAAGGCGGAATCTATCTTCCCTCTCTCGACCAGATGCACAAGATCGTATGGGATGGCGAGCGGCTCTCTGCTGATCCCGCGGACGGGGCATGGAGCGAGCCCTACCTGAACGGGAGTGGCGTCGGGACCGGCTCCGGGGCGACGCTGATGGGCTTCGGGGACGAGGACAGGTTCGTCGTCATCACGGACGGCGAGGACCTCATGAACCTTCTGCTGTACTGGCGCGACGAGATTCCGGACGACTGGGAGCGGCTTCCGGGAGCGCCGAGCCGCCGTATCGCGGGGCTGCTCCCAGTCAATTTCGGCAACTACTCCGCCGAAGCGGTGCAGACGGAGCAATCGACGGTCGTCTCGGGCTACGGAGCGATGGTCGTGAACAACGAGCCAGCCTCCGTTCCGGCGAACTTCCCCGGTAGGGGCGGCCGTGCGCTGGTCGGCTACTTGGGCAATCGTCCCGAGTTCACGCCCTATGGCGTCCAGAAGTTCGCATGGGATCCCGAGGCACGGCAGCTGGTGAAAGCGTGGGTGAACGCCGGGGTTTCTTCCACGAACGGAGTGCCCGTGGTGAGCCTCGGGTCGGGTCGGGTGTACACGGTCGGCGTCCGCGACGGTCAGTGGTCTCTTGAAGCCCTGGACTGGGCGACTGGCGAGTCGGCCTTCCACTACGTTCTCGGCGGCCACCGATACAACAGCCGCTTCTCGGGCATCAACATCGACCAGAACGGTCGGATCGTGTACGCGACCGACTTCGGCATCATCCGGATCGACCGATGACACGAACGCGAACAGACGGCGGGAGAAACACCGAAAAGGCGCTCAGGGCGCTTCTCCCCGACCGGGACCCGGAGATCGCGCGACTGTTGTTCTCGCTAACCCGGCTTGGGCGCATCAACGAGCACATCCTCGGCCAGGTGACCTCGCGCTACGGCCTCGACACTTCGGAGTCGGCGGTCCTCAGCATCCTCTGGCTCGCCGGTCCACCTCATCGGCTGTCGCCGACCGTCCTCAGCCGACGGCTCGTGCAGACCTCAGGTGGCATGACCAGCACCCTGCGTCGGCTCACCAATAGGGGACTCGTCACGCGCGACCCCGATCCCGAAGACCGACGGTGCCTGCTGGTCGCTCTCACCGGCGAGGGCCGAGAGGTCGCCGAAGAATCGCTCGACGGCATCATCAGAAGCTACGAGGCGATGTTCGCCGACCTCGACGACGGCGAGCGAGAGCAGATCGCAGTGGCGCTTCGCATGCTTCTCGATCGTTTCGAAGCGCAGGCAGGTCTGGTGATCAGCGCGCCCCTCTACCCCGGCTCGCGAACTCGCAAGAGTTCGAAGTGAAGACTGTGACGAAGATCATCGGCGTGCTCGCGACCATCGTGGCCACGCTCCTCACGTTTGCGCTTGCGTTCGCTGCACTATGGAGCTGGGCGCAGCGCCCGCCGGCACCGCTCCCGAGTCCCGGCCGCAACCTCACCCTCGGACGGGTCACCCTGGTCGAACCCGGTGGGCGCGATCGAAGGCGTGCCGAGCTTCGCATCGAAGAGGGCCGCATCGTCGGTGTGGCGCCACCGCGCAGCGGTGGCCACTTGCCCTTCGCCGATGCCTACGTCCTACCTGGCTTGACGGACATGCACGCCCACCTCCCGATGAGCAATCTTCCGGGCGATGCGGAGTACACGCTGCTGCTGCTGCTCGCCCATGGCGTCACCACGGTTCGGCTTCCGGGCGGGACGGACGCGGAAACGGTCGATCGGTTGCGCGGGCGCAGCGCGCGCGGCGAGTTGCCCGGGCCGCGCATCTTTTCCTGCGGCGCCTTCGTAGACGGTCCGAATCCGGTGCTACCCGGCTCGCGCATCGTCACCTCTCCCAAAGAAGCGCGTGCGGTCGTCGCCGACCTCGCGAGCGAGGGAGCGGACTGCATCAAAGCCTACGACACGCTCGATCTCGCCTCGACGACCGCCTTGCGAGAGGCAGCGGAGGCACACGGCCTGCCCCTCATCGGCCATACACCCCACGACGTTGCGCTCGAGGAGGCCCAGCTCGCCGACGTGCAGCATCTGCGCGGCGTGCAGCCGCCCTTCGAAGGCGAACGGCGCGATTACCCGCACGTGCTGCGCCCCTGGCTGCGTATGGACGGCGCGCGCCTCGCGCACGTGATCGAGGTGAGCCGACGTTACGGGATGGCCTACACCCCGACCCTCGTCGCGGTGGAGGGTATGTTGCGGGCACGGGACTGGGCGTCGTGGCGCGCCAGCCCGACGATGCAACTGTCGCTGCCGCACCTGCGCGACGCCCTCTGGAGCGCCGAGGTCGGACTCAATCCCGCGCGCCACATGTCGGCCGACGACTTTGCGGTCGTGAAGAACGCTTCGGACTGGCTGAAGCGAAGTGCTGCAGCGCTGCACGAAGCCGGGATTCCACTCCACACTGGAACGGACTGCAACGCTCCCAACGTCATTCCCGGTGCGAGCCTCCTGCGCGAGCTCGTCCTGCTCGTCGAGGTGGGCTTGACGGCCGAGGAAGCGATCGAGGCCTCGACCCGGACCTCGCCCACATTCCTCGGTGTTGCGGGCGCCGGCACGCTGCGCGTTGGCGCGCCCGCAGATCTGCTCCTCCTGCGCGAGGATCCGACCCGCGACATCGCGGCGCTGGACACGCTGCTCGCGGTCGTGCACGACGGACGTCTCTACACGCGAGATGATCTCGACGAGCGGCTTGCGCGCTATCGGGCCCACTACGAGGGTTTCGGCTATCGCAGCATCGTCATGCCGACGCTCCGCTCAATGGCGCGCATCGGGACAGTTCTCCTTCGAAACTGAGGCGGACCGGAATGCGCCTCGCCGCGTACTCGTCTTCGACTGCGAGGTTCCAGTTCTGACTCACGAGCGTTGCCACGCGTCCGATTCCGGCTGCGTCGGCCGCCGCCACCGTACGGGCTGAGTCGCAGATCCAAGTACTCGACATGGGGAATAGCGACATGGTGGCCGAACTCGCGCTGGCGCGTGGGCTCCCCTCAGCCTCCCGCGTCGATCTGGGCCTGGCGTGCCGCCGTCATGGCGTCGAGGTAGGCGAGCATCTCCTGGGTGTTGCTCGCCGGGTCGAGGATGCGCTCGCGGTAGACGTCGATCACGAGCTGCTGGGCGCCTGGGTCGGTGGGGTTCGCGTGGAAGGCCCAGTCGGCGAAGTGGGAGGCCAGCTGGACGTCCCGTTCGAGTAGTCCGCGGGTGTGGGCAACGATTGCGTCCATGCCACCGGCGACCTCGACGATCGACTGGGCTTCGCGCTCTCGGGGCGCCGGCGTCCAGTGGGACGGGATGTCGTCCCACCAGCCGGTGTACTGCCTGATCACCATCTTCGAAATGTCCTGCGGTGTTACGTACTGAATGTTCATGGTCGGGTGATTGGCGATGTGCTCCGGCAACTGCACGGAGCGGAAGACCTCGTCCTTGCGCAAGCCCGCGTTGAGACCCGCGATCGTCTGGGCAGTGATGGTCTCGAGCATCTCGCCGTGGACCGAGAGGTTCTCGTGGATGACCGCCGGGTCGGTGAGTGCTTCGCCGTGGGCCGGCAGCAGGATCTCGGCATCGAGCGCCGCCATCTCGCGCAACGCCACCGCCCAGTCCTCGACGTGGCGCTGCACGCGCTTGCCATTGCCGGCGTTGGGGAGGAAGCCCTGGTAGTAGTCGGCACTGGCCAGCGCCTTGCGGCCAGGCACCCAGACGTAGAGATGATCGTCGGTCTCGCCGCGGTGGTGGACGAGTACGAAGGTCTCGCCTCCGATCTCGATCTCGAGCCGGTCGTCGAAGCTGCGCGTCGGCCAGACCAGGTCCTCGCGCTTCGATGGGAGCTGGTCGGTGGGCTGGCTCATGTAGGGGCCGATCGAGCCGCGCAGGCGGATGTAACGCTCGAAGCGGTCCGCCAGCGCCTCGTGGGCGACGATCTCCGGCGTCTCGCCCGCTTCGAGGAGTGCCCACGTGCCGTAGGCGTGGTCGACGTGACCGTGGGTGTAGATCACCGTGTGGAGGCGCGCGTCGCTAACGCTGCGAATCGCGTCGACGATCGCCGGGCCAGCGGGCGCCATCCCCGTGTCCACGAGCACGAGGCCGGCATCGGTTTCGAATAGCACCGCGTTGACGATCGGCAGGCGGATGTGCCACGTCCGGGGTGCGATCTCCAGGATCCGCGTCAGCTCTCGCGCATCCTCGATCGCCTTGGGTACGCGCCCGAACATGTTCTGCGCGATCGCGACCGAGTAGACGCCACCGAACGAGCCACCCCGGGCGAAGGCACTCATCAGCTCCGGGTGCTCGAGCAGCACCAGCGTTCGCGTGTCGGTATCGACGCGCTGGGCGACGACGCCCGCCGTACGTCCGGCCGCGCTGATGACGCCGGAGCGCGCGCGCTCGCCCAGTTCGGTGCGGGCGAGAAGCAGGCCGAGGACGGTGAAGGCAACGGCGAACAGTGCGCGTAGGATCCATCGAGTCACGAGTTCTTCCTCCGAGGAGCGGGACGACGACGTCTGTGCGGCGGGCCGCTTGTTTCACCGACGGCAGCGCCAATCGCTCCGGTGAGCCAGTCGACGAGTTCGCCCGCGAAGACGTCCCAGCGCCGGCCGGGCTTGGCACGGGGCCCGCCGAACAGGGTGGGGTTGCCGAGTACGCGGAGCAGGGTCACGAAGGCGAGGGCGTAGCGACGGCGTACGAGCTTGGCCGGAAGGTCCGGCCGCGCCGCCACCATGCCTTCGCGCAGGCCTTCGAGGGCATCGGCGAAGTGGGCGCGCGCGACACCGGTCACGAGCCGCGGTTGTTCCTCGAGGAGCTGAGCAAGGACCTTCGCGTAGGCCTGACCCGCGTCACCCTGCTCGGCAACGACCTGGGCGAGTGGCAGAACGAGGGCCTCGGCGGTGGCGCGCACACAGGGTCGCGGTGCCGCGGCGAGCGCCTCGAGCATCGGACGGCGGTACTCCGCGATCGCCTGCATGCGGCGGATCACAACTGCCTCGAGGAGCGCGTCCCGCGATCCGAAGTGGTAGTGGATGGCGGCCGAGTTGGCACCGGCCGAGGCGCTCACGGCGCGCAGCGACGTGCCCCTCAGGCCGTCACGCGCAAACAGGCGCTCCGCGGCGTCGAGGAGTCGGCTGGGCGTATCTCCTGCACTGCGGGGAGAGGAGCTGAGTCGGGTCGCCATGGCAGCGGGACCGTAGTTAAATCACCTGGTTCAAGCAAGTGATTTAACTTCGCGTCTCCGTTGTCGGAGCTTCTCCGGCGGGCCTTCTCATGGAGGCGCAGCGGGTGCTGCGCAAGGGAAGCGTCGTTTCAAGGCGAGATGCCCATGCCGACGGGCTTGATTCCCTACTCCGCACTCTTATTCATCAAGAGCGGGCTTTCTGAGAATCAGGGACTCCCAGCTCCCTGCGAAGTGTCTTCTTGGCGATCTCGAGTACCCGAAAGTCGACTTGTTCTTCTGGGTCCAGGCTCTCGGACATGCCCAGTCCCAGGAAGAATCCGTTGATGAAGATCTCGAGCGCGAGCCGGTCCTCGTCTGACATTTCGACGTCGCCGAAGGTTCGCATCCATAGAGCGGTAAATGCTTGCAGCGCGTCTTGCCGCCAGTCGTCAGTGACGTCCTCGCGCCTCCTGAGATTCAGGATCACCTCCATCGCGACCGAGTGTTCGCTACCCTTGAAATGCTCCCATGCACGATCGACGAATTGGTCGATCCGCTGGCCGAGAGGCAGGTCCGCAGACACACTCCCGAGCCGCGTGATGAAGAGTTCGGAGCAGTGCTCGACGACCGCGAACAGCAGCGAGTCCTTGTCTCCGAAGTGGTGAGCGACGGCCCCCCAGGTCACGCCAGCTCGGCGGGTGATTTCTGATGCGGTCGTGCGCTCGTAGCCGACCTCGTGAACGCTCTCCAGCGCACCGGCAAGGATGCGTGCGCGGGTCTCCGCCGTTCGCTCTGCCTGGCTCCGCTTCTGCTTCTTGCTCCCGGGCTTTCGGAAGAACCGAATTGGCTGCGGGCGGCGGTCCGTTGCGTCGGTCTTCGACATACGAGCCTGCATGGCCTCCTAAATACACCGAGTATGCATTATGTTAGCATGAGATGGACGGGAGAGCGCGGCGCCATCCCGGGTTCTGTCTGATTCGCTGACTCTGCCACTCTCCGAGATAGCCACGCATTGCGACGGGTGGCGTCAGTCTAAGAGGGGAGGCCGTCGCTGCTCCAACCACGTCGCACCGACGACGAGCCAACCGGTGGGGAGATCGATCTCCACGAGCTGGCCCTGCCGGAGCACGACGAGCGGAATGAATTCAGGCTTCTCCGCTCCGCCTCCTTGCTTCAGGTCCTCCCAGCGGTAGATCCGCCAGTCACCGTAGTGGATGAGTTCATCGCCCGTCTCGAGACCGGCCCGCGCGCTCGGCGAGTCATCGTTCAGCGTGCGAAGAACCAAGCGATTTCGCTCACCGGTTGCGTACAGCATCGCGTCGTAGCCCGCGTCTCCCAGCTCCAGGCGAAGTTGCTGCTCACGCTCGCTATCGGCCGCTGCGTCGCCCGCTGCGGGCTGCTTCGGTTGGTCCTGAGTTGATTCCCCATCCGGTGTGCGGGATGCCTCCCATAGCTCGTATATTCGATCAATCTCATCGGCCTCGATGGCGAGTTCCTCCAGCGCCATGTCATCGAACGTTGCTTCCGGCAGACGGCGGCGTCGCATCAGGTTTGCGTCCGAGGCGATGATTGCACGTTTGTTCTTGCTGACCGGGCGTGTTCCCGGTGAGGGCTCGGCAGCAGTAGGCTGAGAGCGACGATTGCCCGATCGCTCCGCTTGGGGCGCTCGTGGCCGGGAGCGTGGAGGTGTTGCCAGCGGCACTGTCGATTGAACTGGCTCTTCGCGGGCCTGGGCAAACCGCTCGCTCGGCCGTGGGGACTCAGCGGGCGGCGCCGTCCGGGGAGAGGGGAGCCGAGGGCGAGCCGCAACCTCGACGTCGGGCGTCAGCAGCCAGGCAAGCGCGACAGCAGCACCGAGCACGCAGATCAGAGCTCCAATCCGTTTCAGCATCTTCCCGCGAGCCTCCCGATTCGACTGCGAACGGTCCGCACTTCTCGCTAAGTGTAGCGCTGCGAAGGTTCGGCGCGACGATGATCCGCGACACACTATTATGCTTTGGAGTGCGCCGCTCCGATTGGTCCTTGATTGTACGCTCCCAATCCAGAAGAAAGCGCTATCTATTCTGCTGATCTTCCCTCCGGATGTGAGCACGGTCTTCATTCACGACTCGGCAACAACAGAATCGAAGGAGCTGAGAATGCGACGTAACAGGACGATTGGTCAGCTATGTGCAGCAGAGATGCCCACACGGCTCCACATGCGCCCTCAACGGCCTTTAGCTCTCGATTCGGGCACCTGAGGGCCATATCCATGTTTGACAGATTCTCTCGTGGAACGATGCGTCGACCGGCTTCAGTAGCTGCGGATCTCGCATGGGTTGCCCTGCTCGCCGGGCTCATCTCGGCCTGCAGTGGTGGCGACGACGGTGGCGATCTGCGCCCGGCAGTGCTCGAGGGGCACGCCGAGCGGATTTCAGAACTCAGCAAGCGCGACGATCTCAACCTGCTCTTCATTCTCATAGACACTCTTCGGGCGGATCGACTCCACTACGCTGGGTATGAGCGTGAGACCAGTCCGATGCTCGACTACCTCGCGCTAACCGGCATCAGCTTCCAACGACACGCGTCCCAGTCGAGCTGGACCAAGACCTCGATGGCATCGATGTGGACGAGCCTCTATCCGGTTCATACGGGTGTCCTGCGGGCCCAGAACGGGCTTCCCACCGATGCACGCCTCCCGGCCGAAGTGCTGCGGGATGCCGGTTTTCGTACCGCGGGTATCTGGCGCAATGGCTGGGTATCGGGCCAGTTCGGCTTCGGCCAAGGGTTCTACGTCTACGATCGGCCGACACCCCGTCCCGTGCGCAAGGTCGAACGCCGCCGCACTCCACACGCGATCCCGGGCAGCGACTCGGACGCCATCGACTCAGCCACCGCCTTCCTTCGCCAGCATCATCAGGAGCGCTTCTTTCTGTATTTGCACTTGATGGACATCCACCAGTATGTCTATGACGAGGATACGGCCATCTTCGGCACGAGCTTGTCGGATGTCTACGACAACTCGATTCTGCACACGGACGACCTGATCTCACTCTTGCTCGGCCAGATGAACAAGTTGGAGCTGCTCGACAAGACGATCATCGTCATCGGCTCTGACCATGGGGATGCGTTCGGCGAGCACGGGATCGAGGGCCACGCTCGGGATCTCCATGCGGAAGTCACGCATGTGCCGCTCGTCATCTCACTCCCCATCCGACTCAGGCCCGGCGTGGCGATTACCGACCCCACGGAGAACGTCGACATCTGGCCGACCCTTTACGATCTGCTCGGACTTCCGCTCCCGCCGGACCTCGATGGACGCTCCGTGTTGCCGCAGATCCTGAAATCACTCGAGCACGGCAGCAGCTCGCCGGTCGATCGTGGCCCGCGCTTCGCCTATCTCGACCGCTCATGGGGGCGGATCGAACGTGCCTCCAGGCCGCTCGTCGCAGTCGAGCAGGGGATCTATCGGCTCCACTACGATGGCGAGAATCCCGCTGCATCGAGACTCTACGACATGCATGCTGATCCCGGCGAACTGAAGAACCTGTTCGCAGCGAAGCCCGATGTTGCGGCTCGCCTCGCGCAGCAGGCCGTCAAGCGTCTCTCGGAGACGGCAGTCTGGCCCGAGGTACCGACGCTCGAGATAGACGAGATGCAACTCAATCAGCTGCGCGCCCTTGGCTATCACATCGATGAGTGAGTCAGCGAAGCGGCCCGGCTTCGCTGCGGGGGCGGGGAGGCACGAACCACTGCATGAATTGGCTCGCTTCGCTTCGAGTGTACACTGCGAGGCCCGCCAGCTGCGCCGCCCGCGTATCCGGGTCCGGCGACGCGTGCTGTGCGACTTCGGCGATCGCGCGCAGTAGCGGGTCGTGTGCAGCCGCATTGGGGAGCTTCGCCACAAGCTCGGCCGCCGCCTGGACCGCGCCGAGCCTCAGAAGGCACCAGATTTGTCGGCGATACGAGAGAGTGTCATCGAGGGCTCTGCGGCGCAGAATCTGATCCACGATTGTCGCCTTCTCGTAGAGCCCCAGCGACGCATAGATCGAGGCCAAAACGTCGAGCTCGCTCAGCCCCCCGCCCACTGCTTGCCCCGTTCTCGCCATAGCGACGAGCCTGTCGAAGCCCTTGACCACGACCCCATGAGCGACCGCCCAATCCGGCGCCTGGACGACGACACGCTCCGCCTCGAAGCCGCGAACGCGGTCGAAGGGTACGCCAGCTCGGGCGTAGTAGTCGGCTATTCGATCGAGATTCTCCGCGTTGCGTTCATTCGCGCGCAGATGGATCGCCGAGCGGAGGTTTCGGAAGATGGGGATCCAGCCGGGTGCATCTTCGAGGTGTGCTGTTGTGGTGAAGGTGGGTCGGCCGGAGCGTCGCACGACGGGGAGTCCGGTGCCGACCAAGACGTCGATCTCCTGTCGATCGAGTAGCTCGGCGAATGTCTCTCCGCCTGCGCCCCCCCGACGCTCGCGAATCGAAGCGAGGTCATCCATACGATCGCTGGAGACGTTGAGTGTGCCGCTCCACGACATCATCAGCTCCGGTGCGAGCCAGTACCCCATGAAGCCGCCCAGGGAGTAGTCGGCGTGGACGTTGCCTTCGAGCGCAGCATCGTCGAGGAGCCAGACCGCATGTGAGAAGTACTTTGCGGCGGGATACGGCAACGCGTACTCCGCAGCGCTCCTGGGCAGCATCCGCGTGATCATGAGCCAGTCGCCGAAGAGCAGGAATCCCGGCAAGAGGATCGCTGCGGCTGCAACGCCGGCGAATGCGACCAGGATTCGCCGAGTGACGACCTGCGGGGTGGCGGACGCGATCATGCCGGCCATCAGCAGTAGCGGGAAGGTACCGAGCCACAGAAATCGGACGGCGATCAACATCGCACAGAGGCTTGCGGCTGAAAGGCCGAGCAGAGCAGGGTCGAGAGAAGTCCGTGCGACTTGGGCCCGGTGCTCTCGGAGCCAGGCGATGGCCGCGAAAGTCGTGCCGACGACCATCAGCCATACGAGAGCCCAGGAAAGTGGACTCGGCGGCAAGTTCGCGGGAGGCGCTTCGAAGAGCGTGACTGGCGCCCACTCATCGATCACGCTGACAAGATCTGGTGTATCGCCACCGGAAGTCACGAATGCGAGATGCGCTTCGAATCCCTGGGGGTTCAGGAGAGACGAGGCGAGAACGCCGAAGAGCGCGATTCCGAGCAGGGCGGGGCGCCGCCACTCGCCGGCCTTGCAGCGCCCCCGCCGAGCGAGCATGTCCACGAGGATTGCTCCGATCGCTGCAGCGAGAAGGATCGGCGCGAGCATGAAGCCGGCGTGGAAGTTCGCCCACAAGGCGCAGAGCGCGATCGCGCATGCGATCCGTGCAGCAGAGGGCGGCTTTCGATTCTCGAGCAGCAGCCGGTAGAGGACCAGTGTGGCGGCGATCGTGAAGAGGTGTGGCCGCAGCTGTACGAGCCGATAGGCCGATATCGCCATGAAGACGCTCGTGCCGATGCTCGCAAAGAGGGTCGATCGGGCCGCGCGCCGAAGGATCGTCCAGACGAATGCCAGGATCGTCGCCACAGCGGCGACATGCACGATCCTGAGCCCATTCGTCCCAACGAACTGATGTAGCGAGTACAACGCCGTGTCGAAGAGCCAGGCGCTGGGTGCGGGTGGACCCGGCGCGTTGAAAAGGAATGGGTCTGTGGACAGCCACGGGCCGTGCTGCGCATAGGCTCGTCCGAGAGCGAGATGTACCCATGTGTCGTTAGTGAACAGGGGTTGCCCGACAGCGAGCAAGACCGCGATCCACAAGATGAACGACGCCGAATACGCGATGAAGGACAGTACACGCGGAGCCAAGCCGAGCGCAGGACTGGCTTGGCTCTGCACGCGGCGGGTCAATAACCGACCCATCGGAAGCGTAGCCCCGCCGCTGCGCGAAGGGTCCATTTCTGCGTATCGAAGCTATACATCGCGGTCTCGCCGTAACCGTTCTGGCTCTGGAATTGAACGCTTGTGTCGTTCAGCCACGCGTATGCATTCATATTGGCGTAGACCGTCAGCATAAGCGGGCCTGCGCTACGCGCGTCGGCTTCGACCTCGATGCCGGGACCGAGACCGTGCAGGTCGAGTGATGCGTTCTGGGTCAGGATGATCCGACGAAAGGAGGCGAGCGTGCCGTTCAAGGCCCCGTCATTCAGGTCGACCGCACGCTGAGTGAAGCCCTGAACGCTCACTCGTGACCTGAGATATTCGATCGAGGGCTTGATACGGATTCGGCGCTCGCCCCAGTCGGCCGTGAACGCCAAACCGGCGCCCGCAGTGACCAGAAGACGGTCGCGCATCGTCAACACCGCGCTGCCCTGGCCAACGATTTGGGTCTCGTCGAAGTCCACTGGCGGGATGTAGCTGCCGGGAGGCAGCGCGTACTCGCCGGGAGCGCGCACCCTCGCGACTTGGTGCTCCTGCGGTAGCGCCAGCGCCAAGCCGACGTGAACGAACCCGCGAGGTCGGCCCAGCGTGTCGACGAAGCGCGGGGTCATTACCTCCAGATCCGTGCCGATCACAGGCGATTGCAGCAAATCGGTGTCTGCAACCGGGCTTTGAACGATCGCGCTCGAGGCGGTATGACCGAGCGCGGTGCGGGGGCGGAGTCCGGGGCTCGGCAGCGGTGGACCGATTACATCGCCGGTTCGGGCGGAGGCGTTGACCTCTTGAGCGAGCAGCCCCACGTCGAGCGACAGCGCGGGCACCCATCGCTCTGTTTCGTCACTCTCGTCAGTTCGCCGGGTCGCGTGAGCGTCGACAGGCGTCTGGCAGCGGCCGGCTCCTGGCACGAGCAGAGTTGCCGTACAAGCCGCCAGAAGCGGTAGAGCCAATTGCATCGCGACGAGTCGACGCCGAGCAATGGTCATGACTATCCGTCTCGGACGCGCTGACACCTTGCCTCTCCTCGTTCTTCGGCGGACCCGGCCGCGAGGCGACCGGCCTGTGCCGGAGCCTCACGCGATTCGCCCGGTCGCGCGCTTCAGCGGCTTGATCCGCCAGCTCATTTTCCATATTTCATACTACGTACCTTGCGCTATATAACCGGATACCGCAACCGCGGAGCGCGTGGACATCCGGAGTCGACGGTGCGCGTGCTCGGCAAGATGAGCAACTGAAGTGCAGAGTCGCAGCGAAAGGCCTGAGAGCGAGATGATCCGAGCACGACGCATCCACGCGCTTCGGCGGATGCCAGCAGCAGTCGCCGGTCTGGTGTTGGCCCTCGCCAGCGCGGCATCGGCGCAGGATGCGGGCGAGGCGGCCGGCACCGCTCCTACGAGCGTGGAGGCGTCGGAGATCGACGGGCCAACCCTCGCCGAGGAGGCCGGGGATGCCGACGTCGACCTGCCGAAGTTCGACAGCGACATCGAGGAGATCAAGGTTTGGGGCGAGCGAGGAGGTCAAACTGCGCTGCCCGAGGCGACCGCCGCAACGGAAATCACCGGGGCAGACTTCGACGCACTCCAGGTCGCGGACGTAGCGGACATAGCGAACTTCGTTCCAAACCTGGAGATTCAAGGTACTGGAGGGACCACTGCCAACTTCTTCATCCGTGGCGTTGGGCTGTCCGATTTCAGCGCGAATTCGACCGGAGCGGTCGCGATCATCCAAGACGGCGTGTTCATCAATGCCCCGGCTCTGCAGCTTGGTCAGCTCTTCGACGTCCGCAGTGTGCAGGTCCTGAAAGGGCCCGTAAGCGGCGGATCCTTCCGCAACGCCTCGGCCGGCGCAATCGTCACGACATCGCGTCGGCCTTCGCATGACTTCGAGGCCAGCCTGCGAATGAAGCTGGGCAGCATCGTAAGCGACGATGCGGTCAATGCCTTTCGGTGGGATACGGAGGGCGCGCTCAATATGCCGGTGGTCGAGGACGTCCTCGCTGCGCGATTCGCATTTCGAATCATGCAAGAGGACCCGTTCATAACCAATGGGTGTGGAGATCTTCCGCCCTTGGGCGACAGACCTCCGCCCGTGAGGAGCCAGGGAATGTGCGGGGAGCGGGCGGCGATTCAGGCGCCGGCCGGTCTACCCAGTCTGATCGGAGAGAACCAAGATTGGGCTCTGCGGGGCTCGTTCCTCCTCGAGCCGCTCTCCGGCAGCGATATGACCTGGCTGCTGAATGGTCACGGGAGCCGCCTCGCTCGGGATTCCGGTGTTGGCCAGCTGATTGGCACGAACGGGCTCGTGGGAGGGGGGGGCGGCAGGATATTCGGCTCGGCAGATCGGTTGGGGTATCGAGACAGAGACCAGACGGCAGAGTCGCTGGCCCTCAGGAACTCAGGCCTGACGACTGCCGAAGCGCGGGAGCGGTTGGCCTTCAACCTCGCGGAGGGTCGCCCGCTCGATACCGGGCCGTATCGCGGCGACTACAACAAGGTGGGCAGGACGATCCGTGATACATGGGGTGCCACGCTTCAAGGTGATTTCTACGTTGGAGACGCGGCGGTTCGGAGCATCACCGCCTACGACGGGTATGAACGATCCGCCGAGAGCGACGCCGATTTCTCGCCCAATCCGAACTTCGAGCGGAAGGTGACGGATACTGCCTGGCAGCTCGTCCAGGATCTCAACGTGAGCGGCGAGATCTTCGCGAGCTGGGATGCGCCGATTCGCTGGAGAACGGGCGGCTGGTACATCATGGAGGAGCTCGCGGGCCTCATCGAACAGGAAATCCTGAGCAGTCCGGGCGCCAGCTTCGAGCGCCCCTACCAGCAGGATCTCTGGGGATGGGCCCTCCATGGCGGCTTCGATTGGGATCTCCTCGACGACTTCACGCTGCGAGGCGAAGCGCGATACAACTGGGAACGAAAGCGCTTCGCGATCTCACACACGCCGGAGAATTTGGCCTTCGGATTCGCCCCACGAAGTGTGCAGACGGAAACGTGGCAGGAGCCTACCTGGAGCGTCGATCTCACTTATCGCTTCGGCGACCTCACGTCGGTCTATGGCAAGTACAGCCGCGGCTTCAAGCCCGGTCACTTCAACACCAGCAATCCATTCGGCGAGGACAAGGCCGCCGATCGCGAGCTCATCGATGCGTATGAGTGGGGTCTGAAGTTACTCGTGTGGGAGGAGCGAGTTCACGTTCAGGGCGCGCTCTTCTTCTACGACTACGCGGATTACCAGGTCTTCCGCTTCCAGGACGTCCCCAATCAGCCCCCGACTCGCGAGATCATCAATGCAAGCGACGCCACTATTCTCGGAGCCGAGGTCGACATTCTGGCTAGTCCGCTCGAAGGCTACGTATCGGAAACTTGGGAGGACCTGCAGCTTGCGCTCCGCTTCGGCTGGCTCGAGTCGAAGTTCTTGGACTTCCAGAATACGGAGCTGCGGAGCTCGGAAGCCGGCGTGAATCCTGTCCAGGTCGTCATCGACTTTTCCGGTGCTCCGCTCATTGCATCGCCGAACTTCCAGGTGAGCGGAAGCGCGACCTATACGATCCCGCTCGGACGATATGGAACGATCGTGCCTCGATACGACTTCAGCTGGACCGATGATATCTTCTTCGACGCAACCGGTGGACGTGGTTCGCCGGACCCGGTGGGTCGCCTCTCCCTTCCCGAATTTGCCATCGCCCAGAAGGCGTACGCGCT
This sequence comes from Deltaproteobacteria bacterium, assembly GCA_029261835.1. Lineage (GTDB taxonomy): Bacteria > Myxococcota_A > UBA9160 > UBA9160 > UBA4427 > JAJDAO01. The sequence goes on along the minus strand of JAJDAO010000026.1, from coordinate 85,106 downwards.
TCATCACGTCCGGCTGAGCTATCGGACGCCGTCCGAGCATGCGGAGGTTTCGGCCTACTGCCAAAACGTCGCGGACACGCGCTACAGAACCTTCGCCTTCGACGCTACTGCCTTCAGCCGAGCAACCTTTCACTTTGTGGCTCCGCCTAGGACTTGCGGAGCCGAGCTTCAGCTCAGTTGGTGAGTTCTCTCATCGCAGGCGGGTCGCTTCGGGCCCTCTGTGCGGCGCTCGCTTGCCTGGTCGTCGCCGTTGGCTGCGAGCGTGAATCGGTCCTGGAAGACGTCCGGGTGCTCCAGAGAGCGGGGCGCATCGCCGAGTCGCTCGAACTCCTGGCCGAGCTGAGCGAAGCGGGCAACCGGGATCCCGAGGTGCACTATCTCTACGGACAGAGTCTGTCGGCGGTCGGCCGAGCGAGCGAGGCGATCTGGCCGTTGCGTGCGGCGATGGAGAGCCCCGAATGGATCGTGCCAGCAGCCGGGCAGATCGCCAGGAACGCGCTCCAGGCCGACAACTTCGAGATTGCGCTCGACGTCTTGGACCGGGCGCTCGAGCACGATCCAGACGACATCCCCACGCTGCTGTTGCGCAGCGTGGCCCGGCTCCGTTCGCGTCGCGACTATGAGGGGGCACTGCGCGACGCAGACCGCGTCCTGGAGCTCGAGCCCAGCAGCTTCCAGCCGCTGCCTCTGCGTGCTGCGGCTCTCCTCGCACTGGATCGAATCGATGAGGCGGGCGAGCTGATCGCGGTGCTGGAGGAGAAGATGGGCGAGGCGGACGTGGGCCTCGGCGGCGGGCTGGACACCGCTCTCTGGTGTGCGACGCGTGTGACTTTCGCGGCTGAAAAGGGAGAGGCAGAGCAGGCCTCGAAGCAGCTCGAGGCGTGCCTGGAAGCCCATCCGAGCGACCCGAGGCTGATCGTCCTGGCCGTCGAGCGCTTCGAAGCGCAGGGTGACTTCGATCGCGCAATCGAGATTCTTCAAAGGACCCTACGGGAGATGCCGGACGCGCGAGATCTTCGCACCTCCCTCGTACTGCGATTGCAGGCCAGGGGCCGCGGTGAGGAGGCAGAAGCGCTTCTTCGGGCGGCCACAGCGAGCGAGAGTGTGAGTACGGCCGCGACGGCGTGGGCCGACCTCGGCGGGTTCCTCTCACAGACAGGCCGGCTCGACGAGGCCATTGCGGCGTATCGGGGTCTGCTGGAGCTGGGGGTCGAGCCCGAGCCGATGATACTGTTCGCCTTCGGCGAGGTGCTGGTACGCGCCGGACGCTACGATGAGGCGCGGTCGATCGTCGAGCGCTCTCCAGTGGAGGCGCACCGCCATCTGATTGACGGGCTCGCCGAATTCAAGCAAGAGAGATATGCCGAGGCTCTGGAGAGCTACACGGCGGGCTCACGCCTGTGGCCCGACAACGCCGTAGCGCGGTACTACTCGGCGCTCTGCGCGGAGGGCCTGCACGACATCGATCGCGCCGTGGAGGAATACCGCTATGCACTCCGGATCGACGCCAACGCCACCGATGCCCGGCTCAGACTGGCTCGGTTGCACTTGGCGGAGGGTGTGCCAGAGGCCGCCGCACTCGTGCTTGGACACATGCCGCGCTCTGGCATGCTGCGATCGACTCCCGAATCAGTCATGCTCGAGCTCGAGGTTCTGGCGCGTGTTGGCAGAGCCTCGGATGCTCTGGTCGCGCGTCTTCTCGAGGAGCGGAACGTCGACTTGCTTCCAGGACAGATCGCTGCTGCCCTGGCCAAGGGCGTACGGAGTCGAAAGGGACCGGCTGCCGCGGTGCAGCTGGTAGCGCGACACGAAGACGTCAACTGGGCCCGCCCGGGTCACGCGCCTGGATTGCGCGGGCTCGTGCGAGACCTCGCTGCGACTGGCCGCAGCGAGGAGAGCTTGGCTCTGGCGCAAAGAGCCGCTGCCGCGAACCCGAAGGTCCCGGAGTTTCAGTCGCTTCTCGCCACCGCGCTCGAGCAGGCGCACGCTCCCGAGGTAGAGATCGAAGCCGCCTATTCGCGGCTGCTCGAGCTCGAGCCGGATGACCCCGCTGGCCTGATGTATCGCGCGCGGATTGCGCGCGAACACGGCAGCGACGTCGCGGCTCTGGCGTTTCTGGAGCGTGCGGTAGAGACGAGCCCAGAAGACCTGGCCCCGCACCTGGCGTGGGCCGATGTTCTGGTCGCGCTCGCTAGAACCGCCGAGGCGAAGGCCGTGCTCGAAGACGCCCTGATTGCATTCCCCTACTCGGGCGACGTTGCACTCCGAATTGTCGAGCTGAGCAAAGAGCGCGACGCGCCGGCTGCTCAGCGAACGCAAGCCCTCGCTCAGCGCGCCGCCCGCTTCGGCGCGCGCACTAGCGGGGAGCCGTCAACCGGCGGGACCGATGGGGGACGCTGAGCGGCGTCGCTCGCGTTTCTTTCGCGCGGAATCCGTGATCTCTCGAATCTTGCGCTGGTAGAGCTCCGGTATCTCCGTCCTCGTGGCGAGCCACGCCTCGGCCGCCGTGGGATCGTCGATGAGCCAGCTGCGAGCCACATAGGCGACCGCCGCCCATTTCTGCTCTTCCTTCTCGATTGGCGTAGCCCAGCGCAGGGCCTCAGCCCAGTCGATGTCGCCCTTTGCGTCCACCTGTTGCCGGACGAATGACGCGACCGCGAGGTCGAGCCACGCCTGGCCGGGCTTCTGCCGCCGCAGCCAGGCGTTTGCTGCGGCAAGGTCGCGTCGTCGCCACTCGTTGAATGCGTCGCTCACGGCTACGTCGCGATCGATTCCGGGATCGAGGCCGCGCAGCCAGGCCATGGCGGCCTCGGGATCCACACGAACCCACATCAGCGCTACTCGCGTGTAGACGAGGATCGGGTAGCTCTGATTCACGTAGAGCTTCTTCCACTCGTGAAGATTCCGCGCGGCCCACCGGGCAGTGAGAGGCGGGTCCACGCGTGCTGCTGCGCCCGCAACTCGCTGGATGACCCGCAGCTTGAACATCGGCTCCCCATCCGAGAGCTCATCGGCCCAGTGCATCGCCGCTTCTGGGCCGTCTCGCAGAACGTGCAGGCGAGCCAGTGCGTTCAGCGCGCGCTGCTGAGTCTCGAGTGAGCGGATGCGACGCAGGTAGTCGAGCAGGCCAGGCTTGCCGGTTTCGAACCAGCCGACCGCCAGAGCGAGCTTCATCTCCGTTTCGAAGATGGGCTTCGAGGCGAAGCTGCGACCCTCGATCGCTCCCCCGGCAGCGGCGAGGGGGTCGCGCCGTGCCCAGGCGCGCACGACCGCCGCTTCGACACGTGGGTGATCGGTCCGCAGGTTCTTCGACGTCCAGGCAAGCGCCGCGACAGGGTCAAAGCTCGCCCACCACTCGGCCAGCAGAACGAGCTCCACGTCACCCTGGTCGAGGAAAGCGTCTTCGTATCCGTCGAGGACGGGCTGCAACGAGTCCGGCGACAGCCCGAGCAGCAGTTCACTGATTGCCCGAGCCCGCTCCAGCGGATCCGTGTTCTGGAGGGTCCGCACTATGTACTCCGAGAGCGCTGCGGGATCGGAGGTGAGCGCCTCGATGTCCGCCGACGATCCGGAGTCGACGGTCTCGACTCGGGTGTTGCACGCCAGGCAAGTCAGGAATGCGCCGAGCAGGAAGAAGGCGCTGAGGTGCGACTGCCTGCGCGCGAGCCCAGCCCGCCGAATCATCGGTCGGCCTGGTCGCCTCAGGACGGAAACAATCTTCCACAGTTGGGCATTTATGTGCCTAGAGGGGAGTGGGACTGCAGGGAGATCGTAGCTGCGTGGCCTCAGAAAATGCTTGATCGGATAGGAGTTACATGTTACGTAGTAGGCATAATGTAAGGGCATACTACATGGTATCTAAGTTGCCATGACCCTTGCAAGTGCATGAACACACAATAGGTAGCTGTCGTCTCGCTGGCGACCCTCCTTCGACTCGGCCGGGAGTGCCAGCACATCAACAGACAACAAGGAGGCCAGGACCATGCATCTTCGCTTAGTTCTTTCAACCGTAGCGGCCCTCACGCTGGCCGTTGGTTCGGTGGCTCAGGCCGCCGACTTCTACATGGTGGGTGACTGGTATTCGAACCAGAGCATCGCCCTCGACCTTCCGATCAACGGCGGACCGGTCGCGTGTGCCCCGGCTGTTGGCGGATGCGTGAAACAGCGCAGGGCGAATGTCACCGCCACAGGTGGCTTCGATTTGTTTACGGCGGAACCCGCCTTGGGTGGTGTCCACGGCTGGGATCTGATGACGGGGATCGGGATCGGGACGGGCCAGACATTCACCGTGGCGCCCAAGCGCTTCAATCAAAAATATGCTCCCCAATTCGTCCAGATGCCCAACGTCAACTTCGTGCAGCAACTCAGCACATCGATCACCTACGCTGGCCCAATGACCTCTCGTCCGAAGACTCCGCCGACGACCACACGTGTTCTGCAGAAGAATGCCTGGAGCAAGCCCGGACAGGCGGGTCGGCTGGCAAAGAACTTCACAGCGGTAACGGGTCCCGGGACTGCGACCGTTCAAGCCTCGGTCACCTACACCGGCAATACGAACGGCTTCGGCGGAACGATGGGCATGCTGCTCGATGGTGGCGGCCGAACGTACGTCGTCAATGTCTTTCCCTTCCCCAACTGGGTTGGCATCAACCCGCTCACCGATGTGGGCCCCCCCGCCGCCCGCGCTCGCGGGATGGGTCACGACTACACGGCGACCGCTGGTCAGAGTGCGGGCTCCATCCGCAACAACTTTGGCGTCAACCCGCCATGCACCAGCATGAACCCACACTTGCCGGTTGGCTGTGAGCTCCTCACCTTCATCGCCCCGACGGTCGTCGCCCCGCTTCCTGCGGCCGTCTCAACGCTACACGGCTTCGCCTGGACGACCGGACAGGTCGTTGCAAAGAAGATCGCGACTGCAGCGGGGAACCCGGCGACGACCTTCATGACCGGCGTGGGCCAGGACGTCATCACTTCGGGCGGTGCTCGTGCAATCTCTCTCGTCGCCGGCGGATTGACCCGACGCGACAACACTTCGGGAATCCGCTACGCGGCCCAGCTTGCCGTGATCGACATGAAGCTGATTCAGGTGCCGGAACCCGGCATGCTGCTGGGCCTCTTGGCCGGTATTCCGGCTGTCGGGATCCTGCAGCACATGCGCAGGCGCCGAAGTCGCTGCTGAGAAGCAGGTAGAGAGAGAGGGACGAACTAGTAGCTAACGCGTAGCCGCGCTCCGAGGTGACACAGCAACGTATACCTTGGAGCGCGGCTACGCCGAGCCGCCACGCGGTTTCGCGTAGCCTCGAATGGCAGCGCCGCCGGGCGAGGTACAGCCCATGAAGCGTCGCCGCCAGAATATCGCTTCTGCCCTGCTACTCTGCGTATTGCTCCTCCTGACGCCAGGATTGGCCTGCTTCGGTACGCGGCCTCTCCAGCCACCCCCTCGCGGTGTCCTGCTCGATGACGTGGAGTTGGTGGAGCCCGGGATCGGGCGAACGACTCATCGGCGGGTCTTGGTCGAGGGGAACCGGATCACGTCGCTATCGGCCGCGCAGGGCGGCGGGCAGTGGTCCGGAGCGTACGTTCTTCCGGGGCTCGTGGATGCGCACGCACACTTCCCGCCAGGATACCTACCAGGTCAGATCGAACTCTTCGCGTTCCTGTTCCTGCGCCACGGTGTGACGGGTGTGCGCGTGCCCGGCGACCTCCATCCAGGCACTTCCGTCAAGGCTCGTCAGCGAATCGAAGCAGGTGAATTCGCTGGACCGCGTCTGGTCACTTGCGGGCGCTTCGTGGACGGAGCTTCTCCGATGTTCTCCAGCGCGATCGTGGCCACCAACGCCGACGAGGCGCGAGCGGCGGTCGCGGAGCTGGCTGCCGCGGAGTACGACTGTGTGAAGGTCTACAACGACCTCGACGCCGCCACACTCGCCGCCGTCCGCGAGGCCGCCCACGCGCGCGGTCTCCCGGTCATCGGGCATGTGCCCTGGCGCGTTCCCGTCGAGCAGGCCCACCTCGACGATTACCAGCACGTGCAAGGCTTCTTCGCGCTCGAGGGCGTGCCTCGCTTCCCCTCCTCTGAGTGGGGCTGGCTATCCGTCACCGATGAGAGGATCGACGAGGTGATTGCCGCGCATCTTCGCGAGGGTGCGGCGGTTACGCCAACCCTGATTGCGGGAGAGCGGATTGTTCACTCCCGCGAGATCACCGCCGATTCGCAGGATCCTGCGGCGCGATTACTACCGCCATGGTACATCCACGGGCTCTGGGCGATCGATGGAGGCTTCAATCCGGCCGGCCACATGGATGCCTCGGACTACGCGCGCTTCCGGGCGGCCGCCGTCCGCAAGCGGCAGGCCGTGAAACGTCTTCAGCACGCGGGTGTTCGGCTTCGCGCCGGCAGCGATACCATGGCGCCGATGGTCGTTCCGGGAGCGAGTCTGCATCAGGAGCTCGAGCTCTTCGTGGAGGCCGGTCTCACGCCGGAGGAGGCGTTGGAAATCGCCACCCGTGGATCGGCGGGCGCTCTAGGCGTACCGGGGCTTGGTTCGCTTCGTCCGGGTGCGCCCGCAGACTTCGTCGTCTATCGCGAAGATCCGACACAGGATCTCGCCGCGCTCGACACTGTCCTCGCGGTCGTCCAAGACGGGCGTCTCTACTCGCGCGAAATGCTCGAGACGCAGGAGGCGCGATACCGTGAGGCCTACGACGGCTGGATCCATCGGCGAATCGCATCGCCCCTGGTCCGCGCCACGTTGGGTATTCTCCGGCGCTCGATGGTTGGCAGCGGCGCGGAGCGCGAGCAATGAGAGAAGGAACGGGTTGCTCGCCCGCCACGACTCGGTCTGACGGCTGCGGCAGGACTCAGGCGGCGCCGTCCTCCGCGAGTCGCTCGGCGGTGATGCGCAGGCGATGCAGGAGCCAGTCCATCTCGTAGCTGGTGCGCGTGGTCGCCTCGGCTTCATCGAGCAGCATCTTGAGCGCGTCGCGTCGCGCTTCGAGCGCTGCGCGGTCGTTTCCCACTTCGAGCGCAATGTCGAGCAGGTGCAGCGCGTGCACGGGCTTACCCGCATCGACGTAGCTGCGCGCGTGCTTCACCAGCCCTTCCACGCCCGCGAGCTTTACGAGGTCGCCGTAGATCGCGACCGCGGGGACGGCGTAGAGCTCCGTGGTGGTATCGAAGTGGAACCAGGTCGCGTAGTACTCCCAGATGCTCCTTACGCCCCATGACACGCGGCCGTGGGCCTGGCTGAGCGCGAGCGCAGGCGGCAACGAGATCTCCGCCATCAGCTGGTGCACGGTCCTGCCCGCGTTCATGCCCGCGACCGTGGCGTCGTGGACGTACTGCACTGCGTCGCGCATCTTGATCATGTCTGCGAGGATCCGTTCGCGGCCCTCGATGGGATCCTTGTGGCTTGGCACGATCATCTCGGGCTCGAGCGCGACGATGCGGTTCAGCGATTGGATGTACTCGATCGGCTTGCGGATCTTCTCGCCCCGCATGGTGAAGATGTTTGGGAACTGCGGGAAGAGCGGTCCGAAGAAGTCACCGCTGAACAAGATCTTCTCATCGGGCAGCCACAGCACCAGATTGTCTGCGCCCTCGGCGCCCGGCGCTGCGATGACTTCGAACCGCACGCCTCCGAGCACGAAGCGGTAGGGCTCGCCGTTGCGGACGAGCTTCGTGGGCTTGATGCCGCCGTAGGCGATCAATCCGATCTTCGGCGGATCCTCGGGGATGAATGGAAAGAGAGTGCGGTTGCGATGGTGCAGGTAGGGCTGGAGCTCCTCGAGGTAGCGCTGCTCCTCCGCGAACTCCTCGTGGGCGACGATTTCGCTGCCCTCGTCCGCCCAGAACTTCACGCCACCCGAATGATCGGCGTGGGAGTGGCTGACGATGATGTGTGTGAGGGGCCGATCGGGCGCGGCCTGCTCGAGCGCGCGCTTCTGCTTCGGGACCTGAAGCGACAGGCCGGTGTCGAAGAGGACGTTGCCCTCCTCAGTGGAGATCAGGTGTGTGTTTGCAACGCCGGTCGCCTGCCAGATGTTCTCGCCCAGCTTGCGCACCTCAATCGGCGTGTTGATGAAGTCCGCCGCCCGGTCGTTCCCCTCGCTCTCCCCCATTCGCGCGAGGGCCGCCTCGCCGATCGCCTCGACGGCGACGAGTTCGACGCTGCGGCGGGCATCGCGCGACGACAGGAGCACCAGGCCGGCGATCACGACAATGGCACCGAGGGCTCCGATGATGCGGTAGCGGGTCCGACTGGAGGAACTGGACATGGAGGCCTCCTGTGACGGCGGCAAGATTACTTCCTTGTAAGCTATCTCGCAAGAACAGCATCCGGAGTTGATGCGGCTACAGTAATACCCGTTCAGCGACTCTGCGGATTGATTCGCGGGTCGGCGGAGAATCCGCATCGAGGAAGTAAGCGAGTGCGAGCGCGTACCCAAGGAGGGAAGACGAATGTCTGAAGGAAGAACTCTTGTGATGGGTGCGAGCGGGTTTCTTGGGAGTCACGTGGTGAAGGCGCTGGCTGAAGACATGCGCGATATTCGCATCTTTACGCGCGCCACCAGCGACATCTCGGCCATCGAGCATCTCGCGTTCGAACACGCCGTCGGCGATGTTTGCGATGGCGAATCGCTGCGCAAGGCCATGCAGGGCTGCTCCGCCATCTACTACTGCGTGGTAGATACGCGGGCCTGGCTGAAGAACCCGGAGCCGCTGCGCATCACCAACATCGAAGGCCTGCGCAACGTGCTGGACGTTGCCATGGACCTCGGCGTTGCGCGCTTCATCTACACCAGCACCCACATGACCCTGGGCTTGAACCCCTCCGGCATTGCCAGTGAGAAAGACACCTTCAACTGGTGGGACAGGGCCTCTGAATACGTGCGCGTGCGCGTGGAAGCGGAGGATCTCTTCATGGATTACTGCAAGCGCGGTTTGCCTGGCGTCGTCTGCAATGTCGCAATGACCTACGGCGCGGAGGACTTGCAGCCTACGCCGCACGGCTGGTTGCTCTCGCTGGTGCTGCGTGGCCTATTGCCGGCCTGGGACGCCCGCTTCAGCTCGGTAGGCATCCGCGACGCGGCGGAGGCCATGGTCCTCGCAGAGAAGCACGGACGCCTGGGCGAGCGCTATTTGATTACGGACCGCACGCTCACGCTCAAGGAGATCTGGTCCCTCGCCGTGAAGGCCGCCGGCACACCTATCCCCGCCTACAGCATGCCGATGTGGATCATGTACCTGGGTTGCTGGATCGCCGAGAATTCCAGTTGGTTGGTCGGTGTAGAAACGGAGGTGACGCTCAAGAGCTTGCGGCTCTCGCGCATTCCCCAGGACTTCGACAATGAGAAGGCGCGTGGGGAGCTGCACTGGAACCCGCGCCCCGTGGAAGAATCCATCGCCGAGGCAGCCTGTTGGTTCCAGCAGCAACTGCGCAGCGGAAAGAAGCTCCGCCCCAACGAACCGCTTTCGCGATAGACGGTTAGTCATTCATAGACGGATAATCGAGATAGCCAGCGTCACCACCGTCACCATAGTATTGCAGGGGATCGGCAGGCGGATTCAGTTCGGCACCAGCAGCCATCCTCTCGGCCAGATCCGGCGTGGAGATATAGTCGCGACCAAAGCAGATGCCAACGGCGTGGTCAGTTTCAATGGCGATTTTCGCAGTGTCGACAGCGAAGCCGCCGTTGGCCACATAGTTACCGGTGAACGCTGATCGGATTTCCCTGACACCGTCTTCGAGCTGCTGCACGTCACTGCTGTTTGGCGTTTGCATGTCATTGCGCTCCATCACATCCAAGAAGGCCAGGTTGCGTTTGTCCAATTCCCTGACCAGATATCTAAACAGCGCAACAGGATTGCTGTCAGCACAGTCCCAGGTTATCACCATTGGGGAAATGCGAATTGCGGTGCGCCCCTCACCCACTGCTGCCGCGACGGCATCGACGATATCCAAGGTGAAGCGGCAGCGATTCTCGATAGAGCCACCATAGGCATCGGTACGCCTATTGGTGCCGTCGCGTAGAAACTGGTCGAGCAGGTAGCCACTGGCCGAATGGACCTCTACGCCATCAAAACCCGCCTCGATGGCACTGCGCGCACCTTGGGCAAATTGTTCGACAATAGCGGGGATTTCCTCACTGGTCAGGGCGCGAGGCTTGGAGGTGCGCTCGAAGCCGTCTGGCGTGAACGTTCGTACCTCACCGTGAACATGCGATGCCGACACGGGCGCCGCATTGTTCTCCTGAAAGCAGCTATGGGATACACGTCCGGCATGCCACAGTTGACATAGAATGGTGCCGCCAGCCTCACGGACAGAATCTGTTACGCGCTTCCAGCCGGAAATCTGTTTCGCTGTATAGATACCTGGCGTTGCCAGCGAACCATCCCCTTGCTGAGAAACGGTTGTTGCTTCGGTCAGAATCAGGCCAGCACCAGCTCGCTGCGTGTAGTAGGTCACTGTCGAGTCGGTGGGGATCCGGGTTGCCACGCGGGCACGGGTCATTGGCGACATCAGGATTCTATTCTTGAGTGCCAAATCACCCAGTCTCACTGGCAAGAACAACGCATGCGTCATGGATATTCCCTCCAATATCATCCCTTTGCTGCTGTCCGCCCCGCCCGCCGTCCGAAGAAGGTGCCGTCGCCGAGGGACAGCCCGCTGCTATAGCTCCCGACCGATAGACCCGAGGTTGAGCGTCCGGCGCCGTAGAGACCCGCAATGGGATCACCCGCTGGATCCAGGACGCGACCGTCCACATCCGTGTCCAGGCCGCCCAGGGTGAATACGGCGTAGAGAGCGTCGTCCACGGCGCAGCCGAAGGCACCGAAAGGGGGGGAGTGGAGCGGCTGAATATACTCCGTATTCTTGTGGAATACGGGATCCTGCCCTGCTTCGGCGTGTTGATTGTAGAGTGCCATGGTGGATGCGAGTCCGCCCTGGGGCAACCCGAGCTCGCGCTCGAGCTCCGCCACTGTCTCGCCCACCGCGGCCACCTCCGGCATATACTCGGGCTTCTCGAAGATGGCGTCGTCTACGATCAGCCAGGCCTTGCCGCCGTGGTGAAGCAGCGCCCACTCGCCCAGGCGACCGTAGTACGAATCCTCTGCGATGAAACGCTGGCCCTCGGCGTTGACCATGACGCCGCGCTTCAGTCCCCAGGGCTGCGTGATCGGGAGTGAGATCGAAACCGCATCCATATGCTGTGTGGCAGCGCCAGCTGCAATGCCAAGCTGAATCCCGCTGCCATCGTCGCCATCGGCGGCCACACGAAACTTGCAGCGGAGCGCGGCGGGTCGGTGCTGCTCCAGCATGCGATCGTTGAGGACGAAGCCACCGGTGGTGACCACCACGCCGCCGGTGGCTCGGATCGCGCGCGTCTCTCCGAAGGATTCGGCAATGGCACCGATCACGTGGCCATCGGGCTCCTGCACCAACGCGATGCAACGATGATTGCTGGCGACGCGGGCGGCACTCGCGTCAACGGCGGCGCAGAGCTGCTTCATCAGCAGGGGGCCGGCCTGGTTCTCTACCTGGGGCACGTGGCCTCTGGGCGCCGGCTTCGCGATCTCGCAGAAGGGATGGACCCTTTCCGATCCCGACCACACCAGGCCGTCGTCACTGGGGGGCTCGCCGCTGCAGCCGTGGTAGTAAGTCTGTTTGAAGGGAACGCCCTGCTCAACGAGCCAATCGTAATGACCCACCGATCCCTCGCAGTAGAGTCGCATCTTGGCTTCATCGGGGCTCTCGCCGCAGGAAGCCATCAGATACTTGAACATATCCTCTTCCGAGTCGTCGAAGCCGCAGGCCTGCTGCAACGGGGTACCACCGCCGAGGTAGAGCACTCCGCCGGACATGGCCGAGGTGCCGCCACCGCCACCGGCGCGTTCGAGCACCAGGGTCTCCGCGCCCGTTCGCGAGGCCTCCAGAGCCGTAGCGGCCCCGGCTGCGCCGAGACCCACCACGAGCACGGCCACTTCTTCATCCCAGGTCTTGATCTCCGTGGGATCTCGAATCAGATTCGACATCAGCTTCTCCCAGCGATGCCCGGTGACACCGCTACTCAGAGTCGGGCTTGTCACCGCCTCGGCGCGCCAGCTCTCGCTGGTAGAGTTCTCTTGCATCGGGCAGCATCGCGGGCAGTCCCTCCGCGGCCTGAACGCGCGGTCGATAGCCGAGCTGCTCGCGGGCCTTGTCGATACAGAAGGAGCCGTCCCGAATCAGGTTCAGGACACTGCGACGCGTGAGGGTGGACTCCGGGCCGCCCAGGAAGTGAATCCACTCCAGCAGATGCGCGATGTGATACAGCAGGCGTCCGGGAATGCGCCGGCGAGGCCAGACATGGCCCAATCCCTCGACCAGTGGGCGGAACCAGTCCACGCCATTCACGGGCTCGCCGTCTGTTATGAAGTAGGCCTGACCCGCCACCACCTCGGGTATCTCGGCGAGCTTCTGCGCCGCCATCAGGTGTGCGTCGACGGCGTTGTCGACGTGGGTGTTGTCGAGCACTGCGTGGCCATCTCCCACGAGTATCGTGAAGCGGCCGGCCGCGAGCTGCTCGATGAAGCGAGCGATCATCATGGCGTCTTGTCCGGGACCCCAGATGCCACCGGGCCGCAGCGCCACGGTGCGCAGCCCCGACGGATTGTCCGCCGCCACGACCGCGCGCTCGGCCAGCATCTTGCTCTCACTGTAGAGATCGAGCAGATCGCCTTTGGCGATCAGGCGGGTGGTCTCGTCACCATTGTTCACGGCCTCGCCCAGGGCCACGTTGATGCTGCTGGTGTGCACCAGCCGCCCGACGCCCGCGGCCGCACACGCGCGCAGCACGTTCTCGGTGCCGAGCACATTCACGTCGAAGACCTTGCGGCGCTCCGTCGCGCGATAGCGGGCCAGCAGGTTGATCAGCGCCGCGGTATGGAAGACGGTGTCGACGCCCTCGCAGGCCGCGCGGAGATCATCGTAGAGGCGCACGTCACCAACGATGCTCTCCACTGCGGCGGCTCCGCTGTAGGGCGCGAGGTCGAAGACGCGTACCGTGCAGCCAATCTTGGCCAGCCGCTCGACCAGGTGGCCACCGAGGTAGCCGCTTCCACCCGTCACCAGGCAGAGTGGGCCGATGGTATCCGGTGTGAATGCGGGCTCAGTCATCGCGACGCGCCGTAGACTCCGCGTGCTGTGCGACTGAAGCAGCGCACCGCAGCCCCGCGTGGGACCAGCTTGCTGAGCACGAGATAGGCGAGCCGATTTACCGATCCGGTGAAGATGGACATCAGAAGGTGAACCTCTGGCACAGTACGGGATCCTTCTTTCCGGTGATACGGGTGCGCAATTCCTCTGCCATCAGAGCATCTCCCGCGTGTCTTCCTCCGAAACATCGGACGGGCGGAATCCGAATCGCTCGATGAGGGGTTCGAGCTTCTTCTCCAACTCCTGCTGGTCGATCCCGAACTCCTCGAGCGAGTAGGCATTCGAGCTGCGGTACCGCTTCTGTCGGCTCTTTTCCGAGGCCAGGTGCTCCTCGAAGGAGGGGGAGATCGAGAGCTGCAGTCGTTCGTAGACCCTTTCGACGGTTGCCTTCGGGTCGGCGACGAGATCGGTGTACTGTACGAACGCGTAGCGTTCAGGCGGAAGCTCGTCCAGGACATTGAGGGCGTAGTCGTAATCGCGGATGCATCCTTCGACGAGTGAGCGTTTCGCGGCGTCGGCGTGATCGGTCTCGATTCCGAGGCCATCCGAGATGGTCTGGAGAAGCTTCAGGAGGCTCGGAATGGTCTCGAAGGGGTTTCGCATGAGATACACGAACTTGGCATTCGGGAACTCCCTGGCCAGATCGCGCATCTTCGATACGAAGGCCGGGTTCTTGCTGAGCAGAGTCAGGTTCCCGTCGTAGCAGAGTAGCTGTCGCCTGATGCAGCCCCTGTAGAAGCGCATGATTCGTCTACGGGTGGCCGGAGGCCGCTGCTCGAAGATGACGAGGTGCTGAAGCGCATCGACATAGGGGAAGAACACCGGAAGCATCGCGGACGAGAAGGAGATCAGAAAGAGAAACTCGTCCTCTTCCGGTGTTGCGACACCGATGTAGTGCTGGCGCTTGAGCTCCAGGAGCTGTCTGGACTCCCAATCCACCAGTCGTCGATGAGTCCGCGGGAAGCGACTCTCGAGAGTGGAATAGAGGAAGCGGATGAACTTCTTCTGGATGAGCGAAGGGAAGAGCAGCTCCCACATCCGAAAGTACGCGAAGCGTTCGCGGTCCCCGCACAGAAGGCGGTGAAAGAGGGTCGTTCCGCTGCGGGCATTGCCCACGATGAAGACCGGATCCCGGATGGGGACGCTTCGGAGTCGTGGAAAGAAGATGGGGTCGAGAATCATAAAGAACGCGTTGAAGATGGCCCATGCCGTCAGAAGCACGAGGAGGCCGAGGTGTATCGCGAGCCGCCGCGGACCGGGCCTGTCCGTAAGCACGAGGCGGATGACTCTTAGATAGGTGGGAAGATCGAAGTACATCGAGTCCTCTTCTCGGCGGATCTGACCTGCAAGCTCTGGACTGCAGAGGATGAGCGACCCTCGTTGGCCGACTCGAGCGTCAACTCACTTCATCGAGCCGCGCCAGCGCCCGATATTGTTGGTGTCGTTGACGACTTCGTCGCTCATGGCGATCTTCCCGCACTCCTGTCGTGAGCATTGATAGCTTCCTGGGAAGAGATTATCTTTGTCAGACGAAAGATGCAACATGGGCCGCACCAGCGGAGAGGAGAAGGGGGCTTGCGTGAAGGCGGATGATCTCAAATCCTTCGACAAGCGACTGAGGCAGGGCGAGGTCCCCCTCGACTGGCGTCCCGCCCTCGAGGGCTCCGATCCGAACACAATCTTCATCATCATGTGGGCGGGTCGGTTGAGCCGTCGCGTGGATGCGTGCTACCAGGCAGCCCTGCGTCCCTATGGGCTGAAGTACTCGGACTACGCTGTCCTTTCCGCGCTCCGCTTCTCGGGCGCAATGTCTCCGAAGCGCCTGAACGCATACCTGGCAATCACTTCTGGCGGCCTCACGAAGGCCATCCAGCGCCTGGAGAAGAGGCAGCTCGTCCGGTGCGAGCCGGACCCGGAGGATGGGCGGGGGACCCTGGTCTCGCTCACGAAGAAGGGGGAGCGAATCGGCACACGCGTCTTCACCGAGGATGTTAGGGCCCACGAGGATCTTCTCTGCGACTTCTCCAGGGGCGACCGCAAGCGTATTGCCTCCGCGCTTCGCGACCTGCTCGGCGCATTCGAGAAGAGGTAGGTGTAGCCCGCCGCCGGCTCACCTGCGTGCCCAGCGCGGCGGCACGATCGTGGGTCTGATCGGCGGGGCTCATTGCACCCTGGGGCCACTTCTGGCACCGTCGTACAGCGCAATGCGAGATACCTCGCAGGGGAGTCATCGTGGGTCTGAACGCCTTCTTTCACGTGCTGGCCCTCGGCCTCTGGGGTGGGTGCGTCGCGGTCGAGATGCTGCTGGAGAGCTCGGGGAAGTCCGACCGGGCGCTCAGAGTGCAGGTGGCCCGCTACCACGACGCGATCGATCGTTTCATCGAGATGCCGATCCTAATCGCGGTTCTCGTGACTGGCCTCCTGCGACTGCGCCTGGAGCTACTGCACGGCTGGTATCTAGCCCTGGTCGTCTCCGGCTTGACGGCTGTTCTCGTCAACTTGCTGTGCGTGATCCCCGTAGTGCGCCGCAAGCGAGCGGCGGATGCGGGGGACATGTCGCGAGTCGATGCCGAGTCGCGCTGGATCCTCCGAGCGTTCTGGACGGGAGCCCCTGCGGCGTCGATCGCGCTCTTCTGCGGCGCAGTCATTCGAGGATGGGTCTGACGCGGGGCGGGGGCCGTCCGCATGAACCCCGGTTGCTCCTCGACTTCGGTCCGCCGCGGAATTGTCAGCGCTGCGAGACCGGTGCCAGTCAGTAGCACGCGCCTGCTTTCACGCGACCCAGGAGCTGCGATGCGCCGAGACACATCGAGTCGATCTCGAGAGCTCGCTTTGCGAGCCGCCTTGCCTCGTCCCGTCTACCCTGCCCGCAGTATGCGTGGCCCACGGAGCTGAGGAGGGAGGCGAGTGCACCCTTCGGCAGCCCGTCCTCCGTGGCGGGCAGTACCTTGAGCGCCTCATCCGGTCTGTTCAGCGCCAGCAGCGTGAGGGCGAAGTCGTGGCGCTGAGCGACGTCGTTCGGATCACTCTCGAGCGCGGTGCGGTGGTGCGGCACGGCGCGCTCGAACTCGCGCGACTCGCGGTACGCCTTTGCCAGCCCGGCGTGTACGACGCGCGACTGGGGGTCCGTGGCCTCGCGCTCGATGCGTTGCCAGAACGTCACGTCGTTCAGCCACACACCACTCTGCTGGTACGTCATGTAGGCCAGCAGCCCGACGATGCCGGCAAAGCAGAGCGCGATCGCCCACCGGGCGGGTCGCAGTGTCCACTCGCGGTGAAACGCGTTCGACACGCCGTATCCCGCCAGCAGGTATAGCGGGAGCGTCGGTAGGTAGGCGTACCGATCCGCGGAAGACTGGTAGCCGACGGTGACGATCCCGAGCACTGGGGCGAGCGTGACGAGATAGAAGAACCAGAGCACGAGCCAGAGCGGCTGCCCCAGTCGCCATCCGTAAACGGCGAGAGTCGTCGTGGCGACGACGACGACGATCGCGAGCAAGAAGATGTCGCTCGTGGCGAAGAACCCGCCAAAGAGGGGGGGATACGTGTAGTACGGCGACAGCTGGATCGGCACCGCCCACTTCGCGATGTAGAGCACGACGCTGTTGGTGGCGTTCAGTACGCGATAGGTCGGACCGATCCTTTCGAGCTCGACCACCGCGTCGCCTTGGGCGACCACCGCGAAGAGGCCCACGAGCAACGCGATCGCGAAGAACGGGAGCTTCTCGACGATGATGTCCTGCACGCCCCGCCAGTTCGCACCGGCCCTGCGCCCCAGCTGCGTGAGCGGCGTTCTGTGGAGCGGGTAGACGTCCATCAAGAGCAGGACGATCGGTGTCGTCACGGCCATCGACTTCGAGCCGACAGACAGCCCGAAGCAGACGAACGAGGCCAGGAACCAGGCGCGCCTCCTGCGCGGCGAGGTCTCGTGTGCGTAGAAGGTGTAGGCGAGGAGGCACGGAAGGAGGAAGAAGAGGAAGAGGACGTCCTTGCGCTCCGCGATCCAGACGACGGACTCCACGTGCTGAGGGTGCACGCCGAAGAGGAGTGCGGCGGCCGCTGCTCCCACAACCAGCGGCCGACTGGCTCGCAGTGGCCAGCCGCCAGCGTGCTCGCCCCGACTCGCGAGCCCCATGAGCACGAGAGCCAGTGCGAAGACCCACAGTGCGTTGAAGCAATGGATCAGGACACTGACGAAATGATGACCCCATGGATCGAGCCCGAATAGCTGGTACGTCAGGGCGTGCGACAGCCACGTGACCGGGTGCCAGTTGTTCGCGTGAGTCGTGGTGAGCATCACGCGGAGGTTCTCGACGTCCAGGGCGCGGATGAAGTAGTTCTGAGTGATATGCTTGTCGTCGTCCCAGAACAGGAAGCCCGCATTCAGGCCACGCGCGTATGTGATGAGCGTCGCCACGACGAGCGCGGATCCAATCGCGGCGAGGCGCCAGGGCGTTTTCGGCTTGTCGGCCATCACTGGATTCAACTCGGTGAATCACCACCAATAGGGCGGGACCGCCCCATCCTGGACCACAGTTCGTCTGCCCGCAAGCTCGTGACCTTCGAGTCGGAGCGTGCTCTCGATTCGACGTACAGACTCGAAGAAGTTCGCTCGACGATTCCGTTCGGGCTGACGAGTGGCTACGTGATCGAAATGGTGGCCTGGTTTGCCGGATTCGCGCTTGCGCTCGAGCGTGGGGAGAAGAGGCGGGGTTGCCGGAATCATGTCCAATAACGCGGGCCTATGACAAGTACAACGCCGAGCTGAAAGGGAATCTCGTCCGGCAAGTCGCGTCCGGGGATCCCCATCTTCGTGCGAAAGCTGCCCAGTGTGATCTCCGCCTACGCTGTGGCAGGGCGAGCATTACCAGAACGCGAGGCGCGCAGCGCAGCGGCGTTGCCTGCGAGGTAGCCTGCCGTCATGCCCGGCCCGAGAGTCCCGCCCGCGGAAACGTGGTACGTGATGAGGGCCGGGGTGATCCCAACCGCATAGAGCCCTTGTATTGGCGTGCCGTCTTCGTGCAGCACCTCCCACCGGCCGTTGGTCATGGGGCCGCCCGTGGTACCGAGGGTGGTGGTGAACAGTTCGATGGCGTAGAAGGGTGGTTTTTCCACTGGGCCCAGACTGGGGTGCGGCGCACCGCCTGCGCCGTACAGGCGCTCGCTGAGCGTCTCGCCTTTGCGGAACTCGGGATCCTCGCCTTCGCGCGCGCTGGTGTTGAACCGTTTGACGGTCTCCGCGACTGCGACGCCGTCAATCCCCACATGACTTGCGAGCTGTTCAAGTGAATCAAATCGACTGACCCATGAGGGCACTTCTCTATTGGGGAAGATCCCGACCTCGGGGGCGCCGTATTGCAAGAACTGGCTATCGAAGACCGCCCAGCACGGCAGGTTGGGCAGCTCCCCCGTAGTGCTGTCTCTCGCTTGCATGGCATACGCGAGGTCCTTAGAGGCTTCGTTGGCGAATCGTCTCCCGGCGCGGTTCACGACGACCGCGTGCGGGAAGTGGCACAGAGTCGTAATGATGTTGGCCAGGGGGGCTCCTTCATAGAAGTACTTCGGGTTGCGGATTCCTGGCCAGTACATGGATTCGTCCATATGCGCCAACATGGCGCCCGCCTGGAGGGCCATCACCAGACCGTCTCCGCGGCTGGCAGGATTGGAGGCCGGGTAGTTGATCCGGCCGGGCAAGTATCGCCTGACCAACTCCGGGTTCCACTCGAAACCGCCCGTTGCCAGGATGACGCCGCCGCGCGCGTGAAGGTCGATACTCGGCTCGTTGTAGTCCACCCGTACGCCCTGAACCTCTCTGTTGGCGATCAGCAGTTCGCGCACGCGTGCTCCGAGCACGACGTCGACACCGCTCTCCACACAGCCCGCGTACAACCCGGCGACTAACGCGCGGGCGATCGTCAGCTGACCGGTGACATAGCGATAGAAGATCTGAGGGGCTAACCCGATCATCTTACGCGCCGTGAAGTTCAGCAAGACGTCGTAGGTTTCCTGCCAAGTCACCGGAAGACTCGTGCCGTTGATCTTCGGAGGATCGCGGAGATCCTCACGGTGCCCAGCGATTGATCCCGGCGCAAACGGCACCGCCTCGAGATTGCGCCCCCCTGTCTTGCCTCCTCTCAGCTCTGCGTGGCTATCGGGATACGTGTTGGCCATGAACCGCAACGGTGTGCGCTCCTCCAGAAAGCGGATCATCGTGGGCCCGTTATCCACGAAAGCCGCCCAGCGCTCTTCGTCGAGAGCACCGCCGCGATTCGGGCTCGTCCCTCGCAGATACTCCAACGCCTCTTCTCGGGAATCGGTACCACCGACCTCGTGCATGTGGTGGCTGTTGGGAATCCACACTTGCCCACCTGAGAAGACCGTGGTTCCGCCGACCTTGGGCGTTGCTTCCAGTAGCAGGACCTTGGCGCCGTTGGCTCTCGCGGCCAAAGCCGCCGTCAGCCCAGCGCCTCCGGATCCGGCGACGATCACGTCATAGGTCGCTCCCGGGCTGAGGGTGGGGTAGGTCGCGTTCCAGCTCCCCATGGAGTCCTTGAGCGGGCCACAAGCTGAGACCGCCAGACTGGCTGCGCCCGCGCCGGTTGCGGCCAAGAATCTACGCCGTGTCACCTCGATGCTCTTCTTGTCCTGGATGTTCATGCCGTCCCCACCCCGACTACTTGCTGTGTGCTGTGTAGGCCCGCATATGTCACCCGAGCACCTATTCGCGCCGGATCACCTTGCCCGCCATGGCCGCGGCGTCGAAGCGGCCGTCGTGCCACACGGGGACGCCGTTGATCAGGACCGTCGGGATGCCCTCCGGATACTGATACGGCTGCGCAAAGGTGGCCGTGTCGCGGATCGTTGCCGGATCGAAGACGACAATATCCGCGCACTGGCCGGGGCGGAGATGCCCGCGGTCCGTCAGACCATACTGCGCGGCGGGCAGCGACGTGCTCTTGCGCACGGCCTCCTCCAGGGAAAACGTGTTCCATTCCCGCGCGTGGCGCCCGAGGAAGCGCGGAAACGTCCCGTAGATGTTCGTGGCCCGCGCGCGCCGGCCAATACCCACCGAATCCGTCATGAAGGAGTACTCCGGCATCTGATACAGCACGCCGGCGAAGCGGTCGAGATCGTCGTTATCCAGATTGACGCCGGTGAAGAACAGTCGCGCTCGCTCCGCGAGTATGATGTCGAAGAGCGTCTCGTACGGGTCGGTCCCGCGTTCCTCCGCGATCGCGTCCACGCTCCAGAACTCGTACTTCGTGAGCGCGGGCGTGCGGAAGCCGTTGATGCGGTACTTCTTCCACGCCAGCTCGCCACCGCTTTCTCGCAGCGTGCACAGACTCTCGGCCAGGCCGCCCGTCTCCCAGCTGGGCCAGGACGGTTCGGCGGTCATCTCCTCTACGAGGCGGCTTCGGAGGGCGGGATCGGCCAGGCGGTCGAAGAACGGACCGAAGCCGCCCTCGAACATCCAGGCGGGAAAGAAGTGACAGACGGTCGTCGACGACACGGGTGGGCAGACCATGTCGCAGCCGATCCTTACGCCGCGTTCGCGCGCGGATTCGACGGCCTCCAGCGTGCGGAAGAACGGCTCCGTGAACTCCACGCTGAACGGGCCGTAGTGCGAGAGCTGCAGCGGCGCACCGACGGTCTCCGCCACGCGGATCATTTCCTGTACCGCGGATTCAATGTGCTGGCCCTGACTGCGTAGGTGGACGGAGATAACGCCGCCGAAGTCCGGGACGTCCCGGGCCACCTCGATGAGCTCCTCCGTATCCGCCCAGATGCCCGGCACGTAGGAAAGCCCGTACGAAAGGCCGACAGCACCGTCGGCGAGGGATTCCCGCACGAGCGCCCGCATGGTTCGGAGTTCCTCGCCGGTCGGTGCCCCGGGCCGGTAGCCCATCGCCCACAGCCGCACGGCGCCGTGGCCCACGAGTTGCGCGAGATTCAGGACCGCGCCGGAGCCGTCCAGCCTCTTCAGGAAGTCCCCCATCGTATTCCACGCCCAGGGCAATCCCTCCTCCGGCAGCAGGCAGTCCCAGTAAGACTCCATATGCTCCGCATTCGTGGCGTCGAACGGCGCGGGAGACACGCCGCAGTTCCCGGTCACCATCGTCGTGATGCCCTGGCGGACGAACGGCTCCATATAGTGGGCGCTTCTCTCCGCCGCAATCACGAACTCCGCGTGCGTGTGCGCGTCAATGAATCCGGGAGCCACAGTCAGGCCGGCGACATCGATCACCGTCGCGCCATTCGGCGTCAGGCCCGGTTGCACCTCCACGATGCGGCCATCGCGGATTCGAACATCCGCGGCCACGGCCGAGCTCCCGGAGCCATCCAGAACATTTCCATTCGCGATCAGAGTTTCCTCAGCCACGACACATGCCTCTCTGCGGTCTTCGCGTTCGTAATACGGAAGCCTACTGAACCTTGTTCAGGCCCACATGTATATCACGCACTCGGGCTGCGCTGTAAGAATCGTCGATGACGGATCGATCAGGATGTAGCGGAGGTGGCGGCGGGGATGTCGGGAGCGTCGACCTCCGCCGTCCAGGTCCGGAACTCACCGGTGGAAGGCATTGCGAGTCCCTGGGCTCCCGCCGTGCCCCGTCTAAGGGGGCTGCGGCGCAGCGATGCGCGGGCGTTCCGACTTCGCCTCTGCCCCTACTGCGCCTCGTCCTCTTTGGCGTCCTCATCGGCCTCGGTCAGCAGATCGATGGTCGGCAGCGGCGAGCTGTCGAAGAGACCCGGGCGCTGCCAGCTCTGGAGGCGGTAGCGCAGGATCAATCCAATCATCTGCAGCCCCAGCCAAACCGCCACGCGGGTATTGCCCGTCACCGACGAGGTCCCCACGCGCTTGGTGTAGTTCACGGGAACCTGGATTACGCGGGCTCTCTTCAGGATGCTGATCACCATCATCTCGGGACCAAAGAAGCTGCCATTCACTGTGAAGAAGGGCTCGAGCCTACGAAGGGTCTCCTTGCGGATGCAGCGCATGGTGCAGCCCACATCAGTGAGCGACGTGGTGTTGAAGAGGAATTCCATCAACTTGGCGACGGCGTAGTTTCCCCATTTCAAGAAGAGCCCCATATTGGCGCCCTGCCAGATCAGCTCCTTCACTGTGCGACTGCCGTAGACGACCTCGAAATCCTCGGCATAGGCGAGCATCTTGCGCACATCGTGGCCTCGGAACGTGGCATCGGGCTCGGCGATGAGGATGAGATCGCCAAGCGCATGTCGAAACCCGCAGCGGATCGCCGCGCCATAGCCCTGTGTCGCTTCGAAGACCTCGCGAGCCTTGGTCTTCGCGACCTCTTCACTCGTTCCCTCGGCTGCGTTGTTGTTGACGACGATGATCTCGTCGATCACTCCGGTGGCCCAGAACTCTTCGATGGAGGCGCGGATCGAATCCCGCTCGTTATAGGTGGGAAAGATCAGGGAGACGCTGCGGCCACACCACATGATCAGACCTTCTCGGCTACGACGTACATCTGGGCCGCAAGCGGCTTCCAGGGAGACATGAGATAGAGACGCGTGAGGATGCCGGACTTTGGCAGCCGGCCGTTCATCGAGAAGGGCAGCAGTCCGGGGATGACCTCGACCACCCGCAGCCCGTACCGAGCGATCCACTCCCCGATATTCGCGTCGTCGAAGACGCTGCAGTGGGTGGGATCGTCGAAGTAGTTCTCGGGGCAGAGTCGATAATTGGGTTGAATGAGGACCAGACGGCCGCCGGGCGCGAGCACCTGCGCGACGCGCTCGAGGAGGGCATCTACCGCATCGCCCTCGAGGTGCTCGATGAAGTTGCTCGCGAAGATCATGTCGATGCTCTCGCTGGCGATGTTGGGAAGTGTCGTGCAGTCCTCGAGTCTCAGATCCACATCGTCCGCCACGTACTGGCGCATCTCCGGATTGAGATCGAAGGCGATCTTCTTGCCCGCCTTGAACTGGTTGACGAAGTCGCAATAGCCGGCGCCCAGCTCGATCAGCGTCTCGATGTTGGGCGAGCTCGCCTGGACGTAGCGCGCGATTTCGCGCCATACCCGGCGGCGCCCTTTCAAGACCGGATAGGCGCCCACGTACGGATTCGCTTGGCTGTTCATTGAATGCCCTTGATTTGGTCGATCCGTTCGTGGAGAAACGGAAAGTGCGCTTCGTAGTTCTGGCTGAGGAGTGCCATGCTCTTCGCGTAGAGCACCGGATCGGGCTTCGAGAACTGCACATGCTCCGCGAAGAAGTCGAGCGACCGGTGGACCAGCGCCTGCTGCTCCGGGGCGGACGCCGTCGCTGCAAGGTCGAAGTAGGCACCGGCCAGCATCAGCGTATTGGCGCGACTCGGTGCAATCTCGTGAGATGCCTCGAAGTGCCGTATCTGCGACTCCAGCGGCGCTGTCTCGAGCATGTCGAGGCGGCCGAGCAGATAGTGGAGGTTCGAGAGCTGAAGCTGTTCGGAGGTCGCATAAGGAGCGCGGACCCGACCCAGCGCGGCCTCGCGCTCGAATCCCCTGGCAATCTCGCTTCGGGAGGTCTCGGCCAATGCCTGCCGACGGTCTGGCTCAGTCGCCTTCCCCGCCTCCTGCATCCAGTGTTTGGCGAGGGCCTGAATCGACAGCAACGAGGGCTCCTCGCGGTAGGCCTCGTACTTCCAGAGGCTCTCGTTGTTGCTCCAGACGGCTTGCTGGTGCCACGCCTTGACCGCGAAGTTCACGACCATTGCCATTGCCAGGCCGGCGATCGCATAGCGGGAGACGCGACCAACGCGCGCGTGGAGCTGCAGCGCGAGGCTGACCCCGATGGCGAGCAGGCAGAACGCGGCGAGGTAGACATAGCGATCCGCACGCCAGATTCCGACATAGACCACGTTCAGATAGGGCAACAAGCACGCATAGAAGGCCAATAGATAGAAGGCCAGATCCCTTCGCTTCAGACAACAATAGACTGTGGCGGCACAGAGGCTGACTGTAATCAGCAGCGCAGTCACGATCTCGAGCGTCGAGAGCGGGATCTCGACATGAGGCCAGCGGTAGTAGAGCGAGTGTTGGGAGGACCAGAAGATCTGCTTTAGATACTGCCCAATGCTGAGCGGTGCGAACGCTGCAACGTTTGCGAGATGCTCCGGATCCAAGGCGCCCAGCCCACGCCAGCCCGTTACACCCGCTTCGCTTACGATACGTCCGTACCAGACCACGATGCCGGCTGTCAGCGCGGCGTGGGGTACGACGGGCAGCACGGCCGAACGGAGCGTGGCGAGCGGGTCGAGGGGGGCATCTGGCGCGCGGCGGCCATCGAGGTAGGGGTGCAGAGCGCGATGGAGCGCGAGCAGGACGAAACAGCTGATGGCCCCCATCTTGGCCAACACGGCGAGCCCCGTCAGGAGCAGGCTGAGTAGGTAGAACGTGCGGCGGCGACTCGCATCAGAAGCTCTGAACTCGGAGGTCTGGGCGAGCAGGGCGAGCAGGACGAAGAAGGCCGATAGGACGTCCTTGCGACCCATGACCCAGGAGACCGGTTCGACGTGCACGGGGAGAAGCGCAAAGAGCCCAGCGACCCACAGCGCGATCGAAAGGCGCCCGGTGCAGCGCCGCAAGAAGATGAAGAGAAGAACGACATTCGCCGAGTTGAATACGACGTTGCCCAGGTGGTAGCCGAAGGGGTTGTCGAAGCCGAAGAGGCGGGCGTCCAGGGCCCAGCTGACGTCGCGCAGGATCAGCGGCTCCTCGCGCGGAAAGTAAGCGATGAAGATCTCGTAGAGGCTGCCGAGCAGCGACTGCTCGTCGTAGAGATTCGGATGGGCGAGCAGCACCGTGAGGTCGTCGAAGTCGACGAAATCGAAACCCAAAGTGCGCGCATAGAACAGCAGACTGCCCAAGCCCAAGAGGGCACAGCAGTGGGCCGCGCGCCTTTCCGGTCCAGCTGCCTTCACCCGAGCGGAATCCTCCCCTGATCCTTCCGAACAAATCGGCCACGATTCCACGTGGCTTTAGGCCCGCTAATTGCCGATCCATCGGCGGCCTCGAGACGCGCCTGGTTGGGCAGAGGCGATGGCCTCGGGGCTGCCGCATGTGCGAGGGCACCTCGTGGCCGCCCCCAGAGGGCAGCCGATCCGAGATACCGGAGCGGGGGGTCATCGAGGTCATCCTCCGTCTACCGGCTTCCGCCGGGAGGTTCTTCGCCGGGGCCGAGCGGCTCGAGCGGGAAGGGCGGCATCGCAATCGCCCGCGCTGCGAGTGACATGAGGACGAACTCGTTGTCGTCGCTGGCGATGCCGTTGGCCCCCAGCGCGTGGCAGGAGAGGCAGCGATGTACGAGCGCCCACTCGCCGTTGCTTCTCACCCAGACGGCAATCGGCTCCATTCGTCCACCGCAGTCGGCACTGCGGTCTCCGCTCGTCCGGTCGAGGTGGCGGCTCCAGAGACAGCTGGGGCAGTGATTGCGGTGCGCCGTGCCCCACACGGCAGTGGGCACCATTCGGCGACACTGGGAGCAGCGGAAGCTCGCTTGGGAGTCGTCCGGACGATGACGCGCACGCCCGCCAGGACGGCTCCCGGAGGAGCGGGATCTCGACATGACCATGCCCACGTATCGTTCGGCCGCCGGTCGGCAAGACCGAACGATGGAGAGACGCAAAACTGCGCTTGGTCCCGCGCGCGCGATAATCGCGGGGTGACGGGACACCAATCCGCACCGATGGTCCGTCGGCGTTACCGGGAGACGAGCGCTCGGGCGAGCGTCAGGCGTCGAGGAGCAACGTCGGGTGGCCTCGGATCAGGCGCGGTCCAGAGTGCGGAGCACTTGGGTAGATGTGCTGGCGTGCGTGGTCATCGAGTCTTCCGTGTCGTTGGTGAATCGGACGGCGCGGAATCTAGTCGCTGTTCCGCGAGCATTCAAGGGCCATCGAGTGGGCGGGTGCCAAAGAGCCGCGCTCCAGCGGTGCTACGCTGCGCGCCCGGAGGACTCAGCAGTTGATCGACATCTACGTCGATGCGGACGCCTGCCCGGTCAAGGATGAGGTCTACCAGGTGGCGGGGCGCTACGGGCTACCCGTATTCCTTGTGGCCAACTCGGCGATGCGGGTGCCGCAGGGCGGCGCCGTGGAAATGATCGTGGTGGAGCAGGGCCCCGACGCCGCCGACGACTGGATCGCCGAGCACGTCCGGCCGGGCGATGTCGTCGTCACCGCCGACATCCCGCTGGCGGCCCGCTGCCTCGAGGCGGGTGCATGCGCGGTTGGGAGCGATGGCCGCCCCTTCAGCGAAGACTCGATCGGTGGCGCTCTCGCAACCCGCGAACTCAAGAGCCAGCTGCGCGAGGCGGGCGGCGTGTCCGGCGGACCGCCGCCGCTCTCAGTACGCGCGCGCTCGCGATTCCTGAGCGCGCTCGACAAGCTCGTGCAGGCCGGTCTGCGCAACGCGCGCTAGGGGACGACGGTCGCACCTCACGTGATGGCCGATGATCGACACGCCCGCCGAGTTCTGTCAGCATCCGATCGCTGACAAGACGAACATAGAGCACCAAGAATTCCCCAAACCGCGACCCGAGGTGCCCACGATGACCCGACTCGGCTATCAGATTCCCAACTTCACGTACCCGGACATCGAGCCCGCCGCAATCTTCAAGAATGTCGTCGCACAGTCCAGAGCGGCGGAGGCCGCGGGCTACGACCGCGTGATGGTGATGGACCACTTCTACCAGCTACCCGGTCTCGGCGCGCCGGACGAGCCCATGTTCGAGTGCTATTCGATGCTCTCGGCGCTGGCGCAGCACACCGAGCGAGTGCGGCTCTCGGCGCTCGTCACCGGAAACACCTATCGGAATCCGACTTTGCTCGCGAAGATCCTCACCACCCTGGATCACGTCTCGGGTGGTCGAGCAACGCTCGGCATTGGAGCGGGATGGTTCGAAAAGGAGCACGTTGCACTTGGCTTCCCCTTCGGCACTTTCACGGAGCGCTTCGAGCGTCTCGAAGAAGCGCTGCAGATCATCGTGCCGATGTTGCGCGGTGAGCGGCCGAGCTTGAATGGGAAGCACTATACCGCGAGCGAGGCAGTGAATTCGCCGGCGCCGATCTCGAAGATTCCGATCATGATCGGCGGCCAGGGCGAGAAGAAGACCCTTCGCATGGTGGCTCAATACGCAGACGAGTCGAACCTCACGGGCGAAATCAAGGACATTCCGCGAAAGCTCGAGGCCCTGGCCGAGCACTGCGACCGACTGGGCAGAGACCGCTCCGAGATCGTCGTCACCAAGCTGCTGATGATCGTCGTCGCACCGACGATGGAGGCGGCCGAGGCCGATCTTCTCGCGATGGCCAAGGTCAAGGGATGGAACGATCGGGTGATCGGAATGGTCCGAGAGGCCCTGATCTTCGGGGATCCGGACAGCGTCGGCGAGCGACTCGCTGAGGCCATGGGGATGGGAATCGATGGCATCACGGTCGATCTTCCCGTCAATGGCCACAACACCGAGCGGATCGCACTGCTGGGCGAGATTGCGCTCGAGGTGCTTGGGTGAGCCGGCTCGTCGCCGCTCGAGAGCGGCGCCTGCGAAAGTGCTGGCGGGCTACTCGAGATACGTCCGGCGGTACTTCTCCATCTCCGGAGTCGGCTTCCACCACTTCTTGACGCCGAGGTCCTCCGCCACGCGATTGGCGGCGAGGTAGCCCGGGCCGCCGAGGATGAGGCCGCCGGGATAGGTCGAGGCACCACACACGTAGAGGCCGGGGATCGGCGTGCCGCTGGAGGAGCAGTCCTGGTTGGGGCGGAAGCAGCCGAGCTGCATCGGCTGGTAGTCGCCGTGTTTGATCGAGCCGCGGCGCATGTTCGGCATGCGAATCTCGATGTCCTCTGGCGACTCGAGTGCGGTCATGATGATGTTCTCGCGCGTCATGTTGGGTGCCGCCCGCTGCCAGCGGGCGAGAATGGCCTCCTCGATCTCCGGACCGCGCTTCTCCCAGCCTCCTTCGATGCCGTAAGGAGCGTGAATCTGGAAGAAGGACACGTGCTTGCCCGGCATGCGCGAGAGATGCGTGTCCCATTGAGTCTCGCAGGTGATGTGGCCGCCGAGCTTGGACAGATCGAGCTTGCCCGCAACCACGTTGTCCCAGTGCGCGAGGATGTCGTCCGTTCCCTCGAAGCCGGCGATGGTCATGAAGGACTCGTCGACCCAGGGGTCGCCGCAGGCGTAGTGGGGGGCCTCCTCGGAGGCCACGTGAAGCGTCGCGAAGCTCCACTTGTCATTCTCCCAGCCCTTGACCGCGTCCTTGAGATCTCCGCTCAGGGTCTCCGTTCCGATCAGATCCAGGAAGGTCGTATGCGGATCGAGGCTCGAGACAACGACATCGCTGTGCAGGGTGCGGCCCTCCCAGAGATCGACGCCGCAGACGGCGCCGCCGCGCACGTTGATCTTGTTGACCTGTGACGAGTCGAGGATGCAGCCGCCCGCGCGAATGATCTCCTTCGCGAGCGAGGAGGCCAGCTTGTGTGAGCCTCCCTGGCAGTAACACTTATTCATGCCACGATCGAGCAAGAGCGGCACGAAGAAACCGACACCGGTCTCCCGGGGATCGATCCCCCACATGCACGTGGTGTAGAGCATCATGGCGCGAATTCTGTCGTCCTCGAAGTTGTCGAAGATGAGCTCGAGCGGGCTCCGCTCCGTGATCTCGAGCATCTCCTGGCCGAGCTCGGTGCGCTGCATGGCGAGCGAGATATCGATCGGCTCCATCGGGGGGATGTAGGTGGCCGGCGCCACGATCTCGTGCACGATCTTGCGCCACTGCCGCATCATGCGGCCGAAGTTCTCAGCATCCTTGCGTGAGAACTTGAGCATCGAGTCTGCCGTGTCCTCGAACATTCGCGTGAGCAAGAGCGACTGCCCGTCCTCGAAGGTCATGGCCGTCTGCAGGTTCGGCTTGATCCAAACCAAGCCGTGCCGAGCCAGATCGAAATCCTGCAGCACGGGCATGTAGTCCACCATCATGTGATAGATGGCGTGGATGTTCGAATAGAAACCGGGGAAGAGGATCTCCTCGGTCGCCAGACCGCCACCGACTTCATAGCGTCGC
Organism: Deltaproteobacteria bacterium; assembly: GCA_029261835.1. Taxonomy (GTDB): domain Bacteria; phylum Myxococcota_A; class UBA9160; order UBA9160; family UBA4427; genus JAJDAO01. The sequence continues at coordinate 55,838 of JAJDAO010000026.1, read as the reverse complement.
TCGACGAGGCAGACCTTGAGGCCCGACTTCGCGAGATAAGCGGCTGTGATGAGCCCGTTGGGACCGCCGCCGATGACGACGACATCCCACTCGCTCTCCGGGGGAAACTCAGAGAAGAAGCTCTGGGGGTGGGGTTTGCCGACCAATTCCTTGACCATTGTGCCTCTCCCTCTCAGCGCATCGAGTCGACGCAGCCGGATTCACGCACCATCAGCCCAGCTCAGCTCAGCTTCGCCGAGATCTTGCCCTCCTGCGGGATGTACCAGGGCGACTCGTACCACCAGTCGCCGGGCTCGGCGATTCCGTCCTCGATCAGGATGTGCATGAGGTTGTAGCCGACGGCCATCAGGCACAGTCCGCCGGGATGCGCACCGGATTGGTGGGCGAGATAGAGGCCCTCGATCTCCGGTACGCGATAGCGTGCGAGCTCGGGCAACGGGCGCTCGTTCCACCACTGATCCCGATCGCAGCGAAGTCCGTACCACGAGCCACCGAGCATCCCCGAGTTGCGGAACTCCTGCTCGTATGGGCTGTCGCAGAACATGCGGATCAGATTGTCGTCATCCAGATTCTCGACCACGCTGGCAAGCGCGGCGCGCATGTACTCCTCCCAGTGCTTCTTGTCGCGGTCCATGGCGTCGGCGCCGTCCACGTTGTACTGCGGCGTCGGAACCATCATCCAGAGCGGGCCATTGACGTATTGCCCGGGCCGGGTGCACTGGGGATTGGTTGGATCGTAGAGCTCGCTGGCGACCATGCCCCACATCGCCCGTTCGGGCGGGATGTCGAGATTCTTCTGCTCACCAAGCACGATCCTGACGTTCTCGAAGTAGTTTTCGCGCGAGTCCATCGGGAAGAAGCCGCCGTGAAAGGCGCCGTAGCTGCCTGGCTCCTTCATGCGGTACTGCGGCTTGTAGCGAAGCTGCTCGCGACTGAGGAAGTGCGACATGTACAGGCTTCCGCCCTTCAGGCTCAGATCTCGAATGCGCTGCAGGAAGCCGGCGTCGAGATTCTGTGGCCCGATCATGTCGAGGAACGTGGGTTTGATGTGACAGGCGCTGATGACCGCCTTGTTCGCCCAGATCTTCTTCGCACCCCAGGTGGCATCGTCGCGAAGGCGGACACCGATCGCGCGTCCGTCATCCACAATGATCTCTTCCACCGGACAACACGAGCGGAAGACCGCACCGTGCGCGGTCGCGCATCGGAAGAGCGCGTGGAAGTAGCCGTGCATGTTGCCCCGGGCGGCGACGGGCTTGGCGACGGCAGGCGGCATCACGGTGGCCACGCTGCAGAGTGCCGGAATCGCGACGCCCTCCATGTGTCCATGGGCGCCGGACGACAGTGCGATGTAGGCCTGCATGACCTTGAACGGCTCGGTCACGAGATACTCATCCATCAGATCAAAGAGCGTCATCTCGAGCAGCTCGCGCGTCCAGACCGACGGCTGGAACTGCTTGTAGACCTGCATGAAAGGGATGTTGTCCTCGTTGAGCTCGACCTCGGGCGGATGCGGCGGGCACCAGAAGGTGGCGCGCATCAGCTCTTTCATGAACGGAGGCTCGCCGAGCTGGCCGGTGATCTTGCACCAACCCTCGATGTCTTGCTGGGTGAGCGGCACCAGGCCGTCGCTGGTCATGAAGGCTTGGTTCGGATCCAGTTCGACGGATACGTTGGGATTCCAGTCCATGCGGAAGCCGTACTTCCAGAGCTCGAGCTGTTCCCAGCCGGGTGCCGAGCCACCATAGTTGGCAATGGCGTGGGGCTGGATTCGCACGCCGGCAAGCGGCTCGGTCGTCTCCTGGGCACCGCCGCACTCGGGCCGCTCTTCGAGCACGCACACGCTGAGGCCGCACTTGGCGAGGTAGGCGGCTGTCGTCGTGCCGTTGTGGCCGGCGCCGATGATGACGATGTCGTATCGCTCCTCTTTGGCCATGACGATTCCTCCTCGCGTGGCAGAGCTACGCGCCACAGCCCGATGGCCGCGCCGTCGCACTTTCTTGCCGCTCTTTCGTCTGTCTGCGTTTCTCGATGGATCCAACACCGACCGAATGTGACGCTGCGCGCCAGATCGTCGTCTGGCTATCCCAAATGCATTGTGGGCGCAAGCGAAGCGTGGGGGCGAAACGAAAGCGGGCGCTTCACAAAAGGCGATCGGGCGAACGAGCCGCCCGACTCAGCCTTGTCGACGCTCGTACTGCAGCTCTTCCGCGCGTTGCTGGATTGCCTGAGTCATTGCCGCGAAGCCCTGCTCGAGCCGCCCTGCGAGCAGTGCCCGCGTCAGCGGGGCCAGCCAGCCGTCGAGCTCGAAGTGCGAGCCGTAGTGTGTTCGATCGGTTCCATCGGGACGGATCTCGTGGTAGCGACGGCTGCGCAGTGCGCCGAGGGGTAGTCCCGGAATGCCGTAGCACAGGCGCTCTTCGGGAAGGCACTCCAGGATGATCTCGCGCTGCGGCTGTGCAAAGAGCGGCAGCACGCGGACTCGCATCGAAATCGGCTTGCCCACCTGCAGGCTGGACTTGGCCCTGACGACGAACGGGTTCCACTCGGGATAGCGAGGAAGGTCGGTGATGACCTCCCATACCAGCGAGGTGGGTGCGGCGATTTCGAGTGCGTGTCGCAGGACGAAAGGCATGGTAGATGATCTCCTCAGGTCGCGTGGCGTAGCAAGAGTGAGCGCAGAGAGTGGGGTGGAAGGGTGATTCGAAGCAGCTCTCGGCTCGGGCCGACTGCGCCGAGCGAGCGAGATTCATCGAGCGTCACCTGCTCGACGCTGGCGATTTGCCGCGCGAGCGTCGGCGCGAGACGCACACACGCGCTCAGCTCGCGATCGGTCGGATTCAACAGACGCAGCACGCTGGCGTCTCCAGTCTCAGCGGGCTTGAGCGCGGAGAGTACGAGTTCGCGCGGCTCGACCGACAGCAGGGCGGTGTCTTCGGGGACCAGGCCGCACGAGCCGGCGCCGCACGCCCGCAGCCCGATCTCCGCGTCTCGCGCCAGTGCCGGGTTCAGCCCGGCGAAGAGCGAGACGCGGGCCTCGACAACCCCTCGGCACTGCGCGGCAGGTGTCATGAGCGATGGCCCCGCCTCTCCCGGCCGCGTGGTGAGATCCGGCCGTGAGAGCCAGCCGGTCGCCCGCAGCAGGCTGACCGCGAGCGTGCCGCGGGGCGTTACCTCCGCTTCCAGCAGCCCCGGCGCGACGACGCTCAGGCCGTTGATGTGAACCCAGCCCTGCTGCGGAAATGTGGTCGGCGCGGGGTGGTTCCAGTGTTGGCTGTCGGGCCGAGCCGTGCTGCGTACGGCCGTGTCGAAGGTTGTGGCCGCCTCGAAGAGTTCGGTCTCGCGAGCGGTGGGGAAGAGCAGCCGGAGTCGATGATCCTCGGCGCTGTTGTCGACCCGCAGCTCGAGGTCGACGCGTGGCACACCCGGCGCCAGACGCGCGCGCAACGTGACGGGCAGGAGCACGCGCTCGTCCGATCGCCGACTGCGATCTTCGGTCAGACTGGCCGGCAGGCGGAGCATGCGGCGCACTTCGATGGATTGAATTCCGCCGGCATGGCGCCGCCGCTCGACGCGCCACGCCAGGGACTCGACGACACCGCCGGGTGCCAGATCGAAGTCATAGGTGTCGCCGCGGTCACCGACGTCCTCCAGCGTGCCAAGACCTCGATAGCAGGTGTCGCCGAAATTGACGTCGAAGCTGCCGCCCTCGTTCACGCGCAACGCGATGTCATCGCTACGAATCTCGCTCTCGCTGTCGACCTGCTCGGGATGGGGGGCACACGGCTGGAGATCGAAGCGTCGCCAGCCGAAGGCCGGTACGTCACGCGCGACGAACTCGAGATCGTGCACCGGCCGGCCGGGCGCCAGGCCGGGTCGCACGTCACCCCGGCACGGCACGACGCGCGCCGGCTGGTCGTCCAGGCGAAATCCTTCGATGTCGAAGTTGGCCGCCAACAGCGGGTTCACACCGCGTTTGGTGTGGGCGGGGAAGCCATCGAGCGGCAGGCGGACGACATCGCTGCGCATATGGGGTGAGGGATTGAAGACTGCAATCGACACGACGCCCGTCGACTCATCACGCGAGAGCTGACGCTCGACCGAGAGGCCGGCGACGCGCTCGAGCAGACGCGCTGTTGTCTCGGCCGCCAGGGCCTCGACCGAGTCGTAGCGGCTCGCCATCTGCGCGTGGACGCGGTCGTGCGAACAGCCACAGATCGAGTCGTGGGCCTGGTTGGGCAGCAGTGTCCGCCAGGCCAGGCGCAGGGCCGGGCGTTCGTCCGGCGCGCCGAGCAGGCGGCCGAGTGCGGCCCACGGCTCCGTCCAGGCCTGCAGCTCGCTCTCGCAGCGCCGATTGGCGAGCTTCAGCGGTACATGGGTCGACCAGACGCCGGGCAGCAGATTGGCCACGCGTCCGCCGAGCAGCTCACCGCGAAACACGGGCAGCTCCGGAGCGAGCGCCTCGCCGCATGCCGGAGTGAGATCCTCCGCGTAATCGTCGAGCAGTCCGCGCTCGACCCGCCAGCCGGTGGCCTTGGCCAGCGCCGCGGCCGTTTCGGCCGTATTGTCGTCCGGCAGCATGTGATCGAGGCCGTTCATGAGCAGCACGCAGTCGCGCTCGCTTCGCTCGGCAAGCTCGCTCGCCAGCCTCTCGAGTCGCTTCACCGCCTGGTCGCGCTCCTCGTCCAGGCCCCAGGCGGCGAAGTAGCCGCGCCCGAGGTGACAGGCGATTACCTCGCTGCCGTCGGGCGCCGCCCAGCGATAGTCGGCGGGCAACTCCGCAATTTCGTCGGCATTGCCGCGCCAATAGACGAACGGGCCGAGTTCGAAGCCGCGCAGAAGCTGAGGGAATTGAGCCGGGTGTCCGAAGGAATCGGGCGTATAGCCGATGCGCGAGCAGCCGCCCATCGCTTCGGCTACGCGCCTGCCCTCGAGCAGATTGCGGATATGGGTCTCTCCAGAGGGAATCAGCGAGTCCGGCTGGACGTACCACGGGCCGATCGCCACGCGCCCGGCGCGACAGGCGCGCGACAGCGCGTCGCGTCGCTGTGGCCGAATTTCGAGGTAGTCCTCGACGGCGATCGCCTGACCGTCGAGCTGGAAGCGGAAGCCGGGATCCGCTTCCACGAGCTCGAGCACGCGGTCGACCGTGTCGATCAGGCGAGCGCGGAATACTTCAAAGGTCTTGTACCACTCGCGATCCCAATGCGTGTGGGAGACCAGAACGCAGCGCATGTGCGAGAGCGTAACAAGCCTGATGCTGCTTGGGTGCGAAAAATCGGCCTAGGCGTAACGCGCCTCGGTTGTCGATGCGGACTCGCCCGTGCTGCGAACCTCGGCCAACGCCTGCTCTAGGTCTGCGATGTAGTCATCGGCCACCTCGGCATGAGCCGGGGACAGCATCATGTGGATCGCACGCGGTTCGGTCACCAACCCGCTGAACCAGCCGCGCTTCAGCAGCCGGCCGTAGACGGCGAAGATGTCGATGTCATCGGCGCCGAAGCTGAAGAGCCCGAGCTTCGGATCGCCGAACGTGCGCAGCCCGTCGATCGCATCGATCGCGTGCATCAGCTTCTCACGCGTATCGGTCACCATTCGGACCTTGTCGCGATAGCCCGCGACACCGAGATAGTGCAGCACTGCCCAGGCGCTCGCGATGGCACCGCCGGGTCGCGTGCCAGCGGCCGTGGGGGTCGACATGTGGCCGGCTGGCCAGTCACTCGATTCGAAGATCTGGAACGCGCGCTGTTCTTCGCTGCGGTGGAAGATGGTCGAGGCCCCCTTGGCCGTATAGCCGTACTTGTGAAGATCGGCGGAGATCGAAGCGACGCCGGGCACTGCGAAGTCGAAGGCGGGGAGGTCGATGCCGTTCATACGAGCGAAGGGGGCGAAATAGCCTCCCACACAAGCGTCGACATGCAGCCAGAGCCCCCGCTTGCGGGCGAGTTCAGCGAGCGCCTCGATCGGGTCGATCAAGCCGTACGGGAAGCAGGGCGCCGAGCCGACGATCATCAGCGTGCGCTCGCTCACCGCCTCCGCCATGGCGGCGACGTTCGCTCGCAGATCGTCCGCGACCGGCACCCGCAGCGCGCGCAGGCCCAGGTAGCCGGCGGCCTTGTCGAAGGCGAGGTGCGCGGACTCCGGAAGCAAAACCTCGCCAGCGCTTACGTCGCGGCCGCTTGCGGCGGCCTGATCGCGACAAGCCTTCACCGCCATCAGGATGCTCTCGCTGCCGCCAGAGGTCATGTTGCCGCATGCGCCTTCCGGCCCGTTCAGCAGCCCCAGCCCGATGCCGACCACCTCATCCTCCATACGCTTGAGGCTCGGGAAGGCGAGCGGGCCCAGCCCGTTCTCGGACTGGTACATCGCGTAGGCGTCTTTGGCGACGCGCATGACGTCTTCACCGGGGTTGAAGACGTAGACCGCCGTGCGCGCGCCGCGCCAGTTGGCGTCGTTCTGGCCCATCTGACGCAGCTCGCTCTCGAGGTGCTGCCAGCTGGAGCCTGTGGCGGGAAGCGTCTTTCGGGTCGTTGAGGACATAGCGGCGGATTCTAACCCGCGCGACCGGAGAAGTCGCCGCCCGTCGATTCAGACCTTCGCGTCCGAGGGATTCGGCCACTCGGGCCAATCCCGCGTGACACTCGAGCGCCAGCGCGGTGGGCGCCGTTCGAGAAACGCCACCACACCCTCCACGGCATCCGGTCGGCCCATCAGGTGCTGGTGAAGTCGCGTTTCGCTGTGCTCCACCTGCTCCGCGGTGAGCTCGGAGGACTGCCAGAGGAGCTTCTTGCTGACCGCCACCGAGAGCGGGGCGGTCTGGCGCGCGATCTCTTCCGCGATCGCCAGCGCTGCCGGGAGCACCTCGGCGGCCGGCAGCGCGCGGCTCGCGATTCCGAGCTCCACCGCCTCCGCTCCGCCGAACTTGCGGCCGGTCAGAAGGATGTCCGCAGCCTTGGCCAAGCCGACCAGCCGCGGCAGTGTCCAGTGCGCGCAGCAGTCGGGCATCACGCCCCGACGCACCTGAAGCACGCCGTACTTAGCCTCCTGCGCCACGATGCGGATATCGCACTGCAGCGCGAGCGTGAGACCGATCCCGATTGCATGACCGTTGAGTGCGGCGATGACCGGCTTGCGCACTCGCCAGGCTGGCATCGCGACGGGCGAAGCGCTGAAGTGCTGCTCGCTCGCGTCCGCAGCGGAGAAGGTCTGCTCGCCAGCGCTCATATCGGCGCCCGCGCAGAAGGCCTGGCCCGCACCCGTCAATACGACCGCGCGGATCGCGTCGTTCTCGTCACAGGCGCGATAGGCCTGGCCAAGCTCGTCTCCCATACGGCCGGTGAAGGTGTTGAGCTGCTCCGGCCGATTCAGCGTGATGAGCGCCACCTCGCCGTCCAGCTCGAAGCGGACATCCTGATCACTCATGCGCGTCTACTCCCCGCGGCGTGCTCGCTGACCGCCGTCAGGGGATCAGCGCCGCCGCGCTCTCGGGCATGCTCTCGGCTACGCGGATGATCGGAATCCCCGTCTGGACGTTCTGATGCATCTCCGCCAGCGCTCGAGGCAGGTCCTTGAAGCCGTAGACCTCGCGGTGAATCGTCGGCTTGAAAACCCTGCCATAGAGATCGGTCGCCGACTCGACGCCCGCCAACGTTTCATAGTGCGTGTGGTCGAGCGTGATCTGCTTGATCGAAGCGCCGGCCGAGTTGTAGTCGACATCGCGCGAGAGCTGCCAGCCGGCACTGACGTTGACGCCCTCACGAGCGGCGGCGGCGAGGCCGGCGGCGAAGACGGGCCCACGCAACATGTCGCACACGAGGTGCATGCCCTCGCCCCCGGTCAGCCGGCGTGACTCCTTGATGAAGCCCTTGACGTCGTTGCGGCTCGCGAAGCGGTTGAAGGCCGCCTGATCGATTGGCGTGATGCCGAGCTTCTCCAGTGCGTCACGCCGCTCCGGGCTGCCCGAACAGAAGAACGCATCGTGGCCCTTCGCTCGCGCGAGCATCAGGAAGAGCTCTGAGACGCCGCCGCCAAAGCCGAGCACGTTGAGTGTCGCGAGTCGTTCAGCCGGCACCTTGAGGCGAAAGATCCCTTCGGCCCGTCGCCACAAGTGGTAGGCGGTCGGCGCGCGCAGGGGCAGGGCGGCGATCTCCCAGAGGTTGAGCCCGCATTCCAGCGGCGCCTGCACGAGCTGCCAATCCCCCACCACGGCCTCTTCGGCATACCAGCCGACCGAGTCCGTTTTGTCGTAGGCCCAGATGGTCTTCGGGTAGCCGAAGCGGTCCGGCTCACCGTTACAGTGGGTGAGAACGATGTCCCCAGCCTTGAAGGCCTCGACATCTGAGCCCGTAGCGATCACCTCTGCGACGGCCGAGTTGCCGGGATAGATCTTGCCGCCACGAAGCTCCGCGATATTGACCGTATCGGCCAGGGCGGCGTGATCGACGTTGTGCTCCCCGGAGACCACCAGGATCTTCAGGTGTACGTCGCGCCGGCCCATCTCGGCGAGCTCGAGCTCGTCGAGCGCGATTACGCGAGAGATATCGACCTGGCTGAGGTCCTCGTTGACACGTGCGCGCTCGGCGGTGACGTCTTCCACGCTGATTGAATAGGCTCGGGTCATCTGGATCTTCTTCTCCCTTGATTCCTTTTGCTTCCGTTCGCTTCGCCAGCGAGCGGCTTCAAATACTAGCCTGGATTGATCACCGCGGGCCCTCACCGCGGCCCCGGTCGCTCCTCGTCAGGGACTCGCCAAGGGATCGCTCAGCGTTACGGGAAGGGGGGTCGGCAGCCCGGGCGGAGCCCAGCGTCCGTCGCCGTTGTGGTCGACGAAGATGGGGTTGGTGAACGCGAACGGAGTAAACCCCGGTGCGAGGGCGGCATAGATCGAACGGGCGCGTGCGTCGCTGCTGGGCCCGCCCGGTGGCAGCTCACCCTCGATCTCGACGGTGACGAAGGCGTCGGCCGAGAAGCTCAGCGGGAGAGAGACGTCGCGCTTCTCACGCAGATCGATGCGTCGATGCAGCGCGCCATCGAGATAGACCCGCGCCTCGGAGACCGGCACCCACGGCACCGCCTGCACGGTGATGCGGAGCTGCCCGGCCTCGCCAACGAAGGCCTCACCCGGACCGCGCTCGCCGAGCCGAACGTCGAGCAAGGGGCCCGTCGTGCCGTAGAGGCGCCCCGCACGCACCGCCTCGACAAAGACGCGCGTGTCGAGATCGGGCCCGCGCGGGCCCGTGTAGACAACCTGGTTGCGCGGCAGGGCGACGATCTCGGCCGGCCGGTGTGAGTCACTGTTGGCCGTTGCGCTGCGGATCTCGCCTTGCAGCAGCAGCGAAAACCAGTCCGCTCGCGTCAGGCGATAGCGACTCATCGACGGGCCATTGAGGAGCTCGATCGCGTCGAAGTCCAGGTCGCGCAGGCCGGAGCCCGAGTCGCGCTCGATCAGCACCCGATTCGGCTCGGCCGCGAGCGGTCGTGTGGGCTCGAACGGCTGGCCCGCCACGGCGAGATGGGAGAAGTAGCTGCCGTTGCCGGTGTCGAAGCCGGACTCACGCGGATGATTGAGCTGGAGCACCGGGCGCGGCGCGAGCGAGCGCAAGTCGGCCGCCAGGTCGCGCAGCCGGCGATCCTCGCCGCGCGGCGCGCCCGCCCGATAGAGCTCCGGGCGGCGGGTCAGCGGAAACGCGTTGCTGTGGCCGCTGGTGTGCGGCGTGACCGCTCCCCTGACCGTACTCGTTACCTCGGCGCCCGTGATGCTGGCGATCTGCTGCGAGAGCCCAAGCGCCCGGATCATCGGGCCGTAGTCGCTGATGTAGTCGTGCTCGGTTGCGACGACGACGTCCGCGCCCTGGGCCGCGAAGGCGGCGATGCGTCGCCGCAGCGGAAACGCCGTATCGTCGCTCGCCTGCGCGTGGACGTGTAGGTCGGCGGAGATCCAACCCGGCTGCCCGATCAGCTTCACGGGCGGCTCGATCTCGAGCACCTCGCTCGCCCCCGCCTCGAGCCGCAGCTCACGCTGGCTGACACTCCACTCCGGTCCGCGCGTGGCGAGCACGCGGTAGCTTCCCGGTGCGAGCACCAGCCGGGAGGGGTCACCTTGTGCCCCGGCCAGCGAAATGTGGTTGGCCACGGTGCTCGACTGGATCTCCTCTTCGCCCAGGCGGAAGCCGAGTAGCTCGTCCCCAAAGCGGGGATCGGGCGTGGGCGCTATGCCGAGGAACACCAGGCGCAGCGGGCCCATCGGCGGTATCTCGAGGATCGCCGGGCGTCCCACCGCCAGCCGGCCGACACGCACACGTGCACCCTCCACCCGCAGCGGGTGGCTCAGCGAGCGCCCGCCCGGTGCCCTCGCCTCAAGCACGTAGTCGATCGCTTCGGCTGTGGGCAGGCGGAAGCGAAAGCGGCCGTCCGGACTCGGCCGCACCTCGGTGACGGGCGCGCCGCCGAGTCGCCTGACATGAATGCGCGCGGCGGGATCATCGAGCTGTCCCTCGACCAGCGGGCCGTCGGGCCACAGCTGGTCCGTCACCGACGAGACATCGGCTCGCGCGCCGAGGATCAGCTCTCTTTCGTAGCTCAGACGCTCGCCAACCTCGAGCTCCATGAAGAACATCTGCGCCAGCTCGATCAGACCGGGGGCGCCTCCGCCGCCCAGCCAGAGCGGCCGCGAGAACGCGCCGAGCATGGAGAAGTGCTCTCCATTTGCGGCCAGCGGCGGGAGCGCCACCTGCGTGCCGTCGGCCTGCTCGAGTCGCGCGTCCACGAGCCTCCAGCCGTACGCGATACCGGGCTCGAGCTGCGTACCGCCCACCAGCACGTGCGCGTCCGCCGACACCATGGCGCGCGCCATGGAGACGCTGCTGTCGGTGTCGATAGCCGGATGAACGAAACCGGGCGAGAGATCGGGCCGCTCGCTCGACAAGGTGAAGGGCGTGAGCTGGCGGTGGCCGTGGAGCGCGATGTCGCCGAAGAGGAACATCGCCTCCCCGTCGCGAGTGCGCTGCAGCACGGTACGGACCCGCAGCCGCCGAGGCTGCACGAGATCGACGCTGTAACGCGTCTCGAAGTACAGACCGTTGAGTTGGCCCGAGGCGATGATGTGTGCTTCTCCCGCCTGCGTCTCCGCCCGCATCTCGGCGACCGGCAGCGCACTCTTGCGCGACAGGTTCAGCATGGGTTGCAGCACGCCCCACTGATCATCCGCGCGCCCGCAGTGCCCGAGATCGACGAGTACGCCACCGCGCGCCGATAGCACCGACTCGTGCTCCGCGTCGGAAATGGCAGCGCACAGGACGCCGTTTCCCAGCGCCCAGTCGCCGAGCCCCGCGATGGCATCGGGACCACCCTGGCGCAGCCGTGCAAGGTTCTCGGGTGCGAGCCGCTCGGCAAAGACGACCGCCCACAGGGGCTCCGGCCCCGTCAGCGTTGTGAGCATCAGGAACAGTGCCAGCGCGCTGGGGAGCGATCGCAGAGATGAGGACAGCTTCACGGCTCGGACTCTATCGGGGGGGGGCAGAGTTGGCGATTGCGGATGATCGCCGCTGGCGCTCGCCCGGCTCGGCCCCACGGGAGCGCGGCGTACAGGCGAGGCCGAGGAACGCCGATGAGGTGCCTATGGCCCAGCCCGAGATCAGCCCGCTGCCGCCGACGCTGTACCCCTTCGAGAGCGAGCGCCGCTCTCTGCTCCAGGCAGTCGCCGATGACGCTCTCGAGGCCATCGACCTGGCGCGCTGGATGTCCGCGCATCCCGAGCTGGCGCTCGAGGAGCAGCAAACCAGCGCTCGCTACCGCAGCTACCTGCAGCAGCGCAGCTTTGGTGTTCGGGAGGCCCTGGCCGACATGCCGACCGCCTTCCGAGCGCAGTGGGGCAACGCCGATGCCGCCTGTCGCGTCGCTCTGTTGGCCGAGATGGACGCGCTCCCGGAGATCGGACACGCCTGTGGCCACAATCTGTCCGGGCCCGCCAGCCTGCTCGCCGCGGCGGCCCTCGCGCGCGTCATGCCCGCCGACGTGCTGCAGGTGGTGGTGATCGGATCGCCGGCCGAGGAGATCGGGGAGGGCAAGCGGCGGCTCGTTGAGGCGGGCTGCTTCGAGGGGCTCGATCTCGCGATGATGGCCCATGCCTCGGACATGCGGCGCTCACATCGGCTCTTCCTCGGAAACCGCAAATACGAATTCGTCTACCACGGCGTGGCGGCGCACGCGGCGGCTTATCCCGAGAAGGGGGTGAACGCGCTCGACGCCGCCGTGACGCTCTACGTCTCGCTGGGTCTGCTCCGCCAGCAGCTCGGTCCTCACGTGCGCATCCACGCGGTGTTCAGCGACGGCGGACGGGCCCCGAATGTGATCCCCGAGCGGGCGGCGTTGCGCGTCTGGGTGCGCGCTCTCGATATGGCGGAGCTCGCCGATGCAGCCGATCGCGTGCGAGCCTGTGCCGATGCCGCAGCCGTGGGCAGCGGCTCACGGCTCGAGCTGATCGAGCTGCCTGGCTGCTCACCGACGATGCGGCCCAATGCCGCATTGGCCGACTGCTATCGCAGGCAGCTCGACTACCTCGGACTCGAGGAGAGCGAACACGCGGCGGATCAGAGCATCGGCTCGAGTGACATCACGCATGTGTCGCAGGTATTGCCGACGATCCACCCGAATTTCCCGATCGGACAGAGCCTCGAGCTCCACACCCGGGCCTTCGCTCGAGCGGCGGCCTCTGCGCAGGGCGAGGCCGGCTTGTTGGAGGCCGCTCGCGCGCTGGCGCTGACCGCCCAGGAAGTCGCCCGCAGCGCGGAGCTACGCGACTGCATCAGGCGCGCTTGCGCGTAAGGCGGAGCAGTCGCTACCTCTGGTCGTCATGTCGCGACGTCCGCGCTGCCAAGTGGATGTAGGCCGAGGCCGACCAGGCGTGCACGCCCGCAAGGCGAGCTGGCTTCTGCTCTTCTGGCTGGTTGGGCTCCAGCATTCTGACGCGACGGCAGATCCTTCTGTAGTAAACATAAGGTGGACTCACGCGAATCCATCCGAAGTTATTAGATTTGAAATCGTTTTTCGGTCGCGTCGCGACGCGCGCGAGACGCAGATCGTGAGCGACGTCGGCTTGCCGGGCGCGGATGGCGTGTACAGCTGGCCGCTGACACTGCTCGAGGGCGAGTCGATCTGGCTCGCCGTTCGGGCTGTGGACGCGCATGGCCTGCCGAGCGAGCTCTCGAATTGGCGGCGCTTCGACTGGAAGCCCGCTGGCGCGCGTGCGACGCCGCAGGCCGAACCCGCCCGCGAGGCGCCCCCGTAGAGCGTTGCGAGTTCCAGTGCTTCCGCTCTAAGCTGCGACTCGGGGGTGGGACAGATGCAGCCGGAGCTAGCTGCCGCGCGCGGCGAGTACGCTCACGCGCGTCGTCGCCTGAGCCAGCGCCTGAGCGAGGCGGGCATTCGGGACGGGCGCGTGCTCGAGGCATTCGAGCACGTGCCGCGGCATCGTCTCGTGCCCGAGGCACTCTGGGCGCAGGCTTACAAGGACACGCCGCTGCCGATCGGCGAGCGCCAGACCATCTCCGCGCCGAGCGTGGTCGCTGCGATGACACAGGCGCTCCAGCTGCGCGGCGGGGAGAGCGTGCTCGAGATCGGCACGGGATCCGGCTATCAGGCCGCCATCCTCTCGCGCCTGGCCGGCCGCATCATCTCGATCGAGCGAATCCCGCGCCTGGCGGCGCGCGCGCGAAGCGCACTCGACGCGCTCGGCGTGGCGAATGTCATCGTTTACCTCGGCGACGGGACACAGGGCTGGCCGCAGCAGGCCCCCTACGACCGCGTCGTGGTCACCGCTGGAGGCCCGGAAATCCCCGCCTCACTGCTCTCACAGCTCGCCGTGGGCGGGGTCCTGGTGGGCCCGTTCGGCCAGCGCGAGGAGCAGAGTCTGGTGCGCGCGCGGCGGACCAGCGAGACCGGGTTCACGCGCGAGGTGCTGGGACGGTGTCAGTTCGTCGATCTCATCGGCGAGGGCGGGTGGGCCGCCTAGGAGTCTGCGCGGCGGGGGGCGGCGCGTGCAGGCCGCTTCGCAGCGGCGTTCGTCGACTGGCGCCGAGCGGCGCGATCGCTCTGTTGATGGCGCTGGCGATGCTCGTCTCGGGGAGCCACGGCTGCGCGAGCCACAGCCGCGGCTTCTATCACCGAGTACAGGCGGGCGAGAATCTCTATCGCATCGGGCGGCGCTACGGCGTCGAGGCGGAGCTGCTCGCCCGGGTCAACCGCATCCGCGATGTCACGCAGCTCGAGACGGGACGACGCATCTGGATTCCCCGCTCTCACGCGAGGCCCCCGACACCGCCGGCCGGTCGCGCCAAGCCCGTTGCTCTCAGTGAGGCGAAGCTGGCCTTCGTATGGCCCCTGAAGGGCGGCAAGCTCACCTCGCGCTTCGGTCCTCGCAACGGCCGACCGCACGAGGGCGTGGATCTAGCGGCCGCGCGGGGCGCCAAGATTCGGGCCGCCGAGTCGGGCAAGGTGATTCACAGCGGCCGGCTGGGCGACTACGGAAACGTCGTCATCGTGAAGCACACCGGGCACTACCGCAGCGTCTACGCCCACGCGAGGAAGCTGCTCGTGCGCAAGGGGGAGTTCGTCGACAAAGGCCAGCTCATTGCGGAGGTGGGGACCAGCGGCAACGCGCGCGGCCCCCACCTGCATTTCGAGATTCGTCAGCGCGAGACCCCGCGCGACCCGATGCGGTATCTTCCGTGACCGGCCACCGGGAAACGGCCGGGCCCGATGGGCGAACATGGGAGAGCCAGCGAGGTGAAGGAACGGATCGACCGCCTGGAGAGTTTCATTCGCGAGATCGTCGATTTCCCCAAGCCGGGAATCCGGTTCAAGGACTGGACCCCCTTGCTCGGTGACGCCAGCGCCCTGGGCGACGCCGTGGCGGCGCTGGCGGAGCCGTTTCGCAGCGATGGCATCGACCAGGTGCTCGGCACCGAGGCCAGAGGCTTCCTGCTGGGCGTTCCCGTTGCCCTGGCGCTGGGAGCGGGCTTCGTGCCCGTGCGAAAGCAGGGCAAGCTGCCCCACGAGACCTTTGGCGTCACCTACGACCTGGAGTACGGCAGCGACACGGTGGAGATGCACGTCGATGCGGTCATTCGGGGCCAGCGCGTACTCGTACTCGATGATCTCCTCGCCACCGGCGGAACCGCAGCGGCGACCGTGGCGCTTGCGCGCAAAGCGGGTGCCGAGATCGCGGCCTGTGCCTTCCTCATAGAGCTCGATGCCCTGGGCGGTCGCAAGCTGCTGAGCGTCGACCGCATCCACTCGCTGATCAAGTACTGAGCGGTGGCACGGGTCGGGCGATGCCGCCGGCGAATTCCATTACCACGCCCTCGCGCTGAGCTCGGTCCGCCGCGAATGCCATCAGGTGGCTCTGAAGGGACTCGCGCGCGCTGGTCACAGGCTCGGCTTCGCCTCGCACGGCGGCGAGAAAGCCGGCGAACAGCCGGAAATCGCCGCCGCCGTGCGGGGCGAAGGACAGCGGGTATTTCACTGTGCGCACGGCGCCCGTCTTGTGATCGCTCACATCGAGGCGTTGTTCCAGTAGGTAGAAGCGACCGACCGCCGAGCCCCGGGTCCCGTCGACGCGGATCTCGCGGCCTTCTCTGTGGGAGGTGCTGTGCATGCTGAACGAGGCATTGACGCCGTTGCTGAAGAGCACGCTCACGGTCTGAGAAGAAACCTGGTCGTTGTCGCCGACGCGATAGACACAGCGCCCGTAGCGGGTGCTGCGCAGGGCGCGATCGATCCCCGCTGGCGAGACATCATCGCTGATGACGGAAACGGGCCAGCCCGTCCAGTGCGCGCTCTTGCGCAGCGCTTCGAACGGCATCTTCTCGAGCAGGGGACGCCACCGGCGCACCAGCCTGAAGAGCTCGCCCAGCAGCATCGGCCGCGCGGTCTTCTCCAGATCGCGCAGCATCGGGAGCATTTCGCGGTACATCGCCACGGCATCGTATGGGCAGCTCTGCGCATGAGCACAGCCGTCGATGCAGTGCAGTGGTGCGCCGTCGGGAACGTTTTCGGCACAGAGCTCGGTGGGGCGAGCGAGCGAGCTGAGGCGATCGGGCTCGGCGCCCGCTAGCCAGTAGAGCAGATCCATGTCGTGGCAGGACTTGGCCAGGATCATTGGCGATGACTCGGCGACGTTGCGCCAGTTGCCGCGACAGTACGAATGGGCGTAGTGCCAGTAGGAAACATTCTCCGAGTGCTGGATTGCGACCACATCTCCCAGCTCGCCGGATCGAATCGTGCGCTCGAGAGCCACGAAGAGCGGCGCGTAGCGAATCACGTGACAGACCTGAAGAATGCGGCCCGTCTTTTCCGACACCTCGACCAGCCGGCGACAGTCCGCTTCGCAGAGTGCCATCGGCTTCTCGAGCAGAACGTGGTAGCCCTGCTGCATGGCCAATACCGCCGGCTCGACGTGGAGCGCGTCGCCGGTTGCGATCAGGGCAAAATCGCCCAGGCGGCGACCCGCGAGCAGCGCTTCGTAGCTCTCGAACTGCCGGTCGGCGGGGATGTCGTAGCGCTTCGCGAAGGCCTGGCGGCGCGTCGCGAGTGGCTCTGCCACGGCGGTGATCCGGCCCTCGTCTCGGTGCTTGCGCAGGTAGGGCGCGTAGGCGCCCAGGCCTCGGTCGCCCGCTCCGATTACGACGCCCTGCAGTCGCGCCATGGCTGCGCCTCCGAGCCGCCGAGTATACGCGAGGCCGTTGGCGCCCCTGCGACTGGGGGCTCTGGGGACCCCGGGCGTACAGCCGGCTGTGTCGCTCCGACAAGCCCGCAAAGGCCCCGAGGGGGCAGTTGCTCAAGCTTTTCCTTTATTTCTGCCAGTGATTTCTGACACACCCGGGTGCCGTGGGCCACTTCCCATGCAGACCCATCGTGAACTGATAGGCGGATACCGTCTCGGAGGACTCTTCTCATGCGCGAAACCATTAATGTGTTTCTCGCCGCCGCGCTGGCACTCGTGCTTGCCATCGCCGCAGCCCCGGCCCTGGCAGTGCCGGACGACTCGGGCGTCTCGACTATGGAAGAGCCGAACGGCTTTCCCGGTGTCTGTGATCAGCCCTGCTACACGGTTCAGAAGGAATACGAATACTGGCTGCCTGGAAACCCGGACAATCCCGTCCCGCTCGCCGGCAGCAACACCTACATCTACAGGATCTCGCACACCGGTGGCTCGGGGCCCTTCATCCCTGCGCTGATCGGATTCGAGCTCGGCGTCGACACGACCCAGGTTACGGGTGCGGGCTTTGTCTCGACCTCGCCCGGCGTCGCGCCTGGGTCAACCACGATCGGCACGAACAATGTCGTGAGCTGGGACTTCAGCGCGGTGCCCATCGCCAACGGAGAGATGAGCAAGCTCCTCTACGTCCACTCCCCGCTGACGCCGGGCCCGCTGGCCGACATCTCGGTCAGCGGACAGGCGGCGCTCGACGCTCCGGGCACATGCCCGGGCCCCCTGAACCCCCCCGTCCAGGAGTGCAACCTCCAGGTGGCCAAGGAGGGCTGTGTCGTGCAGCCGCCGGATGTGGGCAGTGATGCGTGCGTCGGCAAGGCAACGGCTTTCAGCTTCCAGTACACGGGTCTGGGCTGCAGCGCGAGCAGCAATCTGCAGAATCCCAAGAAGACGCGCTGCATCGGCGGCGCCAGCGGCAATGAGCCTGTCGACATCCTGGTCATCGGCAAGAAGCGCAAGCGCTGGGGCTGGGGCTGGGGCTGGTGGGGAAGGAAGCACCACAAGAGGACCGTCTTCGCCTCGGCTTCGGGCGTGAACGTCGGCGACATCGTCAACGTGGATGCCGCCAACGCCGGCAAGCACACACTCGGCAAGAAGGTTCGAGTCAAGATCTCCACGGGCGACGGCTACCACAACGTCATCGAGATCGACAAATTCCATACCTCCTGCTCGCAGCCACTGGGTCCGGGTAATCAGTTCGGCAGTATGCTGATTACGTCGCTCACCTCGACCAACGGCGGCACCGTCGATCTCGTGGCGGACGGCGACGACTGCTCGACGTCCATCGATGTCGTACCCGCACCCCACTGTGAGGGAAAGATCAAGAAGCTGACACTCCGCTACACGGGCGGCGATTGCGGGCAGACGTTGACCTCCCAGGATCCGAGCAAGGTCGGCTGCGTGGACGTGGCGCTTCCGACGGCGGACCCGGTTCGCATCATCGTCGCCAACAGCGCGACACCCCCGCCGGGCTCGAACGTGTACACGGACGTGAGCCCGGTGAACGGAGGCGACCTGATCGAGGTTGAGCACACGACCTGCAATCAGACCCAGCTCTCCAGCACCACCGGATACTGGATCAAGGACGCCGTCACGGGCGAGCTGATCCAGGACGGCTTCTTCCACACCTCGTGCTCGCAGCCGCTCAACCTGGGCGATCAGATTGGCGCCCTGCAGGTCTACGGCCTCGATACGACAAACGGGGGCACGGTCGCCCTCGGTGCGGACGTCGAGTACACCTACCAGGTCACGAACCCGAATGACGAGGCGGTTACCGATGTAACGGTGAGCGACGACAAGATCGGCGTCGTGGCAAGCGGAGTCACCATCGCGTCGATGGACACCGCGACCTTCACAGCCACGGCACTCGTCGACGAGGAGACCACCAACATCGTCACGGTGACGGGTAATGTCGGCAGCCAGGTGTGCAACCCGGCCACCGACACCGCCACCATCACGGTCAGCGAGCCGCCGGAAGCACCGACGATCTGCACAGAGAAGATCGCCGCGGTGCTGTTGAGGTACGAGGGCCCGGATATCTTGGGCGCCACGGTCGAGCTGATCGCCAAGTCCTTCGGCCACGATCCGGTGGTCTACGGTCCGGTGGACCTGATCTCCGGCGTGACGCTGCTCTCGAAGCCCGAGGAGAACGGCTTCATGATCGACGGCACGGCTCACGGGGAGTCGGACCTCGGGTCCAAACTGAGGATCCGCATCAACGGCGTCGAGGAGATCATTCACACGAGCTGCTCGACTCCCTTCGAGACGGATCAGCCCGCGCCTCTCAATGACCCGAAGGGCGCACCATCGCCCAACTGGTTCGTGATCGACTTCACGGAGAAGCGGCACGGTCACCACTAGGCCGGGTCGGGCGTGAGATTCGGGGGGCCGCCCCGCACATTCGTGCGGGGCGGCCTTTCCTTTGCTCGCGCTGGGCGGCACGCTCGACCGAGCGACTGGCTTTGCGCGTGAAGGCCCGGCAAGCGATGAAGCATCGCAGGAGGTGACGATGGAAGGGCTCGAGATCGCGGCGCTTCTCTTCTGGCTGGTGTGGGCGCTCTTGGTGGGCCTGTGGAGTCGACCCTCTGCGCGGGAGCGTCGGGTCCTGCAGCGCTACTCCCGCGGCGAGACCGTGCGGCTGCTGCTCTCTCACTCACGTCGGCGGTCGACGCTCGATCACTCGAGTCAGCCCGCCTTCGCGGCCTGGCGGCGGCGGGTCGGCCTGGGTCTGGCGGCCGTCGCCCTTCCCGTGTTTCTCGTGGGCGTGTTTTGGGAGCGTTCCGAGCCTGCGCCAACACCGGCGCCGCTGGCGGTCGTGACCCCGCCGCCCGCACCGCCTTCGCCGGCGGACGCCCCGCCTGAGCCCGCGCTGCCGGAGGCCGCTGCCGAGTCCGATGAGCCAAAGCCGAAAACGGTGACGATCGAAGATGACGAGGCCCTCGAGGAGAAGCGCACCCAGACCCGTCTCTTCGCTGCCGCCCGGGTTCGTCCCATCTACGACAACGACGATCTGCTGGGCGTCCGCATCGTCGGGGTGACGGAGGGGAGCTTCTGGGACGATGTCGGCGTTCGCAGCGGCGACGTGATCCTCGAAGCCAACGGCGAGCTCATGGACACGCCCGAGGCCAGCGTTCGACTGATGGACTCGCTCGCCAACGCCTACGAGATCATTCTCCGGGTGCGTGGGGAGGACGGGCGGGAGCGAATGCTCGAGTACCAGACGCCGCGAGGTCGCTGAGCGGGCGCGGCCGTCCGATTGCGATCGGGGGGAAGCGCTTTTCCACTATTCACCGATCAGTGGAAGGACCTTTCCTATCCGAGCCCGACAGCACCCGTTGCTCGCGGCGGCAAACCCTTGCAAGTTCAGGTGCTTGCGAAGTTCTCGCCCAGCAGCACAGCCTGGACCGGAATTTGCTTTACTCCCGTCCGGGATGCGTGCAAGCTGGGCGGCAGTAGTCGCGCCGGTATCCAACGAGGCCTCGTCTGGGAAGGGAAGCCATGTTGAAGATGTTGAAGCGGAATGCGGAGAGCCCTCAGCGGATAGGACGAAGGCTGTTGGCAGTTGTCACCCTGTTGGCCTGGTCCTGTCTCGTCCTCGCGGGCAGCGCGACCGCCGCGATGTTCACGCTGAGTGACCCCATCGCGATCACGGGCGCGGAGGCGGGAAACCCGGGCGTGGTCGGGTCGATCAACCCCGAACTCGATCTGTCCGGAAGCGTCGATGCGCTGCTCTCGGCGGGAGTCATCAATTTCGCGACGCAGGACGTCTTCGTGGTTCGCGTGGTGCTCTCGACCGGCTCGAGTGCGGTCGACCAGATCGGAATCGGTGTCGCGAGCACCCCGATCATCCCCAATCCGTGGGGTGCCGGAACCTTCAGCCTCGACGCTGGCCAGGCGCCCGATGGCGTGACCGCGGGCACGTTCACAACGCTGTCGGGAATCTTCGACTTCGATTTCAACGGGGTCAGCGATGCCAATCTGCAGGCGAATGAGATGAGTCGGCGTCTCTTCGTGACCTATCAGCCGCTGGACAGCGCCCTGGCTGTGGGCGCCACGGCGAACTTCATGATCAGCTCCGCGACGAACTTCACCGTTCAGGGAACGCTCATTCCCGAGCCGTCTACGGCTCTCCTGCTCGGTGGCGGGTTGTTGGGCATGGGCTGGTGGGGGCGCCGTCGCCGATAGCGAAGCGTCTCGAGACATCGGTAAACAGAAGAGGTCATGGGCGGATTGCGGCGCCCAGGACCTCTTCCTCTTTTGAGGGACCCGATACCGAGAGGGTGCGCAGCCGCGCCAGCAGGCGCCGCGCGCCATCGCCGTCGCCGGCGTCGAGCGCGCTGAGCCCCGCGTTGGCCAGCGCCTCTGGCAGGAAGGGATCCGCGGCTAGAGCCTTCGCGAAGGCCTCGCGAGCGCCGGCCTGGTCCGCCTGTCTCTGACGTGTGACACCCAGAAGGTTCCAGCCGGCGGCGTGGCTGGGCTCGAGCGCCACGAGTTGCTCGAGCTCGGAACGAGCCCCAGCGAGGTCTGCCTGCTCGAGCGCCCCCACCGCTAGCCCGAAGTGGGCTCGCGGGTCGCCGCTTCGCTCCGCAACGACTGCGCGCAGCGTTCGCCGGGCGTCGTCGAAGCGTCGTTCGGCGAGTGCTCGCCGCCCCTCACCGACGCTTCTGTCCAGGCGTGAGTGCCGCGCTAGCGCCAGGCCGGTTTGCTCGGCGATTCGTTCGAGGCCGTCCGCGCGATCTGCATCGCCGGTGGCTCGCGCAGAGCGGGCCTGGACCCAGAGTAGGATCGCCCCCACGCGTGGGTCGCCGTGAACTCCGCGCTGGGCGACGCTCTCCACGACCGCCAGCACCTCGGCTGTGTCGCTCGTGCTGTGCTCCCGCAGCTGGATGGACTCCAGCAGTGGCCGGTGGTCGCTCAGCTCCGGCCCCTCGCCGAGCGCCTCACGGACCTCCCGGGCAGTGGCCAGGCGCCGGGCTGTCAACTCGTCGAGATGCGAGATACCCGCCCGCGACAGGGCCCGACGCGCTGGCCCGGGCATTTCGTCCCAGCGTTTCCGGTCGAGCTCGGGAAGCTCGAGATCGCTCCCCAGTGCGATTACGTTCTCCGCTCCCCACCACAGTGCACCATGTGGGAAGACCGCGAAGAAGGTTCGCAGGATCGCCGACAGCGACTCGCCACGAATCCGTTGCAGCGGAATCCACTGGGCGGCGATGCCCCCGCGCCGCAGGCTGGCGGCGATTCGCGTGAAGTACTCCCGCGAATAGAGCCCTGTCGCGCCCACCGACCAGGGATGCACGGTGTTGGCCACCACGATGTCGTACTCGTTGCGGTGTCTGGCGGCGAACACACGCCCGTCGGCGCGCTCGATGACGACCCGCGGATCCTGGCCGCGCCCGACACCGTGGTTATCGGGCTCGAAGTAGCGGGCGGCGGCGAGCACGGAGGCGGCGATCTCCGCACACTCGATCCGCTCGAGGTCGAAGAGTGCGGCCGTCGCGAGCGTGACGCCGGAGCCGAAGCCGACCTCGAGAAAGCGCTCGGGCCGCGGGTGCTGCAGGAGCGGTAGCAGGGCCAGCAGCTCTTCCGTCAAGCGCGGGCTGCCGGCTGTGGAGGCCTGCGCCTCACCGTTGACCACGAGGTCCCGGCGTTCGGCGTTTCGTACGACCGTTGCCGTGGCTTGGCGCCCCTCGGCCACGAAGATGACTCGCATGCCAGACGGGGCCTTGGGCGGAGCCAGCGCCGGGGCCGCCGCCAGTGACAAGAGCAGCACCGGCGCCGCCGCCGGGAGCCAGCTCCGTGCGCCGGATGCGCCGGCTCGGGCGCTCGCCAGGAGTGCACACGCAATGGCCGCGTTCACCGTCGCGCAGGCCATCACGCCACCCGCGAGGCCGAGCCAAGGCAGCAGCACGAAGGCGGCGAGGAGGGAGCCCACAACACCGCCAGCGGTGTTGACGGCGCTGACGCTTCCGAAGGCCCGGCCCAAATGCTCGAGCCGCCGTGCCGTCAGCCGGAGGAAGAAGGGGAAGGCGCCCCCCATGAAGACGGCCGGCGGCAGGGCTCCGGCGAGCAGCAGGACGAGCGCTCCACGGGCGTCCGTGGAGGTGCGCGCCGCGGCGCCGGGCGCCAGCAGGATCGCCCCACCGGCGATTGTCAACGCGGCGGCGCACTCGATCCACCCGAGGTCGCGCGCCGGGGTCCGGCTGCCGGCCGCGCGTGCGGCGAACAAGCCGTTGCCGAGCGCCAGGCCCAGCAGGAAGACCGCAAGCGTGATCGCCCAGGCGAGCAGGGATGAGCCGATCTGGATCGCCGCCATGCGGGCGATCAGCACCTCGTAGGCGAGCGTCGCCACACCGGCGAAGCCAGCCGCGGCGAGGGGCCAGCGGGGGAGCCGCGCGGGGGCGTCGGCGCGCCCGCTGGGCAACGGCGGGAACTGCTCGCCACGTGCGGCCAGCCAGGCGGCGAGGCCGATCGCGATGGCAGCGCTCGCCGCGGCGAACAGAGTGACGCGCAGCCCCAGGGCGGGGACCGCAAGGGCTGCCGCGGCGACGCCCAGAATCGCGCCCGCCGTGTTGGCTGCCACGAGCCAGCCACCCGTTCGGGCCGCGCGCGCGACATCGTCTTCGCTTGCGCGCAGCAGAGCGGGCAGCGTGCCGCCGAGGGGCAGGGCGGCCGGCAGTACGATCGCCGCCGACAGCAGCAGGAGAAGAGAGCGCGGCAGGACGAAGAACGCGTCGCCCGACAGGGCCCGCAGGGTCATCAACGCCAGGGCGGCAAGGACTCCCGCTGCCGCCTCCAGCGTCGCGTAGACGCGCAGTGGCGAGCGGGCGCGGTCCACCCACACCCCCAGCCAGCGCGCGCCCAGGGCCAGGCCGGCGAAGAACATCGCCAGCACGATGGAGGTCGCCTCGACCTCGCCGCCGACCAGCAATGCCACCTCGCGCGTCCACACGACCTCGTAGACGAGCGCGGGAGCCCCCGAGAGCAATGCGAGCGCAAGATAAAGCAACCGGCTACTGGCTCCCCTCTCGCTCGATGCTAGCCGCGATCAGGCACTCGGATCAGGGCCTTACGCCGGATTGGCGCGGCGATCTCGCACCGCGTCCCCCTTCTGCGCTTTCGCATCTATCCGATTCGCTTCCCTCGTGGCCGAGGCCGGTCTTGCCGGGGCGGACCAAGAACCGACCGCGACGGGTCGGCTATGATCCCGTGAAGTGAGTCCCAGGCGTTCCACCAGTTGCTACTTTCGACTCCTGAGGGAATTCGCCGAGGAAGCGAAGACAAGCGGGCTTCGAATGACTCGTCGACCGCGCCCCCGTAGCTCAGCAGGATAGAGCAGCGGTTTCCTAAACCGGAGGTCAGAGGTTCGAATCCTCTCGGGGGCGCCAGTTCTTACGGGCACTTGCGAGGTTTTGTGAGAGCGCACCGAAGCGGGGCGTTGTTGCATGAATCAGGGCACGGCTGCGGCTCCGCCTTGGGGCCAATGGTCGTCTTGTATCTGAAGAAGGTGTTCTCCACTCGGGATTCTCCTTGAAAGTGTCTGCGCGCGCCGATGCACAAGGACTCTGTTTCCTGATGGGATCAACGGCGTCAGTGACCGTGTTGGTGACTTGGTTTCGAGAGAAGACGGCAATACACCGTGCCGATCGATTGGTCGAACAGCACACTGCAGTCTGGCATCTTCGCACTCTTGATTGGTGCGATCTGTGCATCCTTCCATCTCGTTCTGCTTCCTCCGTACGACGACCTTGAGAAACTCTCCGGCACTCTTAAGGCCATTCACCACGACTCTGGAGGTCGTTTCGAGAGACCCACGCTTGAACTGCTCTTGGAAGCTCACGATGGCCTCAGGAAGCTCGAAATTAGAACTACCCCAGCGACTCTCTCGTCTCTCGCTCCCGGACAGGAGTTGGAGGCAATGGTCTACTACAACAGACTCTTCTTCGGCCCGACCGGGTACATCTACGAACTGAGACATAGCGACCGATTGCTGGTCTCGTACGAAGAGAAGCTGGGCAAGCAGGGGACTGTTCCGGCGCTGCTGGTCCGCGTGGCGCCATTCATCCTGCTCGCTGGAGTAGGTCTCTGTGCACGGGGCATGCTTCGCCACGGTTAGGTCAACGCGGTGCGATGCCGGGCAGAGGGTCGCGGCCAGGAGGCTGCCGCGCGGGGCGCCCGCTGACGTCTACTTCGGAAGGCACTATGCGGTGCTGCCAGAGCGAGCGAAGATCAAGCGGCAGACGATGCAGAAACGGAAGAAGGAGTATCTGGCCGAGAAGGCCGCCTAGGAAGGAATCCAAAACCGTCTCTTAGCGCAGAGCATCTCAAGTCCGAAATACTTCGACGACGTACAGCCGCGCTTCTGGGCGGGTCAGGAAACGGGGAACAGGTCAAGAACCCGAGCGCCGGGCAAGTGGCACACGAAGTTCGGAGCGGCTCGAGGTCGTCAAGCTGAACTCTGAACAAGAGAAGATGGTGGCGGCGCAGGTCGGCTTCGTGCGACG
Organism: Deltaproteobacteria bacterium; assembly: GCA_029261835.1. Lineage (GTDB taxonomy): Bacteria > Myxococcota_A > UBA9160 > UBA9160 > UBA4427 > JAJDAO01. Next base: position 30,569 of record JAJDAO010000026.1, on the reverse strand, counting down.
ACTCCCCTGTAACTCACAGGCCTTGATAACGGACAGCTACCTCTCCCGAAACCGATCGTGACAGTTGACGCACATCGACACGATCTGCCCGAAGAAGACGGCAGCATTCGGTCGCAAATGAGTCGACTTCTCGGCCCCGGTGCTCCGCTCTATTTCGATGTTCTCTGCGACGACCTTCAGGTTGTACGAACTCGACTCCAGGTGAAGCGCGTAGCTGGGGAAGTAGTCGCTCTTCGGCATCCCCTTGGCGTATTGACTCGGATCAACGTTCCTGATCACCCGCGCGTGCTCAATTAGAGTCTTCGCATCTTCGATGATCACGTCCCAGCCCTTATCGAGGAGAATGAGGTCCAGCATCTCGACCATCTTCTCGCGATTGATCTTCATCTCCCCCGTGACGTCGCCAGCCCCCTCATCTCGAGCGAACGCACCTGCTGCAACTGTGGCGACGAGTAGAAGCAGTATCGCGGCCATTGTCTTCATCATAATCCCCTCGTCTCTCATTGTTGGAATGGCATGCCGACACGGGGCATGCGAGGAACCCCGAAGAGAAGGGTACGCGATTCAGCGCGACCAAGCTCGCCCATTGGTTGTCAGCCACTTCTTCATCGGTGGCGTGTCCTTCCTTTGGCGGGACAGGGGCCGCGTGTGGCTAGCGTTGCGCGGGAGAATATGCTGCCTCTTTCAAGTCCTCGATCCACAACATTCTCACCAGCGAGGACGAGTGGTTCCGGGCGGCCTATTTCAACGGGACCACATGCTTCGACTACCCGGCGGGCTCGGACACCCCGACCAGTGCGAAGAGCCCGAGCCCCAGGGTGAACTCCGGCAGTTGCCGGGTGCGAGCCGCGAGCAACAGCAGCTTTCCGCCGACCACCAGACTGGTGACGATGAATGCGCCGACGTAGATTGAACCGATTCCGTGGTTTCGGTCAGTAGATCGGCAGCCTGGACGACGCGGCCGCACTTCTGATTCCGGCCTGCCCACGATTTCGCCTGCCGGCCTGAGCATGAGCCTCCGTCACCGCGCCGCCCCTCAGGCCTCGAGCGTTTCCTGGTAGAGCCGACGGACCTCTTCGATGCGGAGGTCCAGCTCCTCGTGCGTCCAGTCATGCGTGGGAATCGGCGGGTGGACCACGACGTCGATCGTCGCCGGTCGCGCCACCAGGGCCTTCTTGGGAAGCGCGTCCAGAGCGTTTCGAATGACGATCGGCACGATCGGTGCGCCCCCGGCCATGGCCGCGTGAAAGGCTCCCTTCTTGAAAGAGCCGAGCCGCTGAGTGGGGCTGCGTGTTCCCTCAGGCGCAACCACGATAGAGAGCCCTTCGCGTAGCGCGTGCACGGCCGGCTTCATCGTCTCCTTTGCCTTGTCGGGGCTACCGCGTTCGACGAACACCGTACCCATGGCAGCGAGGATTGGCCCCATGATGGGGTTGCTGCGAAGCTCCGCCTTGGCGATGCCCACTACGTCTTTGCGTAGCAGCTTCGCCATCAACAGCGTGTCCAGGCCGCTCTGGTGGTTGAAGATGAAGACCGCCGGCCGGTGGGACCACAGATGCTCCTCGCCCTCCACCTGGATTTCGACACCGATCAGGGCGGTGCTGAGGTCACTGTAGGTCGAGACGCCGAGGTCGAGCCCTTTTCGCAGGCTGCCCGTCGCCAGAGCAACCGGCGCTCCGACCAAGGTGGCCGGCCCCACGGCTCCGAGCGAAAGACCCAGCCGGGCCAGCTCCTTCAGGCCCGGCCATCCCCGGCTGCTGAAGTGATGAACGGGCCACCCGAGCTCTGAGGCCTGCTCAGAGAGCTTGCGGTCTGGATTCACGAGCCTGGGATGACCGACGCGTTCGAGCAGCGCGATGTCGTCGTGGCTGTCGCTATAGAAGTAGCTCTGGTCGAGGTCGATCCCCTCGCGTTTGGCGAAGCTCTCGGCCGCCTCGGCCTTTCCCTCCCGGTAGCAGGCGGGTCGCACGACCTTGCCGGTAAACCGCCCCCCGTCCATCTCCAGCTCCGTGCAGAAGACGTGCTCGATCCCGAGCTCGCGGGCGATGGAGTCCACCTGGAAGTGGGTCGCGGAGGATACGATCGCAACGGTGTGTCCCCTGCGCTGATGCGCCTTCACGAGGGCGCGCGACTCGGGATAGATCTCAGTTGCCAGCCGCTCCGTGAACACGCGCTCGCCCAGCTCTGCGAGTTCCTCGGCGGTTTGTCCTTCGAAGGAGGACGACTCTTCGATCAGTGATGGGAAGCTGGTGCGGTGCAGGCCGAAGCGCACCGCTGCGAGGGTGGATTGCAGAAGGCTGGCCGGTGAGAGCTTTCCGGAAGAGAGCCCCTCCTGGAAGAAGGCCACACCGGAGTAGCCCGCCAGGAGTGTCCGATCGACATCGAAGAAGGCGCCGATCTTCGCTCCAGCCGGAGATCGGGCGATGTCGCGGGTGAGCTCCGCGTGCTTTGCCATCACGAGTCTCCCTTGCTTCCCTCGATCTCGACCCCAGCCGACTGTGCCAGCTCGAGGAAGGATGTTTCGATCGCCTTCACCAGAAAGTCGAGGTCGGGTACGAGCGCGTAGTCTGCGTTGAAGCCCCAGCAGAGCGTGCCGTCATAGCTCACCAGGGCGACGCCGAGCGCGGTGCCCTCTGCGAGGGGGACCTGCGCGTACTGGGCCACCATCTTCGCGCCCTGTAGATAGAGTGGAAACTGTGGGCCCGGCACATTTGTCACCATCAGGTTGTAGGGGGGCGAGCCCGAAGCCGCGCGCCCAGCCAGGGTCATCAAGACCGTCGGCGTCCACTCTGCCACGGCCATGATCGCGTCCGCGTCGAGGGCTGAGTTCGACGCTTTGAGTTCACGCGTCGCCGCTCGAATCTGTTCGACCCGCGCCACCGGGTCCCGCTCGCCGATCGGCAGCTCGACATACCACTGGGAAACTCGGTTGCCCAATTCGCCACGCTCACCCTCGGCTCGGATGCTGACCGGCGCGGCCACGCGGAAGCCGATGGCATCGACACGTACGCAGCGCCTCACGAGGAAGTCCCGCATGGCGCCTGCCACCGTGGCGAGCACCACATCGTTGACGGTGCAATCCAGCCCCCTTCGCACCGCCTTGACGTCTTCGAGCGGCATGTCGAGCCAATCGAAGCGGCGGTGAGGTCCGTTCTTGCCGTTGATTGGCGTCTTCGGCGGTGCGTCGCTTACTGAGCGAAAGGCCCGACTGATGGCGGCGAGCTGCGTTTCGAGCTCAGCCCGCAGCGCGCGCGCCTCGCGAGGGAGTCTGAGCAGACTCCGGACCGATCGTAGAGCCAGCCCCGAGTAGCGGTCCGCCTCAGCGCGAAGCAGCTCCGCGCCGCTCGGCGCAGGGCGCGGGTAATAGTCGGGCACGGACTCCGGGATGCGATGATTCGGATCGGAGGACATCAGGATCTGCGCCAGCTCCTGGCCCGCAGAACCATCGATCATGCAGTGGTGGAGCTTGCTGATGATGGCGAAGCGGTCACCCTCCAGTCCTTCGACGAGCCAGCTCTCCCACAGTGGTCTCGCGTGGTCGAGGGGCTGTGCCATGATTCGGGCCGAGAGCCGTTTGAGCTGCTCGAGGTTTCCCGGCCGCGGCAGGCTCGTGTGGCGAATGTGGTAGTCGAGTTCGAAGTATTCATCGTCCACCCAGACGGGATGCCCGACGACGGGAATCCACTGGAGCTTCTGGCGATAGCGCGGAATCCGGTGGAGGATCGCTCTCGTGGCCCTGCGGTAGGTTTCAACGTCGATCCCACCGTCTTCACGCCTGAGCGGCCCCTCCTCGTAGATCGCCGTCGCCGCCACGTGCAGTGGGCAACTCTCCGTCTCGAAGACGAGAAACGAAGCGTCCATTGCAGAGAGGCGTTCGTAGCTGGTATTCGCCATGACAATCTCCCGATTAGTTCAGTACGCCCGCTGCGCGGGCCGTGGCGAGGGCTTCGATCGCATCGACGCGGCGGATCACCCTTCGGATCTCGTCGGCGAAGGCTCGCCGCCCGTCGCCCAGCTCTTCCTCCTCACCCACCAGCAGACCTCGATTCCGCGCCAGCCGTAGGGCGCTCGCGAAGAGCACCTTCGACACGGATTCGGGGTGGCGGATCCGCCGCTGGAGCCTGTACTGCCGGCCGAGCGCCAGGCACTTGCGCAGCCACGGCTCCTCGTCGCCGAGCGGCTGCGCGCCGAGCGCGACCAGCTGGTCGGCGACGAGCGCGTAGGCCTCGAGGAAGGGGCGGAGGAAGCGATGGGCGTGCAGCGGGCGGATTCCGCCGAGGAGTTCGCGAAGTGAATCGGGGTCGCCCAGGTGCTCGTCCTCCCAACGCGGCGCGTGAAAGGCGAGTTCACGCCGAATCTCGCCCTGGAAGATCTGCTTCTCTGCAAAGAAGAACTCGAATTTGAGCAGGTCTCTGAGGCGCAGCACCTCTTGCCAGAATTCGCCACGGCGATCTGCGACTTCGACCTCACTCGCGCGCAGAAGCGAGAGCTCTGCGATGGCGGTATTGATGAAGAAATGGATCACCGTGTTTCGGTAGTAGGCGGCCGCAAGGTGCTGATTGGGCCCGATGCCGTAGACGGTCTCGGCGCCCTCGTCGAAGCGCGTCAGCACGCCACCCGTGACCAACGGATCCAGGATGCCAGGCAGCTGCTCATCACTTGCGAGCTGCACCGGCTGCGTGATCGGAAGCTTCCGCACCTCGACATACTCGACCAGTTCTCGCAGCGCATGGCCGATTTCGCTCAGGCTCATGGCGCGGTCGCCGCGCCCGAGCAGAGCCAGCATCGCCAGCGAGGTCGGGGTCACCGGCGTTACCCGGTTGATGCGATCGCAGACCCCGAAAGCGAGTTTCTGCACCGCCAGGTCCGCCCCGCCCGGCTCGCGGATCTCGTGCTCCTCGGGTGCACCCAGCTCCTTGCGCAGTGACAAGGGTTCGCCGAAGCGCAAATCGATGTCTCCGTACTGACTCCCCAAGCGTCGCAGGAAGCGGACGAGCCAGCCGAGCGATTCACGTTCCTTGAGGCCCCCGAGCTGCTCGGACGCGTACTCGCTCACGTCCGAGATCCGGTCGTAGGCGATAGAGACGGGGATCAGGATGACGTCCTCGCTCTTGCCCCGCCGATAGGCATCGACGACATAGTTCAGTAGCCCGAATCGCGGCGGCCGAAGCTTGCCCGAACGGGAACGCCCGCCCTCGATGTACCACTCGAGCGGAAAGCGTTTCTCGATCAGAAAGTCGATGTAGTGGTTCAGGACGAACTTGTAGGTCGCATTGTCCTTGAAGGAACGACGAATGAAGAAGATCCCCGTTCGGCGCACAACGGAGCCGATGGGGAAGAAATTCATATTGATTCCGCCCGCGGTGTGGTTCGGCGGGAGCCCCTGTTCGTGGAGGATGTAGCGCAGCACGGCGTGATCCAGATTGGACTTGTGAGCGGGCAGGAAGACCAGCGGATGGGTCTGGGCGAGCGCCCGTATCTCCTCTATCTGATTGGCGTCATAGCGAACGCCGCCGTAGCCGCGCGAAAACGAGTTGTGACACATTTCGGTGAAAAGGTCGATCATCAGGGGACTGTGGGTCGCGGCGATCTCCCTCAGGTAGCGGGCTGCATCGCGAGCGACCCGGCGTTCGCTGCGTCCGAGCCCTCTCGCGAGCCTCGAAACGCCGCCGCGAAAGGCCGGATGCGAGACGATATCTTCGTGCACGAAGCGCGGAACCTTGTAGCGCGCCCCGCGCAGCTGACGCTCCGCACGATCGAGCGCCAGAGCAGCCTGCCGTGACGTGAACTCGGCGATGCCCACAGTCTGGGCCACGTCCTCCCCGACGGCGGAACTCCAGCGGCTTCGCAGCTCCGCCACCCGGGCTGGCTCGGCGAGCACGACCCGGCAGCGGTCGGGCTCGGCACGCAGGACCCAGCGCTCGCGCAGCCGTCCGGGGTCGCGCGGGTCGCCGAGGGGCAATAGGTCCGCAAAGCGCGCCGCGCGGCGGCCGTCCTTCTCGCGGGCGAGCCAAGCGACGCGCAGCGGTGCGAGAAGCGCCCCGTCGTCCGTCGCGAGGGCGGCCTCGAGTCTCGCGTCAAGGCGATCGCTTCGGCGCCGCCGCGACGACGGAAGCCGAATCACCGACACTTGCTGAGCGTCGAACGACTCCGGTCGTTGTCGCTCTATCCAGGCTCGCAGCAGTCGATCCTCGAGACGGCTGGCCGCATCTACCAGGAAGATCACGCGCGATGCACGCGAGGTCGGCCAGCCCGGCTCTTCGGGTCGCTTCGGGTCGTGCGCACGCGAGTCAGTCATCGTCGAGTCCTGCTGGAGTTCGTCTTCGAGCTGCGGTGCCGGTGTGCTCAGAGGTTGTCGAGGGCTGCGATGCGTCCCCGCTGCTCGAAGCGGCTCCGGATCTCCCCCCGATCCTGCTCCTGAAGCCTTCGATAGGGAAGGCCTTTTTCGGGCATCCACCAGACCGGATCCAGGCATTCCCAGTGCTCCTTGCGCAACGATCGCTTGAGCACCTTGTTGGTCTGCGTCGCTGGCAGAGACTTGCAGATCCTCAGGTAACGCGGCGCCCACTTGGTGCCGAGATCGCTCTGCTGGCGGAGAAAGGCTTCGAAGTCCGCCGGATCGAAGACGGCTTCCGGCTCGAGCTGCAGCGCTGCCATCACCTGGTCGCCGACGATTTCGTCGGGTGCGGCGTAGACGGCCGCCAGCGCGACGCCTGGATAGCGTGCCAGGATCCGCTCCACGGGTGCGGTGGCAAAGTTCTCTCCGTCGACGCGCAGCCAATCCGAGTCGCGCCCAGCAAAGTAGATGAAGCCCTGCTCGTCGACGTAGGCCAGGTCACCGCTCCAGTAGATCCCGTCGCGTACTCGGGCGGCGCTGGCCTCTTCGTTCGCCCAGTAGCCCTCGAATCCCGCCACGCCGAGCTTGTTCGCCAGCTCGCCGATGGCTTCGTCGGAGTTCAGGAGCTGACCCTCCGGACCGAAGCGAGCCGGCGGGCAGACCGCACCCGTCTCGGTGTCGAGGACCATTACCCCGGGCGCTCCACGTCCGAGCGAGCCGCTGGGCGTGTCGTCTGAGCGGCTAACGTTGACGCCCCCCTCGGTTGAACCGTAGGCGTCCGTGACCGTGCAGCCGAATCTCTTCTGGAAGCGCTCGACGTCCTGCTCGCTGGCTTCGTTGCCGAAGCCCCGAGTCAGCGGGTTGTCGGCGTCGTTTGGGCCTTCGGGGGTCGCAAGAATGTAGGCGAGAGGCTTGCCCACGTAGTTGAAGTAGGTGACGCCATAGCGCCGCAGATCGGGGAGGAAGCCGGAGGCAGAGAACTTTCGCCGCAGGACGCAGGTGGCGCCCGCGACCAGGGCCGGCGCCCAGTTCGCCATCAGGGCATTCGAATGGAACATCGGCATCACGCAGTAACAGACTTCGCGCTGCGAGAACTCGAGCATCTGAGACAGGATCGAGCCGGTCATCGCCAGGCGTCCCTGAGAGCAGAGACAGGCCTTGGGGGCGCCGCTTGTGCCGGAGGTGAAGATCAGCAGCAACAGGCTGGATTCGGAGACCTCGACCTCCGGAATCGCAGCCCCTGCGAAGGGTTCGAGCGCACGAGCCCAGCCCGGTGAGTCGACGTCGAGGATGCGATCGTCGACGACCTCCAGCTCCAGCCCCTTCAGCGTCGAGCGATGTGCGGCGTCTGTCACGATCAGCTGACAGTTCGTATGTGTTATGTCCAGTGCCAGCTCTGCGCCTCTCCGCGTCGGGTTGATTCCGACCACCGTGGCACCTGCCAGCGCCGCTGCGCCCAGCCACATCGGGTACTCGGGAACGTTCTCCAGCAGAACGCCTACGTGCAGGGGGCCGTCTCGGCGGTTCGCGAGTAGATAGGCGGCACGCTGCGCGCAAGCGCTGGCGTACTCGGCGTAGGTCCAGCTGGAGTCCTCGAAGGCGAGGGCGGGATGCGGGTCGTCGGCGCGGGCAAGGAGTAGATCTCGAATCGTGGGCATGGGGTCCTTCTCGAGGTTGGCTTCCCGGTGCTGCGGTGATGAGCTGGCCGAGAGGAGGTGGTTGCACTCGACGCGAAGAGTACCGGGTTGCCAGGAATGCTTCGAATGCATAATACTTCTACGTATTATGCGTGAAATGAATCTATCAGCAGTCGACCTCAACCTCCTGGTTGCGCTCGACGCGCTGCTGCAAGAGCAAAGTGTCAGTCGAGCCGCGCTGCGCGTCGGTCTCAGCCAGCCCGCCATGAGCCGGGCACTCTCCCGACTGCGGGGTCTGCTCGAAGATCCCGTACTGGTGCGCTCGGGACGCGAGATGGTGCCGACCTCGCGTGCCCTGGCGACCCGGGCTCCGCTGCATCAGGCGCTCGAAGCGATCCGCAGGACCTTGGAGCCGTCATCCCAGTTCGAGCCGGCCCGCTCCACGAGATCCTTCAGCCTGAGCTGCATCGATATCACCCAGGTCGTCGTGCTGCCTCGACTCCTCGAAGCGCTTTCGCGGACCGCGCCGGAAGTCAGTCTGGTGACGGCACCACCTCTGAGCGTGGGCGACACGTTCCGGAATCTGGCCACGGGTGAGCTCGATCTGGCCATCGGTCGTTTCATCCGGGCTCCCACCGGGATCCGCCAGACGCCACTCTACTCCGACCGTCTGGTGTGTCTCGCACGCGAGAATCACCCCCGGATCCGACGCCGCATCAGCCTGAAGCAGTATCTCAGGGAGTCCCATCTTGCCGCGGAGCCGGTTGTGCGAGCCGACCTTCCCTTCACGGTCGAAGCTCTCCTCGAGGAGCGGGGTCTCCGCCGACACGTCGTCGCACAGGTGTCGAGTCTCGCGATCGCTCCGCTGATCGTCGCTCAGACCGATCTCATCTGTACCGCGCTCGAGAGGATGATGGCGCCATTCGTGGCGGGTCTGGGACTTCGCGTGTTGGTGCCCCCGATCGAGTTCGGCAATGTCGAGCTGCAGCTGATCTGGCATGAGCGAGTCCAGAGGGACCCGCCGCATCGCTGGTTGCGCGAGACCCTATTCGATCTATTCAACGTCGAAGCGGCCGAGGCAAGCGCTTCGCAGATGTGATCTCGCAGGGCACTTGGCTCAGCGGGGCACGGTCGGTGAAGACCATCATCGAGCGCGTCTGATCTGGCGCGCGACGCACGGAAGCCCGTTCATCGCCCGAGCAGCTCCCGAGCGATGATGAGCTTCATTACCTCCTCGGACCCGTCTCCAATCTGCCAGCCGATCACGTCGCGCAAGCGCTGCTGCAGGGGGAGCTGCTTGCTGAAGCCGTAGTGGCCGTGCAGAAGCAGACAGCTGTGGATGGTCTCCGCGGCAGTCTTGGGAGCCCACCACTTGACCATGGCCCCCTCGTGCTGGCAGGCGACGCCCTGGTCTCGCATCCAGAGCACCCGGTAGCAGCCCAACCTCCCCAGCTCGAGCCTCGTGGCGGCCTCGGCGAACTTGAAGCTCACGCTCTGATGGCCCGCCACCGGCCCGCCAAAGACCACGCGCTTCTTCGTCCAGGCAATCGTCTCGTCGAGGCTCTGCAACGCGGCGCCGATGCACTTGAGGCCGATGACCGCGCGGTTCACGTCGAAGAACCGGCTGATCCGGGTGAAGGCCGTACCCGGTTCTCCGACCCTGTCGCTGTCACCCAGCTCGACGTTCTCGAGGCGCACAACGCCGCGCGGAATCGCGCGACATCCCAGATCATCGATCGGTTCGAAGGACATGCCGGGGGTGTCGCGCGGGATCAGGAAGGCCGAGATCCCCTGCCAACCGCGGGTGTCTGGATCCGTACGCACGAACATGTAGAAGACGGCCGCGTTCAGGAAGCTCACGGAGTTCTTGACGCCGTTGAGCACCCAGCGGTCTCCGCGTCGTTCCGCGCGCGCTTCGAGGCGTCCCATGTCCGACCCCGCGGCGGGCTCGGTGATGCCGAGCCCGATCATCTGCTCGCCGCTCATCAGCGTCGGGAGCCAGCGCTGTTGCTGTGCCGGCGAGAAGTCTGCGAGGAACTGGTCGTGATAGGGCTTGCCCAGCGCCGGAAGCACGGAGTTGATGTCTCCCCGTGCCACCTCTTCGGCGGTGATGCCCACCGACACCAGGTTCCACTCGTCTTCACGATCCGACCAGAACTCGTTCGAGTAGCGGATCACGCGCTGGATCTGCTCCTTAGGGTAGATGAGATTGACGTCCGCCTCCTGGTAGCGCGGCAGTAGTTCGCGCAGGGCGATCTCGCGGAGCCCGGTGCGGAACTCCTCCTGTGCGGTCGTGAAGCTGAAACCGAGCATCTGACACTCCTCTACACGGCGGCCTCGCGGGACCTCCCGGTCGCGAATGCCCTCGCGCAGGACGATCGACAGGATCTCGATCACGCGTCGCTCGGGGGAAGTCACAGTGTACTACTGGATGATACACATCTGAATGTCTATCGCAGAGCGCCCGTGCCGCTCGACGCCGCACTCGGGACCGACTTCGGAGCCGAGCTCGACGTCCCCTTCGCGCACGGTCTGCGCATGGTGAGTCTCACGCACTTCTCCGGCACCGATTTCGACGGCTTCGTCACCACGCCCTTCGATGCCATCGGCCTGCCCCCCCTGACGCAGGCCATGCTCGACGCGAACTTCGATCCCCGGACGATCCGCCGCATCCTGGGAGGCAACCTCCTACGCGTCCTTGGCGCCGCCCTCCCTCCGTGACTCGTGCGTCCCGATCAGCTGTCCGAGCCGGAGGTGGGCCTCTGGGAATCGGACTGGAAGTGGCGGGCCTCACGGTGCACGATGTCGACGGAGGAGAGCATCATGCCCGCGCTGGACGGAATCCGTATTCTCGATATGACCCAATACGAGGCCGGCCCCTCGTGTACCCAGGCTCTGGCCTGGCTCGGTGCCGACGTGGTCAAGATCGAGCCGACGGGGAGCGGTGAGCCCGGCCGCTCACTCGCCGTCGGCGGCAACTACTCGGCCTACTTCTGCAACTGGAACGCCAACAAGCGGAGTGTCGCTCTCGACCTGGCGAAGCCCGCCGGCCGCGACATCCTGCTGCGCATGCTTCCCCACTACGACATCTTCATCGAGAACTACGGCCCCGGCATCGTGGAGCGCCTCGGGCTGGAGTACGAGACGCTCAAGGCCCTTCACCCGGCGATCATCTACGTGCAGCTCAAGGGCTTCGGCACGTTCGGTCCGTACGCGCACTACAAGTCGTACGACATGGTGGCGCAGGCGGCGTCAGGTGCCTTCTCGGCCACGGGCGAGATCGGCGGGCTCCCGCTCCTGCCGGGCCCGACCATCGGCGACTCGGGCACGGGTGTGCAGGCCGGGATGGCCATCCTGGCCGCCTATATTCAGCGCCTTCGCACGTCAGAGGGGCAGCGGATCGAGCTCTCGATGCAGGAGGCCGTGACCTACTTCATGCGCACGCGCATCGCCTTCGTGGGTGATTGGGGCGAGCAGGCCTGCCCGCGCATGGGCAACATGATGGGCGGAGCGCCCACCGGGCTCTATCGCTGCGCGGGTGACGGACCGAACGACTACGCCTACCTCGTCACCGTGACGGACCGGCACTGGGACGCGCTCTGCCTCGCCATCGAGCGCCCCGATCTGGTGGCCGATCCTCGTTTCGTCACCGGCGAGAAGCGCGCGATCCACGGTGAGGAGCTCGTCCAAGAGATCTCGGCCTGGACCGGTCAGCGTGAGAAGCACGAGGTGATGCGCCGCCTCGGGGATGCAGGTGTTCCGTGTTCGGCGGTCCTCGATACGCGAGATCTCTACCGAGACCCCCATCTATTGGCGCGCGACTTCGTGAAGACCGTCGAGCACCCAGAACGAGGTGAGGCACCGCTACTCGGGTTTCCGACGCGCATGTCGGCGAGCCACGTCGAGGTCAAGCGAGCGCCCTATCTCGGCGAGCACACCGATGAGCTGCTTCGCGCGGACCTCGGGCTCGGCGACGAAGAGCTCGACGTACTGCGAGGCGAAGGCGTTCTCGCCTGAGATCTCGCTGGTCTCTCTACGGGTCTTCGAGGCCCTCAGTCCTTGGGCAGGCCGAGTATGCGCTCAGCGATGATGTTCTTCTGGATGTTCGGCGTGCCGCCCCCGATCACCACCTCGGGCCAGTTGAGGACGAAGCGCGCCCAGCCACCGCCGCTCGGCGCCTCCTCGCAGCCCAGCATCAGAGTCGAGGCACTGCCGGTGATCTCCATGACGAGCTCGCCCAGCTCGACCTCCAACGTCGCTCGATGGAGCTTGTTGATCGATGTCTCACTGCCCAAGGGCTCACCTTTGAGCTGCCTGGTGAGAAAGCGCTGGCCGTTTCGCTTCATGGCCTCGATCCGGATCTCGGCGCGCTGTATGCGGCGCCTCAAGGACGGGATGTCGATGGCTCGTCCACCGGAGCGCACGGTCTCGCGCGCGAGCTGCTTGATCTCGTCCATCCTGCGCAAGAGACCGTAGACCTCGGAGATGCTCGAACGCTCGTTGGCCAGCGCCGAAAGCGTCACCTGCCAGCCCTGTCCCTCCTCGCCCAGGCGATTGGCCAGCGGCACGCGCACCTCGTTGAAGAAGACCTCGGCGAAGATCGCGCCACCGGTCATATTGCGGATGGGGCGCACCTCGATGCCTGGGGTGTCCATGCGAACGAGCAGGCAGGTAATCCCGTCGTGCTTCTGCACTACTTCCGGCTGTGTACGAACGAGCAGGATGATCATCTTCGACCACATGGCGATGGAGGTCCAGGTCTTCTGCCCATCGACCACGTACTCATCACCGTCGCGAACGCACTTGCACTTGAGCGAGGCGAGGTCGCTGCCGGAGTCCGGTTCGGAGTAGCCGGTGCACCACTGGTAGTGCCCGTCCAGGATCTCGGGGATGTACTTCTGCTTCTGCTCGTCGGTGCCGTATTGAATGATGGCGGGTCCAACCCAGGCCAGGCCCATGAAGCAGGAGCCGAGCGATGGCGCCTTGCGCTTCGCCATCTCTTCCTTGAGGATCACCTGCTGCATGAGCGAGCCACCACCGCCGCCCACTTCTTCCGGCCAGGAGAAGCCCACCCAGCGCTTTTCTCGCAGCTTGCGATTCCACTCGAGCGCGGTCTTGGGGTCGAGCTCGTTCAGCTCCGTAGACAAGTTCTCATCGAGAAAGGCGCGCACCTCGTCGCGAAAGGCCTCTTCTTCGGGTGTGAGCTGAAAGTCCATCACGGGCCTCCCACAGCAGCGAACCGATCGTAGTGGTCGTCGGTGTCCCCGAACATCGGCGGCAGCCACTTGCCACGCCTCAAGAAGAGCTGAATGTCGTACTCCCAGGTGAATCCAAAGCCGCCGTGGAGCTGGACGCCATCGATGCCGGCGCCGGGAAACGTCTCGCTCGCATAGGCGTTGGCGAGAGAACCCGATACCGTCCAAACAGTGAGCGCTCAGACGCTTGCAGCAACGCCTTGACGCCCAGCGGAGCGACTGATCAGCGCCAGTGTCAGCAGGGCGAGCAGACTCGAGAGTGCCGTGTCCGGCTCGGGCGTGTAGGTCACGGTCAGCTTCGGGCAGGGCGAGAACTCCGGGCAGCCGGGGAAGCGCTCTCTCGGTATGAATTCAACGCTGAAGTTGATCGGGGACAGCGGCGCGCCCACGTGGCCGGTGAAACCCGCGAACAGTGCTTCAGCGTCGATCAGCGACTGCACGAATCCGGTCACATCGGCGTCGATGTCGGTCCTCTGCAATTGGTTGTTGACGATTTCCTGGCGAAAGGGACCGGCGATCTGGTTCGAGACCTCGAAGTCGTCAAGGCCAACTATCCCATCGCCGGTGTAGCCGTGGACGAAGATGTCGAGAGGCGAGGCGCCCTGATTCCAGCCCGCTCCTTCCCCTATGACGAGCAGCTGGGCCGAGTCCACGCTGGCACCCGCCGGAATCCCCGAGATGTCGAACTCGACCGCTAAGCTGGCGAGATAGGGCCCACTCGACGTGTCGAGACCGGTCACGATCATGGTCAAGCTCGTCGTGGTGAGCGTTCCCCAGCCACTTCCGCTGTTGTCCGCCCAGCCGTCGGCGGTGCTCGTGACTTCGAGGGTCACCGCCGCTGCCAGCGATGGCACGAGCAGAGCGACGGTCAGGCTACCGGAAAGCCAGAACCATGCGGCACGCATGTTGTCACTCTAACATGAGCAGAGTGGGTGGCCTAGCGCTTTCTTCCATGCCCGTAGTCACATCTGGCTGGTAGCAGGATTGGATGGTGTCGGAGCGGGTCCCTGAATACGCGGAGCCATTCCTGGCAGATCCTGAACCGTCCCCGATAGCGGGGCCTGTCGCTGAACGAGGGGTGTTCGTTCTCCTGCTCTCGCTCTGGGCGCGTTGGGGCCGACCTCACTCCCGAATGTCAGCCGTGTCTTCGTCTTGCCCTGGTGTAGACGAAGTGCTCTTCATCCTCGTGCTGACGAAGTGAAGAGGAATACCCAGCAGGACCGGGACGACGCCCAGGAGCGTGAGCGTCTTCGCGTACGCGATGGCGGAATAGAGCATGTACACGCACATGCCGCAGAAGATGAATGGCAGAACCGGATAGAAGGGGACGCTGACCGGGCGCGGTCTCTCCCGATCTCGAACGCGTAGAACGAAGAGGGCGAGGCCCGTCATCAGGAAGAACCCCCAGAAGACGGGAGCGGTGCACTTCAGCAGGATGTCGAATCCGCTCTTGCCGAGCGACTGGACCGCCTCGAGGCCGAGGCTGGATAGAAAGCTGTTGACCAGCCGGAATCCCGTCTCCGTTCCGACCAGTAGGATCATGGCGACGCAGATTCCAGCTTGGGTCCAGATGGCGAACAAGGGCGCGCCCGCCCGCGGATGCCAGCGTCCGAGGTGCGCGAAGAGCGCGTGATCCTCGCCGAGGCTGGAATAGACGCGGGAGCCGACAAACGTCAGGCCATTGACTGCACCGAGCGCCGCGATCATCACCAGCAGGCTCATCACTCGCGTACCCCACTCGCCGAAGGCGAGCCCGAGCGTGTCCGCTGCCGGCGTATGCGAGGTGCGCAGACCGTCGAAGCCGAGGCTGGCCAGGTAAGCGACGTTGACCAGCAGGTAGATCACTGTGACGGCAGCAGTGCCCAGCATGAGCGCACGAGGCAGGTTGCGGCGCGGCTCCCTCACGTCAGCCGCGACGAAGGCGAGGTCGTTCCAACCCCCGTATGCGAGCAGTACGAAGATCATCGCGAAGCCGAAGTCCGTGCCAGACGAAGTCGGCTGGTCGACGACTGGCGCGTGGGCTCCGCTGGCAAGGAGTCCCGCGAGAAGGATGCCGCCCAGCCCGAGCACCTTGGCAACGGTCAGCACGTTCTGGGTCGTCTTGCCGATCACGACACCGCGCGCGTTGATCATGGCCAGCGCCAGAACCGACCCGGC
This sequence comes from Deltaproteobacteria bacterium, assembly GCA_029261835.1. Classification (GTDB taxonomy): domain Bacteria; phylum Myxococcota_A; class UBA9160; order UBA9160; family UBA4427; genus JAJDAO01. Next base: position 15,183 of record JAJDAO010000026.1, on the reverse strand, counting down.
GGCCAGGACGATCTCGGTCCGATCGCCGAAATCGATCATATTCGCGGCATAGCCGGCAAAGATGTACGCCATCATGCCGATGCTGCCGGTCAGCAGGGCGGAGAGCTGAGCCCACCCGAAGAGGAACCCGAGTCGGGGGCCGAAGGCGCGCGTGAGATAGACATAGTCGCCCCCGGATCGCGGATACGTCGTAGCGAGCTCGGCGTAGCAGAGAGCGCCCACGAGCGTCAGCCCGCCCCCGAGTGCCCACGCCGCCAGCCCTTGCCAGGCGTTCGAAACGTTCCCGAAGACGAGCCAGGGTGTCTCGTAGATCGTTGCCCCGATCACGATGCCCACGATGAGGCTCACTGCATCGCCGAGCCCGAGCTTTGCGTGGGCGGGCGTCGAAGTGTCGCTGTTCGGAGGCATGTGGGATGCGGACGTTGTCTCGAGTTCGCGGGGAACGGAACGGTGTCGTTCGAACACGCATGGTATCGCGTGGGCGGACTGAATCAATGTGGTGCCAAGCGGGAGATCGCATGCGCGACGAACAGGTCGCGGGCCGCGTTCTTGTCGCATCGCGCGTGCCCGTCAGATGGAGGAGGTCTTCTCGTCGAAGGCTTGTGCTCCTGAGAATCCATAGTCTCGTCGAGCTCGTTCTGGTACGCTGTCGAAATGACGATCTCTCTATCGATGCTCGGCCGTGCTGGCCGGGCGCTCTTGCTCGCGATGACGGCGCCCCTTCTTCTTCCAGCCTCCTGCGCCCTCGCAGAGGACGATCTCGCGACCTTCATGGCAAACGAGAAGACCGTCTACGCAGATGGTCCGCTGGCAGGTAGCGGTGAGCTGCTCGTCCGCTACTTCTTCCGCGACCGGAACGACGGGTTCTACGTCGACATCGGCTGCTCGCACTACAGCGTCAACAGCACCACCTATCATCTCGAAGAGCACCAAGGCTGGTCGGGTATCGGTGTCGACCCGCTGGAGTACTTGCGGCCCGGTTGGGCGAAGCATCGACCGCGCTCCAAGTTCTTCGCATACGCAGTGACCGACAAGTCCGGCGAGTCAATCAAGTTCTTCTCCGCGGGTGGGCTCTCCGCCAGCGAGGTCGACACGAAGAACCTGGAGCATTGGCAGGAGCTCAAGGAGTTCGAGCCCAAGGAGGTCGAGGTTCCGACGATCACCATCAACGACCTCCTCGACCAGCAGGGCGTGAAGAAGATCGACTTCCTCTCGATGGACATCAACGGCGCCGAGCCCGTCGCATTGGCGGGATTCGACATCAAACGCTTCGCACCCAAGCTCGTGCACGTCGAGGCGAGCCCGCATCGCAAGGAAGAGCTGGCGGCGTACTTCGCCAAGCACGACTACGTCCGCATCGACGCGTATCTGAAGTACGACGCGATCAACTGGTACTTCATACCCAAGAAGTAGCTCGCGACCGGTGGGCGCGGTCTTCAGAAACTCGTCGGCCGCACCTTCGTCAGTAGTGACTCCCGCCGAAGTCCGCGAATTCCAATCTGCTCTGCGAGATCTTGACGTAGCTACGGCTACGCCTGCGATCTCGGGCCGAGGTCGCGCACCTCACTCGGTTGCGCGTATTGGGATGGGCTCTTAGCCCGTGAACGGCTTGTAGACCGCCAGCCAGGCAGCGGCGCCGGCGAGTACCGGCAGCAGCCAGAGAAGCATTGGGCTGAGGCCGGGAGAACGCTTGATGACCGTGGGCGAGGCGCCGACGACCAGCCAGATCGCCAACTTGGCCCACACCCAGGCCGGGAAGCCGGTACCCAGGCGCGCCAGCAGGCCGAACCCGAAGACGAGAATGAGCAGCAGCCCCAGACCGTGCAGTATCCCGGTGAGCTTGCCCATGCGGTTGCTCTCTCGACCGCCACCGTTGGCGGCGTGCAACGCCAATCCACCCAGGATCGTGAGCGTCAGGATCACGGCAAAGACATGAAGTACTTTGTACGCCTCGTAGGACATTCGGTCGGGCTCCTCGTTGGTTGGGTGTGGAGGATACTGCAATGCGCGGAACGAAGACGCGCCCCGCCCGCTGGGGCTGCTCTTGAAGCCCTCCACGCCGGTCAACCCCGATGATCCCCACCTCGATACCGGACACTATTGGTGCAGAGCGGCCTTCTTCACTCCTACCCCTCGTTTGCGCGCTGGGACCGGTACGCGCACCGGTCGTAGCGGGAAATCGCGCTCAGTACTCGGGGACGTAGATCTCGCAGGCGAGCTTGTCGCCCCCGGCAATCACGAGCAGACGACCGAGGGCGAGGTACTGGCCGATCATCAGGCCGAGTTCCGCGATCTCGGCGTCTTCGAAGTGTTCCCGGAGTTCCTTCTTGAAGTCCGCATCAACGCTGCGGAAGTCCGTGGCAAGCTTCTCCGCGAAGCGTACCGCGAGGGAGTCGCGGGGCTCGAGTTTGCGCTCGGCTTCGGATAAGTGGATTTGGGCAATCGTCTCTTCGTCGAGTCCTTCACGCGTCGCCGACGCGTAGCGGGCGAACAGTCAGGTGTCGCATTGGTTGAGAGCCGCAACCTTGAGACGCGCCAGCTCCTTCACCCGGACGGGAACGACGCCCTCGGTGTGTCCGGGCTTGAAGAAGGTAAAGAAGCGAGCGAAGTGCTCCGGGATCAGTTCCGCGAGGTTCAGGGTGTGGTTGGCCGGGCTCGTCATCGGTTCTCCTGGTTGCCGCGTCAAATGGGGCTCGTCTTGTCTGAGTTCGAGAGTATCAGGGCTGCTTTCGAGGCGCCCGAAGCGCGAAGAACCACAGGCCGCTGGAACGCGCCCCTGGATCACCGGCCTGCGATCAGACGGCTGCGATCGAGGAGGGACGGGGTCTCCTCATTGCGCCCCGCCGCGCCCCCCTTGCGGCCCGCGTGTGAGCCCGAGCAGGTGTCGCAGACCCAGCTCCTGTGCCGTGGCCTCCGCTCGAGCCATCAGCTCGTCGGCACGTCGAGCTCGCTCCGGCGAGCGGCTCGCTCGAGTCAAGAGCATCTTGGCGTATTCATACTGTGTGCGGGCGAGATGGGGTTGGGCGCCGATGCGCCGACACGACAACAGGGCGGCTTCGTAGTGGGCAACGGCCATGTCGTCTTCTCCGCGCGCCTCTGCGAGGCGAGCGAGCGTGCGCTCCACCGGCCAGAGATACAGGCGCATGTGTTGGTGTGAGACGATCAGCTCGGCGTAGGGGAGAAGCAGCTCGTAGAGGGCCGCTGCCCGCTGCGCGTCTTGCAGGTATGCGCAGGCCTCCGAAGCCAACGCGAGCGTCATGAGCCAGGCCTCGTCCTTCGGGATGTCATCAAAACCGTGCGCGGCGATCCGCGCGAAGTAACGTCGCGCATCATCCTGCTGATCGAGTTCCGCGTAGATGAAAGCGGCGATGGCTGGTGTGATCCTGCCGATGAAGAAGACTCGATCGAGAAGGTCCTCGATCAGCTCGATGATCGGCAGCAGATCTCCCCGGTGGTACTGGAGCCACGCGGTCATCATGTCGAACTGAAACTGCGCAGTGCGATCATCGACCGTGGCACCCAGCTCGAGTATGAGTTTGCTGAGGCGCTCGGCCTCGTCCAGGCGCCCATCGGCGAGAGCCCGGGCCAGACGAAAGCGAGACACCGAGTGGCGGTAGGCGGGTATGCGCAGCTCCTCGGTCAGGTCGACGCACGCGTCGATCTCGCGATCCGTTTCCTGGATGTCCCCGAGCGTCAGGAGCGAGCGGATCCGGCTCTCGCGCGCGATGAAGATCTTTTCCCGCGACCCACTGCGCAGGGCGAGGTCGAGCATCTCCCGGGACACCGCCAGTCGTCGGCGGATGTCGTCGGGACCGAGAAGGGCGGTAGCGCGCGAATAGAGGGCAGCGAAGAGGGCCTCCGGATCGTGCGACTCTCGGGCCAGGGCGACGGCCCGCTTACTGTGGAGCTCGCGTGCCTCGATGGAAGTCTGCTGGGCGAGCTGACTGTGCACGCCGGCCCGCAGTGCCGTCTCGTCCGCCAACGACTCCAGGGTCTCTTCCAGCAGCGCACGGTACTCGTCGGCCGGGCCACCGGGCGGCTCGTCGGCCCGAAACTCCGGCCATCCCCCCAGCCCGAGGACGGCCCGCCCCAGAAGCGAGGCGTTGCTCAGTCGCCGGGCGATCTGGATGACCTGCTGAAACGTCCGCCTGGCCTGTGGATAGCTTCCGCCACGCCACAGCGCCTGCGCCAGGCCAAGGGTGAGCTCGCCGCGTTGCGTCTCGTCCCTCGGAGCGGTTAGCTCCTCGAGTTGCAGCGCTCGTTCGTAGTGCAGCACGCTCTCCTCCCAAGCGAGCATCGCCAGGGCTTGTTCGGCGGCCCGCCGGCTGTAGTCGATGGCCCGCGCCACATCGCCCCCCGGTGCTGCCTGGAAGGAGTGGTGCGCGAGCTCCGGGAGGTGCGCGTCGACGGCCCCTCCGTACGTCGACTCCAGCACATCGGACACCTCTCGGTGCAGGCGAACACGTTGGGGTCCTGTCAGCTCGTCGTAGAGCGTCTCGCGAATCAGCGCGTGACAGAATGCGTACTGGCCGAGAGAGAGGCGCGTGGAGTGTCCCTGTTCCCCAGTCTGGTCAGACACGATCTGTGCCAGCACGGCCTCATCGAGGAGTTCGAGGAGTGCATCCCTCGAAATCCCCGCGGTCTCTTGGAGGACACGAACGCTGAACACACGGCCGAGTACTGCGGCAAGGGTGAGGACGCGGTTGCATTCCTCGCAGAGCCGGTTGAGGCGCCTGCCGATCACCTCTCGGACGCCCTGGGGCAGGATGGCGCTCGGAGGGTTCGACGAGCCCTCTCCATCCAGGCTGCCATCGGATGCCAGAAGTCGCACGGTCTCGCAGATGAAGAAGGGGTTGCCCTCGGTCATCTCGAAGACGGCGCGCACGAGCGCATCGGGAACGTCGCGTCCCGTGATGTCCGCCATGAAGCGGGCGATGTCGCCCTCGCGCAGGCGCCGCAGCGGGATTCGGCGGAAGCGAGGCTCCTGTGCCAGCCGGCCCAGTACGAGAGCCAGAGGATGGGCTCGGCTCAGCTCCACGTCTCGGTAAGCTCCGAGGAGCGCCAGGTGGAAGTCGCGCGGTTCTCGTGTCACGAACTCGAGTAGACGCAGGCTGGGCTCGTCGGCCCAATGCAGATCATCGAGGAAGAGAGCCAGCGGTCGCGCGCGGCTTGCGTTGTGGAGGAAGCTGGCGATGCCGTCGAACAGGCGAAAGCGAGCCTGCTCCGACTCGAGGGCGCCGGAGTCGGGCAGCTCGGAGAGGCGCTGTCGGATCTCGGGCACCAGCGGTACGAGGTCAGGTGCCCCGGCGCCGAGCTGTTCCCTCAGTTGCGGCGCTGGCAGAATCGACACCATGGAACGTAGGATCTGAATCCACGGCCAGAACGCCGGCACGCCCTCGCCCTCGTAGCAGCGACCCACCAGGACGAGTGCTCCGCGGCGCCGCGCCTCGTCGAGCAGCTCCTCGGCGGTGCGCGTCTTGCCGATGCCAGGCTCGCCCGCCAGCATCAGCACACGCCCCCGTCCCGACAGCATCTCTTCGAGATCGGAGCTGAGCTCCCGCATCAGGTCTTCGCGTCCCACGAAGAGTCCCGTCTCTCGAGCAGGCTCGCATTCCTCCTGCCGTTCCTCCAGCGTGGCGACGAAGCGGTAGCCGCGGCCGTGGACGGTCTGGATGAGTTCTGCGGCGTGGGCCTCACTCTGGAGCGCCCTGCGGATCGTCGCCACGTTGGAGGGCAGCACCGACTCCGTCACGTGTTCGCCGGGCCACAGCTCGTCGAGGAGCTCAGCCTTCGAGACCACCCGATCGCGATGCTGGATCAGGTAGAGGAGCAGGTCGAATGCCTTGGGGGGGAGCTTCACGACTTCCCCGCCCCGACGGAGCTGATAGAGCCTCACGTCCAGCTCCAGATCGTCGAACGAGAAGATCATGTCACAGACTCTAACGCGGCGGCTCCACTGAAGAACAGAACCTGTCAGCCGCTCAGAGCAGATCCACAGAGAATCGGCAGATTTCCGACAGGACCTGCCCGGCGCCCCGGGGATACCTTGGCGGCCATGAGAACCTTCTTCGTGCCGACTCAGCGATGGCCGACGGTTGGCCTGGCGCTGGCAGCCGGCCTACTCGTCGCAGACTGTCTCTTCGTGGTCGGTCCCTACATGAACGGTTTCAAGACCGGCTCACTGGGGCCGCTCTTGCTGGGCGCTCTCGGGATGTACGCGCTCCTGACGCTCGGACTCGATCTGGCGCTGCTGGCTCTGGCCCCAAGCCGCCTCGTGCGTTCGGTCTTGATCCGCATGGGAGTGATCCTGGGCGTTGCGGCGGGGCTCGTCGCCGCCAGCGGCGAGGTTCGTTCGCTGCCTCTGCTCGCGGTGGCGGCGCTGTTTGCTGTTCTGGCTCTTGGCCGCTTCACCTGGCCCGTGGCGCTCATCAGCGCCGCCTTTGTCCTCTACCCCGTCGTCAAGAGCCCCGTCACACCGCCCGGAGCGCTTCCGCCGAGCGTCGCAGTCCAGCAGGCCGCAACATACGCGACGGGACCCTCCTTCGTGGTCGTGGTTCTCGACACGGTGCGCGCCGACCACACTTCGGCCTACGGTTACGACCGCGAGACGACACCGAACCTCTCGAGGCTGGCGACGCGAGGCGCGCGCTTCGAACGCGCCTACGCCACCAGCAATTGGTCGCTTCCGAGTCACGCTTCTCTCTTCACCGGCCTCCTCTCCAGTCATCACGGTGCGCACTCCGAACATCTCAAACTCGATGATCATCATCCCACGCTGGCGGAGAGCCTCGCGGTGCACGGCTACGAGACAGCGTGCTTCTCCTCGAATGCGTGGATCGCCCCGGGAACAGGCATGTCCCGCGGCTTCCAGCTCTACCGCGAGTCCTGGCGTCGCACCCACATCGATTGGATGTTGCTGGCGAAGCGGGTGTACTTCGCTCTGTGGGCGCCCGATCGCGACAAGGGCGGAGCAGACCTCGTCGCTGGGGTTCGGCGCTGGCTCTCCGAGAGAGATGCGGCGCGTCCCTACTTCCTGTTCGTAAACCTCTTCGAGGCCCACGCGCCCTACCAGCACGTACCCCGGGCGTTCCGGCGCCGCTTCACCAACGCTGACCTCTCCCTGCGTGCGATGGAGGTGATTGGCTCGCGGGTCGCGACGGCGACCCAGAACGGCAATCTGCTCTCGCACGACGACGCCGCGATCGGTCTCGATCTCCTCGACGGCGCCATCGCCGCCGCCGACGCAGCGCTCGGCGAGATTCTCGATCTCGTGGGCGAGGATCCGATCATCGTGGTCGTCGCCGACCACGGAGAGCTGTTCGGAGAACACACGCTATTCGGTCACAGCAATACGCTGTACGAGCCGCTGATCCGCATCCCAATGGTGATGGCAGGGGGGACGATTCCGAAGGGATTCGTTGTGCCGGAAGTCGTCTCGCTCGTCGACATCATGCCAACGCTTCTCGCGACGGCTGGGGTCGAGGGGCCCGCGGTCGACGGCGTGAACCTCGAGACTCTGCTCGCACCACGTGATGACGACCGGGTCGAACGGGGTCGACGAGTTCGAGCAGAGCAGTTCTTTCCAAACAAAGGTGCGATGGGCTGGCGACGTCACCGCAAGGAGCAGAGCGAGTACCTGCTGGCCCGTAAAGAGGCCGTCGTCGACGGCGCGCTCAAACGCATCGTCTCCGGGGAGGGCTCCGATTTCGGTTACGACCTGAGGCTCGATCCGGCAGAGGACCATCCGTTCTCGGGGGCCCAGACGAAGCTCGACGCTCGAGTGCCAGACCCCGGAGCATCGCGCACAGCCGCTGCCATCGATCCCTTCCAGATGAAGGTGCTCCAGGCGCTCGGCTACCTGCAGTAATCGCCGCGCTGCAGTCTGCGCCTTCGGCCGTCAGCGCTCTTCGCGCAGCAGTCGCTGGAAGTCCTCAGCGGGAACGGGCCTGCTTCGCAGGAATCCCTGAAAGGTGTCGCAGCCGCGGCGACTGAGGAAGGCGAGCTGGTCGAGCGTCTCCACGCCTTCGGCCACAACCGTCAGGCCCAGGGTGTGTCCGATCAAGACGATCGCGTTGACGATCGCGGCATCGTCTTCGTCCTGTGGGATGTTCTGAACAAAGGAGCGATCGATCTTCAGCTCGTCGATCGGAAAACGCTTGAGTGAGCTGAGGGATGAGTATCCCGTGCCGAAGTCGTCCACTGAAACCCGGGCGCCCATCTCCTTGATGGCGTAGAGCATCTTCGCCGTCTTGGTTGGATTTTCCATGATCACGCTCTCGGTCAGCTCGAGAACGAGGTGCGTTGGGTCCATCTGGCTCTCTTCCAGAGCACCGCGGATTGTTTCGACGAAGCGTTCGTTTTCGAACTGCTTTGCGGAGACGTTGACCGCGATGGAGATCGGCGGGAGGCCCGCCGTCTGCCAGGCTCGGTTCTGCTGACATGCAGTCCGAAGCGCCCACTCTCCAAGGGATGTGATGAGCCCCGTCTCCTCCGCGAGCGGAATGAACTGGTCGGGTCCGACAAGGCCGAGTTCGGGATGCTCCCATCGCATGAGCGCTTCGGCGCCGATGATCCGGTCCGTTTCGATGTCCACCTTGGGCTGGTAGTAGAGCCGAAGTTCCTTGTGGTCGATGGCCCGGCGCAGCTGGTTCTCGAGGCTGAGGCGCTGGATCGATGCGGAATTCAGGGACCGGTCGTAGAACTGCAGGTCGTTGCGTCCGCGCTTCTTGGCGTGGGACATCGCAATGTTGGCGTTGGCAAGCAGGGTCTCGATGTCATCGCCGTCGGCCGGGAAGAGCGCGATCCCGATGCTGGCGGTCAGGAAGAGCTCGTGCCCGTCGACGTGGAACGACTCGGCGAGACCCGCGACGATGCGGCGGGCTACGCGCTCAGAGCCTTCGACCGCGCTGGGGCTGGGAATCAGCACCGAGAACTCGTCACCGCCGACCCGGGAGAGCGGGTCGTCGATGCCGGGGATGCCGGGCGCCGCAATGAAGTCCGTCGGTCGGATGCTCCGCGCGAGCCGCTCGGCCGCCGCGCACAGCAGGGCGTCCCCCACTTTGTAACCCAGAGCGTCGTTGATCTGCTTGAAGCGGTCCAGATTGATGTAGAGGACCGCGCATTCGGTCGCTCCTCCAGCAGCGCGGCGCAACGTGCGTTCGAGGTGTTCCATGAAGAACCGGCGGTTGGGCAGTCCCGTCAGCCGGTCGTAATAGGCGAGTCGATCTTGGTAGAACTTCGCGGTCAGCGTGTTCTTCAGGCGCAGCGCCAACTCGCTGGGATCCACAGGCTTGGCGAGTAGATCCGTCGCCCCGAGTTCGAGCGCCTGGAGCTTTGTCTCGGGCTCGGTCGAAGACGTGAGGATGATCACGGGCAGGTGCCTCAGCTCTTCGTCGTTGCGGATCGCCCGGAGCACATCGAGCCCGCCTACCTCGGGCATCATCAGATCGAGGAGCAAGACGTCCGGACGCTTCTGCCTGGCGAGCGCGACGGCTTTCGGCGACTCGGTCGTCGTGACGAAGTGATCGTAGCCCTCGCCCTGGAGGAACATCTCCAGAATCTCGATCGTCGTCGGCTCATCGTCGACGATCATGATGGTCGACGAAGCAAAGGGCGTGCGCGCGCTCGAGCTTCCCGAGCTCGCGAGCATGATGGGTGTATCGAGGCGATCGCGGCCCGTCATGTCCGTTCTTCTCGGTCAACGGTTCGGGCATCTGAACTGGTCGACGGGATCTGGATCCGCTCGGTGAGGGAGCGCAATTCCTGAATTGCTGCCTCGATCTCGCTCCATTTCTGCTCGCGCGCGAGTGCCTCCAGGTTGCTGGCCGGACCTCTGAACGCCTCGAAGCCGACCATCCCCGAAGAGCCCTTGAGCCAGTGAGCGAGGGCCGCGAGTTGCTCGTGGTCTCGAGCCTCCAGGCGGTCGTCCATCACTTGAAGGTTTTCCTCGAGTCGTTGCACGAACTTCTCGACGGTCGGCCGGAAGCGGGGGTTCGCCGCGAGATGCGAGGTGACGGCGCCGGTGTGGACGGCCTCTCGGCTGCGCGCGGCCGCTCCGGGCTGAGCCTGGCCTGTCTCATCGGCGACGATTCGACCGGCGAGATCTCTCAGCTCGCGCAACACCGCATCGACGTCGGCCTCGCTGCGATCCCGTGCAAAGAGCTCCAGGGCTTCGGCTGGCTGGCGGAAGGCCTCGAAGCCGACGGTTCCCGCGGATCCCTTCAGCCAGTGCGCGTGGCATGCGAGAGCGTCGAAGTCGCGCGCTTGCCAGCTCGTCTGCATAGCCAGGAGCCTCTCTTCCAGGCGCCCCACGAACTTCTTGACGATGCGCGCGTACTGCGGGCCCTTTCCCGCCAGCGAGGAGCGGACCGGCCCCCCGGCGGTCGCTTTCGCTGGCGATGCGACGGACTGCTTGTTCCGGGTCCGTTCCCTCGACGTTCGTTCGCCTCCCAGAAGCTCGGCGAGGGCCCGGATCAGGTTGTCGATGTCGACCGGCTTGGTGAGATAGCCGCTGCAGCCGGCGTCGAGGCACTTCTTCTCGAAGCCCTTCATGGCGTTTGCCGTGAGGGCGATGATCGGCTTCGTGAACTGATTCTTGCGCAAGACCCCCGCCGCCGTGTAGCCATCCATCACGGGCATTTGCATGTCCATCAGGATCAGATCGAAATCGCCGACACGCGCCTTCTCCACGCCAACCTGACCGTTCTCGGCTTCTTGGACCACCAGCCCGACGTCTTCGAGCACGAGCCTAAGGAATTCACGGTTCTCCTCGCCGTCGTCGACGACGAGGATGCGCGCGGGCGGGAACTGCCAGCCGCCGGCTTCTGCTGCCGCCGGCGTATCGGCGGCCGCCAACGCTTCTACAGCCGTGAGCATTGCCACGCCCTCGAGCGGCCCGGGGTCGATCGTCACAGTGAACGTACTGCCCTCGCCGGGCACGCTGCTGACGTAGATGTCGCCGCCCATCATGCGCGCGAAGCGGCGGCTTATGGGAAGGCCGAGACCGGTGCCGCCGAAGCGTCGGGACACCGAGCTGTCGGCCTGTACGAACTCGTCGAAGATCGACTCGAACGACTCCTCGGGTAGCCCGATGCCGCTGTCGGTCACGCGCAGAGTGAAGCGGGCGTCGGCGCCCTGGCCGGAGAGCCCCAGCGTGACCTTCACGGCGCCGGCATCGGTGAACTTGATCGCGTTCGAGACGAGGTTGGTGGCGATCTGCCGGAGCCGGGTCGGGTCCGAGAGCAGCGTCTCCGGAATCCTCCCCTCGACGTCGAAGTCGAGAGCGATGCCCTTCTCCTGGGCCTTTACTGCGAGGACGGTGACGACCTCTTTGACCACGACGTGCGGTGCGAACTGGATTTGCTCGAGTTCGAAACTGCCCGATTCGACTTTGGCGAGGTCGAGCACGTCGTTGATCAGCTGGAGGAGGTGTTCGCCACTCGAACGGATCGTCTCGAGGTACTTGTTGCGATCCTGCTCGTCCGTCACGTAGCCCCGCTTGAGGACCTCGGCAAAGCCGAGGATCGCGGTCATCGGGGTGCGGATCTCGTGGCTCATGTTGGCGAGGAACTCGCTCTTCGCCTGATTGGCCGCCTCGGCCTCCTCCTTCGCGATCGAGAGCTCGGCCTTGTGCTCCTCGAGCTGCGTGACGTCGTCGAGGCTGATCAGGACGCCTCCCGGGCTGCCGCTCGATCCCAGGACGGGTGAGCAGTTCACGATGAACGTGCGGACGTCGCCCTCGTTGTCCTGCAGCAAGACGATGTCGTTTACGCGGGGCTCGCCGTCGGCCATCGCGGCGCGCCAGGGGAACTCCTCCGGCGGGAAGGGGGTGCCGTCGGCGTTCACCCATGCGAGTTGCTCGACCCGGCGCCCCATCAGCTCGTCGGAGTTCCGGCCGACGATCCCGGCGATCGCCTGGTTGGCGAGGACGATCCGCTCCTTCTTGTCCATTACGATCAGGCCTTCGGCCAGCGTGTCGAGAGCGGAGCGCACGTGGGCCGGCACCGCCTGCGAGGGATCGAGATGCTGGAGCATCTTCCCGAGGTACATATAGAAGAGTGCGAAGGTGCAGAGGGCAAGGAAGCCGATCAGCTTCACTCGCGGATCCTGGAGCAAGCCCAGGAAGCCCGTCGCCGCGAGCGGCTGGAAGCGCATCTCGACCTGGCCCCATCTTTGGCCGTGCGACCAAATCGGTACCTTCAGCTGCGACGTCGTCGAGTAGTCGTCCGCATCGTCGACCCAGGCCACCTCGTGGTCGCCGATGCTCACGAGTGACCGACCATCGGACCGCCGCACCCCTGCCGAGAGCAGGTCGTCGTTGCGCTCCACGACCAGGGCCAGGGTGACTTCGAGCCGTCGTAGATCCGCCTGAGTGACGAGCGCGGAGCCGCTGATTGCCATCGCCTCCGCGAGGGCCGTGCGTCCCTCGCGGACCGCTTGCCGCCGGTCGGGTACCAGTCCCATGGCGAGTGCCGCGAGCAGCAGCGTCACCAGCAGGAAGGTCTGCCCCAGGGAGATGTGAGCCTTGGCGTTTAGGAACATCACGGCAGATTGGATCCGTCTTCTTCTTCTGGGGCGTCTTGCTCGGCATTCACCATCGAATCGAGGGACTCCCCTTCGTCTTCATCGGTCTCTTCGTCCAAACCCAGCCTGGCCAGCACGGGAATCGGGTCGATCAGCCTCCAGGCGGGGAGGGAGGAGAGGAGACTCGCGATGAGCAGGCCGCCGCGGGTCAGCCACAGCACATAGCCAACGGAGAGGCCGCTCGTGACGGCGATGCTCGAGCTGACCATCATCACCTCGAGGTCACCGAGAGCCAGGATGTCTTCTTGCGCTGCGTCGAGTTCGCCGAGGAAACCGCCCCGCTCGCCACTGAAGATCAGGTCGGTCAGGATGTTGGCGCCGATCGGCGAACGTCCGAGATAGACGTCCCGAAGGACGTCCAGCGGTGTGCGGGCAGCGACCTCCCTGTCCTCGTCCTCCACGCGGTCGTGGTGGACGATCGCCGGCTGGACGGTCGCGCCGGCGGTCGGAGTCCCCGAAGCGACGATCGGAGCGGGAACCGGCGAGGGCAAGGTCCCTTCCGAGACGCCGGGCGACGAGGGTGGGGGCGGCGCGATGGACGGCTCGCTCGGTAGCTTCGTCGGATCCCCCGGCTCCTCGACCGGAGGTTCCTCGGGCGGCGTCTCGGGCGGCTCCGGAGCTTCGGGATCCTCGAGCGGCGGCGTGCTCGCGAGGATGGTCGTCGAGAGAGTCGAAGCGCTCGCGGTGATCGAGGTCGTGCCGCCGTTTGCAGACGCGTCGACATTCGCACGGCTCTCGGCCCCGCCCGTCGTCGACGAGTAGCTGCCCGAGTAGCTGTCGTCGAGTCCGCGTGCGGAGAGCCCGGTTGCGCCGGTGAAGCTCGAGACCGGGAGGAAGCGGATGTGGGTTCCAGTCGATAGAACCAGCGCGGAAGCATTGTCACCGACGCTGCCGATCGCGAACCAGTTGGCGCCGCCGTCGCTCGAATACTGCCAGACACCTTCGCTGCCCGCGTCGGCGGTGTTGGCGACGACGACGATGCCACCGAAGCTGGATCCCGTGTCGACGTCCGCGAACGTGGCGCCGAACAAGCTCGAGACGGTGGCTCCGGGTGGGTTCGTGTCGCCCGCCAGGAGCGAGAGGAGGGTGCCGTTGCCCAGCGACGCTGCGTCGTTCACAGCGGTGACGGTGACCGTGGCGGTATCGCTCGCGACCGAGAAGGCCGTGTCGTTGCCCGTCGTCGCGGCAGAGACCTTGCTTCCCTCGCTCCCCGTGGTCTGATCCCAGGCCCGGAAGTCGAAGGAGGCGCTGTCCGCGTTCTGTCCGTCCGGCACGAAGCGCACCCGATCCGTATCGCGGAGCAGCAGCGCGCTCGAGTCGGAGACGGAGCCGACCGCGTTCCAGATCGTCCCGCCGTCGGTGGAGAACTCCCAGCTGCCGTTGCTGCTGCTGAGGGATGTGATCGCGATGCCCTCGAGGGCGCTTACATCCACGTCGGTGACGCCCGCTAGCAAGCTCGAGATGAGGTTCCCCGAGTTGGCGACGTCGTCTTCGGTGATGCTCGTCAGGGTGGGCGCACTCGGTGTGAGAACCGGCGCTTCGTTGACGGCCGAGACGACGATCGAGGCGGTGTCCGAGCCGGTCGAGAAGGCTGTCGTGCCGCTGCCCGTGGACGCGTCCACCGCGGTGCCGGCAGTGCCCGTGGTCTGGTCCCAGGCGACGAAGTCGAAGGACGCCGAGTCCGCGTTCAAGCCGTCCGGGACGAAGCGCACGAGATCGGTGTCGCGCAGCAGCAGGGCACTGGTATTCGAGACAGCCCCCACAGCACTCCAGATCGTCCCACCGTCGGTGGAATACTGCCAGCTGCCGTTGCTGCTCGTGAGGGACGTGATCGCGAGGCCCTGGAGCGCGCTTGCATCCACGTCGGCGACGCCCGCTAGCAAGCTCGAGATGAGGTCTCCCGAGTTGGTGAGGTCGTTTTCGCTGATGCTCGTCAGAGATGGCGCACTCGGCGTGAGTGTCGGTGCGTCGTTTGCCGCGGTGACCGTGATGGACGCCGTATCGGTCGCGACCGAGAAGGCGGTGGTGCCGCCGTTCACGCTGACGTCCACCTGGCTTCCCGCCGACCCCGAAGTCTGGTCCCAGGCGGCGAAGTCGAAGGACGCTGTATCGGCGTTCAAGCCATCCGGGACGAAGCGCACGAGATCGGTGTCGCGCAGCAGCAGGGCACTGGTATTCGAGACAGCGCCCACAGCGCTCCAGATCGTCCCACCGTCGGTCGAATACTGCCAGCTGCCGTTGCTGCTCGTGAGGGATGTGATCGCGATGCCCTCGAGCGCGCTTGCATCCACGTCGGTGACGCCCGCTAGCAAGCTCGAGATGAGGTCTCCCGAGTTGCTGAGGTCGTTTTCGGTGATGCTCGTCAGAGATGGCGCACTCGGCGTGAGTGTCGGCGCGTCGTTCACCGCGGTGACCGTGATGGACGCCGTATCGGTCGCGACCGAGAAGGCGGTGGTGCCTCCGTTCAGCGAAGCGTCGGCGAGGGTGCCGGCAGTGCCCGTGGTCTGGTCCCAGGCGGCGAAGTCGAAAGACGCGGTGTCTGCGTTCTGGCCGTCCGGGACAAAGCGCACAAGGTCGGTGTCGCGCAGCAGCAGGGCGCTT
>JAJDAO010000025.1 GCA_029261835.1 Deltaproteobacteria bacterium | reverse complement strand
TACCTCCTTGCGGTATATTACACTAAATTCTTCTACGCTATACTACGTTTTCTGTGTTCTCTTGTCTATTGATTATGACACAGTCTGTTGCTTGGCGGGTGTGAAAATTTCTGCCGAACGGTTTGTCTGGCAGGTAAAGTGACTATTCCACGATCACGATCAATGGCTCATCATGACGGAAAACTAATGGTGCAAGGCGCTCCAGATCCTGTGAGGTAACCGCTTTCAGTTTCTCACCGTATTGGTCGTCAGCTTCTGGTGATTTACCGTCTAGTATCTCCATACTTATGTAGTACGCCTGACTCACACGATCCATGCGGCGCATACCACGGCGTCCTAAAGCTGCGTTTATTGTCCTTTGTACTACCTTTCCATCGAAAGATGATCCCCGTATTGAGCGGATTTCTTCTCGAATACCGGAAACAGCCTTCTCAATATTTTCAGGTCTCGTACCCATGGCAATACGATACCAGTGAGCATCCTTATATTTTGGGAAGTGCGCACCAATTGAATATGCAAGTCCCTGCTGTTCTCGAAGGTTAAAGGCAAGTCTATCAGAGAATATGTTACTGAGTATGTGTAAAGCCGCTTGATCTTTCTCCTCAACTTTGCAGGTATTTGCAACGATAATATACGATTGAGACTTGCCGATTTTACTACGTACTGTCTTGCCCGGTTTCTTAAGTTGGAGCGTAAACTCCGGTGCTTGCCATCCGGCTTCTCCCCATGTCCCGCCAAAATCGGTTTTTACAAACTCCATTACCTCGTCAATCGGAAGATTGCCTGAAATAGTCAGCAACAGATTTGAGGGATTGTATAGTTTATCATGAAAGGCCTTTACCTCTTCGAAGTTAAACTGTTCCATATCCTTCGCATTACCAAGCGTCCATCCAAATCCCGGGTTTGTAACAAGCAGATTATCATACAACATTCTGCCGGCAACCTTAGGTGTACTTGAAGCCGCTGTGGTAGATAACGAGATGACCATTTTTCTGGCATGTTCAAAAGCGTCCTTTGTAAGCTGAGGCTGGGATACCATTTCTGCAAGCAATCTGAGTCCTTCTTCGAAAAAGAAATCTACAACCTTCAATCTCATGAAAGCAAAGCGTGGTGAATTGTAGTAATCGTCATAAGGAATATTCGGATTGTCGTGAAGTTTTAATTCAGCACCAATAGATTCAAGTGAATGATACAATTTTTCTCCGGGATGGTTTACTGTTCCTCCTTCAAGCAGCATTCGCTGTAAAACCTCTGCCATTCCCCATCTCTTCTCTCCTTCACACAGACTTCTGTCTTTTGCTGCCAGGTGCACGCCGACAACACGGCTGTCATGGTTTTCCTTTACAACGACAGTCATACCGTTTTCAAGCGTTTCCATATGGTATCGGTTTGGTGTTAGATCAGTGGATGCTCCGGACGACTCAAAAGGTGGTGACATTAATGTGACGACCGGCAACTGGGATTCCAAATATTGCAACGCAGCAACCTGAATTGATTCAGGTGTTACCTGCATTATACTATCCATGTATCCACGGAGAAAACCATAACCACCGGCAGCAAGATAGCTCGACTTCATCATGGCATAGTAGTGCAGTTTTTCCTGCAGATAAATTTCACTCGTAGCCCTTGATATTAATATCGGTTGAATCTCGTTCACAGGAACAGGTGTTACTGCCATGTCTCGTACTGCATTTAAGATTAGATCTACAACCCAATCGACATCAATATTCAAGGGAAGCTCTGCGGAGATTTGCAGAGTTGAGAAATCACTATTAAACGTCACATTCGCATTGATTGAATTAACCATGTTTCTATTTGAACCCTGTTCAAATAAAACGTCCAGGACGGAGTCCTTCTTACCGCCAAGAAACTCTGCCAGCATTTGTAATGAGAAGAAATCCTCAGACGCAGGCGCCGGTAATATGAAACCCATATTAAGATACTGTCGGTCTGCAGGAAATTTTCCCATACCATTTGCTCTGGCAATTCGCAGTGTTTTTGGTGATGTCAGCAAGACAGGCTTATGTTCAGGAAGGTGGCCGGCAGAATACGGGCCGTACTTCTTCTTCACCAGTTCTACCATTTCTGTGGTAGCAAAATCTCCGATGACCATCAATGTCATATTATTAGGCACATACCAGCTATGATAATACGCCTGCACATCATCACGCTTCAGATGTGTAATTGTGGATACGGTTCCGAGCACGGGTCTTTCATACGGCGTGGCTGAATATAAAGTACGTAAAAAGTGGTTGTGAACCTGAGTTGTCGGGCGGTCTGCGCTTTTACCAATCTCCTCAATAACGATGCCACGTTCTTTTTCGAATTTTTCATAAGGCAGAGTAGAGTTGAAAAGCATATCTGCCTGAATGTCCATCCCCTGTTCAATATATTCACTCGGCATCAGGATCATGTAGTTTGTGTAATCAGATCCTGTGTGGGCATTATTATAACCGCCATAATAATCCATTTCGTTATAAAGCTCATGCTGAGTACGGTTCTTCGTACCGTTGAAAAGCAGATGTTCAAGGAAATGTGCGGATCCGTTTGTTGCCGCATCCTCGTTGCGGCTTCCGGTCTTGACGATCGTAAATGCCGTAATCATGGGATTAGCATGATTTTCTATGAGAATCACCTCCATCCCGTTATCAAGATAGAAGACCGAAGCTTCCCGGGTCTCACCAAACAGAGACAAAGCCTGATCCTCTAACTCATCAGCACTACACGCAAAGCAGATTATTCCAATAAGTAAAACGTGTATTGCAAAAATATTTAAAGTAAATCTTTTCATTATTCTAATATTCTTTCTTTGCGCTCTTTGCGCCTTTGTGTGAAAAAGATTATTTTCGTTTTTCAAGACTATATAACAGCTTTATCTCTTCCGGCCAGATCTCTGCATCGATTGTCTCCAGCACCATGGGGATCTCGTCAAAGCGTTTATCATTCATAATAAACCGGAACGGTTCCACCCCCAGCTTTCCTTTCCCAATGCTCTGATGTCGATCCACACGGGCGCCCAGATCAGGCTTGGAATCATTCAGGTGCATTCCGCTTAAATATTTAAACCCGACAACTTTATCAAACTCATCCATTGTCGCCTTAAAAGTCTTCTTTGTTCGAAGATCGTACCCGGCAGTAAAGGTATGGCATGTATCCAGACAGACTCCCACTCTCTTTTTGTCCGCAACATTATCTATTATAGTAGCCAACTGCTCAAACCTGAAACCCATATTGGTGCCCTGTCCGGCAGTGTTTTCTATCACAGCCGAAACGCCTTTAGTTTTGTCCAGAGCGATGTTAATCGATTCGGCAATTCTCTTCAGACAGGCATCCTCTGCAATCTTCTTGAGATGGCTGCCCGGATGAAAGTTCAGCATTTTGAGCCCCAACTGCTCACAGCGCTGCATCTCGTCCAGAAAGGCATCTCTTGATTTCTTTAAACCCTCCTTTTCCGGATGTCCGAGATTTATCAGATAACCGTCATGAGGTAGTATATGTTCCGGCAGATATCCGGCGTCTTCACAATTCTGTCTGAATTTCTCAATATTATCATTGGTATAAGGTTTTGCCTTCCACTGCCTCTGGTTCTTCATAAAAAGTGCAAACGCCTTTGCGCCAATCTCCTTAGCGTTCAAAGGCGCATTCTCAATACCGCCGCTTGTACTTACATGTGCTCCGACTCTCTTCATATTTTACACTTTAATTCTTTAGAACTACTTTATTAAGCATCCGGCAAATTTTTATAACTCGACAGGATTTTTTCTGCGTGCTTCTGTAAATGATAACCTACTATCGCCATTTCAAAGGCATTCGTTAACATCCTGGGATATTGGAAAATCGTTCTTAAAATGAACTTCAAATATGGATATCCCTGCTTTGATAATATTTGTCGCTTGAAAGATATCATAATTGCGATCATTTCAGTTTTTCCTATACGTACCTTATTGTGCTTGACAGATTTCATATTTCTAAACTGTGACAGACAGCGTTTAAAATAGTTAGAAAGCGTTGGGTCATAAAGTTCATTAAGGACGTGCCTGTATCCACTGATAAGCTGTTGTTTGTCCAGCTCTGGAACAAAGTTTATATTAATATCCGTACTGTCACAAATGGATTCCCTGATTAGCCGCCCTTCTCGTTCAAGCCGATCATACAAGTTTGTTCCTCGTACTACTGTCAATAACCCAACTATGGCAATTGCAATACCGGTATCCTTGATAAATTTGATTTGTGTGTCAAAGATCTCCGGTCCGTCTCCGTCTAATCCTACAATAAATCCACCTGAAACCATAATACCCTTGCTCTGAATGGTTTTGACTGCATGGTGCATATAATTGTCCACATTCTTCTTGGTATTTTGATTCTTCTTCATTTTCTTAAGAGTATCCGGATTGGGGCTTTCAATTCCCAGGAATACGGTAGTAAGCCTGGCTTCTACCATAGAATCCATTAATGGTTCCAGCTCTGCGAGTGTCATGCTGGCCTCAGTGTAAAATGAGAATGGATAATTTTTCTCTTTCTGCCATTCCGCAATTGCGTTTAAGAGGTGTAACGCATTACGTCTGTTTCCGATTAAATTGTCATCGGCGAGAAATACCGGCCCACGCCATCCGATGTCATAAAAGATTTCAAGCTCAGCCAACATTTGCTCATTAGTTTTGGTCCGGGGTACTTTGCCAAAGAGATTCGTAATTTCACAGAATTCACAATCAAACGGACACCCTCTGGAAAACTGTAAAGCCATAGACCTATATGCACCTAAATCCAGAAGATCAAAACGTGGTGGCACCGTCTTCGACATATCCGGCAGTCTTGGGGCACGATATATTTTTCCTGCCCTGCCATTCTCAAAGTCCACAAGAAATTGAGGAAAGATTTCTTCACCTTCACCTAAAATAAAATGATCCACACCTTCAATATCAACATGGTACGATGTGGCATGTGGTCCTCCAACCACTATCGGTACGCCCAAAAGATTACATTGGGCAATTATTAATCTTAGTGATTGCTCCTGGGCAATCATGGATGAGGTCAAAACAAGATCTGCCCATGTGATATGTTCATCCTTGAGAGAAGTAACATTCATATCGATAAGCTTTATCTCGTAGTTGTCTTTAGGAAGCATGCCGGCAATAGTAAGCAGTCCGAGCGGCGGCACGTTAGATTTTTTTCCGATAAACTCTATTGCATACTGAAATCCCCAGAATGATACAGGAAATTCAGGGTACACCAACAATACCTTCTTCATGGGTTTTTCCATACTCTCTCTATAAGCAAAAGTTGTTTATATTATCGAAAACATTGTACATTTAGCGGCTTTTATTTCAAGCATTTATTGATATTGAGCAGCTATGCTGCATTCTTCCATTTATAGCTATTATGCAACCCTGTTGCTCGCAAAAACTATCAATATGCGTATAGTTGTAGTATTCTTCCCTTTTTAAGTTTAATAATCCTTTTTGGAGGTATTGTAGAAGCAGACCTGAAAATTAAAACATTATTTTCTCTTGCTTAAATGATTAATGTGTGTTATTGCCTTACTTAGTTGGTTGTAATGTCGTTCAATATATATATGCTTATATAAAGGCTACAAGGTTTCCAATCTTGTGGCCTTTTTTTATTTTTATACCTTTTTACTATTTAAAGGGGGTGATTTTCAGTATGCAAAATGGAACAGTTAAGTGGTTCAGCGACTCAAAGGGCTTTGGCTTCATTACTCCGGAAAACGGAGAAGATGTCTTTGTTCACCATACCGCAATCCAGTCTGATGGGTTTAAAAGCCTTTCAGAAGGGGACCAGGTAGAGTTTGAGGTCGAACAGAGCCAAAAGGGTAGCAAGGCCTCAAGTGTTGTCAAAATATAAATATATTATAAAGCATACTCATATATTTTATACTGTATAATCTATCGAAAGAGAGTTGTATATAATAATTAATATAGAGTAGTTGTAAAATATTATTGTAATGATAACGTAAAAGCCCCCAATATCCATGAAAGGGTATCGGGGGCTTTGTTTATATATGCAGAGAATAAAGAAAACATTTTATATAAGCCTTATTGCACTTGGCTTTGTAATCAATCCGGCAGGTTCTCTATTGCCTGTGTTTAACTTATATACTAAGCAGGCATATGCCGCGGCAACTAAAATATCTGCTGAAGACCAATCAGTAATAACCAAAATCAAGAATGAACAGACAGCGACAGGTAGCATAGTCTCAGAGCATGTAAATAAAAAGGATAACGGGCAGACTACTGTAAAGATGCTGGAAATTCCCGAACACCAGCTATCGGGCATAATCAGACAGTGGAACTGGCTTGGGCATGAGATTAATGAAGAGACTATCAATAATAAAGAATTTATAAAATATTTGATCAACAATGCTGATATTAAATCATTCAGCTATATGGCAAAGTTTCCCATGCTTTACTTTCTTGTAAAGCACCAAATAGCAGAACCATTATTATATGGTGGAGTGATAAAGATAATTTTTAAGAAAATATCATTTCCCGGATGGTTCACAGTTGCAGGTGCAATAGATACGCATGGTAATTATGAAAAAGGTTATGAACACCTGGGCATACAAAAAGAAGCATTCGTAGACTTATTTAAGGGAGTTTTATCAAAGGCTGTAAAAGGCAGTTATACGATTGTTGAACTATATACGGATGAAAACGGAGAGAGAAAAGGCCAGTTTAAGTTCTTCAAGACTTCTGATCAGACAAATCCAACATTAGTACAACCCATAGACGCTATGGCGGCATTTGTATTAATCTATTTGAATCTGGTACAAGAGAACCCGGGAGATATTGGCGTGAAGAAAGATCTTACAATGCCTATTGTTCAAAGATTATTAATTAACAAAAGCAAAACCTCAATATAAGTTTACTGCTTTTCATCTCAAGAAATGAAAATTTAAGTAAACATATTTTTAAGCCACTTCTCGCCTTGGCCTCTCGTTAAAAACAGCTAAAGCATCAATGCATAACTCACTTAAAAGAGACAAAAGAAAAAACAAGAAATAAGTAAACTAACTCCGTATGAAGTAGAAAACGGCAAAGTGTCTTTTATTAAGGAGACAGCAGGCTGACACTATTACTGAGCGAGAACGTCAGATGCAGGATGTGAAGTAATTAACTTCAAGCGAGATGAAATTACTTGAACGGCTAATCAGCAAAATGAACGGAAAACATACCGATATAATTGAAATTGATATTAATCATCAGATAACATATAGAAAAAAGAAAGTGAGAAAAGTTGAAAGTAATAACCAAGAAACATAGCTATATACAGAGCGAGAGTCTTTATCAGGAGAATTTCAGGAAAGCTTTTTTGAAAAAGAAGAAGCAGGCGCAGGGACCTTTGGCAGTAAGCGCAACCCCTCATTCCCAGAAGAGATGAGTAGTGAGCCTATATGTTCAGAAGCAACTAGGTCATAGTAACATTACGATGACAAGCTTGTACGCAGACATATTGCCATCAGAGAACGGTAAACTGGCGTATATGATTAGAGGATAATTGAAAAGGAAACAACGTATGACATTAATAATAGAGGCTAGATGTTCAACAAGAGAATGTGTTCATTATTTGGGGATAAAGGAATTTAGAGAGGTGGAGGAATACCATTCTCCTTCTTCAATGATTCATTATTGTACTGCTTTTCCAAAAGAGATTCCTGTTGGAATAACTCATGGAGATAATATTCATTTCAAACCTTTAAAGAATCAGGGGAACGATATAATATTCCAACCCCGTAACCAACCAGCATTAAATAAGAGGTAACTAGATTATGAGTAAAAAGATATTAACAATAGCCTTAACATGTTTTTTTTGTTTTTTGCTAATCACTAATTACGTAGTTGCTGATAAACCTGAATGGGCAGGTAAGCCGAAAGAGGTTGCAAAACAGCAAGTAGAACGAGAAGTTGAACGAGAAGCTGGAAAGGTTGAAAGAGAAAAGGAGAGAGAATTACGTAAAGCTGAACAAGAAGAAAGAAAGGCTGAACATGAAGCGGAACGAGATACAAGGAAGGCTGAACGTAAAGCAGAACGAGAAATAAAATAAGGGCAGTAGTGATGACAGCAAAAGTAATGGCGATTAAGAATAAATAGCTTTTAATATAGATCAACGAGTGCCATCTGAAGAAAAAGGTGGCACTCATACTTTTACTTCATAGTTTATCCACCCCCAACCACATCTCACCTGTCATATCCCTGTGTATCCTGATTCTTAATTTAGGCAATGGGTAGCGTCTGATATTGTCAAATAGTAAGTCTGGGAAATTCATTAATGCCAGACTTTGCCAATCAGGTATTTTATCTGCTTTCTAAAGAGCCATTCATCTCTATCTAAGTATTGATTGTGTACCTGGAACTGTGTGACAACCTGAAGTTACAAGCCGTGGCATATCAGTCTGCAAAGTTTATTTATTTTAGTCCTTGTTAATTCTCATTTATAGTTTATACTGCGAAATAAGAAGTAGAGAAGAACCTTCCAAAAGCCAAATCTTCAGTCTAGCAACTCCATATTCAACGGAGTATCATCTCGCTATAAGGAATTTTGCAAATCCAAAGGTTTTAAACCTACCCGTTAGTTATTTGCAGGCGTATACACACACTAATGGAGTAAATTCGAATATTACGTTCTGTGTAGATGGTCCCGCATGGACACTCCTATTTGTTTCTGCTAAACCTGCCTAATATAGAACATTGTACTCACATAGAACACCTTTCTATCCTGCGTACCGTATTTTCTATATTGAAATATGAAATGTACGTATGCAAATTTGTAATTTTAAATGAATAGAACTATAAATAACCTGATACAGGAGACGTTGTAAATTGACTAAGACTATAATGATTGTAGAAAACAATGAGTATTTTCATGACCTTTATCAAACGATGCTAAAGGACTCAGAATATAAATTTATTCATGCTTATGATGGATACGAAGCAATGGATAAAATTGAGGAAACGATTCCTGATGTAATAATCCTGGATATGCTTATGGACATGGTTACCGGGGATACGTTCTTTATGTATCTAAAAAATATCCCGGAATATGTAAACATTCCGGTGATAATAATCAGCTCCTCTCCGGAAAGACGATACCGCCACCTGAGGAAAGCAAAACCGAATCTTATATTTATTGAGAAGCGACATCTAACCAGGGACAGATTGGTTGATGAAGTTAATAATAAGATTTCTGTAACCAGGAAAACAAACAGAGTAATGTTCCGATTACCAGAGGTTGCCGCACCTGACTCAAAGAGAGTTTGTGTAGTTGGTGATTTTAACAAATGGGATACTAATGCTAATCCTATGCAAAAACTGGAGAATGGTGATTACATCATAGAATTTGACCTGGAGCCAGGCAAGGAATATCAGTTTCGTTACCTTATTGACGAATCAAAATGTATAAATGACAGTGATGTCGACAAATATGTCAAAAGCCCTTATGAGAACATTTATAACCCTGTTGCTATAACCAGGAATTAGATTGGGCCATGTTGATGAGTCGTTATAAAGAATACTCTATAAAAGAGAAGCCGGACAAAAAGGAGGAGTGGCATGTCTACAGCGTTACCGTCAATAGAAGAAAGATTAAAAGATATCATTATTAAACAATTGAGCGTGGGTGAAAGGCCTGTTACGCTTGAATCATCTTTTGTAAATGATCTGGATGCAGACTCACTTGATATAGTGGAGTTTGTTATGGAACTTGAGGACGAATTCGATGTGAATATACCTGACGAAGACGCACAAAAGATGCAAACCGTTGGTGATGCCGTAAATTACATTAAAGAGCATACACACAAAAATGGTGAGTAGAGAAAATAGTCGCTGTTGTCCCTATTTGTTGTTTCTATTTGTTTCTATTTGTTTGTCTTGCAGAGTTTTTACAGAACATGCAATCAATTCCTAAATTCCTCAATCCTTAAATCCTTCAATCACAAGAATTACATCAATCTTGATATCATGCCAGATATGGCACTTTCAACATGCAGGGTTCTTTCTCCCATGTGAACGGCAGTAAACCCACAATCAATTAATTTCTTAACTTCATACGGGATGAAACCCCCTTCAGAACCAACCGCAAGTGTTACCGGTTGGCCTAAATTGTAAGGACACTTTTCTGAAGCATACGGATGGGCAACAAATGGAAGAGTTCCTTTTATAATATCAGGTAGTTCGTCTTCAACAAAAGGCTTAAATAGCGGACGAATCAAAACCTCCGGTACAATAGTGTCCTGCCCCTGTTCAAGCCCCATAATCAGATATTTGTGCAAACTTTCTTTTTCCAGTACCGGGCTCTTCCAGAAACTCTTCTCTACGCGATAGGAGTTAATCAATATAATCCTCTTGATTCCCATGGCGCTTGCCTGTGTAATGGCGCGTTTAAAAACTCTTGGCCTCATCATCGCAAAGAAGAGTGTGAGTTGGAGCGGAGCAGGTGGTTCCCGATCCAGAACCACATCCATTTCAACCCTGCCTTCTTCTATAAGTGTTATCCTGCCGGTTCCAATATTTCCATTTATCAGCCCGACACGCAATTCATCTCCAACCGATGACCTGTTTACTTCAAGGATGTGTGTAAGGCGGTGGTCCTGAATACGTACCCGTTTTGTACCTTCTATAAAATTGCTCTTAAACAGGATGATAAGGTTCATAGCTTATGCATAGGAATTTCAATGCTGATAATTAGTGCCTTTCTCTCGCCCTCGGCGTCTTTTGTCCGGGGGAAATTCGTGTCCGAAAATATTTTACATTTAACGGTTTTGATTACAAGGATTTATTGATATTGAGCAGCTATACCGCATTTTTGGCGGTTGTAAAAAGACTTCCTAAAGCTTGTCCGCATGCAAATGAACTGTGTGACAGTCTGAAATTACAAGTCACGGCATATCAGTCTGTAAAGTTTATTTGTTTTAGTCCTTGTTAATTCTCATTTATAGTTTATACTGGAAATCAGAAGTAGAGAAGAACCTTCCAAAGGCCAGATCTTCAGTTTAGCAGCTCCATATTCAACGGAGTATCATTTCGCTATAGGGAATTTTGCAAATCCAAAGGTTTTAAACCTACCCGTTAGTTATTTGCAGGCGTATACACACACTAATGGAGTAAATTCGAATATTACGTTCTGTGTAGATGGTCCCGCGTGGACACTTCTGTTTGTTTCTGCTAAACCTGCCTAATATAAGACATTGTATCCTCAAGATGGTATTCAGGGTATCTCTCTAAAGGGTTACAGCTGGATGCTTTGCCTCAATATTTGACTTTTTCATTTTCGTTTTTCTATATACAAAGAGGTAGAAATGAACACATTTTTTATATGTCCCAAGTGTGGCAATGATAAAGAATTTAAAATCTTTACCACAAATTATCAAGATATTAGACAGTCGTCCGATCTCGGAATGCGTGTAGATGAAAGTGATTTTTTACCGAGTCTGAGACAAGGCGATACTCATATTGAATGCAAACGTTGTTTTCAAAAAATTGAGTATGATAATGCTGCAACGATCGGGAAAAGATATATCCAGGTAACACAAAAACTTTTAAAAGAAAACACGCTGTATCATGGAGGGATGCATAATGATAATAAATGTAAAGCATGAAAAACTGACAGTACTTCACGTAGCAACACTTAACCAGCCGATCGGGCCGAACCTTGGTTACGGTCCCATAGAAACGGTCATTCATAACATAGACAAAGGACTCCATTCTTCAGGTCACAGGTCGATCGTTGCCTGTTCAGGTGATTCCAGTGTCTTCGGGGAACATCACGTGACTGTTGATAAGAGCGTTGGTGATTATTGGAGTGATAACACCCCTGAAAAGCGTAAGACCATAGATATGCACCTTTCAAATACATTGGACCGGGCAAGCATGGGAGACATAGACATCATACACGCTCATGATGCAAAGGCGGTTGAGTTCATGTATGATAGTGTATTCAGAATGCAGGTACCGATTGTAATGACCCTTCACGTATCCGCAGAAGACAGCTCCCTGGGAGGCGCTTACCAGCGATGGTGTAATCATCTTCTGGCCTCCCCACTGGTATATTGTACTGCGATAAGCGAATATCAAAAAAGGCAGTACAGTAACCTGGTAAATGCAGACAATGTTGTCTACCACGGGATTGACGTTGAAGAATACCCTGTAAAAGAGGAGCCGGATAAAGGAAGTTATTTATTCACTATCGGAAGGGTAACCCGTGACAAGGGACAGGACAAGGCCATAGAAATTGCGAAAAAAACAGGTTCTAAGCTTATCATTGCCGGCTGTGTCCAGAATAAACCCGCCGACAGGGAGTTTTTTGCAGGTCTGAAGGATTCTATCGACCTCTCCGTTGAAGTCGGCAAGCATCCGGTTGATGATGACTATTATGCCAGGGTAATAAAGCCGTTACTGGACTGTGACAAACAGATTATCTATATCGGAGAGATCAGCAGTGAGCATAAAAAGCATTGGTACCGGCATGCGCGGGCCACCTTATTCCCGATACAATGGGGAGAACCATTTGGGCTTGTCCTTGTCGAGTCGATGGCGTGCGGTACGCCGGTCATAGCATTAGATAAAGGTGCTGTTCCTGAAATAGTAGTGGACGGAAAAACCGGTTTTGTGGTAGACTCAGTAGATGCAATGATTGAAGCAGTCAGTCGAATAGATAGTATTGATCCAGGTGATTGCAGGGAAAATGTACAGAATCGTTTCTCTATAACAAGTATGGCCTATAAATATTCAGAATTATATCATCAGTTAATCGACAGTCACAAAATATTAGAAAGCCGTAGCAGTTTGTCAGACCGCTATCTTGATAAACCTCTACACCATAGATCGTTAGTCACACAATAAACACATGCCCAAAGACATTCCGGTAAGCAACGGCAACCTTCTTTTTAATTTTGACTCGGATTATCAGATCAGGGATGTGTATTTCCCCTTTATAGGACAGGAGAACCATTCAAAAGGAGACCCTTTTCGGTTCGGAGTATGGGCAGATGGACGCTGCTCCTGGATGGGCCCGGAATGGGAAAAAGAATTAAAATACCATAACAACACCCTCGTTACTGATGTTTTTCTGAAAAACGAGTCTCTGGGTCTGGAACTGCGCTGCCATGACGTGGTTGATGTGGACTTGAACGTATATATTAAAAAGATCGAGGTGACAAATCTGCAAGGTAATGAGCGTCAGGTAAGGCTCTTTTTCTGTCACGACTTTCATCTTTCCGGCTATGATATCGGAGACACAGCTTATTTTGATCCACGGACACGCTCCATAATCCACTATAAGGCCAATCGTTACTTTCTCATTAATTACTGCAATTCTGAAAAAGATGGTGTAAATCACTATGCCTGTTGCGACAAGGAGACACCGAGTAGGGAAGAAATATGGAATGACGCCGAGCGTGGACTACTTAACGGAAACCAGATTTCATGGGGTGCTGCTGACTCTGCTATTGGGATATGGCTGAACCTGCCTCCGGGAGGGAAAGCTACAGCTTTTTACTGGATTGCAGCAGGCACACACTACAATGAGGTGACTCAACTTAACCGGGATGTGATAGAGAAGACTCCGGATGAGCTGATCAAACGCACATCGAATTACTGGGAAGCATGGGTCACGAAAGAATCCAGATCCTATGGAGACCTGCCAAAATCTGTCACCGACATTTTCAACCGTAGCCTCCTGATTTTAAGAACCCAGATAGACAACAGGGGAGCAATCATTGCAGCAAATGATTCGGATATAGTCCGTTTTGGAAGAGATACATATTCTTACATGTGGGGACGCGATGGAGCATTCGTCGTTGCCGCTTTGGCGAAGGCAGGTTACCCGGTTGTGTGCAGGAAATTTTTTGACTTTTGCACTCGTGTTCTATCAGAGGAAGGATATCTTTACCAGCATTACAATCCTGATGGATCACTGGCCAGTAACTGGCACCCCTGGCTGGTGGATGGGAAGGCAGTGCTCCCGATACAGGAGGACTCGACTGCTTTGATTATCTGGGCACTCTGGATACACTATGAGAGTTCGAAGGACATAGAATTCATCGGGCCTCTCTATGATAAGCTTATAAAAAAGTCTGCTGACTTTATGGTAACTAACCGCGATCCCGAAACTAAACTGCCCATCCCCTGCTATGATCTCTGGGAAGAACGCTTCGGAGTGCACACTTATACTGTAGCGTCAGTGATTGCCGGTCTCAGGGCGGCGGCAAATTTTGCAAGACTCTTTAAGGATACCCCCCTGGCAGAGAAATATGATAAAACAGCCGAAGAAATAAAAGAGGGGCTTACCAAACATCTCTACCACAACGGACTGAAGAGGTACGCCCGCTCCGGTTACAGAAAAGGTAAAGGCTATGAACTCGATGAAGTGATCGATGTCAGTTTATCTGCACTCGTTTTCCTGGGAGTTTTGCCTCCCAGAGATCCGCGGATGGTAGAAACAATGGAGGCAATACATCAGCAATTATGGCTCAATACCCCTGTTGAAGGCTGCGCCAGATACCAGAATGATGTTTATCAACGGCCGGACGACAGCCCGGCGGATATTCCCGGCAATCCCTGGTTTATCTCAACTCTCTGGTTGGCTGAATATTATATAGCCCGTGCCGAAAATCTTCAGGAACTTCGAAAGGCCATTCCTTATCTCGAATGGTGTACGAAGAATGCTCTTCCTTCCGGTGTGCTTGCCGAGCAAGTGCACCCTGTAAACAGTTCTCCGCTCTCTGTTTCACCGCTTACGTGGAGCCATTCCTCTTTTGTGTGGACGGTTGAGCTATACACCGATAAATTCAACTCATTTGTGGTGAACAAGACAGCGTCTTGCAATCTGGAAGATTATCAAACTCAGAATAATAGCGAGTTATCGTGAATGAGTATACGAATTTGATGTATCTCCACAGCATGAAATCAGTCCCGATTTGGTTCCGGAATAATTGCAGTTGAGGGCAGCACAGGTGATAGGGCTACATCAATCTTGATACCAGGCCCGATATGGCACTTTCAACGTGCAGGGTTCTTTCTCCCATGTTAACGGCAGTAAACCCGCACTCAATTAATTTCTCAACTTCATACGGGATAAAACCCCCTTCAGGACCAACCGCAAGTGTTACCGGCTGGCCTATATTGTAAGGACACTGTTCCGAAGCATACGGGTGGGCAACAAATGGAATGGTTCCTTTTATAACATCAGGTAATTCGTCTTCAACAAAAGGCTTAAATAACGGACAAATCAAGACCTCAGGAACAATAGTATCCTGCCCCTGTTCAAGCCCCATAATCAGATACTTGTTCAAACTGTCTGCTTCCAGCACCGGGCTCTTCCAGAAACTTTTCTCTACGCGATAGGAGTTAATTAAAATGATCCTCTTGATTCCCATAGCGCTTACCTGAGTCAGGACACGCTTGAAAACCCTTGGCCGCATCATTGCGATGACAAGGGTTACCGGGAGCGGAGCAGGTGGTTCCCGATCCAGAATCACATCCATTTCAACCCGGTTCTCTTCTATAAGTGTTATCCTGCCGGTTCCAATATTTCCATTTAATAACCCAACACGCAATTCATCTCCAACCGATGACTTGTGTACTTCAAGGATGTGTGTGAGGCGATGGTCCTGAATACTCACACGACTTGTACCTTCTATAAAATCATTCTTAAACAGGATGATAAGGTTCATAATGTATGACTCTCAATAGTAAGAGGACGCTCCCGCCAAGCAACAGACTGTGTCATAATCAATAGACAAGAGAACACAGAAAACGTAGTATAGCGTAGAAGAATTTAGTGTAATATACCGCAAGGAGGTATGTCAATGGCATATAGATATGGTAATCGTAATCAAATGGCTTTATTGCCTAAAAGCATAGAGGAATATGTTAGTGAAGAAGACCCTGTAAGAGC
>JAJDAO010000024.1 GCA_029261835.1 Deltaproteobacteria bacterium | reverse complement strand
ACCGAGCGAGGCTCGCGGGCTTTCGTCGAGATCAAGGCGCGGACCCGCCGCTGTACTGAAGTACAGCAAGGTTTCGCAACGCAGAGATCGGCGAAAGGACGCGTGCATCGCGACGGGAGGGGTTCTTCCGCAGCCTGCTAGAGCGCGCGCGTCATCAGGTCGCTGAGCTTCTTCGTGAAGCCCGCCGGATCGTCGAGCTGGCCGCCCTCCGCCAGGACCGCCTGGCCGTATAGCAGGGCCGCATAGTCGCCCAGCCGCGGATCGGTACCGTTGCTCTCGAAGATCTCGCGCAGCTTCTTCAGGATCTCGTGACCTGAATTGACCTCGAGGATCGGCTTGTGCTCAGGCACCTCCTGACCCGCCTGGCGCAGCATGGCAGCGACTTGTGGCGTGATGTCGCCCTCTTCGAGCACCAGACACGAGGGAGAAGTCGTCAAGCGACTCGACAGCCGCACCTCCTTGACTCGGTCCTGCAGCGCAGTGCGCAGACACGTGATCAGACCGCTATAGGTCTCTTCGTCCTGCTTGCGATCCTCCTCCGCCTGCTTCTTCTCCTCTTCGGATCCGAGCTCGATCTCACCCTTGCCAACCGATTGCCACTTCTTGCCCCGGTACTCCGGCGCCATCTGCTGCAGCCAGACCTCGTCGACCGGATCGGTGAGAAGGACCACTTCGATGCCCTTCTGCTTGAACGCTTCGAGGTGCGGAGAGCTGGCCAAGACGTCGATGGAGGTGCCGGTCATGTAGTAGATGGCCTCCTGGTCTTGCGGCATTCGATCCACATAGGATGACAGCGGCGTCGGCTTTCCGTCTTGCTGCGTGGTCGTGCAGTACACCAGATCGAGAATGCGGTCGCGCTTTTCCTGCCAGAGGAGGAGGCCCTCTTTGAGCACGGGACCGAACTGGGCCCAGAACTTCAAGTACTTCTCCTCGTCCTCGTCCTTGAGAGTCTTCAGCGCCTCGAGCACCTTCTTGACCAAATGCTTGCGAATCACCTGGATCTGACGATCCTGCTGCAGCATCTCACGCGAGACATTGAGAGAGACGTCCTCGGCGTCCACGACGCCCTTTACGAAGCGCAGGTACTCGGGCATCAGCTCCCGGCACTCGTCCATGATGAACACGCGCTTCACGTAGAGCTGGATCCCGCGGTGGGCCATCTCTCGGTGATAGAGGTCGAAGGGCGCTTCGGACGGAACGTAGAGCAGCGCCTGAGCCTCGAAGGTGCCCTCGAGCTTGGTGTAGGTGTGCAGCAGCGGCTCGTGGTGGTCGTGGGAGATGTGGGTGTAGAATTCCTTGTACTCTTCTTCACTCACGTCCGAGGCCGGGCGCGTCCAGATGGCCTTCATCGAGTTCAGCGGCTCGTCCGAAGCCACCAGCTTGGCGATGTCGTCCCCCTCCTCCTTCTTCATCACGCTGAGGCGAATCGGGTAGGCGACGAAGTCGGAGAACTTCCTGACGACCTGACGCAGCATCCACTCATCGGTGTAGTCGCTGACGCCGTCCTCGGCGTCAGCCGGCTTGAGCTTCAGCGTAATCGTGGTGCCGGCGCTCTCCCGCTCGGCCTCTTCCAAGCTGTAGCTTCCGGCGCCGGTCGAGAGCCAGCGAGTGGCGTGTTCCTCTCCGGCCCGCCGGCTCACAACGTCGACCTGCTCGGCCACCATGAAGCTGGCGTAGAAGCCAACGCCGAATTGGCCGATCAGCTCGGGCGCCGCATCCCGATCGTCTTCGAGATTGCGCAGGTACTCGAGCGTGCCCGAACGCGCGATCGTGCCGAGATTCTCCACGAGTTCGTCGCGGCTCATGCCAACACCGTTGTCCTCTACACTGAGCGTGCGAGCCTCGGGGTCGGCGAGCAGGCGGATCTGAAGCTCCTCATCCGGCAGCAGGTGGCTGGCGGTCAAGCCTTCGAAACGCAGTCGGTCCAGCGCGTCCGACGCATTGGAGATGAGCTCGCGCAGGAAGACATCCTTGTTCGAGTAGAGAGAGTGGATCATCAGCTCGAGGAGCTTCTTGACCTCGGCCTGGAATTCGTGGGATTCAGCGCTCATCGATCTGTCGATTCCTTCGTTTTCTCTTTCCTGATCACGGCCTTCCGCGATTTCCAGGTCTTCGCAGCGGCCTATGATAGGCAGTTGTGCCGGGGCGCAAAGAGCCCGCGCAAAGTGAGGCAGGAGTGATGTATCTGTATATTGAGATAAGCTGATGGATATGCTACCCATCGCCCCTGACCGGAGAGGGGCCTCCCCGAGGGGCTGCTCGGACACGCCCCATCAGCCCTCACCCACCGGCGTCGAGACCGCTTCTGACCGACCGCCAGAGGATCTGCGCGATGAGCACCCCTGACGCCCGCGACCGCCTGGAGCGCCTGCTGGCCGATCGCATCCTGGTCATCGACGGCGCCATGGGCTCGTTGATCCAGACCCGCGGCCTGGTCGAGGCGGACTTCCGAGGGGAGCACTTCCGCGATCACGAGCGAGACCTCGCGGGCGACAACGAGCTGCTGTCTCTGACCCGACCCGGCGTAATCGAGGAAATCCACGAAGCCTTCCTGGCCGCCGGTGCCGACATCATCGAGACCAACACTTTTGGCGCCAACGCCATCGCCCAGGCGGACTACGCCCTGGTGGGTATCGCCGAGGAGCTCAACCGCACATCTGCGCGCATCGCGCGACGCGCGGCTGATGCTTGGACACTGAAGACGCCCGACAAGCCGCGACTGGTCGCCGGGGCACTCGGGCCGACGCCCAAGACGCTCTCGCTATCACCGGATGTGAACGACCCGGCGACGCGCAATTTGACCTTCGACGAGCTGCGCGAGGCCTACCGGGAGGCCGCCCGCGGCTTGATCGAAGGCGGCGTGGACATCCTGCTACTCGAGACCATCTTCGACACCCTGAACGCGAAAGCGGCTCTGGTCGCGATCGACGAGGCCCAAGACGAGCTGGCAACGCGCCTGCCGCTGATGATTTCGGTGGCAATCACCGATGCCAGCGGGCGCACCCTCTCCGGTCAGACGGTCGACGCGTTCTGGTACTCGATCGCGCACGCGGAGCCGCTCTCGGTGGGCGTGAACTGTTCGCTCGGCGCGCGCGACATGCGCCAGCACGTGGCCGCATTGGCGAAGATCGCCACCACACACGTCTCCGCCTACCCCAACGCCGGCCTGCCCAATGCGCTGGGCGAATACGATGAAGCGCCCGAGACCACCGGCGAGCTGGTAGGCGAGTTCGCCAGGAGCGGCCTGGTGAACATGGTCGGCGGCTGCTGCGGCACGACACCGGAACATATCCGCTGCATCGCGCGGCAGGTCGAAGGCGTGGCGCCGCGCCCGCGGCCCACGGCCGACCCCGCCGGTGGCGAGGGCGTGACCCACTTCACCGGGCTCGAGACGCTGGCCATCACGTCGGACTCCAATTTCCAGATGGTGGGCGAGCGCACCAATATCACCGGCTCGGCGCGCTTCCGCCGATTGATCAAGCAGGGCGAGTCCGAAAAGGCGCTCGAGGTCGCGCTGCACCAGGTCCGAGGCGGCGCCAATCTGCTCGATGTCAACATGGACGAGGGCATGCTCGACTCGGAAGCCTGCATGACCCGCTTCCTCAACCTGATCGCCTCGGAGCCGGAGATCGCCCGCATCCCGATCATGATCGACAGCTCGAAGTGGAGCGTGATCGAGGCCGGCCTGAAGTGCGTCCAGGGTAAGGGGCTGGTGAACTCGATCTCTCTCAAGGAGGGCGAGGACGAGTTTCTGAAGCGCGCACGGTTGATCCGCCGCTACGGCGCGGGTGCCGTCGTCATGGCCTTCGACGAGCAGGGGCAGGCCGACAGCACGCAGCGAAAGGTCGACATCTGCCAACGCGCCTACCGACTGCTGGTCGAGCGGGTCGGCTTCCCGCCGCAGGACATCGTCTTCGACCCCAACATCCTCGCGATCGCGACCGGCATCGACGAGCACGCCGGCTACGGCGTGAGCTTCATCGAGGCGACACGCATCATCAAGCAGAGCTGCCCCGGCGCCCACGTATCGGGCGGTGTATCGAATCTGTCGTTCTCCTTCCGCGGCAACGATCGCGTGCGCGAGGCCATCCACTCCGTCTTTCTCTACCACGCCATCCAGGCGGGCATGGACATGGGAATCGTCAACGCCGGACAGCTCGAGGTCTACGAGGAGATTCCCGCCGACCTGCTCGAATGCGCGGAGGACATCGTCCTGAACCGGCGCCCGGACGCCACCGAGCGCATGATCGAGCTCGCCGAGACGGTTCGCGGCAGCGGCAAGAAGCAGGAGCTGGATCTCTCCTGGCGTGAGAGCAGCGTAGCCTCACGCCTCTCGCACGCCCTGGTCCACGGCATCACCGACTTCATCGAGGACGATGCCGAAGAAGCGCTGCAAGAGCTCTCGAGCGCGCTCCAGGTGATCGAGGGGCCTCTGATGGATGGCATGAGTGTGGTGGGAGACCTCTTCGGTAGCGGCAAGATGTTCTTGCCACAGGTTGTGAAGAGCGCCCGCGTGATGAAACGGGCCGTCGCCCACCTCGAGCCCCACCTCGATAAGGAGAGAAGTGCCGCGAGCTCCCGGGGTCGGATCGTGATCGCCACAGTGAAGGGTGACGTACACGACATCGGAAAGAACATCGTCTCGGTGGTGCTGGGCTGCAACAGCTACGAGATGATCGATCTCGGCGTGATGATACCCGCGGAGCAAATAATCGATCGCGCGCAGCAGGAGGGGGCGCAGGCCATTGGACTCTCGGGCCTGATCACACCTTCTCTCGACGAGATGGTCGCGGTGGCGAGGGAGATGGAACGCCGTGAGCTCGACATCCCGATCCTGATCGGCGGCGCCACCACGAGCCGCCAACACACCGCCGTGAAGATCGCCCCGGTGTATCGCGGCAGCGTGTTGCACGTGAATGACGCCTCCCGCGCGGTGGGGGCCGTGGCGAGCCTGCTCGACCCAAGCCGGAAAGACGAGGTCGACGAGCGAAACCGAGCCGAGCAGGAGCGGCTGCGCGATCTTCACGACACCAAGCGCCAGAAGCCGCTGCTGCCCTACGGCGAGGCGGTGGCGCGAGGCGCTTCCATCGACTGGCGGGCCGCGGACATCAGCCGTCCCGCCTTCTGCGGACGACGGTCGATCGACGAAGTTCCGCTCGAGGAGATCGCTCGTTACATCGACTGGACGTTCTTCTTCTCGGCATGGGATCTCAAGGGGCGCTTCCCCGAGATCCTCGATCACCCGGAGCGCGGCGAGGCCGCCCGCGAGCTCTACGACAACGGCCGTGCACTGTTGGAAGAGATTACGGCCGGTCGGCTGCTGGTCGCCCGTGCGGTCTACGGCTTCTGGCCGGCCAACAGCGAGTCAGACGACATCATCGTGTGGCGGGACGAACAGCGCGAGCAGGAGCGAATCCGCTTCCCCATGCTGCGGCAGCAGACACG
The DNA here is from genome assembly GCA_029261835.1 of Deltaproteobacteria bacterium. GTDB lineage: Bacteria > Myxococcota_A > UBA9160 > UBA9160 > UBA4427 > JAJDAO01. Next base: position 15,920 of record JAJDAO010000024.1, on the reverse strand, counting down.
ACCCGAGAGGGACCAGCCCCGGCGATCGCTGGCCGATTTCATCGCGCCGAGCGACTCGGGGCTCGACGACTGGATCGGGGCGTTCGCCGTCACCGCCGGCATCGGAGCGGCCGATCTGGCCGCGGGGTACGAGCGCGACGGCGACGACTACCGCGCCATCATGGTGAAGGCCCTGGCCGACCGCCTGGCCGAAGCCGCAGCGGAGTGGCTCCACGAGCGGGCGCGCCGGGAGTGGGGCCACGAGGAGGGCGAGGCCCGCAGTCAAGAACAGCTCATCGCGGAGAAGTACCGCGGCATCCGGCCCGCCTTCGGCTACCCCGCCTGCCCGGACCACAGCGCCAAGCAGCAGCTCTTCGAGCTGCTCGACGCGGCTGCACTCGGGATGGAGCTGACCGAGACCTACGCCATGCACCCAGCGGCGAGCGTGAGTGGCCTGTACTTCGGCCACCCGCAAGCGCGCTACTTCGGCGTCGGACCGCTCGGCCGCGATCAGGTCGAGGACTACGCGCGCCGGCGCGGCATGTCGCTCGCCGAGGCGGAACGCTGGCTGGCGGTCAACCTGGCATACGACGCCGCGAAGCCCTGATTCCCCGAGGGTCTTAAATGGGACCGTTGCGCTCCCATTAAGCGCTCCCTACTCTCTCGGGTCACGTTCAGGTCACGCTTCGAGCCCTGCCAAGTATTCGGAGTTACTCGCGTAACTACGACCCAGGGCGAACGTCTCGACCGCCGGCCCGACGCGTGAATTGCAGAGAGGACCGCGCCATGCCCTGGGTCGTAATCGCCAACCGCCTGCGCGATGGCATCGTCGTCTTTCTCGCTCCTGGCGGAGGCTGGGTCGAGCAGATCGCCGGCAGCCGGCTCGCCGGAAACGAGCGGGAGGCGGAGGAGATGGTCGCGCTGGGCCAACAGGCCGAAGCTGACCAGGAGGTCGTCGCGCCCGACCTGATCGCAGTCGAGGAACGCGCTGGCGTCATCGTGCCGACGAAGCGGCGAGAGGCCATCCGCGCCACGGGGCCGAGTGTTCGGACCGATCTCGGCAAACAGGCGGAGGACTGAGGCATGTACCGCTACGACGAATTCGACAGCGACTTCGTACTGCAACGAGCCAGGCAGTTCCGCCGCCAGACCGAACGGCGGCTGACCGGGGAGCTCAGCGAAGAGCAGTTCAAGCCGCTTCGGCTGATGAACGGTCTCTACCTCCAGCTGCACGCCTACATGCTGCGCATCAACGTGCCCTACGGCTGCCTGAGCTCGCGCCAACTTCGCAAGCTGGCCCACATCGCGCGGGTCTACGACAAGGGTTACGGACACCTCACCACGCGCCAGAACGTCCAGTTCAACTGGATCAAGCTCGAAGACACGCCCGCGATTCTCGAGCAACTCGCATCCGTGGAGATGCACTGCATCCAGAGCAGTGGCAACTGCATCCGCAACACCACATCCGACCCTTACGCGGGAGCAGCCGCGGAAGAGATTCACGATCCGAGGCTCTACTGCGAGCTGATCCGGCAGTGGTCGAGCCTGCACCCCGAGTTCAGCTTCCTGCCTCGTAAATTCAAAATCGCTGTAACGGGCTCGCCGCGAGACCGGGCGGCCGTGAAGGTGCACGACATCGGCCTGCGTCTACACCGCAATCCGGCGGGCGAGGCCGGCTTCGAGGTCATCGTCGGCGGTGGGCTCGGGCGCACGCCCTTCATCGGCAAGACAGTGCGCGATTTCCTGCCGGTGCAGCAGCTGCTCTCGTACCTCGAGGCCATCCTGCGCGTCTACAACCAACTCGGACGCCGAGACAACAAGTACAAGGCTCGCATCAAGGTGCTGGTTCACGAGATGGGCACCGAGGCGTTCCAGAAATGCGTCGAGGAGCAGTGGGAGCAGATCCGCGAAGGCGGGCTCACGCTGCCGCAAGAGGAGATCGACCGGATCGGCGCCTACTTCGCACCGCCCGCTTACGAAGATCTCAGCGATTCGGTCCCGGCGCTCGAGACGACGCGCCGGGAGGAGCCGGCCTTCGACGCCTGGTTGCAAAACAATGTGGTCGAGCACAAACAGGCCGGCTACGCCATCGTCAACGTCTCGGTCAAGGCCGTCGGCGCGGCGCCCGGTGATATCAGCGCAGACCAGATGGAGGCGGTGGCCGAGCTGGCCGACCGCTTCAGCTTCGGCGAGCTGCGGGTCACTCACTCGCAGAATCTGGTGCTGTGCGACGTCCGCAAGACGGATCTCGAAGCGCTCTGGCGTCGGCTTGCGGCAATCGGCCTCGCCACGCCCAACGTGGGACTGCTGACGGACTCGATCTGCTGCCCCGGCCTCGACTACTGCTCGCTCGCCAGCGCACGCTCGATCCCGGTCGCCCAGAGCATCAGCGAGCGCTTCGCAGATCCCGGGCGGCTGCGCGACATCGGCGAGCTGCAGCTCAAGATGTCCGGCTGTATCAACGCCTGCGGACACCATCACGTCGGGCATATCGGCATCCTCGGGGCCGACAAGAAAGGAGAGGAGCTGTACCAGCTGACGCTGGGCGGCTCGGCCGACGAGAACACGGCGATCGGCAAGATCATCGGCCCCGGCTTCGACGCGGAGGGCATCGTCGATGCGATCGAGAACGTAGTGGAAACCTACCTCTCGCTGCGGCAGGACGGGGAGCGCTTCATCGACACTTACCAGCGAGTTGGTCGTGACCCATTCAAGGAGAATCTCTATGCCTCTGATCAAGGGCGGTGAGCGCGTCGACGACCCGTGGATCTCGCTCGCGGAAGGCGCGGAGATCCCGCCCCACGGCCCGCTGATCGTGAGTCTCCAGCAGTGGCGCGACCAGCGGGCGGCACTGCTGGCACGTGCGGATACGCTCGGCATTCGACTGGCGAGCGACCAGCCCACGTCGGAGATCGCCGACGACCTCTCGCACTTCGAGCTCGTTGCGCTCGAGTTCCCGAGCTTCGGCGACGGACGACCTTACAGCCACGCCCGCATACTACGCGAGATCCTCGGCTTCGAAGGAGAGCTGCGAGCGGTGGGTGATGTGCTGCTCGAGCAGCTTCACTTCATGCACCGCGCCGGCTTCGACGCCTTCGTAGTCTCCAGCGAAACCGCGCTCGAAGACTGGCGAATCGCCGAGTCCGAAATCCGGGTCTGGTACCAGCCTACGGCGGACGGACGTCCGACCGCCATGATGCTGCGTCGCGGCTGAGCTACTCGGCGCGCGCGGACTGGACGCGAGACGCGGAGCCGTGGGACACGGGGAGAGAAGCTTCATGCAGATCCGGGATGGCTTCGTCGACAGCATCGGCAACACGCCTTTGATCCGGCTGCGCCGGGCATCGGAGAGCACCGGCTGCGAGATCCTCGCCAAGGCCGAGTTCCTCAATCCAGGCGGCTCGATAAAGGACCGCGCCGCACTCTCGATCGTTCTCGACGCCGAGGAACGGGGCGAATTGCGACCGGGCGGCGTGATCGTGGAAGGCACGGCGGGCAATACCGGCATCGGGCTGGCGCTGGTCGGAAACGCGCGAGGCTATCGCACGGTAATCGTGATCCCGGAGACGCAGAGCGAGGAGAAGAAGGAGATGCTCCGCCTATGCGGCGCGGACCTGCGCGAGGTGCCGGCGGTGCCCTACAAGAATCCGGAGAACTACGTGCACGTCTCGCGTCGACTGGCCGAGCAGTACGCCAAGAGCGAGGAGAACGGCGCCATCTGGGCCAACCAATTCGACAACACAGCCAACCGACAAGGCCACTACGAGAATACCGGTCCGGAGATCTGGCAGCAGACCGACGGCCGGGTCGACGCGTTCATCTGCTCGGTCGGAACCGGGGGCACGCTGGCGGGCGCCGGCATGGCCCTCAAGGAGCGCAACCCGAATGTCGTCATCGGACTGGCGGACCCGCTCGGCGCCGCGCTCTTTCATCACTACAAGTACGGCGAACTCAAGGCAACCGGCAGCTCGATCAGCGAGGGCATCGGCCAGGGCCGCGTCACGCGTAACCTGGAGGGGGCTCCGGTGGACGCCCCCTATCGGATTCCCGACGAGGAGTGGCTACCGGTCGTCTTCGATCTGCTGCAGCACGAGGGGCTCTGCGTCGGCGGTTCGAGTGGTATCAACGTCGCTGGCGCGATCCGGCTGGCGAAGGATCTCGGACCGGGAAAGACCATCGTCACCCTGCTCGCCGACAGCGGGACCCGCTACACCAGCCGTATCTTCAACCCGACTTTCTTGCGGGAAAAGGGCCTTCCGCTGCCCGACTGGCTCTGACACCCCACCGCGGGTTGACTCGAGCTGAGGACTCCGATACAAGAGTCACATGGCGATTCAACCTCAGACACAGCTGCACGCGCCATCGACGCGTGCGGTTTTTGCCGGCTCTCGCAGCCTCTGCCTCTCTTGGTGGAAGCGCGCAGCGGGAGAGGAGTGGCCTGACTGATCGCCGATCGTCCGTCCTTCTACCCTCTCCCGCCGAAGCCGGCTGGAGGGGGTTTCGTTCTTCTGGGGATGCATCTCAAGCGAAGGGACCTCTCAGCCGGCTCGCGGCACCTGGAGCCGAGCCATGTCCGACGATGCGCTGTCGAGAAGAACCCTACTGGCCCACGAGCACGCCGACCGGAAGCGGAGCACTCCGATCGTGACGCGCCGCTTCGCCACGCTGCTGATCGCACAGGCCTGCTTCGGCTACTCGTTCTCGAGCTTCTTCCTGCTCCCGAAGTACCTGGCGAGCGAGCTGAGAGTGGGACCGGCGGAAATCGGCCTTCTCACCGCCGCCAACGGTTTGGCGGCAATGGTCTTCATGTTCGTCATGGGCGTACTGGTCGACCGCTTCGGCCGGCGCCGTTTCTTGACCGCCGGCTCGCTGTTGATGGCGGTGGCCTCGCTGGCCTTCGCGGCTGTCGACGAAATGGGGCCGCTCATCTACGCCCTGCGCCTGCTGCAGGGGTTGGCCTTCTCGATGGCCTTCGTTGCGGGCGCCACACTGGCGGTGGATCAGGCGCGCCCGGAACGCCTCGGCCAGACGATCGGCATCTTCGGCCTGACGATGCTCTCGATGAATGCGATCGCCCCCGCCGTAATGGAGGAGGTCGCGACGCACCACGGTTGGGCTTGGGCCTTTGGCACGGCAAGCGGCGGGGCGTTGCTCTGCGCACTGCTTTCGGGCCTGATACACGAGGAGCCTCGCAGGCCGAGCGGGGATGCTGGCTTCGCCAGCCTCTTGCGCGTGGCACGCCGTCCCGAGCAGGCGCGCGCCGCCGTGGTGATCGCGCTGGTGGGCGCCTGTTTTGGAAGTCTATTCGTCTTCCATCAGCTCTACGCCCTGGAGCTCGGCATCACGCAGGTTCGCGTCTTCTTCGTCTCCTACGCGGCAACGGCGATGTTTGCACGACTCGTGCTGGGCAGCCTGGGAGATCGCTTGGATCGACACCGTGTTGCGTCGGCCATGCTCGTCGTGTACGGCTGCGCCTCACTCGGAATGATCGCCCTCGGCACGCTGGGCCTGGCGCCGCTGGGCGCCATATTCGGCCTGGCCCACGGTCTGTTCTACCCGACCTACAACGCGACGATCGTGGCGGGGAGCAGCGATGACGAGCGCGGCAAGATCATGGCGCTCTTCCAGGGCTGGTTCAACGCGGGCATGGCCTGCGGGAGCTTCCTGCTCGGATTCGTCGCCGACGCCATGGGCTATCCGACGGTCTTCTTGCTGGCCGGTCTGGGGATCTTCATCGCCCTGCTCGTGCTCCGGCGAGGTTCTTCGCCATAGTGAGGCGCTGCTCGTGGGCGACCGATGTAGCGAGAACGTCCCCGATGCGCCCGGTCTGCGATATGGTTGCACGCGACGCTCCAGAGAATGCGGGTAGACGGCGGGGGGTGAAATGGAGATCGAGATGAGCGTTCGGGTGGCCAACTCTTTCGAGGCCCTCGACCGCCTGCTGAGCGATATCCACGCCGGCAAGAAGCCCAAGCCGGACTGGATTCATCTCCAGGCCGGCTGCCGCCTCGACAAGCTCAAGCCAGACGCCCGGCGAGAGATTCTGCTGAAGCTGCACGGCTGCGTTCTGCGCGGCTTCCGTGCGCGCAACGTCGAGATCCGCTCTCGCCAGAAGCGACTCAACTACTGGCGCAGCGTCGCAAGTGCGGGCTTCCACGACTTCTCCGACTTCGGCTGGATGAAGTGCTACGACTCGCCCCACGTGCGCGATTACGACTACATAAAGCCGTATCTCAAGGGGGGACTCGACGCCCTGGACCCCTACGAGGTCTACAGCTCCGTGCTCGGCACGTTCGATTTCGGCGTTGAGGACTTCGTCGCGACTGAACTCTGTCGCGATGTGCACACGATCGTCGAGCCGATGGCGGGAACGGCAGAGTTCTCCTACCACGGCCATTTCCGCTACCCGGACTTCCGCTACGTCATGATCGACCTCGACACCAACGCTCAGTCGCAGGTGCTGCGGCTCCCGTGGCTGCCGGAAACCGAGAAGCACTACATCGTGGCCGACGTGCTGGATGAAGCGATCTGGAAGCAGGTCAAGAGCATCGCGAGTGGCGAGAGTCTCAGCTATGTCGGCAAACAGAGCCACCACCTCTTCAACGCCAAGCAGCTCTATGACCTGATGGACGTAGCCACCCGCCACGTCGACTACTTGATGCTCGAGACACCCCAGCTCGCGCCGGTAATGGACATGGGGGGCACCGACGACATGACGCGTGAAGAGATGGAGGATGCGGGATTCGAAGTGGAGCTGGTGGAGGAGGAGGACGGTGAGCCCAACCCCTTCACCAACATGATGCACTTCAGTCTGCAGGCCTCCGACGGCGGCGGTCAGCGAACCATCTTCACCTACCGCGACTGGACGGTCTGGCAGCAGCCGATTCTCGTCACACTGGCCCGGCTGCTCGATCTGAACGCGCTCTACTATCACTCGGAGCTCAACGAATTCGTCTCAGTCGAAGACGAGACCGAGGACTGTGACGTGCTGGACAACGTCACGTTCATGATGTTCACGCGCCGAGAGGTGCCGCGGCTCCGCTGACGCCCGCTCAGAGCCCACCGACCGCTGCCGCATCGGCTGCGAGTTCGTCCTCGAGGTGGGCCGTGCAGGCGAAGACTTCGGCCCGCCATGGATCGGGGCCGTGGAGAATCGACAGCGCGGTGTTGCCGAACTGCAGCAGCGGACCGTTGGGCCCGGGCCGCGAGACCACAGCCGGCAGCTCGAGGTGCCGCGCCGCGAGCGAGTGGCAGACCAGGCCATGGGTCACGACCGCCAGGTGCCCTGCCCCCGCAAGCGCCAGCGCACGAATCCGCTGCCAGGCCCGATCGACGCGCCTGTGAAAGGCCTGCCACGTCTCGCCACCGGGCGGCTCGTAGTCGAGCCCGAAGGGATTTTCTGCCAGGTCGGTGTAGGCGGTGCCGCGAATCTCTCCGAAGTTGCGCTCCTGCAGGACTGCGTCGGTCTCGAGCGGCGCGCCCGTGGCCCGCGCCACGCACTCGGCCGTCATGACCGCCCGCGCGAGGTCGCTGCACAGGACTCGCTCGATCCCCTCACCGCTCAGCCGTGCGGCGAGGCGATCGGCTTGAGCCAGCCCGCGCTCGCTCAGCGGTGTCGCGGGAAGCTGCACCACGCGAGCCCGATTGGCCGCCGTCTCACCGTGTCGGATCAGATAGATTGCCACGCCGGCAGACTACCAGGCCCCGGGCGGAGGCACGACTCAGTGAGCGGAAACCGAGAGGGCACCGAGCATGGCGGACATGAGCTTGGGATCGAGCAGCAGGTAGAGATCCGCGGTCAGGTGCTGGCGACCGGCTCGGATGCGAAGCCTGCTGCAGACCACGACCGTATCCGAGGGCGCGTGGGTCTGGATCAGGCAACCGGGTGCCGACATCTCGACCAGCTCAGCAACGCCGGACTCCGTGGCCACGTCGAGTTCCTCGGCGGCCGACTTCACCACAGCGTTGAGAACCCCGCTGGCCAAATCTACGTAAGTGCGAACCAAGTCGTGGCTCGTACTGCCCGCCTGAGACCAGGCCAGTGCTTGCTCGGGCTCCATGCAAAGCAGCACATCCCCTGAGAGCGGCCCGTGAAACGAGAGCAGCACGCCGGCCGTGACGTCGTCGTGGCTCGAGAACCAACCGTCGGGTCCGCAGTTCCCGAGCGTGCAGCAACGCGTCTCGTCGACCTGGATCCGGCTGTCGACCGCGTGGGTCTCGGACAGTTCGTCAGCTGCCCGAGCGACTCCCTCGGCAACCCACAACTGGATCGCCATCGACTGTTCTAGCGAGATATTCAGGGCAGGCGCTCCGGTGTCAGATGAGCGGACCGAGCGCTCGGCGCAAACGGCCGAGGGGGGTTCACTCGCGTCAAGGCACATCATCGGCTCGGAGCCAGCAAAACCGAAGGGGGAACCCTCTCCAGTCGGGATTTCGTTGGGCACTTCTCGCGCAGCGAGCCAGCAGAAGCCCACGCAAGCACGCGGCCCAATGTCGCTTGCGCGGCCGCGCCTGGCCGAGAGCCGCCGGCTCGGGCTAGCCTGGCCCACCATGGGCAGACCGAAGATCATCCTCAGCAACGATGACGGGATCGACGCACCCGGGCTCGACGCCCTGCTGCAGGTGACGAGCGACCTGGGCGACTGCCTTGTCGTGGCACCCGCTTCTCCCCAGAGCGGCGTCGGGCATGCGGTCAGCGACGACTCGACGATTCCGATCGAGCAACGGCAGAGTGATCGTCTGGCGGTCGGGGGTACGCCGGCGGACTGCGCTCGGCTGGCGCTCTGCTCCGCGGCCAGCTTGCCCGAGACTTGGCAAGCCGCGCGTTCGAGTCATGCGCTCTGGTTGGTCGCCGGTATCAACCACGGCGCGAATCTCGGCGTCGACACCTATGTCTCCGGCACGGCGGCTGCCGCTCGCGAGGCGGCCATCCTCGGCTTTCCAGCGCTGGCCATCTCACAGTACGTCGGACGCCACCGCACGCCCGATTGGGGGTGCACGGTGCTACGCGCGGCTCCCGTACTCCGCGAGCTACTCGCCCAACGGCCCGCGCCGGGCGCCTTCTGGAACGTCAACCTGCCCCATCCGCACGACGAAGCTACGCGCTGCGAGATCGTCCACTGCCCTCCCGACCCAAGCCCCCATGCCGTGCGCTACGAACGCCGCGGCAGGCACTTCGAGTACAGCGGTGACTTTCACGCGCGACCGCGCCGGCCCGGCCACGATATCGATGTCTGCTTCGGCGGCCGCATCTCCGTGAGCGAAATCAAGCTGGTCCCGAGCTGATTCGGCTCCGGCACGGCGATGGCTGCGTCTCGACACCCGAGAATGCGCAGTCGCTCTCGCCCGGCATCGTGCTCTTGACCCGGCCGGCCTGCAGGCCGGCTTCTCGCATCTGCGTCAACATCTCATCCCGCGTGCAGACAACCCCTCGAGCTGCAGCTCGAGCGCCTGTCGCAACGAGCGCTCCGCCTCCTCGCGCGAGACCATCTTCGCCCCCAGCCAGCACTGAACCCAAAATGTGTAGTGTGCGAAGCAGGCGCTCACGACCGTGCTGGTATCGACGTCGGCACGCAGTCGAGCGCGTCGCTGCTCCTGCTCGACCAGTTTCGCAAGCTCGCCGGCGAACTCCAACGTGAGCGCGCCCATCGTCTCGGGCTCGTGCTCGCGGAAGAAGAGCTCCTGTGCGATCACGCGCGAGAGCTCGGGATTGCGCGCGTAGAATTCGATGAACGCACTGAAGAAGCACATCATCGCCACCGGCAGCGACATCTCGTCCTCGACTCGGCTCGCCGCCTCGCGATAGAGCCGCCGCGCTTCATCCCGAAATACCAAGAAGAGCAGCTCGCGTTTGTCCCGCACGTAGAGAAACAGCGTCCCCGTTCCGATGCCTGCCCGCCGGCAGATCTCCCGGGCGGTCGCGCCTTCGAAGCCCTTCCGCTCGAAGAGCTGCCGCGCCGCGCGCCGGATGCGGATGAGCTTCTCGCGCTTGTTGCGCTCGCGAAGTCCGCCGGCGGCGGCGGGCTGGCTGGAGGGGGACTGGGACATCACTGCCTCATCGGACGGATATTTTTATGAACAGGATCAATTATGAACAGGTTCAGTATTAGTTGCAAGCCGCTCGCATCAGCCCGCCGTCTCAAGCCACCCGGCGCAGCCGCGCACCTCTAAAGCCCGGCTTGGGACGGGCCGATGGACAGAAGCTGAGAACCCACCTGAGGGGACGCTGCATGGATGCGGTGAATCGCCGGAAGCACCCGAGGTTCAAGGCTCGCTTCGACACACTGTGCTCTTCCGGTCGTCAGGAGGGTGCGGGCGTGCTCGTCAACATCTCCTACTCCGGGGCACGCCTCGAAGACGCCTCGCTGCAGCCCGAGCTGGGAACCACGCTGCGCTTGTATGTCTTCGTGCAACCGGTCAGCCCGTTCGAGCTCGAGGGTGAGGTCGTGCGAGTCTACGACGGCGGCTTCGCCATCGAATACTCGCTCGAGAGCCCCGAAGTGCGCCGCCTGGTGGACGACGTCGCGGCCATCGTCGCAACGCCCTGACGACGCCCGACGAGACCGGTAGCAAGAGCCATTGAGCCGCATCGCTCGCGAGGCCGAGCAGCGCGCCCGGTGACCCCGGCGCTGTGCTGCAAGCACCTGCGGCGGGTCGGGGGATCTCTGCGGGTTCCGGAACGCCCGCCTAGGCGTGCGCTTGCCCTGCTCGTCGGGAGTCATCACGTCGATCGGGTCGCTGCGGAGCCTCTGATCAAGAGGACTGCACTCGCCGCGCATCGGGCACTTCGCAGATGCCCGGAGGCCGGCCGCGACAGCCCTTCCGCTTTTCGCTGAATCCCCGAGGGGCAGAGATTGACATCTCCGTCAATACAGTGAAGCTATCAGTCCTCACGAACCAGGCGGAGACCCCCGAAATGAACTTCGACTTTTCCGACGACCAGAAGCTGCTGCAGCAGACAGCACGCGATTACCTGGCCGAGCATTCCCCCCTGACCGTCTGCCGCGAGATCCTGGAGACAGACAAGCCCTACGCTGACGACCTCTGGAAGGGCGCCGCCGAGATGGGCTGGCAGGGCGCCGTGATTCCCGAGGAGTACGGCGGTGCGGGTTTCGGTCACCTCGAGCTGGCGATGATCGCCGAGGAGATCGGCCGGGCACTGGCGCCGATCCCGTTCTCGTCGAGCGTCTACTTCGCCACCGAGGCCATCCTCAAGGCGGGCAGTGAAGCGCAGAAGAAGAAATATCTGCCGAAGCTGGCCAGCGGTGAGGCCATCGGAACATTCGCGTTGACGGAGAAGCCCGGGCAGAACGGCATCGAACACATCACGGCGTCGGTCTCGGGTGGCAAGCTCTCCGGCTGCAAGCTGCCGGTCCCCGATGGCACGATCGCCGACTTCGCCGTCGTGGCCGCCCAGGGTGACAAGGGCCTCTCGGTCTACCTCGTCGACCTGGATGCCGACGGTGTGAGCCGCGAATCAATCAGCTCCTTCGACCCGAGTCGCTCGCTGGCCAAGCTCGACTTCGACGGCGCCGCGGCGGAGCTACTGGGCAAGGACGGCAAGGGCGACGAGCTGGTGGAGCAGATTCTCGACCGCGCTGCCGTGTTGATGGCCTTCGAGCAGCTCGGTGCCGCCGATGCCTGCTTCAACGCCACCAAGGAGTTCACGACCGATCGTTACGCCTTCGGGCGTCCGATTGCTTCGTTCCAGGCCATCAAGCATCGCCTCGCCGATATGTGGTGCGAGCTCGAGCTGGCGCGATCCAACGCCTACTACGGCGCCTGGGCGCTCTCGAATGAGGACGAAGAACTCGGCATCGCGGCCTGCATCTCGCGCGTTCAGGCGAGCCATGCGCTGGCTCACATTGCCGAGGAGATGATCCAGCTCAATGGCGGCGTCGGCTTCACGTGGGAGTACGACTGCCATCTCTTCTACCGTCGCGGCAAGCTCCTGGCGGCCGCGCTCGGGAATCCGACGAGTTGGAAGGACAAGCTGGTCGACCGCATCGAGAACCGCGACGACAGCTGAGCACCACAGCAACCGGCTTCAAGACCGGGCAACCACTCAACCGCGGGCCGACAGAGACAGAACGAAGATACAGCATCGACCCGAGCGCTCCAGAGCGAGGAAGAATCATGGATTTCAACGACACACCCGAAGAAGCTGCCTTCCGCACCGAGGCCCGCAACTGGCTCGACGCCAACGCCAAGCTGCGCGGCCCCGACGACCCGCCGGCCGAGCTACTTGCCGATCGCAGTGACGCGGAGACCACCCGCGCGGCGCAGGCCTGGCAGAAGAAGAAGTCCGAAGCTGGCTGGGCCTGCCTCACCTGGCCGGCAGAGTACGGCGGCCGGGGCGCCACTGCGATGCAGAGCGTGATCTGGGGTCAGGAAGAGTCGAAATTCTTGACGCCCCCGAATATCTTCGGCATCGGAATCGGCATGTGTGGGCCCACCATTCTGACGCACGGGACCGACGAGCAGAAGAAGCGCTGGATCCCCAAGCTGGTCACCGGTGAAGAGATCTGGTGCCAGCTCTTCAGCGAGCCGGATGCCGGCTCGGATCTCGCCGGCCTGCGCGCCTCGGCGGCGCGCGACGGGGACGACTGGGTGGTGAACGGCCAGAAGACGTGGACTACCGGCGCTCAGTTCTGCGACTGGGGAATCGTCGTCGTTCGCTCCGATCCGAATGTCAAGAAACACGCGGGCCTGACCTACTTCGTCGTCGACATGCACTCGCCCGGCATCGAGATCCGCCCCATCACACAGATCAACGGCGGGCAGGGCTTCAACGAGGTCTTCTTCAGTGACGTACGCATTCCAGACGCCAATCGCATCTCCGAGATCGGCAACGGCTGGGCCGTAGCAATCACCACATTGATGAACGAGCGAGCATCGATTGGCGGCGGTGGCGGCGGCAGCGTGGGAGAGCTCGTGCGGCTGGCCCAGCAGGTGGAGCTGAACGGCAGGCCCGCCATTCAGGACTCGGCCGTGCGCCATCGCATCGCCGACTTCTACACGCGGATAAAGGGCGTGAAGATGACCGGCAACCGAACACTGAGCGCCCTCTCCCAGGGCAAGACGCCCGGCCCGGAGGCCAGCCTCGGCAAGCTCATCGGCGCCCGTGTGATGCAGGAGATGGCGTCGTTCGCGATGGAGATCCAGGGTGGAGCCAGCAGCGTGCAGGACGACACCTACTCGCCGCAGGGGGGTGATTGGCAGGAGCGCTACCTCAGCATACCGGGACTGCGCATCGCCGGTGGCACGGATGAAATCCTGCGCAACATCATCGCCGAGCGCGTACTCGGGCTGCCTCCCGAATCACGCGCCGACAAGGGCATGCCCTTCAAGGACATCCCGACGGGCTCCTGAATACGCCGAGGCAGCAGAAGGCGCTACGTCGGTTCGAGGGTTGGTGGATGGCCTCCGCCTCAAGCATCGTCGTGGGCGGTCGGGAAGGCCGCCCACGCTCGACGCCCAGATCGAGCGCCGCATGCTGGCCCAGCATAGAAGCCGCTGGCCACTACACCGCTGCCGGTAGCCGGTAGCCCAGCGAGCTGCGGGGCCGGAAGGTGTCGTAGTCCCGACGCCACGGTCTGCACCAGGAAAGCGAGAGGCACGCCTCTTCTGCCCGTCATTCTTTACGCGCAACGGCCGCTGGAGCAGAATACGCGGGCCGGGTGCGGGAAAGACGTCGAGCACGGGGCGAGTGGTCGGCGCTGAGTTCCCTCGGTCCCGTCGCGAACAAACAGGAGGAATACGCATGAGAGCATTCGTAGCTTTGTTGTCGATCGCTGCCGCGGCAGCGCTTGGCGGCTGTGCCACGAGCTTCCAAGATACAGCTCCGGCGGATGACGGCCGTATCTACGTCGTCGGTGCCAAGCAGGTTCCGTTCGTCGGCATGCAGCCGACGGTATGGCGCTGCCCTGCCAAGTCGCCGGGTGAGTGCGAAGAGATGACGGTATACGACTGAGAGGAGGAACCGACATGAAGCTATTCCTAGGCGTGTGCCTGCTCGCAGCCGCGATGATGAGTATGGGTTGCCAGTCTATGAATACGGGGATCCACAAGGATGGCCCCAACAGTTACACGATGACCCGAATTTCGGCTGGGTTCTTTCGGGTGTACGGCACGGTGTATCACTGCGAGCCGCGAGGAAACTCGATGAACTGCACGAAGATCGACTCCGAGTGACTTCGAGTCGAAGGACCTCTGGCGGGGCGAAGCCGCCGCTCCTGCCCAGCTGATCCTTTCGCCGATGCCGTGTATCATCTCGCGCTCGGCGCACATCCCTGTCGCCGTTCCGAGGAGCCAATCGTGGCCGACCCCACCGCACCCGTGTCGCTTCAGCTGAGATCCCTGTTCAGGAGCGACGCGACGCTCGAGCTCTCGCTCGCCGAAGTGCCGATCCCCGAGCCCGGCGAGGACGAGGTGCTCGTGCGAATCGAGGCTTCGCCCATCAACCCGTCGGATCTGGGCCTGCTCTTTGGTCCGGCAGACATGACGACGGCGAGGCAGAGTGGGACCGCAGAGCGGCCGGTGGTGACGGCCGATGTCAACGAGAAGTTCCTGAGAGCCGTAGCCGGGCGCATCGGCCAGTCGCTGCCCGTCGGAAACGAGGGTGCCGGCGTCGTCGTAAAGGCCGGCGCTTCACCCGCGGCGCAGGCGTTGCTGGGCAAGACGGTCGCCGCCATCGGGGGCGCGATGTACTCGCAGTACCGCCTCATCAAGCTGGGCATGTGTCTGGAGCTGCGCGAAGGCACCACGCCGAGGGAGGGAGCCTCGTGCTTCGTGAATCCACTCACCGCGCTCGGCATGGTCGAGACGATGCGGCTCGAGGGGCACAAGGCTCTCGTGCACACTGCGGCCGCCTCCAACCTGGGTCAGATGCTGCAGAAGATCTGTCTCAAGGACGGTGTCGAGCTGGTGAACATCGTACGCAAGCCGGAGCAGGTCGCGTTGCTCAAGGCTCTGGGCGCAAAGCACGTCTGCAACTCGAGCGAGGACGGGTTCGCCCAAGACCTGATCGCCGCGCTGGTCGAGACCGGCGCCACACTGGCCTTCGACGCGACCGGCGGGGGACGGCTCGCTAGCCGGATCCTCACCTGCATGGAGGTCGCCGCCAACAAGACGGCCGTGGAGTTCAGCCGCTACGGCTCGACGACGCACAAGCAGGTCTACATCTACGGCGGCCTGGAGCGCTCGCCGACGCGGCTCGACCGCAACTTCGGCATGGCCTGGGGGATTGGTGGCTGGTTGCTGACGCCGTTTCTGCAGAAGATCGGGTTCGAGGCGGGCAACAGGCTTCGAGAGCGCGTCGCAGCAGAGGTGAAGACGACGTTCGCCAGCAGCTATGCGAAGCAAGTCTCGCTCGCCGGCGTGCTGCAGCTGGACGAGATCGCCGTGTACGGGAAGCAAGCCACGGGCGAGAAGTACCTGATCAACCCGAACCAGGACCTCTGAGGAGTTCGGCTCGTTCGGGCAACGATGGATGCCAAGAACGAAGGTGGGGGCTCTTCAGCACCCTGCTAGACCCAGCTGCAGGAGTGCTTGGGCAGAGCGGGCGCCGTCGATGGCGGCGCTCGTAATGCCCCCGGCATAGCCCGCCCCCTCACCGATGGGAAAGACATTGGCGAAGTGACGGGCGCGGCGGCTGACATCGTCGCGGGGCACGCGCAGCGGGCTCGAGCTGCGCGACTCGATCCCCACCAGTAGGCCGTCGGGCCCGGCATAGCCGGGAATCTGCCGATCAAAGCGCCCGAGTGCCCGACGTAGCCCGTCCCGCACGTCCGGGGGCAGCAGCGCGTCGATGCGCGCGGGGCGGGTTCCGAACTGATAGCTCGACGGGCCGGTCTCGCGCGTTTCTCGGCCGGCAAGTAAAGCGGGAGCTCGCTGCGCCGGAGCGGTGTAATCCCCGCCACCCACCTCTAACAAGCGACTCT
>JAJDAO010000023.1 GCA_029261835.1 Deltaproteobacteria bacterium | reverse complement strand
CCGGACCGGAAAAATGAACAGGATAACCTACCTTCAGATATGATACTGCACGTTCAGCAATTTTCTTCACATGTTGTGTTTCAACAAAATCAGAACGTTTTTCTAACTTTAAAACCGTGAGATTACGGTCCTTAATTTGTTCCAGTTCCGGCATTTCCGCGTGCGTAATCATTGTCATCCTCCTTTAAGAATAAGAAAATAAGTGTTCGATATACAAAATGTAAAGGCATGTAATTCACAATAATCATTACTGTTACGAGAAGTAACTTTCCTCTTTTGGTAAAATAATTGAGATTTTCGATTAAGGAATTAAGGAATCTTTCAATTCCTTAATTCCTTAATTCCTTAATTCGCCAAAGGCTTATTGTAATTCTAAAATAATTTTCCGACCCGTTCGAATTAAGATTTTACTACTATTGTATGCCCGTTACTATACTGTGTTATGCCGCTGACACCACACCCTTCCCATGGCATGTAAGACACTCCATACCACTTGATACATCGTCGCCACTGCCATAACACTCCGGACACATCCTTGTTTGTCCCTTGATTTCAGGAACAACACCTTTACCTCTGCATACATTACAACTATAACTCTTGTAATTTCCTGTACCATGGCAGTATGCACATTTCATAAATGGTATGCTTACGTCTACCCTGCCGTTGCCACTACATACATGACATGTTGACTTTTCTGACAGGAGATCAAAGGGATCTGTCCCCTTTCCACTACAGAATGCGCATACTATCCTGGTCATCTTTTCTTTAGTTACAGTGTTCATACACTCTTCCTCTTGTTTTTCTTAATGGCTTAGTACATTTGCTGATGGACTATAATTTATTTTCAAACGCTTCTTCGACAGAAGGTGTCGCAAAGCGCATGAAATACATATCCACTAACTTTGAGTCATTCAGCTTTACCTTAAGAATTGCGGAACAGGCATTACACCTTATACTTCCTGAATAACTCTCATATTCGTCTCCAAGATTTATGGGATTACCACAACCCAGACAATTTAATTTCATATTATATCTCCCATGGTTTAAATCTAAATAGTGTCTAAAGTGAACTAAAGTTTGAAGTGCCTAAAGTAAAGGAAAGAAATATATAATGAGATTACCTTAACTTTATGCACTTTCCTTGAATAGCTATGAAATCTACGGTTTCAATTAAAAACAATTAGAATTTTGAAATTCCGATACTGTTAATTACTTTGAAAAGTTATTTTCTTGTCTTTTTAGTAGTTTTTTTAGCTTTTGTTTTGGGTTTTGGTTTAACAGGAACAACCTTTTTTCTTTTTGTTTCGACAATTGTTGTTTATCACAGATCAATTCTCCTTCGTCACCCCTTTAGTAAAAGGTTAAATCCCCCCTAAAACCCCCTTTGCAAAAGGGGGAAAGAGAGGGATTTGTATGCTTTGTTGTTTTTCAAGATGATTCTGATACTCCTATTTCCATTTACTTTTTTTTCTAGCTCCTATAATTTGTTCCTTAGGTTTCGATTTTTTAAGAATCGGTTTTGTTGCTTCTGCCTCAACCTTTGGGATTGTTTTGGCTTCTGTCCCTGGCCTTTTTATAGCCATAGCAGACTCCATATTCTTCCACGCCTTACTTGCACCGGAAATATCATCCGACATCTCATTTCTTAAACTCCTCACTGTGCTGCTAAGTTCTCTTGAAAATGATTTAAGATCATTCCTTAATGTTTTTCCCATTTTTTGATGTTCATTTTGAAACATTTTCATCATCTTACTGACATCATTTGATCTCTGGTTACGATTTTCGTTCAAGAAATCTTTCTGTTCTTTCGCCATTTGCCCGTAGGTATTACGGAAATCTTTTAAAAATTTGTCTGTTGAATCTGATAAGTTTCTAACAAATCCTGACAATGAACTATTCAGGTCTTTTGACATCCTGCTACGGTTATTATGGAATTGTTTTAACGTATCATCGACATTGTGCTTTAGAGAACCCATAAATGCCATACGATCATTGTATGTTGTTACAATGTCGTCTGAAAGACGATTCATTGAACTGGCTAAATTTCCCAATTTTCTTCACCTCCCTTCTGAAAGTTGTAGTAAACTCTTACTTCAGATGTTAATTAGATTCCTCAGGGAGAAGTTGACAAGACAACCTCTCCTCTGAGAAATATAGTGTTCTTCCCCACGCGAACTACTTTTGCGTTGTTCGGGGGACTCCCCTCAATAGGCTAACTAACACAACCACACTAAGCCGGCGCAGCGGCGCTGGCTGTCAAGCCGATTGCTTCGGCGTACTTAAGATAAGTCTCTACTGAAGCGATAACTACCCTCGCTTCTACTGACAGTAATTCAATACCAACCAGTGATACCTTTACCCATGCGTCTATAACAATACCTTTCTCAAGTATTCTGTCAACAACCTCAGCCAAACTGGAAGAATCTGTTGATTTCTGTATCTTTGCCATTTTTATCACCCCCTTTCATTTTCGCAAAAATGTAAAAAAACCATTCAGAGAATTATATCGATCCATACGCTTACTTATGCCCGCCGACTGTTACGACTCCCGGCATAGTTAAGGGCGTTTACAAATAGTCACCCCCCCCCCCCCCCGGCAGGCTCTTATTAACCAAATGGAAGGGTAATGCTATTTTGTTTTAAAGGACCATAAATTCTCTTATCAACACTTAATGTAGTATAGCGAACAGTATGCCAAAGGAAGGATATAGATTTAGATACAGGATATGGTCCTGAAAAATGTGGACTTAGGACTTCTGAATAGATTTTTCTATCAAGATAATTATAGTATGTGGGAGATAAAACACGGGAATCAGTTCCTTAATATTAGTGATTGGATTCACTAAAAGGATTTGATGGGTCAAGCCCTGTGGAGTAGAGCTACTATATTACTCCACAGGGCGAATCCACCTTTATTATCTACAACAAATTGGGAATGCTCTCCCTGAGCTTATAGATTTCATCAATACGACCTTCGATGACCACAAGATAGATATTATCAGAGATGTTGAGTTGCGCTTTGAATCCAAACTCGAAAAACAAAAGTCTGAGCTTAGTAAAGAAATTGTTGAATCCGGTGCTAAACTCAGAAATGAATTGATAGAATCTATCGGCGTTCTCAGAAATGAAATGGCAGAATCTAAGGTAGAAATTATCAAGTGGATGTTTCTATTCTTGATTGGCACAACCTTTACCCTCCTTAGAGGAGTCGCAGCCCTTATTAAGATTCTTATTTAAGATTACCTCTTGCTTAGTTCTAAAGCTCTTCGAGCAATCTTGCGAATCTCAACATTATCAAATGGCTTACCAACAAATGTTAAATATACGCCATCATGTAATCCTTTCTGTATATCGCTATCGTCTTCATAGTAATAACCGGATATCATGATTATGCCTATGCGAGAGTCTCCCTTCTTAATGAGTCTTGCCAGTTCCATACCATCAAAGTCCGGCAATTTTACATCTACAAAGGCAATATTAAATGCCTTTTCCTTAATTTTTTTGAGGGCTTCATTTCCACTGGTTGTAGTGACAATATTATAATCCTCCATTTTTAATATATTCTCCAGTGCCCAGCACATATCTTCCTCATCATCAACTACAAGAATGTTAATGTCATTTCCCATATAAATTAGCTCCTTTCCTTCGCTCCAGGACAAGCTCTTCTCTTCACTCAAGGACAGGTCTGAGGGAGGAACGAACGACCGAATAATCTCCTTATGAAACCGCTATAACCTCTCGAAACATCATTGACCTTCTGACAAGAGATACTTCACTTCGTTCAGACGCTGTCCTGAACGAAGTGAAGCGATGACAAAAGGCGAAGGGCTTAGAATGACAAATAAACTGTCAGTATATCATATTGTTGTTGTTAGGATTACAATAACAATTCCCCGACTTTTTCCTAACTTTAGGCACTTCCCGTCCCCGCCAGAACAGCCTTGTCGGGCCTGCCCGAATAGGTACAGGCGGGCTGGCGAACGGCCTGGCCGGGCGGGTAGTTCACTTCACACTTTAGTCACTTAATTGCAGGCAGCTGAATTATAAATTCACTGCCTTTCCCTACAGTACTCTCGACATATATGGCGCCGTTGTGTTGTTTTATGATACTATAGCTTATTGATAACCCCAGCCCGGTACCTTTTCCGACAGGCATAGTTGTAAAAAATGGGTCGAATATCTTATCCAGATTTTCCTTTGGTATACCGCAACCTGTATCAGAAAAGATAATATTGACATCTTTACCGGCAGAAGGTTTTGTCGTTATGACCAGATTCCCACCGTTTCCCATAGCATTGGCTGCGTTTAACATCATATTGAGAAATACCTGCTTTAAAAGATTACCATTTCCTTCAATCAAAGATATATCATTTGACAGTCTTTTTTCTATACATATCCTCTGCAATTTTATCTGTTCTCCAATCAGGGAAATCGTTTCGTCTATGATATCATTGACTATTACATGATCAAATTGTCCTTCTGTCGGCCGTGCAAAACGAAGCAGGTTCTCAATTATCTGTGATGCTCTATTAATGCCTGAGTATATCTTTTCAGAACATTCTTTTTGTAATTTCTTGTTAAACGGA
>JAJDAO010000022.1 GCA_029261835.1 Deltaproteobacteria bacterium | reverse complement strand
TCTTCACCTGAAACAATTGGCTGTTTACCGTTTTTTACACAGTCTACAAAAGATTCCAATTCCTTTTTCAGTGGTTCCTGATTGTTCATTTTTATTCGTTCAATTTTCAACATGTCTCCAAATGAAAAATTTTTGAGATCTGTAATGTTTGACACGCCTTTATTTTTAGTATCAAGAGATTCTAGGGTTAGCTTTGGAGATTTCTTGTAAATAAGAGCTTCTTGTTTTTGATAATCAAGCGATATATATGAATTTTCAGAGAAAAGGCGAATCCTTCTCATTGGTTCGAAAGAAACCCTGCTTGCCGTAATGTTTGCTACGCAACCATCCTCAAACTGGATGCGAGCATTTGCAATATCCTCTTTATCCGCTATAACATTTACACCAACAGCATCTATCTTTTTTACTTTAGACTTTGAAAGATATAAAATAATGTCTATATCGTGAATCATCAAGTCTAGGACTACACCTATATCTGCTGAGCGGAACGAAAATGGGCTTAACCTGTGGCATTCTATGAATTTCAAGGAAACATCAAGTTTTTTGATTGCCTCTAGCGCAGGATTAAATCTTTCTATGTAACCTGGCTGTAATATTACTGAGCTTTGTCGGCTCAGTTTTATTAAGTCTTCTGCCTCGGATACGGTACCTGTCATAGGCTTTTCTACTAACACGTGAATGCCGTTATTAAGTAGTTCTTTGGCAATTTCATAATGAGACTTGGTAGGCACAACAACACTAGCTACATCAACTTTATTTAAGATTTCTTTGAATGAACGATAATATCTGGTTTTACAACGCTGTGCAACTGCTTCACCAGTATCTTTATTAGTATCTACAACACCTACAAGGCTAACTTCCGGCATCTCGGAGTAGATGCGCGCATGTGCCTTGCCGAGATGGCCTGTCCCTATTACTACAACCTTCAATTTTTCCAAAGCTTTTTATCTCTTATGATGTATTTGTTAAAGTTGACCGTAAAGACTCCCTGTATCTACCGAATTTACCCATCTCAACGTTTCTAAAGAATTCTATTAGAAGCTTTATTTCTGGTATCAGGTTTTCCTGGTTCTCTAACTCAGAAAGTATCTGGTTCCTGTTCAATGTTTCTGAACGAAATAGTTGTTTAAATGCTTCCTTTATGGTATCGATACTGCCTTGTGAGAATCCCGATCTTTCCAAACCTATTACATTAACTTTTCGAACCTTGGCAGGATTGCCTTCTACTATCATGTATGGCGGTACATCTTGGACAATCCTTGAGAGTCCTCCTACATAGGAGTGTTGACCAATAGTTACGAAAGGCTGTATACCTGCCAGTCCCATCAATTTTGCGTGTTTTTCTATCTTTATATGCCCTCCTAAAAGCACACCATTGGCGATAAGAACGTTGTCTTCAATGATACAATCATGTGCTATATGAGAACACGACATAAAAAAGTTATTATTACCTATTAATGTCTCTCCGCCACCCACTTCTGTTCCCGTGTTGATTGTTACACTTTCCCTGATAACGTTATCACTTCCAATTATGAGTTTTGATTGTTCACCATAATATTTTAAATCTTGAGGCTCCGCCCCTATTACTGAATTGGGGAATATTACGTTGTTTTTAGCTATGGTTGTATTACCAGTAATTGTAACATTATTATGAATGATGTTACCTTCATCAATTCTCACGTTTTTGTCTATTACCGTAAAAGGACCGATTTCAACGTTTTTGCCTATTATGGCTTCTGGATGAATGATAGCGGTTGAATGTATTTTCATTTGTAATGTACGTATTTATTTCATTTTAATAGAACTAAATACCAAAATAGTTTAGCTCGAAAAATAGGATTTTAGTAGGTGTTTGAAACTGATCGAATTGTTAATAGAAAATTCAAGTAGTACATTTTAGCTTATTTATGAGTTTTATTTTTAAAGCATTCAAAGATTTTCTCAGCCAAACGAGTGTTTAAATAGTGCCCGGATTTAGTTGCAACTATACGCGCATGCAATTTAAGATTAGTCAAATAAAGATCACCAATAATGTCCAATATTTTATGCCTTACACATTCATTTGGGAACCTTAACTCAGCAGGGGCCATGGATAGGGGTTTTGTTACTGTGCCATCTTCTTGTAATATAAGACTATTATCATCAGTAACTCCTTTTCCTAATCCTAGTTTTTTATATTCTTCAATAACTGTGCACAGGCCGAAAGTTCTTGCAGGTGCTATTTGAGTGCTAAAATTATTTTCTGTCATTTCGATTTCAAAGCATTGCCTGTTTAAGAATGATCCGTTAAAATCAAGAACGTAGGAAAGAGAGAGTCCTTTGTCATATGGCAAGGCGACCATGCTTGCATCACCATTGCTTACGCTTAATTCTTCTTGCAAATAGAATGTATTTTTTGGTTCTGCAAGAGCTTCTATCCCTGTACCTTTGAGCAATTGGAGGAATAGAAGAGAACTACCATCTCCTGCCGGCACTTCATTACTATTCACTTCTATTTCAATATTGTCAATACCAAGTCCGGCTAAGGCAGCCATCACATGTTCAACGCTTTTTACTACCACTCCATTTTTTTCTAATGTTACCAGCCGTTTTGTATCATAGAGAGCCTCAATGTTTGCCGGCACTTTTGGATTGCCATCAACATCAGTGCGCACAAAAATTATTCCTGTGTTGGCCGGAGAAGGTTTAAAGCGAAGTTTAACTTCTTCTCCAGTAAACAAACCTATTCCAGAATACTCAACTATCCTTGAAATTGTTCTTTGAAGTTTGTCCAATCTTTATTTCTTCTCCTTTTCCTTGGCATAGGAAGCATTTAAATTATCTATTACGTCTGACGTAATGTTAACTGACTCCGAATGATATAAAACTGTTCTTATTCCTATTTTAAATTGAAGGTCAGATATTTGCCCACTCTTTAATTCAGGTTCTTCTTTTTTAATGATGAGATCAAAATTATTTTGCTTTCCGATTTCTTCAACTTTCCGTACTACCTCTTGATAAATATTTTCAAAGAAATCTTTATATTTTTTAAGCAACTGCCTCTCCGCGAATTTTGCATAACCTTCAAGCTCCACATTTTTTCTTTCCAATAAATTTTCGTTATTACCCCTACTTTCGCTGCCCAAATCCAGTAGCTGAGTCTCTTCATCTAAGTCTATAATTTCTTTCCTTTTTTTATTTATTTCATCTTGAAATTCTTTTTCCTGTTCTTTCAGTTCCTGATCCAGATCTATCCTCTTTTGATACTTTTCAAATATACCGCCTATGTCTACTACTCCAATCTTAAAATCTTCTGCTTCGGCATTTGCAAGGTTTACATTTGTACAAGCAAAACTTGCTAATAAAGCAAATACCAGGCAAATAATTGGTATTTTAACGGATGATAATTTCATAATATTAAATTCCTTTCCTTTATAATTAGAAGAAAAACAATAAAAGGCCTTCTACTTCCCTCCAAAGTTAAATGTTATCGCTTGTTCATCATCCTTGTCTTTTCTTATGAATGGAAAACCAAAGTCAATGGCAACAACAGAGTTTCCCATAAATGGCACTTTTGCTCTGAACCCAAAGCCTATTGTGGCGCGAAAGTTACTAAAGTTTAAGTCATTCGTATCGGTATCCGCTTTTCCTGTGTCAACAAAAAAAGCCCCCCTGACCATATCACCGTAAACAGGCAGGGTATATTCGGCTGATGCAAGGAGTAACACCTTACCACCGACTTGTTCAGTTGATACCTCATCTGTCTCGCTGATTGGCCCCACACCCCTGAAGGCAAAACCTCGTATAGAATTGGCGCCTCCGGCAAAGAAATTCTCAAAGATAGGTATACCTTCATCTGAAGTTGCTTCGATAACACCTAACCTTCCACTGAAAGAGAGAATATGTTTGCCCCTCCAGTCAGGAAATTTGAAGAAAGTATGGTATTTTGATCCTTTTGTTACAAACTTTATCATGTCAACATCAAGGCCTGAGAACTGCAGAGATGACGTTATTTTATAACCTTTCGAAGGAGTCTGTCTGTTGTCCCGTCTGTCTAACATCGCGGTTAACTCCAGGCTTAGTTTTTTATTGGTTCCTTCTTGATCGAAAACAATAAGAGGCGCATCATCGTCAACATCTTGTAATCCAATTATCTCAAAGTTTGGAGTAACCCCTAGCCTCAACCCCCTGAGCACAGTCTTGCCAACACTCATTTTCATACCTTTTCTTTCTTCGTTATAGTCCTCCCTTGCACGCCGTAAAACATTAGCGCTAAGCCCCAGGCTGTATCCTGAATCATAAACAGCGGGATTATTAAACGAAAACACTCCTTCTGTCCTATCAAGCCCCGGACTAAATCTCATCGTTATTGTGTGGCCCCCACCTCGAAATGCATTACCTGACATAAAATCTTTCATGTCCTTCGGAAAATCAAATATATCAAAGTTTTTGTCGGTGTATGAGACGTCTCCAAATAGTCCAGCATTGGCACCAAACCCTCCACCAAATCTTAACATT
The DNA here is from genome assembly GCA_029261835.1 of Deltaproteobacteria bacterium. GTDB lineage: Bacteria > Myxococcota_A > UBA9160 > UBA9160 > UBA4427 > JAJDAO01. The sequence goes on along the minus strand of JAJDAO010000022.1, from coordinate 350 downwards.
CCCGTTCTGCCCTCTTTTACATTAACGATCACGTTTTTTGTATTGTACTTTGTGCCTGGCAGGTAAGTAATCTCTGAAGCGTTACCACTTTGACTGTCAAAATATCCTGTACCTGTCAATCTTTGTTCACTTTGCTTTATTTTTTGAGTATCAACCCTCTCTCCTGGAAAAAAACTTAAATTCCTACGTATGACATTGTCTTTTGTCTTGTCATTACCAGATACTATAACTTTTTCTATGAAAAATCTCTCATTTTCAATAACATCGAATATTACATCAATTTTGGGATCAACCTGTTGGTAAGTATACTCCGCTTTGACATTTGCATTAAGATAACCTTGCTTACCATA